>NZ_JAQTXM010000021.1 GCF_028688795.1 Rhodoferax sp. | reverse complement strand
AAGTCAGGGGATAGCCAAAACCAGCAATTCAGTACACTTGTCCACAGTTGCCAATTCAAAATTCGGCAACACGCCCTGGCTCAATATTGAATCGGCAGGGTGGCTCAATATTCAATCGGCGCTGACAATTGGGGTTCAGGATGCGTCGAATCGCGGAAAATTGTTTGTTGGGTGAGAAAGCACTGACAACTACGCCTGCGAAAGCGATCCGGCGCTGATCAATCGTGCTAAGTGGCAAGCCTGGCCGGTAAACCGGTGCCACGATCAAGACTCCTGGCAGGGATTCATCAGTTCGCAGCAACTCTACGGGCGCACTGGCCACCACCGTGCCGCCGTCCCGCGCTTGTTCAATGGCATCCCACCGCACCGGGTCCATGCTGACATCCAGGCCGGTTACCAGGGTGTTGGAATCCAACGGCATCGAGTAGGTAATGGGGAAGTATTCTGACCGCAAGCCTGCCGACATGCGTTTGTGGTCTGCTGTGCGCTCTTGAATAAAAAACTCGGGCCGACCACTTTGATGGATTTGTTGTTCAAAATAGGTTCGCTCGGACGCACGCACGCGTGGAATCCAGCTCATCGACCGGATCAATGGGTTGTGTGCCAACAGTTTGGCCGTGAAGTTTTGGAATTCATCAAGGCGCACGTTGTCACTGGCTTCAAACAAGGCTTTGAGGGATACAACCTGCGTCATATTGGCGTGCATGAGGCCATCTTGCAGTGCAATTAACTCATCCAAATCGGTTTCTAAAGCTGCCTGTTGCCCAAGCCGGTAGGACTGCTGGCTAACCGCAAACGCCAATACGCCCGCGCCAGCCAGCAGACAAGCCAGACATATCGCGATGGGGTCCCGTTGAAATGAGTTTTTACGCCAGTAACTCACCAAAAAATACAGCAGCGGGCCAATGCCCAGCATGCCGGCCAAGTCGCCCAGCCACCAGGTTTGCCACACCTGGGCTGCAGCGGAACGCTGTGCCTCACCCGACAGCACCAGACTGGCGGTGCCGATACTGGCTGCCACGGTGCTTGCCAGCGCGAAGAGGACAGCCATGACCGTCGCTAAACGCAGCGGGGTCAAATGCAACATGCGTTGCTCGCTGGCAGGCGTTGCAAATTGACCCAGGCCAAGCCAACGCCCGCTGAACCAGGCCGCCATGGCGGCTTGCGCGGTGGAGCCACTGGCCATCAGCACCAGGGACATCATGGCGTGCAGGTTTATTTCGTCTGTGATAAAAAGGCCGTGAGTGGCGATGGCACCCAGCCAGACGCCAGCGCTGGCACGCCAACCCAGCAGCATGAATGCGCCCAGTGCGATGCCCGCTGGCGGCCAAAAAAACTGACATTGCCCTCCAGCAGCGCGTGCGTCAACATCGTGCAAGCCTTGCCCAACGTGGCATACAGCGCCGCGATGATCAGCGTTTCAAACAGCCATCTCCGGACTACCGGGTGGCTGGTGTACCACCGCAGCGTCATAACAGGCGCCGGATCGCGCCGGTGTAAGCGACGTCAGCCACAATGAAACCACCTCGCTGTGGCAGCGTGAACACCGCCACCGTCTGCACTAAATCCAGAGCCTGAAACTTTAGGCTTGAGGCTGCGGCGGCCATTTTCTCCACCAGCACTGCATTTTGTTGGGTTACCTGGTCCATCTTTGTCACAGCTTCGCTGACCTGGGAGACCCCCAGACTTTGCTCGTTGCTGGCAGCACTAATTTCACCCATGATGTCCGTCACGCGCCCGATACTTCTCACAACTTCATGCAAGGAGACGCCCGCCTGGTCCACCAATAGGGTGCCCTGTTCAACCCGCGTCAAGCTGGCATTGATCAGGTTCTTGATTTCCTTAGCAGCCTCGGTTGAACGGCCCGCTAGTGAGCGAACTTCGTTGGCGACCACGGCAAAACCGCGACTCTCTTCCCCAGCCCTTGCCGCCTCTACCGCAGCGTTGAGCGCCAAAATATTAGTTTGAAAGGCAATGCCGTCCATGACAAGAATAATCTCGGCGATTCTTTTGCTGGCATCAACGATCCCCTTCATGGTGTCAACGACCTGCGCCATCACTTCGCCGCCATTGACTGCCACCATGCTGGCGCTCTGCGCCAGTTGATTGGCCTGGCGGGCGTTGTCAGCGTTTTGCTTTACGGTAGCGCTTAGCTCCTCCATGGAGGCAGCTGTTTCTTCCAGCGCGCTGGCTTGGGCTTCGGTGCGGCCCGACAAATCCTGGTTGCCATTGGCAATTTGAGCACTAGCGGTGGCCACACCCTCTGAGCCTTGACGTACCGCGTTGACGACCTGCGTGAGTGACGTTTGCATGCGCTGCATCGCGGCTAATACGCTTGTACTGTCTCCATGGCTTAAGGACAGCGAAACACTGAGGTCACCACCACCAGCAACGCGGCGCACGGCATCGCACAGCTCATTGCACGCATTACCCATCAATAACTGACTGGCTGCCAAGGCCTCGCCATCATTAGTCAAACCGACGATTTTATTTATCTCGCTGTAGTAGCGGAGTCCCGTTTCCTTAAAAATATTTAACAGAGCTGCACCTTCTGGCGTGCGAACTGAGTGGTCTAGCATCGCCAAAAGCTTGGTATTGGCCACGACAGATGCATCGATTTTTATCTTTTCGGCATCTCGGACGACGGCCTCCTCAGTCAGGAGCATGTTCCGGGCGGCATGTGCAATATTGTTGAGGTTGTCCTTGTACTCCGCGAATTGGTTAGTCTTGAGCAAACGGTTGTTCGCCACTTCATCCAGACTCTGGTCTACGGCATGAATTTTTAATGCGCCAATAAGTGAAATTGCGATGCCGAGCAAGGCCAGCGCGCCAAAACCGAGGGCCATGCGCGTTGGATTAAGTTTTAGCATTGAAATTTCCTGACTAGTAAAAGTGGTGCTTACATCACGCTGTCTGAGGGCCGCGCAATTAATGGTGCTTTGGCATCTGTCAAATACAGGGAAATTCAGCTTAGCGTGCTGGTGCACAAGAGGCTAAGAATGTGGTTGCTATAGCTTCTTGGCGAGGGTTTGCAGGGTTACCACCTTGCCGAACGGAGCGGTTATCAAGCAGGGCTAGCCTGATCGATATAGCAACCCCGCTACCACAACGTATGAATTCGTGAGACCGGAGACTTTGTGACCCTGACTTTCGCTCAGGTGTGCTCAATTTAAGTGATTGTAGTCGATTTGCAGATTTTTGATGATTTTTGATGATTTTTGATGAATTAATTGGTTTTGTTGAAAAGCTATGCTGGGAGTGAAGCGGGTGTGTACCCGGAGTCACTGCCCAAGTCTGCAACTTGGAGGCTCTGACGCCCGTCAATTTGGGCTCCAACCTTGTGGTGCTGCATCGAACTCAAAATGGCACCAGGCAAGGTGACGTTGATGCGTGTCTGATACCCCTTTCCACCAACGGCCTCGCCCTGAAACAAGCCGACGTCACTTGTCTGGCCCCGGGGCCTGGGCGAATCGGTTCTATGATGCCGCCAAGCTGCCGTTATGAAAGCACACCAAGCAAATCGTTGAACCAAGTCCCGCTTCATGGATAGAGATCGAAACCGTTTCACCCGGCAGCTGTGGCTGGCCATTGGGTTGTTTGTCCTGCTGACGGCCTCATTTGCCGTCTACACCTGGTCTGAAAAACGCATTGACCACGCCAATGACCTGCGCCACCAGTCTTTTCTGTTGGCTGACGAGTTGCGCCAATCTTCAGATGACCTGACCCGCTTGGCGCGCACCTATGTGGCCACCGGCGACCCGCGCTTTTTGGCCGCCTACCAGACTGTGTTGGCGATTCGCGACGGCCGGCAGGCCCGGCCGCAGGGCTACCAAAATGTTTATTGGGATTTGGTGCTGGCTAACCCGCCGCTGCCCACCGCCATCGACCCGGCGGTTGCATTGCTGGACCTGATGCGTCAAACCGGTTTCACCGCCACCGAACTGGCGCTGATGGCGCAAGCCAAAACCAATTCAGACCAACTGGCTTTCATCGAAACCAAAGCCATGGCGCTGCTGGAAGGCAAGGGCCTTGATGCCCGCCTTGCGCACCAGCAGGCCACTGCGATGTTGTACGACGAGACCTACCACCAGGCCAAGGCCGAGATCATGCAGCCCATCAAGGACGTGTATTCCCTGATGAGCGAGCGCACCCAGCATGCCGTTGAGTTTGCGCAGACGCAGGCCCTGGTTTTTCGAGCCATCGTCATTGTGTTTGCGCTGGCCCTGCTGACCTTGCTGTGGCGTGGCAACAAGTTGTTGCAGGTCACCCTGGGGGGTGAGGTCGACGAGGTGTTTGGGCACATTTCCAGAATCGGCCAGGGTGATCTGGACACACCCATCCAGGTCGAACAGGGCAACCAAGACAGCGTCCTGGGTTGGCTCGCCAAGACGCAGGCCAGTCTGAAGAGCGCCGAACTCGGGCGCCAGCAAGCCATGGCCAGACAGCAAGAGAGCGAAGCACATCTGCGCACCATCATTGAAGCCGAACCCGAGTGCATCAAGATCATCGACGCGCACGGCTGCCTCACCCTGATGAACCCGGCCGGCCTGGCCATGATCGAAGCCGACAACCTGGCTCAGGTGGCCGGTAAATCGGTGCAAGATGTCATTGCCCCGGAATACCGTGAGGCTTTCGAGCAGCTGCACCAGCGGGTGCTGGCGGGTGAATCCATGCATCTGGAATTTGAGGTAATCGGCCTCAACGGTGGGCGGCGCTGGCTGGAAACCCACGCCGTGCCCATGCAGGAGCACGGCCAAACGGTGCAGCTGGCAGTCTCGCGCGATATCACGGAGCGCAAACAGTCCGAAGAAGCCCGCCGCGTTGCCGCCAACGCCATCGAAACCCTGGCCTTTTATGACCCACTGACCAGCCTGCCAAACCGCCGCTTGTTGATGGACCGGCTCGATCAGGCCCTCAACACCAGCAGCCGCCACGCGCGCAAAAGCGCCTTGCTGTTTGTCGACCTGGACAACTTCAAGACCCTGAACGACACCCTGGGCCATGTGCAGGGCGATTTGTTGCTGACCCAGGTCGCCCAGCGCCTGAAAACCTGCATTCGTGAAGGTGACACCCTGGCCCGCATGGGCAGTGACGAATTTGTGGTGATGCTGGAAGACCTGAAGGTCACCACGCTGGAAGCGGCCACCCAGGCCGAGGCGGTGGGCGAAAAAATACTCAGCGTGTTCGAGCCGGACTTTGCGCTGGCGCACGGCGCGTTTCACAGCACCTCCAGCATTGGTATCACCTTGTTTGACGGCGAACACCGCGAAACCAACGACCAGCCCCTGAAGCGGGCTGAGCTGGCCATGTTTCAGGCCAAGGCGGCCGGGCGCAACCGCTTGCGCTTTTTTGACGCACAAATGCAGGCCGACGTGTCAGCGCATGCCGCGCTTGAGGCGGATTTGCGCCAGGCCGTCTACCAGCAGCAATTTTTGCTGCACTACCAGCCGCAAGTGGTGGGCGCCGGCCGCCTGACCGGGGCTGAGGTGCTGGTGCGCTGGCAGCACCCGCAACGCGGCATGGTGTCGCCGGCGGAATTCATCCCGCTGGCAGAAACCAGCGGCCTGATTCTGTCCATTGGCCAATGGGTGCTTGAAACGGCTTGCACGCAGCTGGCCATCTGGGCCGCGCAACCGGCCATGGCGCACCTGATGGTGGCGGTGAATGTGAGCCCGCGCCAGTTTCACCAGCCGGATTTTGTCGACACCGTGCTGGCCACCCTGGCACGCACCCAGGCCAACCCGAAGCGCCTGAAGCTGGAACTCACGGAAAGCATGTTGGTGGACGACATGGAAGGCGTCATCGCCAAAATGAGCGAGCTCAAAGCCAAAGGCGTGGGGTTTTCGCTGGACGACTTTGGTACCGGTTACTCGTCGCTGGCTTATCTGAAGCGCCTGCCGCTGAACCAACTCAAGATCGACCAGGGTTTTGTGCGCAACATCGTCACCGACCCGAATGACGCGGCCATTGCCAAAATGGTGGTGGCTCTGGCCGAGAGCATGGGCCTGTCGGTGATTGCCGAAGGCGTCGAGCTGCAGGCCCAGGCCGAGTTTCTGGCGCACCTGGGCTGCCATGCGTACCAAGGTTATTTGTTCAGCCGGCCCTTGCCCATTGCGGCGTTTGAGGCGTTTGCAGAGGCTCAGAACGCCATGCAAATAACTCTCTAATTTATAGCTGTCTACGCTTATTTTTAAAGGGCTAGAGGCTTAAAGTTCTTAAATCTTTGGGCGCCACGGCGAGGCGGTGTTGGGCCGCTAGGCAGGCCGGGCAAACCCGCCTTCAGCCCAAGCCACAGCACTGGCGCGGTTGAGTTTGAAGTTGGGCGGCACGCGCACCTGTGCCAAAACCTCGTCACCTTCGTCCCGGGCACTCAGCAGCGCAGAGGGGTTGTCGTCATCAGGCGTGATGTCCAGACACACCGCGATGCGCTGCACGCCGTGCGTCACGCTGATGCTTTGGTGCAACGTGGCGTGCAACTGCTGCTCGCTGCGGCGCACAAACTCGGCCGCCGTCTTCACCAGCGTGTGGAAGGCGTTGACATCCAGCGGTTTGGGGTTCTTTTTGTCGCGCCCCATGGTCCAGGGGCCGACCAGCGCGGGCTCGGACTGGCCGTCGCGCGTCATGGCCACAGCCCAGCCGTCGTCGTCTTCGTTTTTGATGACCTGGGCGGTCCAGCCGTCATCGCGCCATAGGCGGGGTTCTTGGGTTTTGGAAAAGGAATCGGTCAAAGTCGGGCAATCGGTGAGGTGGGTGGTGAGCACTTATATTTTTATAGCTACTAGCGCATATATCTAAAGGGCTAGAGGCTGATTTTATATAAATCTCCAAACGCTTCATTAGCGACAAGCATCACGCTGGATTTGGATGCATCAAACGCCTGCCGCTGCACTGAAACAGTGCCATGAGGGTAACATTCATCTCCAAGGGTAAACCCTTGATGCCATCGCCCATCGTGGCCTATTGTGGCTTTTTCACTTGAAAACCTGAGATTTTTCCATGCAAAAAAATTCCTTTCCTCGTGTCTCCCTTGGCCTGACCGCCGCCATGCTCAGCCTGACGGCCACACCCAGCTTGGCCCAAGACGTGCAAACGGTGCGTATTGCCCACGCCGGTCCCACCTCAGGCGGCATTGCACACATTGGCAAGGACACCGAAAACGGCGTGCGCATGGCGATTGATGACCTCAACGCGCAGGCGCTGGTGATTGGTGGCAAAAGAATCAAGTTCGAGATCATGGCCGAAGACGACGCCGGCGACCCTCGCCAGGCCACCAACGTGGCGCAAAAGCTGTGCGACGCCAAGGTGGCGGGCGTGGTGGGCCACCTGCAGTCGGGCACCACCATCCCGGCGTCCAGCATTTACAACAAGTGCGGCCTGCCCAACATCACCGCCTCGGCCACCAATCCGGATGTGACCAAGCGCGGCTACCCCACCACCTTTCGCCTGATTGCCAACGACAACGCGCTGGGTGCTGCGCTGGCCTACTTTGCGCACGACGCCCTCAAGGTCAAGACCGTGGCCGTGATTGACGACCGCACCGCCTACGGCCAGGGCCTGGCTGATGTGTTCAAGGCCACCGCCAAGCAAAAGGGCATTCAGGTGGTGGCCGAGGAATACACCAACGACAAAGCCACCGATTTCACCGCCATCATCACTGCCATCAAAAGCAAAAAGCCCGACGCCATCTTCTACGGCGGCCTGGATGCACAAGCCGGCCCCATGCTGCGCCAGATGGAGCAACTGGGTCTGGGGCAGGTCAGCTATTTTGGCGGCGACGCGATGTGCACCGAAAAGCTGGCCGAGCTCGCCAGCATGGCTGGCACCCTGAAAAACGTCACCTGCGCCACCGGCGGTGCCTCCGTGCAAAAAATGCAGGGCGGGCTGGGCTGGAAACAAAAGTATGACGCGCGTTTCCCGGGCCAGTTTCAGGTTTATAGCCCCTATGCCTATGACGCCACCTTTGTGCTCGCCGACGCCATGAAACGCGCCGACTCAGTCGACCCCAAGGTTTACACCCCGTTCATTGGCAAGACCCAGTTCAAGGGTGTCACGGCCAACATCGCCTTCACCCCCAAAGGCGAGCTGACCACGCCCGCTGTCACGCTCTACAGCTTCAAGAGCAACCAGCGGGTGGCGCTGAATTAACGATCGGCTTGTCAAGGCCACTTCGGGCCCGCGACTCGGCGGCCCGAAGTGGCGACTTCTGTTGGCTCTGCGCAAGCCCGGTGCGCGACAACGGGCAGCGTCTATGGTAGGCTAGTGTTTGAATTTTTGCTATTTAATATATAGCTGCTTGCGCACTAATAATATGGGCTACAAGCTCATTTCTTATAAATTTACCCATACCCGCCATGACCTACACCGCTGCTGCCACGCGTTACGACACCATGCCCTACCGCCGCTGCGGTGCCAGCGGCCTGAAATTGCCCGCCATCTCCTTGGGGCTGTGGCATAACTTTGGCGACGCCACACCGCTGGCCACGCAGCGCCAGATGCTGCACACCGCGTTTGATTTGGGGATCACGCACTTTGATTTGGCCAACAACTACGGCCCACCCTATGGCAGCGCCGAAACCAATTTTGGTGCCCACATGCGTCGCGACTTCAAGCCCTACCGCGACCAGCTCATCATCTCCAGCAAGGCCGGTTGGGACATGTGGCCCGGCCCCTACGGCCAGGGCGGTGGTTCGCGTAAATACGTGTTGGCCAGCCTGGACCAAAGCCTGGCGCGCATGGGCCTGGACTATGTGGACATCTTCTACAGCCACCGCTTCGACCCCGACACGCCTCTTGAAGAAACCATGGGTGCGCTGGCCAGCGCTGTGCAGCAAGGCAAAGCACTTTACGTGGGCATCAGCAGTTATTCGGCAGGTAAAACCCGTGAAGCAGCCGCCCTTTTGAAAAGCATGGGTGTACTCGCCTTGATTCATCAGCCGTCTTACAGTCTGCTGAACCGTTGGATTGAAGAAGACTTGCTCACGGCTCTGGATGACACCGGCATGGGCTGCATTGCGTTCAGCGCGTTGGCGCAAGGGTTGCTGACTGACAAATACCTGAACGGCATCCCGGCCGATGCGCGCATCAACCGCCCAGGTGGTGGCTCCTTCAAGCCCGATTTTTTGAGCGACGCCAACCTGAAACACGTGCGTGCCCTGAACGACATGGCACTGGCACGCGGCCAAAGCTTGGCGCAAATGGCCACCGCCTGGGTGCTACGCGACGCCCGCGTGACCAGCGCCCTGATTGGCGCCAGTTCACCCGCACAAATCACCGAGCTGGCGGGAGCGCTGCAGCACCTGAACTTCAGCAGCGATGAGCTCAAAGCCATCGATCAGCATGCGGTGGACGGTGGTATCAACCTGTGGCAACGCCCCAGCACCGACCAGCGGCCGTGAAAAAGCACCCGCAACTGCTGGCCCTTGGAGCCATCACACTGTGGAGCAGCTTGGCCAGCCTGGGTGTGGCGCTGGCGCATGTGCCGCCGTTTTTGCTCACCGGCCTGTCCTTGCTGGTGGGTGGGCTGATTGCGCTGCCGCTGTCCAACTTCAAGCTGGCCGCCTGGCGCGTGCCGCTGCCCACGCTCGCCCTGGGTGTTTACGGCCTGTTTGGTTACCACTTTTTGCTGTTCATGGCGCTGCGTCTGGCGCCGCCGGTGCAGGCCAATTTGGTCAACTACCTGTGGCCGCTGCTGATAGTGGTGCTGGCACCGGTGTTTTTGCCGCATTTGCGTCTGCACTGGTCACATGTGGCGGCGGCTTTGATCGGCTTTGCCGGGGCCGCCGTGGTGATTTTGGGGCAGGCCGATGCTGGCCCGCAGGCTGGCGAAGCCGGGTTGGCTGGCAGTGCCTGGGGCTATGTGGCCGCGGTGGCGGCGGCGTTCATGTGGGCCAGCTACTCGCTGCTGACGCGCCGTGTGCCGGCCTTTCCGACCGCAGCCATTGGCACGTTTGCCTGGGTGTCCGGCCTGCTGGCCTTGCTGTGCCACGACCTGATGGAGCCCAGCGTGAGCTTGAGCCTGCGCGATGGGCTGCTGATTGCCTTGATGGGCCTGGGTCCGATGGGCGCGTCTTTTTTTCTGTGGGACAAGGCGCTGAAAACCGGCGATGCGCGCCACATTGGCATCCTGAGCTACCTGGCGCCACTGCTTTCCACGGCCATGCTGATCGTGGTCAGCGGCCGCGCCATGACTTGGCCAGTGGCGCTGGCTGGGGTGCTGATAGTGGGTGCCGCCTGGCTGGGTACCCGCGCCAGGTAAGCCGTGGCAGCCCGTGCACAATGCCGCCATGATTGAATTAGCCCACATCCAAGCCGCCGCCGAGCGCCTGCAAGGCCACTTGTTGCGCACGCCCTGTGTGGCATCCAAAACGCTGTCGGACATCACCGGCGCGCAGGTGTTCCTGAAGTTTGAGAACCTGCAGTTCACTGCCTCGTTCAAAGAGCGCGGGGCCTGCAACAAGCTGTCGCAACTTAGCGCTGACGAACGGGCGCGCGGCGTCATCGCCATGAGCGCGGGCAACCATGCACAAGGCGTGGCCTACCACGCGCAGCGGCTGGGCATTCGCGCGGTGATCGTCATGCCGCGCTTCACGCCTGGCGTCAAGATCGAGCGCACGCGGGGGTTTGGTGCCGAAATTGTGCTGCACGGCGACACCCTGGACGAGGCCCGCAGCCATGCGCTGCTGCTGGCGCAAGCGCAACACCTGGTGTTTGTGCACCCCTATGACGACCCCGACATCGTGGCCGGCCAGGGCACCGTGGCACTTGAGATGCTGGCTGACGCGCCCGAGCTCGACACCCTGGTGGTGGCCATTGGCGGCGGCGGGCTGATTGCCGGCATGGCCACGGCGGCCAAGGCGATCCACCCCGGCATCGAGATCATCGGCGTGCAAGCCACGCGTTTTCCGGCCATGTACAACGCCATCAAAGGCACGCACTTGCCGCAAGGCAACAGCAGCATTGCCGAAGGCATTGCCGTGGGCACACCAGGCCAGTTGCCGCAGGCCATCATCAAACGCCTGGTGGATGACATTGTGTTGGTTGACGAGGGCGACATTGAACAAGCCATCGTGATGCTGCTGGAGGTTGAGAAGACCCTGGTGGAAGGCGCTGGCGCGGCGGGGCTGGCAGCGCTGCTGAAGTACCCTGCGCGCTTCAAAGGCAAAAAAGTCGGCCTGGTGCTGTGCGGCGGCAACATCGACCCGCTGCTGCTGGCTGCCATCATTGAGCGCGGCATGGTGCGCGCTGGGCGGCTGGCCCGCCTGAAGGTGAGCGCCCGTGACATTCCAGGCACGCTGGCCCTGATCACCGCCACGGTAGCCGCAGCTGGCGCCAACATCAACGAGGTGCACCACCAGCGGGCATTTACCACGCTGGCGGCGCAAAACGTCGAGATCGAGCTGGTCATCCAGACCCGCGGGCCGCAGCACATCAGCGAGGTTCTGGCGGCGTTGCAGGTTGCCGGCATGGACGCGCAATGGGTGCATTAGCGCTGGCCGAAGGTTTGTCATAGGTCAAACCTGAGTGGAATTGCTGATGTAACCGTCAGGTAACTGCCGGGCTGGTTCTCTAAAATAGACAGGTTTTAGTTGTCTGACCCGGTTTTCAGGGCCAACACTTCCGCCTTTTTATTTACTTAGAGGACTCCCCGCCATGCCAAACCAGACCCTTGTTGTTCCCGCTTATGTCAAAAACGCCAAACTGATCGCCTGGGTGGCGGACATGGCCGCACTCACCAAGCCCGCCAATGTGTACTGGTGTGACGGCTCTGAAGAAGAGTACGCCCGCCTGTGCCAGCAATTGGTCGACTCCGGCACCTTCGTCAAACTCAACGAAGCCAAGCGCCCCAACAGTTTCCTGGCCTGCTCTGACCCAAGCGACGTGGCCCGCGTGGAAGACCGCACCTTTATCTGCTCCGAGAAAAAAGAAAACGCTGGCCCCACCAACAACTGGATGGCCCCAGCCGAGATGCGCGCCACTCTGAGCCCCTTGTTTGACGGCTGCATGAAGGGCCGCACCATGTTCGTGGTGCCGTTTTCCATGGGCCCGCTGGGCTCGCACATTGCCCACATTGGCATTGAACTGACCGACAGCGCCTACGTGGCCGTCAACCAGAAAATCATGACGCGCATGGGCAAAAAGGTCTATGACGTGTTGGGTACCGATGGCGCGTTTGTGCCCTGCATGCACACCGTGGGTGCACCGCTTGAAGCCGGTCAAGCCGATGTGACATGGCCTTGCAACAAGAACAAATACATTGTTCATTTTCCTGAAACACGTGAAATCTGGAGCTTTGGCTCAGGCTACGGTGGCAACGCGCTGCTGGGCAAGAAGTGTTTTGCGCTGCGTATTGCCTCCAACATGGCGCGTGACGAAGGCTGGCTGGCCGAGCACATGATGATTTTGGGCGTGACCAACCCTGAAGGCAAAAAATACCACGTGGCAGCCGCTTTCCCCAGCGCCTGCGGCAAGACCAACTTTGCCATGCTGGTGCCCCCCGCTGGTTTTGAAGGCTGGAAAGTCACCACCATTGGTGACGACATCGCCTGGATCAAGCCGCACGCCGACGGCAAGATGTATGCCATCAACCCCGAAGCCGGTTACTTTGGCGTGGCTCCCGGCACCAACTTCCACACCAACCCCAACTGCATGGCCAGCCTGGACAAAAACGTGATCTACACCAACGTCGCGCTCACCGATGATGGCGATGTGTGGTGGGAAGGCATGGAGCAAGACGGTGGCGGTATCCCCGCCCACCTGATCGACTGGCAAGGCAAAGACTGGACGCCTGAGATCGCCAAGGCCACCGGCGCCAAGGCGGCGCACCCCAACTCGCGTTTCACCGTGGCTGCGGCCAACAACCCGGCGCTTGACCCCGAATGGGACAACCCCAACGGTGTGGCCATTGACGCCTTCATGTTTGGTGGCCGCCGCTCCACCACCGTGCCGCTTGTGACCGAAGCCCGTACCTGGATGGAAGGCGTTTACATGGCCGCCACCATGGGCTCCGAGACCACCGCTGCCGCTGTGGGCCAAATGGGCGTGGTGCGCCGCGATCCGTTTGCCATGTTGCCGTTCTGCGGCTACAACATGAGCGACTACTTCCAGCATTGGCTCGACATGGAAGCCAAGCTCGAAGCCACCGGCGGTAAATTGCCCAATATTTATTGTGTGAACTGGTTCCGCAAGGGCGCGGACGGCAAATTCGCCTGGCCGGGCTATGGCGACAACATGCGTGTGCTCAAGTGGATCATTGACCGCGTTGAAGGCAAGGCCCATGGTGTCGACACCATGTTTGGCGTTGGCCCGTTATTTGACGAACTCACCTGGACCGGCCTGGCCTTCACGCCCGAGCAGTTCAACACCGTCACCAGCATCGACAAGGCCGCCTGGGCGGACGAGTTCAAGCTGCATGACAGCCATTTTGAGCAGTTGGCCTATCACATGCCGAAAGCCTTGATTGACACCAAGGTCGCGATGGAAAGCCGCCTGAACGACTAAAGCAGCGTCAATTGCGACGGGTCAGGCCTGCGTCTGACCGCATCAAAAAGCCACCTTCCTTGGTGGCTTTTTTGTTGGTGTCAAATCTTGCCTGATCACCCAAAGCCTCCATGAACATCCAACTGCTCTCTGACCTGCACCTTGAATGCCAACCGCACTGGCAGCCGACACCTGCTGTGGGTGCTGATGTGCTGGTGCTGGCGGGCGACATCGGCTCGTACCAAAGCAGCTCGCAGTTGCAGGAAGACGACTTTGGGTTGACGCGTTTTTCGCCGCTGCATGGCTGGCCCACACCGGTCATTTTTGTGCCCGGCAACCACGAGTACGACGGGCTGGATTTTGATGCCGCCCACGCCCGACTGCGCACCACCTGCGATCGCCTGGGCCTGATCTGGTTGGAGCGCGAGGTGCTGCACTGGCCAGGCAAAGCCAACGAGGTGCCGCTGCGCTTCATTGGCACCACGCTGTGGACCGATTTTGACGCGCTGACGCCGCGCGCCACCACCGTTCACACCCCCCAGGCGCAGTTGTTGGCGGCACAACTCAAGGCGCGCAGTAAAGCCTTTCGCGCGGCCGACTATTACCTAGCCAAGACCGGTACCACGCGCCACGGTGAGCCCTGGCTGGCAGCGCAGGTGCGGGAGCAAGGGCTGCTTTGCCAGCAATGGCTGACGGATGCCTTGGCCGAGCCCTTTGACGGCCGCACCTTGGTGGTGACGCACTTTGCCCCCAGCCTGCACAGTGCCGACCCGCGTTATGGCCGCGCACCCGGCACGGCGGGGTTTTGCAATGCGCTGGACCACTTGCTGCCGCAAGCCAATCTTTGGCTACACGGACATTTGCATGCACCCAGCCACTACACCCATGAGGGCTGTCGCGTGGTCGCTAACCCGATGGGTTATGCCCGCAAAAACGAGCAAGCCCACTTTGACCCAGTCTTGTGCTTAAGTGTGTGAGCTTGACGTTTTCTTGACTTGGGGCAACACGGCCGCAGCCCCCTTGGGTAAACTGGCATCACTTTATTTAGGAGTTCCCCATGAAGATTCTTCTGGCCGTTGATGGCAGCACATACACCAAAAAAATGCTGGCCTACCTGGCTGCCAATGACCTGTTCTCGCCAAAAAACGAGTACACCGCGTTCACCGCGCAACTGGTCTTGCCAACGCAGGCCCGCGCAGCTTTGGGCAAAGAGTTGGTGCACAAATACTACGAAGACGAAGGCCAGCGCGTGATGGGCCCTGTCACCAAGTTTCTGGCGCGCCACGGCATCACTGCCACCTGCCTCTGGAAAACCGGCAAACCCGGCGAATTGATCGCAAAAATGGCCGACGACGGCAAGTTTGACCTGGTGGTGATGGGCTCGCACGGCCACGGCGCACTGATGAATCTGGTGGTGGGCTCCGTGGCTACCCAAGTGCTGGCCGGCTGCAAAGTGCCGGTGTTGGTGGTGCGCTAAAAAGTCTTGCCAGCTATATTAAAAGTAGCTGCTTACGCTTTATTTATGAGGGTTGACGGGCATTTAGACCATCAAAACAAGTGGTCAGCACCATGTCCACAATCTGCTCGTCGGTGAACAGCTCGCCCATCTGCAAGAACTCCACCACGGAGTCGCAGGCCCGGGCAAAGAAGGTGTACAAAATGGCAATCGCGGGCAGCTGGGCATTGAGTTGCCCCCCCGCTTGCGCCGCTTCAATCCACGCACCCAGTGTGTCGCTGATTTCCATCAGGCCGTCCATGTAGGCACGGTTGCCCAGCAAGGCGCTGCGCAGGCTTGAATTCTGGCTGGGCAGGGTGGGCATGTCACCGGCCAGCTTAACCTGGAGCACCCAGCGAACCACGCTGCGCAAATTCTCCAGCGGTGATGCCTCTTGCGGCAGCGCATTGATGAAATCCTGCGCGCGGCGCATCACCCGCACCATGGCGGCAGCGGCCAAGTCTTCTTTGCTGGGAAAGTGCTTGTACAGGCTGGCTTTGGCAATGCCCACCTGGGCCGCGACCTCGTCAACCGTCATGGCGTCAAAGCCTTTTTCGGCCAGCAGGCGGTTCACCGCGTGCACGATGGCTTCTTCGCGCGCGATCAGCATGCGTTGTTTGAAAGTGAGTTTGGGCGCGGCATCAGAGGTCATGGCCGGATGTTATCCGAGGTCTTCAAATTTCAGGCGCTAAGGCTGTTTTGTGACTCAAGGGTTCAGCTGTTCCCCGGATCAGGCATCTTTGGCGCTGGGCATTTGTGCGCGGCTTATGCGTCGCGTTGGTGTGTCAGGCGGCAGCCACGTGCGTCAAGACAACTGCTGCTGAAGTTTTCAGGGCGAGGGTGAGGGCGTCAAGCACCACCGAGTCCAGGTTCCAGCAGTGCCAGTACAGTGCCACCGAGAGGCTGTGCCCAGGCATCAGGTCAAGCAGCGCGCCTGAGCGCAAGTGCTCTCGCACCTGCAACTCGGGCAACACGCTCACGCCCCAGCCCGCCAGCACGGCGTGCACCTGGCCTTCAGAGCTGGGCACGTACATTTGGCTCAGCGACACCTGTTTGAGCCCGCAGGCGCCAGCCACAAACTCGGCTTGCAAATCGTCTTTCCGGTTGAAGGCAATGAAGGGGAGGCTGCTGAAGTTGTGGGGGGTGAGGCCGTCCGGGCAACGCTTGGCGGCGAAGGCGGGGGTGGCCACCGCCATGTAGCGCATGGCGCCAAGCGGCACCACCTTGCAACTGCGCAAGGCGGCCGGCAAGGTGGTCACGCAGCCCAGCACCCGGCCTTCGCGCAACCACTCAAACGTGAAGTCCTGGTCGTCGGTGATGATCTCCAGCCCCAAGCCCTGGTGTGCCAACGGGCTTAGGGCCGGCAGCGCCCAGGTGGCAATGCTGTCGGCGTTGATGGCAATCGAGATGCGTTCCTCCTCGCCTGCCACCCCGGCCACACCCGGCGCCATGTCTTTCAGGTCGCGCTCCAGGTCAGCGCGCAGCAGGCGCATCTGCATGGCGTGTTTCAGCAGCAAACGCCCGGCGGTGGTGGCTTTCAAGGGGCGGCTGCGCACAATCAGCACCGTACCCACTTGCACCTCAAGCGAGCGCAAGCGCTGCGACACGGCCGACTGGGTGATAGACAAACGCACCGCAGCGCGCTCAAAACCGCCTTCTTCCACAATGGCGGCGAGGCATTCCAGGGCGTCAGGATCAAAGGTGCTCATGGGGCATTAATCAATAAGGGTTGCTAATGTTTTCAGGATTAATTTAATTCTATGACTAATGCTGCGCCCAGTCGCCGACACTCGCGCCCCATGAAAATCATCATTCTCGGCGCAGGCATCATCGGCATCAGTACCGCCTGGCATTTGCTTGAACAAGGCCACGAAGTGACCGTGGTAGAGCGTCAACCAGACGCCGCCATGGAGACCAGTTTTGCCAACGCAGCGCAAATTTCTGTGAGCTACTGCGAGCCCTGGGCGAACCGCGACGCGCCGATGAAAGCGCTCAAATGGATGCTCAGCAAAGAAGCCCCGCTGCTGTTTCGCCCACGGCTGAGCTGGCAACAATGGCGCTGGAGCCTGCTTTTTTTGGGCCAGTGCAACGACCGCGCCTTTGAGCGCAACGTGCGGCAACTTGTTGCCTTGGGCGCCTACAGCCACGCCGCGATGAAAGATCTGGTGGCTGACACTGGCATTGCCTATAACCGGCTTGAAAAAGGTATTGCCCACTATTACACCGATCAGAAATCGTTTGATGCCGCCGGTGAAGCTGCTGCGCTGATGCGCCGCTACGGCGTCTCGCGCCAGGTGATTGACCGCGCTGAGCTGCTGCGCCTGGAGCCCGCTTTGGCGTCATTTAGCGAGCACCTTGTGGGCGGCACCTTTACGGCTACCGACGAGTCGGGCGACGCCAGGGCCTTCACCCAGGCGCTGGCGGCCAAGTGCCGTGCGCGGGGTGTCGAGTTTCTGTATTCGCATGACGTGGTGGCCTTGAAGTGCCTTGGAAATACTATTGAATCTGTAGCTGTTCGCGCAACATCTACGGGGGCTATAGGTCAAAATGACATAAAAAATGTGGAAAGTGTGAAAGTACTCAAGGCCGATCATGTGGTGGTGGCCTGCGGCTCTTACAGCGCCCCGCTGCTGCGCAGGGTGGGTGTCAGCCTGCCGATTTACCCCGGCAAAGGCTACAGCGCCACCTTCAAGATATTGCGGCCTGAGGCAGCGCCCCAGGTGTCGATGATCGACGACGAAAAGAAGATTGCCATGAGCCGACTGGGTAACGAACTCCGCGTGGCCGGCACCATTGAGGTGGGCGACTACAACCTCACGCTGGATTCCCCGGTGGCACGGGCCCGCTGCCGCATGTTGTCACGGCGCATAGAGCAAGTCATGCCCGGCGTGTGCGACACCCGCGCGCCTGAAGACGGCGGTAATCCCAACTATTGGGCTGGTTTGCGCCCGGCCACCCCCACCAACATCCCGTTCATTGGCCAAACCAAGGTGCGCGGTCTGTGGGTCAACGCCGGGCACGGCACGCTGGGCTGGACCCATGGCGCTGGCTCCGGCAAAGCGCTGACTGAACTGATGGCGGGGCGCGTGCCTGAGATGGCTTTTAATTGCTACGACGCCACTGGCAAGCATTCAGGCTAACGAGTACCAGCGCAGCCACGCACTGCAGCCCATACCTGGCTGTCAAACTTCCCGACATTTGGTTTCTTGCGCCATGCCAGTTGATTTGGTGGCGCAGGGGTGCATCACTTTCTGACGCCCACAGCGTTCTGGCAACAGCCTGTTTTCGAACATCCTGGTCTACCTGTTTGAGGGCAACAAAGCCTTGCGCATAGGCTTGGTGGCACAAATGCGTCTGGCCATTCAAACGGCCTTAACAAAAATTGACGGAAAAAGACATAAATAAACATTTATTGTTAAATTTTGACAAATAAAGCCAAAAGCAATATGATTAGCCCACGCAGCTACTGGTAATGTTCATGGATTTTTCAAATTGCACTGTTTTGGTGGTCGATGACTTTGCGACCATGCGGCAGATCGTTGTTGGCTTGCTTCGGCAAGCCGGTTTTGGTCATGTTGCAGAGGCTGAAGATGGCGCTCAAGCCTTGCGCCAGCTTGAGCGAAGCGATTTTCAGTTGGTCGTCAGTGACTGGAACATGCCCAACATGAATGGGCTGGAGTTGCTCAAAGCGGTGCGGCGTTCTGCTGCGCTGCAAGCTGTCCCTTTTTTGCTCGTTACCGCCGAGTCGCAAAAGGCCAACATCGTTGATGCCGCCCAGGCTGGTGCTGACGGCTACATCCTCAAACCCTTCAACGCGAATACCCTGAGTAAAAAAATTGAAGGCATCTTCCACCGCAGGGAATTGTCATAGAGACATCGCCCGCTTGCACCTTTCAAAATTTGCAAGACATGCCCGAACTCCAAGATCGACGAGTTGCGTTTTCTGTGCACACCCGGAGTGAAACCAAAAATGTCACCTGAATCTGTTGTAGTTGAAAAATCTTTTTGCACCACACGTGAGGCGGCCACCCTGCTGGGTGTGTCGGTCGGCACGGTCCAGCTTTGGGTTGAAAGTGGTTTGCTGCAGGCTTGGAAAACGGCGGGTGGACATCGCCGCGTCATGAGGGCTTCAGTTGACAGCCTGCTTCATAAAGCGCCCCAATCCGTCGTGGCCCAAACCGACAACCGCTTGCTGACCAACCAGCCACGCAGGCTCAGTGTGATGGTGGTCGAAGACGACCCCGCGTTGTTGCGCTTGTACAAAGCCAATCTGACGCGCTGGCCGATGCAGCCCGAGGTGATCTGTGTGGACAACGCCGTGTCGGCCCTCATGATGCTTGGTCGCGGCGGCCCAGACCTGCTGATTGCCGACTTGAACATGCCGGGCATGGATGGTTTTAGCATGCTGCGCGTGCTTAGCAAAGCCCCAGAGATGGCCCAAACCACCATTGTGGTGGTGTCTGGCCTTGATGCCGCAGCCATTGCTGTGCGAGGCGGTCTACCTGAAGGCATTGAGGTCTTGAGCAAGCCCATTCCATACGACCGCCTGGTCGATATTGCGGTGGGCCTGGTGAAGCAAAGCAGTTTTCAGCTGCCGCGTCTCTGATCCAACGTGCCCCACACATCATGCGAATGCGCCACAAATATATTCCCCTGGAGCTGGCGCAAGTCGGCATGGTGCTGAGTCAGACCGCCCAGGTGGTTCACCACGGCTTTTTGAGCTTGGCGCTGCCGGCAGGGCACGTCCTGACTGAAGAAAATCTCAGTCAGCTCAGCGTGCATCACGCAGAATTCATTTACATCGATCAACCGGACGACCGGAGCGACGAACAAGTGGCTCTTGATACCGCCCAAGCAGCAGGGCGTGTCTTGACCCTGTTTGACGGTGCTGATCTGAGTGAACCCAACATGGCCGCTTTTTTTGACCAGGTGCTGGCCTACCGGAGTGCATGATGAGCAGCGCAACCCTCACCCGTGAACTGGTCATCAAAGGCAGCCGTAGTCTGCCCGGCTTTCCGGTTGTCATTGCCGAAATCATTGCCGCGCTGGATGACCCAGATGGCAATTTCGACCTGCTGGTGCAGGCCATCAGCCGCGACCCGATCATCAGCGCCCGGGTGCTTTCGGTGGCCAACACCGCGGCCATGCGCGGAACCCGAGACGCCGAGGTCTTTGACATTGCCATGGCCACCGCGCTCGTTGGCGTTGACCGGGTGCGCCACATCACGCTCATCAGCAGCCTCAACACCTTTGTGGCTGGTGCGAGCCGAAGCGGCATGTCTTCAAGTTTCTGGCAGCACAGTGTGGCCGTGGGGGTCAGTTGCGAAGAACTGGCACGGTACATCGTCGCGCCGGTGTCCCCCGCCGCAGCCCTGGTGGCCGGTCTGCTGCATGACATGGGCCAGCTCTGGCTGTACCACTTCAACGCCCAAGCTGCGCAAGCCTGCTGGCGCGAGGCAACTGCCCTCGCCATCGGTGTAGACGTGCTTGAACGCAAATACTTTGGCGTGGACCATAGCCTCATTGGCGCCTGGCTGGCCGAGTCCTGGCATTTGCCGGCTGACATCGTTGCGGCCATCGGGGGTCATCACCAGCCAGATGCGGCGCTTGGCATCGCGCTGGTACCTCTGGTCCATGTGGCTGAAGTCCTGAGCAACGCGCTTGACCTCGCTGACCGCGCAGACAACCGCGTCACCCACCTGTCCAGCGCCGCTTGCGAAAAGTTGGGCCTGGTCTGGAACGATGACAGTCGCGCCTTGTTTGGCCGCATGGAATCGCGCAGCCGCCATGCCAATGCATTTTTTGCAACACCTTCCCTCATCTAACAAGGAACTCGCCATGCACACCATCCTCATCGTTGACGACCACTCTGACATACGCCGCCTGCTCAGCATCACGCTGGGCAAAACGTTCCAGATCATCGAGGCCGAGGATGGTGCTAGCGCACTTGAAGCCATTCACCACCACCATCCCAAAGTCGTGCTGCTGGATGTGATGATGCCAGGGGAACTCGACGGCCTGCAGGTGCTTGACGCCATCAAGGCCGACCCTGCCACGCGTGACACCCTTGTGGCCATGATCACCGCGCGCGGGCAATCTGCTGATCATGATGACGCCCGCCAGCGCGGGGCTGATGCCTACTTCATCAAACCTTTCAGCCCGTTGCAAGTGGTGTCCTGGGTGCGGAGTCATGTGAAATGAGGCAGGCGGCCCCCACCAACAGCATCACCTTGCTTGAAACGACCTCCCGTGAGGACTTGCATCATCAGCTGTACCGCTACGCGCAGGACTTGCAGGACTTGATGGGCCAGCACGTCTCACTGCAGCAGCGCCATCAGCAGGTGCTTGAGTCCCTTGGCAGTGGCGAAGCCCATGAGGACATGCTTCTGAAGGCGATGCTTCAACCCGATGCGATGTATTTGGCGACTAACCGCCTGGGCGAGATCGAATTCATCAGTCCGGCTGTACAAAGCATCCTTGGTACCCAGACTGCGGCAGCCCGAGGTCTGAGCATCTTGGCGTGGCTGCCAGCCGAACAGTTGCTCAGCACGCAAGGGCTACTGGAGCAACTGGGCAGCGGCGCAGGCATGGGAGCTATTCACCAACGCAAGCTTGATTTACAGCTGACCGAACACCACGCGATTCCCCGCAGCTTTAACGCACTGGTCATGCAAGTGCGTGATCAGGGGCAGGTCAGGATTTACTGGATGCTTGACCACGCGGCGTCCGTCCAGGCCAACGCACTCGACATCCTGAAGACGTTTCCTTTCTTTGAAACCTGTGCCGAAGGGCTGACCATCAACGCTGCGGATGCGACCATCTATGCTGTCAACCACGCAATGACCCATATCACTGGCCATGCCGCCACTGAACTCCAGGGCGAAAACCCAAGCAAGCTTGGCGCGGGGCTGCAGGACGCAGAGTTTCACAAAATATTCTGGCGTCAGTTAAACAGCAACGGCCACTGGAGCGGGACACTTTTCAACCGTCGGAAAAGCGCCGAGATTTTCTTTTCGCGTACCACCGTCAAGGCGGTCAAGAATGACATCAACGACACCATTTGCTACCTGGCTGCCTATGACGACAAGTCGTCCCATGACCATGACCATGACCATGACCATGACCATGGCACCGGGAAAATGCCGCAGTTGACCTACCACGATCCACTGACTGGTCTGCCAAACCGTCGACTGCTCGAACATCGCCTTACCATGACCATGGCGGACCCAAGCTGTAAAAAGACCGGCATGTATGTGTTGCTGCTTGAGCTGAGCCAGCTTCTCGCAATCGAGCACAAAGTTGGCGCAGACCTCCGCGACCAAGTACTTCGCGAGGTCAGTGAACGCCTGAAGACCTCTGTTCGTCGCGCCGACACGGTGGCCCGACTTGACGGCGGCGTATTTGTGATTCTCTTACCTGGTGTGGTTGACCGCAATGACGCAGAAAGCGTCGCCAATGCCATCACCATCCAGCTGAATGCCCCATTTCTAAGCCGCAGGGAGCCATTCGACCTGGGCATCCGCTTTGGTGGCGCAGCTTTTCCACGAAACGGCGACGATGTGGCCTCCGTGTTCAGGCACGCCGAAGCAGCGCTTCGCAATGCCAAACATCTTGGCGCGCGCCTGAGCTTTTCTGCCGAGCAACTTCAATGACACCACACCCTTCGAGCGCTGCGCCCAATGACTTGCGCAACCAGCTGTACCGCTACGCGCAAGACATGCAGGAGCTGATGGAGCAGCACAGCCGAGTGCAGGCACGCTACCAGGCCGTGCTGCAATCGCAAGGTCGCGCCAGCCTGAGTAACGACCTGCTGCTGGTTGGCATTCGCGAGGGACTTACCCCATATCTGGTCACGGACAGCAGTGGCATGATCGCCCAGGTCAACGCCTGCACCGAGCCGTTGCTGGGCGCGCCGGGGCCTGGCTTGCGTGGCCTGTCCCTGATGCAATTGGTGCCGCGAGCACAGCAGCAAACGCTTGTCACCGTGTTGGCGCAGCTGGTCTACATGAACGGTAGCTCCGCCATACTGCAATGCCAAATTGGTTTATATGACGGGGTTGAGGTTGACAGCATCTGCCAATTTGATGTGCTGATTGTTCCGCTGCAAACCTACGCCAAGGTTGAATTTTTCTGGCTTTTGCACCCCGCTAATCCAGACATGCCAGACGCACTGAGTGCGCTGCAACAATTTAATTTGCTCAATGACAGCGGGTTCGGCCTGTTGCTCACTGATGCCAGTGCAGCCATTTGTGCCACCAACCCCGCGTTCACTCGAATCACTGGCTTTGAGGCCAGCGAAGTGATCGGACGCAACCCTGAATTGCTGAGCGCAGGTCGCCACGACGACGCCTTCTATCAGTCTTTTTGGAGTGAATTGAGCACGCTGGGGAGCTGGTCTGGCGAGTTCTTTAACCGTCGCAAAGGTGGCCAGATTTACCCCGAATGGAAGACAGTCAAAGCGGTCAAGAATGTCACCGGTGACACGCTGGCATACCTTTCGGTATTTGCAGACGGCGCGCACCAGCGCGTGGACACCGATCAACTCGCGCGCATGGCATACCACGACACACTCACTGGCCTGCCGAACCGCCGCCTGTTGGAAGACCGGGTGGCCCAGTCTCTCAGTCAGGCCCAGCGTGACGGCTTGGGTTTGAGTCTGCTATTTATTGACCTGGACCGATTTAAACCCATCAATGACAAGTTTGGCCATGAGGTCGGTGACCAGGTGCTGCAAGAGGTTGCCCGGCGACTTAAGAAATCAGTGCGTCAGGGTGACACGGCCGCCCGCGTGGGCGGTGACGAGTTTGTCATCATGCTGCAAGGCGCGGTGCGTGCGGCAGATGTTGAGTCGATCGCCAGCACTGTGCTCACCAAGCTCGGCGCGCCGATCATTGTTGGTGGGCACAAGTTGCTGGTGGGGGCCAGCATTGGCTGTGCCAGATACCCGCAAGACGGCGGCGACATGGTGACATTGCTGAAGCACGCCGACCGCTCGATGTACGCTGCCAAACGCTTTGGTGGCAATCACTTCTGTCTGCATGAAGGCAGGGGCGACCTTAACGGTGTTGCCAATCTGGGGCATGACTTGTGGCAGGCCCTGGAGCGCAATGAGATGCACTTGGTGTACCAGCCGCAAGTGACGGCCGGTGGGGCCCTGTGCGGTTGTGAGGCCTTGCTGCGCTGGACCCACGGCGCGCTGGGCTCGGTGTTGCCGCTGACCTTTGTACCGCTGGCAGAAGCAACCGGTGCCATCTTGCCGCTGGGTGATTGGGTGCTTGACAGCGCTTGTCGCCAGCTTAAGCAGTTTCAGGAGGCTGGCTTGCACCAACTGACCATGGCAGTCAATGTGTCAGCGCGGCAATTGAATGACCCCGATTTTCCCAATCGGGTTTGTCAGATATTGCTGGCCACCGGTATCGCTCCGCACCTGCTGGAACTAGAGGTCACCGAGTCCGAGGCACTGCTATGCGAGTCTGACGGACAGCAGCGTTTGCAGTCCTTGCGTGCGCTGGGTGTGAAGATTGCCGTTGATGACTTTGGCACCGGATTTTCAAGCCTGTCACGCCTACATACGCTGCCGGTAGACCGCCTCAAGATTGACCAGAGCTTTGTGCGTGATTTGGCCACCAGCCTCAATGCACGAGCCATTAGCCAATGCTTCGTCAGTTTGGGTCTGGCGATGGGATTGGAAGTGGTTGCAGAAGGCGTTGAAACCAGCGAGCAATACCAGGTGCTCACAAACCAGGGCTGTCACCTGATTCAAGGCTACTTCACGGGTCGCCCCATGACGGCGCAAGCACTGCTGGCCCAGTTCAAACCAGTCTCGCCAGCGCTGCCCCTTTGAAGTGCATTGTTTAAAGCCAAAGTAACCACCATGTCAACCATTGCCACCAACTACCGTCGCACGTTGATCTTGCTTTGGCTTGCCGCTGCTGTGTTGCTGGGGCTGAGCTGGTGGCATGTGGTTGCTCTGGTCAATGAAAGCCACGACAAAGAAATTGCTACTGCCGAGCACGATTTGGCCAACCTGACCCGCGTCAGACAGGAGCATGCCAACCGCACGTTTCGCGGTGCTGACCAGGTGATTCGCTTCATCCAATCGCGCTATCTTGAAATTGGCAACAAACTCGATCTGGCTGAGCTCACGCGCAAGGGCGTGATTGACGCCGAAATTTTTCCGCAGGTTGGCATCATTGATGCGCGCGGTATTTATGTGTTGGCCAACTTGCCCGTTACCGGCAAGCTTGATTTGTCAGATCGCGAGCACTTCAAGGTGCATGTGGCTGCCGACAACGGCGAGCTGTTTGTGTCGAAGCCGGTGCTTGGGCGTGCCAGCGGCGAGTGGTCGATTCAGCTGACACGGCGCATCACCCGCGACAACGGTGACTTTGCGGGCGTGGTGGTGGTGTCGATTGCGGTGGACTATTTCAATCATTTCTACAGCGATCTCAAATTGGGCAGCCAGGGTGTGGTGGCGCTGTATGGCCTTGACGGCATTGCCCGCGTGCGCAGGGTCGGCGACAAGGAAGATGTAGGCGCCAACGCCGCCGGTGCGCCCATGTTTACGCGCATGGCGCAGGGCCAGCTTGAGGGGAGCTACAGTAATCGCTCGATAGTCGACGGCATTGACCGGTTGTATTTTTACCGCAAGATACCCGGTTACCAACTGGTGGTGGTGGATGGCCTGGATACCCATTACCTGCTGGCTAACCACAACAGCGCCAAACAAGCGCTATGGCTGCAAGCGGCCATGGTCAGCTTGTTGATTCTGGCGCTGGCTGCTGCGTTAACACGCTATTTGCGCCAGTTGCGCCGGGAGTTTGGTATCCGCCAGCGGGCGCAGCAGCAGGTTGAAGAGCGCAATGAGCAACTCAACGCCATTTTTGAATTGAGTCCAGATGGCTTTGTGTCCTTTGATGTGCACAAACGCGTCAAATACGTCAGTACGGCGTTTGCACAATTGACCGGCCAGGGCGAAGAGCAGCTAGAGGGCCTGGACGAGCGCGATTTCTCAGCTTGGTTGGCGCAGCGTTGCACGCCCAACAGAGATTTCGTGAGCGTTGCCGCTTTGCGTGCACAAGTGTCAAGTGGCCGACCTGATCACCGTGAAGTGATTGAGCTCAATGCACCCCACAAGCGCGTGTTGCAGATGGGTATGCGCTGCAGCGGGTCAAACCAGGTATCACAAATTTTGTACCTGCGCGACGTGACCCGCGAGACCGAAGTCGACAACATGAAAAGCGAATTTTTGGCCACCGCTGCACACGAACTGCGCACGCCGATGGCCAGTATTTTGGGGTACTCCGAAATCTTGCTGAATCAGGCGTTTGACAGTGCCACCCAGCATGAGTTTTTGGACACCATTTACAGCCAGTCCAAGCTGATGGCGAACATACTCAATGAACTGCTTGACTTGGCGCGCATTGAAGCCCGACGTGACAAAGACTTTCGATACACCCAGATTGAATTGCACGAACTGCTGACTGATCTGGGCAAGAGCTACCCCTTGCCCGCCGGGCGCAGTGTGCCTGAGCTCAACTTGCCAGGACAAGCACTTTGCTTGATGGCCGACGTGGGCAAACTGCGCCAAGCGCTGCTGAATGTGATCTCCAACGCCTACAAATACTCGCCCAACGGTGGTTCGGTGCAAATCAGAGCCTGGGTTCCCGATGTTGCCGGGCAGCCGCCCATGGTGTGCATTGAGATCACTGACCATGGCATAGGCTTAACCCCAGAGCAAATCAAACGGGTTTGCGAACGCTTTTATCGGGCTGACACCTCGGGCAAGATTTTGGGCACCGGTTTGGGCATGAGCATCGTCAAAGAAATCATTGAGCTGCACCTCGGCCAACTCAGCATTGACAGCACGCCTGGCCAAGGCACGTCTGTGTGGCTGTGTTTGCCGACTCACACCACGCCGAGCGGTCGCATGGCTGACTCGCGTCCGGCGGACTTGCGCTGATTTTTCATGGTGCAGCTGCAAAACCGTCGTTACTTGACCTGGCCGGCACTGGGCACCGTCAGCATGGCATTGGTGATGGCCGTGCTGCTGGTGTTGCAACTTACCCAGCGCCAGGCCATCCTGGCTGGCAACAATTTGCAGGCTGACATGGTCAGCACCTTGGTATTTCAGTTTGAACGCGAATTTTTGCGTTTTCGTCAAACGCTTGATAGCAGCATCAACAGCCGTACACCACCCGATGCCGACGCCCTGAGCCTGCGCTATGACATCTTTATCAGCCGGCTCAACCTGTTGCGCGACAACCCCAGCACGGGCGATTTATTGCAGTTGCCAGCGTACCAAGATACCTTGCCAAAAGTTGACACATTGATCGCAAGCACGGATCAGGCGTTGGTGCAAACCCCTTTGGAAAAGGCTACATTGGTTGCACTACTGGACGGCTACAACGCGTTGGGCCCTGACGTGCAGGCACTGAGCTTGTCTGCAAATTCCTTGATTGCCAAAACCGTGGAGCGCCAAAAAGCTGCACTGCTGTCACAGAACAACCAGATTTTGACGCTTACCGCCGTGCAGCTTGCTTTGTTATTGTTAGCTGCTGCCTCTCTGATGCTATGGCAGCGGCGCCAGTTGCGTGAGCGCCTGGCGTTGGAGGAGTTGTCAGAAAGCCTGCGCCAAGCCAAACGCGCAACAGACAACGCGAACCGCCAGATTGAGGAACGCAACGAACAGCTCAATGCCATTTTTGAGCTTAGCCCTGACGGCTTTGTGTCATTTGATGCGCACAAACGCGTGAAGTACATCAGCCCGGCGTTCACCCAATTGACCGGCCAAGGCGCGCAACAGTTGGCGGGTCTGTGTGAGCACGATTTTTCGGTTTGGCTGGCACAGCGCTGCGCGCCGGGCACCCCGTTTGTTGGTGTCGCCGCCTTGCGTGACCAAGCCCTGCACGGCGGAGCCGAAAAGCGTGAGTTGATTGAACTGGCCTTGCCCACAAAACGGGTGTTGCAAGTAGGCTTGCGCAGCAACACCACCGGCCAGGTGTCGCAAATTTTGTACTTGCGCGATGTCACGGTCGAAACCGAAGTTGACCACATGAAGAGCGAATTTTTGGCCACCGCCGCACATGAGCTTCGCACCCCGATGGCCAGCATCTTTGGTTTTTCAGAAATTTTGCTGCATGAAAAGTTTGATGAACCCACCCAACAGGAGTTCTTGAACACCATCTACGAGCAGTCCAGGTTGATGGCCGACATCCTCAATGAGCTGCTTGACCTGGCCCGCATTGAAGCCCGGCGCGACAAAGACTTTCGCTACACCCAGGTCAACCTACAAGAGTTGCTATGTGATCTGATCAAGGGTTACCAATTGCCTTCTGGGCGCAACGCCCCGGAGCTGGACCTGCCTCTGTCTCCTTTGTATTTGATGGCTGATGCCGGCAAACTGCGCCAGGCGTTGCTCAATGTGATCTCGAATGCCTATAAATATTCACCCCAGGGCGGGGCGGTGCATGTGAAAGCTGCGGTTGAAGACGCCGTGGGCCAGGCACCCAGGGTCAACATTTCGGTTACTGACCACGGCATTGGCTTGACCGCAGAACAACTCAAACGTGTGTGCGAGCGTTTTTATCGAGCCGACACCTCGGGCAAGATTTTGGGCACTGGCTTGGGCATGAGCATCGTCAAAGAAATCATTGAACTGCACCGTGGCCAACTCAGCTTGACCAGCACACCTGGCCAGGGCACCTCTGTGTGCCTGTGCCTGCCCACCTATTCGACGCTGCAAGACGGTTTTGCTGCTAATCCGCTGCTGCGTCGTGTGACTGATACCCGCCCGGCAGACCTCAACTGATTTTTGTGCAACTGACCCAACTGTTCAAAATGGCTAGCCAACAAGTGACCGACATCGTCGGACGTCAAAATCATGAACTTTATTGAGCGCCTTACGCTGGGTAACAAACTGCGCTGGGGGATTGGTTTGCTGTTGGGGCTTACGGTGGTGATTGGTGCCCAGGCGATTTACAGCGCGCGCCAGCAAGCCGAGCAGGTGCGACGCATGTATGAGTTGGAAGTGCTGGGTATATCGGCCATCAAGGAGGCCAATATCCATTTGATGGAAGTGGGCCGCGCACTGCGGCAAATGCTGCTGGCGCCCAATGCCGGCGAGCGCCTCAAAGCGCATCAGGACCTCAGCGCTGCGCGCCAGTTGCTGTTGCACAGTATTGAACAAAGCAAACCGCATTTTGTGGAAAATGAAAATCAGCGCCTGCTGGTCGCCACGCAGGACAGCGTGACGCTGTACCTGGAAAGTGTTAACCATATTTTGAGCCAAGTGACAGACAACGCTCACTTCAGCGTCAATGGCACGGCGACGGAACTGTTCAAAGCGCATAACGTGGCGGTGTTTACAGAAAGCGACCGGCTGATGGCCGAGTTGGTCAAGAAGAAGGAAGCAGGTGCGTTGCAGGCGTGGCACGATGCACAACAGTTTGCCCGCAGCACCGAACACCTGAGCCTGTCCCTGCTGTTGATTGGCTTGCTGGCCGGCTTAGGCGTGGGTTTGTTGCTGGCAGCATCGGTGCGTGGCCCCATTGAGCGGTTGCGCGCCAGTGTGGACGGGATGGCCCAAGGCCAGTTGGATCAAGCCGTACCACACACTGATTTTGGCAATGAGATCGGCGACATGGCCCGCTCCATCACTGTGCTGCAGCAAGCCGCACGTGACGTGGAGACCCAGCGGTGGGTCAAAGCCAGTGCTGCTGATGTGGAAGCCAGCGTTTTGCGTATTGAAGACGAGCGCGAGTTTGCCCGCACCTTGATGACGCAGTTGGGCAATTTGGTGGGTGCCCAAGCCAGCCTGATGTATGTGTGGCAAGCCACCCCGCAGCACTATGGGTTGGCAGGTTCTTTCGGTGTGACCCATGCGGAGAATGTGCCAGAGAGCTTTGCCATCGGGCAGGGACTGGTGGGTTTGTGCGCCAGCCAAGCCAGACCCCTGTCTTTGACGGATGTGGCGCAATCGCATTTGCGCTTGACCTCTGGCTTGTTGGATGCCCAGCCGCGCAATGTGTTGATCACCCCGGTGATCAGTGTCGGCAGCAACCAGGTGATGGCGGTACTGGAGCTGTGCAGTGTGGGGGCTTTCAATGCACGCCACCAGGCTTTGCTGGACGAGTTGCTGCCTCTGGTGGCGTTAAATCTGGAAATTTTGGAGCGCAACCGTGTCACCCGTGAGTTGCTCACCCAAACCCTGGCGCAGGCGCATGAGTTGCAGCAGTCTGAAGAAGAGCTCACGGTTCAGCAAGAAGAACTGCGCAACCAGGCCGAAGAACTGCACGTGCAAGTGGTGCAGACCCAAGACGCCAAAAACATGGCTGAAGAAGCGACCCGCGCCAAGAGTGAATTTTTGGCGAATATGAGCCACGAGATTCGCACCCCGATGAATGCTGTCATTGGCCTGTCGCACTTGGCGCTGAAAACTGCGTTGAACGATAAACAGCGCGACTATGTGAAAAAAATCCACAGTGAAGGCAAAGCGCTGCTGGGCATCATCAATGACATTCTGGATTACTCCAAAATGGAAGCCGACAAGATGACGCTGGAGTCTGTGCCATTCTGGCTAGACAACGTGCTGGACAGTGTGAGCACGCTAGTGGCGCAAAAAGCGCGTGAGAAAAATCTTGAATTTTTGATTCATGTGCAGCCAGGCGTCCCGCAGGCCTTGCTGGGCGATGCCACCCGATTCAAGCAAGTGCTGACCAACCTGATCAGCAACGCCATCAAGTTCACTGAAACAGGCCAGGTCAAGGTGGGCATCGCGCTAATGCCGCGCCTGATTGACAGCTTGGATCAGGCCGATGCGGCCAACCGGGTGCAACTGCAAGTGAGCGTGAGCGACACCGGCATTGGCATGACCGAGCGGCAATGCCAGAGCTTGTTCACCTCATTCAACCAGGCAGACAGTTCCACCACCCGGCGCTTTGGTGGCACCGGGCTGGGGCTGGCTATTTCCAAGCGTTTTGTCGAGATGATGGGCGGGGACATCAGGGTTAGTTCTGAACCCGATGTGGGCAGTACCTTTGTGGCCACCCTTTGGTTCGGTGAGTCGGCACAGCAAACCCGCGTGCCCTTACCCGCCCGAACTGAGCATGGCATGCGTGTCCTGGTGGTCGACGACAACGATTCCGCACGACAAATTTTGACCGAGCAGTTGACCAGTTTGGGGCTACGAGCGCACGCGGTGGCGGGCGGGGCCGAGGGCTTAAGCGCCCTGCGCGGTGCTGATCTGGCCGACCCTTACGAACTTGTCATGATGGATTGGCAGATGCCGGGCATGGATGGTCTTGATGCCACCAGGCGCATTGTGCAAGACACCACCCTGGCGCACCAACCTGCGGTGGTGCTGGTGACGGCCTTTGGCGCGGATGAGGCGCGCACCGAGGGTACCGCGGTTGGGGTCAACGCTTTTCTGGACAAGCCAGTAAGTCAGTCCCGGCTGTGGGACACGCTGGCGGGCCTCATTCGCCCGTACCCGATCGCCTTGAGCATGGGCAATTTGCCAATGGACCACCATGACAAACTTGCGGGCTTGAGCGTGCTGCTGGTGGAAGACAACGAGATCAACCAGCAAATTGCCCGTGAGTTGATGGCTTCATTTGGTGTGCATGTGACTGTGGCAGGTAACGGTCAGCAGGCGCTGGATTTGTTGCACGCGGCTCCTGATCCTTTACCCTACAGCCTGGTGCTGATGGATTTGCAAATGCCGGTGCTGGATGGGCATCAGGCCACGCTGGCATTGCGCCAGCAGCTGCGCTTTGAGAAGCTGCCGATCATCGCCCTGACGGCCCACGCCAGCGCCCAAGAGGCCAGCCGCTGCCTGACCGAAGGCATGAACGCCCACCTGGCCAAGCCGATCGACCCTGATGCCCTGTTCGCCTGCCTGGCCCAGTGGGGTGATAAGTCGATGGCCGGGGTTCAGTTGTTGTCCATTCCCGGCATTGATACAAACTTGGGCCTGCGCCTGTGCGCCAACAACCAAACGCTTTACACCACACTGTTGGCCAAGTTTTTGCGCAGCATCCAAGCCTTGCCAGCGCAGCTGCAAAGCGCGCTCGACCAAGGTCGGTTTGACGATGCCGAGCGCTTGGTGCATAGCCTCAAGGGCGTGGCCGGCAACATTGGCGCCACGGAGTGCGGTGCCTTGAGTGCCGAGCTGGAGCAAGTGCTGAGTCAGCTTGTTGCTGCCGACCTGGCAAAGGCGGGCATTACACGCTCAGACATTACCCTTGCGGGCCGGAACGGCCATTCAGTGGCCCTCGACCTGAAGCTTTTTGTGCTACCAATTTTGAAGCATCTTGCGCATTTGGAATATGCTCTACAGCTTGTTTTACCTTTAAATGAAGCGGCTTCTTCAAGCCATCAGGCGGTCGACCCCAAGCAGCTGAGCCTGGTCTGTATTGAGCTGGCAGACCTGCTGCGTGCCAACAGCATCGAGGCTGAGCAACTGCTGCAATCCCACAGCAAACTGTTGCACGCCGGTTTGGCTGACACCTTCATTCCATTGCAAACGCAAGTGCAAAACTTTGATTTTTCAGAGGCGCTGGTGACCTTGCAGGAAGCAGCCGTTGCTGCGCACATTGTTTTGAATTAGAAAGATGGTCATGGATTTGTTTTTACCGGTGAAGCCCACTGTATTGATCGTGGATGACTCACCTGCCAACCTGAGTTTGTTGGGTAACCTGCTCTGCAAGCTGTACACCGTCAAAGCGGTCAACCATGGAGCCAAGGCGCTCAAAATTGTCAGTGAAGAACAGCCAGATTTGATCTTGCTTGACATCATGATGCCCGACATCAGTGGCTATGAAGTTTGCCGAAGGCTCAAAGTCGACAAGCACACTAAGCACATCCCGGTGATTTTTCTGACCAGCAAGACAGAAGCCATCAGCGAAGAAATGGGCATGGCGATGGGCGCAGTGGACTACATCACGCGTCCGATCATTCCCGAGATACTGTTGTCTCGCGTGCGGGCGCATTTTCTTGAAGCGTCATATGTTCGCACCATGCGTGTCAACAATGAGTACCTGGAGTATGAGGTAAGCAAGCGCGCGCGCGATCTGGCCGAGCTTCAGCAGGTCACGATCTTGGCATTGGCATCCCTGGCGGAGGTGCGTGACCTTGAAACCGGCAGCCACCTGCGCCGCACCCAAAACTACATTCGCGTCCTGGCCAGGCGCCTGCGCTCGCATCCGAGATTTCTCAATGTGCTCAATGATGCGTTGATCGACATGTTGTACCAGTGCGCGCCGCTGCACGACATAGGCAAGGTGGGCATACCAGACCGCATTTTGCTCAAACCCGGTCGCTATGAGCCGCACGAGTTTGAGATCATGAAAGCCCACCCCCGGCTGGGTTTTGATGCGCTCAGTCATGCGCAAGAGGCGGCAGGGGCGAGCATCGAATTTTTGGAAATTGCCAAGCAAATAGTCTATTCGCATCACGAAAAATGGGATGGTTCAGGCTACCCGCAGGGTTTGGCCGGCGATGCCATACCGATTCCGGCGCGGTTGATGGCTATTGCTGATGTGTATGACGCACTCATCAGTAAGCGTGTTTACAAGCCCGGCATGAGCCATGAACAAGCAACGGACATCATTGTGCAAGGGCGTGGCAAGCACTTTGACCCCGATGTGGTGGATGCATTTTTGACGCTGGGCGCTGAGTTTCAGGACATTGCAAGTCGCTTTGCCGACAGCGATTCAGAGTTGCAGACAAAAGCCGCTTTTTTAGATACTGCCACTGGCGATGTGTTCGACAAATATATTGCGAGTGCAGGGCGTCTTTGATGAAAAATCCCGCAGATACAAACCTCATGAGTGCAGCCACGCGCTGGCTGGCGCCGCCTGTTTTTGAGGGCGATGAAGCCAAAACTCAACGTGCCAGCTTGCTTAACGGGCTCATTCTTTTGTGTCTGTCGACGACCTTGGTCGTGATTGCCGGTGGTTTGGTGGGAAACAACACACCCGCCGGCGCGCGGTTGGTGACGGTGGTGTGGTTTGTGGCGCTGTTGCTGGCGAGGCGCATGGTACATGCAGGCAAACTGGCGCTGGTCTCTGCGACCCTGGGCGCGCTCCTTTTTGTCGTGATCATTTTGGCCAGCATCAGCCTGGGAACTATCCGCACGCCAACGGCGTCGTTCTTTATATTCTGGGTGATTCTGGTCGGCAGTTTGTATCAGGTGCGTGGCATTGTGATGGCCACCGTGGCGAGTTCGCTGGCGATTCTGGGCTTGATCCTGGCTGAGAATTCGGGTGTGTTGCCCGCGCCAAATTACACCGTGGGTGTGACGCAATGGATCGTTTCCACGATCTCGTTTGTCATGGCGGCAGGCGCTGTTTACTTCACCCAGTACCGTGGACAAAAATTGTTGTCCCAAGCGCAGCGCGAAGCCCAACACCGCTTGCTGGCCGATGAACGCCTGCGCGAACAAGAGCAAGTGCTTCAAACCATCATTGACCATGTGCCGGCCATCATCGGCTCGTGGGACAAGCATTTGATCAACCGCTTTGGCAACATGGCCTATGCGCAGTGGTTTGCGGTTGACCCTGCCACCATGCCTGGCAAGCACTTTCGCGAGGTGGTTGGTGAAGACCTGTATCAGCGCAATCTGCCTTACATTGAGCGTGTGCTTACAGGGCAGGCGCAACATTTCGAGCGCACCATCCCAGACCCCTACGGCAAGTGCCAGCGTCAAACCTTAACGCAATATGTGCCTCAACTGGTGGCGGGCGAAGTGCAGGGCTTTTACACCATTGTGTTTGATGTGTCTGACCTGCAACAGGCCAAACAGACCGCTGAAGCCGCGTCGCTTGCCAAAAGCCAGTTTCTGGCCACCATGAACCATGAGCTTCGCACCCCGATGAACGGTATTTTGGGCATGGCGCAATTGCTGGTGAAGCCGCAGGTGCCCGAGTCTGACCGCATGCAGTACGCACAAACCATTCTTGACTCCGGGCGCGGGCTGCTGATGCTGCTGAACGACATTCTGGACTTCTCCACGGTGGAGGCGGGCAAGCTCGCGTTGGAGACCATGGCCTTTGCGCCCGCATCCGTGGTCGATGACATCAATACCTTGTTTGCCGAGGTCGCACATGCCAAAGGATTGCAGTTGGAAGCAAAGTGGCAAGGGCCTGCTGGCGTTCGCTATTTGGGCGACCCCTCAAGGTTGAGGCAGATGGTCTCTAACCTGGTGGGAAATGCCATCAAATTCACGGCGCAAGGTGGCGTGCGGGTACTAGCGACCGAGCTAGCGCGGCAGGATGGCTTTGCCGAACTGGTGTTTTCCGTGACAGACTCGGGCATTGGTTTGACAACCGAGCAACAGGGCATGTTGTTTCAGTCGTTTCGCCAGGCAGACAACTCCATCACCCGCAATTTTGGTGGCACCGGGTTGGGGTTGTCGATTGTGAGCCGCTTGGCTGAGTTGATGGGGGGCGAAGCGGGCATTGAAAGCGAGGCAGGCCAGGGCGCACGCTTTTGGTTTCGCATTCGGCTCGCCGTGGCCGCCACCTTGCCGCAGCCGATGGAACTTGCACCCTGTGCGACAACGGGGGCTGACCCCGAGCCGATGTTGCCAGCGCGAAAAAGGAGCGCCAAAATTTTGGTGGCTGAGGACAATGCGGTGAATCGCCTGGTGATCAATGCTGTGTTGCGAAATTTGGCGCATTTTGACTTGACACTCAATATGGTGGAGAACGGCCAGCAAGCGCTGGACTTCATCATCCAGGGCGGCGCGCCCGACGTGGCGCTGATGGATGTGCAAATGCCGGTCATGGATGGCCTGACTGCGGTCGCGCAAATTCGCCAATGGGAAGCCGCGCAGGGCAAGGCGCGTTTGCCCATCATTGCGCTGACCGCCAATGCTTATGAAGAAGATCGCCAAAATTGTTTCGCCGTGGGCATGGATGATTTCCTGGCCAAACCGCTGGACATTGGCAAGCTTGAAGCCGCATTGGGGTGCTGGCTGAAGTGATGTTTAGGTGTTAAATTATTTATGCTCTTTATGCCTCAAGCGCTTGATACATAAGCGCAAGAAGCTACTATTTTTACAGTGATTGAACCCATGACAAACCCTGCCCGCCGCCGTGCCGATCATCCCGATGGCGGATTGATGGAGGCCAATGCGCTGCTGCGCATGGTGATTGATGAGAATCCCAACATCATCCTGATGAAAGATTGGGACGGCAAGTTTCTGCTGGGCAACCGGGCCCTGGCTGGCTTGTACGGCACCACCCCAGATGGGCTGGTGGGCAAGGACGACGGGGCCTTTAACCCGAACGCCGAACAGGTGGCCTTTTACCTGCAAAACGTGCGCGATGTCATGGCGGGCGGCAAGACCCAGGTGGTGATGGAAGCGTCCACCAATGCTGCCACCGGCGAGACCCAGTACTACCAGTCAATCAAAATCCCGCTGACCACGCCTGAGGGCAAAAAGCAGATTTTGGTGATTGCCAACGATGTCTCGGAGCTCAAGCGAACACAGCAAAAGCTTGAAGAAAGCGAGCGACGCCTGCGCTATGTGCTTGATGCCACTGGTGAAGGGGTTTGGGATTGGGACATTGCCACTGGCATCGTCACCCACAACCGGCGCTGGTGCCAGATTGCCGGGCTGGATGACGCTTACCTGCAACACCCGCTGCCTGTCTTTGCGGCGCTGCTGCATCCCGATGACAAGCCCCAGGTGATGGAAAAATTGCAGGCATGCCTGGCGGGCAAGCCACGTTACCAAAGCGAGCACCGCATGCGCTTGAAGGATGGCCAGGTGGTGTGGGTGCTGGACCGGGGCGATGTGGTGGAGCGCGATGCTCAGGGCGCTGCGTTGCGCATGGTGGGCAGTTTTGTGGACATCAGTGAACGCAAAGCGGCCGAGCTGGCGGCTGAGCGGTCCAGCAACTTGCTGCATGAGGCGGTCAACAGCATTGACCAGGGGTTCTCCATTTTTGACGCGCAAGACAGGCTTTACCTGTGCAACGATGCCTTTCTGAATTTTTACGAAACCAGCTGCGATCTGATTGTGCCGGGTGCCACGTTTGAGGAGATTGTTCGTCAGGGTGCTGAACGCGGTCAGTACAAAGATGCCATGCCGGATGTGGACGCTTGGGTCAGGCAGCGCGTGGCAAAACACCAATCTGCCAATGGCGAGCTGATAGAGCAGCAATTGGCCGATGGCCGTTGGCTGTTGGTGGTGGAGTACCGCACACCCAGTGGGTTCATTGTGGGCAACCGTCTTGACATCACCGAACTCAAGGCGACGGCCCAGGCGTTGAGCCAACGCGAGCTGCATTTGCGTGAGCACGTTGAGCAGCTCAACGCTATTTTTGACCTGAGCCCCGATGGTTTCGTGACCTTTGATAGCGCCAAACGCGTTAAATATGTCAGCCCGGCCTTCACTGATTTGACGGGGCTGCCTATGCATGAAGTGATGGGTGTTGACGAGGCCAATTTTTCAAACAAGCTGGCGCTGCTTTGCTTGCCTCAAGCCAGATTTCCTGGCCTGGCCGCGCTGCGTGCCAACCTCCTGGTGGGGGTTGCTGCACCAGCATTGGTTGGCGAGACCGCGTCAAGCCGGCCAAACCATGCACAGCGCCAAGTAATTGAACTGGCGGATGCCAGCAAACGGGTACTTGAATTGGGGCTGCGTGAATCAGCAGCAGAGGGTGTTTCGCAAATCCTGTATTTGCGGGATATCACCCACGAGATCGAGGTGGACCGCCTGAAATCCGAATTTCTGAGCACGGCAGCGCATGAGCTGCGCACCCCCATGGCCAGTATTTATGGTTTTGCCGAGGTGCTACTGAAGCAGAAGGTCAATGCGGCTGAGAGGATGGAGTTTTTGAACATCATCTTCAGTCAGTCCGAATTGATGTCGTCCATTTTGAATGAGCTGTTGGACCTGGCTCGAATTGAGGCGCGTCAGGGCAAAGATTTCGTCATTGAGACTACGCCCGTGCAACGCCTGGTGGCGGATGTGGTGGGCAGTTTCAAATGGCCGGCAGGGCGAACAGCGCCCGCCCTGGCTGCACCGGAGTCACCGTTGTTCATTGCTGCTGACCGTAAGAAAGCCATGCAGGCGGTCTTGAATGTGCTGTCAAACGCTTATAAGTACTCCAGCTTGCAGGGTCAGGTGAGCATCCTTATTGAACCGCGAGCCGCCATGGTGGCGATTCAAATTTCTGACCAGGGCATTGGCATGACATCCGGGCAAGTCTGCCGCGTAGGTGAGCGGTTTTACCGTGCCGACACCTCAGGCAAGGTCTCGGGCACAGGCTTGGGCATGAGCATCGTCAATGAAATCCTGGCGTTGCATCAAGGCAGTGTGGCGGTTGAAAGCGTGCTTGGGCGGGGAACAACCGTGACACTGTTGTTCCCAATGGTTTTTAAGTAGGGGCAATAGCGTCCAAAATAGAAAACAAAGCTAATGGCTATCGCTCATGGTGTCTGGAATGCAGGGCAGTGTGTGCGCCAGCCCGTGTTTGAGCATTGTTCAAAAACTTGATCAGGGTTTACCCTTGAATTGATCTGGAAAACAGGTATTTGCAGGCTTTTCGGTCTTTTACGACTGTTGCTGTCTTGCAAAATCGGACCATCAAAGGATGCCCACATGACACTGCAATACCAACTCAAAGAAGGCAACTATCACCTTTATGACCTCAGCACCCCGGCCAGTAAGGTCACCGGGGAGCATCGCCTGCGGCTGAAAACCGACACCGTGGCGATTGCCTTTGAGGTCAGCACCGGCGCGCTGCGTGAGCACGGCAGCCCCGTGCGCATCCACTGCTGGGCCAACAACACACGGCGGCGCCTGCGGGCCAGTGGCGCCCTGGCCAGCGCCAATGACATCGTAGTGGTGTCGGGCCCGCTGCCGGTGGACGAGATCAACAAGTGCCTGAAGATTGACGGCTATTGCCGCGACATGTACACCCGGCTGCATGAGTTGCCACACGGCAAGCGCTTGGGGCGCACCGCAGGCAGTGCTCAAGGCGCCACGCATTAGCTATTAAATAAATAGCTGCTTACGCTTGTTTTGTAAGGGCTGCAGGCTGATTTGTCATAAATTCAACCAGACCCATACCAGTGCCAACGAGAGCAGTGTCACAGGCACACCCACCCGGGCGTGCAGGCGCCAGTCGATCATCACGCCACTTTTTTGCGCCAGGTCGACCACGATCAAATTGGCAATCGAGCCGACCAATAGCAAGTTGCCGGCCAGGGTGCTGACCAGTGCCAGCGTCAGGCCGGCCTCAAAACCCTTGAGGTGCGGCAACAGCAGCATCACGGCGGGCACATTCGACACCAAATTGGACAAGCCCACGCCGGCCACAAACAGCGGCCCGGGGTCGGCCAAATGCACCCCCTGCGCCGCCAACAGTGCCACCGCTTGCGCTGCCAGCCCGGTGGACCCGAACGCGTGGTTGACCACAAACAAGCCCATGAAAAGCACAAGCAAGGGCCAGTCCACAAAACCCATGACGTGCGACGAATGCAAGCGCCGGCTCAGCAGCAGCACGCCGGCGCCTACCAGCGCAGCCACCTCGCGCGGCCAGTCGGTGAACATAAACACCGCCATCAGCGTTGCCGCTACCACCAGGCCCTTGGTGGTTTGCCAGGCGTCAAAAGGCCGGTCATCGCTTGGTGGCAAGTGGTTGCCTGAGTCAGCCGGCTGGTCGGCCCGGGCTTGCGCGCGTGCACCCGGGCCCCATGCCAGCCAGGCCCATAGCACCAGCAGACTGAGTGCGACGGGCGGCAGCGCCTGGCGCATGTAGCCACCAAACGGCAGCTGCAGCACCGAGCCAATCAGCATGTTTTGCGGGTTGCCAATCAGTGTGGCGGCCGAGCCAATGTTGGCGGCGCAGGCCAGCCCGAGCAGAAATGGCACCGGGTTCAGGCGACGCTGCAGGCACAGTTGCGCCACCACCGGGGTCATGGCCAGGCAGATGATGTCGTTAGAAAAAACCGCTGACAGAGCGCCAGCCGTGGCAATGATCGCGCCCAGCAAGGCGTTGCGCCCCAGCGGCAGCGCTGCCACTTGTCGCGTGACAAAGGTGTAAAAACCGCCCAGACGCATTTGCGCCGACACCACCATGAAGGAAAACAGCAGCAGCACGGTGGGCCAATCCACCGCACGCGCGGCTTGCTCGGTGCTCATGGCGCCCAGGCCCATGACGCCAATGGCCCCCAACAGGGCGACGCCCGAGCGGTCGAGCTTCAGGCGCGGCAGGCCGCCCAGAATCATGCCCAGATAGACCAGGACGAAGATGGCGACGATGCTCCAGTCGGTCAGGTCATGGCTGGTCATGGTGCGGGCAACGCGGTCCACGCCGCATCCGGCCGCCAGTGCTGCACCCACGCAGGCAAGTCTGCGGCGGGCATCGGGCGGGCAATGCCGTAGCCTTGCGCCAGTTCGCAGCCCAGCTGCAGCAAGGCCGTGCCGTGCGCCACGGTTTCGACACCTTCGGCAATCACCTCGCGCTTGAAGGCCCGTGCCAGGCCAATCACGCCTTGCAAAATGGCCAGGTCATCGGCGTCGTCAAGCATGTCGCGCACAAAGCTCTGGTCGATCTTGAGGGCGGCCACGGGCAGGCGTTTCAGGTAGGTCAGGGACGAGTAGCCGGTGCCAAAGTCGTCCATGGCAAACAGCACGCCGAGCTGGCGGCAGGCCTCAATCACTTGTGACACCCCGGCCATGTCTTCCAGCGCGCTGGTTTCCAGCACCTCAAGCTCCAGGCTGCTGGGCTCGACGCCAGGGTGCGCGGCCAAAATACCTTGCAAGCGGGGCACAAAATCACGTTGTTGCAACTGGCGCGCGCCCACATTGACGCTCAACGGCATGGCCAGCCCCTGCGCCTGCCAGGCCTGCATCTGGCTCAAAGCGGTGTGCATCACCCACTCGCCCACCTCGATGGCGAGCGCGTGGTTTTCAATCACCGGCAGGAACGCGGCCGGCGCCAGTAGGCCCTGCTGCGGGTGTTGCCAGCGGATCAGGGCCTCGGCGCCCACCACCTGGCCGGTGCGCATGTTGACCTTGGGCTGGTAGTACAGCACCAGCTCGCCATGCTGCAAGGCGTAGCGCAGTTGCGCCAGGCTTTCGTGGTGGCCGCGCGCGCTGCGGTCTTGCTCGGCGTCAAACACATGAAAACGGTTTTTGCCCGACAACTTGGCCTGGTACATGGCCTGGTCGGCCTGGCGTTGCAGCTGGTCGGCATCGATGTCGTCTGCCTGCGGGTAAAAGGTGACCCCCAGGCTGGCTGAGACCTGCAGGGTTTTGTTGTCCAGCATCAGCGGCTCATGGGCGGCGGCCAGCAGGCGGCTCAAGAGCGGGGCGCAGGCGCCCGAGTCGGGCAAATCCACCAGCACCGCCACAAACTCGTCGCCGCCGATGCGGGCCAGCGTGTCGCCTTCACGCAGGATTTGTTTCATGCGCCCGGCCAGGGCCATCAGCATCTGATCGCCGGCACCATGACCATGGGTGTCGTTGATGAGTTTGAAGCCGTCCAGGTCGAGGTACACCACCGCCAGCAGTTCGCCACGCCGCTGCACGTTGTGCATGGCTTGCTTGAGCCGGTCGGCCAGCAGCACCCGGTTGGGCAGGCCGGTGAGGGCATCAAAGTGGGCCAGGCGCTCAAGCTGTTGTTCGTGCAGTTTGAGGGCGGTGATGTCTGAGAACAGGGCCACAAAGTGCTTGACCTCGCCCTGCTCATCACGCACGGCGCTGATGGTTTGCATCTCGGCAAACACCTCGCCGTTTTTGCGCCGGTTCCAGATTTCACCGTACCAGTGGCCGTGTGTCTTGATGTTCTCCCACATCACCGCGTAATAGGTTGGGGTCTGTCGGCCTGAGTCGAGTAGGTGCGGGGTTTGGCCAACGGCCTCCTTGTGGCTGTAGCCGGTGATGCGGGTAAACGCCGCGTTGACGTCGATGATGGTGCCATCCACGTCGGTGATCATGATGCCCTCGCGCGCATGGCTGAACACGCTGGCGGCGAGCTGCTGGGCTTGGTCCGCGGCTTTGCGCTGGCTGATGTCGGTGACGGCAGCAATAAAGTAGCGTGGCTGGCCCAGTGCATCACGCACAAGTTTGGCCGCCAGATGGGCCCAAACCAACTGGCCGTTTTTATGGACGTAGCGCTTTTCCAGGCTGTAATGGTCTTCCTGGTGCTCGAACAGCCGTTGTATGTGAAGCCATTGGTTTGGCAAGTCTTGCGGGTAGGTGATTTTTTTAAAATCAAAACCAGGGCTCAGAAGCTCCTCACGGGTGTAGCCAATCAGCTCGCAAAACTGCTGGTTGACCTGCATGAAGCTGCCGTCTGGCGCTAGCTGTGCAATGCCAATGGCGGCGTTGTCAAACACGGCACGGAACATGGCCTCGCTGTCAGCCACCGCCTGGTTGTTGGCCAGCATGTTGGCGTGGTAATTTTGAAACAGCTGGCGCGACCAGCGGGAAAACACGTAAGAGGCGGCCAGGCCCAAGGTCAGCGCCAGCAGCAATGGCCACAGCAGGTCGCGCCAGCGCTGCGAAGGCGTGATGTTTTCCTGCAAGAGCTCACGCTGCACCGCCGCCTGCAATTCGTTGTCCTGCATGGCTGCCACCAGCACCCAGCCCCAGGGCTCCACCAAGCGCACCAGCGCCGTCTTTGCGACAACGGTTCCGCTGGCGCGATCAGGCCACTGGTAATGCACCACGCCGCCGCCAGCCTGAGCTTTGGCCTGCAACTGCAATAAGGCGGCGCTTTGCAGGGTCGGCATGTCCTGTATGCGTTTGCCCTCCAGGCTGGCATCCGACGGTGACAGCAGCGAATGGCCGCTGCGGTCCAGCAAGCCGATGTAACCGCTTTCGCCAAATCTAAGGCTGCGCAGGCGGGCAATCACCTCTTGTTTTTGCCGCTCTTCCCATTTGTAGGTGTAATCGCCGGTGCCAATCAACCAGTCATACGGGGCAAAGTAGCGCACATAGGCCAGCTTGTCGGCCATCACCTTGGGGTTGTCGGGCATGTACCAGCGGTAGCGTGAATAACCTTGGCCCTCGGGCTTGCGCGCTGCCTCAGTCAAGCCACGCATGATGTAGTGGCCGTTGTCGTCGCGGTTGTCCAGGTTGGTTGTGCCCTCAAGCTGGGGTGCGATGGGCAGCAAAATGAACTTTCCCTGCATGTCATCGATGAAGAAGTAGCCTCGGCCGTCATAAAAACGGGCCGGTCGCAGGGCTTCGGTGATCAGTCGTTTGACGTCGCCGGTGCCGCGAATGGGTGCTTCTTGCTGGTAGATGGCCTGTGCCATGTGCAGGGCCGTGTCCACTTGCTCGCGCAGGCTTTTGCGCAACACGTCTTCGGTGCGTTGGCGGGTAAATTCTAGAAAACTGGCGGCCGAATCCAGCTCTGCGGTGAGTCGGGCCAACTGCTGGGCTTGCACGGTTTCTGCCACCCGCATCAGGGACGCGCGGTGCTCTTGCGTGCTGCGCCATGAGAAATACCCACCCAGAGCGAGCGTGAGCAGAAGGATGATCGCCAGGGTACCGACCAGTTGCAGGCGTGGCAGTGTTTGCTCGTTTGCAGCAAAACGCATGGGTGGCATGGGTGTTTTCCTGCTTGTTATATAGGCGCGGGGCCCAAGGTTTCCAACGCGGGCCGCGTCGGGCGATTCTACGCACGGCGTGGGCACCACTGCACGGTAAAATTGGTCGCATCTTTGTTGCTCACCCTCTACCTCACCATGAATTTCAGAAACACACAGCGTGGTGCCATTGACGGCAACGGCGTGGCCTTGCTGATTGGCGGCGCAGCGCTGGGCGGCCTGCTGGTTTATTCGGCGATGTCAGGCCATGCGCTGCCGCTGTGGCCGGCACTGGCGGTGATTGCCGTGAACCTGGTGGCCGCTGGGCGCATGCTTTGGTTGAAGATCAAGGCGAAGAAACCCTGAGTTTTGGGCCCTGATGTGCCTGGCGCAAACAAGCCTGAATCGCTTGCGTCACACGGGTGGCTTGTGGTGAGCTGCGCACAATGCTGAAAAAGCCACAACCGTAGTTAAACACCTCAGGGCGCACGGCACGCATCTGGCCGTGGTGCACAAAACCCTCGGCATAGTGGTCGGGTAAAAACCCCAAAAAGCAGCCCGACAAAATCAACGTGGCGATCGATTCCTGGTCATAACCGGTGGCGGCGCGGGCCAACTGCACTTGCTGGGTCAACTCCATGTTGGGTGAGTGGTAGCCCAGACCGGCAAAGGCATAGGTGCGCAGGGCGTTCCAATCCGCAGGCTCTGCTACTGCTGGGGCCGCAAACAGCGGGTGCGCGGTGCTGCAATACAGGTACATGGTCTCGGTAAACAGCGCGTCATAGGCCAGCGTGCTGGTGGTGCGGTGGCCGGGAATGATGCCGACCTGAAACTGGCCGTCGAGCACGCCGCGCTCAATGGTGTTAAGCGGCGCCACATGCAGGTGCAGGCGCACGTCAGGGGCCTGGGCACCAAACAGTGCAATGGCCTGGCCAATGTGGGCAGCCGGGTTGCTGGCGGTTTTGTCAAACACGGCCATGTGCAGTTCGCCGCCCATGCGCTGGTGAATCTCGTCGACCTGGCTGCGAAACGCGTCAACGCTGCTGAGCAGGCGCAAGGTCTCGGCGTAAATCTGCTCACCTTCAGTTGTCAGGGAAAAGCCGGCCCGGCCACGCCGACACAGGGTCAGGCCAATGCGGGTTTCCAGGTCTTTGATGTGGCGGCTGACCGTGCTGGTGCCAATGTTGAGCGCCAGCTCGGCCGCGGCCATGCCACCGCAGTCCACCACGGTTTTGAATACCCGCAGCAAACGGATGTCCATGTCGCTCAGCTGACCTAAAGCGGCGCGTGTGGCCTTGGTTGGGGTGTTTACTTGCATAAATTGGCAACTGTATGGTGATACTTGAGCATTTATAAGAGTAACAGGACTTCAGACAATCGCGCTTTGTCCTCAATCACCAAGGATGCCCCATGAACATGACCGACGCCCAAATTCTGAACCGCCCGCGCACGGATGCGGCCTGGCTCGACGCCCACTGGATGCCCTACACCGGCAACCGCGACTTCAAGGCGAACCCGCGCATGATGGCCAGCGCCTCGGGTTGTTATTACACCGATGTGGACGGCCGCAAGATTTTTGACGGCCTCTCTGGCTTGTGGACCTGCGGCTTGGGCCATGGTCGGCAAGAAATTGTCGATGCCGCCGCCAAGCAACTGGCCAGCCTGGACTACTCGCCGGCCTTCCAGTTCGGTCACCCGCTGTCATTTGCGCTGGCCAACAAGCTGAAGGAACTCACCCCCGAGGGGCTTGACTATGTGTTTTTCACCGGCTCGGGTTCTGAGTCTGCCGACACGTCATTGAAGATGGCGCGGGCCTACTGGCGCGCCAAGGGCCAAAGCAGCAAAAGCCTGCTGATTGGCCGCGAAAAAGGCTACCACGGCGTCAACTTTGGCGGCATCTCAGTCGGTGGCATTGGTGCCAATCGCAAAGCCTTTGGCCAAGGCATTGCGGCGGACCACCTGCCCCACACCCAGCCGCCGGTCGGCTCGTTTTATCGGGGCATGCCGCCCGCTGATGGCCCACACGGCGCGGTGCTGGCCGAAGACTTGCTCAAGCTGATCGCCCTGCATGACGCAAGCAACATTGCTGCCGTCATCATCGAACCCATGTCAGGTTCGGCTGGCGTCATTGTGCCGCCGGTGGGCTATTTGCAGCGCATCCGCGAGATTTGCACGGCGCACAACATCTTGCTGATTTTTGACGAAGTGATCACTGGTTTTGGCCGCATGGGTGCCTACACCGGGGCGGAGGCGTTTGGCGTGACACCTGACATCATGAACGTGGCCAAACAAATCACCAACGGCGCGCAACCCTTGGGCGCGGTGCTGGCCAGCAAGGACATTTACGACACCTTCATGGCCGTGGGCGGGCCGGACTATATGCTGGAATTTGCCCACGGCTACACCTACTCGGCGCACCCGGTGCCGTGCGCGGTGGGCCTGGCAGTGCTGGACATTTTGGTGCGCGAAGACATGGTTGAGCGTGTGAAAACCCTCAGCCCGTATTTTGAGAATGCGGTGCACAGCCTCAAAGGCGTCAAGCACGTTGCCGACATTCGCAACTTTGGCCTGGCCGCTGGTTTCACCATTGCGTCGCTGCCAGGCGAGCCCGCCAAGCGTCCGTATGAGATTGCCAAAACGATGTTGGCCAAGGGTTTTTATGTGCGCTACGGTGGCGACACCATCCAGCTCGCGCCACCCTTTATTTCAACCCCGGCGCAGATCGACAGCCTGATCAATGCGCTGGGCGAGACTTGTAATGCAACCGATTGACGGCAAAATTTGCTATTTAATAAATAGCTACTAGCGCAATAAATATAAGCGCTAGAGGCCTATTTATTATAAATTTACTCTTTTGAAATAAAACCATGACCAGCACACTCCCAATGATTCAAGCCCTTCCCACCGTTCTGCACCTCATTGACGGTCAACGGGTCAGCGGCGGCACGCGCACAGCCGACGTGTTCAACCCCGCCACCGGCCAGGCTGAAAAGCGTGTGCTGCTGGCAGACAAGCTCACTGTGGAGCAAGCCATTGCCAGCGCTCAAGCCGCTTTCCCAGCCTGGCGTGCCACGCCGCCTTTGAAACGCGCACGGGTCATGAGCAAGCTGAAAAATCTGCTGGAAGACAACGCCGATGCCATTTGCGCGCTGGTCACCGCCGAACACGGCAAGGTGCTGAGCGACTCGATGGGTGAGTTGCAGCGCGGCATTGAAAACGTCGAATACGCCAGTTATGCACCCGAGCTGCTGAAGGGCGAACACAGCAAAAACGTGGGGCCTGCGATTGACTCGTGGAGCGAATTCCAGGCGCTGGGCGTGTGCGCCGGCATCACGCCATTCAACTTTCCCGTGATGGTGCCGCTGTGGATGTGGCCCATGGCGGTGGCCTGTGGCAACACCTTCATTTTGAAACCGTCTGAGCGCGACCCGTCAAGCGCCTTGCTGGTGGCTGAGCTGGCCCTGCAGGCTGGCCTGCCACCGGGCGTGTTGAACGTGGTGCATGGCGACAAGGAAGCGGTCGACACCTTGCTGACGGATCCGCGCGTCAAAGCCATCAGCTTTGTCGGCTCCACGCCGATTGCCGAATACATCTATGCCACCGGTTGCGCCCATGGCAAAAGGGTGCAGGCGCTGGGTGGCGCCAAAAACCACGCGGTGGTCATGCCTGATGCCGACATTGCCAACGCCGTGAGCGCCCTGATGGGCGCGGCCTACGGCTCATGTGGCGAGCGCTGCATGGCGATTCCGCTGGTGGTGGCGGTGGGCGACGCCACGGCAGATGCCGTGGTTGAAGGCCTGAAGGTCGAGATTGCCAAGATGAAGGTCGGCCCCGGCACCGAGTCCAGCTGCGACATGGGCCCGTTGGTGACCAAGGCGCACTTCGAGAAGGTCAAGGCGTATGTGGATCAGGGTGTGAAAGAGGGCGCCACGCTGGTGGTTGATGGCCGTGGCGTGAAGGTGGACGGCCATGAGGGCGGTTACTTCATGGGCGCCTGCCTGTTTGACCATGTGCAGCGCGGCATGGTGATTTACCAGGACGAGATTTTTGGCCCGGTGCTTGGCGTGGTGCGCGTCAAGACCCTGCAAGATGCCATGGACCTGATCGACGCGCACGAATACGGCAACGGCACCTGCATCTTCACCCGCGACGGCGAGGCGGCGCGCTACTTTACTGACAACATCCAGGTCGGCATGGTCGGTGTGAACGTGCCGCTGCCAGTGCCGGTGGCTTACCACTCGTTTGGCGGCTGGAAACGCAGCCTGTTCGGCGACCTGCACGCCTACGGCCCGGATGCCGTGCGCTTTTATACCAAGCGCAAGACCATTACCCAGCGCTGGCCGAGTGCGGGTGTGCGCGAGGGAGCGGTGTTCAGCTTTCCGAGTAGCCGGTAAACAATCCGCTGGAGGCCCTAGCAACCGCCAGCCACATTGCAGCATGCGGGTTGCATGCTGCAATGTGCAATGCGATTACTTCAGATCAAAGCGGTCTGCGTTCATCACTTTGGTCCAGGCCGCGACGAAGTCTATTACGAACTTCTCACGGTTGTCATCCTGCGCATAAACCTCGGCATATGCCCGCAGGATCGCATTGGAGCCAAACACCAGGTCCACGCGGGTGGCCGTCCACTTAGGCGCGCCGCTCTTACGGTCAACGATGTTGTAACTGTTGCGGCCGGTGGGCTTCCAGTCGTAGGTCATGTCGGTCAGGTTGACGAAGAAGTCGGTGCTTAAAACCCCCTCACGGTCGGTGAACACACCGTGTTTGGTGCCACCGTAATTGGTGCCCAAAACACGCATGCCGCCTACCAGGGCTGTCATTTCATACGCGGTCAGGCCCATGAGCTGGGTGCGATCAAGCAGCAGTTCTTCAGCAGTGACAACGTAATCCTTTTTCATCCAGTTGCGAAAACCGTCCGCCACCGGCTCCAGCACGTCAAAGGATTCGGCATCGGTCATGGCTGGCGTGGCATCACCTCGGCCCGGTGCAAAGGGCACGGTGACGTCAAAACCTGCGGCCTTGGCGGCCTGCTCAATGCCGGTGTTGCCGGCCAACACGATGACATCGGCCAGGCTGACACTGGACTCGGCTGCGATCTTCTCAAGGACCGCCAGCACCTTGGCCAGACGCGCTGGCTCGTTACCTTCCCAGTCCTTTTGCGGGGCCAACCGGATGCGCGCGCCGTTGGCGCCTCCTCGCTTGTCCGAACCCCGGAAGGTGCGGGCGCTGTCCCAGGCTGTTGACACCCGGTCACTGATGCTCAAACCACTGGCGACGATCTTCGCCTTGACCGCAGCCACGTCATAGTCGGCACGGCCTGTGGGCACCGGGTCTTGCCAGATCAGGTCTTCCTGGGGCACGTCTGGGCCGATGTAGCGCGCTTTTGGGCCCATGTCGCGGTGGGTCAGCTTGTACCAGGCGCGGGCAAAGGTTTCCGAGAAATACGCTTGGTCTTTGGCAAAACGCTCGGCAATCGCCCGGTAGGCCGGGTCCATCTTCATGGCCATGTCGGCGTCGGTCATGATCGGGTTGAGGCGGATGCTGGCGTCTTCCACATCGGCCGGCTTGTCTTCCTCCTTGATGTTGATGGGCTCCCACTGCCAAGCGCCGGCAGGGCTCTTCTTCAGCGCCCATTCATGGTTGAGCAACATGTCGAAGTAGCCGTTGTCCCACTGGGTCGGGTGGGTGGTCCATGCGCCTTCGATGCCGCTGGTCACGGTGTCACGCCCAATACCACGGCTGGTGTGGTTGATCCAGCCCAGCCCCTGTTCATTCAGATCAGCCGCCTCCGGCGCTGGGCCGAGATTGGCGGCGCTGCCATTGCCGTGGCATTTGCCTACCGTATGACCACCCGCCGTCAGGGCCACAGTTTCTTCGTCGTTCATGGCCATGCGCAAAAAGGTCTCGCGCACGTCCTGGGCGGTCTTCAGTGGGTCGGGTTGGCCGTCCACGCCTTCCGGGTTCACATAGATCAGCCCCATCATCACGGCGGCCAGCGGGTTGTCCAGGTCGCGCTCGCCTGAGTAGCGGCTGCCTTCGCTGCCGCTGGGGGCCAGCCATTCTTTCTCAGAGCCCCAGTAGGTGTCTTGCTCAGGGTGCCAGATGTCCTCGCGGCCAAAGGCGAAGCCGTAGGTCTTCAGCCCCATCGATTCATAGGCCACAGTGCCTGCCAGCAAGATCAGGTCAGCCCAGCTGAGCTTGTTGCCGTATTTCTTCTTGATCGGCCAAAGCAGTCGGCGAGCCTTGTCCAGGTTCACGTTGTCGGGCCAGGAGTTCAGTGGCGCAAAGCGCTGGTTGCCCTTGCCGCCGCCGCCCCGGCCATCGGCAATGCGGTAGCTGCCCGCCGAGTGCCAGGCCATGCGGATCATCAGGCCACCGTAATGGCCCCAGTCTGCCGGCCACCAGTCCTGGCTGTCGGTCATCAGCGCATGCAGGTCATTTTTGAGTGCATTGACATCGAGTTTCTGGACTTCTTCGCGGTAATTGAAGTCTTGGCCCATTGGGTTGGTCTTGCTGTCGTGCTGGTGCAAGATGTCCAGGTTAAGTGCATTGGGCCACCACGCCATGTTTGATTTGCCGGCAGACGTGTTGCCGCCGTGCATGACAGGGCACTTTCCAGAAGTGCCAGTTACGTTTTGGTTCATGTTCATTTCCCTTGGCTTGGTTGTAAAAAGTTCTCAGAATTCAGCGGGCCGCCGCCGTCTCATTCCTCAAGCAGTGAGCGCAGCATCCAGGCAGTTTGCTCATGCACTGTCAGGCGCTGTGTCAGCAGGTCGGCCGTGGGCTGGTCGTCCGCCTTGTTGGCCAACGGGAAAAGGTTGCGCGCTGTGCGCGCCACGGCTTCATGCCCTTCCACCAGAATGCGCACCATCTCCAACGCCTTCGGGGGCGTGCTGGGCGCATCAGGCACTGACGCCAGCTTGCCAAACTGGGCGTATGAGCCCGGTGCCGCGTGCCCCAGCGCGCGGATGCGCTCGGCCACCGGGTCAACTGCGTTCCACAGCTCGGTGTATTGCAGCATGAACATGTTGTGCAGGGTGTTGAACATCGGGCCAGTCACGTTCCAGTGGAAGTTGTGCGTGGTCAGGTACAGCGTGTAGGTGTCGGCCAGCAAGTGGCTCAGGCCCTTGGCGATGGCGGCCCGGTCTTTGTCGTTGATGCCGATGTTGATGGCGGGCGCTGTTGATTTTGCAGTGTTTTTGGACATGATGACTCCTTGAGTAAAGTGAACGAAGGAAGCCACGACACAAAAATAACCGAACCGTGGCCAACATATGACTAGGCAGCCTGTTGACATACCCAAGTACAGCGTCAGTTTAGGAAGAAACCAGCGGTTTGACTAGTTTATTAAAGGAATCAACGTGATAGACAAAGGCTATTTTTGTGGGTCATTTTGTCAATATCAACTTGCCCAATTTGGTGACCTGCAATCGGTAAACGCTGCCTTGGTGCTCAATGGCGATTGACTTCTGCCCCTTGAGCAGCACCGAGCTTGGCAAGGGGGATGCCATTGAGCCGTCCTCTGGCGTGGGGCGCTGCACTGCAGGTGCTGGTGCAGTGGCTGTGCCATGTTTACTGATCTTGGTGAGTGCCATCATCGACCAGGCTCGGTCACAAAACCAATTTTGCGCAGGCCGGCCTGCTGGGCGCTGGCCATGACCTTGGCCACATGCTCGTAGCGCACCGCTTTGTCGCCACGGATGTGCAGTTCGGGTTGCGGCTCGCGGGCCGCCTCTGCCTTCAGCATGCCGGTCAGCGCAGATTCGTCCACGGCCGCATCGTTCCAGTAATAGAGCCCTTGCGCATCGACGCTCAGGCGTATGGTTTCCGGCTTGATGACTTGCGGCGTGTTGGTTGCCACGGGCAAGTCCACGTTCACCGCGTGTTTCATCACCGGAATGGTGATGATGAAGATGATCAGCAGCACCAGCATCACATCCACCAGAGGCGTCATGTTGATCTCGCTCATGACGTCATCCGGGTCATTGCTCGTTCCAAAAGACATGTTCAGCCGCCTTTCTTCATCACCAGCACCTGTGCCGTGTTTTTTGGGTTCACCCGGGCACCGGTGACAAAGTAGGCGTGCATGTCGTGGGTAAAGCTGCCCAGCTTGGACAGGATGTATTTGTTGCCGCGCACCAGCGCGTTGTAGCCCAGCACCGCCGGTATCGCCACGGCCAGGCCCAGCGCCGTCATGATCAGGGCCTCACCCACCGGGCCGGCCACTTTGTCGATGGTCGATTGCCCCGACAAGCCAATGGCGAGCAGCGCGTGGTAAATGCCCCAAACCGTCCCAAACAGCCCCACAAACGGGGCCGTAGAGCCTACCGAGGCCAAAATCGCTAGGCCAGACTGCAGCCGGGCGGTGAACTCGTCCAGGGCGTTGCGCAGGCAGCGCGTCACCCAGTCGCTCACATCCAGTGTGTCATGCAGGTGCACCTTGGTGTTGCGGTGGTGGGCGGTGGCCTCGCAGCCTTCCAGCGCGATTTGGCGAAAAGGGTCAGTGGCGTCACTGCCTAGTTTTTCCAGGCCACTGGCAAAGTCCTCGCTGTGCCAGAAATTGGCGGCGTTTTTGGCCTGTTTTTTGTGTTTAACGATGTCCAGCGCCTTGAGCGCGATGACGATCCAGCTGGCCAGGGACATGATCAGCAGCAGCACAGCCACCCCTTTGGTGACGAGGTCGCCCTGGGTCCAGACGTTGACGATTCCGAATTGCGATTCCATTGAAAAACTCCTAGATAAAAATTACTCAAGCACCCAGTTGATGGGCACGTTAAAAGACATGGCTGTGGGTACGCCATTGCGTTTGCCCGGCGTGTAGCGCCAGCGCATCACGGCATTGAAAGAGGCAACATCGAGGCGGTCGAACCCGCTTGACTTCACCAGTCGCGCGCTGACTGGCAGGCCATCCGTGCCAATCAGCACGCTGTAGATCACTTGGCCCTGCTCACCCATGCGCTTGCTCAAGGGCGGGTAGACGGGCTTGGGGTTTTGCAGGTAGGTGGCATCGCTGGACGGCAACTCCATTCGGGGTGGCGCGGGCGACGCCGCAGCGGTTTGCTGCACCGGCGCAGCGACGGGTGCCACAGGTGTTGGCGGCGCCGCTTCCACTTGGCGGGCATCGGGCGCTGGCGTGTTGTCCACAATCGCAAGTGGTTGCGGTGTGGGTGGCACGCTGGGGGTCTTGTTTTTTGGCGTGGGCTGTTCCACTGGCACCGGTGGCGCTGGAGGCGGTGGCACCACCTTGGGCGCGGGCGGTTCAATGAACTCGCTGAGCATTTGTACCGGCACCACCAGTTCCACAGCTTTTCTGAGCAAGCCACTTTGCATGGCCCACAGCAGGGCCACATGAAACAGCAGCACCGCACTGACGACGGTCAACTTGCGCCGGGTTTCAGGTGCCATGTGGAAAGGCCTACCAGGTTGAAGATCCGACGAAGTCACTTGCGACACACCCAGATGGCAGAGCCAACCACCAGCGCCATGCTTGTGCCAAGTACCCAGAATGCGATCATGTGTGTTGCCTTATTGAGAAGAAAGATGGTGTTATTGTAAATGCGAATAATTCTTATTTGCATGAGTCCGCAGTGATTGCTGGTGGAAATTCGGCTTGAATTCAGGACCACCATCAAACAAACAATCGGATGTCACGTCCGCCAAGGTGGAGCAGCCGCACAAGGCCATGGCGATTTCAAGCTCGTCACGCAGCAAACGCAGCACATGCGCCACACCCAGGGCGCCAGCGTTGGCCAGTCCGTAGATGTAGGGTCGGCCAATCAGCACCGCGTTGGCACCCAGGGCGACGGCTTTCAGCACATCGGTACCGCGGCGGATGCCGCCGTCCACCAGCAGCGGCAAGTCCGCCCCCACAGCCTGGCGGATGCGTGGCAACACGGCGGCGCTGCTGGGAGCGGTGTCGAGCGTGCGGCCGCCGTGGTTGGACACGATCAGCCCCGCCATGCCCAACTGCACCGCCTGAAGTGCATCGTCCGGGTGCATGACACCTTTGAGCAACACCGGCAGCCGGGTCTGTGACAACAGCCACGCGATGTCTGCCCAGGTGATGGCGCTGTGTAACAAGCCGTCACACAACGCACTTTGCCCCTGTGATAGTGCCCTGGCCGGTGCCGGTGGCAGGCCTGCCAGGTTGACGGCAGACACGCCTGGTGGCAGGCAAAACCCGGCGCGCCGTTCACGGTCACGGGCGCCGTTCACTGGGGCGTCCACCGTGACCACCAGCGCTTCAAAGCCGGCGCGCTCGGCGCGCTGCACCAGCTCACGGGTAAAGCCGCGGTCATGCGTCATGTAAAGCTGAAACCACAACGGCCCACGGTCGGCGTCGCCCGTCACCGCTTTCGCCACGGTTTCCAGCAGTGTGCTGGATTGCGTGCTGAGCACCATGCCCGCCTCTTGTGCCGAGGCAGCGCAGGCGGTGGCCAGCTCACCGTCCGGGTGGGCCATGCATTGGTAGGCCACCGGAGCCAGAAAAATGGGGTGCGCCAGCTTGCGGCCGAGCAGTGATGTGCAGGTGTGCCCGCCCGAGAGGTTGCGCAACACACGGGGGTGCAGTTGCCATTGCTGCCAGGCGCTGTGATTGCCGCGCAGCGTGATCTCGTCTGCCGCACCGCCGCTGAAATAGGCCCAGGCGTTGGCATCAAGGCGGGCTTGGGCGCAGGCTTCGTGGTCGGCCAGCGTGACCACACCGGCGGGAATTTGTGCATGGGTAGGTGCAGGCGGCACAACCATCGTTGGCTCAGGTGGTTTGGCGGACGTGCTCATGTGTCGGCCCACATGCGCAACAGGTTGTGGTAGACGCCGGTGAGTGCCGTGGTCTCGTCGCTTTCGCCGCGCTGCTGGCGCAGGGCCAGCAGGTTCATGTCCAGCTCCAACAACAGGCGACGCTGCTCGTCACTGCGCACCATGCTCTCAACCCAGAAGAAGCAGGCGATGCGTTGCCCGCGCGTGACCGGTTTCACCTGATGCAGGCTGGTGCCGGGGTACAGCACGGCGTGGCCTGCGGGCAGTTTGACGGTTTGCTCGCCATAGGTGTCTGCCACGGTGAGTTCGCCACCCTCGTAATCAGCGGGGTCGTTCAGAAACACCGTGCAGGAGATGTCGGTGCGCACGCGCTGGCCGTTGGGCAGGGAACGCACCGCGTTGTCGATGTGCTTGCCATAAAAATTGCTGTCGCCGCCGTAGCGGTTCACGCGGGGTGTGAACACACGTTTGGGCAAGGCTGCAGAAAAGAACGTGGGGCTGTTGTCCAGCCCGCGCAACACCATGGCGCGGATGTGCCCGGCGGCGTCACAGTCGTGCGGCAGTTGTTCGTTGTTCTTGACCCGCACCGCCTGCTCGCCGGCACTGGCGCGGCCATCGGTCCAGGGCGCGTTGGCCAGCAGGCGGCGGGCGGCCAGCACATCGTCGGGCGTTAAAAGGTGGGGCAGGGTCAGCAGCATGGAACGTGTGGGTGAAGTCGGCCCGCAAGGGCCCAAAAAGCCACCTCTGGGCAGAGGTGACCAACCTGGGGAAAGATCAAAACTTGAGGCTGCCTGTGAGCTGCACCACGCGGCCTGCACCAGGGATGTAATGCCCCGAATACAGCTGGTCGGCATAAAGCTCATTGGTGATGTTGCTCACGTTGGCCTTCAGGGTGAACTTGTCGTTCATCTGGTACTCGGCCATCACGTCTGCCGTAACCCAGGCGGGCACTTCCCAACCAGGGTTGCGGATGGGCGTTTGGCGGCCACGGAAGTTAATGCCGGCGCCAATGCGCCATTGCTGTGTGAGCTGGTAAGTGTTCCAGAGCGAGCCGCTGTGGCAGGGCGTGTTGGACGGGCGTGTGCCTTCGCCCTCGGAACCTGCCACGCCGATGTCAATGTTGGCCTCGGGCATCCACATGTAAGAGCCGTAGATTTCCCACTTGGGCGTCAAGCGACCCGAGATGTCAATCTCGGCCCCCACCACATGGCGTTTGCCCGACAAGGTCACCAGGTTCACCAGCGGGTCGGTGTTGCGCTCGTGCAGCTTGGTCGACTGGAACAGCGCCACGCGGGTGGTGAAGCGCTTGTCGGCAGAGTCCAGCTTGGCACCCAGTTCAATGTTGATGCTTTGCTCGGGCGGCGTGTCTGCATTGCTGGCCCCCAGCGAATACGCATCACCCGAGGTGTTGAACGAGGTGGCGGCCGAGAAGTGGTACGAACGCAGCTCGTTGGGTTGGTACAAAACACCCAGACGTTTGCTCAGCTCCGACACCTTCATCTGGTAGCTGGCATTTGAGGCCACATTGGTGTTGGAGAGGCCGTAGCTGGTGTAGTCACCGCTCAGGTTGTCATAACGCAACCCGGCCAGCAGTTTCCAGTGCGGCGCCACTTGCACCATGTCTTGAATGTAGGTGCCCCAACCCGTGGACTCGTAGTCGCTGGTGGTGCGAAGCACACGTGATGCCTCGTCGATGGAAGCCCCATCGTTTGGTGTGCCAATGGTGGTGGTCGGCTTAACCGGCACCACACCGCCCTGAGTGGCGGTGCGTGCGCCATAAACGGTTTTTTTCTCGTTGGCGATGTCCACGCCCGCCAACACTTCATGCTGCAGCCCCCAGGCCTTGAACTTGGTCTGGTAGTCGCTCTGGACGTACAAGGTGTCCATGTCCTGAATCTTCAGTTGCGTGCCACGGTTGACCGCGCTGCTGTTGCCGAAGTTGCTCAGAGATGTGCCGGTGGCCAGGCGCACCGTGCCGGCGCGTTGGTCACGCGTGTATTGACCCTGGCGAATCTGGGTCTTGAGTTCGCTGCCATCGCCAAAGCGGTGCAGGTGCGACAAGGTGGCCGTGGTGGCGGTGCCCGCGTTGAAATCGCTGGCCATGCCATAGTAGGCCGTCGGATCAAGTGGCAAGGTTGTCGTCGCGCTGGCGGGAGACCCGTTCGGGTTGGTGGCAGACTGCGCCGCCGTCGGGCGAATCCACGGCATGCCGTAGTTCATGCCATTGTTGTTGTCCAGGTGGTTGATGCCCACAGAAAACTCATCGCGCTCGCCAATGCCCCAGCGGTACGTGGCTGCCACCCCTTTTTTGTCCAGGCTGCTGCCCGCACCGTTGTTGTCGGCGTCCGTCGCCATGGCGTTGATGCGCAGGGCCGCACTCTCACCGGTTTTGAGGTTGAAGTCACCCACCACGCGTGTGTAGCTGTGGCTGCCCACAGTCACGTCCACCTGGTGCTCGTCCATCAAACGCGGCACCTTGGTCACGAGGTTGACCGCACCGCCGGTGGAACCCCGGCCAAACAACATCGAGGCCGAGCCGCGCAGCACTTCCATGCGGTCCAGGCTGAAGGTGTCACGCTCGTAAAACGCCGGGTCGCGCATACTGTCTACAAAAATATCGCCGGTGGCAGTCAATGAAAAGCCGCGCAGTTTGATGTCTTCCTCGCCGCCCTCGGCGGCCTGAAACGAGATGCCGGCGGTGGCCTTCAGAGCTTCTTTCACGGTGTCGAGGTTGCGGTCGTCCATGAGCCGCTCGGTCACCACGGTGATCGACTGGGGAATGTCGCGCAACTGCTGCTTGCCCTTGCCGATGGAGGTGTCCACCGCCCGCACCGCATCGCGGCCTTCGGGCGCCTCGGCTTTTTCCTTCACCACCACGGCTTTGAGGGTTTTGTCGGCGGCGGGTGTGGCTTGTTGCGCCAGTGCACTCATGGAGCCCGCCAGCAACATGGCACCGATTGGGAGCAGGCGGCTGCTTGCTATTTTGTTAGTAGCTACTTGCGCAATTGATATATGGGCTAGAGGCGTATTTATTGTAAATTTTTGGCGTGAATGTGTCATGGCGTGCGGAATGGGCTTGGGAGGACATTGGCTGGCTACGACACGGCCACCGCGAACGGCTGCGTGACTTGACTGGCTGCGTGTTGCTGAGCGTACGGGTGGCGCTTGGCAGAGACTTTAGTTTAGCATCAAATGCGAATCATTCTTATTTGTTGGGTGGTGAAACACGCATCAACCTATTTGGGCGCTCCTTGAAACTTCATTCCCAGTCCATCAGTCAGGGCTCAGACCAAGCCAAGCCAGCATCTGCAACTCACCAAGCTGCGGTCACGCACGCCGCCTTGGTGGCGCAGTGCGCCAAGCGGGTCTACCCGCTACGATCTCAGGGTTAGCCAATTGCAACCCGCTCAAGCCCTCCATCCAACTTGCCTGAATGCCCATGTCCGACACCCCCCTGATTCACGATGAACTTGACCTGCTTGCCACACTTGTGCCCTTGCAAGGCATCCGCCTGATTGAACTGGGCTGCGGCAAGGCCCGGCTGGCCAGTGCGCTGCTGACGCGATATCCACAAACCGAGGTCACTGCCCTTGAAGTGGACGAACGCCAGCATGCCAAAAACCTGGCGGCGCCGCAGCCCCGGCTGAACTTTGTGCAGGCCGGCGCACAGGCCATTCCGTTTGCTGATGGGTGTTTTGACGGTGCGATGATGCTGAAAACGCTGCACCACGTGCCCTTGCCCCTGATGGACCAGGCCTTGTGTGAAGTGGCCCGCGTGCTGCGCCCGGGTGGCTGGTTTTATGTGTCTGAACCGGTGTACGCCGGCCCGCTGAACGACATCATGCGCCTGGTCCATGACGAAGGCGAGGTGCGTTTGGCGGCGCAACAGGCGCTGGACATTGCCCTGGCCCAAGGCACATGGGAAGCTGCGGGCGAACACCGGTTTGAGATGCCGGTGCACTTTGCCGACTTTGCCAATTTTGAGCAACGCATGCTGCAAGTCACTTACGCCGACCGTCGCATGGATGAGCCAACCCGCCACATCATTCGCCAGCGCTTTGATGCACTCATGGGCCCGCAAGGGGTGAGCTTGACGCGGCCCATGCATGTGCGCTTGTTGCACAAGCCCCGTGGGGCAGCGATTTGAACGGCAATATTGGCGGCTGGATTCATTAGCCACTGCGACGCATGGCCGAAGCTCAAACGGCCATCAATCTGGGCCAGGGTTGCGACGCTGCTTGTAAACCCTCGGACCGTTCTCACCATACCTGTGCGCCCCACAAGTGGCCGCACGCCCCTCCATTTTTAAAAGCATTCCGTCAACCGACGGGACGAAACTAATGTCAATAAATTCTATTCGCCAGGACTGGCTTTCCAATGTCCGAAACGACGTGCTGGCGGGCCTTGTGGTGGCGCTGGCGCTGATCCCCGAGGCCATTGCTTTTTCCATCATCGCCGGTGTTGACCCCAAAGTGGGCCTGTACGCCTCGTTCTCCATCGCCACCTTGATGGCCTTTGTGGGCGGCCGGCCCGGCATGATTTCAGCGGCCACCGGCGCCATGGCGCTGGTCATGGTGTCGCTGGTCAAGTCGCATGGGCTGGACTATTTGCTGGCCGCCACGGTGCTCACCGGGGTGTTTCAGGTGCTGGCGGGCTGGGTCAGGCTCGACACCCTGATGCAGTTTGTGTCGCGCTCGGTGGTCACCGGGTTTGTCAACGCCCTGGCCATTTTGATCTTCATGGCGCAATTGCCCGAGCTCACCAACGTGACTTGGCATGTGTACGCCATGACGGCGGCTGGCCTGGGCATCATTTACGGCCTGCCTTACCTGACCAAAGCCGTGCCGTCACCGCTGGTGACCATCGTGGTGCTGACCGGGGTGTCGATCGCGCTGGGCCTGGAGATTCGCACCGTGGGCGACATGGGTGAGTTGCCTGACAGCTTGCCCGCGTTCCTTATCCCCAACGTGCCCTTCAACCTGGCGACCTTGTGGATCATCCTGCCGTACTCGCTGACCCTGATGGTGGTGGGTCTGCTCGAATCGCTGATGACCGCCACTATCGTGGACGACCTGACCGACACCAAAAGCGACAAGCAGCGTGAATGTGTGGGCCAAGGCGTGGCCAACATGGCCACCGGTTTCATTGGCGGCATGGCGGGCTGCGCCATGATTGGCCAGAGCGTGATCAACGTGAAGTCGGGTGGGCGCGGGCGCCTGTCGACCCTGGTGGCGGGTGTGGTGCTGCTGATTCTGGTGGTGTTTCTGGGCGACTGGGTCAAGCAAATTCCCATGGCGGCGCTGGTGGCAGTGATGGTCATGGTGTCGATCGGCACCTTCAACTGGGGGTCGATCCGCAACTTGCGTGAGCACCCCAAGAGTTCCAGCGTGGTCATGATCGCCACGGTGATCGTGACCGTGGCCACCCATGACCTGGCCAAGGGCGTGTTGACCGGGGTGTTGCTGTCGGGCTTTTTCTTTGCGCAGAAGGTAGGCAAGATTTTGCACATGCGCTCCCAGTCTGGCGATGAGGGGCGCATGCGCACCTACTTTGTGGCAGGCCAGGTGTTTTTTGCGTCGGCCGACCGGTTTGCCAACGCCTTTGACTACAAGGAGGTGCTGGACAAGGTGCGCATTGACGTCAGCCGCGCCCATTTCTGGGACATCACGGCCATCAGCGCGCTCGACAAGGTGGTGCTGAAGTTCCGCCGCGAAGGCACCGAGGTGGAGGTGCTGGGCTTGAATGAGGCCAGTGCCACCCTGGTGGACAAATTTGCCGTGCACGACAAAGACGGCGCTGACGACGTGCTGTTGGGCCACTGAAGGAGATACTTGCCATGACCAACGAACCAAAAATCCTGGCCTGTGTGGACGCCTCCCCGGTGGCCGAAGTGGTGGCTGATTACGCCGCCTGGGCTGCACGCAGGCTTGCGGCGCCCTTGGAGTTTCTGCATGTGCTGGACCGGCACGCTGCGCTGCCTCAAGGGCAGGACCACAGCGGGGCCATCGGGCTGGACGCGCAAGAAAAGCTGCTGACCCAACTTAGCCAGGAAGACGCGCTGCGCACCCGGACCGCACGCGAGACGGGCCGGGTCTTTCTGAACCGCTGGCGTGAGCGCGCGCTGGCAGCAGGTGTTGCCACGGTCGACACCCGGCTGCGCCATGGCGACGTGGAAGAAACCTTGGCTGAGCAACAAGAGGGCACACGGCTTCTGGTGCTGGGCCGCGCAGGCGCTGGCACCACCTCCGCCAACGCCTCTGCCAACGTCTCCACCACGGGCGAGCCCGGCTTGGGCAAACACCTGACCTGGGTGATTCGCTCGGTGAAACGGCCGGTGCTGGTGGTGACCAAGGCCTACACCGAGCCCAGCCGGGTGCTTTTTGCCTTTGACGGCAGCGCGGTCACGCGCAAGGGCGTCGAGATGCTGGCGGCCAGCCCCTTGCTCAAAGGTTTGCCCATCCATCTGCTGATGTCGGGTGACGCCACCCCGCAAAACCAGCGGCCACTGGCGTGGGCGGTGCAAACCCTGACACAGGCCGGCATGGTCGTCTCGTCAGCCCTGCAGCCCGGCCAACCGCAAGAGGTGATAGCGGAGGTTCTGAAAACGCGCGCCCATGACCTGCTGGTGATGGGCGCCTACAGCCACTCACCACTGCGCCAGCTGTTTTTGGGCAGCAAGACCTCAGAGTTGCTGAAAAGCGCCAGCCTCGCCATGCTGCTACTGCGTTGAGGGTTAACGTGTGATTGAAGCTTGGCCGGTCTGTGGATTAGCCGCAAGAATGATCCGCTGAAAACACTGATCTTTGTAGCCAGGCAGCGCGCCTTGGCACACACTGCCGATCTTCAAAACACCACTGGAGACACGCCATGCTGATCGGTCTACCCAAAGAAATCAAGAATAATGAATTTCGTGTGGGCCTGACCCCGGCCAGCGTGCGCGAGCTCACGCACCACGGGCACCAGGTGCTGGTGCAACGTGGCGCCGGTGTCGGCATTGGCTTGCTTGATGAGCACTATCTGGCCGCTGGTGCACAGTTGGCCAACGATGCGGCGCAGGTGTTTTCCCAGGCGGAGATGATCGTCAAGGTGAAGGAGCCACAGCCGCAGGAATGCGCCATGCTGCGCCCCGGCCAAATTCTTTACACCTATTTGCACCTGGCGCCCGACCCTGAGCAAACGGCGGCACTGGTCAAGTCGGGCGCAGTGTGCATTGCCTATGAAACCATCACCGGACCCGGTGGCGGCTTGCCGCTGCTGGCGCCGATGAGTGAGGTGGCAGGCCGCATGGCAGTGCAAGCCGGTGCCGCTCACCTGGAGAAATCCAAGGGCGGCATGGGTATTTTGCTGGGTGGTGTGCCCGGGGTGCCAGCGGCGCACGTGGTGATTTTGGGCGCTGGCGTGGTCGGCACGCACGCGCTGCAAATTGCGGTGGGCATGGGCGCACGGGTCAGCGTGCTGGACAAAAACGTGGACCGCCTGCGCCAGCTGGATTTGATTTTTGGCAACCGCATCCACACCGTGTTCTCCAACGCGCAAAGTGTCGAAGACGCCGTGTTGGACGCTGACCTGGTGGTGGGGGGCGTGTTGATTCCGGGTGCGGCTGCGCCCAAGCTGGTGACCCGCAGCATGATCTCGCGCATGAAGCAAGGCGCGGTGGTGGTGGACGTAGCGATAGACCAGGGTGGATGTTTTGAGACCAGCCACGCCACCACACACGCCGAGCCGACCTTCTTGGTGGACGGCGTGGTGCACTACTGCGTGGCCAACATGCCCGGTGCCGTGGCTCGCACGTCAACATTCGCGCTGAACAATGCCACCATTGGCCACGCCTTGGCGCTGGCCGACAAGGGCTGGCAGCAGGCCTTGAAAGACAACGAGCATTTGAAGCACGGCCTGAATGTGGCGCTGGGCCACGTCACTTATGAAGCCGTGGCCAACACGCTGGGTTACGCGTATGTGAACGCCGACGCGCTGCTGGGCTAACTTCTTCGAGCCCCAAGCGCGGCAGTCCAGGCCGTCCGGAAGTCACGGATGGCTTCATTTTGTTGGCAATGACGGCGTTTTTTCGCGTTAAAGTCTCCAGCATCCATGCACGCCCTCATCTCTGACCTCCAACGCCGCGTCGCCCTCTGGCGTGTCGAGCATGCCGAAGTGGCGTCCGCGGCGCACCAAGTAAATTTGTCGCGCACCCGCACCGTGGCGCCGCTGGTGGCGGTCATCAACGGGGTGTTTGTCTTGTGGCTGGCGGTCAGCCTGCTCAGTCGCCAGGACAGCGATCTGGTGACGCAATGGAAGCTGGGCCTGTTTTTGACGCACCTGCTGATGGGCCTGAGTTTTGGGCTGATGGCTTGGGGCGCCTGGCATTTGCGCTATGCCCGTGACCACTGGATGGGCGCAAGCCTGCCCCTGCTGATGGCCTGCCTGAGCTTGGTGTTTGTCGTCGGTTTTGTCACTTTCGATCAATGGGTCAGTCCCAATATCACGCCTTTTTTAACCGGTGCCATGGCCACCAGTCTGGTGCTTTACCTGCGCCCGGGCACCTCGGCCGTGCTGTTTGCCAGCGCCTACGGTTTGTTTGCCTATGCCATCGGACACACGCAGCAAGATGCGGCACTGCTGCTGTCGAACCGCTTGAACGGTCTGGCGGCGGTGGCCATGGCGTGGGCGCTGTCGGTGCTGCTCTGGCGCAAGTTCACCGTGATCACACGCCAGCAGACCTTGCTTGAAAAAATCAACGTCGATCTTGAAACCAAACAGCGTGAGCTGCAGCGTCTGACCCGGCTTGACGGCCTGACCGGCCTGTACAACCGCAGCACCTTTGCCGAGCTCACCCGCCAAGAGCTGGCGCGGGCGCAGCGCCAGGGCTCAGCCACCGCCATCCTCCTGCTTGACCTGGACCTTTTCAAACACGTCAACGACACCTGGGGCCACCCGGCTGGCGATGCGGTGCTGAAAAACGTGGCCACGGTGGCCAATAGCGCGGTGCGCGCCACCGACCTGGTGGGCCGCCTGGGGGGTGAAGAGTTCATCATTTTGCTGCCCAATACCTCGCTGGACGCCGCGCGCCGCTTGGCAGAAAAACTGCGCGCCCACATGCAGCAAAGCCCCACACCCTGGGAGAAAAGCAGCATCACCACCACGGTCAGCATCGGGGTGGCCAGCACCACGGCGGCGCAGCAGCATGACTTTGACCACCTGTACGGCACGGCCGACAAGGCGCTCTATAGCGCCAAAGCCCTTGGGCGCAACCGGGTGGTCTAGCCGGCGGCCAGTTTGGGCGGCCCGCAAGGGATAATCCGCGCCACATGGCACTTATCACACTACTTGACGCGCAGCTGGCTTACGGACACGTACCGCTGCTTGACCACACCACTTTTTCCCTGGAATCGCAAGAACGCGTGGGCCTGATTGGCCGCAACGGCGCGGGCAAATCCTCGCTGCTCAAAATCCTCGGTGGGCTTGAAAAGCCCGACGACGGCATTCTGCAAGTCCAGGGCAACATCCGCATCGCCTACGTGGCGCAAGAGCCTCAGCTTGATCCTGATGCTACAGTATTTGTAGCTGTTAGCGCAGGTATGGCAAGGGCTAGAGCCCTAATTGATGAATATTCATTGGGCCATGGCGACCTGGATGCCATGCAAAGCGAGATCGAGGCATTGGATGGCTGGACCTGGGAGCAGCGCGTGGGGGAAACCCTGCACCGCCTGCACCTGGAGCCTGATGTGCAGGTTGGCGCCCTCTCAGGCGGCAACAAAAAACGCGTGGCACTGGCCCAGGCGCTGGTGGCTGCACCCGATGTGCTGCTGCTTGACGAGCCCACCAATCACCTCGATTTGGACAGCATCGAGTGGCTGGAGGGCTTGTTGTGCGACTTCAAGGGCAGCATCGTTACCGTCACCCACGACCGCAGTTTTCTGGACAACGTGGCCACCCGCATCGTTGAGCTTGACCGTGGCCGCCTGCTGAGCTACCCAGGCAACTTTGCCGCCTACCTGGTGCAAAAAGAAGAGCAAGCCGCGCAAGAAGCTGTGATCAATGCCCGCGCTGACAAGCTGCTGGCGCAAGAAGAAATTTGGATTCGCCGCGGCGTGGAAGCGCGCCGCACCAAGGCGCAAGGGCGCATCAACCAGCTGGACGTGTTGCGCGCCAACCGCGAAGCCCGCCGCGACGCGCTGGGTAGCGTCAAGCTGGACGTGGCCAGTGGTGGTGTCAGCGGCAAGCTGGTGGCCGAGCTGACGCATGTCAGCAAGAGTTTTGGCGACCACAAAATTGTGGACGACTTCTCGACCGTGATCCTGCGCGGCGACAAGGTTGGCCTGCTCGGCCCCAATGGCGCAGGCAAAACCACGCTGCTCAAACTCATCTTGGGTGAGCTCAAGGCCGACCCAGCTCCCGCCAATGCACCCAAGCCCGGCCCAGGCGAAAGCGCCTGGGGCACGGTGCGTCAGGGCTCCAACATCACCGTGGCCTACTTTGACCAGATGCGCAACGCGCTCGATCTGGACGCCACGCTTGAAGACTTCATCAGCCCGGGCAGCGAGTGGATCGAAATCGGCAACCGCCGCCAGCACGTCAAAAGCTATCTAGGCGACTTTTTGTTTAGTCCCGCGCGCGCCAATTCGCCGGTGCGGTCGCTGAGTGGTGGCGAGCGCAACCGCTTGCTGCTGGCGCGCCTGTTTGCCCGCCCCGCCAATGTGCTGGTGCTCGACGAGCCGACCAACGATCTGGACATCGACACGCTGGAGCTGCTCGAAGAACTGCTGCAAAACTTTGACGGCACGGTGTTTCTGGTCAGTCACGACCGCACCTTTTTGGACAACGTGGTCACCAGCACCATTGCCTACGAGGGCAACGCCCGCTGGCGCGAGTTTGAAGGCGGCGTGCAAGACTGGCTGACGCAAACCAAGCGTGCCAATGAAATCGCCAAAAATAGTGGTCAAAAAGGCGCTCAGCCCTTTAAATATGAGCGTGAGCAGCTATTAAAAACACAGCAGTCATCAAGCCCCGTGCAAGACGCTGTGGCACCTGCCATCGCTTCTGTTGCGCCTGCCAAGACCCGCAAGCTCAGCTTCAAGGAACAGCGCGAGCTTGATGGTCTGCCCGACCTGATCGCCCGGCTGGAGAGCGAGCAAAAAGACATCAGCGACCTGCTTGCTGACGGCAGCCTGTACGCCATTGACAACGCTCGCGCCCTCAAGCTGGCCACCCGCAGTGCGCAGATTGACGACGAACTGCTGCTGGCACTGGAGCGCTGGGAAACACTGGGTTCACCCACCCCTTGACCTCATGCGCGTTGTCTTACTGCCCAAATCATTCCTGTTGTTGTCGCAAGGCCTTGTTGCACTGCCGCACAGCTCAACCGCTCCGGCGTGATCTGGAAATGTAAGCACACGTGATTTAATGCGGTCAATGCTGAAAAACTTGAGACAAATCATCTTTTTGTGTGGCCTGGGCTGCACCCGCAGTGCATGGGCCGAGCAGGCGCAGGACGTTGCAGTGTTGTTGTCCGCAGACCGGCCGCAAATTTGGCGTGCCATCTGGCAAAACTGGTCATCCGAGATTGCTGTCATCGCGCTGGCGTTGCTGCTGCTTGGCCTGAGCTTTGTGGTTTATTTGTGGCGTACCAACCGCCGATTGCGCCATCTGACACAACTCAGCGGCGAGGCCCAAACCTCATTGGAGCTTGCAGCCGCCGCCTTCAACAGCGAAGTGGGCATGGTCGTCACCGACGAGTTCACCCGCATCCGGCGTGCCAACTCGGCCATGGCCACGTTGCTGGGCTACACCCAAAACGAGTTGGTCGGCCAATCCACCCTGTTGCTGCGCAGCGCAGCGATAGAAAAAGGCACCCTGCGCGCGATCTGGGCCGAGGTGCGATCCCATGGCCGCTGGCAGGGTGAACTGACGTGCCGCCATCGCGACGGACACGACGTGCCTTGCATGGTCACGGTGGCCTCGGTGCGCAACCCGGCGATTGGCTTGCACGGCTATGTGGGCTCATTCGCAGACATCTCCAGGCAGAAGAAAGCGCAGGAGGAAATCCGGCAACTGGCCTACTACGACCCCCTGACGCTGTTGCCCAACCGGCGCATGTTTCTGGAAGCTTTGCGCACCACCATGCGCACAGCGCTGCAAAACGGCACGTTGGCAGGTGTCATGTTCATCGACCTTGACCACTTCAAGAACCTCAATGACGCGCATGGCCACTCGGTGGGGGACCAGCTGTTGACCCTGATGGCCCAGCGTTTGCAACTGCTGGTGGGCCCGGATGACTTGGCGGCGCGTTTGGGTGGCGACGAATTTGTGGTCATGTTGCCCCACCTCGACACGGGTGAAGAACGCGCCATGGCCCAAACCATGCTGTTGGCGGAGCGCATTCACCAGGCGCTGCTGGCGCCTTTTGAGCTGGACACCCCGAGCAACTTTGGCATTCACGCGCAGGCGTTGCGCTACACCTGCAGCGGCAGCATTGGCGTGGCGCTGTTTGGCCTGGTTGACGAGCCGCTGACGGAGGTGCTCAAACGCGCCGATGTCGCCATGTACCAGTCCAAGCAAGACGGGCGCAACCTGATTCGCCAATACGACCCGGTGGCGCAAAAGTCCCTCAATGACCGCATGGCTCTGAGTCACGACCTGAATGTGGCCTTGCACGACGGCCAGCTTAAGCTGCTTTACCAGCTGCAGGTTGACGCCCATGATCAGGCTGTGGGCGCCGAGTGCCTGCTGCGCTGGCAGCATCCGCGCCGCGGTACGGTGTCGCCGGTTGAGTTCATCCCGCTGGCCGAAGAATCGGGTGCGATTGTGGCCATGGGTGACTGGGTGATGCGAAGTGCCTGTATCACGCTGGCGCGCTGGGCCTGTGACCGCGCCTTGTGCCAGCTCACCCTGAGTGTGAATGTGAGCCCGCGCCAGTTTGCCGAGTCAGATTTTGTGGCGCGCGTGGCGGGCATTCTGGCTGAGACTGGCGCGCGGCCAAAATACCTGCGACTGGAGGTCACCGAGGGCATCGTGATGCAGGACACGCAGGAGGTGATCGCCAAAATGAGCGAACTGTGTGCCCTGGGGCTGAGCTTTTCGATTGATGACTTCGGCACCGGTTACTCGTCGCTGTCTTACATGCAAATGCTGCCGCTGGCCGAGTTGAAAATTGACAAGGCGTTTGTCAACGACCTCACCACCAGCCACCGGTCTGAGGCGATTGTGAAAGCCATCATTTCGCTGGGACACAGCATGGGCATCATCGTGGTCTCGGAAGGGGTGGAAACCCGGGCGCAAAAAGACCGCTTGTTGTCCATGGGCTGCACCCTGCTGCAGGGCTACCTGATCGCCCGGCCAATCGAATGTGCCGAGCTTGAAACCCTGGTGGTGTCCCGGCATGGCGCGCTTGTCGCCAGCCAGTTTTCCAGCTAAACCGCGCTATAACTGGGCCAGCGGAATGGTGGCCGCGGACTCATCGACCTTGAGCAGGCCAATCAGTGCAAACAAGTCTTGATCCAGCCGCTGCAGTGTGGCGGGGTCAAGCTCTGCCAACGCAGCCGGCAGCACGCCCTCAAACGGCCCTGGCACATCGGCCAGCAGTAACACGGCCTGGTCGGTAATGTGCAAATGCACATGGCGTTTGTCAGCGGTGTCTTTTGCCATACGGATCAGCTCTTTTTTTTGCAAGCTGCGTACCAGGTTGCTGGCGGTGGACTGGTGCACGTCCATGCACTTGGCCAGTTCCCCCATGCCAATGCCGGGCTGGTCGCGAATCACGCTCAACGCCCACACCTGCGCGCCGCCCAGTCCAACCTGCTTTTCGATTTCCTTGAAATGGCTGCGCACCGCGTTAAACACCACGCGAAAACGTCGCAGCACCAGGCTGGGTTGGGTTTGCAAGGCGGTGTTTGATTTGTTGCGCGGCATATGGGTGGCAGGCTGGGAAGAGGTACCGAATCATAGAGCCGAATGCCACGACTGGCCTTGGCGGCCGGGTTCAGGCCTGCTCGGTCAGCAACTCATGGCGCACCATGCGCATCATCAGGTCGTCAAATGTGTAAAAACCGTTCTCGCATTTTTGCAGCTCTGCCAGCGCAAAGGCGGCGCCGGTGCCAAAGGCGCGGCGTTCGATCGAGTTGTGGATCAGCCGCACGGTTTGGTACGGAAAGCCAAAAATCACCTCATGGTGCCCCACAATGCCGCCCAACCGCAGCGAGGTGATGCGGTCTTCATCGACATTGATGCTTTGGGCAATCTTGCGGGCGGTGCCCGACACCTCTGGCTTGTCGCGAAAGTGCTGCTCGACAATTTCGACATCGGCAAACGGTGCAATTTTGCGTAGCAAACGCGCCGCCATGATTAAAAAGTTGATGCCCACCGTGATGTTGGGCGAACACAGCACGCGCGTGTCGGCTGCCAGGCCGTGCGCGTAGTCCAGATCAGCCGGGCTGTAAGCCGAGATGGCGCTGACCAGCATGAGTCGCCGAGCGCGCATGGCCTCGCCATAAAGATGCAGGCTTTCGGGGTTGGAGAAGTCCACCAACGCGTCCACCGGGTGGGCGTCCAGCCAGGCGTTCCAGTCATCGGGGGTGGCCAGTGCCGCCACCGGCACGCTGACCTCGGGACTGATTTGTACTGGCGCTGAAGCAGAGCGCCGGGCAATCCAGCACAATTCGTAGCGTGGGTCGTCCTGTAACACTTGTGCCACCGCTTGGCCGGCCTTGCCAAACCCCACCAAACCGACTTTGATCATGATGCGTCCCCTTTTTGTTGACTGTGGTGTCTGTCCAACACGGCATCCACGTGTGGGCATTATCCGCAATATATTTGATTAAATGTATTTAATCCTCACAATCTACCCTGACATACCATTGCTCAGCGCGTGCCAATACGCCATACCCAGTCCATGAATTCCAACCTGAACAGCGACGAGATCCTGCATGCTATCCATAAGCAGGTGGTGGATTGGCGGGCCTGGGCTGGTCGTGTGCTGGTCATGGCCTTTGCCGCACTGGCGGGCTTGACCGTGGTGGCCTTCACCTGGATGACCGAACTGGCGTTTGGCGCGTTTGAGCATGTGCAGCAGCTTTACTGGTGGTCGCCGCTGCTGTGGACTCCGCTGTGCACCGGTGCCATTGTGTGGGTCACGCGGCGTTATGCCATGGGCAGCGCGGGCTCTGGCATTCCGCAGGTCATGGCTGCGCTGGACCCCAGTGTGGCACCTAGCAACCGCAATTTGTATGTGTCGCTCAAGCTCACCGTGGCCAAAATGGCGTTGTCCACCTGGGGTCTGCTGGCTGGCCTGTCGTTGGGGCGCGAGGGGCCTTCGGTGCAAATTGCAGCAGGGGTGATGCACCACGCCCGGCGTTGGTTGCCCGACAAATCCCAGGTATCCGAGCACGGTCTGATGATGGCGGGTGGCGCAGCTGGTATAGCGGCGGCCTTCAATACTCCGCTGGGCGGCGTGATGTTTGCCATTGAAGAGCTGTCACGCAAGCCCGAGCAGCGCTCCAGCGGTTTGCTGCTGGCGGCGATTGTCTTGAGTGGCTTGATGGCCGTGTCGATCTATGGCAATTCAACGTATTTTGGTGTGATTCGTGTCGAGAACCTGGGCATGGCGTTGTTGTTGCCGGGTTTGCTAGTGGCAGTGCTCAGTGGCTTGGCGGGTGGCTTGTTTGCACGCGTGTTTCTGGTGTCGATGCGGGGCCAGTCAGCCGACCGCTTCAGTCGCTGGCGCCTGCGTAGCCCGGTGGCGTTTGCTGCGGCCTGCGGTTTGGCCGTGGCGGTGATCGGATTGGTGAGCCACGGTCACACCTTTGGCACGGGGTATGCCCATAGCCGTGCCATGCTGGAAGGCAACAACGAAACCCAGCCGCTGTATGTGTTGCTGAAATTCATGGCCACCTGGATCACTGCCTGGGCCGGGGTGCCCGGCGGTATTTTTGCGCCGGCCTTGTCGATTGGTGGTGCCTTGGGCAACGACATTGCCCTGCTCATCAGTTACCCGAATGCGCCGACCCTGATTGCGCTGGGAATGGCGGGGTTTTTGGCGGCGGTGACGCAAGCGCCGCTCACGGCTTTCATCATCGTGATGGAAATGGTCGATGGCCATGGCCTGGTGCTGAGCCTGATGGCCACGGCCATGGTCGCCAGCGGCGTGTCGCGCCTGCTGTGTGTGCCGCTTTACAGTGCACTGGCCCAGCTGCAGTTGCAGCGCCTGCCAAAAGTGGCTGCACCTTCCCCGGGCGATCGGGCATAAAAAAGGAGCCCCGAAGGGCTCCGAACTCGCTTGCTGCTCTGATCGCTAAATAAGAACTGCAAGCCTGCATTGTATTTGAGCAAATGCAATGCAGGCTCAGGGATTACCCCTAAGTTGGCATTTCTCTTGGTGCTCATGCCATTTCTGTCTCCGTCAGCGCAGCAGCACGCTGGCCTGGCCGGCCATGGTTTGGGCAATCAAGCGCTCTGCATTACCCGGCTACTGCCGTGCCAGTTGCGTCTGGTCCATCCAGCTGCGCAAATCCCGCCACATTTTGAGCATCTCGGCATCGGTGGGGGTGCGCAGCGCGCTGGATAACTCCACCGTGATCACTGGCATGGCGCTTTGCACACCGCCGTAATTGCCCAGCGAGCCCGGAAACACCCCCACCTGGTCCAGGTACAGGCGGCCCAGCTTGGTGGGCGGCAGCACCGGGCCGTCAAAGTCCAGCACGCCGTAGGGGGCGTGAATGCTGACGATCACATCCGGTTTGAAGCTGGCCATCTGGTCAAACAAAAACTTAGACTCTGGCTCGCTCAGTGGCGCTTTTCCGGGCCAGCGGCGCGGGTCCTTGCTGGTCAGTTTTTCCCAGTAGTTTTTGGTCTCGCGTTGCCAATTGGGGGTAGGGAAGTTGCGGTTCAAGTCCACGCCGTTGGCGTTCATGCGTCGCGCCGGTTGGCGCAGCAAGCCGTCCGGGTTAAGCACAGGAATGAAGCGCCAGTGTGTGGCTTCTGGCGAGTTCTGCGCCAAATTTAGCCAGTGCAGCGCCACCGATGCGGCGGAAAACTCGTCGCCGTGCATGGCAGCCACTACCAGTACGCGCAGCTTGGGCGCTTGTGGGCGAATGTCTCGCACCAGCAGCGGGCGGCCCTGCACACTGCGGGCGCCGCTCGGTTTGAGTTGGGCCTGCTCGCAAAAAGCTTGTGACACGTTGGGAAGTTTTTTATAAAACTCGTCGCAAGCCCTTTTTGCATAGGCGCTAGTAGCTGCTAAATATGTAGCAAAAAAGAAGATGGACAAAATCGAATGACGCATCGGCCAATTTTAGAAGGGTGTGTGCCTTGGTCTTTTATCCCGCTGTTGCCTGCGCCTGCGCAATATCGGTTAAATTTCTTGCTATGTCTTTGATCCCCACCAGCGCGCGTGCTCGCCCACCCCATTTTTCTGCCACTGAATTTCGCACCGCCCTTGGCATGTTCGCCACCGGGGTGACCATCGTCACCGCGCGCGCCAGCGACGGCACCCTGGTTGGTCTGACCGCCAACTCATTCAACTCGGTGTCTCTGACACCACCATTGGTGCTGTGGAGCCTGTCCCAGGCGGCCACGTCCATGGACGCGTTTCGCACCGGCAGCCACTACGCCATCAACATTCTGGGTGCCGACCAACAGCTGCTGGCACAGCGTTTTGCTACCCGCGGGGTGGATCGCTTTGCCGATGTGGATTTTGTCGAAGGCCCCTGTGGGGCGCCGCTGCTGGCGGGTGCGGTGGCCACGTTTGAGTGCTTTAACCGCAGCCGTTATGTGGAAGGTGACCACGTGATTTTTGTCGGTGAAGTTGAGCACTGCATGCACCGCGTGGGGGCCGCACCGCTGCTCTACCATGGCGGCAAGTTCTACACAGAACATCCGTTATAGCTCTATTATTTATAGCTGGTTACGCTTGTTTTATAAGGGCTAGAGGCTTATTTTCCATATAAATATTGAACCATGCCCGAAGTCGCATCAACGCGTGCAGTCATGTGCCCGCCAGACAGGAGCCTAGCGTGCAGTCCCTGAAACTCTCCGAACTCATGGGCGCCTTGAGCCACGCGCTCGACATCACCGAAGGCCAGCCTGAAGGTCACTGCGTGCGTTGCTGCTGGATTGGCATGCACATTGGCCAACGCATCGGTTTGGACAACGATGACCTCTGGACGCTGTACTACACGCTGCTGCTCAAAGACCTGGGGTGCTCCAGCAATGCCGCTCGCATTTGCGAACTCTATGTCGGGGACGATTTAAGTTTCAAGCGCGACTTCAAATGGGTCGACGGCAGCTTGCCGCAGGTGCTGCGGTTTGTGCTGCGCCACACCGGACCTCAGGTCGGTCTGATGGAACGGCTGAAAGCGCTTGGCGGCATTCTGAAAAACGGCGACAACATTGCCCAGGAACTGATCCAGACGCGTTGCACGCGGGGTGCTGACATTGCCCGCCAGCTGCGCTTTCCGGAAAGCGTGGCGCTGGGGGTTCATGCGCTCGATGAGCACTGGAACGGCCAAGGTCGCCCCGACCAGCTGGCTGGTACCGCCATTCCCATCAACGCCCGCATTGCCCTGCTGGCCCAGGTGATTGACGTGCACCACGCCGCCAGTGGCGAGGCCACTGCGCTGGCCGAAGTGCTGGCGCGCCGGGGTAGCTGGTTTGACCCGGAACTGGTCGATGCGTTTGCTGCGGTCAGCCAGACACCCGTGTTTTGGGAAATGCTTGGCTCGGCCCAACTGGAGCCTGCGGTGTATGCGCTGGAGCCGGGCGGCCATGAGGTGATGGTGGACGAGGACTACCTCGACGACATCGCCGAAGCTTTTGGTCAGGTGGTGGACGCCAAAAGCCCCTTCACGGCGGGACACAGCGCGCGGGTTGGGTTGTACACCGCTTTGCTGGGCGAATCCATGAACGTGCCTGAGGCACGCCGGCGCTGGCTCAAGCGCGGCGCGCTCTTGCACGACGTGGGCAAATTGGGTGTCAGCAACAGCATTTTGGACAAACCCGGCAAGCTTGATGATGCCGAGTGGCAAGCCGTGCAGCGCCACGCCAGCTACACCGAAGCCATTTTGGGGCGGGTGCGCATTTTTGACGAACTGGCGCTGGTCGCGGCTGCGCACCACGAGCGCCTGGACGGCAAGGGCTACCCCAAAGGCCTGATGGCGGCCGACATCACGCTGGAAACCCGCATCATCACCACGGCCGACATTTTTGACGCCATCACGGCCGAGCGGCCTTACCGTGGCGCCGTGCCGGTGGACAAAACCCTGGCCATCATGGCCGACACCGTGGGCACGGCGATTGACGCTGCCTGTTTTGAGCACCTGAAGCAGATCATTGCCCAAAGCCCGGAGCTGTTTCCTGGGTGAAGCGTGAGCCGACGTAAGGCTTGCCGCTTGGCGCGGATGTATGACATGCGTCAATATTTGCGTTCGGCGTCGACGTAGACTTGATGTCACTGTCTTCATTCCAAGGGATTGTCATGAACAACAACGCATCTGAACACATCCGCAGCGTCGCTTTGGTAGGCCACGGGGCGGTGGGTAAAACCACCCTGGCCGAGAGCCTGCTGGCCGCCACCGGTGCCATTGCCAGCCGCGGCGCGGTCGAAAAAGGCAACACCGTGTGCGACTTTGACCCAGTTGAAAAGCAACTGGGCCATTCCCTGCAGAGCGCGGTGGTGAGCTTGCAAACGGCCGACACCCACATTTACCTGATCGACACCCCCGGCTACCCCGACTTTGCCGGGCAAGCGCTGGGCGCGCTGGCGGGTGCCGACACGGCGCTGATTGTGATCAGCGCGCAAACCGGCATTGAGCTCAACACCGAGCGCATGTTTGCGCAGGCCGGTGAGCGTGGCCTGTGCCGCATGATTGTCATCAACAAGATTGACGCCGACAACACCGACCTCGGTGCCTTGGTCGACGACATTCGCGCCCGCTTTGGCCCGCAGTGCCTGTTGCTGGACCTGCCCACCGCGCACGGGCAAGGCGTGGTAGAACTGCTCGGGCATGACGACGGCGAGAGCGACTTTGCCTCGGTGGCCACGGCGCACCGGGCCTTGTTGGACCAGTTGATTGAAGAAGATGAGCAGCTGCTGGCGCGTTACCTGGAAGACGGTGTGGAGCCCAGTGCCGCCGAGCTGCATGCGCCATTTGAGGCGGCCCTGCGTGCCGGGCACTTGATTCCAATTCTGTTTGTGTCGGCCAAAACCGGTGCCGGTGTGCCGCAACTCATTGACGTGCTGGTCAAATTGGCCCCGAACCCGGCAGAAGGCAACCCGCCGCCCTTCTACAAAGGTGACACCCTGGCAGAGGCGCAAGCGTTTGTCGCCCAGCCTGACGCCAGTCTGCATGTGCTGGCCCATGTGTTCAAGGTGGTGATGGACCCCTTTATCGGCAAACTGGGCGTTTTCAAGGTGCACCAAGGCACCGTGCGCAAAGACGCGCAGCTGTTTGTCGGCTCTGGCAAACGCCCGTTCAAGGTGGCGCACCTTTACCAGTTGCAGGGCAAGGACTATCTGGAGGTGGACGCGCTGGTGCCGGGCGACATTGGTGCGGTGGCCAAGGTCGACGAAATTGAATTTGACTGCGTGCTGCATGACTCGCACGATGAAGACCAGATTCACCTCAAACCCCTGACGCTGCCGCAGCCCATGCAAGGCCTGGCGGTGCAGACCCAGCGCAAGGGTGACGAGCAGCGCCTGTTCGAGATTTTGCACAAGCTCGAAATTGAAGACCCGTGCTTCAAGGTCGAGCGCCACCCCGGCACCAATGAGACGGTGATTCGCGGCCTAGGCGACATGCACCTGCGCGCCAAGTTGCTGCGCATGCAGCAGCAGTTCAAGCTGGAGCTTGACACCAGCACCCCCCAAATTGCCTATATTGAGACTATTTTGGGCAAGGCTGAGGGCCATTGCCGCCACAAGAAACAAAGCGGCGGGGCGGGCCAGTTTGGCGAGGTGATGCTGCGTGTGGAGCCGCTGGCGCGTGGGGCTGGCTTTGAATTTGTTGACGTGGTCAAGGGCGGCGCGATTCCGGGCGTGTTCATGGCGGCGGTAGAAAAGGGCGTGCACCAAGCCTTGGCCGAGGGTGCTGTGGCCGGTTTCCCGCTGCATGACCTGCGCGTGACGGTGTATGACGGCAAGACCCACGCGGTCGACGGCAAAGAGGTGGCTTTTGTGGCCGCTGCCCGCAAAGCCACGCTGGATGCGGTGCGCGCGGCCAGCCCGATCGTGCTGGAGCCGCTGGTTAATGTTGAAGTGGTGGCTCCCGAGGCCGCCATTGGTGATTTGACGGGCGACTTGGCCGCCAAGCGCGGCCACATCACCGGCACACAACCCCGTCCGGCAGGTGCAGTGGCTATTACCGGGCAGATGCCGCTGGCCGAGTTGGGTGATTACCAGAGCCGTTTGAAGTCGCTGACCGGCGGCCAGGGGTCTTACAGTCTGGCGTTTTCGCATTACGCGCAGGTTAACGCTGAGACCCAGGTGCGGCTGGCCAGCGCGTTCAAACCCGCCAACCTGGATGACTGACTTTTTGAGGGAGCGTGGTCATGGCTGAACGCCTTCTGCTGATCTATGCCACCACCGATGGCCACACGCTGCACATTTGTGAGCGGTTGAAGTTCCTCATGACGGCACAGGGCCAGCGGGTGACGCTGGTGCCTATTGAGCAGGCCAGTGCGCTGAACCTGGCAAACTTTGAGCGCATCGTGATTGGTGCCAGCATCCGTTACGGTCACCATCAGCCGCAGGTGGCGCAGTTCATTGCCAAGCACCAAGCGGTGCTGGAAAGCCGCCCCAGCGCGTTTTTCAGTGTCAACGTTGTGGCCCGCAAGCCCGACAAAAACACGCCTGAGACCAACCCGTATGCGCGCAAGTTTTTGCAAGGCATTGCCTGGAAGCCGCAACTGGCGGCTGTGTTTGCCGGTAAGCTGGATTACCCGCGGTATGGTTTTTTTGATCGCCACATGATCCGCCTGATCATGTGGATGAGCCACGGCCCGACTGACACAAAAGCCGTGGTGGAGTTCACCGATTGGGCAAAAGTGGAAGCCTTTGGCCGCGAGATGTGTGCCCTGAAGGCGTGAAGTGCACAGGCGTTGCTTCACCGATAATCAAATCGCTTGCCATTTTGCGGCTGCGCCCCCATGTACTGACTGTGAGTAGTATGAAAGACCATTACGCTGTATTGAACCTGCGCAGTTCGGCCACACTGGCGGACATCAAAAAAGCATTCCGCCAGCAGGCGTCCATTCACCACCCGGATCGCAATGCGGCGCTGGACGCTGCAGCACGGTTCAGGGCGGTGCAGGAGGCCTATGATGTGCTGTCGGATGCCGCCAAACGCAAGGCTTATGACGACAACCGCCAACGCAACCTGCTTGACAGCCCGATCGACACCGCCCGTGCCATCTGGCTTGAGTACTTCAATCGTTTGGCTTGAATGCCCCCCACCACACAAGAGAACACTATGAGCATGTCTGCTTTTTTTCGCACTTTGCGCACCTCTTATCAGGCGGAGATCGACGACCTCACCTTTGACTCGGAAGGCCGCAACGTGCTGCGCCAGCGCCTGCTCGAAAAGCGTGGGCAAATCGTTTTCTTGCGCCAAATGATGGAGCTCAGCCCCGAAATGGTGGCGGTGGTGTTCCACGGCGGCTTTCATTTTGAATTGCCGGCGGTGATGGAGCATGTGCTCACCCTTGAATCCGATGAGTTCCCCGACTGGGCCAGTCTGCATGAAGCCGTGCAACTCACGCCCTGGGCACAAGAGCTGGCCGATGGTTTCCTGGCTGAGCCTCAGGGCGAGTGGTTCATGACAGTGGCCGCGGCGCTTGAATTCATGTACCAGCGACCGTCATCACATCACCATGAAGGTGGCGCGCATGAAGGCCATGACGAGCACGCGGACGACGCACACCGCACGGGCAATCGGCGTGACCATGACCACGGCCATGATTTCGACAAGGACGACGAGCGCAACCATGACACCGACCATGACGAAACCAGCGGGCAATGGCTGGAAGGCCAAGGCTTTGACCGCAAGGAATGACGCGCAAGCGCCTTGCCCAGACTTTTTTTGTGACACAGGAGCCCACCTTACATGCAGCATTTGGCATTGATTGAAAAAACCCAGTCGTTGATCGCGGCGGGTGATATTGTGGGCGCTGAACACGCCTTGGTGGAGCTCGCTGACCGTGAGGGTGACGGTGCGTTGATGGAGGTGCTGGAGCAATTGCCACCCAAAGACGTGTTGGCGATCATTCGGGAGTACGACGACTCGCGCGCGTCCATCATCAATCTGATGCTCACGCCCGAACAATTTGCCCGCGCCGTGGTGATTGAAAAACAATACCGTGACCTGACGCGCGCCCATTTGCGCGGCATGATGAACTCGGTGATTTTTCGGGATGGCGCCAAGCCGCTTGAGTTTCTGGAAGCCATTGGCGACTTGGAAGGAGGCAGTGAAGCACTGGCTGACTATTTTGAAGAAAAGTGGAGCCGCATCGAGGCCTTTGCCCGCACCGGCACCTTTGACACGGTTGAAGACGATGGCGACATGTTGTCTGAAGACGACTTGCGCGCCAACGCCTATGCCTCTGCGCGGCTGGATGAAGACGAGGTGGCAGATTCGGATTGGATGCAACTGGCCTGGCTGCTGCGCTACCAGTTGCCCGACCTGTTCATTGAAATGCTGCTGGTGTTGCGCGCCAAAGCCCGTGCCTTTGAGTTGGGCCTGGATGAAGACGACATGCTTGATGACGACAACAAGGTCGAAACCGGTGACACCGACCGCGGCAAGGCGACACCCGCCGCGATCGACCCAGACGAAGAGTCTGCGATCTGATATCGCTCGAACCGCAAGCCCCTCGCATGACCCAAGCTGCGCCAGCCTCTGTTCACGTCGTCTCGCTGTTCGACGCGCGACCGTTCTTTGAAAAAGCCCTGATCTATGGCCTGCAGCATGGTCTGATTGATGCCGCCAGGCGAGACGCCATGGCGCAGGAGGCGCCCAAAGGCATGGTGCAAATTGCCCGCTACTTTGGTAGCGAGTATTTGCGCCCCGAGCTCGAAAAAGCCCGTGACCGTCTGGTTAACCTCATCAGCCTGCATTTGGAAGACGCCAGTGGCGGCGATCTGCGCGTGGCGGCCGAATTGCTGCGCGACCACTCGCTGCTGTCACGCTCCAAAGCGGGCTCAGACATGCTCAAGGCCCTGATCGTCATGCCGCAAAACACGCACTTTGGCATGAACGAGCGCGGCGGTTTCAGCGACCGGCACATTCCACAACTGGCGCGCTGGTCTCTGGCTAGTTATGCTGATTATCAAGCCGAGTTTGCCGCTCGCCAACACGCTGTGCAGGCAGTAGAGGCGGCACTCTGGTTGGCGGATCAGTTGGGTCTTTCTGCAGATGAGCTGCAAGACGCTGAGCCTGATGCCGAAGCCGTCATTCGTACCGCGCTGCTGTTGGGCGCGATGCGGCGTAAAGAGTTGCCCGATTGGGTGGCTTTTGAAAAACTGATCACGGTATTGCGCCAGAAACAGCCAGCGCCGGACACCTTGAAGCTGCCGAAGAACCTGCCTGCAGACTACCAGCAGGTGGTGGAGTCGGTACGCCAGTCGGTGATTGCCGATTGGCCCAAGCTGCTCGATGTGCGCCTGCCCCCTCGCAAACTGTTTGACCAGACCCCCGCCTTCATGGGGCGCTATTTCTGGATAGAAGATGCGTTAAGTGAGGTCAGCCAGCATGACCACAATCGCTCGGCCGCATGGAACAAGCTCACCCAAGGCCACAGTGACGACGGCACGGTGCTCACGCTGTGCCTTTGCGTGGCCGCTGGCAGCAGCCCCAAAACCTTGTTGTCAGAAAAAGCAGCGGCAGCGTTGGTGCGGAAAATCCGCAAACATGGTCTGCAAGCTAGCGCGGCAACGGATTACCTCGTTGCGCATGCGCCTGAGCAGCATCAGGATGACTTTGCCGCTCTTTGGCAAGACTTTGTGGGCGAGGCGCGCAGCACCTTGCTCAGTGACCATGACCCAAAGCTCAATGATGCGCTGGCACTGCTGCGCCGGGAGTGCAACGTCAGCTGACTGTAGCGTTATTCGGTGCGTTTGGTGAACAGGTGGGAAAGCTCACGGTCCATCAGGTCAGCGTCGCCCGTGTTCAGTTCCAGCAGTCGACGCAGGCGTGTCAGGCTTTGCAAGTCAATCTCGTCACACGCCACGCCGATGTTGCGGTTTTCCAAATGGGCGACCTTGCCATTCATTTCAATCGATTCGCCGCCATCGGTCAGGGGCAAGACCAGGTGACACGGGGCGCCCAAGGCCACCGCCATGGGTGTTGGCGTGCGCACCAAGGCGCCTTTCAGGGCAATGTCGAGCAAATCCACTTTCAGTGTCTGATCTGCCAACTGCAGTGAGACCTGGGCAGAAAACGGGACACGTGAAAAAAGACGATGGCCTTCGGCCGCTGGGGTGCTCATGGTGGGTTCCTTTGGTGTGCATTCACAAGATCAAATACCGATGCTTGAATGATAAGGCCGGCCAAGCGCAGGCCTGCAACGTCGGGTTAGAATCTCACGCTTGGAAGCTTGGCCGAGCGGTTTAAGGCACCGGTCTTGAAAACCGGCGAGGATGTGAGTCCTCCGTGAGTTCGAATCTCACAGCTTCCGCCAGAATTTGACCCTAAGTAATTGATTTGCTTAGGGTTTTTTCTTGTCTGAAAATATCTACCCACGCCTTAACCCTGGTCGTTTGGCTGGCCGCTGATCAGCCCCGTGAGAATTGTCAATATGCAACTTGAGCCGCGCCATAAAGTGTGGTTCAAGTTGAACTACTTGTACAAACATCATGGACATGCTCAATTCCCTGAAACAAACCGGTCAAACCATTGGCAGTGAGATCAGCCACGCCTGGGAGTCGCTCTCTGAAGGTTGGCGTGAATTGTTGAATCGCAGCAGCCATGCCTTGACGCACTTCACCCGACACAAAGACGACGATCAGGAGCGCAGCGCCGAACTCACCGGGTTTCCGGGCTGGAGCCTGCTTGCCGGGGAGATGGAGGAGACTGAAAAGGACCTGATCGTGCGGGTTGAGTTGCCTGGCCTGGATAAGAATGATTGCCAGATCGAGATTGCTGACAATGTGCTCTATCTGAGCGGCGAAAAGCATTTTGAGCGTGAAACCAAGGACAGCACCTACCACGTCATGGAGCGCGCTTATGGTGCCTTTGAGCGCGCCATTCCGCTGCCCCGCAACGTGGCCCTTGGTAAAGCTGAAGCGAGTTTCAAGAACGGCGTGTTGACGGTTCGTCTGCCCAAGGAAGACGGCGAAGCGGGGAAGTCCATTCCGGTGACATGAGTGAGGTCACTTGCCCTGACATCCACATCATCCAACGCACCATGTTTACCACGCAAACCACGCACATCTCTGAGGCCATTTCAGACCATGTCTGGCGCACCCGGTATGGCTGGTGCGAGCCAGGCCGTGTGCCAGAACCCTCGATTGAGGCGATTTTTGACCGGGTGGCGCTGGCCGTGTCTGGTGCCGAGGCACATCACCGCGATGACTGGCGCGAGCGGTTTCGGGCGATTTTGAGCGACTTTCGTTTTTTGCCGGGTGGCCGCATTCTGGCTGGTGCTGGTACCTCACAGCACACCACGCTGCTCAACTGCTTTGTGATGGGCCCGCTGGAAGATTCGATCAATGGCATTTTCAATGCCCTGCGCGAAACCATACTGACACTGCAAGCCGGGGGCGGTGTCGGGCTTGATTTCTCAACGCTGCGGCCCATGGGCGCGCTGGCGCATGCCAGTGTTGGTGTGGCCTCGGGCCCGGTGTCGTTCATGGGCACCTGGGAGGTGGCCAGCAGCGTGCTGGCATCGAACAACCTGCGTCGGGGCGCCATGATGGCCACGCTGCGCTGCGATCACCCTGACATTGAAGCCTTCATCGAATCCAAACTCGTGCCGGGTGCGTTGTCGCATGTCAACCTGTCGGTGGCGTTAACGGATGACTTCATGCGTGCGGTTGAGCAAGGCAGCACCTGGCCGCTGGTTTTCCCCTTGGGCCAACACCCGGTGCCCGTGGGCGGCGAGGTGTGCGAGCGCGTCTGGTCTGGCGACACCACGCCCCAGCTTTGCCTGGTGCACCGGCGCATTCCGGCGCGTGTCTTGTGGGACAAATTGCTGGCGGCACAGCTTGCCAGCGCCGAGCCTGGCATTCTGTTCATTGACCGTATCAACCGTGACAACAACCTTTGGTACGACGAGTGCATCGCCACCACCAACCCCTGTGGTGAAGTGCCGCTGCCCCCGTACGGTGGTTGCAGCCTGGGTTCCATCAACTTGTCCCGGTTTGTGCAGGATCCTTTTGCCGCACATCCCAAGGTGGACTGGGCTGGCCTGAAAGCGGTGGCCGCCGTGGCCACACGGTTTCTGGACGATGTGCATGACATCTCCTGGTTTGCGCTCAAGGCGCAGGAAAAGGCGGTGCATGCCAGCCGAAGAATCGGTCTTGGCGTGACCGGTCTGGCCGATATGCTGCTCATGCTGGGCCTGCGTTATGGGTCGCAGGCCAGCCTTGACCTGACACGTGAGGTTATGAGTACCATCCGCGACACGGCCTACTTCACCTCCATAGAAACGGCGAAAGAGAAGGGCGCTTTTCCGGCGTTTGACAAGGTCAAATATGGCGCAAGCCCGTTTGTGCTGGGCCTGTCGCACGAGCTCCAGGATGCCATCGCCCAGCACGGCATTCGCAACAGCCACCTGCTGGCGGTGGCGCCTGCCGGTGCCATCAGCCTTCTGGCCAACAATGTGTCGAGCGGCATTGAACCCATCTTTGCTGTTAAGGCCACGCGTGTCGTACGCGGTGTGGACGGGCAGACCGTGACGATTGAGGTCGAAGACGCTGCTGTGCGCCACTACCGAAAGTTGCACGGTGCCAAAGCTGCTTTGCCAGCGCAACTGATGACGCGGGACGAAACCAGCACTGACGCGCAATTGCGAATGATGGCGCAGGTGCAGACCTGCGTGGACAACGCCATCTCCAAACCCGTGCATTTACCGCCAGACGCCGGCCCGCTGGATCTGGAACTGGTCGTGCTGCAGGCCTGGGAGCTTGGTCTCAAGGGCTTTGCCGTTTACAGTGCGGGCCGCCGCGGATGCGAGACGGTATTGGCATTTCAGCGTTAAAACATGGGCGCTGCACCAGTCATCGGGCCTGATGCTGGTACCTCGGACGATGGTTTTGGTGCCGTGGCAATCATGCAATCGGTGGTCAGGATCAGGCTGGCAATCGACGCAGCGTTTTGCAGCGCCAATCGGGTCACCTTGGCTGGGTCGATCACGCCCATCTGTAGCAGGTCGCCATAAGTTCGGGTGGCCGCGTTGAAGCCAAAGGCGAGATCAGGCGATTCATCGACCCGGTTGAGAATCACCGAAGGCTCGTCACCGGCGTTGCTGACAATGCGCCGCAACGGCTCCTCAAGGGCACGCGACACCAGTTGAATGCCCGAGGTTTCGTCGAGTGTTTTGCCGGTCAAGTTGCGCAGCGCCCGACGCGCGCGCAACAAGGCCACGCCGCCACCGGGAACAATGCCTTCTTCCACGGCCGCACGTGTGGCGTGCAGGGCATCTTCCACACGCAGCTTGCGCTCTTTCAGCTCGGTTTCGGTGGCGGCGCCGACCTTGATCAGGGCTACGCCACCAGACAGTTTGGCGGCACGCTCGTCAAGTTTCTCGCGGTCATAGTCGCTGGTGGCCAATTCGCGCTCCTTGCGGATGGTGGCAATCCGGTCCTTGATGGCTTGGGCGCTTCCGGCGCCACCGATCAGCGTGGTGGCTTCCTTGGTGATTTCCGCCCGTGTAGCTCGCCCCAGGTCAGCCAACTTGACCTTGCCCAGCGTCAGCCCAACTTCATCGCTCACCACCGTGCCGCCTGTCAACGTCGCAATGTCCTGCACCATGGCTTTGCGGCGGTCACCAAATCCGGGTGCCTTGACGGCGCAGGTGCGTAAGGTGCCACGCATGGTGTTGATCACCAGCGCCGCCAGAGAGTCGTTGTCCATGTCTTCGGCGATGACCAGCAGGGGCCGGCCTTCCTTCACAATTTCTTCCAGCAAGGGCAGCAGGTCTTTCAGGGATGACAGCCGGCCCTCACAGATCAAAATGGCCACGTCTTCCAGCACGGCGCTTTGCCGTTCGGCGTTGTTGATGAAGTAGGGCGACAAAAAGCCCCGGTCAAACTGCATGCCTTCCACCACTTCCAGCACGCTCACCAGGCCTGAGCCGTCTTCGATCGAAATAGCGCCTTCGCGCCCGACCTTGTCGATGGCGCTGGCGAGCAGGTCACCAATGGAGCGGTCATTGTTGGCCGAGATCGCTGCCACATGCGCTATCTCTTGTGACGTGGCGCAGGGTTTGGCCATGGCCTTGAGTTCGGCCACCACGGTGTCGATGGCCAGCTCAATGCCGCGCTTGAGGTCCATTGGGTTCATGCCACCGGCCAGGTAACGCAGGCCTTCCTGAATCATGCCGTGGGCCAGCACCGTGGCCGTGGTGGTGCCGTCACCTGCCATTTCACTGGTGCGTGCCGCCACCTCGCGCAGCAGTTGCGCGCCCATGTTCTCGAAGCGGTCTTCAAGTTCGATGGATTTGGCCACCAGCACACCCGAATTCACGATTTGCGGCGGGCCGAACTCGCGCTCCAGAATCACAGTGCGCCCGCGTGGGCCCAAGGTGACTTTAACGGCCTCGGCCAGCGCATCCACCCCGCTGCGAATTTTTGCCCTGGCGGCATCGTGGAACAGGAGTTGTTTGGCTGCCATGGTTCATGCCCTGATGTGTGACTGGGGCACATGCTAGGCACGTCATGCGGCGGCAGAGATGAGAAATCGCAAGCCCGCTCTATTTGCCCAAAATGGGGAACAGCTTGACCAGTCCGTCGGACATCACTTCGACGGCCAACGCCGCCAAAATCAGACCCATCAGCCGGGTCATGACGTTGATGCCGGTTTTGCCCAGCCCGCGGGCAATCGGTTGCGCCAACGAAAAACACATTGCAGTCGCCAGTGCCACCACCACGCCATAGCCAACCAGCGTGCCCAGTTGCAGAAAGGTCTTGGCCTTTTCTGCATAGATCACCACGGTGGACATGGTGGCCGGTCCGGTCAGCAGCGGAATGGTCAGGGGCACCACGGCAATGCTGGCGCGGGCGGCGGCATCGTGCACTTCTTCTTCAGTGGTTCTGCTTTCCACGGGTCGTGCATTGAGCATGGACAAGGAAGAGGTGAGCAGCAGCATGCCACCGCCGACCTGAAAGCTGGCCAGTGAAATACCGAAAAACTGCAAAATGTGCAGGCCCATCAGCGCGCTGGTGGCAATGACCACAAAGGTGCTGAAGGACGAAATCCAGATCGTGCGGCGCAGTTGCTCTGGCGAGAAATCTTGCGTGTAGTGGATAAAAAATGGCACGATCGCCAAGGGGTTAACGATGGCCAGTAGGGTGACGAGTGGTTTAAAATCCATAGCAGCTTACGCTTTATTTTATTGGGCTAGAGCCTGTTTTTATATAAATAATCAGTGGGCCGAGCGTTCCAGATAACGCTTACGCCAGAAAAATGCCACCAGCCCGGCGGCGATCGACAGCATGGCCATCATGGCCAGCCAGAACCCGTTGGAGCGGTGCAGCAGCGGAATGAACTCAAAATTCATGCCGAAAATGCCCGCAATCAGGTTCAGCGGTAAAAAGATGGCGGTCAGCACCGTGAGGGTGCGCATGATCTCATTGGTGCGGTGGCTTTGCGCGTTGAAGTGCATTTGCACTGCGGTTTCTGCATTTTGCTCAAGCCGGCGCACGTGGTGCACCACGCGCTCAATGTGCTCCAACACGTCACGGCTGCGCACTTGCAGCATGTCGCGGGCGTGCTGGTCTGACAAGCTGCCAGATTCCGGCCAGGTTTTCAGGGCTTCCAGCCAGTCTTGCATGGCACTGCGTTGGTCGTCACAAATTTCATCGAGCTGGTGCAAGGCCAGCCGGGCATCCAGCAGGGCGCCCCAATTGCTGAAGCGGGTTTTGGGGTTGAGCAACTCGGCTTGCCAATGGTCAAGCTGGTGCGTGAGGTCACGGCGCAGGGCCAAAAAGCCGTCCACCACGTGGTTGATGATGCGCAGCATCAGGTCAGCGGGGTCACTCGCCACGCCACGCGCACCCGCTGAACGGTTGTCGCCTGTTGTATCGTCCACAGTGGCTTGCGCCGTGTGGTTGCCGGATGCCAGCAAACGCTGGGCAAAGCTGTCACGCAAGCTGCAATCTTGCGGGTGCACGCTCAGCAGCACGCGGTCAAACACCACAAACCCCACCGGGCTGGTGTCAATGCGCCGCAAGATCGGCGGCCCTCCGCGCGGTTTGGTCGACAAGCCCTGAGCGGTTGAGGCGTCGCTGTCCAGGCTGCGCGTGGCCAGCCTTCGAAACACCAGCAGGTCGTACTGCGAGGTGAAGTCATAACGCGAGGGCAGCTGCACGTTGAGCAAGTCTGACACGTGCAGGTCAACCAGTTGCAGCGTGCACAGGCGCTGCAGCGTGGTTTGAATCGGCAAGTGATGCTGCTCGAACTCCTGGCGGGTGCAACTCAGCCACAGGTAGCCTTGGGCCGGCAGTTGAACGCTGTCAAGCGACTGTGGCAGCGCATCAGCCTTTGCTTCACTGACGCTGGTGCCCTGGATAGAGAAAATTCGCATGACGGGTTGGGTCGTCTCTACTTATATGAGTAATTGGCCTCTAGACCTTTATTAATAAGCGCAAGTAGCTACTATTTTTGTAGTAATCTGGCGGCATCGAGGGCGAAGTAGGTCAGCACGCCATCGGCCCCAGCGCGCTTGAAAGCCAGCAGGCTTTCCATCATGACCGCGTCGTGGTCGAGCCAGCCGTTTTGTGCAGCGGCTTTGAGCATGGCGTATTCGCCCGATACCTGGTAGGCAAAGGTCGGCACCTTGAATTCATCCTTGACGCGGCGAACAATGTCCAGGTAGGGCATGCCAGGCTTGACCATGACCATGTCCGCGCCTTCAGCAATGTCCATCGCCACTTCACGCAAGGCTTCGTCTGAGTTGCCGGGGTCCATCTGGTAGACCTTTTTATTGCTTTTTCCCAGGTTGCCTGATGACCCCACGGCATCACGGAACGGGCCGTAGAAAGCGCTCGCGTATTTGGCGCTGTAGGCCATGATGCGGGTGTGCACAAAGTGGTTGGCCTCAAGCGCCTGGCGAATGGCACCAATGCGCCCGTCCATCATGTCGCTGGGGGCAACGATGTCGGCGCCAGCACCGGCTTGGGTGAGTGCTTGCTTCACCAGCACCTCAATGGTGACGTCATTCATGATGTAGCCGTCTTGCGCCGGGTCGGGGTCGGGCAGGCCGTCCTGACCGTGGCTGGTGAACGGGTCAAGCGCCACGTCGCACATGATGCCGAGCTCGGGAAATTCCTTTTTCAGGGCCTGCACCACGCGCGGCACCAAGCCCTCGGGGTTCAGGGCTTCGCGGCCGTCCGGGGTTTTCAGAGATTGGTCAATCACCGGAAACAGCGCCATCACCGGAATGCCCAGCTTGACGCAGTCTTGCGCCATCGGCAGCAGCAAGTCCAGGCTCAGACGCTCCACGCCCGGCATGGATGACACAACTTGGCGCTGTTGCTTGCCGTCCACCACAAACACCGGGTAGATCAAATCATGGGGCGTCAGCGCATGTTCGCGCACCAAGTTGCGGGTGAAGGTGTCGCGGCGCAGGCGGCGCGGGCGGCCCATGGGATAAGGTGCATAACTAGTCATAACTGCGTTTGGTAGAGTTGAGATTTGTCATCGTAATGACAAATTTTTTTGGAATGGGTTGTAAAAGTGAAATTAATTTGTTAAATTACGCCCGGGCAGTTTACTGCTCCCCGCTTTTCCTCCCTGAGCGGGGCCTTGATGTGTGACAGCAAATAGGCTTACCACCCCAGCCCTTGTGCTGGGGTTTTTTTGTCCCAAATTTGTCTCAAGATTTGCGCAATACCGTTATTTTGACGTTTTGGCTGAGGTTTGGTGGTTGGCTGCTTGGGCCTTATGGGTTTGCTGAACCCTTGTTGCGTGCATCCTTTGATGGGTTCACCTAAACTGACACCATGCTCTGGATCAAATCACTTCATATTGTTTTCGTCGCCAGCTGGTTCGCCGGCTTGTTTTATTTACCCCGCATTTTTGTCAACCTGGCCATGGTGCCTGCGGGATCTGTAGCAGAGCGCGATCGCTTGTTGCTGATGGCGCGCAAGCTGCTGCGCTTCATGACCATCATTGCCATTCCCGCCTTGGCATTGGGCATCTGGCTTTGGGCCGGTTATGGCATTGGCTGGGGGCCGGGCAACGGCTGGATGCATGCCAAGTTGTTTGGCGTGGTGCTGGTCATTGGTTATCACCATGCCTGCAGTGTGATGCTGAAGAAGTTTGTTCGCGGTGAGCAACGTCACAGCCATGTCTGGTATCGCTGGTTCAATGAAGCGCCTGTGATTTTGATGCTGATCATTGTGTGCTTGGTGGTGCTGAAACCATTCTGACGTTGGCATGCCGATGCATAAAACCTCGGCATGGCCCTTGGCACTGGTATACGTCGGGCTGATCGTCTACGCCAGCCTGTACCCGTTTACCTATTGGCGCGACCAAGGCGTCGATTTCTGGTGGTACCTGAGTGCCCCGTTGCCTAAGTATTGGACCGGCTTTGATGTGGTGTCCAACGTGCTGGGCTACATGCCTTTGGGTTTTCTGCTGGCGCTGAGTGCCCTGCGCAGTGGCCGTGAGCGCTTGGCACTGCGTTGGGCGATCCTGACGGCATCGCTGCTGTCGCTGGCCATGGAGACGCTGCAGGTTTATTTGCCCCGCCGGGTTCCCTCCAATTTAGATTTGTTGTTGAACATTGCCGGAGCTGCGCTGGGCGCCGGCAGTGCCTGGAGTCTGGAGCGACTGGGGGTTTTGCAGCGCTGGAGCCGTTTTCGCGCCCAATGGTTCGTGGAGGAGGCACGGGGTGGCTTGGTGCTGTTGGCCTTATGGCCGCTGGCCTTGCTGTTTCCGGCGGTGGTACCTTTCGGTTTGGGGCAGGTTCTGGAGCGGCTGGAGGTGGCGTTGGCCGACGCACTTGCTGACAGCCCGTTTTTGGAATGGTTGCCGCTACGCGACCTTGAGTTGCAACCCATGTTGCCCGCCGTCGAGTGGTTATGTGTGTTTTTGGGTGTGTTGATACCGTGCCTGCTCGGTTATTGCATCATTCGCACCAAAGCCAGGCGGGCCTGGTTTTTGGGCTGGGTGGTGGTGTTGGGCATGGGCACCACGGCACTCAGCAGCGCCTTGAGCTTTGGGCCGCAGCATGCTTGGGTGTGGTTGAGTGTCCCGGTGAAAGCCGCGCTGATCAGTGCCGTGCTGTTGGCCGGTGCGTTGATCTGGACGCCGCGCCGGGCCAGTGCCGCTTTGGCTTTGCTGGCCCTGGGGATTGACGTGAGTCTGATCAACCAGACCCCGATGGGCCCGTATTTTGAGCAAACTCTTTTTTCGTGGGAACAGGGGCAATTCATCCGCTTTCACGGGTTGGCACAGTGGCTAGGCTGGCTGTGGCCTTTTTCAACGCTGGTTTATGTATTGAGTTTGCTCTGGGATAGAGAGGTAAAAAACTAAAATCCCTTGCATGACTGATTCAATACCTATTTCTCCTTTGGCCAGTGGGCCGCCCGCTGCCGCACCTGCCAGCTACTTCCAGCGGCACATCTTTTTTTGCCTGAATGAGCGCCCAAATGGCGAGGCATGCTGTGCCCAGCATGATGCGCAGGCGGCGTTCGAGCGGTGCAAGTCTCTGGTCAAGGCGGCAGGCCTGGCTGGGCCCGGTCAGGTTCGGGTCAACAAAGCCGGTTGCCTGGACCGCTGCGCAGCAGGCCCAGTGGCAGTGGTCTACCCCGACGCGGTGTGGTACAGCTACGTGGATGCCGGCGACATTGATGAAATCGTCGAGTCGCATCTGAAAAACGGTCAAGTGGTTCAGCGCTTGCTGACGCCAGAACATCTAGGTCGGTAATTTTAAACGTCTTTTCGTGCTCTAGCCCTTATAAATAAAGCGCTAGCAGCTATATATAAAGTAGCATTCTTTGCGTCGTCTGCCGACTTAGGTGGACGCATCACTCATGAAAAAAATCCTTTTATTTTTGGCGACTGCCGCCTGTCTGTCGGCCGCCGCACAAGTGCCGCTGCCCCCTGAAGTAGCCGCGCGCTCGTACCTGTTGTTGGATGTCACTGCCAACCAAATCCTCGCGCAAAAAGACATTGATGTGCCAGTGGAGCCCGCCTCATTGACCAAGTTGATGACGGCGTACCTGGTGTTTGACGCATTGCGCAGCAAAAAAATCGACCTCAAGCAAACCTTTCCGGTCAGCGAGCGTGCTTGGAAGATGCCGGGCTCGCGCATGTTCATCGACCCCAAGATGAAAGTACCAGTGGAAGATCTGATCAAAGGCATGATTGTGCAAAGTGGCAATGACGCCACGATGGCCTTGGCCGAAGGTGTTGGCGGCTCAGCAGAGCGGTTTGTGCAAATGATGAATGATCAGGCCAAATTGTTGGGGATGAAGTCCACGGGCTACAAGAACCCGGAAGGCCTCACGGAAGCCGGCCACACCACCACGGCCCGTGATCTGAGCATTCTGGCGACACGCCTGATGCAAGACTTTCCAGACTACGTAGCGTATTACGCCATCAAGAAATACCGCTTTGAGGGCACGCCAGCAGCCAACGACAGCAACCGAAATTTGTTGCTTTTCCGCGATCCCAGTGTTGATGGTCTAAAAACAGGTCATACCAATGCCGCCGGCTACTGCCTGGTGGCCACTGCCAAGCGGGATGTGCCGGGACTGGGTAAAACTGGCGCGGTACCAGGCTCGCCCGAGTCGATGGGTGCCAGGCGCCTGATGTCGATTGTTTTGGGTACCACCAGCGAGAACGCGCGTGCCAATGAGTCGCAAAAGCTGCTGAATTGGGGCTACACCGCGTTTGAGGTCGTCAAGCTGTTTGATGCCAATCAGCCCGTGGTGTCGCCAGCGGTCTGGAAAGGCAAGGCGCCTACCCTGGCGCTCGGGCAACCCCACGCCATTGTTGTGGCTGTGCCCGTCGGCACTGGCGCCAAAATCACCACGCAAGTGGCTCGGCCAGAGCCTTTGGTTGCCCCCTTTACCAAGGGGCAAGCCGTGGGCGCACTCAAAATCAGCCACAACGGCCAGGTGTTGACAGAGGTGCCACTGGTGGCATTGCAAGCGGTTGAGCAGGCTGGCATCCTGGGTCGCGCATGGGACGCGCTGCGCCTTTGGATCAAATGATTTGTGGATCGGTCATTGACCTGATATAGTCATGGGCTTTTCGGAATTTCCGGAGAGAGTCACGTTTTCGTCGTTTTTTGTTTTTCAAACGTTTAGGGACGTTTAGTTTTTAGGAGGCTCAATGCCAACCATCAATCAGTTAATCCGTCAGGGGCGTGCGGTTGAGACCGTCAAGTGCAAGAGCCCTGCGATGGAAAATTATCCACAACGACTCGGTGTTTGCACCCGCGTTTACACCACAACCCCG
>NZ_JAQTXM010000082.1 GCF_028688795.1 Rhodoferax sp. | reverse complement strand
CAGCACTCGTGATCAGCGGTTCCATGTTGCTGCTCACGCCGATGGGTGGATGGCACCATAATCTGGGCGAAGTGATGATCATCAGTGGAATTGTCGGTATGGTCGTCATCGCGATCGGTGTCATGCGCCACGGCCCCGGTCAACGCTGAAGCAGGCGTACCACCGTTTTTTCCCTCCTTTCTGCCAAGTCTAGTCGTCCCAATATCTCAATGGGAAGCTGTCTGTCCTGGGCTGTCGCAGACGACCCCAACTTGACCGGCTGCCGATTTTACTGACCAAGGACTGATGCATTGCATCAGTAAAGTATGCTGAGCTTCTTGATCCTCAAGGTATCTCACTGGTTTTCGGCAGCCTCGGTCAAACCTATAACCGCCATGACTGACATTGCTTTGCGTGAAGAACTCGGGCCGGTCTCACTTACAGAGGTCGCCTCGTGGCACCAAATTTCACTGGCATACCTTGAGTTCTTTAGCACTAGCGCGCCCCTCGATAGACTGCCACATTCAACATCAATGTGGCTTCCTGCCCCTGATAGTTTGGAGCCGTGCAAGACCCCGTCTACCTTTACGAAATGGCGCCAGTTGCCGACGTACTACAAAGGGTCAGCGGTGCGGTCGGTTCACGCGCGCTAGAAGGTGCAGAACCGCTATTTAAGTGTGCCGGTGTGCCTTACACGAACGCGAGATTGCTTCGGACGATCCGGCGCAAACGGTAATCGAGATCGCTGGCCGCTATGGCTGTGAAGCCATCATTCTGGACGCCAGGGGCATGGGTGCGCTGCGCAGTGCCCTGGCTTGGCTCCGAATCGCAGGCGGTGCTGCATGCGTCCAAGGCGCCTGTAACGATCGTCAAACATTACGCAGCAAATTTCGCGCACTGATCGACGGATGCCTCGAACGGAGCATCCGCCACCTGCGCGGTGGCTGACATGAAAACAAGCCGTCGACCCATTCATCAGATCGAGATGCGCAGAGCAGATCTCTCACAGCTATTCAATTCGACGGATCCGACGCGCTACGATCACCGTGACCTCGATACCGATGCTGAGAGGTACCTGGAAAGCTGCCCGTTGCCAATGTCAACAATGTGGATGGGAAGCAGCCAATTAAGCGCCAGCTCTTGGAACCTCGACAGCAAAAGTGTTTTTGCTTCCCGGAAGCTGCCACCCGTGAGCACCCGCTTGTGGTCGAGTCCGGGCACTGAAATCAACGGCACATTGCCAACTTTTCGATGTACGCCAGCAACCTGACCGATAAGTCATGTAACTGAACCGCGTTCTCGTCGTGGACGGGCAGTTCGAAATCTTTCGGATAGCACCGCAGGACCTGTCAGGTATGAGTGACCTGGTTAACCAGGCATTGGAAATCTTCGAATTGAGGGACGTTTCCGATGGGGTCGTAAGATCGTCCAGACATTGCATTTGCGCCTTCGCGGTATGGGTAAAGCCAGTCCAGCGGGGGTTTGCCACCTTTCCCCCAAAGTTTTGATGCTGGACTGGCCTTCCTGAAAGGAATGCCGTCCCATGCTAAAAAATTTCGCTTTCATTTTGCTGCTAGCCCACGGCATCGCCGCAATGGCGCAAACCGTCGGCGGCAACGTCTTTTGCGCTGGCACAGCGTATGACCCATCACCCGCTTCAGTGTCAATCGATGGCACCGTTGCCGCATCTGATGTGGGCCTGCCCGGTGCCATTTGGGTGGGTATTGAAAACCCTGGGGTTCCCGGTTACCCAGCTGCCTTTTTGACACCTAGTGGCTGGGTCGCCTGGACGACCGGCGGCTTCCCCACTTACGTTGAAACACCTGCACTGGGGTCAACTTTTTCGTATTCCGCGTGTATCCCAAGTTCGCTCACCGGAGGTGGCTGTGCCTCAACCAGCGCCGATTTTGTTGGTTGGAAAGTCTATGCGGGCTATGGCGTCTTGACGCCTGAGCATCAAGCCTTGATTGGAAAACGGCGTGTATCGCTCGACCTGGCCAAACCCTGGCTACAACAAAAGGGAAAGTGGCGTGCTGACTATGAGGATGACCTGGCCTTTCGCAATGCGCTGGTTCAAAAGTCAGCCAATGAGGGCCGCTGGGGACCAGCGCTAACCATTCCACTGATCGACTGCACCCCGCCTGATTCCGGTGGTCAATGAGTCTGTACCTGAAAGACCACCTATGGAAACTTTGACTGGTGAGCAACAAAAGCGAATTGCCCTGCTGGATGCCTTTGAGGCCAAAACTGCCCCTGCGCGAGAAATTCGCAATGGCGGGATTGATCAGCACGAACAGCAATACCGGGAAAAATGGCTGCAATTGCAGTCCAGCATTGAAGCAACCCGTGGCGATCTGCAAACCAGACTGAAGGGGCTGGGTGCCTCTGATCAATCGATCTCCGCGTCGGTGGCCATTGAGCTGGCCAAACTCACTGAAGGCTATTACGCCGAAAAAGACAGGGCCGCTCGCGAACTCGATGGCACGCTGGTCAAACCGCAAAGCTGGCTTGATTTCCTGAAAGAGTCAAAACTTGAACAGCCCGATGACCCCATTTTTGACCGTCTGATTGAAGAAGCAGAAAAGGCACCAGATTCCGGCCAGGAGGGCTTCAGCCAACAAACAGCACCCAACATTGTGCTGGCTGATTTGCAGGCGCGTGAAGGTAAGGACGGCGTCATGGAATACACGCGCGGCTTGACGGTGGCTGTGCGTGATGTCGGTGACCGCCTGGATGTGCGAAAAACCGATGATCGCGACGTCGAAGCAGCGCTCAAGATTGCCGCCAAAAAATTTGACATCGACAAAGGCCTGCTGTTGACCGGTGACACGACCTTCAAGGTCCGTGCAGCGGAAATCTCTGGCAAATTGGGCTACCCGTTGCAAAACACGGAGCCCGAGGTGTTAAGGGCCTGGATGTGGGGTAAACAGGTCGCCCAAGGGCTTGAACGCGCGCATATCCCAGGTGTTGAAGCGGGCATCAGCGGCGATCCGGTCAAGAACCTGACGATTGCGCCCGTGGGCAAGTCCGTTCTTCGTGCTGACCAACGAACGATGGACATTCTCACAAAAAATCCTGTGGCCGGAATTGACCTGCTGGGTGATGACAAGATTTCCATGCCTGATGAACGCATGCTTGCGGCCAACGCCAGTATCAAAGATTTGGGCTACCAGGCAATTCACCAAATAGCCAAGGTTGACCTTGAACAGCAAAACGGCGGTGTTGACCCCGGGTCTGTCGATCTGCTGCGCGAAAAAGGGATTTTGGACACGGATGGCAAGCTCACGCAGCTTGGAACGGATGTGGTCATGGTGCGTGATGACCGCGTCATCAGGGAACGCGAAACGCTGGAACCGTCACTGAGTGCCAGCATTGCACAGTATTTCAAAACGTCTGGCGACTACGTGCGGGAGGCCTTTTTGGCCGAGCGGGAGAAGGCTGCACCTGAAGTGACTGAGGACAAAAAAGAAAAGGCACTCGAAGAGGAAAACGCTTTCCAGCTCGGCGAAAAAATCCCCAAAACCCGCCAACAAGTATTTGAGGAAGAACTTGAACGTTGAACCACCACGCCCCACCGCAATGGGCATTTTTAAGGAAGAAACCATGCAAGCAATGACACCCCTCTCTGAGCAAACAATGGCCGAATTGGGCATACCAGCCGACGCCCAACTGCATTCGGTTCGCGATGCTGAAAAACTCGGCATTGAGCTCTCCGGCCCTGAACATGACGATGTTGACGCCCTGGATTTTGTCGAGGTGCATCATGACTGAACCCAAAAAAGACCTGCGTGAGCAAATCACGGACCGCATCGTCGCATCTTTGGAGTCGGGTGTCATGCCCTGGCGCAAGGGTTGGAGCAATGAAGGGGGTGTTGCCGCCGGCCTGCCACGCAATGCGGTTTCCGGCCGCATTTACAGTGGCGGCAACCGGCTCATGCTGATGATGCAGGGGATGGACAAAGGCTACGCCGATCCACGCTGGCTGACCTACAAGCAGGCAGCCAGCCTGGGCGGTGGTGTCACCCAAGGTGAAAAGTCAACGCCCATTGAATACTGGGACGAATTGCCTTTTCATCGCCGCCGGGACGTTGACATCACCCACAATGGCGCTCGGGTAACGCTTGCTGAAGCGCCTGAGAAACATGCCCAAACGGTCAAACTTGCCAGTGGGCTTCAGGTGGACACGCGTCAATTGGTGGTGGAGTCTGACGGGACCAAATACAGTTGGCGGCAGGCTGAGCGGACCTTGAGCTTGCTGTTCGAAAAAACCAGCCATGCCTTCAATGTCGAGCAATGCAACGGCTTGACCCTTGAACCCATCGCCACAACAAAAGACCGACCCGCTGTGGAAAAAATCGCGGCTGTAGAAAAAATTGCCAGCGGTATGAAGCTCGACGGCTTGACGCTTGGCCACGGCGGTGACCGGGCGTTTTACTCGCCTGCACGCGATGCCGTTCAAATGCCAAATCCGGATCAATTTGAAAGCCCTGAAGCGTATGCTGGCACGCTATTGCATGAACTCGGCCACGCCACCGGCGGAGAAAACAGGCTGAGTCGCCCATTTTCGAATGGCTTTGGTTCGGATGAATATGCCCGTGAAGAATTGGTGGCAGAGTTGTGCAGCGCTTTCGCCAGTGCTGAGACGGGCGTTCAGTTTGACGACAAAAATCACGCGGCTTATATCGGCTCGTGGCTTGAGACCCTCAAAGGTGACAAGCACGCCGTTTTTGCAGCGGCAAAAGACGCGTCGAAAGCAGTGGACTATTTGCTTGAGAAAA
>NZ_JAQTXM010000047.1 GCF_028688795.1 Rhodoferax sp. | reverse complement strand
CATGATGCACCGCCGGGTCAAGGCTGCCTGAGCCTGCGCATATGTCAACCCTTCCTTTTTATGCCGAGCAGGCAGGTGAATGCACCTTGTTTGAACATGCCTGGCGCAAACAATTGCCGCTGCTCATCAAGGGCCCGACGGGGTGCGGCAAAACCCGCTTTGTCGAGCACATGGCGGCACGCCTGAATCGGCAGCTGGTCACCGTGTCATGCCACGATGACCTGAGTGCGGCTGACTTGGTGGGGCGCTTTTTGATTGGCAACGGAAGCACGCAGTGGTCAGACGGGCCCTTGGCCCGGGCTGTGCGCCTGGGCGCCATTTGCTACCTTGACGAGGTGGTGGAGGCGCGAAAAGACACCACGGTGGTGTTGCACCCACTGGCCGATGACCGGCGCATTTTGCCGATTGAGCGTACCGGCGAGGAGCTGGCAGCCCCGCCGGAATTCATGCTGGTGATCTCGTATAACCCTGGCTATCAAAACTTGCTTAAGGGTCTCAAACCCAGCACCCGCCAGCGCTTTGTCAGCCTGAGCATGAATTACCCCAGCCCGCAGGTTGAGTTGGAGATTGTGCGCAATGAAACTGGTATTTCCGAGGCGCAGGCCAAACAGTTGGTGCAATTGGCCAAAGCCCTGCGCGCGCTGACAGAGCATGACCTGGAAGAAACCGCCAGCACACGCTTACTGGTGTCTGCAGGAAGGCTGATCGCGTCGGGTTTGCCGCTGCAGGTTGCCTGCCAAGCCGCCATTATTGACGCACTCACTGACGACCTGGCCACGGCGCAGGCGCTGGCCGAAGTGGTGCGCGCGCTGTTTGGCGATGCCGCCTGACGCGTTCCAGGCCATTGCATGAAACAGTCGAAGCCCAGCAAACTCGCCCCAGCGCGACTGCAGCAGTGGCGGCTGGCCACCCAAATTGGTTTTTTTGCGCTGTTTGTGTTGGCCCCGGCGCTCAACCTGTTGCGCTTTGACTTGACCGATACCCAGCTCTGGTTTTTTGGGCAACGCTGGTCGCTGGGCATTGACGCCCTGGCCAACGGGCAAATCAGCGCGACGGACGCCGCGCTGCAACTGGTTTGGCGCGCCTTTGTGCCCGCCTTGCTGGTCGTGGCCGTGTTTCTGGGTGTGGCCTACCGTTATGGCCGGCTGTATTGCGGCTGGTTGTGTCCGCATTTTTCGATGGTGGAGTTGCTCAACAAGCTGTTGCACCATGCTTGCGGCAAATTGAGCATTTGGGACAAAAGCCCCACACCCAGACCGGGCGCTGCCCCCCATTCAGGCTGGTGGCCGCTGTTTGGTTTGAGTTGTGCCCTGATGGGTTTTCTTTGGGCGATAACGCTGCTCACTTACCTGCTGCCGCCCGCTGTCATTTGGGGTGGCTTGATGGAGGGCACGTTGACGCCCAATCAAACCCGATTTCTGCTGATTGCCAGCACGGTGTTTACGCTGGAATTTGCTTTTGCCCGCCACTTGTTTTGCCGCTTTGGCTGCGCTGTTGGCCTGTTCCAAAGCCTGGCCTGGATGGCCAACCCCAAAGGCATGGTGGTGGCGTTTGCCCGAGAGCGCGCCCGTGAGTGCAAAACCTGCGATGCCCCGCGCGGTTCTGCGTGTGACAACGCCTGCCCCATGCGCCTGAACCCACGCAACATCAAGCGCATGATGTTTTCATGTGTGCAGTGTGGTCAGTGTTTGACGGCGTGTGATGCCACGCAGCAAGCGCAGCAGCGCACACCCACGCTGGAATGGCAAGTGGGTGTGGAGGCTCTGCGTGAAACCTTGCGCCAACGCAAGCGCGAGCAAGAACAAGCGCACGAGGAGCGGCACTGATGGAAGAGATGGTCGGACGCTGGTGGCACCAGGCCATCACCAAGGTGACCCGTCTGGATCACCCGGCTGCGGCAGTGCAATTGCAAGACATGCAAAAGTGCATTGGTATCTTCTTTCGCGCTGCTGGCGGCCTACCCGCGTTGCGTTTTACCCCTGCCTCCATGCAGGCGGTTGGCGGTCAGCGGCACTGGTTGCAAAAGCTGGCGGGCAGCGGCCAACGCGCTGACACGGCCCAGTTGGAGCCGGATGTGTTGGCGCTCCCCGCCACCCTGGCCGTGTTTGACGATGTGCAACTCAACCGTGACCTGTACCTTTGGCTGGCCATGTTGTCGGCGTGTTTTGTCCATCGAGGTGACTGGGTTAACGACAACCTGATGGCAAGTCAAACGGCGCTGACGCAGTTTCCTGGCTTTGTCACAAGATACCAGGCACTGTTGCTGGCCCACTTGGCGCAACGCCCCGATCCGGCTCATTTGCACGGGATTGCGGCGCAAACGGAAGCCGCCGTGCAGGCGGCTTTAATGGGGCAGGGCAATGCGGGGCATGCCTGTCAGCCTCAGGATGTTGCCGCTGTCTGGTTGTGGCTGAGCACCAGTGCTACCGCCACAGAAAATCGCCCGGCCAGTCACAAATCCGCAGAGGCGCGCCAGCAACCAGCCGCGCTCAAGGACCAGCAGCGCCGCCGCACCCAGGCCACCTCCCACGAGCAAAGCCGCAACCCCATGGTGTTGCCATTTCGCGCTGAAGCGCTGATGTCCTGGAGCGAGATGGTCCACGTCAACCGAAGTACGGACGACGACGAAGACGGCAACGCCCTGAACGCAGCCAACGACATGGACAAGCTGTCGGTTGCCCCTGATGGGCAAACACTGGCTTCGCGCGTCAAATTTGATTTGGATTTGCCCAGCAGCAGCGCCGATGACACGCCCGTAGGCCCCGGCATTGCTCTGCCTGAGTGGGACTATCGGCGTGCCGTGCTGCAGCCAGACCATTGCCTGGTGCAGGTGATGCAGGCGCAACATTGCGCGCCTTTCACACCTTCGGCGGCTTTGCGTCTCACAGCAAAACGCCTGCGCCGACGCCTGGAAACCCTGCGCGATGCCCCACGCGCCGTGCACGGCCAGGACAGCGGGAATGATGTTGACCTGGATGCCTGGGTGCGTTTTCACGCCGACCAGCTGGACACTGCCACGCCTTACAGCGACACACCACCCGTCTACACACGCCGGGCCCGGCTTGACCGCAGTCTGGCCACGCTGTTGCTGGCCGACCTGTCCTTGTCCACTGATGCCTTCGCCACGGCGAACGCGAGGGTCATTGATGTGATCCGCGATGCATTGTTTGTGTTCGGCGAGGCGCTGCACGCCGCCGGTGACCCGTTCGCCATCTGGGGGTTCAGCTCAGTGCGCCGACAGCATGTGCGCATGCAGCACATCAAAACCTTTGATGAGTGCTGGAGCGATGCCAGTCGCGCCCGTGTTGGGGCCATCAAACCCGGTTATTACACCCGTATGGGCGCTGCGATTCGCCACGCCACTCTCCAATTGGCTCATCGCCCCGAGCGCAAACGCCTGCTGATGCTGCTCACCGATGGCAAACCCAATGACCTGGACGTTTACGAAGGACGCTACGGCCTGGAAGATACGCGCCAGGCGGTGCGCGAGGCACATGCGGCAGGCTTGATCCCGTTTTGCGTCACCATCGACGAAAAAGCCCACGACTATCTGCCCATGCTGTTTGGCCAGAACGGTTATGCCATGGTGCGCCACCCACAAGACCTGGTGCGACAACTGACCCAAGCATGGGCCACGTTGTCACGCCGGTAACACGATGAACGTATGACATACCGCTGGCGCTTGCACCACCTGTTGCTGGCACCGCATCGACTAGCGTTCTTGATGGCGGCCGTGATGCTGGGCACGTGCGCACTCTGGTGGGCGGGGCTGTTGTTGGCGCGCGCTTTGCAGTGGCCGACGAGTCCGGTCGTTCCTGCACCCTTGATCCACGCGCTGGTGATGAGCCTGGCGTACATGCCACTGTTTTTTTGCGGGTTTTTGTACACCGCGGGGCCCAAATGGCTCAAGCTTCCCGCAGTCAGTGCGCGCAGTCTGTTGCCCGCATTGGCCACTTTGATGACAGGTTGGGCAGTCGCTTGGATCGGAATGCATTGGCAATTGCAGATAGCCGCTTTGGGCATGGGGCTGGTGGCCGTGGGCTGGGCAGCTTTGAGCCTGAGGTTTGCGCACATGGTGTGGTGCAGCCGGGTGAGTGACAAGACACACACGGCACTGGTCAGTGTCGCTTGCCTGATGGGGGTCGGGGTGATGTTTGGGCTGGCTGTGTCACTGGCGCGCAATTCAACGCCGCTGCTGCGCACCGGCATCCAAATGGGAATCTGGTGGTTTTTGGCGCCAGTATTCGCGGTGGCGTCACACCGCATGGTTCCGTTTTTTAGCGCCAGTTTGATTGAAAGACTCGATGCCTGGCGACCCAACTGGGTGTTGACTGTGATGCTCGGTGCGCTGTTGTTTGAAGGGGTAGTCAGCGTGGCCGACCTGTGGTGGTGGCCCCAGCCGCAGGCGCTGCGCTGGCTGGAGTTTGGGGTTGAGGCGCCGCTGGCAGTGCTGATGCTGGGCTTGGCGGCGCGTTGGGGTTTCATTCAAAGCCTGAAGATTCGTCTGTTGGCCATGTTGCACGGTGGTTTTGTGTGGCTGGGTATGGCACTGGGGCTCAATGCTGTGTCGCACGCGTTAATGGCCACCAGCGGCGATATCGCGTCGCTGGGCCTGGCACCTTTGCATGCCATGGCCATGGGTTATATGGGGTGCACCATGTATGCCATGGTCACGCGGATCAGCAGTGGCCATGGCGGACGCAAAGAATCAGCCGACAACATGGTCTGGTGGCTTTACTGGGTGTTGCAGGCTGCGGTGATGTTGCGGGTCAGCGCAGCCATGGTCGACGCCTATTCGCAGACGTTGACGCTGGCTGCTGTCGCCGCGTGGTGTGTGGCCATGGTGGGCTGGGCGGTGCGTTATGGCTATTGGTTTGGCACACCCCGGCCGGATGGTCGAGATGGGTAAAGAGAGGGTTGACGAGATGATTGTGGACAGGGTGAATGTGCCCGTGGCTGACAGCCCACGTCTGGCAGGTGATCTGGCGGTGTGGCTCATCATCGTGGCGGAATTGCTGGCGTTTGGCATTCTTTTCTTGTCTTATGCCTTTGCCCGCACGTTTGATTTGGCGCTGTTCAATGCGTCTCAGCGCACGCTCGATTTGAATTCTGGCGCCATCAACACGGCCTTGTTGATCACCGGGAGCTGGTGTGTGGTGCGTGCCGTGCAGGCCGTCAAGCAGGATGCATCGAAAGCAGGTGCACGCTGGCTGTTGGCGGCCCTGGTCTGCGGCGGTGGTTTTGTAGCCATCAAGCTGATGGAATTTTCAGCCAAGGCGCAGGCGGGCATCGATTTGTCGACCAACACCTTTTACATGTTCTACATTTTGTTGACCGGGTTCCACTTTTTCCATGTGCTGGCGGCCATGATTTTTTTGACGATCCTGCTGGTCAAGACCCGTGCCGGACGCTACGGCAGCCACGACGCTCATGCGCTTGAGACCGGTGCCGCCTTTTGGCACATGGTGGATTTGCTGTGGATTGTGTTGTTCCCGTTGATTTACGTGATGCGCTGAAGCGCCAGATCCATGCTGAAATTTTCAACCAACGTCCTTTGGCTGCTGTTGCTGGCGGCCACCGGGCTCACTTATTGGCTCGGCGAGTCTGGCCAAGTGGGCCAGGCCAGCATGGTGCCTGTGTTCGTCATCTTCGTGGTGTCGTTTTTCAAGGGCTTTTGGGTCATCAACGACTTCATGGAATTGCGCCATGCGCCCAGCTTGTGGCGCAATCTACTGGTGGGCTGGCTGGGCTTTGTCGTCAGCATGATTCTGCTGGCGTACTGGCTGGGTTCGCGGTGAACCACAAGCCCACCAGCCTGCTGACACAACTTAGCCGTCTTTGCCATCCCTGCGCGCCAGCAACAGCCAGGGGGTGTAGCGCCACATGAAGATCAGAAACGCCGCACTCCAAGCAGACGCCGATGCCATCAGGGCATAGCTGTACCACGCTGGCATCAGCATGGGCAACAACACCCGCAGCACAGCGGCCAGCATGACCAGCAGGTAAGCGGCCGTTTCCAGTGCGTCGACTTGCAGGGGGCGCCCGGTGTGGCCGCGTGACGTGCGTGTCATCATGCCGATGATCAAGCCACCGGTGGCACCCACCGCCAGCGCATGCACACCCAGCGAGGTGGTGATCCAACCTATTTGCGCCATGGCAAGCATCGCCAGCCCAAGTGACAGCCAAAGATATGAAAAGTGCAGAATCCAGACAATCGGGCGGCTCAGCGTGGCCAGCGGCTTCCAGCGCAGCTGGCGGCTCAAGTTAAGTGCGCTGGCCAGGGCCAATGCTGCCGCCGCCAGGCCGCTGTGCCAACCTGCCACCCACAACACCAAACCAACGGCCGTAGCGGCCAAGGCACTGCGTTCCAGCCAAACAATGGGTTCAATCTTGATGCCCAGTGCGGTGGCGGTAAAAAATGGCACCACGCGCCCGGCCATCACGCATTCAATCATCACGATGAAGCCCAGTCCTGCGTATAAACTGTTCATCGGTGCAAGGTCGATGGTGCCAGTTGCAGACAAATGGAAGGTCAGATTGACCAGGGAAAGCAGCAACAGAATAAGCGCCAGAGGGACGTTGCGCCAATTTTTTGAGCGCATCAGTAAACGCAAAAAAATGAGCCCCACAATGGGTAACAGCGCCAGATCCAGCACTGCAAAAACCGCATACGGCGCCACCAGCGAGGCCACGCGGGCACTGAGCCAGAGCAAAATCAAAAAACCCAAGGCCGGGCCGCGCGGGGTTGCCAGACCCGTCCAGGTTTTGCCGGCTGTCATCAAGAAGCCCACGATGACCGCGATGGCAAACCCAAACAACATTTCATGCGCATGCCAGAGCAGTGCCGGCGGCGTGGGTGCCCAGCTGATGGCGCCAAGAAAGACGGCCACCCAAAGCGGCACGATCAGCGTACCAAGCAGCGCAGCGCCAAGATAAAACGGGCGAAAGGCCAGTCGTAACCACGGCATGCCGTAGGGCGCTGGAGTGGCCTGCGTTTGGCCGAAGATGGGTAATGACATGCTTACTTTCCTGGGTTGGTATCTGGGAGGGCGGTTGGGGCGCTGGGTGTGTCGACTGGTGCCAATTGCTGGTCGCCCCAGGTCAGCCAGTCGTCACCAAAAAGCTCTGCGGGATGTGGTGAGCGCTCGTTGGTGCATGCCATGGCATCGGTGGCACAAAATTGGTCACAACCCCAGCAGATGCGTTCAGGGTTTGCGGGATGAATCGGGAATTTTTTAGCCATGACTCGGGTCGGTTTGCAGGCTTAGCGTGGCACCACAAATGTGGACTTTTCTTCTACCGACACAACTTCCCCATCGTTCTGGGCGTCAACCCTGAACATGATCGGGCTGGCTTTGCCCCGGTGCGTTTGTGCAGCGCCAGCTGGCAAAGTCAGCCGGATGGTCAATGACCCAATACCTGCGGCGGGTACGCTTAAGGTCGGATCGGTTGCCATTTTCAGGCCCGCCATACCCTGCACGCTGGCGTGATAGGTTTGCGGGGTTTCAGTGGTGTTCATGACTTGCAGGCGGTAAAGGTTTTCGATGTCTCCATTGCCCGCTTCGCGGGCCATCGTGCCACGGTCCTTGATGATGTCCACCGCAAACCCCTTGCGCGTGGCCAAGCCGCCAACAAAGAGGGAAAGGGCCACCAGAAACAGCAAACCGTAGGCCCACACGCGTGGGCGCCACACCCGTTTTACCATCTGTTTTGGCGTCAACTTGTCGGCCATGCCCTTGCCGGACGAATAGCGAATCAGTCCTTTGGGGTAATTCATTTTTTCCATCACCTCGTCGCAGACATCAATACATGCAGCGCACGCAATACATTCGTTTTGCAAGCCGTTGCGGATATCAATGCCGGTGGGGCAAACCTGCACACACAGCGTGCAGTCAATGCAGTCGCCCAAACCCAAGGCCTTTGTGTCGGCGGTGCGTGCGCGCGAGCCCCTGGACTCACCGCGCGCAGTGTCGTAGGCAATAACCATTGAATCCATGTCGGTCAGGGCGCTTTGAATGCGGGCGTAGGGGCACATCTGCTTGCAGATTTGCTCACGCAAGTAACCGGCGTTGCCGTAAGTGGCAAAGCCATAAAACAACACCCAAAACCATTCCCATGGCGACAAGGACAGGGAGATGAGTTCGCTCGCCAAATTGTGAATGGGTGTGAAATAGCCGACAAAAGTAAAACCGGTGAACAAACTCAAACTGATCCACAAGAGTTGTTTGGCGCTTTTTTGGAAAATCTTCTTTGTTCCCCAAGGCGCCTTATCCAGTCGCATACGTGCCAGCCGGTCGCCTTCGGTGATGCGCTCCAGCCACAGAAAAATTTCGGTGTAAACCGTTTGTGGGCATGCGTAGCCGCACCACAATCGGCCTGCCACGGCGGTAAAGAAAAACAATGTCAGGGCTGCAAGCACCAGCAAAACCGCCAGATAGATCAGGTCTTGCGGATGTAGCACCAGATCAAAGATGAAAAACCGGCTGCCTGAGAAGTCAAATAAGACCGCCTGCCGATCATTCCACTGTAGCCACGGTATGCCGTAAAAAACCAGTTGTGTCACCCACACCATGACCCACCGCAAGCGAGCAAACACGCCACGCACCGAGCGTGAATAAATTTTGTCCTGGTCCTGGTAGAGCGAAACCAAATCATCTGAACTGCTTGCTGCGCTTGTTTGCGTGGAAACCAGTTGGATCGGAATGACTTTGGCGTTGGACGACTTTTTCATGAAGGGTACATCGGCGCTTTAAAGGTGAACATTGTATGAATGTTATTTTATCCTGATAATAGTTATCCTGAATGCACCTTAAATTTTCTGTTTTAACCTATGCGCCTGACCCAATGGACTGACTACACCCTGCGTGTGCTGATGTACTGTGCTTCCAGTCTGGAGCGCACCGAGCCGGTGACGATCACCGAAATTGCCGATAGCCACGGCATTTCACGCAGCCACCTGACCAAGATCGTGCAGGAACTGGCCGCGCGCGGCTGGCTGGAAACCACACGGGGGCGCGGTGGCGGCATGCGCTTGTTAGTCAACGCCAAAGAAATCTCTTTGGGTGAGATCGTGCGTGCCACCGAGACCGATTTTGCGATGGTGGAATGTTTTGATGCGGCACAAAACCAATGCCGCATCAGCACACACTGCCGGCTTAAAGGTGTGCTGAATCAGGCCACAGAGAGATACTTGGCCGTGCTGGATGGTGTCACGCTGGCGGATCTGGTGGCACCGGTTGCAAGCAGTGGTAACTTGCTCGTGTTGCGACGCATGCCACTGGTTCCTGGTCTGCCAAGCTCGACGGTAAGAGCCGTCATCGGTAAACCCTCGCTGTGACCTACGTCGGCATGTTTTGCCAGTTTTGGTGGCCTTGCGCCACTTAAAGCAGCCCGTGCTCCGAGGCGATCACCGCAGCATGGACTCGGGAACTGACGCCGAGTTTGCGCAAAATGTGTTGCACATGAATTTTGACGGTGGTTTCCACAATGCCATGTTCGCGAGCGATTTCCTTGTTGCTGGCGCCGCGGGTAATGCCGCGCAATATGTCAAGCTCACGTGGGGACAGGCTGGCGACTGCTTGCGCTGCGGGCGTCACAGTTTTGTGGGCTGACGCGCCTGGCCCTGTGTCCTTGCCGGGCACTGACTTCAGGGCTGAGCTCCTGTAGGCAGCAACCAACTTGCCCATCATTTCAGGCGCAATGATGCTATCGCCTTGAAAGGCTCGGTGCACCGCAGCGGTCAGGTCGTCGCCTTCCATGGTCTTGAGTAAATAGCCGCTGGCGCCGCCATGCAGGGCGGCTGCCAGGTCGTTCTCATCCTCACTCACGGTCAGCATCAAGATACAGGTGCTGGGTGCAGCCTCCAATAACGCGGGCAACGCATCTACCCCGTTGACACCAGGAAGATGGTTGTCCAGCAAGATGACATCCGGCTGCAGTTCTTGGGCTTTGCGCAAGGCCTGGCCGGCATCAGCCGCATCGCCCACCACCACCAGATCTGTGTCACGTGCCAGAAGCGCGATCAAGCCGCGACGAAACAGCGTATGGTCATCAACCACCAGAAGTCGAATCGGCGTGGTGTCTGGTGAGGTCATTGGCATTTGTTGAAAGTTGTAGATGTCAAGCAGCTTGTGGGTTGTCGATGCGCGCGGCGCTTGTGGTGCTGGGGTGCGACGGCGTGGGCAGGGTGAGTATCACCGAGCTGCCGCGTGACGGTGTTGACACCACTTCAATGGTGGCGCCAATGCGTTGGGCACGCTCGGTCATGATGCGCATTCCGACATGGGTCTCGTCGTATTGGTCAGTTTCGGGGTTGAAACCGATGCCATCGTCGCGCACCTCTAGCCGCCATGCTGGTTGCTGCTGGACATCTAACCAGGCTTGTGAGGCATGGGCGTGCTTGCGCACGTTGGACAAGGCTTCCTGAATGATGTGCAGCACCTGAATCTGCACGTCGGGCGTCAGTGGCAAGCCCTGTCCCTGGATCGTTAGGGTCGTCTTGATGCCGCTTTGGTGCTCGAATTTTTGCAGCGTGGTGGCCAGCGCCGGCTCAATGTCTTCGGTGTTGGCACGCGTTCTAAAGTGCAACAGCAATTCCCGCACATCACCATAACTTTCTTTCACGCCCACATCGATTTCTTCCAGAATTTTGGCAACATCGGGCTCGTTGCAGGTTTTGATGGCATCACGCATCAACTGCACTTGTATTTTTAAAAACGCCAGAGACTGTGCAATTGAGTCATGCAGTTCGCGCGCCAAAAGGTGACGTTCTTGAGACACCGCAGCTTCTTTTTCAAGCGAGTTCAGACGCAAGTTTTCCATACCACTGGCCAAGTGACTGCTCAGGGCCTCCAACAATGATCGCTCTGAAGGGCTAGGGTTGATGCGGGCATGAAAAAACAGGTCGACCTCTCCCATCACTCTATCGTGCAGCCGCACGGGGATGGTGATCACAGTTTCAAACCCGGCCTGGGCGCAATGCGACATGGGGGCGGGCGTAGCGTCCCGGATTGGGATCACGTTAAGTGTGCTACCCACGGCAGCACCGCAATGGCAGTCGCCAGCGTACAGGCACTGCTCGGCATCCACCATGGCGGCAGGCAGTCCGTGCGCGGCCAGCATCAGATGGCGCTGGCCGCCTTGGCTGGACCAACGTAGGGCCACGCCGTCGGCATGCGAAATCTTGGCGATGTTTTTGGTGAAGTCTTGCGCCAAGGCATCCAGCGAGGTGGCTTGTGCCACCAGGTTGGTGACGGCGTAAAGGCTCTCAAGCCGCTCGGACTTCTCTTGCAACAAACTGGTCTTCTCGGCAACCTTGCCTTCGAGGTTTTTGTACATGGACTGCAGGTGCTCGGCCATGCCATTAAAACCATCGGCAAGGGTTCCAAATTCGTCGCTTGATACGCGCTCGACCCGTGCATCAAAATCACCGAGCTGGATTCTTTCAATGGCTTGTTTGAGTTGTCCTACGGGCTCCAATACAAACAGGTAACCGGTGTACAACAGCACGGTAGCGCCCACGATGACACAGGCCAGCATGCTCATTTGCAGCAAATGGAGCAGTGCGGTCCATTGGGCGATGTGCACCTCGATGCTGTTCACAAACGCATCGATGTCGGAGGCAAAGGCCACGGTGTCTGCGCGCAGCTCGCCAAAAACTGTCGGTTTGGCATGAATCCATTGGGCTTGGTAACGCGCCCAGTCGGCCTCAACCACGGCAAAGCGCTGGGTGGTGTCATCGTCCCAAGGTACAAACAGGGGACGTTCTGGATCACCTAATTTCAAGGTGGCAAGGCTGCGGTCGAATTCAGCCGCCTGGCCTGGCAACTGGTCGACCTCACCGGTGCCGATAGACAGCGACATGCGGTAGGACTGCATGCGCATCCGACCGGCTTCATTGACGGCTGCCGCACCACCATCGAGCTGCCACGACACCCACAGTGTGGCTGCTGTGGCGATGAACACCAGCAGCAGAAACGGCGCACCCACCATCAGCAGCTTGGCGCCCAGATTCCAGTGTCGGGTAGATGCCATGGTGGGTTGCCCTGCCGCAGTCGGGCTGCCAGTTTATGGCTTAAGCGACGCGCTCAAAAATAGCGGCAATGCCTTGGCCGCCGCCAATGCACATGGTGACCAGCGCATAACGACCGCCAATGCGTTCCAGCTCATACAGCGCCTTGACAGTGATCAGCGCTCCAGTTGCGCCAATCGGGTGACCCAGCGAAATGCCTGAGCCATTGGGGTTGACCTTGGCAGGGTCTAGCCCGAGGTCGCGGCTGACGGCGCAAGCTTGTGCAGCAAAGGCCTCGTTGGCTTCAATCACGTCCAGGTCAGCAATCGTCAAACCTGCCTTTTTCAGGGCCATTTGGGTGGCAGGCACAGGGCCGATGCCCATGTATTTGGGGTCCACACCTGCGTGAGCGTAAGCCACCAGACGTGCCAGTGGTTTGAGGCCGCGCGCTTTGGCCGTGCCAGCTTCCATCAACACTACTGCAGCCGCCGCGTCGTTGATGCCAGAGGCATTGCCGGCGGTGACGGTGCCGTTTTCTTTCAGGAAAGCAGGCTTTAACTTGGCCATGTCGGCCATGGTGCAATTCGGGCGGAAATGCTCGTCGGTGTCAAACACCACGTCGCCTTTGCGGCTCTTCAGAGTGACGGGCATGATCTGGCTTTTGAAATAGCCGCCCTCAATGGCACGTTGTGCACGGTTGTGACTTTCTACGGCCAGTGTGTCTTGGTCTTCACGGCTGATCCCCCACTTGGCGGCAATGTTTTCGGCGGTGACACCCATGTGGATGGTGTGAAACGGGTCATGCAAGGCACCCACCACCATGTCAACCATCTTGGTGTCACCCATGCGTGCGCCCCAGCGCATGTTCAGGCTGGCATAGGGTGCGCGGCTCATGCCTTCGGCGCCGCCGCCAATGGCGATGTCGCAGTCGCCCAGCAAGATGGATTGGCTTGCGTTGACGATGGCCTGCAGGCCTGAGCCGCACAAGCGGTTCACGTTGTAAGCTGGCACACCTTCAGCACAACCGCCGTTGATGGCGGCTACGCGTGACAAATACATGTCTTTGGGTTCGGTGTTGACCACATGGCCAAACACCACGTGGCCTACCTCGTCACCTTTGACCTGGGCGCGGGTTAACACTTCGCGCACGATCTGGCCGGCCAATTCGGTCGGGGCAATGTCTTTGAGGCTGCCGCCATAGGTACCAATGGCGGAACGGGCACCGCTCACAATCACAACTTCACGGGTCATTTCAAGTCTCCTCTTTGGGGTTAATAAATAATTACGGCGCCATCTTAGCGCTGTTTTCTGACTGAATCCGGACGCTTTGCCCGCACACCTTGGGTTTGCAAGGTCTAGCTGGCATCGCGTACATCAGCCACAGCCTGCTGGCCAAAGTCTGGGCGTTGCAACCATACCAGCACACGTTTTGCGGCGTCGCTGGCGGAGGTGAGCTGGCCCGATTGTTTCAATTGGGCAAAACCTGCCTGGTCTGGAAACGTATCCGGGCTGGCGCCGCGCAATTGGGTTTGCATGTTGGTGTCGATGACACCTGGTGCCAGTGAGCAAACCTTTGCGCCGTTGGCCAAGCGCGCCTCATCCAATGCCAAACAACGCGTGAAATGGTCCATGCCAGCTTTGGCAGCGCAATAAGCTGCCTGCGACGCCATGGGCCGGCGGCCCAAGCCCGATGAAATGTTGAGTACTTTTCGTGGCGTGGGCAGGGCTAGTGTGGCCTTCAAAAAGGCTGCGCTCAGCAGCATGGGTGCTTCCAGGCCGACCCGCAAAGCACGTGCCAATTCCAGCGGGTTAGAGGCACTCAAGGGGGCAATGGCCGGGATCATGCCTGCGTTGTTGATCAAGGTGGCGCTTTTGAGCGAATCGGGCGCGAGGGCATTGAGCCAATGCATAAGTTGGCTCGCCACAGGCTGGGCGTCTGCCAGGTCACATGACCATTGCTCGATCAGGCAAGCCTTTTCGTTAGCCAGACTGGCCAAGGCCAGATTTGCGTGGCGCGAGATGCACAGCAGTTGATGATGAGGCGCCAGCAATTGCTCAGCCATGGCAAGCCCCATGCCACGCGATGCGCCGGTGAGGATGTAGAGGTGCTTTGCCATAGGTTTACGTCCAGGAATACATGGGTTAAAAGGGAGTGGGGCTGACGAAATGCATGGGGCGAAGGTCCGCTGGATGCGTAAGTTCAAGCGCGCAGGCGTGCAGCAGCAGCCGGTTGCATCTGGCCGCAACCTCGGGCGAAGCATAAAGCTGGTCGCCCAGAATGGCGTGGCCAATGGCCTGCAGGTGCACCCTGAGTTGGTGCGACCTGCCCGTGATGGGCTCTAGGGCCACGCGTGAGGTGCCGTTGATTGGGTTTGTGGCGAGCACTTGCCAGCGGGTGGTGCTGGGCTTGCCATGCTGCGAATCAATGATGCGTTTGGGACGATTCGGCCAGTCCAGAAAAATCGGCAAATCGATCAGCTGCGAGGCGTCGTCCGTGGTGTCCATCACGCCTTCGACCACCGCTTCGTAGCGTTTTTGGACACTGCGTGCGGCAAAAGCATCGTTCAGGCTGCGCTGCGCTGCGGTGCCACGCGCCATCACCAGCAGGCCTGAAGTGGCCATGTCAAGCCGGTGCACCACTAGCGCATCGGGAAAATGTTGCTGGGCGCGGCGGCTCAGGCAGTCTTGTTTGTCCTCGCCACGACCCGGGACGCTCAACAGGCCGGCAGGCTTGTCCAGCACCAACAGGGTGTCGTCCACAAAAACAACGGCGAGCTCACTCAAGTCGGGGTGTCTCGGTGAGCAGTTTTTGCACGGTGGCACAGAGTTCGTCGACGTCATTGGGCTTGTGAATCAAGGCCCTTGCACCGGCTGCCAGCGCGTCGCGCTCAATGTCGGGCGTCACATAGCCTGATGCCAGGGCTACCGGAAGTCCGGGCAGCAGCGTCTTGACCTCACGCAACAAATCCACACCGCTGAAACCAGGCATGTTGTAGTCGGTGACCAGCAGGTCGCACGCCGCATGGTTTTGACGCAGCATGGCAAGAGCTTGCTGCGGATCGGTGAAGGTGATGACCCGGTAACCCCGGCGAGTGAGCAAGCGCTTGACCAAAAAAACCAGCGCTTCGTCGTCATCGACATACATCACACATTGACCCGCCCCCATCTCGGCGACAGTTTCAGTGGGTGCTGCGCCTGCGGGTTCGATGGCGGCATCAGACACTGGAAAATACAGCGTGAAGGTGCTGCCTTGCCCGAGGGCGCTTTGCACCTGCACGTTGCCCATGTGCGCGCGCATGATGCCGTGCACCACAGATAGACCAAGCCCAGTACCCTGGCCAACCGGCTTGGTGGTGAAAAACGGCTCAAAAATGCGCTCAAGCGTGGCTTCACTCATGCCGCTGCCAGTGTCACTCACAGTGATCTTGACATGCTGTCCCCTCAGGCCACCCCGCCGCTCAAAGGTGTCATCAGGCGTGCGCAGGGCGTAGGCCAGTTCAACCCGCAGCGTGCCGGGCGTTTGTGCCATGGCGTGAATGGCGTTGGTGCACAAATTGAGCAGCGCTTGCTCAATTTGTGTGGCGTCTGCCAGCACCGGCGGGGTTGTCTCATCAATACTGGCCTGCAGCGTGACATGCGGTGGCATGGTGACCTTGATCAGTCGAAGGGTTTCATGCACGACGTCCGCCAATTGCAGCGGCGCACGGTGGGGGGGCTCGTTGCGGCTGAAGGTCAAGATTTGACGCACCAGGTCACGCGCACGTCGCCCGGCCTTGTCAATTTCGACCAAGCTGGTGGCCACGCCACCTTCTGGGCCGGCATCAAGCCTAGCCAGGGCCACGTTGCCCAGGATGGCACTGATGATGTTGTTGAAATCATGCGCAATACCACCCGCCATGGTGCCAATGGCCTGCATTTTTTGCGACTCACGCAGCTGCGACTCAAGCACTGTGCGATGTGCTTCCATCTTTTTTCGGGCGGTCAGGTCGCGGGCAAACAAGGTGATGACCTCGCCATCGTCGTCGTGCTCAAACGACACGCTCACCTCCAGTGAGACGTTGTCGCCCAAGCTGGTCAGTCCAATCATTTCACCCAATTGCGCATGGCTGGTGATGTCGCCGTAGGACAGGGCACACGCGGCGTCGGGCAAAAAATCAGTCAGTGGACGCCCCAGCGCCTGTTCGGTGCTGCACTGAAACACGGTGGCGGCTGTGGGGTTGAAGACAATGACCTGATGGTTTTTGTCAACGCACAAAATCGCGTCGAGCGACGAGTTGATGATGGCGGCCAGCCTGGTTTTGCTTTGCAGAAGTTGCTCATTGCCCGCCTGCAGCGCCTGGGTGCTGAGTTGCAGCGCGTGTCGTTGCGCTAGCAGCGGGCCTTGGTCAATGATGGCGCAAATGAATCGCGGCAGGTCGCTGAGCGGGTCATCGATGTGTGCGATGTATAGGTCGCCTGTGAAAGCGCCATTTGAACCACCTGAAAATTCAAGCTCGTCGAGTTCGTAGGAGCCTTGCTCCTTGGCCAGCAAAAAACCCAGCCGCACGCGGTCGCGGCCTTCCGGTTTCACCAGTGGGTACAAAAAGCTCAGGGGCGGGTCGCGCTCAAGCGGGCGAAACAAGTCCAAGGCTCGTCCGTTTGTTTCCAGCACCTGACCGGTTTCTTCTACCACCATGAGCGCCAGCGGCACATGAGAAAACAAGGTGACAAAACGCTCGGACGCGCCCTCTGCCTCGGCCTGGCTGAAGCGCAGCGCCTTGTTTTGAATTTCGAGCTCGGCGTGGTACTGGCGCAGGTTGTCTACCAAGCGGGCGTTCGAGAACTTGTCGGCCAAACCAGGAGCACGCCTGCTAGGCCCACCCAAGCGCTTGAGTGGTGTGGCAGACGGCTGTTTACGGGGGCGCGGAAAAGGCCGAATCATGCGGGAAATGCCGCAAGCGGTGGTTCGGCCGTTGCCGCATTCATGGGCTCAGCGTGGTGCGTTTTTCAGCTTGCCGCGCACTGGAACCACGGTGGTGACGGTTGGTCGTACCGCATCAGCTGACACCGGTTTGGGAGGCGATGTGTCCTTCTTTGGTTTTTTGACCATCTTGTTGGTTTGTTGACCTTTTGCCATGTCTGTTCTCCTGGGGGGTTAAGTTAGCTGTCGTTAATTTGGAACCATGCAATTATCGTTGCGTTGGCGCTTTTTTTGTGGTCAGGCTGGTCAATGTGTTTGCCGGTCCCGCAGGCGATTAACCTCTTGCTCGGTCACGGCATGGGCCCGGTTGCCCCAGGCATTACGCACGAAGCTCAGAACCTGCGCAATGTCCTGGTCGCCCAGTTCGAGCACAAAGGGCGGCATGCCAAAAGGTCGTGGGTTGGCCGCAGTAACCGGTGCAAAACCACCATGCAAAACGGTCTGAATCAGGTTGCTGCTGTTGCTCATTAACACGGCACGGTTTCCCGCCAGGGCGGGGTAGGTGCCGCTGACACCTTGGCCGTTACGGCCATGGCAGTCGGCGCAATGGGTGGCGTACAGGGTTTGGCCTGATTCAAATGCGCCGGGCAGCGGTGCTGTCGTTTTTTCTGTCGCTTGTGCGGGTGCAGCAATGGCCACTGACTTCAAGTAAACCACCATGGCTTGAAGGTCGGCGTCTGTCATGTACTGGGTGCTGCCTTGCACCACCAGCGCCATGGGGCCGTTGGCTGTGCTGTGGTCTGCCGCGCCAGTTTTGAGAAGTTTCAGCAGGTCGGCCTGGTTTTGAGCATCAACACCGCCCGCAACGGCTGAAAGCAACGAGGGTGCGTACCAATTTTGCACCGGTATCAGACCACCGCCCAAGGTATTGCCGGTTTCGCTGGCGCCCGTGGCGTTGCGCGGGGTGTGGCAGGTGCCGCAATGCCCCAGGCCATTAACCAAATAGGCGCCCCGATTCCACTGGGCAGACTGCGTGGCATCAGGTACATCTACTTGTGGACTGAAATAGAGCGTGCGCCATGCCAGCAATGCGGCCTGCGTATTAAGTGGCCAGCGCATTTCATGAGGACGGTTCGGGGCGCTGGCCGGTGGCAAGGTCTGAAGGTAAGCAAACATGGCGTCTGAGTCGGCACGGGTGACGCGGCTGTACTCGGTGTAGGGAAACGCCGGGCTGAGCAGGCGACCATCACGCGACTTGCCGTGGTGCAAGGCCTGCCAAAAATCATCCTTGCCCCAATTGCCCAGCCCGGTGGCCTTGTCGGCGGTGAGGTTGCTGGAAAACGTGGTGCCAAACGGCGTGTCAATCGCGCGGCCACCAGCGTAAGGCACGCCACCGGGGATGGTGTGGCAGGTTTGGCAATTGCCCACGCGGACCAGGTAAGCGCCTTGTGTGGCAAGTGGTGTCAATGGGCTGGACGCTGCGGCTGCCTTGGGTGTTGCAGCGGCCCTGACTGGGGTGCCGCCACAGGTCATTTCCTTGATGCCCGCAGGCCAGGGTGGCATGTGGGCTTGTGGCTTGGTGTTGGCGGGCAGGGGCTGCGCCGCCAGCCAGTGCGTCACTGCGGCCACGTCGTCGTTGCTCAGGCGGCTGGCAATGTGGCTCATGCAGTCAGGCGACTGGGCGCGACGCTGGCCGGTGCGCCAGCCACCGAGCTGAGCGTTCAGGTAGTCACGTGGCAAGCCTAGCAAGCCGGGCACATGCGGCGCGGTGCCAGTGAGCGCTTCGCCGTGACATTGCTGGCAAGGTGGAATGTCACGACTCGGGTCGCCCAAGGTGATCAGCGCTTGGCCGCGCGCCATGACAGCTTTTGTGGCTGTGCTGGTTGCAGGCGCTGGGTAGGGCGCATTGAGCGCTGAAAAATACTGCGCCATTTCCAGCAAATAGGCGTCCGACAAAGGCTCCAGCAGGCTGGCCATGGGCCGGTAATGACGCCTGCCGTCACGGATGTTGAGCAACTGGTTGTACAAATAGCCGGCGGGTTTGCCAGCCAGTCGCGGGTAATAGCCGTCAGGCCCGGCGCGGCCTTGGTTTCCGTGGCAGCCGGTGCAGGCCTTGGTGCGTTGTGCCATGCTGTCTTCAAAAACAGGTGTTGCAGTGGCAATATGGCACAGGCAAAGCAGGGCAGCGGTGATCAACAAACGAATGGGCATGGCTTTGGTGGCGATAAAGAGCTTGGGCGCGTATCGTGAAGCGTACACACTTTTTTGAGGTGTTGGAAATACCCGACACCACGACCTGTTTTGCAGTGCTACCTTTGCGCCCACTTCAAATTTTACAGATCACACCATGCCCAAAACCCTGATTGAACCGTTTCGCATCAAGAGCATTGAACCCATTCGCATGACCACGCGAGAGGAGCGTGTACAACTGCTTGAGGCTGCCAAACTCAACGTCTTCAAGCTGCGCGCCGAAGATGTGTTGATTGACTGGTTGACCGACTCCGGCACCGGCGCCATGTCTTCAAAACAGTGGGGCGCCATCATGGAAGGTGACGAGAGCTATGCCGGCGCCCGCAGCTTTTACCGGCTTGAAAAAGTGATTCAGGACATCACCGGCATGCAGTACTTTGTGCCAACGCACCAGGGTCGCGCCGCTGAAAAAGTGCTGTTTACCGCAGTGTGCAAAAAGGGCGACGTTGTGCCCAATAACTCGCACTTTGACACCACCCGAGCCAACCTGGAGTTTCTGGGTATTGAGGCGGTGGATCTGGTCATACCGGAAGGTTTACAACCCGCACTGATTTACCCATTTAAAGGCAACATTGATCTGGCGCGCGTAGAAGCCCTGTTGAAAGCGCAGGGCGAGCGCATTCCCTTTGGCATGATCACCGTCACCAACAACACCGGTGGCGGCCAGCCGGTGTCAATGGCCAACATTCGCGCCTATGCCAAGTTGCTCAAAGCGCACGGCAAACCGCTGATCATGGACGTGTGCCGCTTCTCTGAAAACGCCATGTTCATCAAGATGCGTGAACCGGGCTACGAGAACACATCCATCAAGCAAATCGTGCAGGAGATGTTCAGTTACGCCGATGGCGCCACCATGAGCGCCAAAAAAGACGGCATGGTCAACATCGGCGGCTTCATCGTGCTGCGCAGCGAGGAATGGATGGATGCCGTGCGCAATGTGCTGATCATGACTGAGGGTTTCCCCACTTACGGCGGCTTGGCCGGACGCGACCTGGAGGCACTGGCTGTGGGGCTGGAAGAGGGCATGCAGGAAGACTACCTGCGCTACCGCTTGCGCACGGCAGAGTATTTGGGTGAACGGTTGGAGGTCGCGGGTGTGGGATTCGTCAAACCGACTGGCGGCCACGCCGTGTACATCGACGCGCGCACCGTTCTGCCCGACATGCCGGTGGCCCACTATCCCGCTTGGGCGCTGTGCAACGCGCTGTACCTGGAGGGCGGCATTCGCGGCGTTGAAATTGGCTCGGTAATGTTTGGCAAGCGTTTGCCTGATGGCACCGAGACTTATCACAACATGGAACTGGTGCGCCTGGCCTTTCCGCGGCGCATGTACACACAAAGCCACTTTGATTACGCGGCCGAGGTAATTGACGAGGTCAAGCAAAAAGCTGCCAGCATTCGTGGTGTGAAAATTACCAAACAGCCACAGTTTCTAAGGCACTTCACCTGCGAATGTGCCTGGGTGGATCGATAAAAATCCTATAAGCATTTTTAGCCTATATGCCTTGTGCAATAAGCGTAAGTAGCTATTAACAATATAGCGATGACGTTGATTGAAAAGAATGTAATCGCTGTGGCGTTCAACTTGCTGCGTAGAAAGTGACTAACTCATTTGCCAAGCAATATTCACCTTCAGTGCGAGGTGTATATGAGGCAACAGCTCCAACGGCCAGTAGTCAACGAGCAATGAGTAACGGGCGTCAGTCTGAACCTCAATGTCAATATGGGCGCAACTGGTGGGCCCACAACGCAGCGTTATGCAAAGACCCCAGTTATGAGAAGTTCGCCTTCAGAGTAGGCTGGCAAGCCGCGTAAACGCTTGCGATTTGCGATTAGTTTGAGCGTTGCGCTGGACATAATTTCGCTTATCTGGC
>NZ_JAQTXM010000020.1 GCF_028688795.1 Rhodoferax sp. | reverse complement strand
ATGGAGCAGGGCCAGGACGCCCTCGGGAACCTGTAGTTGACGCGAAAGAAGAGGCTGGGTCAAGCAGGCGTGCCGGAAATGCTGCTGATTTCCAGGTGGTTTTGGGTGGCGATTGACGAACCGGGATGTGGCCGTGAGCCGCGTTTATTGTCCCGAGGGTGTTGAAAGCGAGGCTGCATGCGGGCTTGACAAGGGAAATCGCGGCCTCTGGTCTCGGACGGGACGTTGACCGGGTTGTTGGCCAATTTGGATGGCTGGAACGAAAAAGAACCTCAATCAGCGCGATCTGCGCCATTCAAGCCCTTGACAGTTCGGTTTGCGGTGAGACCGTGGTTCGACACGCAGGACTTCTCCACATGTCCGATGAAAACGGTCTCGTTTCAGTGCGACCTGACAAGGTTGCATTGGGACTCAGGCCAGAGCCGATCCCGAAACCGGACGGTTTGAAGGGGATTTCTGCGTGGATGGACGGCGTCGGGCCACCGATGCTGATCGCCCTGTAACCCTGATTTGGAGTTTTTTATGGAACTGATCATTCGAGCCGTGGACGTTGGCTACGGCAACACCAAGTACGTCACCGGTGTCTCTGGCGAGGACATTCACTGTGCCAGCTTCCCATCGCTGGCCTACCCCTTTCCACGCGACCCCTCCACCACCTTGGGTGCGGATCGCCGCAAAACCGTCGCCATCCCGATTGGCGGCATGTTTTATGAAGTGGGGCCGGACGTCATGCTGGCTGCCGACACCTTTCGTGCCACGCAGATCCACGACAACTTTATTGACACCCCGGAATACTTGGCCCTGGCACGCGGGGCACTGCGGATGATGAAGGTCGACACCATCGACCTGCTGGTGGTGGGGCTGCCGGTGGCCATGTTTGCCTTGAAGAAGGCCGCGCTGGAAAAATTGATGACTGGCACCCATGACGTGGGCAATGGCAAGACCGTGCTGGTGCGCAAGGCGCTGGCCATGGCCCAGCCCAACGGGGCACTGATCGACTACGCCTCGCAGCATGACAAGGTGGTGGCAATGGAGAACGAGCATAGCCTGGTGATCGATCCCGGTTCGCGCACCTTCGACTGGCTGGTGGCACGGGGCATGAAGCTGTCGCACAAGCGCAGCCATTCAGTTAACCGCGGGGTGTCCGACATCCTGCAGGTGATTGCGGACGACATCAGCGCGGAGATCGGCCGACCCTACAACCAGCTGGACGCCATCGATCTGGCGCTGCGTACCAACAAAAACTTGACAATTTTCCAGCGGACCTACAGTCTGGCGCGCATGAGGCCGGTGGTGGAAAGCGTCACGAAGCAGGCGGTGGGGGCCATGATGCGTCGCATCGGGGAGTTCTATGACGTCCAGCATGTCATCCTGGTCGGTGGCGGCGCCTTCCTGTTCAAAAAGGCGGTGAAGGAGGCGTTTGCGACACATCAGATTCTGGAGGTCAAAGAGCCGATGTTCTCGAATTTGCGGGGCTACCAGATCGCTGGCACGAATTACGCCGCCACTGCGATGCAAAGTCTCGGTCGTGCTGCCCGCACAACACGGTTGGAAGGAGAGGGCGCATGAACCGGGACAAAGAAACAAACGGCGAGCCGGTTCGGCTGCTGTTCGAGATGACGAGGGAGGACAACCCGCGCCTCTACGATGACCTGATCCGGTTCAACAAGGGAACGAAGCGGGTGAACCGGCTGCGCTTTCTGGCTCATGAGGGGTTGTTGGCACAGAACTGGATGCTGGTACCGGCGGCGGGAGCGTTATCCCAATCGGCTGCATCGGCGTTACAGGCGCCCTCGAAGGTCAATCCGGCCGTTGCAGGGCATGTCGTCCAGGCGTTCGATGCGCCAATGGTCGATGGGGAGGACTGATCATGGCGTCGGCGAAGAGGCATGGACGCCGGAGGGCGTCAGTCAGCGCGTCAGAACTGGCGCAGATGGGCGTGTGCGAGCGGCTGGTGGTGTTTGAACATCGCTATGGCAAGCGACTGACCGTTGAACAGCAGCAGGCAATCAAGCGCGGTCGACTGGCGCATGAGCACTTTTATCGGGAACAGCATAGGGATTCGGCTCGCCCGGGGCGTTGTTTTGTTGCCTTCATGGAGTTTGGACGCTGGCTTGTCTTGTGTGCGGCAAGGTGGTTTCAAGCCAGGAAACAGCGCCATGAGGCTTGATGCCTTAGCCGTTATTGCCGTCGGTGCGCTCGCGGTCATCCTTCTTTGGTGGTGGCGTAGTAAGTCAGACCCACGCCAGGCAAGGTTGCCGCCAGAATTGAGAAGCGCCGGCCTGGTCTATGCGGAACGCTTATTCCAATCCGCCGGGCCGGTGTCAATTTCTGCCAGGGTGGATAGGGTTTATCGCAATGCGGCAGGTGTGTTGGTGCTGGTTGAGCTGAAAACCAGGGAGACGAATCGGACGTATCAGTCGGATGTCATTGAATTGTCGGCACAGCGCGTGGCCTTAATGACGCACACGGGAGATGTTGTCGCGGATTACGCCTATATTGTGACTGAGCGGCCAGATGGCTTCCGAATGGGTTGTCATCAAGTGAGACTGATATCACATGCCGATGTAATTTTTCTGGCGATAAGGCGGGGGGAGCTGTTTGCTGGGAAGGTTGAACCTCAGTCCACCTGTTCATCGTGCCTGTGTCGCAAATGTGCGTTTGTTCGACCGTGTGATCCGTCTTCGCGGTGAATGCATTGCTCGGCGGCTTGGCTTCTCATGTCGAAACAGATCTGGCGCATGTCAATTCGCAGACCTGCACATCTTGATAATTTCGTCACGCTACTTTCAAGGGTACGACATTCCAAGGCTTCCCACTTTCGCAAGCAGCAATGAAAGCTGCCCATCGTTCCAGGGCGATCCTGCGTTCGGGAATTTCTTCCCGAACGTCGTAGATCGCTTCCATCCCTTTTAGGGTATGGTTCAATGCAATTTCGGATATCTCGCGCGAGATTCCCATGTTGCGCATGTGTCCCTTGGCGGTGCTTCGCGTGTCGTGTGGGGTGAACTTGCGGATCTCGATATCGCCCCGTTCGAATGCTCTTGCGATGGCCGCCCAGAGTGTTGTTTCGCCAACGTGGATATCTCCAAGCCGTCTCCGCCTGCGCTCCACACGTGCAGGCAATACCCATGGAGAGTCACCAGCGAGATCCTGCAGGTCGTTGAACCAACCCACAACGGTTGGTGTCAGTGGCACGAGGAAGCCGTTTCGTGTCTTAACCGACTCATCGGGAACCCACCAGGTTCCAAGGTCCAAGTCAATGTGCTCCCACCGGGCCTTCGCCAGTTCAACGGACCGTACGCAGGTTGCCAAGAGAATGCGAAAGGCCAGGGCATTCTCAACGCCAATGTCATCGATATTGGCGAGTAGCGTGCGGAGCTCTTCCTCTGTAAGCATCACACGCTTGCGAACAGGGGGTCGCTGCCCCATCAAGGCAACCAAGTCAATACCAGCTGTTGGATTGGAATCAATCAGACGTTTGCCGCAAGCATGCGCAAACAACAGCTTGCATGAAGTCAGGATACGCTTTGAGATAGTCCAGGAGCGTTTGGCCGATTCCAATACGTGCACGATTTCTGCCGGGGTGACCTGCTGTACTTCGAGGGAACCGAGCTTGGGCAGGATGACCTTTTCGAAATCCCACTTGCGGTAGTAGATCGTTCCTTCGGCGAGATGGGGCGAGACGAGTTTCTTTTCTTTGTAGTCAGCTATGAGTGCGCGGACGGTCCATGCCATCTTGGAGCGCATCTTCTCAACTTTTTTCTCGACTGCCGGGTCGTTGCCTTTGTCTACTTCCACGCGATTTGCGCGCGCAAGTTGCCGTGCCTTCGCAAGCGAAAGGTCAGGGTAGTTGCCGAGTGTCAGTTCTTTGCGCCGTCCAGCGCCTGTCCGGTAGCGAAGGACCCAACTGGCCGTGCCTGAGTTTGAGAGTGTGAATGTCAGGCCGCCGCCATCCGAGCGAGCGAGTGGCGCGCCTTTGTTTATCCAATGTCGTATCTGGACATCGTCGAGCAGGTTGACTTGAGTTCCCATGGGTGATGCTTGAGGTTGGGTAGCTGGCAGCGTCAGTATAGACGCTAGCTACCCACCTAGCTACCCACTTTGGCCGTGCTTCAATGAAACGTCTTGGGATCGTGTTCGTCGTAACTTATTGATAAATATAAGTATTTATTTTTATTATGGGATTTCTTGAGCCTATATGGGATGCTAATTGATATTCCAGGTGGCAAGTTTCATGGTAATTTTGGCCTCTAGACCTTTATTTATATGCGTAAGCAGCTATTGTTTTTGATAAGTCAAAAAGCTGAAGTTCATGCCGTTGCTGCTGGTGTGGGGCTCGCGTGAAACCTCAACCCACGCAGGGCCGAAGTCTGGCGCATAGGCATCGCCGTCAAAGTCGGCATCAATCTCGGTCACCACGGCGGTGTTGGCCAGTGGCATGGCCTGCGTGTAGACCTCGGCCCCACCAATGACCCAGGCGGTGCTGTCGGGTGGGCACAGCGCGCAGGCCTGTTCGATGGAATGCGCCACCAGCGCACCCTCGGCGTGCCAGTCTTTTTGACGTGTCACCACCACGTTGAGCCTGCCAGGTAGTGGCCTGAATTTGAGGGGCAACGAGTCCCAGGTCTTGCGCCCCATGATGACCGGGCAGCCCAGCGTGCTGCGTTTGAAGTGCGCCATGTCTTCGGGCAGGTGCCAGGGCAGGGTGTTGTTGGCGCCAATCACGCCGTTGGCAGCGCGGGCAAAAATCAGTTTCAGTTTCATGAGGTTTTCAACGGTTTACGCGGCGGTATCAGCACCGCCGCAATGGCCGCCATGACACACAGCATGGCCGCAAAATCTTGCCAATGGGGCACTTCGCCCACGATCAGCGTGGCGCTCAGGGTGCCCACCAGTGGTATCGCCATGATGCTCATGGCACTGGTGGCCGGCGGCAGGTGGCGCGCCAAACCAAACCAGATGATCTGGGCAAAGCCGTAGTTGATGAGCGCGCCGTAGACCAGGCTGCCCCACATGGGCGCAGAAAATTGCCAAACCGGCCAGGGTTCCAGCAGGGCAGCCAGCAACCACAGGCTGAGGCTCGCCAGAATCAGCATCCACACCGTAAGCGTTTCCATGGGAATGGTCAGGTGCGCGCGGCGCATCATCAAGGTGCCTGCGGCCCAGCATAAGGCGGCCAGTTCCATCCAGACTATGCCCAGTGGCTTGCCTGAGAGTGCTGTCAACTCGTTGAACGTCAGCAAGCCAATGGCCAGAGCCACAGCCAACACGGCGAGTGCGATGCGTTTGGTGAGTTTTTCCTTGAAAAACAAAATGCCGAGCAACACGGTCCAGATCGGCATGGTGAAGCCCAAAATAGCGGCGCGCCCGCTGGCGAGTTCTTTCACACCCAAAATGGCCAGCGTGTGCCAGCCCAGCACATTGGGCAGCCCCAGTGTGACCACGCTGCGCCACTCGGCACCTTGCGGCCACATGCGCACGCCCTTGGCACGGTAAAAGCTGTACAGCCAGAGCGCGCCGCAGCTCATGGTCAGCGCCCGAAAGTACAGCGGCGAGAGTTCGCGCAGGCTGTACTTCATCATCGGCCAGTTGATGCCCCACATCAGCGTGAGGGCGACCAGGCTCCAGAGTTGTTTGCGGCTGATCACACCGCCACCGGGGCCTTGATGGCGGGGTGGCATTGGTAGCCTTGCACCTCAAAATCTTCAAACGTGTAATCAAAAATACTAGCAGGCTTGCTTTTGATGACAAGGGATGGATAGGCAAAAGGCTCACGGCTGAGCTGCAGCGCCACTTGCTCGGCATGGTTGCTGTAAATGTGGCAGTCACCCCCGGTCCAGATGAAATCGCCCACGTCCAGGTCACACTGCTGCGCCACCATGTGGGTGAGCAGGGCGTAGCTGGCAATGTTGAAGGGCACGCCCAAAAAGATGTCGGCGCTGCGTTGGTACAGCTGGCAGCTCAATTTGCCGCGGCCGCCCGCAATGGTGGGCGGGGCCACATAAAACTGAAAGAACGCGTGGCAGGGCATCAGCGCCATTTTGTCCAGGTCGGCCACGTTCCAGGCGCTCACCAATATGCGGCGGCTGTCCGGATTGGCCTTGAGTGTGTCAATGACCTGCTGGATTTGGTCAATGTGGCCGCCATCGGGCTTGGGCCAGCTGCGCCACTGCACGCCGTAGACCGGGCCCAAATCGCCATCGGCGCGAGCCCATTCGTCCCAGATGGTGCAGCCGTTTTCCTGCAACCATTTGACGTTGGAGTCGCCGCGCAAAAACCACAGCAGCTCGACGATGATGGCGCGCAAAAACACCTTCTTGGTGGTCACCAGCGGAAAGCCCTGGGTCAAGTCAAAGCGCATCTGGTAGCCAAACACGCTGGTGGTGCCGGTGCCGGTGCGGTCCGGTTTGAAGACACCTGTGGTTTGCACGTGGCGCAGAAAGGTTTCGTATTGGGAAGAATCGGGTTTCAATTTCAAGGGTTCCAAAAAGAGGTGTCAAGTGCGTTTTGCGGCCTTTGCTGTGGTCGTATTACACCAAGAAAGTTGGGGCCAGTCTGCCTTTAAAAGAATAGTCAGAGCTGAATGGCGTCATGAACATTGAAGAATCATCAGAAAGGGCCACGCCGGCGCAAAAGTGTTGGTTTGGTAGCATCGGGCCGCCCGGGGACAGACCCGGTGGTTGTCAATGATTCGGGGGCTGGATGGAATTTGTGATCGGTTTGAGCGAACGCGCACGCCACGTGCGCGCCGCCAGCAGCATTGGACTGGCGGTTGCCTTGCTGTTTTCGGTCTACAACCTGGTGACCCCGGGCCTGCTGGTGTTGGGCCTGATCGAATTGGCGGCCGCGCTTTGCTTGTTGGCGCCTGCCGTGTTTATGAGCCACACGCCAAGCCGCGTGGCGGCGGCGGAAACATTGCTGCTGCTGTGTGCGGCCGTCATTTTTGGCGCACTGATCGTGACCGGCGGCATTGAGGGCACCGGACTTTTCTGGGTCTACACCGTGCCGTTTCTGGCGTTCTTCTTGAAAGGCCAGCGCCTTGGCTGGATTTACAGCCTGGTTTTTCTGGGGGTGGTGGCGGTGTATTTTGTGGCGATGCGCCCGGCTTTGGCTGGCGTGCATCAGTTTTCAGCGGTGGTCAGCGTGCACTTTTTGCTGTCCTTGAGTTTTTACACACTGGTGGCTGCGGCTTTTAACCACGTGCGTAGCCGCTTTGAAGCGCAGCTTCAGCAGCGCAAAGAACACGCCGAGGCGGCTTCCCTGGCCAAGTCGCGGTTTCTGGCAGCAGCCAGCCACGATTTGCGGCAACCGGCGCACGCCTTGGGTCTGTTTGTGGCGCGGCTCACGCAGTTGCCGCATGACGCGCAGACCCAAGCCTTGGTGGCGGGGGTCGATGCTTCGGTGCGGGCGCTACAAGACATGCTGGATACCTTTTTTGATTATTCACGCCTGGATGCGCCGTCCATGCAGGTGCGTTCCCAAGCCTTTCCCGTCAATCACCTGTTTGAACAACTTCGCACCAGTTTCGCGGGAGTGGCTGCTGGCAAAGGGCTGCGGCTGCGCATCAGGCCGTCAAACCTGTGGCTACAAACTGACCCGGTGCTGCTTTACCGTGTGTTGCTCAATCTGGTTAGCAACGCGCTGCAACACACCCAGCAAGGCACGGTGCTGGTGGCGTGTCGTCCTGGGTTCCGTTCGACGCATGCACGCATTGAGGTTTGGGACAGTGGCGTGGGCATTGCGCCAGAGCATCACGCACGAATTTTTGAAGAGTTCTTTCAGGTAGGTAACGCTGAGCGAGACCGCAGCAAGGGCCTGGGCCTGGGGCTCAGCATTGTGCAGCGCTCATGCCGCCTGCTGAATTTGCCGTTGAGCCTGCACTCAAGCCTGGGCCGTGGTTCACGTTTTTGTTTGCAAGTGCCTGCCACTGTCGCACAGTTGAGCAGCCTGCCCCTGGGCGCTGCAGACTCGCCCATGGCCGCTTTTGATGGTCTGCAGGTGTTGTTGGTTGAAGACGATGTTCTGGGGGGCGCGGCTTTGACGGGTCTGCTGGAATCCTGGGGCTGCCACGTCACCGTCACTGATACGGCGCTGGGCGCTTGCGCGCTGGCGCGGCTTGCGCCACCGCCTGACATGATCGTCAGTGATTTCCGGTTGCGCGGGCCAGACAACGGGATTGAGGCCGTGCGCATGGTGCGTGACGCCCTGGGTTTTGATGTGGCCGCTTGCCTGATCAGCGGCGATACGGCACAAGCGGTGCGTGAACAGGTTCAGGCGGCCGGGCTGGTGCTGCTGCAAAAACCAGTGCGTCCGGCCAAGTTGCGCAGTGTGTTGCGGCATGCGGCGCAGGGCAAAAAAACTGGGCCTGTCGCGCTGGACGCGGCTTGAGTCGGCCGGGCGTCAAGCCCTGGACGTCATCAACACCACCACCAGTGCCCCGCCACCACCATCGGCAGGTTTGGCTTGCACAAACGCCAGTACCTCGTTTTTTTGCACCAGCCAGCTGTGAACCCGGTTTTTCAGAATCGGCGCTTTGCCGGGCGATCCCAAGCCCTTGCCATGCACCACGCGCACACAACGAATGCCTTGTTTGTGCGCCTCTCGGATGAAGATGCTTAAAGCTTCCCGGGCGTCGTCGCGGCGCAGGCCGTGCAGGTCAAGCTGGCGCTGAATGCTCCAGTCGCCGCGGCGCAGTTTGCGCGTCACATCGGTGCCAATGCCTGGGCGGCGAAAGCTCAGGTGTTCGTCTGTTTCCAGCAGGGTAGACACATCAAATTCGTCGCTGATGGCCTCTTTCAGTACCGCCTTTTCATCCTGCTGATACTGCATCGCCAGCGGCATTTTTTGCTCTGGTTTATGCAGCAGCTTACGCTTGTCAGGCAGGGGCTTGACGGCGCCTGCAGCCCTAATAAACAAGTCTTTGTCGGTGGCTGTCTGCTTGACGGCCTTGGCCGCTGCGCTCATTTGCAGTACGCGTTGTTTGGCCTGCTCTGCAATGGCCTTTTTGACCACCTTGAGGTCGCCTAAAGTCTTTACCCTGAGGGCCGTTGCGCCTGCTTTCAGGGGCGTTGCCGAGTGGGGTGGGCCAAGCTTGGTTTCGCGGCCAGACGGATTGCCGCGGGTGCTCACATCAGCCCCCGTTCTGCCATGCTGAGGGCCTCGCCAGGCGCCACGATGACGTGGTCCAGCACCCGCACATCAATCAGCGCCAGGGTGGTTTTTAGGGTTTGCGTCAACATCTCGTCGGCGCGGCTGGGTTGCACCGTGCCACTGGGGTGGTTGTGCGACAGCACCACGGCGCTGGCTTGGTGGTGCAGGGCGCGCAGCACCACTTCACGCGGGTAGACGCTGGTCTGTGTCAAGGTCCCTTGAAACATTTCTTCCATTGCCAGCAGGCGGTTTTGCACGTCCAGAAACAGCACTGCAAACACCTCATGTTTACGTGCCGACAAGTGCAATTGCAGGTAGTGTTTGACGGCATCGGGTGTTGCAAACACCGTGCGCTCTTGCAGGCGCTGTGCCATGGCACGGCGCGCCAGCTCCAGCACGGCGACGATCTCTGAGCGCTTGGCAGGCCCCAGGCCTTTAATGCGTTTAAGGTCGTCGGCGGTGGCATCTAGGAGCCCGGCCAAGCCACCAAAGCCAATGACAGCAGGGGCTAGGGCTGCGGTGTCGCACGCCGTATCTGTGGCTACCAGCGGCGCTGCGGATTTGAGCCTGAGCAACTCATCGGCCATTTGCAGCACGCCCTTGCCCTTGATGCCGGTGCGCAGCAAAATCGCCAGCAACTCCACATCGCTTAAGGCTTTGGGGCCACGGGCCAGCAGCTTTTCGCGCGGTTGGGCATCAAGGGGAAGGTCTTTAAGGGCCATGGGGAGTGCGATAGGGTGGGCTTTTACAATTGCAGGCAGTTTATGCGCCCAGCCCTGGCTCACCCCGATTTGGGGTTTAGGGCTTGGCAGCGCCAACAGCTCATTTTTTGCATGCATTCACAGGATTTTCATGACCACCGCCACCCCCACCATTCAACCCGGCTCGTTTTTGACCCTGCATTACCGGCTCAGTGGCCCCGCCGGTGACGTGGTCAACACCTTTGCCGCCGCGCCTGCCACGCTCACGCTGGGCACTGGCGAGCTGGCCCCCGCAGTAGAGGCCCGGCTGATGGGCCTGCCCGAAGGCACGCGCACCACCATCGAGCTGCCCGCCGGCGAGGCGTTTGGCCCGCGCAGCCCCGACATGCAGCAGTGGATGGCACGCAAAGAGCTGACAGACCTGGGCGCAGCCGGCGAAACATATGCCGTGGGCGATGTCATCAAGTTCCCGACCCCCGACGGCAGCGGTGAATTTGCCGGTGTGATCATTGACTTTCGCAGTGACGCCAAGGGTGACGCGGTGTTGTTTGACTTCAACCACCCGCTGGCTGGCCAACCGGTGACGTTTGAAGTTCAGGTGATTGGGGTGTTATGAGCGGCGCAACACAGGCAGTGACAAACGCGGGGGTTCAGATTCTTCTGGCTGAGCCACGCGGTTTTTGCGCTGGCGTTGACCGCGCCATTGAGATCGTGGAACGTGCCCTGACCAAATTTGGCGCGCCAATTTATGTGCGCCATGAAATCGTTCACAACACCTATGTGGTGAACGACCTGAAAGCCAAGGGTGCTATTTTTATAGAAGCGCTAGATGACGTTCCCGCAGGATCTACGCTGGTTTTTTCGGCTCATGGTGTGAGCCGTGCGGTGCAGCTGGAAGCGGCCGCTCGGGGGTTTCAAATCTTTGACGCCACCTGCCCGCTGGTCACCAAAGTGCACGTGGAAGTGGCCAAGCTGCACAAAGAGGGCTTCGAGTTCATCATGATTGGCCACAAGGGCCACCCCGAGGTCGAAGGCACCATGGGCCAGTTGGACGGCGGCATTCACTTGGTAGAAGACGTGGCAGATGTGGCACATGTCCAGCCCTTGCAAACTGAAAAATTGGCTGTGGTGACGCAGACCACCCTTAGTGTGGACGACGCCGCCGCCATTGCCACGGCCATCAAGGCGCGCTTTCCGAACGTGCGCGAGCCCAAGCAGCAAGACATTTGCTACGCCACGCAAAACCGCCAGGACGCTGTCAAGCTGATGAGCCCGCAGGTGGACGTGGTGATTGTGGTGGGCAGCCCCACCAGCTCCAACAGCAACCGCCTGGCCGAAGTGGCACGCAAGCTGGGCACGCCCGGCTACATGGTTGACACGGCGGAAGATTTGCAGCCGCAGTGGTTTGAGGGTTGCAGCCGGGTTGGCCTGACGGCTGGCGCGTCGGCCCCTGAAATTCTGGTGATGCAGGTGATTGACCGCCTGAAGGCCCTGGGCGCGGTGTCGGTGCAACGGCTGCCGGGCGACCCTGAGAGCGTCAAGTTTCCGCTGCCCAAAGGCCTTCGACTGAATGATGCTGAAGACCTTTGATTGCTATTTAATACATAGCTGATTACGCATATAAATAAAGGGCTAGAGCCCATTTTTACTTAAATTTTTATCATGTTAGACATTACCCTTCTTCGCAAAGACCTGGCCCAAGTGGTGGCCCGCCTGGAAACCCGCAAAAACCCACAAGCCTTTTTGGACGTGGCGGCCTTCACTACGCTGGAGTCTGAGCGAAAAACCATCCAGGTGCGCACCGAAGCCTTGCAGGCCCAACGCAATGCGTCGAGCAAACAAATTGGCCAGCTCAAGGCCAAAGGCCCGGCGGGTGCTGCCGAGGTGGATGCGGTGATGACGCAGGTGGCCAGCATCAAGGACGAGCTGGAGGCGTCTGCCAAACGCCTCGACCAGATTCAAGCAGACATGCAAGCCCTGTTGCTGGCTGTGCCCAACTTGCCGCACGAAAGCGTGCCGGTGGGCATTGATGAGCACGCCAACGTGGTGCTGCGCACCTGGGGTACGCCAAAGGTCTTTGACTTCGAGGTCAAAGACCATGTGGATGTGGGCACACCGCTGGGGCTGGACTTCGAGATGGGTGTCAAACTCACCGGCGCCCGCTTTACCGTGATGAAAGGGCCAATCGCCCGCTTGCACCGTGCTTTGGCGCAGTTCATGCTGGACGTGCAAACCCAGGAACACGGCTACACCGAGTGCTACACACCCTACATCGTCAACGGCGACACCCTGCGTGGTACCGGCCAGTTGCCCAAGTTTGAAGGTGATTTGTTTGCTGCCAAAAAAGGGGGGCAAGAGGGCGAAGCGCAGCCCGACAACACCGCGCTGTATTTGATTCCCACCGCTGAAGTGCCGCTGACCAACTTTGTCCGGGACGTGGTGCTGGCTGAAGCTGACCTGCCCATCAAACTCACCGCCCACACACCGTGTTTCAGGTCAGAGGCCGGTTCGGCCGGGCGTGACACCCGCGGCCTGATTCGCCAGCACCAGTTTGACAAGGTCGAGATGGTGCAAATCGTGCACCCTGACACCAGTTACGAATTACTGGAACAAATGACGGGCCATGCCGAGGCTATTTTGCAAAAACTCGGCCTGCCTTACCGTGTGATGAGCCTGTGCACCGGTGACATGGGTTTTGGCGCGAGCAAGACCTATGACCTCGAAGTGTGGCTGCCGGCGCAAAACACCTACCGTGAAATCAGCTCGGTGAGCAACTGCGAAGCCTTTCAGGCGCGCCGTCTGCAAGCCCGATTCAAGAACGCGCAAGGCAAAAACGAGTTGGTGCACACCCTGAACGGCTCCGGCCTGGCCGTCGGCCGCACCTTGGTGGCGGTGCTGGAGAACTACCAGAATGCCGATGGCTCAGTGACTGTGCCCGAGGCGCTACAACCTTATCTGGGTGGGCTCAAGATGCTGGGTGGGGCCGGTGCTTAAGTTGGTCTGCGCGTTGCCGCTGTGACGTAGATTTTTTGAAAGTTACATGCTTAAACGCCTTCTAACCCCGGCCCCCTGTATTTTCTGCGCTAGCCGCTCTATTTTTTATATCAACCAGTGGTTGTGCCTACGGTCCAACTGTGCCACCCGTGGTGTTTGTACACGTTGATGGCGAGTCGGCGGCGCATTGGCAAGACATGGTTTGGCGCTTTATATCCAAGCGCTTGGGGAAGATGGGCGCTGGGGGCCGTTTCAGGCAGAGCAGGGTGTCGCCTACGAATTCGTTACACGTGCGCCCGGCTATGCCGTCACGCACACCTATCGCAGTCCGTTCCCCAGGGGCAGCCAGTTGGTGCATTTGAAGACCAGTCGGATCGCGGATGCAGATTTGCCAGCCTTTTCGATCATCGAACTAGAGCGCCACCGGGGGCGTGCAGATCCTTACGTGTGTCATATCGTTTTTGACGGCCGGACTGTGCCCCCCGCGAAAATTACCCTGCCCCAATTGCAGAGCCGCCCTATTGCGGCAGAAATTCACACGGATATGATCGAGCGGGTGGTGGGCCGCACCTGGCCGGCAAAAGAAAGCCATGTGGTTCGCTTGGAGCTAAGTCAGTAAACGGCTCCAAATGCGTGTTGTGGCGCGTCTGATCACATCAACCAAGACACACATGGGCAAGCTATTCATCCTGTTTTTGCTGAGTTTTTTCTTCGTTGCCGGTGCGCAAGCCAGAGAAACCTTGCGCGTGCTCACCTGGCCAGGCTACGCCGATGCCGATCTGGTGCGAGCGTTTGAAAAACAGTTTGATGTTCTGGTGGATGTGACCCTGGTGGGTTCGGACGAGGTGCTGGCGCAAAAGCTGGGCGCCAACCAAGGCGGCGACTTTGATGTGGTGGCGGCCAACACGGTTGAAATTCAGCGCTATATCCGCCGCAAATGGTTGCAGCCGCTGGACTTGGCCAATGTGCCCAACATTTCGCGCCAATTGCCACGCTTTCGCAATACCGCAGCCATTCCAGGCATCACCCATTTGGGCGATGTGTATGCGGTGCCCTACACCTTTTCCGAGATGGGCCTGATTTATGACCGCAAGCAGTTCAAGGTGCCGCCCACCTCTTTGTCAGTGCTGTGGGATCCGGCTTACCAGGGGCGCATTTTGGCGTTTGACGGCAGCAGCCACGGTTTTTCAGTGACTTCGCTGGCCCTGGGTGGCGCACCCTTTCAGATTGACGATGCGGCTTTTCCCAAGGTCACCAGGCACCTGATTGACTTGCGCCGCAACGTGCTCACGTTTTACAGCTTGCCTGAAGAATCCGTGGCGCTGTTCCGACAGCACAACGTGGCGGTGTTGTTTGCCAACTACGGCCAGCAGCAACTCAAGGCGCTGCGTGACAGCGGTGCTGATGTTGGCTATGTGATCCCCAAAGAGGGCGCGTTGGCCTGGCTTGACTGCTGGGCTGTGACGCGGGCTGCCAGAAACAAGGGCTTGGCCGAGCACTGGATCAATTACATGCTTGAGCCTAAAGTCAGCGCCGAGTTGACCCGTCGTCAGGGGTTGTCCAACACCCTGGAGGCCTCTGCCAGCACGCTGGACACTGACAAGATTCATTGGCTGGAGCCGGTTGAAAACGACCTGCGCCGTGCCGCCTTGTGGTCACGCATTTTGTCGGGTGACCGGCCTGAACGGTTCTAGCCATGCGTTTTGGCATTGCCTTCAAATTGACGCTGTTGCTCACCATCTTTGGCCTGATGGCGATGGGTTTGGTGGGGTACTACACCTATGCCAGCAGCCGCGTCACGTTACTGGAGTCCGCGCAGCGCGATTTGCTGACGGCCACTCAGGTGCTGGGCCGCCAGTTTGAAAGCAGTATGGATGTGGTGGCCAGTGACACCCGCATGCTGGCCAGCCTTTCCAGCACGCCTGCGGTGGCTGCTGACCGTATAACGCAGGCACAAAGCCCGGAGGTATCCAGATTGGCGGATGCTTTCAAGGCCTTGATGGCGGTGCGGCCGGCCTACTTGCAGATTCGTCTGATCAGCGCGGCACAGCACGGCCTGGAGTTGGTCCGGGTGGATCGGGACGGTCACGTGTTGTTGACCATCCCTGAGGCGGACCTGCAGGAAAAAGCCCATTACGCCTACGTGTTCAACACTGTGCGTTTGAGTCGTGGGCAAGTCTATTTGTCTGACATCAGTATCAACCATGAAGAAGGCGCGCATGCTGGCTTGAACCAGCCTACGGTGCGAGTCGCCACGCCGGTGCTGGGCGCTGATGGGCGTGTGTTGGGTTTGGTGGTGATCAATCTGGACCTGAATGGCTTGTTTCACCGGCTGCGCTCGGTGTTGCCAAGTGCTTATCAGGTGTACTTGAGCAACCATTGGGGCGACTACTTGATTCATCCGGATCCGGCTGAGGCGTTTGGCTTTGATGCAGGGCGCCGGGTCTTCATTCAGGATGCATTCAAGCCCGTGGGCCGCCTGATCAAAGGTGTGGGCGGCAGTGTGGTGACCACGGCGGCGCCCGTGCAACAGCGCAGCGACGGGTTGGTGGCCGCGTTTGTTCGGCTGCCCTATGGCGGGCAAGCAGAAGACAAACGCTTTGTCATCCTGGGCATGTCGCAGCCCATGGTGAACGTCATTCAAGAAATTGATCGCCAGGGCTGGAAAACGGTGCAGATGATTGCCTTGGTGGGATTTTTGTCCGTTTTGCTGGCGATGCTGGTGGCCAGGCGAGTGACCCGTCCCCTGAAAGTGATGACAAATGCGATGACGCATTTTTCTGAAAATCAGACGGTGAGTCATTTGGACTTCAAGCGGCATGACGAAGTCGGCGTGTTGGCGGCCAGTCTGAATGTGATGCAGCACACCGTGGTGGCCAATTTGCACGAGCTTAACGAGAGCCGCGAGGCGATCCGGCACCTGGCGCAGCATGATGGGTTGACGGGTTTGCCCAACCGGGCCTTGTTTGCAGACCGTTTGCAGCAGGCGCTGGCCCAAGCACAGCGTGATCAATCGCGGGTTGCCGTGATGTTTGTTGATCTGGATGATTTCAAGCCGGTGAATGACACGTATGGGCATCAAGCCGGCGACAGTTTGCTGGTGGCCGTGGCACAACGCATGCAGGCATGTGTGCGCAATGCCGACACGGTAGGGCGTGTGGGGGGTGATGAGTTCATGGTGTTGCTGCCCATGGTGCTGTCAGTTCAGGATGCCAAGGTGGTCGCCGAAAAAATTTGCCAGTCACTGAGTCAAGTCATGGTGATTGACGGCCACGCGTTGGCGATTTCTGCAAGCGTGGGGCTGGCGATTTACCCGGATCACGCCAGAGACCAATTTTCCTTGCTGCGCCAAGCCGATGAAGCGATGTATGTGGCCAAAAACAGTGGTGGCAACCGGGTGCACACTGTCGGCGAATGAGGCCCGCACAGGTGACTGAAGTTTCAATGGCACCTGAACCTCTGCGCATTTGTTTGATGGGGGCCGAATGCACTGGCAAAACGACGCTGGCGCGCACTCTGGCACAGCATTTTTCCGGGTTTTGGGTGCCTGAGTACCTGAGGTTTTTTTGTGACCAGCAAGGCCGTCCTCCAAGGGCTGACGAGCAGGCGATGGTGATGCGGACACAATTTGAGCAAGAGGCGCAGGTCTTAGCGCTTGCACGACAAGCGGGCGTTGGCTATGTTTTTTGTGATACCGCTCCCTTGATGACTGCGGTTTACAGTGATTTTTACTTTGCCGACCGTTCTTTGTATGCCAGCGCCAACCTGTTGCATGGCAGCTATGCGCTGACGCTGGTATTGACCCCTGACTTGGCATGGGTGCCAGACGGTTTGCAGCGCGATGGAAGCCAAGCCCGTGCTGCCGTTGGCACAATGTTGCAGCATGTGCTTCAAACCATGCGCTATCCGGCCATTGTGGTGTCGGGTGGCGGCGAGTGCCGGTTGCAGGCGGCAATTCTTGCGGTTGAAACACTAACACGTTGAGCGTTATTACAATAGCCTGCTCACCGGGGGTGTCCGTCGTAAGTCGGGCTGAGAAATACCCCACTCACCTGATCTGGATCATGCCAGCGTAGGGAGCGTGACGGATTTCGCCTTGCCGCCTGCCGGTTTTGCCTTCAATCCCCGCGCTTTTTGTGCTGGCGCATTGAGAGGCTTTGCCATGAATCGTCGTCTTTTTGCCCTGGCCGCTGTTGCCCTGGCTGCTGTGTCAGCATCAAACCAAGCCCTTGCCGCAGATGAACTGCGCGTCATGGTGCACAGCTCTTTTTCATTGCCGAAACCTTTGCTGGCGCAGTTTGAAGCGCAAAACAACGTCAAGTTGGCCATCATCAAAGGCGGCGATGCCGGTGAAATGCTCAACAAGCTCATTTTGACCCGCGCGCAGCCGGTGGCTGATGTGGTGTTCGGCATTGACAACACCCTGGTCGCCAAGGCGCTGTCAGCTGGCGTGCTGGAGCCCACGCTGCCCCAGACCAGCGGGACACCTGACGCCACTCTTGGCGCTGCACTGGCGGCCGTGGATTACGGTTTTGTGACCCTAAATTACGACCGTGCCACCGTTGCCCAAAGTGGTGTGGCCTTGCCAAAAACACTGCAGGAATTGACGCTGCCGGTCTACAAGGGTTGGCTTGTCACCCCCAACCCGGCCACCAGCAGCACGGGCTATGCCTTCATGTTGGCCACCATTTCTTCCCTGGGTGAAGAGCCGGCGTTTGCTTGGTGGGCGAAAATGCGCAGCAACGGCCTCAAGGTGGTCAAGGGGTGGAGCGAAGCTTATTACACCGATTTCGCCGCCAATAAGGGCGCCTACCCGCTGGTGGTGAGCTACGTCACCAGTCCGGCGGCCGAGGTGTTCTATAGCAAGGAAAAAATTACGGAATCTCCCACGGCCAGCCTGAACCTCAAGGGCGGCGTGTTCCGTCAGGTGGAGGGTGTGGGCCTGGTCAAGGGAGGCGGCCAACGTGCTGCGGCGCTGAAGTTCGTAGATTTCATGCGTTCAGCCCCGGTGCAGGAAGCCCTGCAGACTGCGATGTGGATGTATCCCGTGCAGGCTAACACCACCCGCGCCGCGGTGATGCGCCACGCGACCGAGCCTAGCGAGTTTGAGGCCCCAGCGGTGCAAATGGTTGCTGGCAAGGGAGCGGACTGGGTGGCGCGCTGGACTAAAGTGGTGCTCAAGTAAGGTTGTGCGCCAGACCCCCATTTGTCTTGGCGAGCGCAGTGCGGCATTCCATGAGGTTTAAGTTTCTGCGTGGTGGCGGGTCAGCCGGCCTGTGGCTAGGGCTCTTGCCTGCCACAGCCCTGCTGGTGTTGCTGCTGGCGCCGCTGGCTCGGTTGGTCTTTGCCGGGTGGTCGGGCGAAGTGAATTTGCCGGGTGCGCCAACAGCGGCATCCTGGTCCATCTGGTCACCCTGGCAAGACGACTACCTGCGCTGGCGCGTGATGTGGTCATTGGCGCAGGCGGCCATCACCTGTGTGCTGGCGTTTGCCTTGGGTTTGCCATTGGCCTGGGTGCTGGCACGGTTTGAGTTTGCCGGGCGCATGCTGGTGCTGCGTTTGCTGATGCTGCCCTTTGTTGTGCCTACCTTGGTGGCTGCGCTTGGTGTGTTGGCGCTGTGGGGGCCACGTGGCGTGCTCAGTGCGTTACTGGGCATTCATCTTCAAGACACGCCCTGGCTGCTGTTGTATGGCAACTTGTTTTTTAACCTGTGTCTGGTGGTGCGTGCCGGGACGGACGCGCTGGGCCAAGTGAACGCGCGTCAGGTGGCGGCAGCCAGGTCGCTCGGCGCGACACCTTGGCGAGCCTTCTGGCGCATTGAGTGGCCGGCCATTGCACCTTGGCTGATGTCGAGCTTGTGCCTAGTTTTTTTGTATTGCTTTGCTGGTTTTGGCCTGGCCCTAGTGCTGGGTGGGCAGCGTTTTGCCACCGTTGAAGTCGAGATTTACACCCTGGTGGCCCATGAGTTGCAGTTGGGTCAGGCCAGCGTGTTGTCGTTGTGGATGCTGCTGCTTACCGGGGCCGTGGCGCTGATTTACGCTGTACTTGAAAAGCGACTGGCGGCGCCTGGTCGGGTTGAGCCCGTGGCGCGCAAACCCCCTCAAGGGGTACTGCAATGGCTGGCCGTGCTGGTTGCGCTGGGGGTGTTGTTTGTGATTTGTGGCTTACCGATCCTTGCCATCGTCTGGCGTGCACTGCAAGCTGGCTTGGGCGCATGGGCCACGCTGCTGGATGCGGAGGTGCGCGCCGCGCTGTGGAACACGTTGCGGTTTTCTGCTGCGGCCTTGGTGGTGGCCACCGTGTTGGGCGTGATGCATGCGCTGGCTGCGCAGCGCTCGGTGCTTTGGCGCGCCGCTGCCTTTTTGCCGTTTGTGGTGTCGCCTATCACGGTCGCCTTTGGGTTGTTGCTGCTGTATCCGGGTTGGACGGCCAGTTTGGCGCTGCTGCTGGCAGCGTATGCGGTGCTGGCCTACCCATTTGTTGCCAAGTCCTTGTCTGCAGGTTTGGACAGCTTGCCCCCGCATTTGCTGCATGCTGCCCGCACGCTGGGCGCCAGCCCGCAGCGTACTTTCTGGCGCGTCACCTTGCCGCTGCTGCGCCCGGCCTTGCGCCGCGGCATGGCGTTTGCCGCAGCCACGGCGCTGGGTGAGTTTGCCGTTACGCTGTTTTTGTCACGCCCCGAGTGGTCCACGCTCACCACATTGATTTACCAGCGCCTGGGCCATCCGGGCGCGGCCAGTCTAGATGAAGCGTTTGTCTTGGCCTGCTTGTTGATGCTGTTGGCCTTGCTGGCATTTTTGCTAATCGAGTGGCCAGTGGCCGGTCGTCATGAGCGCAGGCGCACGCAGGTGGGTGCTGTCGCGCTTGGGGTGCTGCACCATGCTTGAGCTGCGCCATACCAGCCAAAACTACGGCGACCGTGCACTGCTCAAAGACATCAATTTGCGCGTGGCCGCTGGTGAAATTGTGGCTTTGTTGGGGCCGTCGGGCAGTGGCAAAAGCACGCTGCTGAGCATTGTGGCGGGCTTGCAACTGCCGCTCACGGGCAGCATCTGGTTTAACGGTCAGAAAATCACACAGGTGCCGCCGGAGCAGCGGCGGTTTGCTCTGATGTTCCAAGACTTCGCGCTGTTTCCGCACTTGAACGTGCTGGACAACGTGGCGTTTGGGTTGGTTGAGCAGCGACAAGACAAACGCCAGGCGCGCGCAACTGCGCTGGACATGCTTGCCCTGTTTGGTTTGGCAGCGCATGCACAGCAAAAGGTCTGGCTCCTCTCTGGGGGGGAGCAGCAGCGTGTGGCGCTGGCGCGTGCCCTTGTGACGAATCCGCGTGCGCTGTTGCTCGATGAGCCGTTTTCTGCGCTTGATGCAGATCTGCGCGCCAATTTGCGTGATGAATTTCGTACCCGCATTGAAGCCGCTGGGATGCCAACCTTGCTGGTGACGCACGATGAGTCAGAGGCGCGTGCCATGGCCGCGCGCGCCGTCCGACTGGTGGATGGGCGGCTTGAAGTGATGTGGTGAGCTTGTCTTTGCAAGGATCCCCAGCTTTGGCGGTCGAAATTCGGCAAGCCACAGATCAGTGTTCTGCCCGCTTTGCACCGGTTTAGGGGGCCTCGTTCAAACCGCTCGTTAAGTCGTTGCGTCAGCGGCGTTCCGGCATAAACTGGTCAGCGCCATGAACCCTATTGACACCATTTCCCCGAGCGTGCTTGATGATGCGCTGGCATTGCAGCGCAAAGCCTGCTTTGCCAACCCCATTTCTACGCTGGCAGAGCGCACGGCAGACCTGCGCACCTTGCAAAGATTCGTCCGTGAACACAAAGATGCGCTGTGTGATGCCATCAGCCTTGATTACGGCCACCGCTCTCGCCACGAGACCTTGCTGGCTGAAGTGTTCCCGACGGTGGATGGTATTGACCACGTCATAGGCCAACTGCGCAGCTGGATGAAGCCTCAGCGTCGTGGTGTCGATTGGCGCAACTTTTTGGGCGCAAGCAACCGTGTCATTCCGCAACCCCTGGGGGTTGTTGGAGTGATCGTGCCGTGGAATTTTCCGCTGAACCTGAGCCTGGTACCGCTCACTTACATTTTTGCAGCGGGCAACCGAGCCATGGTGAAGATGAGCGAAAACTCGCGTCATCTGGCAGCGTATTTGATGGTGCACATGCCTAGGTACTTTCCGCCAGAAAAACTACAGTTTTTTGATGAAACCGGCGGTGTTGGTGTGGCGTTCTCAAAGCTCAAGTTTGACCATTTGTTGTTCACGGGTTCCGGGCAGACTGGTCGAGCCGTGATGGCTGCTGCCGCGCAAAACTTGTGTCCGGTCACGCTGGAACTCGGCGGCAAGGCGCCAGCCATCGTCTGTGAAGGTTTCCCGCTGCACACAGCTGTCGAGCGCATCATGTTCGTCAAGTTGCTCAATGCAGGCCAAATATGCACCACAGTGGACCATGCCTGGTTGCCTGCGGGAAAGACCGATGAGTTTGTGCGCCTGGCGCGCGGCATTGTGACCAAACGCTACCCAAGCCTGAGTTCGCCAGACTACACCTCCATCATTGACCAGCGCTCCTTTGACCGACTGCTGAACACCTTGCAAGAGGCAAGAGAAAAGGGTGCCAAGGTGCTGCCATTGATGGATGGGCCTGCATTTGATGCCGCTTCGCGCAAAATAGCGCCGCACATTGTGTTGGACGCGCCCTCTCATTGCCAACTGATGCAGCGCGAGGTTTTTGGCCCAATCCTGCCGTTGCGCAGCTATTCGTCGCTCGACGACGTGATTGACAGCATCAACGCCGAGCCACGCCCGCTGGCGGTGTATCCCTTCAGTCATGACGCAGGGCAAGTGCAAAAAGTCATTGACCGCGTGATGTCTGGTGGCGTCACGGTAAACGACGCCCTGTTCCATGTGGGGCAGCATGACCTGCCCTTTGGTGGAGTGGGCGACTCTGGCATGGGCCACTACCATGGTCATGAAGGTTTTGTCACCTTCTCAAAAATGCGTCCGGTGTTTTACCAGGCCCGCTTTAGCACCCTTAAATTTCTGTGGCCGCCCTACGGCAAATTTGCTGATCGGGTGTTGGCATTTTTGATTCGGTGATCCGCGGTTTAAGGCGTTCGTACAAATCGCTGGCGTGATTCTGATGCCTGTGTACCTGACGAGGCGAAGACGATTTCGTTGTGCCGTGCATCCAAACAGGAAAAGACTGCACCTCAGTGTTTGTCGTTTTGATGCAGGTCCAAGAACGAACCACCAAAAGGCCCAATGTGGTGCGGTGCTGGTGGCTGACGGTGAGCCAGCATAGATTGGTACAGTTTGACCACGGCCAATATTGGTGGCCAATTTTTTATGTTGATAGACATTGATATTTCCCTTTTAACTATATAAACCGTTTATATAGTTTACACGGTTTATATCGCGAATGAAGTCTTTTTGTGCAGGGGTTAACCCCTGTCTTGGCTGAAGGGGTTCATTGGTTCGCCTTGGCAATGTTCAGTGGAGACTGTGGTCGCTGGCAGGACCAAAGACAAATGGGTGCGCCATAAGTGGCGGTGATCGATTGAACTTTTACGAGAACGACCATATCAAACAAATGGGCGATTGCCTCACGCTCTTTCCTCCCTGGAGCGTGCCGCTGGTTAGCGGATTAGCCCGGCCTCACCCGCCGGGTTTTTTTATGCCCACCATTTTCGTTGTCGTCACGAAATACCGCTGAACGTTGGCATCCACTGGTGCTGGATTGGGTGTGAAACCCTGCATCGCAGTCTGTAAGCAGTCTGGAAATGCTCACCAAAGAAAAAAGCCCGCTACCGTATTGATAGTGGGCTTTCCTTATGTGGCTTGGCGGAGAGAGTGGGATTCGAACCCACGGTACCTTGCGGTACGCCTGATTTCGAGTCAGGTACATTCGGCCACTCTGCCATCTCTCCGCGAAGCCGACGATTGTACAGTGGGCTAGCTTTGTTTTGCCTTTTGCAAGGTCTGCAGTGCAGCGGCTATGTCGCTCTCAGTGATGTTTGGGCCTTTTTGCAGTGGCGCCGGGCTGCTGTTCATGGCAACGATGCCCTCGGTTTGCAGTGTTGCTATGGTTTGCCCCACCACTTTGGGTGACGCAAAGGCGCCGCTTTGCAGCAACAGTCGGCCGTCTGCGCTTTGCAGTTTGAAGTAAAACTGGCCGTCTTTTTCACGGTATTGCTTAAACACAGGTAACAACACTTTGACGACTTTGGCTGTGGTGTCGGCCTCAGACTGCAAGCTGCGCAAGCCAACGGCGTGGCGCAATTGACCCATGAAAGGGGTTGCAATGGCCCGGGCCTTGACAGCACCGGTTTGCAGGATGGCCTCAATCTTGGCCGGGTTGCCCATCAATGACTGGTAGGTCTCGCGCATGGGGGCGATTTCCTGGTCAATGCGCTCGAACACCAGTTGTTTGGCATCGCCCCAGGAAATGCCGTCTGCATAGGCCTGACGCAGTGATTTGGCTTCATCCTCACTGGCAAATGCCTGGTAAATCTGGAAAAGTGCCGAGCCTTCAACTGTTTTGGGCTCACTTGGGCCTTTGGAGTCGGTCACGATGCCGCCAATGAGTTTCTTGAGCTGCTCTCTAGGGGCAAACATGGGAATGGTGTTGTCGTAGCTCTTGCTCATCTTGCGGCCATCCAGGCCTGGAAGGGTGGCGACATTGTCTTCAATGGCAGCTTCAGGCGGCACAAAATGCTCACCGTAGCGGTGGTTGAAGCTGTGCGCCATGTCGCGTGCCATCTCGATGTGTTGCACCTGGTCACGCCCCACGGGCACTTTGTGGGCGTTGAACATCAGAATGTCGGCGCCCATCAACACCGGGTACATGAACAGCCCGGCGCTCACGTCTGAGTCGGGGTCGTTGCCGACAGCGGTATTTTTGTCGACGGCAGCTTTGTAGGCGTGGGCGCGGTTAAGCACGCCTTTGCCCAGCACGCAGGTTAGAAACCAGGTGAGTTCAGGGATTTCAGGCACATCCGACTGGCGGTAAAACACCACGCGCTCCGGATCCAACCCGGCAGCCAGCCAGCTTGCTGCAATTTCCAGCGTGGAACGCTGAATGCGCGCGGGATCATCAATTTTTATCAACGCATGGTAGTCAGCCAAAAAGTAGAAACTTTCGACGCCACTGCGCAAACTATGGCCCACGGAAGGGCGTATCGAACCCACGTAGTTGCCCAGGTGGGGGGTGCCAGAGGTGGTGATACCGGTGAGGAAAAGTTCAATGGGCATGGGAAAAATCGAATGAAAAGTCAAAAACTCGTGGACTGCCGCACTGCGCTTGCATTGACGGCGTCGGGGTTCAACCCACCAGCATGGCCAGGGGGGTCAACAGCAGGTCAATAAGTTGAAAGGTCAGACTCATCAGTGGACGCAGCCACAAATTGCTGACCACGCCGGCCAGCACCAGCGCCATCACAATGAAAAAGCCGTACGGTTCCACACGTGACACCAGCATGGCTTGCCGGTAGGGCAGCAATCCGACCAGAATGCGGCCACCGTCGAGCGGTGGCAGTGGAAAGAGATTGAACACAAACATCACAACATTGACCAGTACACCGCCTTGTGCCATTTCAATCAGAAAAGGCTCAGCGACGTTCATCCCCTTGAGCAGGTAGAGCAATGCGCCCCACGCCAGTGCCTGAAAGAAGTTGGAGCCAGGCCCTGCCAGTGCGACCCAGATCATGTCGCGTTTCGGGTTGCGTAAATTGCCAAAGCGCACCGGCACTGGTTTGGCATAACCAAACAAGAACGCGCCCGAGGTTGCAAAGTACAACATCAGCGGCATCAGGATGGTGCCCACGGGGTCGATGTGTGGCAGCGGGTTAAGGGTGACGCGCCCCAGCATGTAGGCGGTGTTGTCGCCAAAGTGTTTAGCGGCATAACCGTGCGCAGCTTCGTGCAGGGTGATGGCCAACAACACTGGAATGGCGTAGAGGGTGACGGTTTGAATCAGGTGGGCAAAGTCCATGAATGAAGGCTCTCAGGGCAGTTGGGCTTACAGGCCTATTGCGGCCAGCGGGCCACGGCCTTCACGGATGACAACAGGCTCGGCCCCGGTCAGGTCCACCACGGTGGTGGGCTCTCGCGGGCAAGCACCGGCGTCAATTACCGCAGCAATTCGACCTTTGTAACGCGCACGAATCTCTTGCGCATCGTTCATTGGCTCGGTCTCGTCCGGGGCAATCAAGGTGGTGGCCAGCAGCGGTGTGCTGTGCATGGCCAGCAACTCTTGCAGTACCTTGTGGTCGGGCACACGCAGGCCAATGGTTTTGCGCGACGGGTGGCTCAGGCGGCGCGGCACTTCCTTACTAGCTTCCAGAATGAAGGTGTAGGCGCCAGGTGTGGCGGCTTTCAGCAGGCGAAACTGCTTGTTGTCCACATGCGCGTAATTGGCCAGTTCCGACAGGTCTCGGCACAACAGCGTCAGGTGATGTTTGTCGTCTACCCCGCGGATGCGGCGCAGCTTGTCAGCGGCGGTCTTGTCGTCCAGGTGGCAGACCAGCGCATAGCTGGAATCAGTGGGCACAGCCAGCACCTCGCCTTTGTCAAGCAGGGTAGTGGCCTGTTTCAGCAGGCGTTGCTGGGGGTTGTCGGGATGGATTTCAAAGATCTGGGGCATGGCGCTATTGTCGCTGCCCTGAGGCCTCGCGTGCAGACAGTAGGGCGTTGCCAACACCGCTGGCCGCAATCACCGCAATGCCTGCCCAGGCCAGGCTGTCGGGCACGTGTTTGAAGGCCCACCACCCAAGCAGGGTGGCAAAGGCAATTTGCGTATAGAGGTAGGGTGTCAGCACCACGGCGCTGGCCCGGTTAAAGGCGCGGATCAACATCAGGTGGCCAAAGGTTCCCAAAAACCCCACCACCACAAACCAGTACCAATAGGTCAGTAATGCAGATGTGCTCCAACTCCACAGCATGACGGGTGCCATGACCACAGTGCCCACCAGGCCGGTAAAAAAATGGGTGGTGTAGGGATTTTCGTCACCACTCAGACGGCTGGTGATGACCTGGAACGAGGCATAAGTGGCCACCAAAACGATGGGGAATAACACGGCCCAGCCAAAGACTTGCCCGCCGGGGCGAATGACCAGTAGCACGCCCAACAGACCCAGACTCATCAACACCCAGCGCAGGGGTGACACATGGTTCTTCAGCATCCAGGCAGCCATGGCTGTGGCGACCATGGGCGACAGCATGACCATGGCGGTGAACTCGCCCACCGGCAGAAACTGCAGGCCCAAAAACGAGCAGGCACTGGTGGTTAGCAGCAAGACGCCACGCAAGGCCTGAAAACGTGGATTGGGAGTCGAAAACAGGCTGTTTTTCTGGATTGGATAACGCAGCGCAAGTGTGACCACAGCCTGAAAAGCATAACGAAACCAAAGCAGCATCAGCACCGGCACAAGTTGCACGGAATGCTTGGTGGCCGTGTCAAGCATGGCAAAGGAGAGTGCCGCCAAAATGATCAGCAAAATACCACCGCCCTGGCGGCTCTTCAAAAAGGACATGGTGATTCAGGCCAGCGCTGTAGTAGACGCAGGCGCCCGCTGAATGCGGTCTGCCAGCAGCGCCCAAACAGGTGTGAGCTCAACTGGCAAGGCAGGCAGCGCACCAAGTTCGGTGCGGCTCTCGGCCGGGCTGTGAAAATCGCTGCCGCGTGATGCTGCTAGGCCAAATTCAAGGGCGGTGGCGGCATAACTTGCGCTTTCGGCGCTTGAGTGGCTACCGGTGACCACTTCCACGCCCCGACCCCCGTGGCCTTTGAATTCGGTGAACAGCGCCATTTCTTCGTTGGCGCTAAATTTGTAGCGTGCCGGGTGGGCGATCACGGCCATGCCGCCAGCCTGTGTGATCCAGTTCACGGCATCTTTCAAACTGGCCCAACGGTGCTCCACAAATCCGGGTTTGCCTTCCGTGAGGTATTTGCGAAACACCTCGTAGGTGTCTTTGCAAACACCTGTGTCCACCAGAAAACGTGCAAAGTGGGTGCGTGAAATCAGGTCGGGGTTGCCGGCATAGGTCAATGCCCCTTCAAACGCACCCTGGATGCCGACTCGCGCCAGGTCATCAGCCATGTCTTGGGCGCGTTGCGAGCGGCCGCCACGGGTTTTCTGCAGACCTTGGTCAAGTTGCGCATTGGCCACATCAAACCCCAAGCCCACGATGTGTACCGTCTGGTGCAAGAACGTGACCGATATTTCAACGCCAGTCAGGTAGTCCAGGCCACACGCGGCGGCGGCGGCAGCAGCACGCGCCTGACCACCAATTTCGTCGTGGTCTGTGAGCGCCCAGAGCTCAACACCTTGGGCCTTGGCGCGCACAGCAAGTTCTTCAGGCGTCAACGTGCCATCGGAAATGACAGAGTGACAGTGCAGGTCGGCGTTCAGGGTGTTCATCGGTTGATTTTATGGGGGCTGGCAAAATGGCGGGATGTTTGAATTCATGACCACGCACGCGACAGATCTATTAACCTTTGGCGGCTCGGCAGGCTTGGTGCTGGCCTACCAGCGCTACTTGAGCTGGCGCACCCGGCGTGACCCGGCCTCCAGCGCGCAAGATGTCATGCTGGCGGCGCGCGCTGCCTGGATCGCCAGTGTGATGCGCGAGCGGCGTGACATTCTGGCAGTGCAAACCTTGAGAAACTCCACCATGTCGGCCAGTTTCATGGCCTCCACCGCTGTGTTGCTGATCATTGGTGTGTTGACCCTGAGCGCGCAGGGCGACAAACTCTCAGGCACTTGGCATTCGCTCAATTTTTTGGGGCATGCCAGTGCCGAGATGTGGCTGTTCAAACTGTTGATGATGTTATTTGACTTGCTGTTTGCGTTTTTTTCATTTGCCATGTCGGTGCGGATTTTTCACCACATTGGTTACCTGATCAACGTGCCGCTGGACAAAGCCAATGAGACCACCCAGATCAGAAAGGTGGAGGTGCAACTCAATCGGGCTGGCATTTATTACCGCATTGGCATGCGTGCCTATTACTTCACGGTGCCGCTGCTGTTCTGGTTATTCGGGCCGATCTGGCTGCTTGGGGCCACGCTGGCCATGGTGTTTTTCATGTTTCACCTGGACCGGGCACCCAAGCACGATACCGACTTGATGGGGTAATTCCAAGTCTGCAAGGCGGGCTCAGAGCTCGGCCGCTTCTATCAAGAACCGCACCCGTCGCTCGCCACGCCAGCTGTCCACATCCAGCCGGAAGGCCAGTTTGACCCGTGCCGGCAGCGGCTCGGTGTGGCTAAACCAGATGCCGTCGACCGGTTGGCCGCAGTGCTTGAGCTTGAGTGACAGGTGTTTTTCACCCACTAGGCGCTGCGACACCACATCAAGCTCCTCGCTGAAGGTGGGTGCGGCAAAACCCTGGCCCCAGACCTCGTGGTGCAGCGTGTCGACCAGGTCCGGACGGCGGTACTCGGGTTTAAGCGCGCCGTCAGTGTCCAGGCGGCGTGTCAGGGTGGCGGCATCCAGCCACTCTTTCGCCACGTCGTTCAAGCCTTGCTCGAACGCCTCAAAGTGTTCCTCGGCAATGGTGCAGCCGGCTGCCATGGCGTGACCGCCAAAGCGCAGCAGCACGCCAGGGTGGCGCTTGGCCACCAAATCCAGCGCGTCGCGCAGGTGAAAGCCGGGAATGGAGCGACCTGAGCCTTTGAGCTCATGGCCATGCCCGGTGGCCCCGCTGCTGGCAAAGACAAATGTTGGCCGGTGAAACTTGTCCTTGATGCGCGAGGCGACGATGCCGACCACGCCTTCGTGAAACTCAGCGTCAAACACGCAAATGGCGGGCGGTGCATCATGCGCATCTTCAAACAACGATTCGGCCACCGCCAGCGCCTGTTCGCGCATGCTGCCCTCAATCACGCGTCGCTCGCGGTTGATGGCATCCAGCGTTTTGGCCAGTTCCAGCGCCCGGTTTGGGTCGTCGGTGAGCAGGCATTCAATGCCTAATGTCATGTCGCTGAGGCGCCCGGCCGCATTGATGCGTGGCCCAAGGGCAAAGCCAAAGTCAAAGGTCGTGGCGGTTTTTGCTTCACGCGCCGCTGCTACAAATAATGCAGCTAGTCCCGCAGGTAACATAAGGGCTCTAACCCGTTTTAACCCTTGAGCGACAAGGCGGCGGTTGTTTGTGTCAAGCTTGACCACATCGGCCACCGTGCCCAGCGCGACCAAAGGCAGGAGGGTGTCCAGTTTGGGCTGGCTTTGCGCATCAAACACACCGCGCTGGCGCAACTCGGCGCGTAGCGCCAGCAGCACATAAAACATCACGCCAACGCCGGCGATGGACTTGCTCTCAAAGCCGCAGCCGGGCTGGTTCGGGTTGACGATCACATCGGCCTCGGGCAACTCAATCTGGCTACCTCTCATGGCTGGCAAGTGGTGGTCGGTCACCAGTACCTGCAGGCCCAGCGCGCGGGCTGTAGCCACGCCTTCAAAACTGGCAATGCCGTTGTCCACGGTGATCAGCACATCGGCTCCGCTGGCCTTGACGCGCTCGGAAATGGGTGCGGTCAGGCCGTAGCCGTCTTGCACCCGGTCGGGCACGATGTAGTCCACAAATCTGGCGCCCAGCAGGCGCAAGCCCCGGATGGCGGTGGCGCAGGCGGTGGCGCCATCGCAGTCGTAGTCGGCCACGATACAGAGCTTTTTGTCTTGGCAAATAGCATCGGCCAGCAGGCGCGCGGCTTCAACCGCGCCTTTCATGCTGCTCGGGGGCAACAGTCGGGCCAGGGCGTCGTCAAGTTCCAGTGGGGTTTGCACGCCGCGGGCGGCGTAAAGCTGGGCCAACAGGGGGTGAATACCGGCCTGCTCCAGCGCCCAGACGCTGCGTGGTGGGCTGTCTCTTACTATTAATTTCATAGCTTATTAAGCGCGTTTAATATGGGCTGCGTGCCAAAAAAGCATTTAATTTTTTGCATCAGGGGTTGTGGCTGGTTTTGCCAGGTCTGGGCGTTGCGCTCGCCGCACAGTGTCAGTTGTACAGGTTCACCGCGCGCGTGTGCAGCCAGCAGGGCTGGGCCTTGCTCGGCGTCAATGGCTTGCCATGCGGCAGCCCATGCGGGCCAGTCGTCACGCAGTGCCGCGTCCCGCAGGGCACTGACCACAGTGGGCGGGGTGCGCCCGACAAGTTCGCCGTCGTCTTGCGAGTCCTGATTGGCCACCCATGCCCCGCTGCCATGAAGCCAAAACGCGTTGACTGGCAACACACCACGGGCCTCACGCGCATCGTTGACCGGGTGGGTGTAGAGCAGCATTTGCATTTCGCTCACCAGCCGGATCAGATGACCAGCCTGCCCCAGTCTGGGCATCCACGGGGCCAGGTCGCGGCCCTGCACGCGGTCAGGTGACGCGGTGGGCAAGGCTGCAAAGACCTCGCTACGGGCCAGCCAGCAACCTGGCTTATAGGGGTAAAGCGTGATGCCATCTTCGGCAAAAAAGGGCTGCATGGCGCTCAGCAAGGTGTCGGATTCGGCGCTTGAGAGCTCGTGCATCGGCATCTGGTGCATCGTCACCTCTTTCATGTTGGCTTGCCAGTGGCACAAGGTCACAAAAGCCCACGCGCCCCCCAGGAAGGCCAGGTCCGGCTGTTGTTGCACCTGCCAAGCTGCCCAAGGGATTTGCCCATCAACTCCTGGCAGTCCCAGCCATTTCGCCAGCGCACGCTCGTGCGGCGGCGACAGGCTGAGTTCGTCAGCCGCATCCAGTGGCAGTGCCGTCAAATGCGTCAGGAGCTTTTGCAGATGGGGCAGCTTCAGGGTGGCTAGTTCGGCTTGGCAAGCTTCAGTGTGGCTGGCGGCATAGGGAATCAGCAGGTGCATCGGGTTCAGGGCTCCACCACGTCAGGGTAAAAGTAGCTGTCAGAGGTAAAGATGGCTTTGTGTGCAGGTAGTCCCATGGCAATGTCCTCCCAGGTGAATCGATGGTCATTATCCGGGAGGCCGCACGGTCAGTGTGAGCGGGCCATGTCCATATCCGCCCCATTGCGCTCGTCGGTATACGGCGCACTTTGGCCGGCGCGGCTGCTGTCATAACAACTGACGATCACGTTGCTCAAGGGTTTGGCCTTGTGCAGTACCTCCACCGCGCAGCGGCCATAGACACTTTCAATGGTGGCCAGCAGGTTGCGGGCGTAGGGCGTTTCAAGCCGCCCGTCCAGAATCAGGTTGACCAGCAACACACCCTTGGGCGCCAGCGTGCGGCGGGTGTCCTGCCAGAACTCGCGCGTGACCAGATGGCCCGGAATGGAGGTGTGGCTGCTGAACACATCGACCACTACTGCATCAAAACGACTGTCTGTGCTGCGTACGAAACGGCGGGCATCGTCGACGATGAAGGTGCCGCGGATCGGTTCTTTCAAGAAGCTCAGCTCAGCAATGCCACGAATTTTTGGGTCAATGTCCACGTAGGTGTAGCGGTTGGTGGGTTCCTGGTGTGACAGAGTGAAACCACCCGCGCCCAGCACCAGGATGTCGCGCCCGTAAAGCCCAAGCTCATCCAGAATGATGTGGCGAAGGTGTTGCACGTAGCGGGCATATTGCGGCGGCTGGCTGTCGTCCATCAGCGAGGCCAATGAATTGTTGATAAGGAAAGCACGTGGGTTGACGAGATCTGGGCGCGTCAGGGGCTTGACGGCGTAGTCGGCATAGGCCGTGTCAAGCACCCCGGCACTAGGTTGAAGGTTAATGACAGTTGCTGCCAGGCCTACCGCCACCGCTTTGCCCCAAGCCTGCCAGTTTTGCTTTGCCAGCAAGAGGCTGCCCAGGGCCAGCAGCACGGCGCACGTCAGCACGGCCGCCGAGACGCCCAGCCACTGCATCACCACCAAGGACAAGCTGACCGAGCCCAAAAACGAGCCCAGTGTGGACCAGTACAAGGCGTAGCCACTGGCCTCACCGGTGCGCAAGTGCTTCATCAGGTTGGTCAGTACCGGCACGGTTTGCCCCAGCAGCCAGGCCAAGGGGCATAACACGCCACCGATAAACACCACATAGGCCAGCCAGGTAGGTTGAACATGGGTGAACAGCCCATCCACTGTGACGCGCGCCAGCCCCAGGCCGGCCAGCAGGGCTGAGATCAAGAAGTTGCGCGCCACCACGGCTGTGAACCGCTCGGTCACCCGTGCGCCCGATCCATAGCCAAGCGCGAGGGCCAGCAGAAACAAACCGATGGTTGGTGCCGTCACCACAATGGCGCTGCCCACGTGCGGCACCAGTCGGCGCAGGGCAATCACCTCTGCGCCCAAGGAGCAAAAGCCTTCGATGAAAACAATGAGGTAGAGCAGGTTGCGAGGCACGGTAGGTCCGGACAGAGTGGAGGCCGATTACACCAAATCGACGCAGGTAGCTGTGTCGAGAGGCATGTTAATATCTCCGGCAATATGAAAACAGTACCTCGCCTGACCATTGACACCAATATTTTGGTGGCAGCGACGCGCAATGTGGCGGGGCCATCCTTTGCGCTGATGCAGTTGGTGCGCCGTTCTGCGGTGGCCATGTGTTGCAGCCCGGCGTTGTTTTTGGAGTTTGAGGATGTGCTCAAACGACCTGAGCAATTGCTTGCGTCTGGCTTGGAGCCCACCGACATTGATGCGATTTTGAATGAATTGGCGGGCTTGATGGTGCCGGTCACGACGCACTACCAGTGGCGACCCCAGTTGCGCGACCCAGCAGATGAAATGGTGCTGGAGGCGGCGGTCAACGCCCAAGCCAACGCCATCGTGACTTACAACCTGCGGGATTTCAAACCTGCTCAACGTTTTGGCATTTTGGTGCTGAACCCCGAACAGACCTTTCAACAATTTCACTTAACCAAGAGGATTGAGCCATGAGTAATTACGCCCTGCGCTTGCCCGAATCCCTGAAACAAGCCGCCAAGCGGATTGCCGCAGCGGATGACACCACCATGAACCAGTTTTTTGTGGTGGCCATTGCTGAAAAAATTAGCGCTATGGAGACTGCCCAGTTTTTTGACAAACGTGCAGCGCTGTCCATGCCTGATGCCGCCAATGCAGCCTGGGGAAAAGTTGGCAGCAGGTCGGCACTGCCGGGTGATGCGTGGACGTCGCCTGCGCCAGGTCACAGCGCCTGACCTATGCAAATTCCCTACGAACTCACCCTTGGCTGGCGCTACACGCGCGCTGGCCGTGCCACCCGGCGCAACGGGTTTATCTCGTTCATCTCTGGCGTATCGATGCTCGGCATTGCGCTGGGCGTGGCGGCGCTCATCATTGTGCTGAGCGTCATGAACGGCTTTCAAAAAGAGGTGCGCGACCGCATGCTGGGCGTGGTGTCGCACATCGAGATTTTTGCCCCCAATGGCGCGGCGCTGCCCGATGTGGCGCGCACACTGGCTCAGGTCAAGGCGAACCCGGCAGTCATTGGTGCTGCACCTTTCATAGCGACCCAGGCTTTGCTGGCAAGGGGTGAAGATATGAAGGGAACTCTTGTAAGGGGCATTGACCCGGCCCATGAAGGCGAGGTCACCGACCTGGCGCTGGAGCTGAAAAACACCGGCTTGAATCGGCTGATACCCGGCGAGTTTGGCGTTGTGCTGGGCGGCGAACTGGCGCGAAGCCTGGGCGTGGTCACCGGTGACAAGGTCACGCTGGTGGCGCCCAGCGGGCAGGTCACCCCGGCCGGAGTTGTGCCGCGCCTGAAACAAATGACGGTGGTCGGCACCTTTGATTCCGGCCACTATGAATACGACTCGGGCCTGGTGCTGATGCACATTGAAGACGCCGCGCGCATTTTCCGGCTCGAAGGCCCCAGCGGCGTGCGCGTCAAGCTGCGCGATTTGCACCAGGCGCGCGCGGTAGCGGCTGAAATGGCCGGCACGCTCACTGGCGACTTGTTGATTCGCGACTGGACGCGCCAAAACCGCACCTGGTTTGCCGCCGTGCAGCTTGAAAAACGCATGATGTTCATCATCCTCACGCTGATCGTGGCGGTGGCGGCATTCAACCTGGTGAGCACGCTGGTGATGACCGTGACCGACAAACGCGCCGACATCGCCATCCTGCGGACGCTCGGCGCCAGTCCGGGCAGTATCATGGGTATTTTTGTCGTGCAGGGCGCCATGGTGGGCGTGATTGGCACGCTGGCGGGCTTGGCGCTGGGGCTGGGTGTGGCGTTTAACATTGACGTGTTGGTGCCCGCGCTTGAAAAACTGCTGGGCGCCACCTTCTTGCCGCGTGATGTCTACCTGATCAGCAGCATGCCGAGTGACCCGCAGCAGGCTGACATCTTGCCAATTGCCGTTATTTCTTTGGTGCTGGCGTTTTTGGCCACGCTCTACCCCAGCTGGCGTGCTAGCCAGGTCAATCCGGCGGAGGCGCTGCGCTATGAATAACACCCCCGAATCTGTTGCGATGCAAACAAGGCCGCCAGGCAAATTGGTGCTGAGCGCCCGTGGCCTGACCAAGCGTTTTACCGAAGGTCGCCTTGACGTGACCGTGCTGCAAGGCGTGGACATGGACGTGCACGTTGGCGACACGCTGGCCATCGTCGGCGCGTCGGGCTCGGGCAAGAGCACCTTGTTGCATTTGCTGGGCGGCCTGGACGCGCCCACCAGCGGCTCAGTGATGCTGCTCGGGCAAGACTTGGCGCACCAAAGCGCCGCTGCACAAGGGCGCTTGCGCAACCAGTACCTGGGTTTTGTCTACCAGTTTCATCACTTGTTGCCCGAATTCAGTGCGCTGGACAATGTGGCCATGCCCTTATGGATTCGGCGTATGGACCATGCTGATGCTGCGCAGATAGCTACCAAAATGTTAGTAAGCGTGGGTTTGGAGGGCCGCTTGCACCATCGCCCGGCCGAGCTCTCGGGCGGTGAACGCCAGCGTGTGGCGATTGCCCGTGCGCTGGTGACTCAGCCCGCTTGCGTGCTGGCTGATGAGCCCACCGGCAACCTGGACCGCAACACGGCTCAGGGCGTTTTTGACCTGATGCTGGAACTGGCCCGCACCCAGGGCACGGCGTTTGTGGTGGTCACGCACGATGCGGCACTGGCCGCGCGTTGCGCTCGCCAGTTCACGTTGGTCCAGGGAAAGCTGGCCGTGGAGGCATAATTTTTGTCGGTCAGTTGGCGTGCGTGCTGATCCGTTGTTTTGATTTCACACACGTACAGTGAGTTCAGGGAGTAAATCATGGGTGTTGAATGGTTTGACAGCTACAAGACGGGTGACGAGGCGATTGATGCGACGCAAAAAAAGCTGTTTGAGCTGACCAATGCGTTTCTGGCGTCTGATGACCTGACGGTATTGCGGCCCGTCATCGTGGCCCTGTGCAAACAGGCCAAGGCGCACTTTGAGCTTGAGGAAGCGTTGATGCAGCGCATTGGTTTTCCGGACATGGATGCGCACAAGGCGCAGCACCAGCGGTTGCTGGATCGCCTGATCAGTCGCAGTATGGATGTTGGCAAAGGCCACATGAACAAGCCCGCCATTGCCGCCCTGATGCAAGACTGGGCCTTGCACCACGTGCCTGAAGAAGATGCGCACCTGACACAGTATTTGGTGGCCAGCAAGGCCGCCTGACGCGCCTTTGATCGGGAGAATTGGGCGATGATGTTCATCGACACCCACTGCCACCTCGATGCACAAGAGTTTTGTGCTCTAGCCCCTATGGAACGTTCGCAAGCAGCTATAAATAATGTAGTGCATTGCGTGGTGCCAGCGGTTGAGGTGGCCAACTTTGAGGCGGTTCGTGCCGTGGCCCATGCAGGTGGTGACAGCTATTGCCTGGGGATTCACCCCCTGTACGTCAGCCGCGCTCAAGACGACGACCTGGACCGACTGGACGCTGCGCTCACGCAGTACAAAGACGATCCGTGCCTGGTGGCCGTGGGCGAAATCGGGCTGGATTATTTCGTGCCCGAGTTGTGTGTGAGCCCCTTGCGAGAGCATCAGGAATATTTTTATCTGGCGCAACTCAGGTTGGCTCGCAAGCACGGCTTGCCGGTGGTGTTGCACTCGCGCCGCTCTGCGGATCAGGTGCTCAAGGGGCTGCGGGCCGTGGGGCGCAAGGCCAAAGTCGCAGGTGCAACTGACATAGCTTTCCCGCAATCCTGGCACGGCATTGCCCATGCCTTCAATGGCAGCACGCAGCAAGCACAAGCCTTCATCGATTTGGGTCTGAAGCTCGGTTTTGGCGGAGCCTTGACCTATGAGCGGGCGTTGCAGCTGCGGCGTTTGGCGGCCGCTTTGCCGCTGGCGGCCATCGTGCTGGAAACCGACGCGCCCGACATGCCGCCACACTGGCTTTACAAAACCACCGAGCAGCGCACGGCGGGTGAGGCGCAGGGCGTCAATTCCCCCGCCGAGTTGCCACGCATTGCCGCAGAGTTGGCGGCGTTGCGCGGCATCAGCCTGGAAGAACTGGCGCAAGCCACCACGCGCAATGCGCTGGCGGCACTGCCCAAAATAAGCGCTTTGCTGCCCACTTTGTTCAATAACTCACCTATCTCAGGACAAAACTCATGACCTCTGACAACACGACCAACGCCCAAGCAATCACTCACATCCTGGCCAACTGCCGCACCGTGGCCGTGGTGGGCTTGTCACCCAAGGCGCACCGCGACAGTTACCACGTCAGCCAGTACATGCAGTCACAGGGCTGGCGCGTGGTGCCCGTGAACCCGGTGGCCGCAAATAGTGGGACGCGCATTCTGGGCGAGGTGGTCTATGCCACCCTGACGGATGCCGTATCCGCAGAAAAAATTGACCTGGTCGACGTGTTTCGCAACAGTGACGATGTTCCCCCCATCGTGGACGAAGCCATTGCGCTGAAGCTGCCCGCGATCTGGCTGCAGCTGGGTGTGCGCCATGATGCCGCCGTGGCCAAAGCACGCGCCGCAGGCCTGCAGGTGGTGCAAGACCGCTGCCTGATGGTGGACCATGTCCGCAGCCAATCCCAGCGGGGATAATTCGGGCATCTTGAAAAAACATACCCACGCTCTTCCGCAAGTTAATTTCTCTGATGACGGCCCGGTGCGCCACCTGCACCTGGGCACCGAGTGGATTCAGGGCTCCATGTACACGGACGAGCCTAATGCGCTGGTGCACGAATACATTCAGCGCATGATGGCTTGGCTGCTGTTTGTGCCGCCTGAGTCCGTCAAAGAGCGCCAAGCCCTGCAACTCGGCCTGGGTGCCGGGTCGTTGACCAAGTTCTGCGCCAAAGAACTGCGCATGAAAACCACCGCCATTGAGCTCAATCCGCAGGTGCTGGCGGCGTGTCGCAACTGGTTCAAGCTGCCTGCTGAAAACCCCAGCATGCAGGTGGTGGTGAACGATGCGGCACAAGAAATACAGAACCCAAAATGGTGGGGCACAGTGGACGCGCTACAGGTGGATTTGTACGACCATGAAGCCGCCGCCCCGGTGCTTGACAGCCTGCCTTTCTACAACAACTGCCGCCGCTTGCTGACGCCTGAGGGCTGCATGACGGTGAACCTGTTTGGCCGCGCTTCCAGCTTTGCCCGAAGTGTCGAGAAAATGTCGGCTGCCTTTGGCAAAGAGGCCATCTGGGCCTTCAAGCCCACGCGTGAAGGCAACACCGTGGTGCTGGCCCAGCACACATCGAGTCGCCCCAAGCGTGAGCTGTTGATGGCGCGTGCCGACCTGATCGAATTCAACTGGGGCCTGCCGGCCAGCAAATGGGTGCGGGTGTTCAAGCCCATGCTGTCATGAACCAAGCCGCCAGCCCCAAGCCTGTTGGGCCCACGGCTGCTGGTCCGCTGGATTGGCGTCGTCTGGTGCAATGGCTGCTGGCGGACGGCGTGATCTCTGCGGCCGAGGCGCAGCGCATCCATACCCGCTGCGCCCAGGCCGAGAGCGCACAGCACCCCTTGGTGCGCCTGGTCAGCGTGACCGTGTACCGCGCCAGCGACAACAAGCCCCTTGACATGGAAGCCCTGACGCAGTGGCTGGCCGTGCGCGCGGGCTTGGCGTATTTGCGTATTGACCCGCTCAAGGTCGATGTGGGCAAGGTGGCCGATGCCATGAGCGCGGCCTACGCCGAACGCCACAAAATTTTGCCGGTGCAAGTCACCGCGCATGAGGTGGTGGTGGCCACGGCCGAGCCATTTTTGACCGATTGGGTGGCTGAAGTGGAGCGCCAAAGCCGCCGCAGTGTGCGCCGGGTGTTGGCCAACCCACAGGACATCAAACGCTACACCGCTGAATTTTTTGCTCTGGCCAAATCCGTGCGTGCTGCCGCCAAGGCTGGCAACAACGCCAGCAGCAGCTTTGAGCAACTGGTGGAGCTGGGCAAGAGCAACAAGCAGCTCGACGCCAACGACCAAAGCGTGGTGCAGGTGGTGGACTGGCTCTGGCAATATGCGTTTGACCAGCGCGCCAGCGACATCCATCTGGAGCCGCGTCGTGAGCAAGGCGTGATCCGTTTTCGCATCGATGGCGTGTTGCACCCGGTGTACCAGATGCCGATGGGTGTGCTGGTTGCCATGACGGCGCGCATCAAGCTGCTTGGCCGTATGGACGTGGTGGAAAAACGCCGCCCGCAAGATGGCCGCATCAAGACGCGTAACCCCGGTGGTGATGAGATCGAAATGCGCATTTCCACCTTGCCCACGGCGTTTGGCGAGAAGATGGTGATGCGCATTTTTGACCCGGAAACCACTGTCAAAGACCTCAGCGCCCTGGGCTTCTCCAGCCACGACGCGCAGCGCTGGGAGGCGCTGGTGAAGCGCCCCAACGGCATCATTTTGGTGACCGGTCCCACGGGTTCCGGCAAAACCACCACGCTGTATTCGACCCTGAAACGTGTCGCCACCGAAGAGGTGAACGTGAGCACGGTGGAAGACCCGATTGAGATGATCGAGCCGTCTTTTAACCAGACGCAGGTGCAGCCGCAACTTGATTTTGGCTTTCCCGAAGGCTTGCGCGCCCTGATGCGGCAAGACCCCGACATCATCATGGTGGGCGAAATCCGCGACCACGCCACGGCTGAGATGGCCGTGCAGGCGGCCCTCACCGGCCACTTGGTGTTCAGCACGCTGCACACCAACGATGCACCCAGTGCCGTTACCCGTTTGATGGAGCTTGGTGTGCCGTCATATCTGATCAATGCCACGTTGCTGGGTGTGTTGGCGCAGCGGCTGGTGCGCACCCTGTGCCCGCAGTGCAAAGTGCCAGACCCGGCCGCCACGCGTGAGGCACTGGCTGAGGTGGTGAAACCCTGGCAGCTCAACGGCCCCTACAAACCCTTCAAGGCGGTGGGCTGTGTGGATTGCCGCATGACCGGCTTCATGGGCCGCATGGGTTTGTATGAACTGCTGGTGGTGTCTGAGTCGTTCAAGGAAAAGATCAACCGCGAACCCAATGCCGATGCGCTCAAGCGGCAGGCCATCAGTGATGGCATGCGCCCGCTGCGCCTGGCCGGCGCGCTGCGCGTGGCCGAAGGGCTGACGGTACTGGAAGAAGTGCTGTCGAGCACACCGCCGTTGACGTGATGTGCTTCGATAAGTCGCAGTGAAAAACGCCAAAGACTTTTACGCCGGTTTGTTGTTCACGCTGGTCGGCAGTGCCTTTGCCTGGGGCGCGCTGCGCTACACCGTGGGCACGGCGGCACGCATGGGGCCGGGTTACTTTCCCATGCTGTTGGGCGTACTGCTGGCGTTGCTGGGCGGGGTGATGATGTTGCGTGCCGCGCTGTCGCAAGCCGACGCTTCGCAGGTCATTGGCCCGTGGGCCTGGAAACCGCTGGTGGCCATCATTTCGGCCAACCTGCTGTTTGGTGTGGCGCTGGGCGGGTTGCCGCGCTTGCAGTTGCCGGCGCTGGGCTTGATGGTGGGCATTTACCTGCTGACCTTTGCGGCTTGTCTGGCCGGGGAGCGCTTCAAGTTCAAGGAAGCCGCGTTGCTGGCCACGGCGCTTGCCGCCTTGAGCTATCTGGCCTTTGTGCTGTTGCTCAAACTCCAATTGCCGGTGTGGCCGGTTTTTGTGTCGGGGGCTTGACGGTGGAGTTGTTTGAGCATTTGGCACTGGGCTTTGGCGTGGCCTTCACGCCCGTCAACCTGATGTACGCCTTTGTCGGCTGCCTGCTGGGCACGCTGATTGGTGTGTTGCCCGGCATTGGCCCGTTGGCCACCATTGCCATGCTGCTACCCGCCACCTACGCGCTGCCACCGTTGGCGGCGTTGATCATGCTGGCTGGCATTTATTACGGGGCGCAATACGGCGGCTCCACCACCGCCATTCTGGTGAACTTGCCGGGCGAAGCCTCGTCGGTGGTGACGGTGATCGATGGCTACCAAATGGCGCGCCGGGGCCGTGCTGGGCCAGCGCTGGCCGCGGCTGGTATTGGCTCGTTTTTTGCCGGGTGTGTCGGCACCCTGGTGCTGGCCGCATTTGCCGTGCCACTGACCGAAGTGGCCTTCATGTTTGGCCCGGCCGAATACTGCGCGCTGATGGTGCTGGGCCTTGTGGGCGCGGTGGTGCTCGCATCGGGTGACTTGCTCAAGGCCTTTGGCATGATCTTGCTGGGTTTGCTGCTGGGGCTGGTCGGCACCGATGTGAATTCGGGCGTGGCGCGCTACAGTTTTGATATTCCCGAATTGACCGACGGCATTGGTTTCATCGTGATTGCCATGGGCATGTTTGGTTATGGCGAGATCATCAGCAACCTGAATCACCCAGACGGCAAACGTGAGGTGTTCACGGCCAATGTGCATGGCCTGATGCCGAGCCGACTGGATTTCAAACGCATGTGGCCAGCCATTTTGCGTGGTACCGGGCTGGGTTCTGTGCTGGGCATTTTGCCCGGTGGCGGCGCGGTGATGGCCGCTTTTGCCGCCTATACGCTTGAGAAAAAGACCCGACTCAAGCCGGGTGAAGTGCCCTTTGGTGAAGGCAACATTCGTGGCGTGGCCGCGCCTGAGGCCGCCAACAACGCGGCCTCGCAAACCTCGTTCATCCCGCTGCTCACCTTGGGCATTCCACCCAACGCCGTGATGGCGCTGATGGTGGGTGCCATGACCATCCACAACATCCAGCCCGGCCCGCAGGTCATGACCAGCAACCCCGAGCTGTTCTGGGGCTTGATTGCCTCGATGTGGATTGGCAACGCCATGCTGATCGTGTTGAACCTGCCCTTGATCGGCATCTGGATCAAGCTGCTCAGCGTGCCCTACCGCTGGCTGTTTCCGGCGATTGTGTTGTTTTGCGCGATTGGCGTTTACAGCACCAACAACAACATCTTTGACATCTGGATGGTGGGCCTGTTTGGCATCATTGGTTATGCGTTCATCAAGCTCGGCATGGAGCCTGCACCGCTGCTGCTGGGCTTCATCCTGGGGCCGATGATGGAAGAAAACCTGCGCCGCGCCTTGTTGTTTTCGCGCGGTGACTGGAGCGTGTTTGTCACCCGTCCGCTCTCAGCAGGCTTGCTGTTGGCGGCACTGGCTTTGCTGGTGTTGGTGCTGCTGCCAGCCATTCGAAAAACCCGTGAAATTGCGTTTGTTGAAGACTAGCCGCCTCACAAAAAATATATAAGAAATTGGCCCCTAGCCCATATGAATAAAGCGCAACCAGCTATTGGTAATGTAGCAACTGGTTTGATCCTGGCGACCATCGGCGCCATTGCCTTTAGCGGCAAGGCCATCATCGTCAAGCTGGCGTACCGCCATGGCGTCGATGCCGTCACGCTCATCATGTACCGCATGCTGTTTGCGCTGCCCATTTTTGCCGTGATGGCCTGGTGGTCCAGTCGGGGCAAGCCAGCACTGACACGGCATGACTGGTGGGGCGTTCTTGGCTTGGGTTTCACTGGCTATTACCTGGCGAGTTTTCTCGACTTTGCCGGGCTGGCCTACATCAGTGCCTCGTTGGAGCGGCTCATCCTGTACCTCAACCCCACGCTGGTGTTGCTGCTGGGTCTGGTGCTGTACAAGCGCCACATCAGCCGCCGCCAGGCCTTTGGCATGGCCATCAGTTATGCGGGGGTGATTCTGGTGTTTGGCCACGAGATCAGTTTTGCCGGCGCGGATGCCGCTTTGGGCGCGGTGCTGGTGTTTGGCAGCGCGGTCAGTTATGCGGTTTACCTCAGCTTCAGTGGCGAACTGGTGCAGCGGCTGGGTTCGCTGCGGCTGGTGGGCTTGGCCACCACAGTGGCTTGCGTGCTTTGTATAGGCCAGTTTGTGCTGCTGCGGCCCATGAGCGCGGCGTTGGTGGCCCCAGAAGTGATTTGGCTGTCGATCCTGAACGCCACGCTGTGCACAGCCGCGCCAGTGCTGATGGTGATGATGGCCATTGAGCGAATTGGCGCTGGCCTGGCCGCACAAACCGGCATGATTGGCCCCATGTCCACCATTTTGATGGGTGTGCTGCTGCTTGGCGAGCCGTTCACCGCCTGGGTGGCGGCGGGTACGGCACTGGTTGTGGCGGGAATTTTTGTTTTTACCAGCCGCCCACGTAGGGCGTGATTTTTTCAGGAGACCTCCATGGATTTAGGAATTGCCGGTAAATGGGCCTTGGTGTGTGGCGCCAGCAAAGGCCTGGGGCTGGGCTGCGCCACGGCGCTGGTGGCTGAGGGGGTGAACGTGCTGATGGTCGCCCGTGGGGCTGAGGCACTGCAAGCCGCTGCATCAAAATTAATAGCTACCCACGCAATTAATACGGGGGCTACAGTGCAATTTATTGCAAAAGACATCACTACAGAGGTGGGCCGGGCTGCGGTGTTTGCCATGCGCGCCGACTTTGACATCGTGGTCACCAACGCCGGGGGCCCACCCGCCGGGGATTTCCGCAGCTTTGAGCGTGACGACTGGATCAAGGCCGTCGACGCCAACATGCTGACGCCCATTGCGCTCATCAAGGCCACGGTGGATGGCATGGCGGCACGCGGTTTTGGGCGCATTGTCAACATCACGTCCAGCGCCGTCAAAGCGCCGATCGACGTGTTGGGCTTGTCCAACGGCGCGCGCAGCGGCCTGACGGGTTTTGTGGCCGGTTTGGCGCGCAGTGGCTTGGCCGCCCAGGGTGTGACCATCAACAACCTGTTGCCCGGTGCCTTTGACACCGACCGCCTGCAGGCCATATTTCAAGCCGCGGCGGCCAAAACGACGCAGTCAGTTGAAACCGTAGCAGCGACGCGGCGCAACGCCATTCCGGCCAGACGCTTTGGCTCACCGGATGAGTTTGGTGCCATTTGCGCATTTTTATGCAGCCAGCAAGCCGGTTACATGACCGGGCAAAATGTGTTGGCAGATGGTGGCGCCTACCCGGGCACGTTTTAAACCAGGTCTGAAAGATTTCAAACTCAGGAGTTCTTATGGTTCAGTTTCAAGTTCGTCAATTCGTTCAGCAAATCGCCAAAACCTTGGCAGTCGGCACCTTGCTTGCCGCTGGCCTGGCACAGGCCCAAACTGGGCCGGTCAAGCTGATGGTGGGTTTCCCGGCCGGGGGTGGCACCGATGCCATTGCCCGCATCCTGGCTGACAAGCTGAAAGACCAGATTGGCGTGTCGGTGGTGGTGGACAACAAGGCCGGTGCCGGCGGCCAAATTGCGGCGCAGGCGCTCAAGGCGGCGGCGCCAGACGGTAACACGCTGTTTTTGTCGCACGACCACACCATCACCATCCTGCCGCTGGTGGTGAAGAACCCGGGCTACGATTCCAATAAGGATTTTGTACCCGTCGCAGGTTTTGCCACCTTTGTGAATGGCTTGGCTGTGTCTGGCGGCACCCCCGCCAAGAGCATGGTGGAATATGTGGCCTGGGTGCAAAAGCAGGGCGCAGGCCTTGACACGGTGGGCGTGCCAGCACCGGCCTCCGTACCTGAATTTTTGGTCAAGGTGATTGGCCAAAAATACAAGCTGGACCTGCAAGCCGCCCCGTACCGCGGCAGCGCGCCCATGATGGCCGACATGCTGGGCAACCAGATCCACGCCGGGGTGGGCTCCATGCCCGACTTCTATGAAAACCAGAAGGCCGGCAAGATTCGCATGGTGGCGGTGATGGGCAAGACGCGCCAAGCGGCGCTGCCTGATGTGCCCACCTTCACCGAGCTGGGCTTGGCCGGCTTTGAAGACTTGCCGTTTTACGGCATTTTTGCCCCCAAAGGCACGCCGCAAGCCACGGTTGACAAACTCTCGAACGCTGTGGCCAAAGTGGTGGCCATGCCCGATGTGCGCGAGCGCCTGACTGCCATGGGCTTGACGGTGGGCTACATGACCCCCGCACAGTTGGCCAGCCGAGAGCAGGCTTACGCTAAAACCTGGGCGCGCATCATTGCCGAGAGCGGTTTCAAGGCGCAATAACTGCATTGGGGTGCTTTGGTGGCAAGCCACGCAGCCCCGAGATCAGCAAAAGCTCAAAGCTCTGGCACTTGAAAACTGCCGGGCCTCGCCGCTCACCGGGTCCACAAACACCAGTTCTTTGGCCAGCAGCCGCAAGGGTTTGGTGTGGTCCATCTGCCCTTCGGGGGTGAGCGTGGGATAGAGCCCGTCGCCCTGCAACGGCAATCCCAGGCTCAGCATATGCACCCGCAATTGGTGCCGCTGCCCGGTGATGGGCTTGAGTTGGTAGCGGGCCAGGTTGCCGCGCACCTCCAGCACGTCAATGTGGGTGATGGCGTTGACCGGGCCAGGCACCTCGTGCTGCAGCATGAAGTGGCCGGCTTCCTTGATGCGGCTCTGACGCGTCAACGGAAACACCAGGTCATCGCGCCACGGGGCAATGGCTTCGTAGGTTTTACGCACGGCATGCTGGCTGAACAGCCCGCAATAGGCGGCACGCGTGGCGGGTTGTTTTGAAAACATCACCAGCCCGGCGGTGTCGCGGTCGATGCGGTGGATCGGCACCAGGTCATCCAGCCCCAGTTTCTTTTTCAGGCGCACCAGCACGGTTTCAGTCAAGTAGCCACCCGAGGGCACCACGGGCAAAAAGTGCGGCTTGTCGACCACGATCAGGTGGGCGTCTTCAAACAGCACCACTTCGTCAAACGGAATGGGTGCCTCAAAAGGCACCTCGCGGTAGTAGTAAATGCGTTGGTGGGCCGGGTAGGGCGGTTGGCTGGCGAGCTCTGGTGTGACAAGGCCGCCCTGTTCCCTGACCACATCACCGCGCGCCATGCGTTCCAGCCAGGTTTGGCGGCTGACATTGGGGAAGCGTTCTGTCAAAAAGTCCAGCAAAGTTGGCCACTGCCCGGCGGGCAAACCGACACAGCTGGGGCCAATGCCGTTGCGGGTGGGCGGCTTAAATCCGCTCAAACACCACGTCCCAAACGCCATGGCCTAGCTTGATGCCTCGATTTTCAAACTTGGTGAGTGGGCGGTAATGTGGCTTGGGTGCGTAGCCCAGCAACTCTGGGTGTTGTGCCAAAGCGGTGTTTTTCAGCAAGGGCTCGGCGCTGAGCACTTCAAGAATCTGCTCGGCGTAGGGCTGCCAGTCGGTGGCGCAATGCAGGTAGCCACCGACTTTCAGGCGCGCAGCCAGCTTGGCGATCAGCGGGGCTTGAATCAGGCGGCGCTTGTTGTGTTTCTTTTTGTGCCACGGGTCGGGGAAGAAAATGTGCACGCCGTCCAGGCAATGCTGCGGCAGCATGTGGTCAATGACCTCGACCGCGTCATGCGCGCAGATGCGGATGTTGTGCAGGTGTTGCTCGCCAATGCGTTTCAACAAGGCGCCCACGCCAGGCTCATGCACCTCGCAGCACAAGAAGTTGGTGTCAGGCAGCAGCGCTGCAATGTGCGCCGTGGCCTCGCCCATACCAAAGCCAATTTCTAGAACGGTGGGCCTGTTTTTTATATCATTTTGGCCTCTAGCCCTTTCCACGTCTGCGTAAGCAGCTGCAAAATCAAGAGTGATTGGCTGGTAGGGCAACAGATAGGTTGAGCCCAGCTCGGCAAACGCCTTGGTCTGGCCGGTGGTGACGCGGCCCGCGCGGCGCACAAAACTCTTGATGGTCTTGGGAAAGGCCACGTCTGCCAGCGTTTGCGGGCGAATGCGTGGGGTGCGCGCCAGTTCAGGGGCGGGGACAGGGGCGTTTGGGGGGGTGGTTTGGGTATCGTTCACGGGGCTGGATTGTAGAGATCATGCCGCCAGCCTGCCACCCAGGCGGGTAGCTGGCTGGCGGGCATCGGGCGGGCGATGCCGTAGCCCTGCGCCAGATCACAGCCAATCTGCAACAACAGCTTGCAATGCGCCGCAGTTTCTGCGCCTTCAGCGACAGCCCGGCGGCCAAAGGCCCGCGCCAGGCCCAACACACCTTCCACAATGGCCCGGTCCTCAGGGTCGTCTAGCATGTTGCGCACAAACGATTGGTCGATTTTGAGCACCTGTGCGGGCAGCCGCTTCAGGTAGGTGAGGCTGGAGTAACCGGTGCCAAAGTCATCGAGTGCAAAGGCAATCCCCATGCTGGCGCAAGCTCGCATCAGTTCAGCCACCGAGTCAAGTTCATCTAGCGCCGTGGTTTCCAGCACCTCAAGCTCCAAGTGGCCGTGCGGCACCATCGGGTGGGCGTCCAACTGGGTCTTGAGCTTTTTAACAAAATCAGGCTGCTGCAGGTGGTGCGCCGAAATATTGACGCTGACAGACAGGTTCAGCCCGACCTTTGCCCAGTCTTCCAGTTGCTGGAGCGCAGTTTCAATGACCCATTCGCCCAGCTTCACGCTGATGGCGTGGCCTTCGATGTCGGGCAGAAACAAACCTGGTGCCAGCAGGCCCTGCTGCGGATGCTGCCAACGGATCAGTGCTTCGGTGCCAACCACCACGCCGGTGCGCAGGTTGACCTGGGGTTGGTAATAGAGCACAAACTCCTGATCAGCCAGCGCCTGGTGAACGCGCTCCAGGGTTTCGTTGCGCACGCGCTGGCTGCGGTCATGCACGGCATCAAACAGGTGGTAGCGGTTTTTCCCCGCCAGTTTGGCGCTGTACATGGCCTGGTCGGCCTGGCGCAGCAACTGGTCGGCGTCAGTGTCGTCGGCCTGCTGAAAAAAGCTCACGCCAATGCTGGCCGAGACGCTCAGGCTTTGGCCGTCCACCACCACTGGGTGTGCGGCCACTTCCAGCAATCGGGTGATGAGTTTCAAGCTGCCGTGCACGTCTTGCAGGTCAACAAACACAGCCACGAATTCGTCACCGCCCATGCGGGCCATGGTGTCTCCCTCGCGCATCATGGCTTTGAACTGGGTCGCCAGGGCCTGAAGCAACCTGTCACCGGTGGTGTGTCCGTAGCGGTCATTGATGGCCTTGAAGCCGTCCAGATCCAGATAAGCCACCGCCAGTAGTCGCCCATGGCGTTTGCTCTGCGCCATGGCTTGGCGCATGCGGTCGGCCAACAGCACCCGGTTGGCCAGGCCGGTGAGCTGGTCGTAATGGGCGATGCGTTCCAGGTAATGCTGGTGTTCTTTCTGGAAACTGATGTCTGCAAAGCTGCCCACCACGCGCAGCGGCTGGCCTTGCGCATCGCGTTCCACCACGCGCCCGCGGTCCTGCACCCAAATGACTTTGCCGTCCTTGCGCAGCAGGCGGTGCTCGGAGCGGTAGTTGGCGCTGGTGCCAGCCATCAGGTCACCGATGCGCAAGTTGACTGTCTCGCGGTCTTCAGGGTGGACAAGCGCCATGAAGTCTTCAAGGGTTCCCGGTACGCCATCCTCCGGATACATCAGCGTTTCATACCATTGCCGGTTGTGCAAAACCTTCCCGGTGGGCACGTGCCAGTCCCAGATGCCTTCGCGGGTGATTTCCATGACTTGCTGCAGCCGCTGTTCGCTCTCGGCCACCTGGCGCTGCGCCCGGATCACGTCCGTGATGTCTTGCGCCAGGATCAGAATCTGGTTTTGGTCATCGGTGTTTTTGAATGGTTTTTTGATGGAGCGGTAGTGGCGAATCTCACCCGTAGCGGCATCTCGGCTGTCTTCAAACACCACCTGGGTTTCACCCTTGGCCATGATGTCCAGCACGTTTTCCCGGAAGAATTCTGCCAACGCCTGCGGTACGCCAAAGTCACCGTCATGCTTGCCGACCATGGCTTCGGGTGTGGTGCCATATAACTTGGCCACCGCACGGTTGCCCAGCAGGAAATCGCCCTTCTGGTCTTTCAGAATCAGCGGATCGGGAATTTCATTGATGATGGTGTACAAAAATGCCTCATTGGCGCGCAGGGCGTGCTCCGCTTTCTTGCGCTCTGCTATGCCGATGTCAATGCAATACATTTCCGGCTCGCCGCTGCTGCTTTTGAGCATGACGTGACTGGAATACACCTCGACTGGCGAGCCATCCGCGCCTTGCAAAACCAGTTCTGCCGAAGGAATCGCTGGGCCTCCCTGCACCCAGGCGCTGACAAAGCCGATGACAGCTTCGCGCATGGGCTCGGGGATGATCAGCTCTTCAAGTCGACGCCCCAGCGCTTGCTCACGCGTGTAGCCATAGATCGTTTCGCTGGCCCGGTTCCAGAAGATCACCCGGCGGTTTTTATCGTAGCCCTGCACTGATATCGCCGGAAGATCCTCAAAAATGGTTTTAAAGCGGTGTTCGCTTTCCGTCAGCGCGTCTTGGGCACGTTTGAGGTCGGTGATGTCACGGGCAATGCCAAACAGTCCGATGAGCTTGCCCTCGGCGTCGGCAATTGGGTACTTGCGGTTGTCCACCCAGCCGGTGTGGCCGTCGTTGGCCACGTAGCCCTGGATCTCCTGTGCAACCGGCTGGCCAGCGAAAACCTGTTTTTCTAGTCGGTAATAAATGTCAGCGTATGCCTCAGGAAACACGTCGTAATCGGTCTGGCCGATCAGGTCGGTCCAGTGCTTTGTGGGCGAGGTGATGCTGACCAGGGTCTGGCTGGCACCGGTGAAGACGTGGTTGCGGTCCTTGAAGTAGATGAAGTCGTCGGTGTTCTCCATCATGGCCACAAAACTGGGCGTCAGCACCACGGGGTTGTGCTGATACAAGTACCGTGCATCGGTCAATTGAAGGTTCAGCGTGGGTTCGGGTTGCGTACCAGTCTTGGTGTCGGTTTGCAGTGTGTAGCGGCCCAGTACGCAGCGAATTCGGCCATCCTGGTGGCGAATTCGGATGTTGAAACTGCCGGTGGCGGGCGACAGCGTGGGCGACCAAAGCCACGTGATGATGTCTTGGTCATCAGGGTGAACCAAATCGGGCCACTTGACCGCACCGCAGAGAAACTGCGCCGCGGTGTAGCCCAACAAATCTTGCGTTGATTGACTGGCTGAAACCACGCGGGGTATGCCCTGGCGCGTGAAGCACATGGTGACTTCGGCTGGTTTTATCATTTTGGTCTTCCCTTCAACGAATTATGGAGGGAGACCAGCGATTTGAAAAGACTAAAGCGGATTGCCCTGGTACAGGGTTTTCCATTGAGTGATCCAGGTCAACAGCGCTTGCGGCACCGTGCTGGTGCACGCGTCCAGCCCCAGTGCTTTGGCGGCGGCATTCAGGGTGGCCAGCGGTGTGTTGGTATTGACCGCCTGAGCCCCATTTTGTTTGCTGAGTTTCTCGCCGTTGTCGCCAAACACCAGCGGCGTGTGCAGGTAGCGCGGCGTGGGCAGCTGCAGGGCGTGTTGCAGCAAAATTTGGCGGGCGGTGTTGTCGGCCAGATCTTCACCGCGCACCACGTCGGTGATGCCTTGGGCGCCATCGTCTGCCACCACCGCTAATTGGTAGGCGAAACAACCGTCGGCGCGTTTCAGGATGAAGTCGCCCACCTCGGCCTCTACGTCTTGTTGTTGTGGCCCCAGGCGGCGATCTGTCCAGCGCAAGCTTGGTAATTTAATAGCTATTGAATTTGTAGCTGCCTGCGCATTATTTATAAGGGGTACAGGGTGATTTGTTATAAATAAATCAGTGCGAAAGCGCCAGGCACGTGCAGTGCGTCCGTGCAAGCCATCCCGGCAGGTTCCGGGGTAAATCAGTTCGCCGTGGCGCGGTTTGCCTTGGCCGCTGTGTTGCAGCGCCAGTTCGATGTCGCGGCGCGAGCAGGCGCACGGGTAGGCGTGGCCGCTGGCAACCAGCCGGTCCAATGCCTGTTGGTAGAGGGTTGAGCGTTGTGATTGGTAGATGGGTGGCTGGTCGCTGTGCAGGCCGCAGGCTGCAAGTTGTTGCAGGATGACCTGGTCCAGGCCAGGCAGGCAGCGCGTGGTGTCCACGTCTTCAATGCGCACCAGCCACTGGCCGCCATGGGCTTTGGCGTCCAGCCAGCTGGCCAGTGCCGCCACCAGCGAGCCGGCGTGCAGCGGCCCGGTGGGTGACGGTGCAAAGCGGCCGATGTAACGCGATGCGTGTGGTGCGGTCACGGGTGTGTTGGCCGTTTGGGCATGGTGACAAATTTGGCCCGAATCCTGAGAGGTCACGCCGGACATGATCCGGCGTTCATGACGGCATTACAGCGCGGTCAGTGCCAGCTCCAGCCCCGACACAAAGGCGTCTTCCACGCGGTGGCCGATGCACCAGTCGCCACACACGCCCAGGCGCTTCTTGGCATCCCACAAATGGCTGGTGCCCAACGGCTGCACGGTTTTGGCATACAGCCAGCGCTGGCTGTCCACATGCGCGGGTTCGGCGCGAATGCCGGTGACTTCAGAGAACGCCTTGATCAGCTTGGCCTCGGCGCGTGCCGGGTCGTCTTGAATGTGCTCTTGTGACCAGGCGGCGCTGGCCTGCACGGTCCAGCGTTCAATCGGGTCGCGACCAGGTTTGCTGGACTCGCGCGCCAGCCAGGCAATGCGGTGGTGTGTGCTGCGAGCGGCGTTCCACTGTGGGCCCAGCGCCGACAGGCCGGGTTGCATGGCCTGCGGAAAAGCCAGCATCAGCGTCCAGCATGGCGCTACCTTGACCTTCTCAAGTTGTTTAACCCAAGGGGCGGCTTGTTTGGAGGTTTGCAGCAGGCTTTGCGCCTGGGCGTGGGGAATGGCCAGCAGCACACCATCAAACCCCGAGAACACATGTTGGGCGCCGTCCAGGCCTTCGGTGCGCAGTTGCCATTGTTTTGATTGGAGCGCATCGGCCTCAATCTGCATCACGCGGGTTTGCATCTCAATGCTGCCGGCTGCCTTGAGGGGCTCGGCCCAGCCCGCTACCAGTGCTTTCATGCCGGGTACGCCAACCCAATGGGCGTCGTGGTTGGCTAGGCCGGGGGCTGCCACGTGGCCGAGCTCGTCGAGCACTTGCACGGTGTTGGCGCTCCAACGCTTGCAGAGATTGGGTGTGGTTTCCAGGGCTTGCAGAAAACGCGGGTCGCGTGCGGTGAAGTATTGGACGCCGTGGTCAAACGTGCCAAAGGCGCTGTCGCGGGTGGACATGCGCCCACCCAGGCCCCGGCTTTTCTCAAAGATGGTGACGCGGTGACCGGCCTGGACCAGGGTGCGGGCGCAAGTGATGCCGGCCATGCCAGCGCCGATAACGGCAAAGTGTTGGGGTGCGCGTGGGGTTGTGCTCATTTTTTTCTCCAGTAAATCAAGGTGTAAATCTGTGTGTATGTAGGCGACTTTACACGCCTCGGTGGCGCTCAAGCAAAGCGCTGCGTGTGGTGGGGCTCTCCAGTTGGGCCAACCACCATTGCAAGGCCCGGCCCTGCGTGGTGCTGTTGGCGGTGCGCCAGGCGTAGTTCACGGCCACTGAGCGCGCGGGGTGTTGCGTGGTTTTTACGACCAGGCGGCCGCTGGCAATGAAGGGCCCAGCCATACAAACCGGCACCGAGCCACAGCCCAGACCGCGTAACTGGGCATCAAGCTTGTCGTGCATGGTGGCCACGGTGAACACGTCTTGCCCGCCCAGCAGGCCAATCGAGACCCCACGCCCACGGCTGATGGTGTCCGCGACGGCCACAGCGCGGTGTGCGCGCATCAGTTCATCGGTGAGCGGCTCGGGTGCGTTGGCCAGTGGGTGATGCGGAGCCACGGCGTAAACAAACCGCACGTCGCCCAGTGGTTTGGCCTGCAGGGTGTTGGTGGGAATCATGTCCGCCACGCCCAGGGCCAGGTCAGCCTGGCCGCTGGCCAGGGCTTCCAGCGTGCCGGACAAGGTTTCGTCACGCAGGCGAATGCGCGTGGGCGGGTCTTGCGCCAGAAAACTGTCGCACAGCTCCATCACTGTGGCTTTGGCGATGATGCTGTCCACGGCAATGGTGAACTGCGGCTCCCACCCGGTGGCCACACGTTTCACGCGGTTTGCCACGGCGTCCAGGTCTTCCAGCAGGCGCTCGGCCTCGCGCAGCAACTCCAGGCCGGCCTCAGTGGGTTTGGCTTGGCGCGAGCTGCGGTCAAACAGCAGTACGTCAAGTGCGTCTTCCATTTGCCGCACCCGGTAAGTCAAGGCGCTGGCCACTAGCCCCAGACTGCGCGCGGCAGCCGCAAAACTTCCGGTGCGGTTGATGGTTTGCAGCATGGCGAGGGCGTCTGGGGTCAAGACATGACGTGCGGTTTGCATGATTCGTGCATTTTTGTTCAAACAGATTGAATGATGCCATCAAATAGGCTGTGTCGTTCGGGTGCGTGAGAGGGCTAAAGTTCAGGCTACAAAAACGTTCGTAAAGGAGCTTGCATGTTGACCCTCAGACACTCACAGGAACGCGGCTTTGCTGACCACGGCTGGCTCAAGTCGTTTCACAGTTTTTCGTTCGCTGGTTATTACGACCCGGACCACATGGGCTGGGGTAATTTGCGTGTGATCAATGAAGACTGGATTGCGCCAGCTAAAGGCTTTGGCACACACGGTCACCGCGACATGGAGATCGTCACCTATGTGCTGCAGGGCTCTCTGGCGCACAAGGACAGCATGGGCAACATCAAGGCGATTCCACCAGGCGATGTGCAACGCATGAGCGCGGGTACCGGGGTGCAGCACAGCGAGTTCAACCACGCGCCCAATGACACCACGCACCTGTTGCAAATCTGGATTGAGCCCAATGTGATGGGTGTGCAGCCGAGCTACGAACAAACCACATTTCCCGAGTCTGCCAAAGAGGGGCGTTTGTGCCTAGTGGCTTCACCCGACAGTGCGCAAGGCTCGGTGAAAATCCACGCCGATGCGCGCCTGTATGCCGGGTTGTTTGAAGCAGGGCAAGCGGCTAATCTTGCTTTGGCGGCGGGCCGCAAAGCCTATGTGCATTTGGTGCGCGGCGCATTGAAGGTCAACGGTGTGGCGCTGCAAACGGGTGATGCGGCCATGCTGGCAGACGAGAGCCAGGTCGTGCTGACCGAGGGCGAAGGTGCTGAAGTGCTGGTGTTTGATTTGTGCGCTTGACGTACATCTGAATTTTTATTTATTCACAAGGAGTTCTCAAAATGGCAAAAGTAGCAGTTGTTTTTCATTCAGGTTATGGCCACACCCTGCGCATGGCGCAATCGGTGGCTGACGGTGCTGATGCCGATTTGGTCACCATCGATGGTGACGGCAATGTGTCGGATGACGGTTGGGCCACGCTCAATGCGGCCGACGCCATCATCATGGGCAGCCCCACCTACATGGGTTCGGTGAGCTGGCAGTTCAAGAAATTTGCCGATGCCACCAGCAAGCCCTGGTTCAGCCAGGCCTGGAAAGACAAGGTGTTTGCCGGCTTCACCAACAGCGCCACCATGAACGGCGACAAGCTCTCAACCCTGCATTACCTGTTCACCCTGGCCATGCAGCAGGGTGGCATTTGGGTGGGCACGGCATTGATGCCGGCCAACAGCAAGGCAGCCCAGCGCAACGACATCAACTACGTGGGCTCGTTCAGCGGGGCCATGGCTCAGTCGCCGTCTGACTCATCCCCTGCAGAAATGTTGCCCGGCGACCTGGAAACCGCGCGCCTGTTTGGCCAGCGGGTGGCTGCGGTTGCCGCCAAGTTCAAGGACTGATACCCGACGGGTAGCAGTTGCTCAGGTGCTCTCTCGCACCATCAATTGGTACCCTAGATCAAGGCACGGCGAGGCAATGGCTTCGCCATTGATCAGCGACAGCAACATGGCGGTTGCAGCGCTGCCCATCTCGGCGCGAGGGGTGCGCACGGTGGTCAGGGCCGGCAACATCTGATCGCTGCCGGTGAGGTCGTTGAAGCCGGCCACTGCAACCCGTTGCGGTACCTGCAGCCCCATTCGCAGCGCCGCCAGCAGCGCCCCTTGTGCCAAGTCATCGTTGCAGAAAAAAATGGCATCTGTTGTGGGCCGAGCCGCCATGATGGCCTTGAACATGTCGCCGCCAAGCGCCATGGATGACGGCGCTGGGTCAAGCCATTCCAGCGACGCATCAAAGAGGCCTGCCCGGGTGAGTTCACGGCGCCAACCCGCCAGGCGTTGCAGGGTTCGCGGGTCGAGTTGTGCTGCGGCAAACACAATGCGTTTGCGGCCGCGTTGCAGCAAGTGCCGGGTCATGTCGGCGCCAGCGTCGGTTTGCGAAAACCCCACGCTGAAAATGCCCTCGGTTTTTTCGGCCTCCATCAGGTGAACACACGGCACGCCGCTTTGGGCCATCAGCTTGCGGCTGGCATCGTTTTGTTCCACACCGGTGAGAAGCAGCCCGGCCGGCCGATGCTGTAGCAACTCTCGCAGCAGGTTTTCTTCCTCGCTCGGGTCGTAATGGGTCACGCCCATCAGCATCTGGTAACCCGATGGTCGCAGCGTGCGCTGAACTGCCTCAAGCAAGTCGACAAACAGTGCGTTGGACAGCATGGGCACCAGCACCACCACCTGCGCGCTGTGCCGCGAGGCCAGGGCACGTGCCGCCGGATCAGGCACGTAGCCCAGCTCCTGGGCGGCCGCCTGCACACGCGCCACCAGCAGCGCGTCCACGGCGCGTTCACCTCGCAGGGCCCGCGACACGGTGATGGGGCTGACCCCCGCCACCCGCGCGACATCTGCGAGGGTGATGCGGCCAGTGGCCCTTGGACGTGACTGTCGAGGTGTGTTGGACATAGGGTAAATACTGAGATGGTGTGTGTTGCCGTGATGTAGGATAGCGCTATCCAGAGCTGCATGCTTGAAAAGCCAAGTTTAATTTTCAGGTACTTCAGGCGGTTGGCCGAAATTCGTGATGACCTTTTGAAGGTCTTTTATTTGACTTAATTGGATAGCGCTATCCCGAGCATGAAATGAAAAATTCTGTGGTGATCATGGGTGTTGCTGGTTGCGGTAAATCGAGTCTGGGCGTGGCGGTCGCCAAGGCTCAGCACTTACCATTGGTTGAGGGCGATGACTTCCACAGCCCGGCCAGTCGGCAAAAAATGAGCCAGGGCATTGCATTGACTGACGTTGACCGCGCAGGCTGGCTTGATGCCCTGTGTGCCCAGTTGCAAACCCATCCTGAAGGTGTCGTCATCACCTGTTCAGCCCTCAAAAAAGTTTACCGGGACCGTTTGCGTCAGGCGGCGCCAGCCCTGCGTTTTGCCTTTCTTGACATCGGCCGGGATGACGCGCAAGCCCGGGTACAAGCCCGTGCCAACGCACACTTTTTCGCGACCACACTGGTAGACAGCCAGTTCGCCACCCTGGAAACACCCGTTGGCGAGGCGGGTGTGTTGCGTCTGGATGCGATGGCTTCGCCTTTAGAACTGCAAGCACAGGTGTCAGCCTGGCTGCAAACCAAGGACCCGGAATGAACACTGAATTGCCCCCAAAAGTGCCAGAAAGCAAGCTCAAGCGCCTGGCCAGCAGCCTGATGGCGATTTGCCTGGGTGCCATGGCCTTGTCGGTCTTCGTCAACGTCGTTTTGCGCTACGGTTTTGGCAGTGGCATCGCGGCCAGCGAAGAGCTCTCACGGCTGCTGTTTGTCTGGATGGTGTTCATTGGCGCCACCGCCGCTTACCCGGCCGGCGAACACATGGCGTTCACCAGTTTTGTGGCCTTGCTTCAGAAGCGCCCACACCTGATGACCGCTGCCACGGTGCTGATCCGTTTGCTGGTGCTCACGGCCTGCGGGCTACTGGGCTGGGGTGCCTGGCAACAAATTTTGGTGGGACTGAACAGCCACTCGGTGGTGTTGGGTTACCCCATTGCGCTGTTGCCTTTGCCCGCATTTTTGTGCGCCTGCGGCATTGGCCTCATGGCGCTGATTGAACTTATTCAACACAAGCCGCTGCATCTGGGTCACAGCGCGCAACCGGAGTAAAGACGATGTCAAGTGAAGGTCTGGCGTTTTTGGTGTTCATTGGCGGCATGCTGTCGCTGATTGGTCTGGGCCTCAACATGGGGCTGGCGCTGGTGTTGACGGGGGCCGGCATGGCCTGGGTGTTGGACTTTTGGGACACGCAGTTGCTGGCGCAAAACCTGGTGGCGGGCGTGGACAGTTTTGCGCTGTTGGCGGTGCCGTTTTTTATTTTGGCTGGTGAGTTGATGAACGCCGGCGGTATCAGCCAGCGCATCATCACCATGGCGCAGGCCTGGGTCGGGCACATTCGTGGCGGCCTGGGTTTTGTGGCGATTGGCGCAGCGGTGCTGATGGCCAGCATGAGCGGCTCGGCGCTGGCCGACACCGCTGCGCTGGCGACCATTTTGCTGCCCATGATGCGCAAGCAGGGCTACCCCATGCACACCTCGGCGGGCTTGATTGGCGCAGGAGGCATCATTGCGCCCATCATTCCACCGAGCATGCCGTTCATCATTTACGGTGTCACCACCAACACCTCTATCTCATTGCTGTTTCTGTCGGGCATCGTGCCCGGGCTCATCATGGGTGTGGGGCTGATCATTGCCTGGAAGCTGGTGTTGCGCGACCTGAATCTGCCTAAGGGCGAGCCCCTTCCCATGAAAGATCGGTTTGCCGCCACGCTCAAGGCGTTCTGGGCCTTGCTGATGCCCATCATCATCATTGGCGGCATGAAGTCCGGCGTGTTCACACCAACAGAGGCGGCAGTAGTGGCAGCGTTTTACGCCCTGGTGATCTCGCTGTTTGTGCACCGCGAGATGAAAATTGTGCAGATCTATGACGTGTTGGTGCGGGCTGCCCGGACGACCGCCATCGTGATGTTTCTATGCGCTGGCGCGCAAGTGGCCAGCTACATGGTGACGCTGGCCGACCTGCCCAATGTGTTGACGGCATGGCTGGGTCCCTTGGTGGAAAGCCCCAAATTGTTGATGACGGTGATGATGATTGTGCTGATCATGGTCGGCACCTCACTGGACCTGACCCCCACCATCCTCATCTTCGCCCCGGTGATGCTGCCGATTGCCGTCAAGGCAGGCATTGACCCGGTGTACTTCGGCCTGATGTTCATCTTGAATGGTTCCATTGGGCTAATCACGCCACCGGTGGGCACTGTGCTTAACGTGGTGGCCAGCGTGGGGCGCATGCCGCTACATCAAGTGATCAAGGGTGTTAGCCCGTTCTTGATCACTTATGTGCTGATCTTGTTCCTGTTTGTGTTGTTTCCGCAGATCGTGACCGCGCCGGTGGCGTGGATGCGCTGATATTCCTTGTCCGTTTCCCCCTTGTTCATTTTCTAACCCTGGAGATATTTCATGACTTTTCTTCGCAGAACCCTCATTGCTGTAGCCAGCGCCGCTGTGCTCAGCGCTTCTTTTTCAGCCCTGGCGCAAGACATTAAACCGCGCCTGATTCGCTTTGGTTATGGCCTTAACGAGCAAAGCAACCAGGGCCGCGCAGCCAAGGTGTTTGCCGACGAAGTGGCTCGGCTCTCGGGCGGCAAGATGAAGGTGCGCGCCATTGGTGCCGCCGCACTTGGCCCGGACAACCAGATGCAGCAGGCCCTGATTGGCGGCGCGCAGGAGATGATGGTCGGATCCACCGCCACGTTGGTCGGAATCTCCAAAGAAATGGCGCTTTGGGACACGCCTTTCTTGATCAGCAACACCAAAGAAGCCGACGCCTTGTTGGACGGCCCGATTGGCGACAGGATTCGGGACAAGTTGCAAGACAAGGGCTTGGTGGGCCTGGCCTATTGGGAAAATGGCTTTCGTAACCTGACCAACAGCAAACGCGCCATCACCAAAATGGAAGACATGAACGGCATCAAGCTGCGCGTGATGCAAAACAACGTGTTCCTGACCAGTTTTCAAACCCTCGGCGCCAACGCTATTCCGATGGCGTTCTCTGAACTCTTCAGCGCGCTTGAAACCAAGACGGTTGATGGCCAGGAAAACCCCTTTAACACCATTTTGTCGAGCAAGTTTTACGAAGTGCAAAAGTACATGACGGTGACCAACCACGTGTACAGCCCCTGGATCGTCACGGTCAGCAAGAAATACTGGGACCAACTCTCCAAGGACGAGCAAAAGGTGCTGAGCGATGCCGCCAAGACCAGCCGTGACTTTGAGCGCAAGGACACCCGCGCCGAAGCCTCCAAAGCCATGGCTGACCTGAAGGCCAAAGGCATGCAGATCAATGAACTGTCGCCCGCTGAAGCTGCCCGCATGCGTGACAAGTTGACCAAGGTTTACGCCATGGTTGCTGCCGATGTGGGCATGGAGCTGTGGAACGATGCCCAGAAAGAACTGGTCAAAATTCGCGCAAGCAAGTAAGCATTTGCGGGTGGCAAGGTCTCAACAACGCGGGAGGTGATCTGGGCGCGATCAGATAAAGTGCAAAATGGCAGGCATCAATTCACAAAATTTACGTCTGCCAATTCATGACCCGCCCCCTGATTTTTTTGACCCTCGTTGCCTGTGCCAGCACCGCATCTGCACAGACCGCCATCGAGGTGTCTGAAAAAGATTTTCTCGATGAGATGCCGGTGGTGCTGTCGGTTTCCAGGCTGCCGCAGCGTCTGGATGAGACCCCGGGCGCCGTCACCGTGCTGGATCGTGACTTTATTCGGCGTAGCGGCGCACGAGACCTGGCCGACCTGCTGCGGCTGGTGCCGGGGTTCCAGAGCAGCGCCTCATTTTATTCAGGGGCCCCGCTGGCCAGTTACCACGGCACGTTTGATGCTTTTTCCAACCGCATGCAGGTGCTGGTGGATGGTCGCTCAGTTTATTCCCCCTACTTTATTGGCAGCGTAGGCCCGGGTTTGCAGACCGTGGCGCTGCAAGACATTGACCGCATTGAAATTTTGCGCGGCTCCAATTCAGCTGCGTACGGCGCACGGGCATTTTTGGGGGTGGTCAACATCGTGACGCAGCCAACGTCTGAGACGCTGGGAGCGCAAGGCACGCTCACGGTGGGTCAGAATGGTGTGCGGGATGCACAGGCCAGGCTGGGTTGGGGCAACGATGAGGCCACTTACCGGATCACGGTTGATCAGCGTGCGGATGACGGGTTGGCCGGGTCGAACGGCAATAACCAGGTGGACCGTTTTAATTTCAGGTCAGATTTCTTTACCAACGCGGGCGATGAGGTGCAATTGCGATTGGGGAACCTGGTGATTGACTCGGGCAAGGGATTGCCCGGAAACATTGACAACCCGTTGCGCAACAGCCAATTTGATTCCAATTATCTGCAGGCCGACTGGAGACGCAGCCTGAGTCCGGATGAGGACCTGGCTGCCAGTTGGTCTCACGCGCAGGAAAACTATAAGGACGAGTTTCCCTATTCACTGCGAAGATTTGGCATCAATGACACCTACATGGTCTCAGGCGCCGGCAAGGCCAGCAGCGACACCTTGTCTTTGCAGCACACGTTTCGCGCCGGCCAAGCGACACGTGTGGTGTGGGGTGGGGAGTTTCGCCATGAGACGATCACATCAGCTGCCTTGTATGCCACTGAGGCCGACTTTGTGACTGATTTCACGCGGTTGTTTGGCAATGTGGAGTGGCGGGCCCGGCCCTCAGTGGTGATTAACGCTGGTGCCATGGCCGAAAAAAGCAGTGTGACGGGTGAAACGGTGTCGCCGCGATTGATGGCCAATTGGCACCTTGCGCCAGGGCATACCCTGCGCGCTGGGGTATCCAAAGCCTATCGTCCACCCAGCACCTACGAGAAATTTGCCAACGTGCGCTATGTCTGGAATGGCCTGTTGTTTGGCGTCAACACGCTGGCAAGTGGCAACGTGGTGCCCGAGAGTGTGGTGGCCAATGAGCTCGGTTACCTGGGCGAATTCCCGCGATGGGGTGGGAGTCTGGACGTGCGCGTATACCGCGAGAAGGTCAATGGGTTCATTCGACAGCTCAATGCCACCACGCCGCGCGACTACACCAACGATGAAGACTTCGCTATTCAGGGCTGGGAATACCAGCTGAAATGGCGGCCGTGGGAAGGGGCCCAATTTATTCTCAACCAAGCGTATACCGACATCGGCGCAGCCGAATCCATCTATGGCAACGGTACCGTGTTCGCTGCACCCAAGCGCTCCAGCGCGCTGGTTTATTTTCAGAAATTTTCCAATGGCCTGGATTTCAGCCTGAGCCATCAGGACAGTGGCACAGCCACGTTGGCCGGCGCCGGTTATCACAGCCGGCAGGCTTTTACCCGCACCGATGTGCGCCTGGGTTGGCCGCTACGCTGGGGCGTCCATGCGGGTGAACTGGCCGTTACGGTGCAAAACCTCGGGTCACCGTATCAGGACTATTACCTTGGTCATAACTTTCAGCGGCGCGCCTTTGTGACCGTTCGTCTGGACAAATAGACCCGGCATGGTGATACGCCTGCGTTCGCTCCTGCTCAGTTTGAGCTTGTGGCTACTGGCATCGTTATCGCAGGCGGAGGTGCGGGTGGTGATCGTCAGCAGTGACAGCACCGCCGCTTACATGGAAGCCGCGCAGACGTTGATTGATGGGCTAGTCAATTCGGGTGTGTCACCCTATGACATCCGCCGTCTGAGCTTGCTTGAGTGGGCGGCACGCCCTGCACAAACCGTGGCGCCGCGTATTTATGTGGCACTGGGTAGCCAGGCGACGGCTGCACTGGCCGCCAGCAAAGTGTCGGCCCCGGTGTTGGCGACACTGCTGCCACGCAGCAGTTTTGAGCGGGTGCTGCGCAGTAGCGGGCGCAAGGCATCGGCCGAATTCACGGCCGTTTACCTGGACCAATCTTTACAGCGCCAACTCACCATGATTCGCTTGGCTTTGCCGCAAGCTAAACACCTGGGTGTGCTTTGGGGGCCAGATTCGTGGCCCAAGGCACCGGCTTTGCGCAGCTTGGCTGACGCCAATGGGTTGTCCCTGAATGAAGCCGGGCTGGAGGGCAACTTCAATGTGTTTCCCGACTTGCAACAGGTACTCAATGGTTGTGACGTGTTTTTGGCGTTGGCTGACCCACTGGTGTTCAACAGCAGCAGCATTCAGAATATTTTGCTCACCACCTTCAGGGCAGGTGTGCCGGTGGTGGCGTTTTCGCCGGCCTATGTGCGTGCCGGGGCCTTGTTGGCTTTGCACGCAACACCTGTTCAGGTGGGTAGGCAGGCTGCTACTTTTGTAGTGTCTGCCCTGCGCGGCCAGTTGCTGCCCGAGCAGCCAGTGGAATCCAATGATTTTGAGGTTAGCGTGAACGAACATGTGGCAAGAGCCTTGGGCCTGTCACTCGATGCCAAAGCCTTGCGCCTGACGTTGCGCCGCCTGGAGCACCTGCCATGAGGCGCCTGGACATACGGTCACGCATGTTGCTGGCGGCGCTGTTGCCGGTGATCTTGGTGAGCATGGTGCTGGCGGTGGTGTTTTTGCTGGCGCGCTTTGACGACATGCAGGAGTCTTACCAGCAACGCACCCGTTCGGTGGCGCGCCAGCTGGCGTTGGCCAGCGAATATGGTTTGTTTTCAGGCAATCAGACCCAGTTGCAATCTGTGGTGCGCGGGGCGTTGCGTGAGCCTGATGTGCGCTGGGTGGCCATTCTGGATGCTTATGGCCAGGTTCTGGCCAGCGCCGGTGATGACGTCGGCTCGCACCTGCTGGCTTATGGTGCTGGGGAAGCGCAGGCTTTTGATGCACCAAGGCGCCTGGACATCCTGGGACAACCCGTGTTTGCCAGCGGTATCAAGCTCGATGATTTGTATGAAGAAAGCCGCTCACGCCCCGACGGCATGCCGGCGCAACTGGGCCAGGTGGTGGTGAAGTTTTCGCGCCAGGGTGTGGACGCGCGCAAGCAAGGCATGTTGTTGCTGGGGGGCTTGGTGAGCCTGCTGGGGATTATTTTTGGTGTGGTTCTGGCGGCAGGACTGAGCCGCGGCGTGATTCGCCCGATTCTGCGGGTGACCCATTTGATCGAGCGTATTGGTCGCGGTGATTTTTCTGTGGCCGCTGAAGTCCGAAACGATGCGTCCCATCGTGGTGACCCGCTGCGCGATCTGCAAATCAACCTGCTCAAAATGGCTGAACGTCTGAGCCATGCGCGGGAAGACCTTGAGCAGCAGATCAGCACCGCCACGCAAGCCCTGCGTGAGAAAAAAGAAGAGGCAGAGCAAGCCACGCAGGCCAAATCGCGCTTTTTGGCAGCGGCAAGTCATGATTTGCGGCAACCCACCCATGCCCTGGGCATGTTTGTGAGTCGTTTGGCGCAGTTGCCACATGACGGACAGACGCGCCAATTGATTGGACACCTGGAAGCCTCGGTGCGGGCCATGCAAAACCTGTTGGATGGCCTGCTGGACATTTCAAGGCTTGAAGCGCAGGCGGTGCAGGTGAAGGTTGGCCCCTTTGCGCTGTCTGGCTTGTTGGCGCAACTGCGGCATGACTTGACCCAGACCGCACTGGACAAAGGGCTGCGTTTGCGCATTCGCGACAGTTCGGTGTGGGTACTCAGCGATGCCACCTTGCTTTACCGTATTTTGCTCAACCTAGCAGGTAACGCCCTGCGCTACACCGACCACGGCGGGGTGCTGGTGGCTTGCCGGCTGATTCATGGCGGCACACAACTGCAAATTCAGGTGTGGGACAGCGGCATCGGCATTGCACCGGAGCACCAGCAAGACGTGTTCAAGGAGTTTTACCAGGTTGGCAACGCCGCCCGCGACCGCAACAAAGGTCTGGGGCTGGGCTTGAGCATCGTGCAGCGCACGGCAGATTTGTTGCACCACGCTTTGAGTCTGGCATCGCGCCCTGGCATGGGCACTCGTTTTGAACTGACCTTGCCGGTGGTACAACCGACAGACGTGGTCTCTGATGCAGCGAGTCCAGAGCGGGCACAAGGCGATGATTTGCAGGGCGCTGAGGTCCTGGTGATTGAAGACGATGCCTTGGTGCGCTCTGCGCTGGCGGGGTTGCTGGGTGGCTGGGGTGTACGCGTCTACGAAGCGCAAGGCCTGGCCGATGCCCAGCAATGGCTATATGACGGACTGAAACCCGGGGTGATTTTGAGCGATTACCGCCTGCAGGACGGCCAGACTGGCATTGCCGTGGTGCAGCTGTTGCAGGCCCAGTTGCCGCACACGGTGCCGGTTTGCATGATGAGCGGCGACACCGATGCAACGCTGATGGCCAACGCCAAGGCTGCGGGCCTGATCTTGTTACATAAGCCGGTGCGCCCAGCCAAGCTGCGCAATTTACTGCGCCACTTGTTGGCGGGTCAGCCGGGCGATGACGTAGAAGACTTGCGATAGCCCCAGCGAGCCGCCTCGGTGGCGGCCTGGGTGCGCGTTTTGGCGTTCAGTATCCGCATGATGTTGGTGACGTGGGTTTTGATGGTTTCATCCCCCACAAACAGCTGGGCGCCAATTTCCCGATTGGTGCAGCCGTCCAGCAGCAGTTGCAGCACTTCAAGTTGACGTGGGCTAAAAACCGGGGGCTGGCGGCTGGTGGATAACGCATCTGTCTCCAGACCAGGGAACGCCGCCAGACTGGTAGGCACATAAATTTCGCCATCAAGCACACGCCGCAGGGCGCCAAGCAGTTCATCGCTCAAGCCTGACTTGGTGATGAAACCTGCCGCCCCTTGGGCCAGTGCCTGCTGCATGATGCTGGGGTTGGCCGAGCCAGACAAGATCACCACAGGAAGTTCAGGGTGGGTTTTGCCAAGAATAGCCAGGGCTGCAAGCCCATTCATGTCGGGCAAATGGTAGTCGAGCAACACCAGTTCAAGGTCTGGGTGAGCCTGTGCCAGGACAAAGGCGTGGGCACAATCGGGTGCTTGCAGCACCTCGGTAGGCTGGGCTGGGTCAAGGCCCTTGAGCACCTGACACAAGCCTTCGCGCACCAGCGCATGATCGTCCACCACGAGAATCTTCAAGATAGCTGCCTTGGGGTCTTCTTACAATTGAACAGATGACAGCACTGGTCTTGTTTTTGAGTGCCAGACTGCTTTTTTCATCATACTTTACGCACATGTTCGTTCACTTACGCCTGCACACTGAATTTTCCGTTATCGACGGCACCACCCGCATTGATGAGGTGGTCAAAGCCGCGGCCTTTGACAGCCAGCCGGCCCTGGCGATTACTGACCTGAGCAATATGTTTGGGGCCATCAAGTTCTACAAGGAAGGGCGTAAGCGAGGCGTCAAACCCATCATTGGCGCTGAGGTCTGGCTGGAAGGGTTGGGTAAAGAGTTAGGACAACTGTCTCGCGTGCTGCTGCTGGTGCAAAGCCATCAGGGATATTTGAACCTGTCGGAGTTGCTGGCACGGGCCTGGACGCAAAACGGTGGCAAAGCGCAGGCGACGGTGACGCTGGCTTGGCTGACCGAACTCAACGCAGGCTTGATTTGCCTCTCGGGGGCGCAAGCAGGGCCGGTTGGGCAGGCCCTGTTGCAGGGCGACGACGCGCGGGCGCTGGACGCTGCCTTACAGCTCTCTGGCGTGTTCCCGCATCGGTTTTATCTGGAATTGCAGCGCGCCGGCCGCCCTGATGACGAGGCGCAGGTGGCCGCCGCCGTGCAACTGGCGCAGCGCATGCAACTGCCGGTGGTGGCCACTCACCCAGTGCAGTTTTTGGCGCCTGAAGACTTTGAAGCCCATGAGGCCCGCGTGTGTATTGCCGAGGGCGAGTTATTGGCCAACCCGCGCCGCGTGCGCCGTTTCACGCGTGACCAGTATTTCAAAACCGTGGCAGAGATGCAGGCCTTGTTTGCTGATGTGCCGTCAAGTTTGGCCAACAGCGTTGAAATTGCCAAGCGTTGTAATTTGAGCCTGGTGCTGGGCAAGCCGCAGCTGCCAGACTTTCCGATTCCGCCGGTTGATGGCGTGGTGATGCAGGCGAATGATTACTTTCGTTATGCCTCGCACGAAGGCCTGAAAGAGCGCATGGCGCATCTGTACCCCGACCCGGTGCAGCGCGAAGCCGAGATGCCGCGCTACCTGGAACGGCTCGAATTTGAGCTGGTGACGATTTTGGGCATGGGTTTTCCGGGCTACTTTTTGATCGTGGGCGACTTCATCAACTGGGCCAAAAACAACGGCTGCCCGGTGGGGCCGGGGCGCGGCTCAGGCGCCGGCTCGCTGGTGGCCTATGCCTTGAAGATCACCGATCTTGACCCCCTGCAATACAACCTGCTGTTTGAGCGTTTTTTGAACCCTGAGCGGGTCTCCATGCCCGACTTTGACATTGACTTTTGCCAGGGCAACCGCGACCGCGTCATTGACTATGTCAAGGATAAATACGGCAAAAATGCGGTGAGCCAGATCGCCACGTTTGGCACCATGGCGGCACGCGCAGCGATTCGCGATGTGGGCCGGGTGCTCGACATGAGCTACACCTTTTGTGACGGCATCAGCAAGCTCATTCCCAACAAGCCTGGCGTGGCTGTGACCTTGCAGTTGCCACCTGCAGACCGGAAAAAAGACGATAAATTGGTTTACGCCGTTGAGGCTGAGCCGATATTGGCCGAGCGCGAGGCCAAGGAAGAAGATGTCCGCACACTACTTGAGCTCGCCCGCAAGCTCGAAGGCATGACCCGCAACATTGGCATGCATGCAGGCGGCGTGCTGATTGCACCGGGCAAACTGACCGACTTTTGTCCGCTGTACCAGCAACCCGGCAGTGACTCTGCGGTAAGCCAGTACGACAAGAACGATGTGGAGTCGGTCGGGCTGGTCAAGTTTGACTTTTTGGGCCTGGCCACGCTGACCATTCTGGAAATTGCGCGCGAATTCATCATCAAACGCCATCCCGGCCAGGAAAACTTTGCCTTTGAGAGCCTGCCGCTGGACGACAAGGGAACCTACAAGCTGTTTCAGGACGGCAAGACCGAGGCCGTGTTCCAGTTTGAATCGCGCGGCATGCAGGGCATGTTGCGTGATGCCAAACCCACGCGCCTGGAAGACCTGATTGCCCTGAACGCCTTGTACCGCCCGGGCCCCATGGACCTGATTCCGAGTTTTGTGGCGCGTAAGCACGGCCGTGAGGTGGTGGAGTACCCGCACCCGCTGGTGGCCAACATGCTCTCGGAGACCTACGGCATCATGGTCTACCAGGAGCAGGTGATGCAGACCGCGCAGATTCTGGGCGGCTACTCATTGGGTGGTGCCGACATGCTGCGCCGCGCCATGGGCAAGAAAGACGCTGACGAGATGGCTCGGCACCGCCAGATTTTTCGCGATGGCGCGTTAAAGAACGACATCAATCAGGACAAGGCCGACGAAATCTTTGACTTGATGGAGAAGTTTGCTGGCTATGGCTTCAACAAGAGCCACGCCGCTGCTTACTCGCTGCTGGCGTACCACACCGCCTGGCTCAAGGTGCATTACACCGCTGAGTTTTTCTGCGCCAACATGACGGTGGAAATGGATGACACCGACAAGCTGAAGGTCTTGCTGGAAGACGCCATCAAAATGGGCTTGACCTTTGAGGCACCCGACGTGAACCGCGGCGTGAGCCGCTTCGAGCCGGTCTCAGACAAGGTGATTCGTTATGGCCTGAGCGCCGTGAAAGGCAGCGGCCAGCAAGCCATTGAAGCCATTGTGGCCGCGCGAGAGGGGCGCGGCGTGGGGCCAAACGGCGATAAGGTGGGCCCATTCAAGAGTCTTTTTGACTTTTGCGCACGGGTGGACCGCGGCCGCATCAACAAGCGCACCGTTGAGGCTCTGATCAAAGCTGGCGCCTTTGATGCCATTGAGCTCAACCGCGCCAGCCTGATGGCCAGTGTCGACTTGGCCTTTGAGTTTGGCGCCGCGACCCTGGCCAATGCCAACCAGTGCAGCTTGTTTGACATGGGTGGTGACGATGACCATGGCTCCAGCACGCAAGAGCCCGACTTGGTGCAGGCCACACCCTGGGGTGTGAAAGAACGGCTGGTGTACGAAAAAACCGCTGTCGGGTTTTACCTGTCAGGCCATTTGTTTGACGAAGTGGTGACCGAAGTGCGGCGCTTTGCCAAGAGGCCAATCACGGACCTGATTGACACCCGCGAGCCACAGCTGCTGGCTGGCATCATCACCGACTTTCGCGTCATCAACGGCCAGCGCGGCAAACTGGCCTTGTTCAAGCTGGATGACAAAACTGGTGTGATTGAAGCCCGTGCCGATGAGGCGCTGCTCACAGCACATAAAGACCTGCTCAAAGACGATGAACTGGTGATTGTCATGGGCAAACAGCAGCCCGATCGTTTCTCAGGTGGCATGCAATTGACGGTTCAGCAAATCTGGAACCTGGACCAAGCGCGCTGTCGCTTTGGCAAATACCTGCGCGTGACGGCCAGCACCGGGCCGCAGGGCTTGAAGCTGGACATGGCGCGGCTCTTGAGGGACTTTCCGGCGCAAAAAGAAGTCACCGAGCAAGGTGATTTGTGGCGTGGTTTGGGAGTGCGTTTGGCGCTGACCTGTGTCAGTGCGGAAGCTGCAGCCAGCGCTGAATTGCAATTGGATGAGCGCGCCAAGTTTTATCCAACCGATGCCGCACTGGCCAGCTGGTGGGCTCAGGCCGTACCCGGCAAGGCTGAAATTATTTATGAATAATTGGCCTCTAGACCCTATTAAATAAGCGTAAGTAGCTATATAAAATATAGCTTTTTTGGCCGCTTAGATGTGACTAATCTTTGGCCTTGAAACTGATCTCCAGCACTGGTGGCACGCGGCCATCGGTGTCGCGTGGCAGCACTTCGGTTTTGTCAATGGCTTTGAGCACGGCTTGGTCCCAGGCCTTGTCGCCGCTGGATTTGATCAGTTTGCGGGCGATGATGGTGCCGTCTGGTGAGGTGCGCACTTCCACTTCAGCCGTTGGGTTGCCCGCAATGTCTTCGGTGAACACAATGTTGGGTTTGATTCTGGCGCGAATGCGTCCGGCGTAGCTGGCGGATGGGCCAGCAGACTTGAGCGCATTGCCGGTTGATGTTGGGCCACCGCTGGCCCCGGCCAGGCCGGTCATGCGTTGCAGATTTTTTTCGCGCTGAACTTCAAGTTGTTTGGCCTGCGCCTCAAGCTGCTTCTTGTCCTGGGCTTGCTTGGCTTTGTCGGCCAGCGTCTGCTTGAGCTTGTCGGCCTTTAGTTTCTCAGCATTGAGTTTTGCCGTCTCAACTTGGGCCGCTTTGAGCTTCTCAAGTTTGAGCTTTTCTGCCTGCTGCTTTTCCAGCTTGAGCTTCTCTAGCTTCTGTTTGGCCAACTGCAATTTTTCTTGCTGTTTTGCAAGGTCAAGCTGCTTTTGTTTCAGAATGCGCCGCTTTTCCTGCTCCAGCGCAATGTCCACCTTGGGCGGCTCCACCACCGGGGCAGGGGGTGGCTCTGGCGCAGGTTTGGGCGCCGGTTTTGGGACGGGTTGAGGTTCTGGTGGGGGGGGCGGTTCGGGCGGTGGTTCTTGTAACTTGGGCGCAGCGGCCACTGGCACGGCAGCCCACAATTCAGCCTCGGCGCTGACGATTTCTACGTCGCGCTTCCAGTGCACTCCCCAGGTCAAGGCGGCCACTAACAGCAGGTGGGCTAGTGCAGCCAGGACCAGTGCGCGCAGTAACCCCGGTGTGTCGGGCGGTGCAAATTCGAGGCGTTCAGCAGCAGCGTGCATGGCCGTTTGATCAGGGTGCCAATTGCACGGACAAGCCCACGCGGGCCACTCCGGCGCGTTGCAAGGTGTCCATCACCTTCACCACGGCTTCGTACTTGACGGCTTTGTCTGCGCTAATGACCACGGCTGGATTTTGCGCACCGCTTTGGGCTTGTTTGACGGCGCTGGCCACTTCTTTCAGGCTGATGGGGGTGGACTTGTCTTTGAGCTTGAGCTGCAGAGACTCGTCTTTGCCAACGACGATTTGCACCACCTGATCAGGCTGTTGCGCGGCTTTGCCAACGCTGGGCAGGTCAATCATGCTGGGCGCGATCAAGGGTGCGGTGACCATGAAAATGATCAGCAGCACCAGCATCACGTCGATGAAGGGCACCATGTTGATCTCGTTGATGGTGCGGCGTCCGCGTCCGCGGTGTGCAACTGCTGCCATTGGTGTGCTCCCTGGGGCTAAATAGCGGGGTTTTAACGGCCAGGAGCCGCTTGTGCGCTCACATTGCGCTGCAAAATGTTGGAAAATTCTTCGATGAAGGTTTCCAGGCGAATGGCAATGCGGTCAATGTCGCGGGCAAACCGGTTGTAGGCCACCACGGCTGGAATGGCCGCAAACAGGCCAATGGCGGTGGCCACCAGCGCTTCGGCAATGCCTGGAGCCACCGTGGCCAGCGTCACGGTTTGCAGTGCGGCCAAGCCAGTGAACGCATGCATGATGCCCCACACCGTGCCAAACAAGCCCACATACGGCGACACCGATCCGACAGAGGCCAGAAAACTCAGGTGCGTTTCGATCACGTCCATCTCACGCTGGAAGCTTGCGCGCATGGCGCGTCGGGCCCCGTCCATCAGGGTGCCGGCATCGGTGATGTGGCGTTCGCGCAGTTTTTGGTACTCGCGCATGCCGCTGGCAAAAATGCGTTCCATCGGCCCTGCCGTGCGGGCGTTCTGGGTGGCTGCAGCAAACAAGTCATTCAGGCTGCTACCCGACCAAAACTCGCGCTCAAATCCATCGTTGAGCTGCTTGACTTTGCCCAGCGAAAAGAGCTTGCGAAAAATCGCCGCCCAGCTGGCCACCGAGATGGTCAGCAGTAGCAGCATCACCAGCTGCACCACCAGGCTGGCGTGCAGCACGAGTTGAAAAATGGAAAGGTCTTGGTTCATGCTTGGCTTATTTCGGATTCAGGTCAATGGGTTCAGTGCAGGGTGTTCAGGTCAGTGCTTGAAGAATTTGCGCCGGGATTCTGCCCGGTTTGAGCGTTTCAGCGTTGACCCAACCGGCGCGAATGGTGGCTTCGCACAGCAGCACCGTCCCGCCCGGGCTGGTCAAAAAAGCTTGCTGATGGATTGTCATGGAGGCTCGTCCTGCGTCAAGCAATGAAGTTGTAACCATCAGTTCGTCATCGAGTCTGGCGCTTTTCAGGTAACGCACATCGGCCTGGCCCACCACAAACATGCCGCCTGTGGTTTCACGCAGCGCGTGCTGGCTGATGCCTTTTGCGCGCAGCCATTCGGTGCGCGAGCGCTCAAAAAACTTCAGGTAGTTGGCGTAAAACACAATGCCACCGGCGTCGGTGTCTTCCCAGTAGACCCGCACTGGCCAGTGAAAAGTCTCTTTGGCAAGCGGCTCGTCGCTCATGCCAGCAGGGCCTTCAGGCGGTCAATGGCGGTGTGCAGTTGTGCCATCGAGTTGGCCGTAGAAAACCGGATGAAAGCTTGTGTGTCGGCATGGCCAAAGTCACGCCCTGGTGTCACCGCCACGTGGGCACGGTTCATGAGCTCAAAGGCCAAGTCCCAACTGCCATTCACGCCCAGTTTCTCGCAGGCTCCTTCGCAATTGGCCCAAGCGTAAAAAGCACCGTCGGGCATCACTGGCACCGTCAAACCAAGGGCGTTGAGGGCCGGAATGAAGTAGTCACGCCGAGCCTTGAATTCGGCCCGGCGGCGTTCGTACTCTTGCAGACTGTTCGCCTCAAAACAGGCCAGCGCCGCATACTGGGAAATGGTGCTGGGGCAAATGAACAGGTTTTGCGCCAGCCGCTCAATCACCGGCACGAGTTTTTCAGGCACCACCATCCAGCCCAGACGCCAGCCGGTCATGTTGAAGTATTTGCTGAAGCTGTTGATGCTGATGACCTGGTCGTCCAGCGCCAACGCGGTGTGGCCATACTGCTCGTCGTGGCTAAGCCCTAAGTAAATCTCGTCAATCAGGGTGATGCCACCGCGCTGCCTGACCACCTCGTGGATGCGGCGCAACTCATCGGGCGCAATGGACGTGCCGGTGGGGTTGGATGGGGATGCGAGCAACACACCGCGTGTCTTCTCATTCCATGCGTCTGCCACCTTGTCGGCGCTGAGCTGAAAGCGCTCTGCTGCAGTGGTCGGAATCAGCACCGCTGTACCGTCAGCTGCCGACACAAAATGGCGGTTGCAGGGGTAGCTGGGGTCCGGCATGAGGACTTCGTCACCGGCCTCAATCAAGGCCAGGCAAATCAGCTGCAGCGCGGCAGAGGCACCTGCGGTGATCACAATGCGGCTGGCTGGCACGTAGACGCCAAAATGGCTGGTGTACCAGTCGCTGATGCGCTCGCGTAACTCAGGCAAACCGGTGGCCTGGGTGTAGTGCGTCAGGCCGTCGTGAATGGCTCTGGCAGCGGCTTCCTGCACCAAGGGCGGCGCAGTAAAGTCTGGCTCACCGATGTTCAAAAAGATCATGGGTGAGTCGGATTGCGCCACCTTTGCCGCCACAGCGCTGGCTGCCTTGGCCACTTCCATCACGTAAAAAGGCTCAATGCGCTTGGCGCGTTGGGAAATTCGCATGGCTGGTGTCAGCGTGCGGCACCTTTGTCAGCTGCCACCTCGGCTTCGCGCAACTGACGAGCCAGACCATTGAGTACACCGTTGACATATTTGTGACCGTCGGTGCCGCCAAATTCCTTGGCCAGCTCGACACATTCGTTCAGCACCACGCGCCATGGCACGTCCAGGCAGTGCTGCAGCTCATAAGTGCCAATCCACAACACGGCATGTTCCACTGGTGAGATTTCTGCCAATTTGCGGTCAAGCAGCGGCAAGATCAGCGCGTCAAGCGCTGCAGATTGTTCGACACAGCCGTGCAACAGGGCGTCAAAATGCACCGAATCAGCCTTTGAGAACCCCGCAAGATCGCGGGTGAATGCGTCCACCGCCTCAGTTTCGTTTTTGCCGACCAGCACTTGGTACAAGGCTTGCACTGCAAACTCACGCGAGCGGGATCGGTCTGATTTGCTGGCCGCTTTGCGCACACCGGTGCTGGTCAATCCCTTGCGGGGCTGGCGTGGCGGACGGGTGATTGGGGTGGGGTGGCTAGATTCGCTCATTAAATTTCTTCCAGTAAATTGGCCATTTCAACGGCCACGCGGGCCGCATCTCGGCCCTTGTCGGTTTGGCGAGCCACGGCTTGTGCCATGTTTTCGGTGGTCAGAATGGCATTGGCAATAGGCAACTGGTAATCCAGCGCGACGCGGCTGACACCCGCGCCTGATTCATTGGCCACCAGCTCAAAGTGGTAGGTTTCGCCGCGAATGATGCAGCCCAGGGCAATCAGCGCGTCATATTTCAGTTTTTCTGCCATGGCCAACAGTGCCATGGGAACCTCCAGCGCGCCGGGCACCTGCACCAGCGTGATGTGTTTTTCAGGCACACCCAGCGCCAGCAATTCGGCCGTGCAGGCAGCGGCCAGCGCGTCGGTGATGCCGGCATTGAAGCGGGCTTGCACGATGCCAATGGTGAGCTTTTTGCCGTTCAGGCGGCTGTCGGTGGCATCGAGCGTGCCTTGGTCTGCAATCAGCATGGGTTTGTTTCCTGTTCGGTATGGGTGCTTAAGCGGTGACGTAGCTGGCAATTTCAAGGCCGTAACCGGTCATGCTGGGCATGCGGCGGGGTGTGCTCATCAGGTGCATTTTGCGCACGCCACATTCGCGCAAAATCTGAGCACCGATGCCGTAAGAGCGCAGGTCCATGCGGCCACGCTCTGGCCCGTGGCTGGCGCGCGCTGTGCCATCAAACTGATCCAACAGTTGGTTGCCGCTTTCGCCACAGTTCAAAAACACCACCACGCCTTTGCCTTCGGAGGCGACACGCTTCAGGCTGGCGTCCAGGCTCCAGGAGTGCATGGTGCGGCCGACTTCCAGGGCGTCCAGCACAGACAGGGGCTCGTGCACACGTGCCAGCACGGCCTCGTTTTCGTCCCATTGGCCCTTGACCAGCGCCAAGTGAACGCCGTGGGCCGTCTTGTCTTTGAAGGCGTGCGCGGTGAACTCGCCAAACGCGGTTTTGAGTGGGCGTGAACCCACATGCTCCACCAGAGATTCGACGCGACTGCGGTGGTGAATCAAATCAGCAATGGTGCCAATCTTGATTCCGTGCTCGGCGGCAAACAGCTGCAGGTCAGGCAGGCGTGCCATGGTGCCATCGTCCTTCATGATCTCGCAAATCATGGAAGCTGGCTCGCAGCCCGCCATGGCGGCCAGGTCGCAACCGGCTTCAGTGTGACCGGCTCGCATCAGCACGCCGCCTTCTACAGCCTGCAGCGGGAAGATGTGGCCGGGCTGGACCAGGTCATCTGCTTTGGCATTTTGGGCCACGGCCGCCAGCACAGTGCAGGCCCGGTCGGCGGCCGAAATACCGGTGGTGACACCTTCTGCGGCTTCAATCGACACGGTGAATGCGGTGCCTTTTTTGTCGCCGTTGCGTACTGTCATGGGTGGCAGTTGCAGGCGTTCGCAGCGCTCTTTGGTCAAAGTCAGGCAGATCAGGCCACGGCCAAAACGAGCCATGAAATTAACGGCATCTGCGGTGACGTGTTCGGCGGCCATGACAAGGTCGCCCTCGTTCTCGCGGTCTTCTTCGTCAACCAGAATGACCATGCGGCCTGCTTTGATGTCGGCGACGATGTCTTCAACGGGGGAAATAGCCACGGGGCTTGGAGTTGTCATGGGCAGTTCTTCAAAAAATAAGGGTTCAGTGTTGTTTTGGTTTTCAGGCGGTCTCAACTCGTGCTGCCGGGTTGAGCATGCGCTCGACATAGCGCGCGATCAAATCAATTTCCAGGTTCACCTGTGAGCCTGCCGCCAGCGAGCCAAGCGCCGTGTTTTGCACGGTGTGCGGGATCAGGTTGATGCTCACCTCACAACCGTCGGGCAAATCTGTCACCTGGTTCACTGTCAGGCTGACGCCGTTGATGGTGATAGAGCCCTTGAACGCCAGGTATTTGGCCAATTCTTTGGGGGCCTGCACCCTCAGTTCCCAGCTTTCGCTGATCTGGGCGAAGTGGGTGACGGTGCCAACGCCGTCAACGTGGCCCGAGACGATGTGGCCACCCAAACGGTCATGGGCGCGCAAGGCTTTTTCAAGGTTGATCGGGCCGATGGCCGCCAAACCGGCGGTTTTGCTGAGCGACTCGGCCGAGATGTCCACCGTGAACTGGTGTCGCGCGACATCAAGTGTGGTGACGGTCATGCATGCGCCGTTGAGCGCAATGCTGTCGCCTAACCCCGCGTCATTCAAATAATCGGGTGGGCACGCAATGGTGAGTCGTTTGCCATGGGTGGCCGTTTGGCCCAGGGGCTCAATGGCGGTGATGCGGCCGATGCCGGTGATGATTCCTGTAAACATCCGGGTATTTTCGCAGGTTAAGTCACGTGCGATGGCGGGCGGCTACTTAAAACCTGTCACGCCCCGGTTCTCTGGCCAGCACGCGCAGGTCAGCACCGACGCGCTCGACGCTTTGAAAGTCAAGGTTCACCGCCTCATCGAGCGTGGTGAGTGGGCCAAAGTTGGCCATGCCCTGGCCAAGCCCCAGCAGTTTGGGTGCAAGGTAAACCAGAAACTCGTCGACCAGGCGTTCACGAATGAAAGAGCCATTGAGTTTGTGGCCGGCTTCCACGTGCAGTTCGTTGATTTCGCGCTTGCCCAGGTCCAACAACACGGCGTTGAGGTCGACCTTGCCCTCTGTGCCAGGTGTCTTGCCGGGCAGGTAAATCACCGTGGCACCGCGTGCCTCAAGCGCCAATTTTTTTACATCATTTGGCACTGCAGCATAGATGTAGCAAGCGCGACCAGCTATAAAAAAAGCAGCATCCAGCGGTGTTTCCAGGCGGCTGTCTATAACGACGACGTGGGGTTGACGCGGCGTGTTGACCAGCCGCACGTCAAGCTTTGGGTTGTCGGCCAGCACCGTGCCAATACCGGAAAGCACGGCACAGGCCCTGGCGCGCCAAGCGTGACCGTCGGTGCGGGCGGCCTCTGAGGTGATCCATTGGCTGACACCGTTTTGCAGCGCCGTTTGACCATCCAGCGACGCGGCCATCTTCATGCGCACCCAAGGCTTTTTGCGGACCATGCGGCTGAAGAAGCCAATGTTGAGTTCGCGTGCCGCGCTGGCGAGCGGGTCATCGGCTTGGAGCAGTTCAACAGCGACGCCTGCAGCGCGCAAGCGCGCAAAGCCCTGGCCAGCCACCAGCGGATTTGGGTCGGTGTTTGTGGCTACCACTTTCTTGATGCCGGCAGTGATCAACGCGTCACAGCACGGCCCCGTGCGGCCATGGTGGGCGCAGGGTTCGAGGGTGACATAAGCGGTGGCATTCACCACCGAGTGGTTTTTTTCTGCGGCATCGCGCAGCGCCTTGATTTCAGCGTGCGGACCGCCGACGCGTTGCGTGTTACCACGGCCGAGCACTTGCCCATCTGCGCTGACGATGACGCAACCCACACGTGGGTTGGGGGACGTTAGCAGCAGGCTTTGGGTGGCTAACGCCAGGGCTTGTGAAACGAGCGCGGAGGTATCAGGCATGAAGGGGTTGGCTTATTTTGAATGGATTGCGAGCTAAATTTTCATAAATTAAGCGTCTAGTCCTTATTCTATAAGAACCTATTGCTATTTATAAAATAGCAAACCAACTCAAGCAGCCTGCATGCCCAATTGCAAGATCACATGGTGGTTGATGCGCTCTTGCATGGCCGAGGCGGGCAGCGCGCCTTTGATGCCAGGCCTTCCTTCGGCCGTGTGGTGCAAGGTGGGTGGTTTCACTTGGTCGCCATGGGCGTTGAGCACAATGGCAACGTCAGGCAGGTTGGGCTGGTCGCTGCGGCGCATGACCACAGCCACCTTGTCATCGTCAAGTTGCACAAAGGTGCCGGGCGGGCACAGGCCCACAATGCGCACCAGTGCCTGGCCCACGGGGTTGTCGTGGTCAGCGCTGCTGTGAATGATGTTTTTGGCAGACTCAACAGCGCTGCGGCCTTCGCGGGATTGGCGCGGGCTGATCATGGCCGCATAGCGGTCAACCACTTGCAGAATCATGCCCAGGCGCTGCGGTGGTGTCAGCGTTTCCAGTTCGGCTTGCTGCGACGCTTCCTGGTGGTGCAGTTGGATCGTTTCCAGCCACAGCTCATTGGCAATGCCCAGGTTGCCCAACATCAAGGCCCCCATGGCCGTGTGCGCCTTGATTGCTGTTTGCTGCTCTTGGCTGGGCTTGCTACGCTGCGTGGCCAGCTGGTCTTGCAGCGCTGTCATGGCAATGTTCATGGTGAACGCGGCGCGCACCAGGCTATTGCGCTCATGCAGGGTCAACTCAAATTCAGGGGCCACCAAGTGGCATAACACGGCGCACACCAGCGCGTGCGACGCGCTGTAGCCCACGGGTGACTGCGCGGCCAACTGAAACAGCAGGTACAGCGCCACATCGGCGTCGCGCTGGATCAGGTCTTGCATCCAGCGGTCATATTGGTAGATACGCGCTTCAAACTCCTGGGCGCTGGTTGGGTGAGCCAAAATCACGCCCAAGCTGGATTCCAGATCTGACCATTGGCCCAGCAGGTCTTCGTATTCGTCTTCGGATTTGACGATCAGTCGCATGGCGTGCAGCAACCGGGAAGCGTGGTTGCTTAATCGCGAAAGTTGTCAAAGCTCAGCGGAATGTCAGTGACTTCTTTGCGCATCAGCGCCATGGCAGCTTGCAGGTCGTCACGGTCCTTGCCTGTCACGCGCAATTTGCCGTCTTGAATGGCGGCTTGCACCTTGATCTTGCTGTCTTTGATGATGCGCTGGATTTTTTTGGCCAACTCGGTCTCAATGCCGTCACGGATCTTGATGACTTGCTTGACCTTGTCACCCCCGATTTTTTGTACATCGTCCTTGTCCAGAAAACGCACGTCCACATTGCGCTTGGTGAGCTTGTTGCGCAAGATGTCCTCGATCTGGCTGAGCTGAAAGTCAGCGTCGCCAATCATGGTGATTTCCTTGTCCTTGAGTTCAATGGCTGCAGGCGTGCCCTTGAAGTCAAAGCGGGTGGTGATTTCCTTGGTGGTGTTTTCAATGGCGTGTTTCACGTCAACCATGCTGGCTTCGCAAACGGTATCAAAAGAGGGCATAGAAGTACTCACAAAATGTTCGACAATTCCACCATGTTAGTCGAGAAAAACGTTCCCCTTCAGCCTTTCAATTCCTTCCACATCGTGGCCAAAGCGCAGGCGTTGGCGCGTATCGTCGATGCGTCTGATGTGCGCGCCCTGTTGGCCGAGGCACCCTGGGCTCAAATGCCCAAATTTGTGCTGGGTGGCGGAAGCAATGTGGTGCTCACTGGTGACGTGAAGGCCTTGGTCCTGAAGGTCGAGGTGATGGGCCGCAGGCTGGCTGGCGAAACCGCCAAAGCTTTGATTGTGGAAGCCGGTGCTGGTGAAAACTGGCATGAATTTGTCGCCTGGACCTTGGCGCAGGGTTTGCCGGGTCTGGAAAACATGGCGCTCATTCCCGGCACGGTGGGCGCGTCGCCGGTGCAAAACATCGGTGCCTACGGGGTGGAGCTGCAAGATCGCTTTGATTCGCTGGATGCGATCGATTTGCACACTGGTGAACTATTCACCCTGAACGCTGCGCAGTGTGCTTTTGGTTACCGCGACTCCATTTTTAAGCATAGCAGTTCCGCCAATACCGATGCCGACCAGAAGGCGCTGGGACTGAAAGATCGGGCCCTGATTTTGCGTGTGCGATTTGCATTGCCGAAACACTGGAAACCGGTATTAGGCTATGCGGACATCGAGAAAAAAATGGCTGAGCACGACTGCACTCAGCCCTCAGCGCAGCAGATCTTTGATTGGGTCTGTGACATTCGGCGTGCCAAGTTGCCCAACCCCGACCTGATTGGCAACGCCGGCAGTTTCTTCAAAAACCCCAGCGTCACCCGTGAGCAGTGTGCCGACATCATTGCTCGCGACCCCAAGGTGGTGCATTACGTGTTGGCCGACGGCTCGGTCAAGCTGGCGGCAGGTTGGCTGATTGATTCATGCGGTTGGCGCGGCAAGTCGGTCGGGCAGGCGGGTGTGTACGAAAAACAGGCCTTGGTGCTGGTCAATCGTGGTTCGGTCAGTGGCAGTGATGGCGCCACGGGTGGCGAGGTCATGACCCTGGCCCGCGCCATTCAAACCAGCGTGTACGAGCGCTTTGGCATCATGCTGGAAGCCGAACCCGTCGTTATTTGACCCCACGGCAGCGATTTCCCCAAGTTTTGACGCATCATTGCCGCCATGAAAAAAATCATTGTGTTAGGTGGTACCGGCTTCGTTGGCGCCCGTGTGTGTGAAAAACTCATTCGTGAGGGCTGGCAGGTGACGGTGCCGACGCGGCGCAGGTCCAATGCCACGAACATCATGCATTTGCCGAGTCTGACGGTGCTGGAGCTGGACCTGCATGACGAAGCGGCCCTGGCGGGCGCTGTGGCGGGGCATGACGCACTCGTCAACTTGGTGGCCATTCTTCATGGCGACCAAGCCGCTTTTGAACACGTGCATGTGGCGTTACCGAAAAAAATTGCACGGGCCTGCCTGGCTGGCGGCGTGGCCCAGGTGGTGCACATCAGCGCGCTGGGTGCGGATTCTTTGCAGCCTGAAAAGTCGCCGTCCATGTACTTGCGCTCCAAAGGCGAGGGCGAGGCAGTATTGCTGCAAGCTGCAGCGGGCGGTGGTGCTGGCGCTGCGGCGCACAAGGGTTTTGATTTGAGCATCCTTCGGCCCAGCGTGATTTTTGGCGAAGGTGACAAGTTTTTGAACCTGTTTGCCAAGTTGCAGAAAGTCTTCCCGCTGATGCCTTTGGCAGGTGCCGCCACGCGCTTTCAGCCGGTGTGGGTGCAGGATGTGGCGAGTGCCGTGGTGGCTTGTCTCAAAGGGGCCAATGGACAGGCTTCGCCGCGCATCATTGAATTGGCTGGGCCCGATGTCTACACGCTGAAAGAAATTGTGCAGCTTGCCGCGCAAATCAGTGGCGTCGCAGGCGGTCTGGGTCGGCCGGTGATTGCATTGCCCACCTGGGCCGGGCGGCTCCAGGCCACGCTGATAGGCCTGGCCCCCGGTCAACCCTTGATGAGTGTCGACAACCTGGATTCAATGAAGATTGACAACGTGGCCTCGGGCAAGCTGCCGGGCCTGGCCTCGCTGGGCATCACCGCATCAGCCTTGAAGCCGATTGCGCAGCAATACCTGGTGCGCACATAAAAAAAGGCACAGGCTTGGTCTGCCTGTGCCCCTGCTTTGGTGCCGCTTATTTAGGCTCGTCGTTTTTCAAGCTCAAGAAGTCGCCATCAGATCCCAGCGACAGCAAGCCCGCTTTGGCATAAATGCTCAGCTTGGCACGCGTGTCGGTGATGTCCAGGTTGCGCATGGTCAGCTGGCCAATGCGGTCCAGAGGTGAAAACGGCGCGTCTTCCACCTTTTCCATGCTCAGGCGCTCGGGCGCGTAGGTCAGGTTGGGGGACTCGGTGTTGAGCAGCGAGTAGTCGTTGCCGCGGCGCAGCTCAATGGATACCGTGCCGGTCACAGCGCGGGCCACCCAGCGCTGGGCGGTTTCCCGCAGCATGATGGCCTGACTGTCGAACCAGCGGCCCTGGTACAGCAGGCGGCCCAGTTTGCGGCCGTTGTCGCGGTACTGCTCAATGGTGTCTTCGTTGTGGATGCCGGTCACCAAACGCTCGTAGGCAATGAACAACAACGCCAAGCCAGGGGCTTCGTAAATACCGCGGCTCTTGGCTTCAATGATGCGGTTTTCGATCTGGTCACTCATGCCCAAGCCGTGGCGGCCACCAATGCGGTTGGCTTCCAGAATCAGGCTGACCAAATCAGGGTATTCAACGCCGTTCAGGGCCACCGGGCGGCCTTCTTCAAAGCGCACCGAGACTTCTTCAGCCTTCACCACGCAGTCTTCTTTCCAGAACGGCACGCCCATGATGGGGTTGACGATCTTCATGCCGCTGCTTAAAAACTCCAGGTCTTTGGCTTCGTGCGTGGCGCCCAGCATGTTGCTGTCGGTGGAGTACGCCTTTTCAGCGCTCATCTTGTAGCCAAAACCGTGCGCAGTCATGAACGCAGACATCTCGGCGCGGCCACCGAGTTCGTCGATGAATTGCTGGTCCAGCCAGGGCTTGTAGATTTTGAGTGCTGGGTTGGTCAGCAGCCCGTAGCGGTAGAAGCGCTCGATGTCGTTGCCCTTGAAGGTGGAACCATCGCCCCAGATGTTCACATCGTCTTGCTTCATGGCGCTCACCAGCATGGTGCCGGTCACAGCGCGGCCCAGCGGCGTGGTGTTGAAGTAGGTGGCACCCGCGGTGGTGATGTGAAAGGCGCCTGCTTGCAGCGCGGCAATACCTTCGGCGGCGAGCTGTTGGCGGCAGTCGATCAACCGGGCCTTTTCAGCGCCATACTCCATCGCCTTGCGTGGGATCTCGTCGTAATCCGACTCGTCAGGCTGGCCCAGGTTGGCGGTGTAGGCGTAGGGCAGGGCGCCTTTGAGTTTCATCCAGTGCAGGGCCGCGCTGGTGTCAAGCCCGCCCGAGAAAGCGATGCCGACCTTTTGGTCGACGGGAATGTTTTGAAGAATGGTATTTGACATGATTTTGGCCTCTAGCCCTTATGGAATAAGCGTGAGTAACTATAAAAAATAATATTCACAAATGTCTCGGACGGGCTAAAAATTGTCCCAGCTAGGCGCGCCGCCGCAGACAGTACGTCCTTGTACGGCAAGGCGGCGCAACGACGCTGGGGCACTTTTTAGCCCGTCATCCAAAAATTAGCCGAAGTGGCAGATGTAGTGGTACGGCTCGGTGACGCGAATGTCAAAGCTGGAATCGCCTGGAATGCTGAACGTGTCACCCGGTTTGGAAGTCAGCCAGGCCTCGGTGCCGGCCAGTTTGTAGTCGCAACTACCCGCCACACATTCCATGATTTCTGGCGCACCGGTATTGAAGGTCAAGGTGGCGGGCAGCACCACACCGACTGATTTTTTGGTGCCGTCGGCAAATGTGATGCCATGGCTGACGCACTTGCCGTCAAAGTAAACGCTGGCTTGGGTGGTAACGGACACGCCGTCAATGTGGGTGGTGGTCATGATGCTGGTATTTCCGGGCGATGAAAGCTTTGGATTTTAGGGGCGCTTGGTTTTGCTCAAAGGTGCGCCTTAAATACATCAACATCAAAGCCAACGCTGATGCTGCCATCACCCCACACCACCACCGGTCGCTTGATGACACTGGGGTTCGCCAGCATCAGGGCGGTGGCTGATGCGTCATCTACCACTGCCAGACGGGTGGCCTCATCGAGCTTGCGCCAGGTGGTGCCTTTGCGGTTCACCAATGTCTGCCAACCAACTGCCGCCAGCCACTGCGGCAGCAACGCAGCAGGTACGCCTTGTTTTTTGAAATCATGAAAAATATAGGCGACGCCTTGCGTGGTCAGCCAGCTGTGGGCTTTTTTAACGGTGTCGCAATTGGGGATGCCGTAAACGGTGAGGATGGGGGTATTCATGCCCGCCATCATGCCATTGCGGTCAAAATTGTCCCGCTGGCGCCGGGTTTACCCTGCACTGGGAGACAATTCAGGCCGTATGACATCAACGCCTCAAACCCTTCAAGACTGGCTCGCCCACTGCGAGCAACTCCACCCCGTCACCATTGACCTCGGCCTGGACCGCGTGCGCACCGTGGCCGAGCGCATGGGCATTCGTTTTTCTTGCCCGGTCATCACCGTGGCCGGCACCAATGGCAAAGGCTCCACCTGTGCCATGCTTGAATCCATTCTGATGCAGGCGGGCTACCGCACCGGGGTTTACACCTCGCCACATCTGGTGCATTTTGAAGAGCGCCTACGGCTCAATGGCGACCCGGTGAATGCTTCCTATTTGGTAGCTGCTCTCGCAGATGTGGAAAGGGCTAGAAGCCAAAATGATCAAAATATCTCGCTCACCTACTTTGAGTTCACCACGCTTGCCATTCTGGACGTGATGCGTCACCAGACGCTTGACGTGGTGATTCTTGAAGTCGGCTTGGGGGGGCGCCTGGATGCTGTGAACATCATCGAGCCCGACTGCGCCATCATCACAAGCATTGACCTGGACCATGTGGCGCTGCTGGGCGAAACCCGGGAGGCCATTGGCTACGAGAAGGCCGGCATCATGCGCACCGGCAAACCAGTGGTGGTGAGCGACCCGCTGCCGCCGCAAAGCGTGCTCGACCGGGCGCTGGAAGTTGGTGCAGATTTGTGGCGCGTTGGGCAAGACTTCAACGTGTCGGGTGACAAGCAGCAGTGGAACTGGGCCGGGCGCGGCAGGCGTTACAGCGGCTTGGCGTATCCGGCCTTGCGTGGGGCCAATCAGCTGGTCAATGCCGGCGGTGTACTGGCGGCGCTCACCGCGCTGCGCGAGCGCTTGCCGGTTACCGCGCAAGCGGTGCGCAATGGACTGGTGTTTGCCGAACTGCCAGGGCGTTTTCAAATTGTGCCGGGCCAACCGACGCTGGTGCTGGATGTGGCGCACAACCCGCACGCGGCTGCCGCGCTGGCCCTCAATCTGGACGCCATGGGGTATTTCCCCACCACACACGCGGTGTTTGGTGCCATGGCCGACAAGGACGTAGCGGCCCTTTTAAAGCGCCTCAACCCCTTGGTTGACAAGTGGTATTTCACAGATTTGCCGACCGCCCGCGCCGCCAGTTCCGCGGATCTGATGCAGGCTTGGCAAGCCCAAAACACCCGCAAAGATGCCAGTGCCAGCACCCACCCAGATCCCGAATCGGCACTGCAGGCGGCCCTCGCTGGCGCAGACCCCGCTGATAGAATCGTTGTCTTTGGGTCGTTCTACACCGTAGGCGGCGTGGTCAGAGACGGGGTGCCCCGCCTACAGGCCAAACATCTGCCTGCCGCCTGATATTTCCTGGTTTCCTTCGACTGATTTCTATCAACTGATCCAGCATGCCTTTCTTCAAGTTTCGCAAAGCTGCCGACGAGCCCGCCAGTGCGCCCCCTGCGCCACAGAGCATTGATGCCCTGCGCCAGCGCGCCAAACACCGTTTGGTAGGGGCTAGTGTGTTGGTGCTGTTGGGGGTGATTGGCTTTCCGTTGCTTTTTGACAAGCAACCGCGCCCGATTGCCGTCGACATGCCCATTGACATACCTGACCGCAACAAGGTAGTGCCACTTGCCTTTCCGAATGCCACACCTTCGCAGTCAACGCCAGAATCAACAGCCCCAGCGGCCCCAGTCGCTGCGCCAGCAGAGGTGTCGCCCAATGCTGTGGGCAATCCAGCCAAATCCCGTGTGCTCGCTGATGAGCCTGGCGTAATCACCGAGGCCCCTGAAAAGAACAAGCCTCAAGCTCCCGTTGAAAAAGCAGTTGAAGCTATAAAAAGTGAAGCAAAAGAGGTGCCAAAACCTGCCAGTCCGGCCGCCCCTGTTGTGGCTGCCAAGCCGCTGGAGGCTGTCAAAGCACAGTCTTTGCTGGATGGCAAGACGGTGGATTCACCTGCTGCGGCAGTGGGGCGTTTTGTCGTCCAGGTTGGGGCGTTTGCCGACGCGACGCGCGCGCATGAGGTTCGCCTGAAGCTGGAGCGGGCCGGCCTGAAAACTTACACCAATGTGGCTGAGACCAAGGACGGCAAGCGAATTCGCGTGCGAGTGGGGCCATTTGCCGCCCGGGCCGAGGCTGAAAAAGCTTCTGAAAAGATCAAAAAGCTGAACTTGCCAGCCGCGCTGCTGACGCTTTAAGACGGTGAGCATGCCCGCGCTGGACTGGATTTTTGCAGCCGTGCTGTTGGCGTCCATGCTGTTGGGGGCTTGGCGTGGTTTGGTGTTTGAAGTTTTGTCCTTGCTCAGTTGGGTGGCCGCATTCGTGCTGGCGCAGTGGTTGGCGCTGGATGCCGCGCAGTATTTGCCAATGGGTGGTTCCAGCGACATGATGCGATATGCCGCAGGGTTTGTGCTGGTGTTTTTGATGGTTGTTGTGCTGGGTAGCCTAGTCGCAGTGGTGGTTAAAAAGCTCACCACGGCCGTGGGCTTGCGCCCGGTGGACCGGGCGCTGGGTGCTGTGTTCGGGTCTGTTCGGGGTGTGCTGCTGCTGCTGTTAGCTACTGTGCTGGTGGACCTGACGCCAATGAAATCAAACCCAGCCTGGCAAGCGTCGGTAGGGGCCGGGGTGGCAGTTGTGGTGCTGAAGGGCTTGAAACCGGCGTTGCCTGGCCACCTGGAAAAGTTTTTGCCAACCTGAATTAGTTGTTGATATTGGCATTGAATTAGTCGTTGAAAAAGATTGGAAAACTATGTGTGGAATTGTTGGTGTTGTCAGCAACGCCCCGGTAAATCAGCTCCTGTATGACGCTTTGTTGCTCCTGCAGCACCGCGGCCAAGACGCTGCGGGCATCGTCACCCAGCAGGAGCGTAAATTCTTCATGCACAAAGCCAAAGGCATGGTGCGTGATGTGTTTCGGACCCGTAACATGCGCTCACTTCCAGGAAACTGTGGCTTGGGGCAAGTGCGTTATCCCACAGCCGGCAATGCATTCAGTGAAGAAGAAGCACAGCCTTTCTATGTCAACGCACCCTTTGGCATTGTGCTGGTGCACAACGGCAATCTGACCAACGCGCATGCCCTCAAGGCCGAGTTGTTCAGCACCGATCACCGCCACATCAACACTGAGAGCGACTCCGAGGTGCTGCTCAACGTGCTGGCACATGAGATTGAAGCGACCACGCGCGGCATGCCGCTACGGCCACGTGATGTGTTTGAAGCAGTTCGCAAGGTGCATCTGCGCGTCAAGGGGTCTTATGCCGTGATCGCGCTGATTGCCGGCCATGGTGTGCTGGCATTTCGTGACCCATTCGGCATTCGCCCGCTGTGCATGGGGCGCAGTGGCGACACCTGGATGCTGGCCAGCGAATCGGTGGCGCTGGAAGGCACGTCGCACCAGTTTGAGCGCAATGTCGAGCCCGGTGAAGCCGTGTTCATTGACCTCAAGGGCAATATTCACAGCCAGCAATGTGCTGCGAACCCGGTGCACAACCCGTGTATTTTTGAATTTGTTTACCTGGCCCGGCCTGATTCGGTGATGGACGGCATCTCGGTGTACCAGGCGCGCCTGAACCTGGGTGAGTCCCTGGCCAAGCGCGTGATTTCGACCGTGCCGCCCAATGAGATTGACGTGGTGATCCCAATCCCTGAGTCCAGCCGCCCAAGCGCGGCGCAGCTGGCGCAATTGCTGGGTTTGCCTTACCGCGAAGGTTTTGTGAAAAACCGTTACGTGGGTCGCACCTTCATCATGCCTGGGCAATCGGTGCGTAAAAAATCAGTGCGCCAAAAGCTCAACGTGATCGCCAGTGAGTTCAAAGGCCGCAACGTGTTGCTGGTGGACGACTCCATCGTACGCGGGACCACGTCCAAAGAAATTGTGCAAATGGCCCGCGACGCTGGTGCCCGCAAGGTCTATATGGCCAGCGCAGCACCGCCGGTGCGTTACCCCAATGTGTATGGCATTGACATGCCTAACCCGCAAGAGTTGGTGGCTCACAACCGCACCGTGGAAGAGATTCGCGAGATTATTGGCTGCGATGCGCTGATTTATCAGGATGTGGATGGCATGAAGAAAGCCATTGGCTCACTCAACCCCACGATCAAGAACTTTGATGCCTCCTGTTTTGACGGCATCTACGTCACTGGCGACATCACGCTGGAAGACATTGTTCGCCTCAATGCCAGCCGCGTCGGCGGCGATGAAAGCCAGGAGGAAACGTCCCGCCTGGCCTTGCCTAATCACGAAGACTAACCATGACGGCAAAGAAACTCCCTGACAACTTGCATCGCGACACCTTGGCGGTGCGCACGGGCATCGAGCGCAGCCAGTATGGCGAAAACTCAGAGGCGCTTTACCTGACCAGCAGTTTTGTCCAGCCCGACGCAGAAACCGCGCGCAAGCGTTTTGCCAATGAGGAAGACGGCTACACCTACACCCGCGTCGGCAACCCCACCGTGACTGCCATGGAGCAGCGGCTGGCGGCGCTTGAGGGCACCGAGGCGGCGATCGCTACCTCCAGTGGTATGGCTGCTATTTTGTTGTTGGGCATGGGTTTGTTGCGCGCGGGTGACCACGTGGTGTGTTCGCAGTCTGTGTTTGGCTCGACCTTGCGGCTGTTTGCGGTCGAGTTTGCCAAGTTCGGTGTGGAAACCACTTTTGTGTCGCAAATTGATGTGGCGCAATGGCGCGCGGCCGTCAAGCCCAATACCAAGCTGTTGTTTGCCGAAACGCCGACCAATCCCTTGACAGATATTTGTGACATTGCTGCACTGGCCGAGGTGGCGCACTCAGGGGGTGCGCTGCTGGCAGTCGACAACTGCTTTTGCACACCCGCCCTGCAACGCCCGGTTGAATATGGTGCGGACTTTGTGATTCATTCCGGCACCAAGTACCTTGACGGTCAGGGCAGGGTGGTGGCAGGCGCCATTTGTTGCAGCCAGAAATACGTCAATGATGTGTTTTGGCCGATCAACCGCACGGTGGGTGTGGTGCTGTCGCCGTTCAACGCCTGGGTGGTCACCAAAGGCATGGAAACCTTGGCCATTCGCATGCGCGCCCAGTGCGACAGCGCGCTGGCCCTGGCCACCTGGCTGCAGACGCAGCCCAATGTGGCGCATGTCTATTACCCAGGTTTGGCATCGCACCCGCAGCACGACTTGGCCATGCGCCAGCAAAGTGGCTTGGGCGGGGCCGTGGTGTCGTTTGATGTACATGCATCGGATGCTGCACAAGGCCGCAAGCGGGCGTTCCATGTGATTGACAGCACACTGGTGTGCTCGGTGACAACCAATTTGGGGGACACCAAAACCACCATTGCGCATCCTGCCACCACGTCCCACGGCCGCATGACTGAAGACCAGCGGCAAGCCGCAGGCATTGGCCAGGGCCTGATCCGCATCGCCGTGGGCCTGGAGCATCTTGACGACATCAAGGCTGACCTGTTGCGCGGCCTGAACACACTGAGCTGACCCATGACACAAAAAACCCGTACCCGTTTCGCGCCTTCACCCACTGGCTTTATCCACCTCGGCAACATTCGATCCGCCTTGTACCCGTGGGCGTTTGCCCGGTCTACTGGCGGCGACTTCATTTTGCGCATTGAAGACACCGACCTGGAGCGTTCCACCCAGGCTGCTGTCGATGTGATCATCGAGGGCATGAGCTGGTTGGGCCTGGACTATGACGAAGGCCCGTTCTACCAAATGCAGCGCATGGACCGCTACAAGGCGGTGTTGGCTGACTTGGTGACTGCAGGTCATGTTTACCCTTGCTACATGAGCATGACGGAGTTGGACGCCCTGCGGGAGCGTCAGACTGCGGCCAAAGAAAAACCACGCTACGACGGCACTTGGCGACCAGCGCCGGGCAAGGTGCTGCCCGCTATTCCCGAAGGTGTGCAGCCGGTGTTGCGTTTCAAGAACCCGCAAGGTGGCTCGGTCGTGTGGGAAGACAAGGTGAAAGGTCGCATTGAGATCAGCAACGACGAACTCGATGACTTGGTGATTGCACGCCCTGATGGCACGCCCACGTACAACTTCTGTGTGGTGGTGGACGACATTGACATGGCCATCACCCATGTGATTCGCGGTGACGACCATGTCAACAACACGCCACGCCAAATCAACATCTTCAAAGCCTTGGGCAAAGAGCCCCCGGTGTATGCCCATTTGCCCACCGTGCTCAACGAGCAGGGCGAAAAAATGAGCAAGCGCAACGGCGCCAAACCGGTGACACAGTACCGCGAAGAAGGTTATCTGCCCGATGCCATGGTGAATTACCTGGCGCGTCTGGGCTGGAGCCATGGCGATGACGAGATTTTCAGCCGGGCGCAGTTTGTTGAGTGGTTCAACCTGGATCATTTGGGTAAAAGTGCTGCGCAGTTTGACGAAGCCAAGCTACGCTGGGTCAATGCCCAACACATCAAAATCACCGCCGATGAGGTGTTGGTGCCACTTGTGGAAGCGCAATTGCTAAAACGGGGCCTTGCGGCAGATGAGCGTCTGCCACGCATTTGTGCGCTGTTCAAAGACCGTTGCGACACCACTGTGGTGCTGGCCGAATGGGCGGCAGTGTTTTATGCGGATGTGCAACCCGCTGCAGCGGATCTCGCCCAGCATGTGACCGATGCCATCAAACCCGCGTTGACCATGCTGGCAGATCGATTGGGCACCTGCGCCTGGGACAAAGCCAGCATCGCGACCGAGATCAAGGAAGTGCTGAAGGCTTGCAGTCTGAAAATGCCACATTTGGCCATGCCCGTGCGTGTGCTGGTGGCCGGAAATGCCCATACACCGTCCCTGGATGCGATGCTTGAATTGTTCGATCGCGAAAAAGTTATCAGCAGATTAGAAACAGCCTGAAATTCACACTATAATTTGAGGCTTGGAAACAAACACTGCTTCTAAACAAAGTGGTGTTATTGAGGGGGTATAGCTCAGCTGGGAGAGCGCTTGCATGGCATGCAAGAGGTCAGCAGTTCGATCCTGCTTACCTCCACCATTGTTTTCAAGAGACGGAAGTCCAAAGGTTATGACCCCATCGTCTAGAGGCCTAGGACACTACCCTTTCACGGTAGGTACCGGGGTTCGAATCCCCGTGGGGTCGCCAGTTTACTGAAAAGTAAAGTGGCGCAAGTCGGTAACGGTTTGTCCGCAAGGACAAATGACTTGACTCGAAAGAGTAAACGTTAGCTACCAGGAGTGGTAGTTCAGTTGGTTAGAATACCGGCCTGTCACGCCGGGGGTCGCGGGTTCGAGTCCCGTCCGCTCCGCCAAATTAGTCATTGGTTTCAATGACTTACGAAAAAGCCCTACCTTAAAAGTAGGGCTTTTTTTATGCCTACAAATTTTGCAGTTGGTCAAAATTTGTTCGACGCAGTGTTGCTCTAAAGCTGAGATCGGGCGACAAAAGAAGAGGCTCAACTGCGCCTTAATTTTTGAAAAATTGCCATGCGATGGTAAATAGCTCACAAACTCAAGAAGAATCAATTGAACTATCGACATTTTTCTGACAATGGCGCGGTTTGGTAGCAAATTGCTGTTGGCTCGTCTGAGCCAACTCCCATTTCTTGTAGCTCAACGGTATCTCGCTTGACATCTGTTTAGGATGTAGCCAAGTGAAGCGTCGACGTGGTTGTTTGCATTTTCAATAAGGGAGGTATTCACCATGGCTTCAAAACACTTGACCCGGCGTCGCTTTGTTCAAGCGGCGGGCATGGCCAGCACCACATCTTGGCTGATGGACTCGGCTTGGGCGGCCAGTACAAACCTGGAAGGTTATGCCTCGGCCACGTCGGTCAAGCAGGGCGGGAAAATCACTTTTTATGCGCGGGACCCGCAGGGCCAGAGTCTGAGCTTGCTCAGTAAGAAATTTGTATTGGCTGTGGCTCGCGTTGGTCTGGCCGACCAGACTTTGCTGACCACAAACGTCAGCCTGTACAACTGCTCGGTGCCATCCAATGCCTCTGCGGCGGGTTGTGGTTGGCCGACGGCTTACACCCTGAGCGTGCCTGCCAACTGGCCCAGTGGCATTTATTACGCTGCCATTGGTTCTGGCAACCGTTTGTGTTGTGTGCCTTTCGTGGTTCGCCCGAAAACGCCTACGGCCGGTGTCAAGGTACTGGTTCAGGTGCCAGTCACCACCATGCAGGCTTACAACAACTACGGTGGCAAAAGCATGTACGCCTACAACTCCACGGGTGGCGTGCCTGCCACCAAAGTGTCGTTTGACCGGCCCAACGCCGACCCGCTGAGTTTTGCCTTTGACCCCTGGCAAGCCCCCTTGGTGCGCTGGCTGGCCAAAAACGGCATTGCCGCCGACTTCTGCACCAGTGTGGACTTGCATCAAGACTCTGCTTCACTCAATGGGTATAAGTTGTTCCTGACGGCGGGACACGACGAATACTGGTCACGCAATATGCGTAGCCGATTTGACATCTTTGTGGGTGCGGGCGGTAATGCGGCAATTTTCAGCGGCAATACCTGCTGGTGGCAGGTGCGCTTTGAGGCCAATTCTGGCGGCACGGCCAATCGCACACTGGTTTGCTACAAATCACGAAGTACCGACCCGGACACGCGCGAGGCCTATAAAACCACCAACTGGATCAGCTTGGTACCGCCAGACCCTGAGAACAGCAGCATCGGGCTGGGCTGGAATCTGGGTGCTGCTTGGGCCGGGTCACTAGCCCGTCCGGACACGCCCTACGTGGTTCAGCGCGGCGAACATTGGGCATTTGAGGGTGCCGGCCTGCTTACCGGTGCAAATTTTGGCGGTGCCTATTGCGGCTATGAAGTGGATGCGCTGGACTTTCGCACCGGCCTCGACGGTCGCGCCTACCCCACTGCTGCGGACGGCACACCCGCCACGCTGCGGGTGCTGGCGCTGGCCGATGCCAGCACCTGGGATGCCAAGTCCCTTGCCATGGGTGGCCCTGGCGAAAAGTCAGGCTATGCAGCCATCAGCATCCACTCGCGCGGCGGGGCGGCCGGTGCGATCTTCAATGGTGGCACGATCGACTGGGTGCGCGCCTTGCAGCCTGAGCTGGATGGGCAAATTGCCACACCGTTCAGCCGCATCACCCGCAACGTGGTCACCCGCCTCAGCGCGCCGTATTTTGAGAGTGCCGATGTGCGCAAGTGGCATAACGTGCAGGTCAGCGGCGACGGCTCGCGTTATTTCTACACGGTTGGGGCTGACGCGCCAGCCGGGGCGGTGCTTGACGGATTGGCGTTTCGGGCTTACGCCGCACCCATTGCCAACACGGTTCCGGTGTACCGATACAAGGCAACTCAGGCCAACGGTGATGGTGACAGGTACATTTACAACCTCAACGCCAACCTGGGCTTGGGCTGGACACCTGATGGTATTGCTTTTCACGCCTTCGCCAGCGCGGTGGCAGGCAGTGCGGCCATTTACCAGCACCACATTGTTCAGGCCAATGGTGACGGCTGGCGGCTCTTTTACTCGCCACTGATGATTGAGCCCGGCTGGACGTTTGACGGTGTCGCGTTTTTTGTGCCAACGGCCTGACAAGGCCTCAGGCACGCGCTTTGAACAATCCCATCGACAAGGCCGTGCCGCACAAAATTACCGCGCCACAGATCAGCATCCAGGCGGTCACGGATTCGCCCAGAAACACCACGCCGTAGATCACGGCAAACACTGGTATTAAAAATGTCACGGTGAGTGAACCTGCCGCCCCGACCTTGTCAATCAGCCTGAAATACAGCACGTAGGCCACGCCCGTGCAAAGCACCCCCACCACCAGCAGCGCTAGCCAGGCGTTGACGCTGGGCATGGTGGCCGGCCAAAACAGCAGTGTTGGCAATGCCAAACCCAACGTGGCACCCAGTTGGCTGCCGGTAGCCACCACAAGCGAGGGCACGCCGCTCAAATAACGTTTGGTAAAACTGGCCGCCAAACCGTAACACAGGCAGGCGCCCAAACACGCCAGCACGGCCCAGCCCGTGACCAAGCCGGAGGCATTGGGCTTGAAGCTGGCTTTGCCTGATGCCAGCATGGCGACGCCGACAAAACCGATCAAGAGCCCGATGATTTTCATGCCGTGTGGCCGGTCCTTCAGCCAGAACCAGGCCACCAAGGCCCCAAACAGCGGCACAGTGGCGTTGAGTAGCGAAGACAGCCCGGTGCTGATCGACAGCAGCGCATAGGCGTACAGCGCAAACGGAATGCCTGAGTTCAACAGCCCCAGGAAAAAGATCTTTTTCCAGTGCGCGCGCAAGGCCGGCACCTGCCCGCGCAGCAACAGCAAAGGCAGCAAAAACAGCGCGGCGATGGTCACACGTATGCCTGCGGTGGGCAGTGCGCCAAACTCGGTGGCGCCTAGTCGGGTAAATAAAAATGACGCACCCCAAATGGCGGCCAGTGCTACAAACTCAGCCAGCCAGGGACTCGCAGGGTGTGGGGACTTCAACGTGCGCCTTCAAGCTGCAGCAGTGCGGCTTTGCGCTCAAGCCCGCCGGCGTAGCCGGTCAGGGCGCCTTTGGCCCCGACCACGCGGTGACAGGGCACGATGATGCTCAAGGGGTTGCGACCCACGGCGCCACCCACGGCACGCACGGCAGCTGGGTTGCCAATGAGCGCGCTCAACGTCTGGTAGCTGCAGGTTTGCCCCGGTGCAATGGCCAGCAGCGCCTGCCAAACGCTTTGCTGAAACGCGGTGCCGGTGCTCAGGTCCAGCGGTAGCTCGAAGCTGGTGCGCTCCCCGGCAAAGTACTGCGTCAGTTGCGCGGCGGCCTGCTGCAGTACCGGGTGCGTGGGCGCTTGCGCAAAGCCAGACAGATCGGGTAAGTGAGCTTGGCCCTCAAACCAGACGCCGACCAGGCTTTGGTCAGCCGCAGCCATGGTGATGCGCCCCAAGGGGCTGGCCATACTGGTGATTTGTGTGTGTGCAGGAAGTTTCATGGTGTTTTAGGCCTCTAGCCCTTTAAATTATTGCGTTAGAAGCTATCAAATAAGAAGTGTCGATGAGACACTTGTGATGCAACCGATGGCGCTCTGTTCATGTGAACGATCATAAGCGCGCGGCATGTGGACATCCAGCCAAGAGCGCATCGCTACCAGCCGATGACTGCCGCTAGCAGCTGCCATGGCCGATGTCTTAGCCGTGCCTGGCCCCTACAATTCAGGGCGAAAAAACATGCAACAGACTCAGCCAGGGAACCCCACAATGCAACTCACAGCCACTATTTTCAAAGCCTACGACATTCGCGGCGTGGTGCCCAGCACCATTGATGCATCGGTGGCCGAAGCCTTGGGCCGCGCCTTTGGCACCGTGGCGCTACGTGAGGGGCAAACAGCCGTAGCAGTGGGCCGTGATGGTCGCCTGAGTGGCCCGGACTTGAGCGCTGCCCTGATGCGTGGCCTGATGGCAGCCGGTGTTGAGGTGATCGACATCGGTCTCGCCACCACGCCCATGCTTTACTTTGCCGCCAACACACTGTGCGCCAGTGGCATCCAAGTCACCGGCAGCCACAACCCCAAAGACTACAACGGTTTCAAGATGGTGCTGGCCGGGCGCGCCATTTACGGCGATGAGATCCAAAACCTGCGCCGCATGATGGAAGATGAAACCTGGGAGCTGCGCGCCGGTGGCCAGATTCGCACGGTGGACGTGCTGGTCGCGTACACCGCGCGCATCATTGGCGACATCAAATTAGCGCGCCCATTGAAGATCGTCGTGGACAGCGGTAACGGCATCGCCGGCGCATCTGCGCCCGGCATATTGCGTGCGATTGGTTGCGAGGTCACAGAATTGTTCAGCGAGGTCGATGGCAACTTTCCCAACCACCATCCTGACCCAAGCAAGCCTGAAAACCTGCGTGATGTGATGGCCGCGCTCAAGAGCAGCGACGCCGAACTGGGCCTGGCGTTTGACGGCGACGGCGACCGCTTGGGGCTAGTCACCAAAGACGGCAACACCATTTACCCGGACCGCCAGATGATGCTGTTTGCCCAGGATGTCTTGAAACGTGCGCCTGGTGGCACCATCATTTTTGACGTGAAATGCTCGCAGCGCCTGGCCCCGGCCATTGAAGCGGCAGGCGGTGTGCCCATGATGTTCAAAACTGGGCATTCGCTGATCAAGGCCAAGATGAAAGAGGTCAACTCGCCGCTGGGTGGCGAGATGAGTGGCCACATCTTCTTTAAAGAGCGCTGGTTTGGCTTTGACGACGGCACCTATGCGGGTTGTCGCCTGCTGGAAATCTTGAGCCAATCACCAGATGCCAACACGGTGCTGAATGCTTTGCCCACCAGTTTTTCCACGCCAGAACTCAACGTGAAATGCGCTGAGGGCCAGCCGCAAACACTGGTGGCGCAACTGGTTGCCTCGGTGAACTTCCCCGCACCAGCCACCCTGAACACCATCGATGGCCTGCGGGTCGATTGGCCCGACGGTTTCGGCCTGATTCGTGCCTCCAACACCACGCCGGTGCTGGTGCTGCGCTTTGAAGGCCACACGCCTGAAGCGTTGACACGCATCCAAACCGCCATGATGGCGCTGCTGCACCAGGTGCTGCCCGGCGCTGTCACCGACGAGGCGGCACAAGATCGG
>NZ_JAQTXM010000019.1 GCF_028688795.1 Rhodoferax sp. | reverse complement strand
TCACCGGCTGGTTCAGGGGGGCACCCATGGCTTTCCAGTTGGGAAACAGTTCAGTGAGGGATTTGGGGTCAAGCACTGCACCCGAGAGGATGTGGGCACCGGGCTCGGAGCCTTTTTCCAGCACCACCACAGAGATTTCCTTGCCTTTTTCTGCGGCGAGCTGTTTCAGGCGAATGGCAGCGGACAGGCCGGCGGGGCCGCCGCCGACCACAACCACGTCGTAGTCCATGGATTCGCGCGGGCCGTGCTGGGTCAGGATGTCTTGGGGGGGCATAGTTGTTCTTTATGCAAATCAAAAGGGGGCGGTCAAGCGGTAACGGCAGCCAGCGAAGCCAGCGCCTGCAGCAGCATCTTCTGCAGCAGCGGCTGTACCGAGGTGGCATTGTGTTCGAGGTAGGTGAAGGGTGGGTCTTCTTGCATGTACAGGTCCTGGCCCATCTCCAGCTGGATGGCGTGCACCCGGTCTGCGGGCGAGCCGTAGTGGCGCGTGATGTAGCCGCCCTTGAAGCGGCCGTTAACCACGTGGCTGAAGCTTGTTGCACCCACATGGGCGACCACGCTGTCGATGATGGCCGGGGCGCAACTGCGGCCATCGGCGGTGCCGAAGTTCAGATCGGGCAATTTGCCCTCGAACAGTCGCGGCAGCACGCTGGCAATAGAGTGTGCATCCCACAGCAACACTGCGCCATGTTGGGCCTTGAGCCGGTCCAGTTCAGTGCGCAGCGCGTCGTGGTAAGGCCGCCAGTAGCGCGTCAGCCGATCAGCCTGCTGCGCCGTATCGGGCTTCGGATGCTCACCATAGAGCGCTTCGCCACGGAAGGTTTCGGTCGGACACAGACCGGTGGTGGTCTGGCCGGGATACAAGCTTTCGCCCGAGGGCGGCCGATTCAGGTCGATCACATAACGCGACACCCTGGCCTGCAAAACAGACGCGCCCAACCCGGCAGCAAATCCGTACAGACGATCCAGGTGCCAGTCGGTGTCCTGCAAGATCGGTGCGGTATCACTCATCTGGTCAGCGAATTCGACAGGCAGTTCAGTGCCGAGGTGCGGGATAGAAATCAGCAGGGGCACGGTGCCCTGATGCAGGGCGTAGGTAGGGTGAAGTGTGTTCATGGAGTTTCTTCGTTGGGGCAAAAAAGGGCGTCGGGCGGCAGGCCCGGCATGCACTGGCGGATGGCCGGGCCGGTGTCTTGGCGGATCACATCCCGGGTGATGCGGGCAATGCGTTCGTCCAGACCGGCCCATTCGTCTTCGCGCGACAGCAGGAAAAAATGACGCTGGCCGAGCCGGGTGGCGGGAATGGGGATCACCACCACGTCATCAAGGTACTGGCGCGATTGCCACAGGCACAGCGGCGTGGAAAGCGCCCAGCCCAGGCCAGAGGCCACCAGACTAAGCAGCGGGTCGGTGGCGTCGAACTCGTAAGTGCGAGGTACCTGTACGCCGACATGGCGCAGGAAGCGCTCAATCTGCTGGCCGATGACCGAGCGCTGGCTGTAACGGATCAACGGCAAACCGGCTGGCAACTCCGACAGCTCGCGCGCCGATTGGAGGGTCTTGACCGGGTGCCCTTTCGGGAACACCGCGACCCATGATTCGGAAAACAATAGGCGCTGCACGATACGTGGGTCATCAATAGACGAGTCGGTGCAGATGGCAAAGTCAAGTTCGCGGCCACGCAACTGTTCGGTGAGCATGGGTGTCAGGCCCGACCACATCAGGATCTGCTGCGCTGAACCCGACATGGCTCGGATCAAGCGCGGCCCCACGGTAGCCGCAAACGAGTCAACGCATCCGAGGTGGATCTGCGCGTGCTCGTGGCGTGCGGTGGCGCGCACCTGCTCAACCATGGCTCGGGCCTGACCCAGCAGCCGGGTGGCACGCTCACGCAACACGCGCCCGGCATGGGTGGTGACGGCGGGGCGCACCTCCCTGTCCAACAGCTGCAAGTCAAGCTCTGTCTCCAGTGTTTTGACTGCCTGGCTGATCGCGCTTTGGCTCATGCCCTGGCGCTGTGCAGCCAGCGCCATGGAGCCGGCATCGCAAACAGCAACAAAGGCTTCGAGCAACTGCAGGTCAGGCAGCGGGCGCGAGCGGCGGGATTTGCGGGTGCCAGGGGGGATAAGAGACATGGTGTGCGATGGTAGGTTTAAGAAATGGAATGGATTGAATCATTCGATATACCAAACCATAGCATCTGATTTGCTTCAGTTACACGGCGCGTGGCAATGGGCCCGTAAGCTCAGTTCCATTGACAACCTCATGCCCAGAAAGGCCCCCTATGCAAACTTATGATGCCATCGTGATCGGCGCCGGCGTAATCGGAACTTCAGTCGCTTACCACCTCGCAAGACTAGGAGCCAGCAAGGTCCTGGTCCTGGACCGGCTGCAGATCGGTTCGGGCACCAGCACCCAGTCTTCCGGCATCCTGCGCACCCATTATTCGGTGATTGAAAACGTCGAGCTGGCCAAGCTCTCGTGGTCGGTGTTCAACGACTTTGCCGGCTACCTGGGTGACGAGGAGCAGTCCGCAGGCCTGGTCAAGTGCGGTTACCTGATCTGTGCCCCCGAGGGCCCCAAGCTGGAACCCCTGCGCGCGGCACTGGCCGGCCAAACCACCATGGGCGTCGAGGTGCAACTGATTGACCAGGCCGCCGCGCGCGCATTGCTGCCTATCGCGCATTTCGACGATGCGGCCTTGATCGGTTACGAACCCGAGGCCGGCTTCGCCGACGCCTATCTGGTGGCCACCGGCTTTGCCCGCGCCGCACGCCGCAAGGGCGTGAAGATCATGGAAGGTGTCAACGTGGAACGGCTGCTGATGGACGGCGGGCGGGTAGTCGGTGTCGAAACGAACCAGGGCAAGTTCCACAGCAACACGGTGATCAGCACCCAAAACATCTGGGCAGGTGACATTGAAAAATGGACCGGTGTGCCAACCCCGGTGAAAGCCGAACGCCACATTGTGCTGGCGCTCGAAGGGCCTGAGGCCTACAGCTTCAAGATGCCGGTGTTCAAGGACCTGGGCTCGCCGGGCATGTTGTATTGCCGCAGCTATGGTGGCAACCAGATGCTGGTCAGCGAAGGCACGGTAGGCGAAACCTTGGCCCAGCCCGACAACGAGCAGGGAGACATCTCCATGGACTATGTGGTCGAGGTGGGTGGCCAGGTGGCTGAGCGTTTTCCCTCATTTGGCGAAGCCGGTCTGGCCTCGTCGTGGACTGGCGTTTACGACGTCACGCCCGACTGGAACCCGGTACTCGGCCGCCTTCCCGATGTGCCTGGCCTGGTGGTGGGCTATGGCTTCTCCGGCCATGGTTTCAAGCTTTCGCCCGGTGTGGGCCTGGTGCTCGCGCAGGAAGCCCTGAACCTGCCCACCGAGGTCTCGCTCAAGCCCTACGCGCATGAGCGCTTCCGTAGCGGCCAGTTGCTTACCGGCCGCTACGGCCTGGGCGCGGTGTCCTGAGCGGGAGTTGAACATGCATGTGCTGATACCTGTTAAACGCGTCGTCGATTACAACGTCAAGGTCCGTGTCAAAAGCGATGGATCGGGTGTCGATACCGCTGGCGTGAAGATGTCGATCAACCCGTTTGACGAAGTCGCCGTGGCGCAGGCAGTGCTGATGCGCCAGGCCGGCCAGGTGAGTCGGGTCACAGTGGTCAGCTGCGGCGGTCCGATAGCACAAGACGTGCTGCGCACAGCGCTGGCCATGGGCGCAGATGCGGCAATTCTGCTTGATCCTGGCACAGGGGAGAGCGACGGACCTGCGCTGACCGAAGCCCTGAGCGTGCTCGTCCAGCACGAGGGCGTAGGTCTGGTGCTGTGCGGCAAGCAAGCCATCGACGACGACCTGGGTGATACCGCCCCCATGCTGGCCGCGCTGCTCGACTGGCCGCAGGCGATCTCGGTCAACCGCATAGAGCTGATCGACGCTGGCCTGCGTGTGGACTGCGATGGCGACCAGGGCCTGGAGCAATGGCGGCTTCCCTTGCCCGCCGTACTGGGTGTAGACCTGCGCCTGTGCGACCCGCGCCCGATCAGCCTGCCCAACATGATGAAGGCAAAAAAAGCGGTGATCACGATGCTGCCACTGGCCGAGCTGGCATCCAGTGCTTCTGGGCGTATGCGCGTGCTGTCCTGCACCACACCACCCGCCCGCGCTGCTGGCGTGCGGGTTGGCAGCCTCCCGCAACTGCTCGACCTCCTGCGCCATCTACCCGCGCTGAACGCAGGCACCTGACACCCCACCACGGAAACAAACGCACCATGACCACGCTTGTCATCGCCGAACACGACGGCGCCCAAATCGACCCATCCACATTGAACCTGCTGGGCGCCGCATCGCAAATCGGTGACCCTGTGCAACTACTTGTACTCGGGCATGACTGTGCTGCCGTGGCCCAGGCCGCCGCCGCCCTGGCTGGCGTGTCGCAGGTGCTGCTGGCGGACAACCCGCAATGGGTTACGCCATCGGCTGAGACGCTGGCGCGGCAAATCGAGGCGCTCATGCCCGCCTACGACCTGCTTGTGGCCGCGCACAAGATGCTGCACCGTGGTGCCCTGCCGCGGGCTGCCGCACGTTTACGGGCGGCCTACCTGAGCGATGTGGTAGCCATCGAATCAGCGCACCGTTTCGTGCGCCCCATGTACGCTGGCAGCGTGCTCGCCCGCATGGAAACCCAAAGTGCCATGACCTTGCTGACCCTGCGGCCAACCGGTTTTGCACCCGCTGTCGGCACACAGGGCGCCTGCCCAGTGGTGGATGTAGCGACAGTCACGCCCGATCACCGCAGCCGTCTGGAAAACCGGGAGACGATGGGCAGCGACCGCCCCGACCTGAGCCGCGCCCGTGTGGTGGTGGCGGCCGGGCGCGGCGTAGGGGCACGCGAGCACATGGCCCTGATCGAACAGCTCGCTGACCACCTGGGCGGTGCTGTGGGTGCCTCCCGCGCGGCAGTCGATGCGGGCTTTGCGCCGAACGCGATTCAGATTGGGCAGACCGGCAAGTCCGTGGCACCTGATGTCTACTTGGCTTTTGGCATTTCAGGCGCCATCCAACACCTTGCCGGCATCAAGGACGCGGGCTTCATCGTGGCCGTCAACAAAGACCCCGATGCGCCAATCTTTTCAATCGCCGACGTGGGCTTCGTGGGTGACCTGTTTGATGTCCTGCCAGCGCTGACGGCAGGACTGCCAGCGGCAGTGGATACGGCATGAGCGCACACCCTGCGGCTGGGTCGCTGCGGCGTTTTTCAATCGATGCGCTGCCGCGCGAAGCCTGGAAGAACGGCGGTGGCTGGACACGCACCGTCGCCAGCCGCGAGGCAGAGCACCTGCTGAACTGGCGTGTGAGCGTGGCCGACATCACGGCAGCCGGACCGTTTTCTCGCTTTGACGGGCTGGACCGCACGGCGGTGATGGTCCGGGGCGCCGGGCTGAGTCTGAGCGGAGACGCCCAAGCGTGGCGCTTCGATGGCCCGGGTTCCTCTGCACAGTTTCCCGGCGAGTTATCCCTGCGCTGTGATGCACCAGATGTGCCGACCCAACTCTGGAACGTGATGGTGCAGCGTGGTCAGGCCCAGGCCAAGCTGCTTATCGTCGAGGACGACGCCGTGGACCTGACTCCTGCGCCCGATGTGCTGGTGTTGGTCCTGCGTGGCCGCTTCGAGCTGGCCCTGCCGGGGGCTGACTCGCTGGTTCTCAATGCTTTCGACTGCCTGCACCTGCAAGGCCTCACAGTCATGGCTCACATCACACCGGTTGGGGCGAACAGTTTGCTGCTGGTCACCACACTGAGCTGAACTGCGCTGAGCGCTCGCCTCACTCCACGCTGCGCGGGTAGACGATAAACGATAGAAACTTGATCGGAAACTTCACCAGCTTTTCCGGTCCATGCGCCACCTCCCCCTGAAAAGTCAACGAGTCACCAGGCTCTAGCAAGTAAGAGTCTTGGCCGCAGCGGTATTCAATCTTGCCTTCCAGCATGTATAGAAACTCTGTCCCCGGGTGCTGGAACGTGGGGTACTGCTCCGAGTCATCGTCCATGGTGATCAGGAAGGGCTCGAACAGCTTGATCGGGCCTTGGTCATACGCAAGCAGGTGGTAGGTGTGCCCGCTTTTGGTGCCTCGGCGCACCACTTCCATGCCCTTGCCCTTTTTAATGTGCTGCGCGGCACTCGCCGTGACATCGTATTTGCTGAACAGCATGGACATGGACACCCCTAGAGCACGTGCAATGCGCGCCAGGGTGTCCATGCCGGCCGAGGTTTGTCCATTTTCGATCTTGGACAACATGCCGCGGCTGATGCTGGCCTGCTCCGACACCTGTGCAATGGTCAGACCGTGGCGCTGGCGCAGCTCCTTGATGGCTGATCCTACCGATTCCTCAAGCGAAACCGCCGTCTTGTCGCCTTGTTTGTTCACTACCCACTCCTTGGTCTTTGCTGGTGAGAAAAGTATACGTGCTGCCAATTTCAAAATATTCACAACAGGCACAAATGTTGCATAACAAGAAACATCGGTCTTGGTCATGCACCAAACCGGCCTCAGCCAGTTCCCTTGTATTTCTCTCATTGCCAACCGAAGGAGTTTTTCTCTTGAACACAGTCGCAGCCCCCTTTGCAACCAGGTCCCCGACCGATCTGGTGAGCCCTCAACGCTTCAACACCGTTGAAGAAACGAAGCAATACCTCAAATCCCAAGGAATCGGTTACGTGCTGGCCCAGTTTGTCGACATCCACGGTGTGGCCAAGGCAAAGTCGGTGCCAGTGGAGCATTTGCACACCGTCATGAAAGAAGGCGCGGGCTTCGCCGGTTTCGCGATCTCCGGCTCGGGCATCGAGCCACATGGCCCGGACTTCATGGCAGTGGGTGACCTGGCCACCGTCTCGCTGGTGCCTTGGCAACCGGGCTTGGCGCGCATCGTCTGCGAAGGCCATGTCGAAGGCGAGCCATGGAAGTTCGACAGCCGTGTCGTACTGAAAAAGCAAGTAGCCCGGTTGGCAGAAAAAGGCTTGACGATGTTCACCGGCCTGGAGCCCGAGTTTTCGCTGCTGCGCCGCAACGCCGACGGCAGCATCGTGCCGCACGACGCCAGCGACAATCTGGCCAAGCCCTGCTACGACTACAAGGGCCTGTCACGCACCCGTGTCTTCCTGGAAAAACTGTCCAACGCCATGCGCGCCACCGGCATCGACGTCTACCAGATCGACCACGAGGACGCCAATGGCCAGTTCGAACTCAACTACACCTACACCGACTGCCTGACCTCGTGTGACCACTTCATCTTCTTCAAGATGGCTGCCAGCGAGATCGCCAACGAGCTTGGCCTGATCTGCTCCTTCATGCCCAAGCCGTTTGCCAACCGCCCAGGCAACGGTATGCATATGCACCTGTCGATCGGTGATGGCAAACGCAACCTGTTCCAGGACAAGAGCGACCCCTCCGGCCTGGAGCTTTCGCCCATGGCTTACCAGTTCATGGCTGGCCTGCTGCACCACGCGCCTGCGCTCACGGCCTTGTGCGCACCCACCATCAACTCCTACAAACGCCTGGTGGTTGGGCGCTCACTGACCGGTGCCACCTGGGCTCCAGCCTACATCAGCTACGGTGATAACAACCGCTCCACTATGGTGCGCATCCCCAAGGGCCGACTGGAACTGCGCCTGCCCGATGGCGCCTGCAACCCCTACCTGGCAACGGCCGCGGTGATTGCTGCCGGCCTGGACGGCATTGAGAAAAACATGCACCCAGGCGCACCGCGCAACGTCAACCTTTACGAGTGGAGCGAGGCTCAGCTCAAGGAAGCCGGTATCGGACTGCTGCCGCAAAACCTCAACGCCGCGCTCGACGCGCTGGAGGCCGACAGCGTGATCCGCGAAGCCCTGGGCCCGGTCACGGACGAGTTTCTCAAGTTCAAGCGCATGGAGTGGATCGAGTACATGCGCCACGTCTCCGAGTGGGAAGTGAAACAGTACCTCGAATTTTTTTAAGGAAGCAACCATGTGTGGAATTGTTGGACTATTACTGAAAAAACCTGCCATGCACGCCCAACTGGGCGAGCTCATGGTGCCCATGCTGATCGGCATGCACGACCGCGGCCCAGATTCGGCTGGCATGGCCGTGTTCGGCCAGCCTTTGCCTGAGAGCCAGCGCAAAGTCAGCCTGTATTCGGGCCTCACCGATGCCGCTGCGGCTTACGACTGGGTCGGCCTGGCCGACGCGTTAAACGCTGACCTGAAAGTCAAGGCCCATATCCAGACCAAGGGCAACCACGCCATCTTCACCTTTGACGGCCCGGCCGATCCGGTCAAGGCCTTCATCAAGGCGTATGAAGCCAAGTTGCACATCCTCTCCACAGGTCGCCGCATCGACCTGTACAAGGACATCGGCACACCAGCCCAAGTGGCCGAACGTTACGACTTCAGCAAGCTTGTTGGCAGCCACCTGGTGGGCCACACCCGCATGGCAACCGAGTCGGCGGTGACGCCTGACCGCGCCCACCCGTTCACCGCTGGCGAAGACTTTTGCCTGGTGCACAACGGCTCGCTCTCCAACCCCAACGGCGTGCGCCGCATGCTGGAGCCACGCGGCATCAAGTTCGAGACTGACAACGACACCGAAGCCGCTTGCCGTTTTCTGGAATGGCGCCTGCGTGAAGGCGACGACCTGCACGGGGCGCTGCAAAAAGCCTTTGAAGCGTTGGACGGCTTCTACACCTTCCTGATGGGCACACCCACCGAGTTGGCCCTGATTCGCGACCCATTTGCCTGCAAGCCCGCTGTGGTCGCAGAAACCGACGACTTCGTCGCCATTGCTTCCGAATTCCGTTCGCTCGCCCACCTGCCGGGCATCAGTCACGCCACTGTCTTTGAACCCGCTCCTGAGGAGATGTACGTATGGAAAATCTGACTTTCGACCTGAGCCGCCAAAGCGTGCGTGAGCTCAACTTGCACCTGCACGGCACGCCCGAATCCCTGGCTGGCCAACACATCGTCGTGTCGCACCCGGATGGCGCGCACAACATCGCAGTTGGCATCAACGCCCCGGTCAGCGTGACCATCCAGGGCCACGCCGGCTATTACGCAGCAGGCATGAACAAGTTTGCCGACGTCACGATTGAAGGCAGCGCCAGCACCGGTGTCGCCGAAAACATGATGAGTGGCAAGGTGCATGTCAAAGGCTTCGCTTCCAACGGCGCCGGCGCTTCAGCCCACGGCGGCTTGCTGGTGATTGACGGCGACGCCGGCCTGCGCTGTGGTATCTCGCTCAAGGGCGGTGACATCGTGGTGGGTGGTTCGGTCGGCAGCTTCTCCGGCTTCATGGCGCAGGCTGGTCGCATGGTGATTTGCGGCAACGCGGGTGACGCGCTCGGCGACTCACTCTATGAGGCCGTGATTTATGTGCGCGGCAGCATCAAGTCGCTTGGTGCCGACGCCCAACTCGAACCCATGACCGACACCGACGTGACGGCCCTGAGCGCCTTGCTGGCCCAAGCCGGACTGGCCTATGAGCCCTCGGAATTCAAGCGCGTGGCCTCAGCCCGCAGCCTCTACCACTGGAACGCCGACGCCAATCAGGACTATTGACATGTCAAACACAGAACACCCCATTGCCTTTAAACGCCTGCAACTCGAAGAGTCCGCCGGATTCGACCGCAGCACGCTCGACTACATCCACCGGGCCTCCAGCACCGGCTTGTATGAAATCCGCGGTCTGGGCGCCAAGCGCAAGCTGCCGCACTTCGACGACCTGGTATTTCTGACCGCCTCGCTCTCGCGCTACCCACTTGAAGGCTACCGTGAGAAATGCTCGACAAAAACCGTGCTGGGCACGCGCTTTGCCAAGAAACCCGTGGTACTTGACACCCCGATCACCATCGCCGGCATGAGCTTTGGCGCCTTGTCGGCCAACGTCAAGGAAGCCCTGGGCAAAGCCGCAACCGCCATGGGCACCACCACCACCACCGGCGACGGTGGCATGACCTCGGAAGAACGCCAGTCATCCAAGACCCTGGTCTACCAGTGCCTGCCCTCGCGCTACGGCTTCAACCCCGACGACGTGCGCCGCGCTGACGCCATCGAGATCGTGCTCGGCCAGGGTGCCAAGCCCGGAGGCGGTGGAATGCTGCTGGGCCAGAAGGTGAACCCGCGTGTGGCCAAAATGCGCACCTTGCCACAAGGCGTGGACCAGCGCTCCGCCAGCCGCCACCCCGACTGGACCGGCCCGGATGACCTGACGATCAAAATCCAGGAACTGCGTGAATTGACCGATTGGGAAAAGCCCATCTACGTCAAGGTTGGTGCCACCCGTGTCTACAACGACGTCAAGCTGGCGGTGCACGCGGGCGCCGACGTGGTGGTGGTCGACGGCATGCAAGGTGGCACAGCTGCCACCCAGACCTGTTTCATTGAACACGCTGGCATCCCCACATTGGCGGCAGTACGTCTGGCCGTGGCCGCGCTGCAAGACCTGGACATGATTGGCAAGGTTCAGTTGATCGTCTCGGGTGGCATCCGCACCGGTGCAGATGTGGCGAAGGCCCTGGCCCTGGGTGCCGACGCCGTGGCCATCGGCCAGGGTGTGTTGATGGCGCTGGGCTGCAACCGCGAGACCTACCAGCAGGCGGGCCAAACCCATAGTGCTGAAGCCGACTATGAGGCGCTCGGCACCAAGGCTGGTTACTGCCACCACTGCCACACCGGCAAATGCCCGGTTGGCGTGACCACGCAGGACGCCATTCTGGAGCAGCGCCTGGAGCCCGACATGGGCGCCAAACACGTGAAGAACTACCTCAAGACCCTGACCATGGAACTGACCACGCTGGCACGCGCCTGCGGCAAGCAAGACGTGCACCATCTGGAGCCCGAAGACCTGGTGGCGCTCACCGTGGAAGCCGCCGCCATGGCCAAGGTACCGCTGGCCGGTACCAACTGGATTCCCGGCCACAACCTCGGCTGAGACCACAGGAGCGCGCCATGAACCTGAAACCCTCCGAGGTCACGAGTCGGCCGGTCTACGCACCGCTGGCACCCCAGCCAGAGGCTGGTCGCCACTGGCTGGTGCTGGACGGCCCTTCGATGGACCACGCCTTGCTGGCCAACCTGACGAGCGCGTTCGCACCAGTGGCGCAGCGCCTGCAGGTCTGGTGGATTGGCCCCGTGGCACAGGCCATCAGCCTGAGCCCTGTTGCTGTCATCGCCGACCTTCCGGCACTGACCAGCGCCTTGGCCGAACACGGGCCGCTGTGCGTGAGCGACAGGCTTTTTGTGCAGGGCAGCGAGCCCTTTGTCTGGTCAGTCTTTTTGGCTGCCCGACAGCTCGGCCTGGCAGAGGGTCAGATTCAGCTGGCCCACGCTGGCAGCCAGCGCCGACGCGTCTGGTGTACCCACTGCCATGGCCTCACCGAGGGTGTGAGCACGTCGACTGTGGCCTGTGCGGGTTGTGGTCGAGAGCTTTTGGTGCGTGACCATTTTTCCCGTCGCCATGGTGCCTTCATGGGCGTGATGGTCGATGCCGAAGTTCCGGGCGAACGGCCCGCGCCCCAGGAGGTATTTCCATGATCGCCACCGGTCTCAAACTCCAGGTGCGGGCGCTGAACGACATCGCGCCAAGCCTGCGCCATCTGAGTCTGGGCACGCTGGACGGCACACCGCTGCCGCCCAACGGTGCCGGCGCCCACGTGCTGTTCACCCTGCCCGGCCAGGGCCGAATACACCGCAACGCCTACTCGCTGGTCAATGCACCAGGAAGCCGGGGTCAGTACGACATCATCGTGCGCCGAGTGCCAACATCGCGCGGTGGCTCGGCTACCGTACATGAAAGACTGAAAGTTGGCGATGTGATTGACGCCCAGCTGTCAGCCAACATGTTCCCGCCGCAACGCTCAGCGCGTCAGCACCTGATGATTGCAGGCGGCATCGGTATCACGCCGTTTTTGTCTTACCTGAAAGACGTGGGTGTGCAAGCGGGTGAGCACGCGCTGCACGTCTGCTGCCGCGAATCTGAACAGGCGGTGTTTGCGCCTTGGCTACCCACGGACAAGTCAAAGGTTTTTTTCCACTGGAACGCCGATGGCCATCGCCTTGACATTCCAGCGCTGCTGGCCGAGCAGGCTGCTTGCACACACCTCTACGTCTGTGGCCCGAGCGATCTGAACCAGTCTGTGCTGGCCGCAGCGAAGGCCTTGGGCTGGCCCGCCAACCAGGTGCACAGCGAACTCTTTGGTGGTGTGGCCAGTGGCGGCGCATCGTTTGAAGCTGTGCTGCAAAAAAGCGGCCAGCGCGTGCAAGTGGGTGAAGACGAAAGCCTGCTTGAAGCGCTGGAGCGCGAGGGCCTGACACCTCATTGCCTGTGTCGGGGCGGCGCCTGCGGCGCCTGCCTGACCGGCGTGATCGCGGGCGAACCCGAACACCGTGACCACTTCCTCAGCGCTGCTGACAAGGCACAAGGCCACTTGATCATGCCCTGTGTGTCGCGCGCTCGCGGCCCGAGCCTTGTGCTCGATCTCTGAACCCAGCCACCAAACCAAGGTTGTCACCATGACCATCATTTTCAAGCCCGACGAAACTTTTCGAGGCGACTACACCTACCGCAACAGCGATGCGGCAATCCTGCGCTACCCGTTCCCGTTCCCCGATGACCAGTACATGTACAGCGTCAATATGGAGCCGCACCAGCCCAAGGGCGCGAGTGCAGCTTATGAACATGGCTTTGATGTGGACGAGCACTACATTGCCGAATGCCGCGACAAGGCGATCACGCTGGCGCGCGACCCAGGTCGCTGCCAGGTGTTGCCACACATGATGATGGCCGAGTGGGACACGCTGGAACTCTTGATGGACAGCCTCAGCGCCGACTACCCCGAGCACTTTTCACTTCGCAAAACCGGCCCCGACTTTGGCGCCAGCTGGACCTGGATCAACCGGCCGCTGGGCCTTGAGCAGACCTTTGTTTTCGGCGACGCCACCTCGCTGCCCTGCGGGCCGTTTGAGTACATCACGCGCCAGGCCCAGGGCGACTTTGCGATCTGCGACCAACGCGACGACAACCTGTTTCTCGACGCCGGCATGGTGACCTCGCAGGCCGACTGGTCCCTGGACTTCAACGTGGGCATGAGCTTCATGCAGTGGCACGGTCCGGTGCCACTGGCCCACCAGGCCGGGGTGTTTGAGCGCGCCTTGAAATACCTGTTGTTGATCCGCCAGGGCCAGCCGGTGCGCCGCCTGAACTGGACCATGACGGTCAACCCGCGCCTGGACACCTCGCCCGAGACCTTTCCTGAATGGGGTCCAGACCGTGCCTCACTGACCCCCGAGAACATTGGCCGCAAACTGCACCTGCGTGTGGAGCTACAGACCCTGTGGCGTTTGCCGCGCAGCAATGCCTTGTTGTTCCCGATCCGCTGCTACCTGGCCTCGCTGGACGAGCTGGTACGTGTCCCCAAGTGGGGCACACGCCTCTCACGGGTGCTTTCTACATTGCCGCAACCACTGGCCGACTACAAGGGCCTGAGCCGTTTTCTACCCACTGCCGTGGCCTACCTCGCGCCCTTTGATTACGGCAGCGAAATCGCCAAAGGCACCGAGTCCGAGGTGGCCGAGTTGGCTGAAGCCGTTTGAATTTCCCTCTTTTCCTTTAACTTTCTGACTGGAGCATCACATGACCTCTTGGCGCACAACGGCCCTGGCCGATCGTCACCGCGCACTGGGCTCGACCCTGGGCGACTGGAACGGCCTGGGCACCCCTTGGACCTACTCAACCAACCTGGCTGACGAGCACGAAGCCATCCGCACCAAGGCTGGCCTGATGGATGTCTCGGGCCTGAAAAAAATGCACCTGGTTGGCCCGCACGCCGAGGCCCTGATCAACCAGGCCACCACACGCAATGTCAGCAAGCTCTACCCGGGCAAGTCGGTTTACGCCTGCATGCTCAACGAAGCCGGCAAGTTCATCGACGACTGCGTGATCTACCGCATCTCGCCCAACGCCTTCATGGTGGTGCACGGCGCTGGCCAGGGCCATGAGATCCTGACGCGTGGCGCCGTGGGCCGCAACGTCGCCGTTCTGTTCGATGACGACTTGCACGACCTATCTCTGCAAGGCCCACTGGCGGTCAACTTCCTTGAAAAACACGTGCCGGGTGTGCGCCAGATGCCGTACTTTCACCACATGCACACCACGCTGTTCGGTGCACCCATCATGCTGTCACGCACCGGTTACACCGGCGAGCGCGGCTACGAGATATTCTGCAAGGGTGCCGACGCACCCAAAATCTGGGACGGCATCGTGGCGGAAGGCAAGGACATGGGCATCATTCCGTGCTCGTTCACCACGCTGGACTGGCTGCGCGTGGAAAGCTCGCTGCTGTTCTACCCCTACGACAACTCCGACATGTACCCCATGGACGGCGAACCTATCGGCGACACGCTCTGGGAATTGGGCCTGGACTTCACGGTGTCCCCGGGCAAAACCGAGTTCCGCGGTGCCAACGAACACTTCCGCCTGCAGGGCAAGGAACGCTTCAAAATTTTCGGCGTGGAAATGCAGAAGTTCGAGGCCGCGCAAGCGGGCGACGGCCTGTGGGACGGCGACAAGAAGGTGGGGTTTGTGACCTGCGCCATGGTTTCGCGCCTCACCAAGCGATCAATGGCCATTGCCCGCATGGACCCGGCCTACGCCGTTCCCGGCCGCGCGCTTGAGCTGCGCGGCGCCGCCATGACCAGTGCGGCCACCACGTCCAGCCTGCCGTTCGACGACCCGCAAAAAATCAAACGCACAGCCAAGGACTGATTGATTCCCATGAGCACAACTACCCACCGTTACACCCTGTCCCTCGCCTGCCCCGACCGGGTCGGCATTGTGGCCGCCGTCAGCAACTTCCTCGCCGAGCACAACGGCTGGATCACAGAAGCCAGCCACCACGCCGACACCGAGTCGATGCATTTTTTCATGCGCCAGGAACTGCTGGCCGATTCCTTGAAGCTCGACATTGACACCTTCCGCCGCGAATTCGCCAAGGTCGCCGCACCGTTTGACATGAAATGGCGCATCTCGGACAGCGCGCGCAAGAAACGCGTGGTGATCCTGGTCTCCAAACAGGAACACTGCCTGTACGACCTGCTGGGCCGCTGGCAGTCAGGCGAACTCGACATCGACATCCCTTGCGTGATCTCCAACCACGAAACCTTTCGCGGTCTGGTCGAGTGGCACGGCATTCCGTTCCACCATGTGCCGGTCACGCCGGACACAAAAGCCCAAGCCTATGCCGAGGTCGAACGCCTCTACACCGAAGCCCAGGCCGACGTGATGGTGCTGGCGCGTTACATGCAAATCCTCGCGCCCGACCTCTGCGACAAGTTTCCGGGCCAGATCATCAACATCCACCACAGCTTCCTGCCAAGCTTTGTTGGTGCCAAGCCCTACCACCAAGCCTTCCAGCGTGGTGTGAAGCTGATCGGCGCGACCTGCCACTACGTGACCTCGGAGCTCGACCAGGGCCCAATCATCGAACAAGACGTGGTGCGCATCGACCATTCCGACGTGCCCGAGGAACTGGTGCGCAGCGGCAAAGACGTGGAAAAAGCGGTGCTGGCTCGTGGCCTGCGCTACCACCTGGAAGACCGCGTGCTGATCCACGGCAAAAAGACTGTGGTCTTTCGCTGAGCGCATCATGACTGCACAGATCATTGACGGCAAGGCGCTGTCCAAACAGTTGCGAGTGGGTTTTCGCCAGCGCGTCGAACGCCTGCGGGAACAAGGGGTGCAACCCGGCTTGGCGGTGATCCTGGTGGGCGATAACCCGGCCTCACGCGTCTACGTGGGAAACAAAATCCGCGCCTGCGAGGAGTGTGGGGTGCATTCGCTGCACCTACCGCTTCCCTCCGACGCCAGCGAGGCCCAGGTGCTGGCCACCATCCAGCAGCTCAACGACGACGCAACCATTCACGGCATTTTGGTGCAGTTGCCCTTGCCGGCGCACATTCAGATCGCCCGTGTGCTGGAGGCGATCTCGGTGCACAAGGATGTGGACGGCTTTCACCTCTACAACGTGGGCGCACTCGTCACCGGCAACAGCATCTTCCCGCCCTGCACACCCTACGGCGTGCAGCTGCTGCTCGACACCACGGGCATCGATGTGGCCGGCAAAAATGTGGTGGTGGTGGGTGCCAGCAACATTGTGGGCAAACCCATGGGGCTCATGTTGCTGCAGCGCGAGGCAACCGTCACCATCTGCCACGCCAAAACGCGCGACCTGGCGCAACACACCATCCTGGCCGACATCCTGATCGTGGCAGCTGGCAAACCCGGCCTGATCGTGCCGCAGATGGTGAAAGAGGGCGCGATTGTGATCGACGTTGGCATCAATCGCCTGGCGGACGGCCGCATTGTGGGCGATGTGTGTTTTGACGAGGTCAAGGAAAAAGCCTCTTGGATCACACCCGTACCCGGTGGCGTCGGACCGATGACGGTCACCATGCTGATCGAGAACACCTTGCGTTCGGCTGAACGTGCCTTCAAGGCGGACGGCGAAGACGAGTTTCAGGAGTGGGAAGCCCCCACCGTGAAGTCGCCATGATGGCCGATGCCACATTGACACTCGAACGCCCGATGGTGCAGAGGGGCCGCCCAGTGCCACCGGAGCGCGGGCACCAGACGCTGAGCTTTGTCAACTTGCGCATGGAGGCGCGGCTTGGCATTCTGGCGCATGAAAAAGCCGCCCCGCAGGCCATCCGTGTCGATGTGGCGCTCAACCAGGGCCTGCAGCCACTGCAGCCTGGCAACCACATCCAGCAGGTGCTGGACTACCGTCAAGTGCGCCAGATCATCGTGGACGAATGCACGGCCGACCATGTGAACCTGCTGGAGAGCCTGGTTGGCCAAGTTACGCTTCGATTGGGCCGCCTGCCCGGCATCCTCGGCGTACGGGTCAAGATTGAAAAACTGCACATCTTCGACGACTGTGTGGTCGCTATCTGCATGGAAACCGGTAGCTGGGACCTAGACTAACACGACTATCCACTGTAGATCACGCTATCCTGCGCGAACGGCTGGCCGATCGTATTCGCACCGACTGGCATGAATTGCACATCATCCTTACGCAGGCGAGAGGCAATTCGGCACTTCGCCTGTACCGGGTGTTTAGCATGATCGCCGCGGATGTGTTCTCTATCGCTGACCTGTCTAAGGCTTTCCTGATGTCATCGTCATCAATGCAGATGGGGCGCCGCCATTTGAGCGACACCTTCTATGGAAGCCGCTCTGGGGCTAAAGACCCCGTTACTGCTTGGCAACACTGGGTTTGCAGTCAATACAAAAAAACATCAAGGCGGTGGGGTAGCGCCGAAAACTGCCGCTGCTGCGCGGCCTGTGGTGGCCGCATTTGATGCAACTCAGGGTCTGACCAGTGCCCCCCATGCCCTGAAACGGCGAGCCATTTTGTTTGGAGGTGTAGCGCAAGCCAGTGTGGGAGATTTGCGTGGTGTCGGTGTCGTACATCTAAGGCCCTTGCGTGTTGTTCAATGTGATTGACGCAAGTTTGATGCCGAAAAGTTTCAGTTTGGTGACGCTTTCCAAAACTCAACTGCGCGCCGCTTCCCGGTCTGCTCGTTCCGCCGCTTGCCGCCCGCGCTGCATGTTCACCGGCAGCAACAACAACAGGCCCATCACAAATAACACCGACGTGCTCAGGATGGCAATGCGTTGGTTGCCGTCGGTCATCCAGGTGATCAAGCCGTAACTGAGCGGCCCCACGATGCTGGCCAGGCGGGTGGCAAAGGTCCACAGGCCATAAAACTCGGCCACCTGGCGCTGCGGCGCAAAGGTGCCCGCCATGGCCCGCCCAGCCGACTGGCTGCTGCCCATGCACAGGCCGGCAATCACAGCGGCGTACCAGAAGTCACCCTTGCTCATCGCCATAGCCGCTATCACACAAGTAGCTATCCACGCAAGTAGCGTAAGGGCTAGAGCCAACTTATGTCCAATAATGTCCTGCAGATAGCCCCAGGCAAAAGCGCCGGCTGCAGCTGCCAGGTTCAGCACAAAGATCAGCACCATGGTTTCCTGCTGCGCAAAACCAATCACTTGCTCGGCGTAAATGGCCGCCAGCGAGATTGCCACCGCTACCCCAGCCTGGTAGGCCACGGCGCAGGCCATCAGCCACATGAAGTCGGTGAACTGGCGGGCCTGACGAAAGGTGTGTTGCAGCTGCGCCAGTGATGCCTTGATGCCACTTTGGCGCAATGCCGCAGGATTTGGCTTGGCGCGCTCGGTCAGCAGCGCAAACGTGACCAGCGCTGCGGCCCCGTAGATGGCCGCGGTGATCAGCATCGTGACCGGCACAAACTGCGCCGCCGGCACACCTCTGCCCTGCGCCCACATGACATAGGCCAGACACAAGCCCAGCGCCAGCATGCCGCCAAAATAGCCAAAACTCCAACCCCAGCCGCTGACCCGACCCAACGCACTGGTGCGCGCCAATTCTGGCAAAAACGCAGCGGTAATGGACTCACCCCAGGCGTAGAACGTGTTCGACACCACGATCAACACCACCGCCAGCGCCACGCTGCCCGGCCCCACCAGCGCCAGCGCCGCAGTAGCAACCACGCAACCCGCCGTCACCCAAACCAGCATGCGTTTCTTGGCTGCGCGCAGGTCGGCATAGGCGCCCAGGCTGGGCATGGTCAGCATCACGATGGCGTGTGACACGCTGAGCGCCGCCGTCCAGGCCAGCGTGGCCCACGCCGCGCCTTGGGCCACGCCGCCGACAAAATACGCCGCAAACACCGCTGTGATAACCACCGTGGTGTAGCCCGAATTGGCAAAGTCGTACATGGCCCAGCCAAACACCTCGCGCTTGCGCACGCCGGGGTTCAGGTTGTCTTGCGAAAAAAGCGCCATGGGGTTCCTTGAAAATTCAGAAGGTTAAAACCAGAGACAAAGCGCTGGCCGGGTTCAAGCTTTGTCGTTAACCCCGCCAACACTGGTCAGCCAGCGCAGCAAGGCCTGAAATGCGTGCTGCCTGGGCTCAAGTTGTGACAGGGTCAAGTCATGGATGCCATCCGGAATCGCTTGCACCGTTACTTGCGGCCCCAGGCCGGGCGACAGACGCGCGATGTCAGCCACGTCCAGCACGATGTCGGTGCAGGTCGCATCCACATGCCACTGCTTAAGCCAGGCGCTGCGTGCGGCATGCAACACCAGCACGGGGCATTGAATAGCCAGCCCCTGCGTCACCTCGGCATGGGCGCGGTGAATGGCGCGCAGCCAGCCGGCATAGACCGGAAAGCCATAAATGGGCTTCCAGTCGGTGTTGTAGCGCCAGGCGCCGTGGTGTGTGATGTGCAGACTTTCGCCGTACAAGCCAGGGTCGGCAGGCAAGCGCAGACCCGGCACCACCGCGCCGACGGCAGAGAGCAACGGCTCCAGCAGCCGCTCCTGCCAGGCCGGCAGGTTCATGTCGAGAAACGGGCTATTGAGAAACAGCCCGTTCACACCCGCACGCTGCGGACCACGGTGCGCATACAGCGCGGCCACCAGTCCGCCGGTGGAATGGCCGTTCAGCAGCAGCCAGTCGATGTGTTCCTCACCCCGAATGACCTTTACGGCTGCATCTACGTCCTGCAAATACTCGTCAATGTCAGCGGTGTAGTTGGGCAGATGACCGGGGCGCAAGGCACGGCCATGGCGGCGCAAATCCAGCGCATAAAAATGCAGGCCGTGCTGGTTGTAAAAGTCCGCTAGGTGGGTCTGAAAGAAGTAATCCACATAGCCATGGATGTAGAGGACGGCTTTGGTGAATGGCTGCTTCAACGGGTCAACACAGCGCCGGCGCACCAGCACCGGCTGCGCCGGGCCGTCTGCAGCCATCAAGCCACTCAAGGTGCTTTGTTCAAAACCAGCCAGCACGTCCGGTATCCAAGCAGTGTGTTCCATGGGTTTCCCGGCCAAGATCGCAAGGCAGGCATGTTACCAACACCGGGCGTCCACGTTGACCCCCAGGCCACAGTTGCGGCTGCAAACCAGCTGCACGCCCACCTCCCACGGCAATTGTTCAACTGTCACAGCCGTTTCATATTTGGGAGTCACATTTGTGTGTTTAAACCTGCTGGCTATTCCAAGGAATAACCCAGCCCAACCACCGGAGCTAAAAACCCCCATGAATGCAGTCACCGAAACCTCCCGCCGTCGCTTGTTGCAAATGTTTGCCGGGGTGCCCTTACTCCCGCTTGCAACCACCCTGACAGGCTCAAGCCTGATGCTTTCCGCCTGTGGCGGCGGTGACGCCGCCGTTGCCCTGCCCGCTTCAACCGCAACGCTGAGCAGCGTCAGCTTCAGCTCCATGGCCGCACCCACCCTGGCGAACGCAGCCGCCATGGCCACCACCACGGTCGGCTCGGTGATGACCGCGAACTTCAGCGACGCCAGCAAGGTTGACTTCAAGCTGGCCTACCAGCCGTTCTTTATCACCGGTGACCTGGTGTCCAACGGCAGCGGCGGCACGGTCCTCGCTGGTGGTTATTTCGACATCAACAACCAGCCCATCATGGACACGACTGTTGTTGGCAAGGACCGCCAGTACTTCTCTGACGCGCCTGATGGCACCTCGCTGCTGAGCGTGGCCAACCCTACTGTGACGGGCATTAAGGGCAAGGCCGTGTTTGCCGTGGTGCAGTTTGAGTACACCTCCTTGAGTCAGGCTGCCACCAGCATGTATGGCCAGCTGCCTTCACCCATCGCCGTGCTCACACTTGATCAGGACCAGACCACCGGCAAACTCTCGCTGGTGAAGTACCACAACGTCAACACGTCTGGCGTGCATGGCCTGTGGATCACCTGCGGCGCGAGCCTCTCGCCATGGGGCACCCACCTGTCGAGCGAAGAGTACGAGCCCGATGCTTTTGCAGATCGCAGCAAGAACTTCATGGACGATTTCAGCATGAACCTGTATGGCAGCAAGGCCGCTGCCAACCCCTACAACTACGGCCATATGCCTGAAGTGACCGTTAACCCCGACGGCACCGGCTCGATCAAGAAGCATTACTGCATGGGCCGTATTTCCCATGAGCTGGTGCAAGTGATGCCTGACAACCGCACCGTGATGCATGGCGATGACACCACAAACGGCGGCCTGTTCATGTTCATTGCAGACAAGGAAAAAGACCTGTCTGCTGGCGCGCTCTATGTGGCCAAGGTTGGCGCCGGTTTCTCTCTTGACCCGGCCGCTGCAGCCGCACCAGTGTCTTGGATCAAGCTTGGCTCGGCTACCAGCGCAGAAATTGAAAAGCTGGCGACCACACTCAAGCCAACCGACATCATGGCCGTGGCCACAACTGACCCGGCACTTGCAACACCGGCTGACACCTCTTACACCAAGATTTTTCTTAACGGCAAGGCCCAATGGGTCAAGCTGATGCCAGGCATGGAGAAAGCGGCTGCCTTCCTGGAAACCCACCGCTATGCCGCCCTGGTTGGCGCGTCCCTGGGTTTTACCAAGATGGAGGGCACCACCGTCAACCTCAAAGACAAGGTGGCCTATTCCGCCTTGGCTGCTTGCAGTGCTTCGATGGTCAAAGGTCAGGCCTCAAACGCCATTGCGGGTGGCATTGCGCTGGACAAGGCACTGAACGCCGGTGCCGTCATGGCACTCAGCCTGCAAGGCGGGCTCAAGGACGACAAGGGTGCCGCCATCAACAGCGAATGGATGCCAGCAAATATCAAGGCCCTGATCACGGGTGAAGACATTGCTGCCGATACGCTGGGCAACACCGCCAACCCAAACAGAATAGCCAGCCCAGACAACATCAAGTTCTCGGAAAAAATGCGCACACTGTTCATCGGCGAAGACAGTGGCTTGCACGTCAACAACTTCCTGTGGGCGTACAACATTGACACCAAAGTGTTGTCGCGCGTCATGTCAACCCCGGCGGGCGCAGAGGCCACCGGCTTGCACGCGGTGGACGAACTCAACGGCTGGACCTACATCATGAGCAACTTCCAGCACCCCGGTGACTGGGGCAGCATCCACAGCATTGTCAAAACCACGCTTGACCCGCTGATCAAGGCAAACTACAAAGACAAGTTTGGTGCGGCTGTTGGCTACCTGACTGGCGAGGTCACCCAGGTGAAGCTGTCGAAGGCTTAAAGCTTACGAAACAGCAGAGCAATGTGGCCCAAACATCCCACATTGCTCAGCTGACTTCCTGGCGTCGCATCAGCGGCCAGCGTGTCAGGGTGTCCACGGACACTCTGGCAAAAGGCGACTGTCATCTTTCTTGTTAGCGGTACTCAAACGGTATAAACTGTATACCCCGTTTAATTCAAGAAAGACTTTCATGACATCCATTGAGCAAAACAACGCCGCAACAACACCCGAAGCCTTGAATACTGATCAGCCAAGCTCTGTCAGCACAGCGCCCGCAACGCCAGCTCCTGTGGCCACCCCAGTCGCTAAATCACCTGCAAAAAAAGTTGTGAAGCCGGCAGCTGTCAAGCCAGTGGTCAAATCGGTGGCAACTAAAGCGACCCCTACGGCAACCAAGCCGGTCACCAAGCCAGTCGTCAAGACCGTAGCAACAAAAACTGTGGCGCCAAGCACAGCCGCAAAAAAGACTGTGGCCAAACCAGCCGTCAAGGCAGCGCCCACGGTCGCCCCCCGCGTTACCGCCAAGACTGCCGTAAAAGCCGCACCCAAGGCGGTCATCGCGCCAGCTGCCATGCCCAAGCTAGAAAAGCTTCTCAAGGCCAAAAAGCCAAAGCTGGTGCGCGACAGCTTCACCATCCCGAAACTTGAATACCTCATGCTCGAAGAGTTGAAACAACGCAGCGGCAAGCTGGGTAATTCCGTGAAAAAAAGCGAACTGATTCGCGCTGGCATCAAGGCCCTGGCAGCCCTGTCAGATGGCAATTTTTTAACCGCCCTCAAAGCAGTTCCAGCCATCAAAACCGGTCGGCCAACCAAAGACTAAAGCACTGACACCAGGGGCGAATGGCACGGTGTGGGCCATCGGCGTAACAGCTGGTCAGCGCAGGGCCAAGTCCAGCGTCGGCAGCCTGAACCGCCCTGCCACGTCCCGCAGGCCACCCGCCTGGTCCTGCAAATTTTGAGCGGCGGCTGCTGATTCTTCCATCACTGCAGCGTTTTGTTGGGTCATCTGATCCAGTTTTCCGACCGCCACGTTGATGCTTGACATGCTGCTGCTCTGGACATTACTGCCAATATGGATTTCAGCGATGGCATCAACAACCCGCCCCACAGATTCAACAATGTTGTCCATGGACGCACGCGCTTGATGCACTTTGACCGTGCCGAGCTTGATATTTCCTGCGGCGGCACCGATCAAGGCCTTGATCTCCCGGGCTGCCAGCGCCGACCGGTTGGCCAATGCACGCACTTCTGTGGCCACCACCGCAAAGCCACGCCCCTGCTCACCGGCGCGTGCCGCCTCCACTGCGGCATTAAGTGCCAGGATGTTGGTTTGAAACGCGATGCTGTCAATCACAGCGGTGATGTCCACAATCTGGCTTGACGAGCTCCGGATGTCGTCCATGGTCTGAATCACCTCGGACATGATGACGCTGCCACTGACAGCCTCCTGCGCAGCTGACTTCGCCAGTACCTCACCCCGCTCTGCCGCCTGCAAAGACGCCTCCATGGTGGCGGCAACTTCCTCAATTGAGGCTGCGGTTTGCTGAAGAAAGGACGCCGACATTTCAGTGCGGTTGGAGAAGTCGAGGTTGCCAGCAGCAATTTGCGTGGCACCTTCGGCCACACTGTGACTGGCGCCCTGCACCTGTTCCACCAGGGTGTGCAAAGAAGTTTGCATCCGGCCCAGCGCAATCAGCAGCCGGCCCGCTTCATCCCGGTCATGTCCAGCGATGCTGAAGGTCAAGTCGAGCGCGGCAACGCGGTTGGCTGTGTCCACAGCTTGCTGGATGGGCCGGGTGATGCGTCGCACCAACCAAACCACCAAAACAACCCCGAGCAACAGGGCACACAGGTTGAACAACACCAAGCCCCAACGGGCATTCAAACTCAGGCTGCTGATGTTCTGCGCTGATACATCTATGTTGGCACGCTGGGCATCGCCTAGTTGCTGCACCGCCTCCTGCAAAGCAGTGGCCGCGGGTGTGAACCGTTCAGCATAAACCCGCTCAATGTTGGCGGTCACACCACCATCACGCGCGACCGTCAGCTCCTCGCGGGCTTTGACAAATACGGTGTTGGCCTGCGTCATGCGCGCCAAAGTTGCCACATCCCCGGTTGTGGTCAACACGCTGCCCAACTTCTTCAACAAGGCATCAATCTGCAGCGTGGTCTGGTTGATCTCTGGCATCAGCGCGTCGCCAACCTGAGGCTCAGAGCTCAACGCAAATGCTTTGGACCGTGCGACGTTGACCAGAATATGGCGTTGCAAATCCCCCGCCAGGCGCTCGGTCGACATGACTGCCCCCACCATGCGCGCCGTATCGTCCGCGACCCGCTGCAGCGACCAATACCCAATGGTGGTACCCAACATGGCAACGGCCAACACCAAGGTGAGAACAAATGCGATCTGGCGGGCAAAGGAGCCGGAGGGCCCTGGCGACCTTGGCAATTTTGGGTGTGACATGAACGACTTCACTTTCGGATGGGTCAGCCTGCACGGGGCGAATGACGTTAAGACAAAGGGAAAACCCTTAGCATCTTGTGTCAGACAAGTGACGGCTTCGTGACAGCGGGCTGAGACACCCTGCCGCGTTATGGCACGGCCACGCCCTCTATTTCGCCAGCGCCACTTTTTTGACTTTGGTGTTGCGTCCCTCCAGGTGCCGCAGGCCCAGATAGGTCGTCACGCCAATCAGCCCGGCACCAACAATAAAGCCACCGTAAGCCAATGGCCAGGGAATACCTTGCGTCATCATCGAAAACTCCGACATGCCGCCCATGCCCGCCAAAATATTGATGGGAGTGAACACCACGCCCAACACCGTCAGCTGGTTAATGCGCCGGTTCTGGTTGATGTTGATGAAACCAATGGTGGCGTCCATCAGGAAGTTGATCTTGTCAAACAAAAACGAGGTGTGACTGTTTAACGAGTCGATGTTGCGCAAAATCTGCTTGGTGTCTTCTTGCTGCGCAGGCGACATGATCTTGCTGCGAATCAGGAAATTAATGGCGCGCTGGGTGTCCAGAATGTTGCCCCGAATGCGTCCATTGAGGTCTTCTTCTTCGGCGATGTCACCCAGAATGGCAGCGGCCTCTTTGTCGCTGATGGATTCGCTCAGCACCTGCCGGCCAACATTGCCCAAGGTGGCGTAAATATCCTCCAGCGAGTCCGCCGAGTACTCGACATCTGCGCCATACAGGTCCAACAACACGTCGGTGCAATCCGACACATAGCCGGGCTGGGTCCGGGCGCGGCGTCGCTGCAAGCGGAACACCGGCAGTTCTTCGTTGCGCAACGAAAACAAAATGCCCTGGTGCAATACAAACGCGACGGACACACTGCGCGAATTACCCTCGCGGTCTAGCAAAAAATTGGAGTGCAGGTGGATTTCGCCGTTTTCTTCGATGAGATAACGCGAACTCGCCTCCAGGTCGGTGACCGCGTCTGGGTCTGGCAGGGTCAGTCCAAAATGAGCGCCGACGTAACTTCGCTCGGCCTGACTGGCACCCAGCAGGTCGATCCAGAGGGGTTTGACGCCTTCAAGGTTTTTTCGCCCTTCAATGGGGATTTGCCGCAACCGCCCCTCCACCAGCACAAAGGCATTCATCTGGCTGTCATCAAAGGCGGGTTCACGGTCGCCCGCCAGCAGCTCCCGGCGGGCATCTGAAATCTCCCATAACACGTCGTTTTGCCGACCAGCTGGTATTTGCGCCCAAAGCAATTTGGCGTCCTCAACCGGCATCACTTCAAGCAAACTGCCGATCTCGCCGGCGGGCAACTGGGCCAGCAGCTTGTGCAGCTCAGCCAGATGCTGGCGCTGCACCAGGGTTTCGACAATGGCCTGGCGCGGTAGATTCTGACTGTGCACCATGTCCTCAACGCGCCTTTGCTTCTTGAGCAAATCCGTTACTTTTTCAAGAGCTGGGGTCATGTGGCAGCAGCAACGTCTCAATAAATTTCAGGCACCAGAATCTCGTTGGGCACGGGCTGACGCACATAGTCTTCATGGTGATGACGCGGTGGCAGAACAATGGGGGTGTAGTCGACTTCTTCGTAGGGAATCTGGCTTAAAAAGTGGTGAATGCAGTTGAGCCGGGCTTTTTTCTTGTCCACCGAGTTCACCACCCACCAAGGGGCTTCTGGAATATGGGTGCGCTCCAGCATGACCTCCTTGGCCTTGGTGTATTCCTCCCAGCGCTTGCGCGACTCCATATCCATGGGGCTGAGCTTCCACTGCTTGAGCGGGTCATGAATACGGCCCAGAAAGCGCAGTTGTTGCTCTTCATCGGATACGGAGAACCAGTACTTGATCAGCGTGATGCCGGAGCGCACCAGCATTTTTTCGAATTCGGGTACAGATCTGAAGAACTCTTCATACTGCTCATCGGAACAAAAACCCATGACCCGCTCAACGCCGGCGCGGTTGTACCAACTGCGGTCAAATAAAACGATTTCTCCTGCGCCAGGCAGGTGTGCCACGTAACGCTGAAAGTACCACTGGGTTTGCTCGCGCAAATTGGGCGCGGGCAAGGCAGCCACGCGACACACCCGGGGGTTAAGACGCTGCGTGATGCGTTTGATGGTGCCGCCTTTGCCGGCTGCATCGCGCCCTTCAAACAAGATGACGATTTTTTTACCGGATTTGACCACCCAGTCTTGCAGCTTGACCAGCTCGCCTTGCATGCGAAACAACTCACGGAAATACAGCTTTCGGCTGGCGCGGTATTCGTCGGAATCGGTGTCAATGCCGCTCTCAAGCATGTCGTCGAGGTTGCGGTCTTCCAGCTCCAACTCAAACTCTTCGTCGTAGTTGTCCGCCAGATCGCGCCGCAGGCGCTGAACCAGTTTGTCGTGATCTTGATCCATGTGCTGATCCTATTGGCGAGGGTTACTAAAGTGGCGGCAGGCCTGTGGCCAGCCAAAAATGAATTCAATAGCGTATTGCAGTTATGTGACACGGTTGTGACAGGAGGGCAATTCAGACCAAACAACTCCACCGCACACGAGTTGTCTGCTTTTTTATACCAAATGAGGCTCTAGCCCTTATTGATAAAGCGCAAGCAGCTATATGTTTTGATTTTTTGATGGCATGTGAACCGAGTGACTTGGCATCGCTATTTGCTTGGTTCGTCAAATCACTGACATGGTTTCGACACACCCGTGTCATGCAAGGCATTGACCATCGTGAGCTGGTGCAGGTCAGCCACCGCCACAGGAGAATACCCATGCGCGCGTTATTCAACACCTTCATTGCCAGTGACAGCGAGGCTCCCACACACGCGCACACGCGCCAGCCGGAGGCCAAGTACCGGGCGGTCTTTATTTCTGACCTGCACCTGGGCACCGCCGGCTGCCAGGCCGAGGTGCTGCTTGATTTTCTCAAGGTCTGTTCCTGCCACCACCTGTACCTGGTGGGCGACATCATTGATGGCTGGCAGCTCAAGCGGCGCTGGTTTTGGCCCGAATCACACAACGTGGTGATTCAAAAGCTGCTGCGCCAGGCGCGCAAGGGGTGCAAGATCACCTTCATTCCCGGCAACCATGACGAGTTTGCCAGGCAGTTTCTGGGCCACCAATTTGGTGGCATCGAAGTGGCCGCAGAGGCGGTGCACACCACCGCCCAGGGCAAACGCCTGTGGGTGATTCATGGCGACCAATTCGACGGTGTCATTCAGTGCGCCAAGTGGCTGGCCTACCTGGGCGACAACCTTTATGAGTTCACTCTGCGGCTGAACCGGCATTTGACCCATTGGCGTGCCCGGATGGGTTTGCCTTATTGGTCGCTGTCGGCCTACCTGAAGTTCAAGGTAAAAAAAGCCGTGATGTACGTGAACGATTTTGAGGAAGCCGTGGCACGCGCCGCCCAGCGGGCAGGCCATGACGGCGTGGTGTGCGGCCACATTCATCGCGCCGAAATACGCGACATCAACGGTGTGCTGTATTGCAACGATGGTGACTGGGTTGAAAGCTGCTCGGCACTGGTCGAGCACCACGATGGGCGACTGGAGATCGTGCACTGGGTCACGGGCGCGTCACACAAGCACGCTAAATTAAAACTCCTTCCAACTGGAGTGATCCATGAACCGTTCTTCTGACGACAGCGCTGTGCCATCGAAAAATGCCTTGACCCCATTCAGCCATGAGGCCGCCAGCACCGCTGTGCCACGTCGGCATGTGCTGAGAGTTGCCTTGGGCGGCTTTGCTGCGGTGGGCATGACCAGCTTTGGCCTGAGTGCTTGTGGCGGCAGCGACGACGCCACACCGCCCGATTTTGCTTTTGGCATCGCCAGCGGCGACCCCTTGGCTGACCGAGTGATGTTGTGGACGCACGCCCAATTTGCTGGCTTGAGCGCCGATGTGCCCATGGCCTGGGAAGTGGCCAGTGATGCCGCCTTCACAACGATCACCGCTTCAGGCAACGCCAGCGCCACAGCAGCCACCGGTCACACGGTCAAGGTCGATGCCAAAGGCCTGAGCGCGGGCAAAGACTACTACTTTCGCTTCCGCTGGGGCCAGCACAGCTCGCCCGTGGGCAAAACCCGCACCCTGCCAGCCGCAGGTGCCGCCAGCCTGGCGTTGGCCGTGCTGACGTGCAGCAACTACCCAGCGGGTTACTTTCATGCCTACGCCGAAGCTGCCAAGAGCGACGCCAAATACGCGGTGCATCTGGGTGACTTCATTTACGAATACGCTGCAGATGGGTATGCCAGTGCAGATGCAGCAAAACTTGGCCGGCTATCACAGCCCGCCACAGAATGCCTGACACTGAGCGACTACCGCAAGCGTTATGCCCAGTACCGCTCTGACCCCGACAGCAAAAATTTTCATGCCACGCTACCAGTGATTGCCGTATGGGACGACCATGAGGTGGCCAATGACACATTCAAGGACGGTGCCGAGAACCACACCGAAGGCGCAGAAGGCCGCTTCACTGACCGCCGCAACGCCGCCGTTCAGGCCTGGCACGAGTGGATGCCGGTCCGCACGCCTGACGCCAGCAACCTGCTCAAGATTTACCGCAGCTTTGACTTTGGCGGGCTCGCCGCCATGCACATGCTGGAAACCCGCCTGATTGGCCGCGACAAACAGATCACGTTCACCGATCTGATGAACCCTGCCACGGCCAGCAGCGCCATGACCACGCTGGCATCCCCCACCCGCAGCATGATGGGCGCCGAACAGCTGGGCTGGCTGCAAGGTCAACTGGCGGCATCCAAAGCGACTTGGCAGGTGCTGGGGCAACAGGTGCTGATGGCCCGCATGGCATTCCCGGTGAGTGTGCTCACTGCGCTCAACCCTGACAACACCAGTGCCGATGCCGTTGCAGCTGGTCAAAAAGCCATCAATGATTATTTGACGGCCAAAGCGACGGCGGCACAGGCCCCTGAGCTGCTGACCGACACTCAAAAAGCCTTGCTCAACCCGGCCGTGAATCCGCTGCTTGGCTACAACCTGGACGCCTGGGATGGCTACCCAGTGGAACGGGAAATTGTGCTGACCACGGCCAAACAACTGGGCAAGAAGCTGGTGGTGCTGGCGGGTGACACCCACAACGCCTGGGCCAGCCAACTGACCCTGATGGATGGCAGCGTGGTTGGCCATGAATTTGCCACCAGCAGCATCAGCTCGCCGGGTTTTGAGGAATACCTGCCCACCCTGACCCCCGACCAGTCCAAGGCCATTTTTCTGGGTGTGGTGAACGACCTGAAATATGCCGACACCTCACGCCGTGGCTTCATGCTGATGCGCTTCACGCCCGCACAGGCCACTGCCACCTGGCACTTCGTCAGCACCGTCAAGTCACGCAGCTATGCCGTTGATGCCAGCGCGACGCTCAGTTACAGCGCGTGATGTTGTTCCTGCCAGCCATGTGACTGGGCCCATCTGAAGCACGTCGGTAGGCCTTGCAAGGCCTGCCTGCCCTTCACCGGCCCACGGCTCCAGCCACACTGGCTGGCGACCAGAATGCTATGCTTATGGTAGCTGCTTACGCTTTATTCATAAGCTCTAGAGGCTATAAATCTATATATTTATCATACGGACAGGCGCGCGCCATGGTGCTCATTCATGGCAAAACCACCGTGTGATTTTTTAGCCGCATGCTTGGCAGCAGCGGCGGCGTTGGCCACTTGCTCTGCATTTTTGAAGCACCCCGGGCGCACCTGAACGGCACCGATGGACAGGGTTGTCAAAGGGAAGACCTGCATGAAGCCTTGCCGGTCTTCGGCCTCGATGCCCCCCTCCAGGCGATCAGCTTCATCAAACAGCATGGCGGCTTGGGCGTTGAATTCTTCGATCATGTGGTGGCAGTGGTCCGCCCAATTGGCGCTTTGAAAGACCACGATGAAATCGTCGCCACCCACATGGCCCAGAAAATCGCGGCGCTCTTCAATGTGACCGGAGGCCACTTTGGCCACCAGGCGAATCATTTCATCGCCACGCCAGTAGCCGTACCGGTCGTTGAACGACTTGAAGTGGTTCAAGTCAAGGTAGCCCACCACAAACTCGGTGCCGCGCGCCAGCATGCGGTCAATGTGCTCGGTGATGGGGATGTTGCCAGGCAAAAACGTGAGCGGATTGGCGTGGCGCGCCGCTTCAATACGCGTCTCAGTGACTGACTTGACGATCTGGTCACCCCGGCACAGGCCGCGGTAGCGGCCGTTTTCGACCACGATGAATCCGTCATTCAGGTAGCGCTGGTCATCTGAGGTCAGGATGCCCAGCAGGTCGTCAATGTTGTGCTTGTTTTCAATCAGGCGCGGCTGCATGTTGGCCCATTGCAGACAGGGCTTGCTGCCCCACAACTCACGGTAGTAAAGCTTGCTGTAGTAGTTCAGAAAGTTCACCCGGTTGATGATGCCAATGGGGCGATCGCCCACCACCATGGGCAACGCATGCAGGTGCGGATATTTTAAAAATAGCTCGGCCACCTGGTCGTTGTGGGTACTGGCCTCTATGGTGGGCGCCTGCATGATCGTCAAACGGTCAAAGATGTTGGCCTGCGCGCCTTGCCTGACCTCGGGGTAAACCGCCACCTGGCGATTGACCACCACCGCAACGGCCTCTGGTTGCACCGCCGTGCGGGGTGTGTCACCGGGGCGCGCCAGTAGGTAGCCTTGGCCATAGGTGATGCCCAGGTCGCGCAGCAGGCGCAAGTCATCGGCTGTTTCAATGCCTTCGGCGACCAGTTCTGCGTCAAAAATGTCGGCAATTTTTTGCAGGGCCTGGATGGTTTTCACCTTGTCGGTGTGGGTGCTGAGGTTTTTGGTGAAGTACTTGTCGATCTTGACCACCTCGGGGCGCACCTCTGACCAAAGCCGCAAGCTGGAGCGACCATCACCAAAATCGTCAAGGGCAATCTGGATACCGAGCTGGCGCACGGCTTTGGCCGCCTCAACCAGCGCCGGCATGTCCAGCACGCGTTCATGTTCAGTGATCTCCAGCACCAGTTGGCGGCTAGCGATGCCCCAGCGACGAAGCAGGCGCATCACAGGCTGCAGTCCGCCCTCTTTGATCAAACGTATCAGCGACTGTGCGCTGATGTTGACAAACAGGCGCCCGCGCTGCTTCAGCTCACCCCAGCGCTGCAAGATCACCACCAGGCAGGCTACTTCCAACTCAAAATTCAATGCCTCTTCACTGGCTTGCGCAAACAAGGCATCCGGCGTGTAAAGACCGCCTGCGTCCGGCCCGCGAATCAAGGCCTCATGGGCATACACCGAACCATCGGTCAGCATGGCAATGGGCTGAAACAAGGGATAAAGCCGGCGCTGGGCGATGATCTGGCCAATGGTGCTGTCAAGGACCAGCTGCTGCGTCGGCGCGTGCGCTGAATAGAGTCGAACGGGTGACAACACCGGCACGCTGTGCAGCTTGGGTGGAGAGGAGACGTGAAGGGTAAGTGGCATGGTGGTCTTGAGGGTCTGGGTGGCATTGACTGCACGGGTTCAGCCAGATTTCTTCTTCAGGGTAAGTCACCGGTGTGAAACTGATGTGACAAATCGCCCTGGTCCGCGCGGTGCAGCCTGTCGCTGGTTTGTCACAGGGTTGTCACGGTCTTGTCACCCTGCAGGCCTACGCTCATTGGCTTGTCTCGACCTCCAAAGGATTCAATCAATGAAATCGTCTTCCGTTTACCGCGCCGCCACGGGCGCCTGCCTGGCACTGACCTTGACCGCTTGTGCCAACATCGGGGGACAGGGCACCGAGCACGCGCCCGCTGCTAGCGGCTACAGCTTCGGCCTGTGGGGTGACATGCCTTACAAAAAAGCGGGTGACCAACCCAAGCTGCCCGCTGTGCTGCAAAGCATCAACGCCTCAGACATTGCGTTTTCGCTGTATGACGGCGACATCAAGGACGGTAGCTCGCAGTGCACCAATGACATCTACACCGATGCGCTGACCATGCTCAACACCATGAAAAAGCCCGTGGTGTATGTGCCCGGAGACAACGAATGGACCGACTGCCACCGCACCAACAATGGCAACATGGACCCGCTGGAGCGCCTGGCGCACATCCGCAAGGTGATGTTCCCCAGCACCCGCTCGCTCGGCCAAACGACGCTGCCGCTGGAACATCAGGGCAAGCCAGGAGAAGCCTATGTGGAAAACACCCGCTTCTCTTACGGCCCGGTCATGTTTGCCGGCTTCAATGTGCCCGGCAGCAACAACAACCACATTGCCACACCCAAGCAATGCACCGACAAGAGCAAGCGCACGCCAGCCGACTGCGACAAAGCCGTGGCCGAGTTCCAGGCGCGTGACACGGCCAACATCACCTGGCTGAAAGATACCTTTGCCAAGGCCCGCGACAGCCAGGCCAAAGGCGTCGTGCTGGTGGTCCAGGGCGAACCTGGCTTTGACGTGCCAGAAACCGAGGAGGTGGATGAAAGCCTGGCACCCGAGGTGAGCGGCTACCGTGCCTTCATGACTGCCGTGACCCAAGAGACCGAGCGTTTCAACGGCCAGGTGCTGTTTGTGCATGGCGACATGCACGTGTTCATGGTGGACAAACCACTGTACCGGCCACTCAATCCCCTGCTGAACTTCACCCGCCTGGGCACCTTTGGCAGCCCATCCTTGCATTGGGTCAAGGTCACGGTGAATCCGGCCAACCCCAACCTGTTCCAGATTGACCCGGTGGTGGTCAAGCACACCAACTAAGGACCCATGGCGCTGCTTCAGGGCAGCACCCAAGGCCACACGATCTTCAACTTCACCCAACTTAGCCATGCAACTCAACACTTTCAAACGCAGCCTTTTGGGCACAAGTACCGCCGCCATGTTTGGCCTGATGCTGTCTGCCTGTGGTGGCAGCGACACCCTGGCCCCACCCAGCTTCAAGGCAATCGAGCTCAACATTGCGCACATCAACGACCACCACTCGAACCTGGATGCAACAGGGGCGTTCCAGCTCAAACTCGACGGCATCGACACCCAGGTGGACATTGGCGGCTTTGCCCGCCAGACAGCGCTGTTCAAATCGCTGGCCAGCACCCCCAATTTACTCAAACTGCATGCGGGTGATGCCATCACCGGGTCGCTTTACTACACGTTTTTCAAGGGCGCTGCCGATGCGCAAATGATGAACACAATCTGCTTTGATGCCTTCACGCTGGGCAACCATGAGTTTGACGATGGTGACGCCGTCACGGCCAGCTTTCTGGACGAATTGGCCAAGGGCACTTGCGCCACGCCCACCCCGACCCTGAGCGCCAATGTGCTGCCGCAACTCGGCACGCCACTGGCCCCGAGCTCCGGCAAGATCTACCTCAAGCCCTACACCGTGAAGACGATTGACGGCGTGCCGGTGGGCATCATTGGCTTGGCCACGGGCGCCAAAACCAGCAATTCATCACGCCCCCTGGCCACCACCCAGTTCCTCGACGAAGCCACCGCCACGCAGAAAGCCATTGATGAGCTCAAGGCCAAAGGCATTCGCCACATTGTGCTGTTGAGCCATTTTGGTTTTGACAACGACAAGGCGCTGGCGGCCAAACTCACCGACCTGGATGTGATCATCGACGGCGACTCGCACACCTTGTTGGGAGACTTTTCTGCCCAGGGCCTGAGCAGCGGCGGCAGCTACCCCACGCTGGTCAATAACAAGGACGGCGCCACTGTGTGCATCGGTCAGGCCTGGGAATACACCAAGGCCTTTGGCCTGATGAACGTCAAGTTCAACACAACGGGCGCGGTCAGCCAATGTGGCGGTCAGGCATCGCTGGTGCTGGGTGACAACTTCAAGCGTCAAGTGGTGGGAACAGACGGCAAGACCACTTGGCAAGCCATGGCCGATGCGGACAAAGCCACGCTGATCGGCAAACTGGCCCAGCAGTCGGCGGTCAAGGTGGTCACGCCTGATACCAACGCCACACAGGTGCTGGCCAGTTTCAGCGACAAAGTCGTACAAGCCAAAGCGCAGCTGATTGGCACCAGCGCGGTTGACTTGTGCCTGGTGCGTGTGCCCGGTGACACCACCGACAACCGCAGCGGCGGCATTGCCGCTTGCGCCACCGCAAACACGCTGGCGCGTGGCAGTGACATCTCGCAAGTGGTGGCCGACGCCTTCTTGTACCAGGCCAAACGCTCGGACTTTGCATTGCAAAACGGCGGTGGCGTGCGGGTGTCGGTGGCAGCGGGTGCGCTGAGCATGAACACCGCGTTCACCGTGCTGCCGTTCACCAATGTGATCGTCGAGCTTGACATCAGTGGCACTCAAGTGGTTGCTGCCCTGGAAGATGCGGTTTCGAACGTGGTGGACAACGGCAACACCGGCCCCTACCCCTATGCGGCGGGTTTGCGCTGGGATGTGGACATGAGCAAGGCCAAAGGGCAGCGTCTGAGCAATGTGCAAGTACGCAGCAAAACCAGCGGCACCTGGAGCGCCATTGAGCCCGCCAAAACCTACATTCTGGCCACCAACGACTTCATCGCGGCCGGGCAAGACGGCTACACCACGCTGGGCCAGATCTACAAGGCTGGCAAGTATGTGAACACCTATTTGCTCTACACGCAAAGCTTTGTGGACTATGTCAAGGCCAAAGGCAGCATCAGCCGCCCGGCCCGCAGTGACTATTCCAACCAGAAGGTCATCACCAAAGCTGGCGTTGCCCTGGCGCTGGATTAAGCCGAGGGTCTTGAGCCCACTGCAGCGCGCTTACCCGGCGATGCCGTGGTGTGCACGTCAGGCCCACACGTTGAGTACCAGCACGCCCAACACGATCAGGCCAATGCCCAGCCAGGCGGCGGGGCTCAAGGCTTGGTCAAATAGCCACCAGCTTACCAGTGAGATCAGCACAATGCCCACGCCCGACCAGATGGCGTAAACCACGCCCACTGGAATGGAGCGCTGGGTGAGCGACAGGCAATACAGCGAAACCGCATAACCACAGGCCGCACCAATCGATGGCCACAAGCGGGTGAAGCCGTCAGAAGCCTTGAGGGATGAGGTGGCCAGCACCTCGGTGACGATGGCAATGGACAGCAGCAGCCATGGCATCCATTTGGCGGAAACTCCCATCATTAGCCCTCCTTGTCTGTCAATGGCAGGCGGTAAACCCAAACGGGTTTGCCCTGGGCCGGGTTCAACACGGCAAATGGCTTGAGCGCCAGCGCTTCGAACTCAAGGCTCACCAAATACGCGCCGGCCTTGAGTTCTGCGCGCGCTTTGGCCACGGCACGCGGCATGCTCTCAGGGCGCTGAAACAGGTAAACCATGTCATAGCCCGACCAATCGGCCGCCCAGATGTCGCCCTGGCGCACGCGCGCCCACGGGCAGCGCAAGGCACATAGCGCGCGCAGCGGCCAACTCCATTCAATGCCGCTGAGTTGAGCGTTTGGGTACACGTTGCGCAAGGCTTTCAAGCCATCGCCCAAGCCACAACCCGCATCCAAAATAGTAGCGCCTTGCGCAATAGGTAAAAGGGCTGCAAGGTCTTTTAATGCATTTTTTGGTGTGGGAAACAAGGGCGCGTCACGCCAGGCATTGATGGGGTAAATCAACAGCAGCACCAGCAAAGGCAGCAGCCAGGTCCAAGCCGGCAAGGTGGCCGCCTGGGTCAGCAGCAGTGACAGCGGGAAGCCCAGCCCGATCATCAACCGCCGCCACCAGGTGTCGCCAGCCAAGCTGGCTGCAATGCCTGAGGCACTGGCCGCGCCAAGCGCCAGATTGGCGTCGATGCCCCAACGCGGCAGCCCGACATACAAGGCCCAAGCTGCGCCCCAGACCAGCACGGCAGGCAGTGGCCAGCGCAGTTTCAGAGGCATCTGGCGAAGTCGGAGCGGCTCGAGTCAACAACGCGTCAGCGAACGACCGCGCCACGCAGCTTGTCGATCAGGCCGTTGAGCTCGTCGAGCGAGCCAAACTGGATGCTGAGCTCACCCATTTCTTCCATGCGCCCGTGGCGTTTGGCACGTTTTTTCACCCGCACTTCCACTTGGGCCATGAGCAGGTCTGAGAGTTCTTCTTCGACCCGCTTCATGTCCCCCGACTTGTCTTTTTTGGGTTTGGAGGCCACCAATGAAAACTCGGCGCTGAGCTTTTTCACCAGGCTCTCAGCCTCGCGCACCGACATTTTTTTGGCGGCGATCTGGTTGGCAGCGGTGATTTGCGTGGCCCGGTCCAGACTGAGCAGCGCACGCGCATGGCCCATGTCGACGTCACCGGCCATCAGCATGGTTTGTACCGGCTCGGCCAGGTTCAGCAGGCGCAGCAGGTTACTGGTGGCACTGCGCGAACGCCCTACCGCCTGGGCTGCGCTCTCGTGCGTGAGGCCAAATTCCTTGATCAGGCGCTGCACGCCTTGCGCTTCTTCCAGCGGGTTGAGGTCTTCGCGCTGGATGTTTTCAATGAGCGCCATGGCCGCAGCAGCCTCGTTGGGCACGTCGCGCACCAGCACGGGCACGCTGTCCAGGCCAGCCAATTTGGCGGCACGAAAGCGCCGCTCGCCAGCAATGATTTCATAAACCGGGCGCACCGCGCCACCGCCACTGGTGCCGCTGGTGAAGTCTGGCGACTGTTGTGCACGCTTGAGTTCAGAATCGGCTTCGCTTAAACGGCGCACCAGAATCGGCTGCATGATGCCTTGCACCTTGATGGATTCGGCCAGCTCGTACAACGCACCCTCGTCCATGCGGGTGCGCGGCTGATATTGCCCAGCCACCATGTCGGTCAGCAACAACGAGGAAGGCACGCCGCTGTTGGCTGGGTTGGCGGGGCTGCCGTCCAGCCCGAGCGACTCATCCACCGTGGGGCCTAACAAGGCTTCCAGACCGCGGCCCAAGCCTTTGAGTTTTTTTGTGACCATGACTTTTCTCCCAATTAACCTTGAATCAGTTCATTCAGCAGTGCCTGCCCCTGCGCCCAGTCACCCAGGCCAGAATCCGCATTGATGTGCCCCGCAGCACCGGCATCGACCAGCACCGAGCCCCAGGCGGCGGCAAAAAATTGCGCGCGCTCAAAGCTGCAGTAAGGGTCGTCTTGGCTGGCGACCAGCGTGCTTTTGAACGGCAAGGGCTGCAGCGGGATCGGTGACCAACTGGTCAGCACCGGGCGCAACGCCTCACGTTCAACATCACCGGGGGCCACCAGCAGCGCAGCTTTGACACGGTGGGCGTTGCGACTGTGTGATGCCCATGCCGCCACCAGCACGCAGCCCAGGCTGTGCGCCACCAGCACCACGGGCTCAGTCGTAGACAGCACCACGTCTTCCAGACGGGCAATCCAGTCACCGCGCAACGGGCGCAGCCAGTCATGCTGGTCAACCCGCTGAAACCCTTGCCGGGCCTGCCACAGGCTTTGCCAGTGCTGTGGGCCAGAGCCTTGCCAGCCCGGCAAGATGAGCACGTTCTGAGATTTCATGTCTATGAATTAAGTAGCTGTTAGCGCAGGTAACACGGGGGCCAGAGGCCAATTTGGCATTATTTTTTAAATGCGGTCAACCATCTCTTTGGCAAACGCCACAAACGCCTGCGCACCCTTGCTGGCGGGGTCAAACACCACGCCCGGCACACCGTAGCTGGGCGCCTCCGCCAGGCGCACATTACGCGGAATCACGGTGTTGAACACCTTGTCGGCGAAACGCGCCTTGAGTTGCTCGCTCACCTGCTGCTGCAAGGTGATGCGTGGGTCAAACATCACACGCAGCAGGCCGATGATGGCCAGGTCTTTGTTGAGGTTGGCGTGCACTTGCTTGATGGTGTTGACCAAATCAGCCAGACCTTCGAGCGCAAAGTATTCGCACTGCATCGGCACGATCACGCCATTGGCGCAGCACAGGCCATTGAGCGTGAGCATCGACAGGCTGGGCGGGCAGTCAATCAGGACAAAGTCGTAATCGGCATCGACCTGGGCCAGCGCGGTTTTAAGGCGCTTTTCACGGCGCTCCAGTTCAACCATCTCAACCTCAGCCCCAGCCAGTTCGCGGTTGGCACCCAAAATGTCATAACTGCAACCGGCATCCACCAACTTGCTGCTTTGCACGCGGGCCTCGGCCACTGAGGCTGATTCCAGCAACACGTCATACACGGTGAGCGCGAGTTTGCGTTTGTCCACGCCCGAACCCATGGTGGCGTTGCCCTGCGGGTCCAGGTCAACCATCAACACCCGCTGCCCCGCCTTGGCCAAACCTGCAGCCAAATTGACCGTGGTGGTGGTTTTACCCACGCCGCCCTTTTGGTTGGCGATGCAGAAGATTTTGGCCATGAGGTGCTTACTTTTTCGGAGGGTTAGGGGCTTGTTTCACGTGAAACATGGGCGTTAGTGTAATTGGGCAGAAACGCGTTGAATTTTGGCTGCGCCAGAGGTCTGGGCCCTCTCTTGTTTGAAAGCCTTATTTGGTCGGACTTTGGGCGCTTGGTTTGGCAACGCCGTGGCTTTCCCCCACTCTCACCCCAACCCTTTCTCGCCCCGCCGGGCGAGAAAGGGAGCTAACAGCCGTATTTGGTCGCGTGTTTTTAGATGAGACGTACCAGCCAGTCTGGCTTGTAGGCGGCGGGTTTGCCGGCCCTCTTTGGAAAGTGATATTGAGAGTGGTCGGTAGTAAAGCACCTTGTTTTGACATGGGGTGCAGCGACGGCCAAGGGTGGCATTCAAAGAGATGTGGTGTTGAATGTTGGCGGTTAGCGCTTTCAGGGTCGGGCCTCAACAAACCTTCATCGCGCCCACTATGTACTTACGCATGCAGAATGCGCAACACCTGAAAATTCTTGTTGGCCAAACGCCTTGCACGTCATCCGTAAAAAGCGTTGGCCAAATACGGCTGTTAAGCTCCCTTTCTCGCCCGGCGGGGCGAGAAAGGGTTGGGGAGAGAGTGGGGCCAAACCTCAACATTCGCTAACTGCAACATTGAAAAAACCAAGGTTACCGGCAGGCATCCAGATCCAGGCCAGAACCCAGATAACTAAACCCGCAGACTCCCCGCGAGCCGCAGCCAAAGCAAACACCGCTCAGCCCCCAAGCCCGGCACCACAAGTTGTTCCACGTGAAACACATCAACGTCCGCCGGCAACGCCGCCAACTCTTCAGCAGGATGCTTGCCCTTCATCGCCATCCACACACCCTGCTCCGCCAATGCCTGGCGTGACCAGTTGGTAAAGTCCAGCAACGAGGCAAAGGCCCGCGAACTGACCACCTGGTATTTGTCGGTCAACTGCTCAACCCGGGCATGCACGCCGCGCAGATTGGGCAGCTTGAGCGTGACGGCCGCCTGTTGAATAAACGCCGCCTTCTTACCGACCGTGTCGACACAATCCACCCGAACGTCCGGGCAACAAAGGGCAATCACCACTCCGGGCAAGCCGGCACCAGAGCCCACATCCAGCAAACGCGGCGCCACACTTGCATCTGAAGACAGGCTCGCCAACTGGCGGCGCAGCGGCGCAATCACCGCTAAGCTGTCGAGCAAATGGTGCGTGAGCATTTCGTCAGGGTCTCGCACCGCCGTCAGGTTATAGACCTTGGTCCACTTCTGGATCAGTGCCAAATAGGACAGCAATGCTGCCACTTGCGCGTCACTCAAAGCCAGGTCTAGTTCTGCCAACCCGGCGCGCAGTTTGGGTTCGAGCGTTTGCATCAGACCCCTGCACTTTCAGACACCGCACGCTCGAACCCCTTGAACTTGGTTTTCTTCAGGTGAATGGTCAGCAGCGAAATACTCGCCGGTGTGATGCCAGAGATGCGCGAGGCCTGGCCCAAGGTCTCGGGCTTGTGGCGGTTCAACTTTTGCCGCGCCTCAATGCTTAAGGCCGTCACTTGCAGGTAATCCAGGTCTTGCGGCAGCCGCAGGTTTTCATAATGGGCGGCTCGCACCACATCGTCTTTCTGGCGGGTGATATAGCCCGAATATTTGGAAGCAATTTCAACCTGCTCAATCACCGAAGCGGCCAGCGCCGCGGCTGGTGACAGCACACCTGTTTCACGTGAAACACCCACCGGCAATTCAGCCGTGGCGTATTTGCCACCGTTCAAAGACATCAAGGACTCGTAGTTCACATCCGGTCGGCGCAGCAATTCGGCTAGGTTGTATTCATGGTCAATGGCTTTGCCAAGGACCCGCTCCGCCTCAGCAATGTCCAGGTTTTTGGGGCTCACCCAAATGCTGCGCAAGCGTTCTGTTTCACGTGAAACAGCGTCGCGTTTCTGGTTGAATGCCGTCCAACGGGCATCATCAACCAAGCCCAGTTGCCGCCCTACTTCCGTCAGGCGGGCATCGGCATTGTCTTCACGCAGTTGCAGCCGGAACTCAGCCCGGCTGGTGAACATGCGGTAAGGCTCAGTCACGCCTTGGGTGATCAGGTCATCTACCAGCACACCCAGGTAAGCCTGGTCGCGCGCTGGCAGCCAGGTGTCTCCGGCAAACGAGATAGCACCAGCGGCACTGGCTGCTGCGTTGCCACCACCCGCAGCCCTCACCTGAAGCGCCGCGTTAATGCCGGCAAATAAGCCTTGGGCAGCCGCCTCCTCATAACCGGTGGTGCCGTTGATCTGACCGGCAAAAAACAAGCCGTTGATGACCTTGGTTTCGAAGCTGTTTTTGAGTTGGGTCGGGTCAAAGTAGTCGTATTCGATGGCGTAACCAGGCCGCAAAATATGCGCGTTTTCCAGCCCCGGCATGGAACGCACCAGCGCGTACTGAATGTCAAACGGCAAGCTGGTGCTGATGCCATTGGGGTAGTACTCGTGGGTGGTCAAGCCTTCTGGTTCCAGAAAAATCTGGTGGCTGTCTTTGTCGGCAAAGCGATTGATCTTGTCTTCCACGCTCGGGCAATAACGCGGGCCAATGCCTTCAATCTTGCCGGTGAACATCGGGCTACGGTCGAACCCGCTGCGAATGATGTCGTGGGTGCGCTCGTTGGTGTGGGTGATCCAACACGACATTTGCTGAGGGTGCTGCTCGGGTCGGCCCATGAAGCTGAACACAGGCACCACCGGACTCATGCCACCGGGCATGCCGTCGCCGGGCTGCTCGGTGCACTTACTGAAGTCGATCGACCGGCCATCCAGGCGCGGTGGCGTGCCAGTTTTAAGGCGACCTTGCGGCAACTTCAATTCTTTCAAGCGTGCGCTCAATGACACCGCAGGCGGGTCACCAGCGCGCCCGGCCGCGTAGTTGTTCATGCCCACATGGATCTTGCCATCCAAAAAAGTGCCGGCCGTCAACACCACCGTGCTGCCACTGAACCGAATGCCGACCTGCGTCACCGCCCCCACCACGCGGTCGCCTTCAACCATCAGGTCATCCACGGCTTGCTGAAAAAGCCATAGATTGGGCTGGTTTTCCAGTCGGCGGCGAATGGCTGCCTTGTACAAAATGCGATCGGCCTGGGCGCGGGTGGCACGCACCGCCGGACCTTTTGAAGAATTGAGAATGCGAAACTGGATGCCGCCCTCATCGGTAGCTGCCGCCATGGCACCACCGAGCGCATCGACCTCCTTGACCAGATGGCCTTTGCCGATGCCGCCAATCGACGGGTTGCAGCTCATTTGCCCCAAGGTTTCAATGTTGTGGCTCAGCAGCAAGGTTTTGCAACCCATGCGGGCGGCGGCCAGCGCTGCCTCAGTGCCGGCATGGCCGCCGCCAACGACGATCACGTCGAAATGTTGTGGATAAAGCATGGTGGTCAATCGGTAAATGGCGGGGCAAGAACAGCTCGCCAGGGGTGTGCAATCAGGAGGGTAATTTTACCGGGGCAGCCAAAAAGCTGCTGCTACGGGCCTTGTCGCCGGAAATGGCGCTACATCAAAGGCACAATTCATCCACCATTTTTCACTCATCAAACAGGACACACACTCATGGCCTCCGGAAAAATACTTGTCGCCCAGGGTGGCGGCCCCACCGCTGTCATTAACCAATCGCTCGTGGGCGTGGCGCTGGAAGCGCGCCGCTTCGGGCAGATCGGTCACATCTATGGCGCCCTGCACGGCGTGCGCGGCATCGTCGATGAAAACTTTGTAGACCTGACCCAGGAAACCAGCCACAACCTGGAATTGGTGGCCAACACGCCCTCAAGCGCGCTGGGCTCAACCCGCGACAAACCAGACGCCGCTTACTGTCACGAAATTTTCAAGGTGTTGCAGGCGCACAAGATTGGCCACTTTTTCTACATTGGCGGCAACGATTCCAGCGACACGGTGCGCATCGTCAGCGAAGAAGCGCAAGCCGCCAGTTACGACCTACGCTGCATTCACATTCCCAAGACCATCGACAACGACCTGGTGGGCAACGACCACACGCCCGGTTTCCCATCCGCCGCCCGCTTCGTGGCACAAGCTTTTGCCGGTGCCAACCTGGACAACGCCGCACTGCCCGGCGTCTATGTGGGCGTGGTGATGGGTCGCCATGCCGGCTTTTTGACGGCGGCATCTGCCTTGGGTAAAAAGTTTCCAGACGACGGCCCGCACCTGATTTACCTGCCCGAGCGTGTGTTTGACCTGAACAAATTTTTGGCCGATGTGAAAGCCACTTACGAGCGTTATGGCCGCTGTGTGATTGCCGTGTCCGAGGGCATTCACGATGCCAGCGGCACACCCATCACCGCTCTGCTGGCCAAAGAAATGGAACACGACGCCCATGGCAATGTGCAACTCTCAGGCAACGGCGCGCTGGCCGATTTGCTGTGCGAAGAGATCAAGGCCAAGCTGAAAATCAAGCGCGTGCGCGGTGACACCTTTGGCTACCTGCAGCGCTCGTTCATTGGTTGTGTGTCTGACGTGGACCAGCGTGAAGCCCGTGAAGTGGGTGAAAAGGCCGTGCAATTTGCCATGTGGGGTGGACGCGACGGCTCGGTGGCCATCAAACGCACCGGCTTTTATTCGGTGGATTACGAGTTGCTGCCGCTGGGCGACGTGGCCGGCAAGACGCGCACCATGGAAGACGAGTTCATTTCCGCCAGCGGCACCGATGTCACCGATGCCTTTCGCATGTACCTGCGCCCCTTGCTGGGTTCAGGCATGCCTGACGCCTTCCGCCTGCGCCACAACCCAGTGGCGCGCGTACTGCGCAAATAAACCCTCTACGGCGCACTCCCCATGAACATTCTGATCTTTGCCGGCAGCACCCGGGCCCAGTCTTTCAACCGCCAACTGGCCAAAGTGGCCGCCAAGCTCGCTGAAGACGCCGGTGCAAAAGTCACACTGCTCGAACTCTCCAGCCTGGACATTCCAATGTACAACGCCGACCTGGAGGCCCAAGGCACCCCGCCCGATGTGATTCGCCTGAAGCAACTCATGTTTGACCACCCCGGCTGGATCATCTGCTCACCCGAATACAACGGCAGCTACACCGCCCTGCTGAAAAACACCATCGACTGGGCTTCCAGCCCGGTCAAAGGCGATGCCACCTGGGGCCAAGGTACCAAACCCTTTGCTGGCAAAGTGGTGGGCCTGTTGGCCGCATCGCCAGGCGGCCTAGGTGGCTTGCGCTCACTGGAGCACCTCAGCCCCCTGCTGAGCAATTTGCAATGCTGGGTGGCCCCGCAGCAGTTTGCGCTGGGCCAAGCTGGCAGCGCGTTTGACGCCGATGGCCAACTCCAGAGCGACAAACACACAGAGAGTGTGCGCTCGGTGGTCAGCCAGGTGCTGTGGGCAACCAAACGGCTCCAGCCCTGACAGGTTCCGTACCCGCCTTCAGCTTGAAGCAAGCTATAAATCTAGTAGCTACTAGCGCTTATTGGTAAAGGGCTGGAGGCCTATAAACTATATAAATGTGCGATAAACCCACGCCGACACGGATGGGACGCAAGCGTTAGCATCCTTATGGCTTGCCAAACCACGTCGGCCTGACACACACTTTCACAGGATATTCATGAAGCTTTACTACTCCCCTGGCGCCTGCTCGCTGTCGCCCCACATCGTGCTCAAAGAATCTGGCCTGGCCTTTGAAGCCATTGCCGCGCCCACCAAGACCCACAAGCTGCCCGATGGCACCGACTACTACACCATCAACCCACTGGGCTATGTACCGCTGCTGGTGCTGGATGACGGACGCCAGTTGCGCGAAGGCCCGGCCATCGTGCAATACATCGCTGACCAGGCGCCCGACAAGCAATTGGCACCGGCCAACGGCAGCTGGGAGCGTTACAAACTGCAAGAGTGGCTCAACACCATCAGCACAGAGCTACACAAAGGCGGTTTCTCACCCCTGTTCACACCAGGCATGCCCGCTGAGGCCAAAGAAATCGTCAAAACCCGCCTGATGTCGCGCTTGAACTGGGTAGATGGGGAACTGGCCGGAAAGGTTTATCTGATGGGTGACCATTTCACTGTGGCCGATGCCTACCTTTTTGTGGTGGCCGGTTGGGGCAAACATGTGGACGTGGACATCTCCGGCATAGCCAATTTAAACGCGTTCATGGCCCGTGTCGCTGCACGTCCGGCGGTACAGGACGCTTTGCGCGCTGAAGGTTTGCTCAAATAGCTACCTCTGACCCCAGGAACAAAGCGGGGCAATCGCGCGCTTTTTTTGATTTCGGTTAGGATTGAGCCGCTGTTTTATGCAACTGCTCTATTGGCAGCTCGCCTACCCACCAAAGCACCCATGATTTTTGACAAAACCAGCGTCGTCACAAGCGACGCCTCTTTGGCTGCCCGCAGCGCCAGTCTCGTCCCCGCGCTAGCCGTACCTGAATACCTCGAAAAAACCTACTGGTGGGCCTACACGCACCCCAATGCGGTACGCGTGTTCGAGCGACAGTGGCTGGTCAACCTGATTTTGTGGGGCAATTTCGCAAAGCTACGCGACTTGGCGCTGCAGGACATGGGCGAGGTCATCCACGGCCAAGTGCTGCAGGTGGCCTGCGTTTACGGCAATTTCACCGAACATGTGGTGCGCCGCCTGGCACCCGATGCACATTTGAGCGTGATTGACATCGCGCCGGTGCAGATCACCAACATGCACAACAAACTGGGGCCACATCCCCAGGTGAGCGTCTTGCAGCAAGACTCCACAGCCCTGCAGTTTGCCGATGCCAGCCTGGACACCGTGGTGGTGTTTTTCCTGCTTCACGAGCAACCCGCCGAGGTACGCCGCCAGACCATTGCCGAGGCGCTGCGCGTCACCAAACCGGGCGGCAAAATCGTGTTTGTCGATTACCACCGACCCAAAGCCAGCAGCCCGTTTCGCTACATCATGGTGCCGATCCTGACCACGCTGGAACCGTTTGCCATGGACCTGTGGCGTGGTGAAATTGCCGACTGGTTACCCGCCGACATCACGCCGGCCCACATCGAGAAGCAGACTTACTTCGGCGGCCTGTATCAAAAAGTGCTGATGACGCGTTAATCCCGCCTTAAGCATGGCACAGGGCCGTGCCGTAGATAATCTGACTTTTGTCTCTGCGAACGCACTGCCCTTGGAAACCACCCCCACCCTGTCTTTTTCCAAACTTGGCTGCACCAAGGGTGGGCGTCAGCTTTTTAAAGATGTGAACTGCGAGCTGGCGGCTGGCCAATGGCTTTATGTGACCGGCGCCAACGGAGTTGGCAAAACAAGTTTGCTCCGCATGGTGTGTGGCTTGGCCTCTGTTGATGAAGGCAGCATTTTGTGGAACCAAACCCCGATTCAAAAACAGCCGGAAGCCTATCGTCAGGACCTGTGTTACCTCGGGCACCTGAACGCGCTGCAAGAATCCATGACGGTCGATGAAAACCTGAGCTTCACCGCAGCCCTGGGTGGTTTGGCGCCGAGCCAGCTGCAACGCCAGGACGTGTTGACGCGTTTTGGCCTGCGCGGGCGCAGCAAGCAATTGGTGCGGCATTTGTCGCAAGGCCAAAAACGACGTGTCGCCCTGTCGCGTCTGGCGCTCAGCCCCGCGCGCCTGTGGGTGTTGGACGAGCCCTATGTGGCCATGGACGAAGGTGGCATTCACATGTTGGCAGATTTGATTGCCAGGCACTTGGCTCAAGGTGGCCTGGCTGTGCTCACCAGCCACCAACGGGTGCCGATTGGCGACAAACCTGCCCAATTGTTAGAGTTACAGGCGGCAGCATGAGCACATCCATTCAAACCCTTGGCACCAGCCAGGTCATGCTGGCCGTGCTCAAGCGTGAGATCTCGCTGGGCATGCGACAAAAAGGCGAGGTGCTGACACCGCTGATTTTCTTCATGGTGATTGCCAGCCTGTTTCCGCTGGGAGTGGGTGCCGAATCCAATTTACTGCTGCGCATGGCGCCGGGTGTGTTGTGGGTCAGTGCCCTGCTGGCTGCCATGCTGTCACTGCAGCGCATGTTTGCCACCGACTATGCCGATGGCTCACTTGAACAAATGGCACTTTCAGGCACGCCGCTGGGCTTGCTGGTGCTGGCCAAAGCCCTGGCCCATTTTTTACTTTCGGGCTTACCCCTGGTGCTGGTTGCACCGGTACTTGGCCTGCAATTTGGTCTGGATGGCAGGGCACTGGGCATTTTGATGCTGAGCCTGTTGCTGGGTACGCCTACCTTAAGTCTGATTGGCAGCATTGGCGCCGCACTCACCTTAGGCGTACGCGGTGCAGGGGTTTTGCTGTCTTTATTGATCCTGCCGCTTTATATTCCGGTGCTAATCTTTGGCGCTGGTGCGGTTGAAGCCGATGCCGCTGGCTTGGGCATTGGCGGGCACCTGTCGCTGTTGGCCGCCCTGTTGGTGCTGTCGCTCTTTTTCTCACCTTTGGCCACAGCGGCCGCCTTGAGGATTTCGTTGGAATGAAAACACGTGTGATTCATTGGTTCAAGTTTGCGTCACCGCAAAACTTCTACTATCTTGCGGGCCGCATGTGGCCCTGGTTTGCCGCGTTCGCGGCGGTGCTCACCTTGGTTGGGCTCTGGATTTCATTTTTCGTCGCGCCCATCGACGCCCAGCAAGGCCAGGGCTACCGCATCATTTTTGTGCACGTGCCAGCCTCTCAAATGTCAATGTTCATTTACCTGGTCATGGCAGGCTGGGCGGGCTTTGGCCTGGCATTCAACACGCGGCTCTCTGGCATGATGGCCTCGGCGTTGGCGCCTACCGGGGCGCTGTTCGCGTTCTTGTCCCTGGTAACAGGTGCGTTTTGGGGTAAACCGATGTGGGGTGCCTGGTGGGTCTGGGACGCAAGGCTCACGTCCGAGCTGATCTTGCTGTTCTTGTACCTGGGCTTTCTGGCCTTGCAGTCCAGCATTGACGACCCACGCCGCGCCGACAAGGCCTGTGCGGTGCTGGCACTGGTGGGCGCGGTGAATGTGCCCATCATTTACTTCTCGGTTAAGTGGTGGAACACCCTGCACCAAGGTGCATCAGTCTCCATGAAGGGCGCCAGTATGGCCACACCCATGCTGGCCGGCATGCTGATCATGGTGCTGGCGTTCTGGATGTACACCATTGCCATCGCACTGGTTCGGGTACGCAACATCATTCTTGAACGCGAACGTCATACAGATTGGGTGAAACATGCAGTGGCTTAGCGTGGCAGATTTTTTTCACATGGGCGGCTACGCCTTTTATGTCTGGTGGAGTTTTGGCATTTCCGCGTTGGTGGTCATTGCCGAGGTCTGGCAAGTGCGCGCCAAACGCCGCGACATCTTGCGAAACCTTTTGAACGAAACCGACTCACACACTGATTCAACTTCACTAAATCCATGAAACCTCGTCACAAACGCGCCGCCATGATTGTGGGTGGCCTGGCCGCCATCGGCATTGCCGCCTACTTCGTCCTGAATGCTTTCCAGAGCAACCTGGTGTTTTTCTTTACCCCCAGCCAAGTGGAGTCCGGCGAAGCACCAAAAAACCGTACCTTTCGCATTGGCGGCATGGTCAAGGAAGGCACCGTCAAACGTGACAACCTGACTGTTTCGTTTGTGGTGACCGACACCGTCAAGGATGTGCCCGTGACCTACACAGGCATCCTGCCAGATTTATTCAAGGAAGGCAAAGGCGTGGTGGCACAAGGCCAACTCAAGGGTGACGGCAAATTCACCGCCTCTGAAGTGTTAGCCAAGCATGATGAAAACTACATGCCACCTGAAGCCCAGCACGCCATGGACCAGGCGGCCCTGGAAAAAGCCAACAAGACATTGAAGTAACGCGTCTTTTCATTCCCTCGCACCCAACCGCAAACCCGCTTCTATCCACGCACCGAGACGCCCCATGATTCCTGAACTTGGCCATTTCGCACTGATTCTTGCCCTGCTGGTTGCCGCAGCACTGGGCACCTTAAGTTTGGCAGGTGGCCAAAATGGGCGCGCTGACTGGATGGCACTGGCCAGGCCCGGTGCACAAGCCTTGTGGCTGCTCACCGGCTTCTCTTTTCTTTGCCTCACCTACGCGTTCTACACCAACGACTTTTCAGTGTTGTACGTGGCACAGCACTCCAACACCCAATTGCCTGACATGTACCGCATCGCAGCGGTCTGGGGCGGCCATGAAGGCTCGCTGTTGTTGTGGCTTCTGATGCTGTGCACCTGGATGATGGCGGTGTCGATCTTCTCGCGCCAATTGCCAGACGTGATGGTGTCGCGCGTGCTGGGTGTGCTGGGCTTGATCGCCGTGGGCTTCTTGCTCTTCATGCTGTTCACGTCCAACCCGTTTGTTCGCCTAAGCGACATCCCGGCCGATGGCCGTGACCTGAATCCCCTGCTGCAAGACCCGGGGCTGGTGTTTCACCCACCCATGCTCTACATGGGTTATGTCGGTATGGCCATTCCGTTTGCCTTTTCAATTGCTGCATTGCTGAATGGCCGCCTTGACGCCGCTTGGGCACGCTGGACCCGCCCGTGGGCCACTGCCGCCTGGATCTGTCTGACCATTGGCATTGCCATGGGCTCGTGGTGGGCGTATTACGAACTTGGCTGGGGCGGCTGGTGGTTCTGGGACCCGGTTGAAAACGCGTCCTTCCTGCCGTGGCTGGTTGGCACCGCCTTGATTCACTCACTGGCCGTCACTGAAAAACGCGGCTTGTTCAGAAGCTGGACCATCATGCTGTCCCTGATAGCGTTCTCGATGAGTTTGCTCGGTACCTTCCTGGTGCGCTCGGGCGTGTTGACTTCGGTGCACGCCTTTGCCACCGATCCGAAACGCGGCGTGTTCATTTTGATGTTTCTGGCCGTGGTGGTGGGCGGTTCCTTGATCTTGTTCGCAGCGCGTTCTGGCAAGGTGCGATCTGGCGGTTCGTTTTCGCTGGTGTCACGTGAAACCTTTTTGCTGGTGAACAACGTGCTTCTGACCACAGCCGCAGCTGCCGTGTTGTTGGGCACGCTCTACCCCTTGATCATCGACGCCTTGAATCTGGGCAAACTGTCGGTGGGCCCACCCTACTTCAATGCCGTCTTTGCACCCATCATGATTCCAGTGCTGTTTTTCATGGTGGTTGGCAGTTATGCCCGCTGGAAAAACGACACGGTGGCTGACCTGACCAAAAAACTCCGCCCGGTGGCCATCGTCTCTGTCCTTTTGGGTTGCACCGCGCCGCTGCTCGCTGGCACGTGGTCTGCCCTGGTGGCTGTGGGCTTGACCTTGTCGATCTGGATCGTGCTGGCCTCTTTTGTGCAAATGGTTCGCCAGTTCAAAGACACCGCCAACTGGAAATCCACACCCATTTCTTATTGGGGCATGCACGTGGCGCACATCGGCATTGCCGTATGTGTGGTCGGCATCACCATGGTCAAAGGGTATGAGACCGAAAAAGACGTGCGTATGACTGTCGGTGACACGGTTGAAGTGGGTGGCTACACCTTCCGTCTGACCGGCATCAGTGAAGTGGCCGGTCCCAATTACAAAGCGGATCGTGGCGCGGTAGAACTCATCAAGGGCGACCGGGTGCTGCGCATATTGCACCCTGAAAAACGCACCTATTTTTCATCCACCATGCCCATGACAGAAGCGGCCATTGACACCAGTCTGACACGTGATGTGTATGTGTCATTGGGTGAGAAACTCGATGGCGTTGGCAAGCCCGCCTGGGCCATGCGGGTCTACCACAAGCCGTTTGTTGCCTGGATCTGGGTAGGCTGCCTGTTCATGGCGCTTGGCGGCGGCATGGCCGCCATGGACAAACGCTACCGTAAAAAAGTTGCTGCAAAACTGGGCATGAATGACATCAAGGGTGTTGCGGCATGAAAAAGGCGTTGATTCCCTTGGGAATATTTATTGTCTTACTGGTCTTTCTGGCCATCGGTCTGACGCGTGACCCAAGCGAGATCCCCTCACCATTAATCGGTAAACCAGCCCCAACATTCACGGCACCCATACTGAACCAACCGGGTCAGACCTTTGCAGCCAAAGACATGCTGGGCAAGGTCTGGTTGCTCAACACCTGGGCCTCTTGGTGTGTCGCCTGCCGCCAGGAGCACCCGTTATTGGTGGAGTTTGTCAAAACCAACCCGTTGCCCATCATTGGCCTGGATTACAAAGACAAAGAAGAAGACGGTATGAAATGGCTGGCTCGTTATGGCGACCCCTACACCGTCGCGGTCACAGACCGAGATGGCCGCATTGGCATTGACTTTGGCGTCTATGGCGTGCCTGAGAGCTTTTTGATCGACAAGGCCGGCATCATTCGCTACAAACAAATTGGCCCTTTCACTGAAGAAGCCCTGCGCGACAAACTGATTCCCCTGGTCAAGGAACTGAACAAATGAAGCACTTGATCATTCTCTTTTTCGCACTGCAATGTGCACTGGGTGTGCATGCCAATGAAGCTGCGCCGCTGGCTGATGACCCGGTCGTTGAACAGCGCCTGATCACCATTGCCGAAGAGTTGCGCTGCCTGGTTTGTCAAAACGAATCACTGGCCGGTTCGCGCGCTGACCTGGCCATGGACTTGCGCCGTGAAGTTCGCACCTTGATCAAATCTGGCAAAACAGACGCTGAAATCAAAGAATATCTGGTCAGCCGTTACGGCGACTTCGTGCTGTACCGCCCGCCTGTCAAACCGACCACCTGGCTGCTTTGGTTTGGGCCACTGCTGCTGTTGGTGTTTGCCATCTGGTTGCTGGTGAGCATCATCCGGCGCAACCAGAACCAAAAAGACACTCCGGTGCTCGATGCCGCTCAACGTGCCAAAGCACAAGCCCTTCTTAAAGAGACTGATTCTTCCAAATGAACGTATTTATTGGTATCGCAGCGCTTTTGACGCTGCTGGTGGTGGCTTGGCTCGTGCGACCATTGCTTCGTCAACCCAAATCTGGCGGCATCTCCAGCAACAAGCTCAATACAGCCATCCACCGAGACCAACTCCATGCGCTAGAAGCCGATCTGGCCCGGGGGGTCATCAGCCAGCAAGACTTTGACACCACGCGAGATGAGTTACAACTGCGCCTGCTCGATGACACCGAAAGTTATGAGGCCACCCCGGCGCATCAAACCACCGGGTTCTGGAGCGCCAAACGCACGGCTGTCACTGTTGGCCTGAGTTTGCCGGTGCTGGCTTTGGGCATATACCTGCAACTGGGCACACCTGCTGCCATCAACCCCATGGCCCAAGCCTCGGTGGATGAACAGCAAATCAAACAAATGATTGACACCTTGGCAGCCAAGCTCAAAGACAACCCGGACAACCCAAAAGGCTGGGCCATGCTGGCCAGGTCCTATAAAGTCGTCGGCCGGTATGAAGAGGCACAGCAAGCATTTGAAAAAGCCGGTGCCATTGTGAATGCAGACCCTGACCTGCTGGTCGACTATGCCGAACTGCTCGGCATCCGGGCGGGTAACAACCTTGATGGCAAACCGCAGCAAATGATCGACGAAGCCCTGCGGCTGAACCCTGAACACCCCATGGGCTTGATGATGGCTGGTGTCGCCGCTTACCAGCGCGCCGACTATAAAGGCGCCGTCGCGCGCTGGGAAAAGCTGCTGAGCCTGATTCCGCCTGATTCACCCGATACGCAACAAATGCAGGCCAACATTGACGATGCCCGCGCAAAAGGCGGCTTAAGTGCTGGTGCCAATACCAATGCCAGCAACAAGCTGCCACCTGTGCCAGCAGCCGCAGCAGAAGGCATGACGCCTGAAAAGATCAACCAGATGGTTGACCGACTGGCCGCACGCCTGAAAGACAACCCGGACGACCTGGCAGGCTGGGCACGCCTGGCACGCGCTTACAAGGTTCAAGGACGCATGGATGAAGCCGCCAACGCCTATGCCAAAACTGGCAAGCTGATGGACACGGACGCCGATTTACTGACCCAATATGCAGACCTGCTGGCCACCCGCAGCAACAGCCTGCAAGGCAAACCCACCGAACTGCTCAACAAGGCCCTGGCCATCGCCCCCAAGCACCCGATGGCCTTGATGATGGCCGGCCAGGCGGCCTACCAGATCAACAACTATGCAGCTGCCATTGGCCATTGGCAAACCGCTCTGACGGTGTTGCCAGCAAACTCACCTGATCTTGAGCCAATCAAGGCAGAAATTGCCGATGCCAAGCTCAAAATGAACGCTTCTCGCAAGCCCTAGAGGCTTTACCCACGAGACATCGGGTCTTTTCAGACCCGTCTAGCCCGGATTGCTCCGGGCTTTTTTTTGCCCATGGATTCCAAAGCCTGAAAAAAATCGGCAAAGCGGCATTGGATAAAGCTGTGAACAACTTGTCTTGTATTTGGAGGTTATCCACATAAAAAAACGGAACTTGAACTTATCAAGAATTTGGGTACAGACATGAAGCGGACTGGTCCACATCACTTGACCATATGTAAGTCGTTGTTTTTTATAGAAAAAATAAGCTTATCCACGGAAAAGCCAAACCCTTATCTACTACTACTATCTTAAAAAGTAAATATAAAGTAAGTCATAGAAAATTTCTCCACAGGTGAAAACACCTGCGTTCACGCCCACTGGCAGCATTGCGCCCGACCGCTGTGATGTCAGTACATGCCAAGCGACAAAACGGCCCCAGCAGATCGGCATGGGACAACGCCACGCCGAGACCAAAACGCATCACTTGAAGTAATAGGCAGCCTGTTAAAGGTCTGCATGCGATGTAAAGCCAGATACGGCGGGTTCGCAACGGCGAAGCTGTTTCAACATTCGAGGCATCTCTCTGGCTACCTGCCAGTTAGCCAAAATTGTCACCATCGCAAAAACCACCCATCATCCTCTGGATAAAGCTGTGAATAATTTGTCTTGAATTCGAAAGTTATCCACAAAAAAAAACAGAACTTAGAGTTATCAAGAATTGAAGTGCAGCATGGAAGCAGACTGGTCCACATGACTTGACATCACTTAAGACATTGATTTATATAGATAAATTAAAGTTATCCACGCCAAAGTGCAGACCTTACCTACTACGACTATCTTAAAAAATTAAATATAAATTAAGTCATAGAAGATTTCTCCACTGTTCAAATAAACTCGCCCATGGAAAAAATGAACCTGTGTATAAATTCAAATAATTTCAAGGTGTGCTGACTTTTCCGGACTCAATCAAGTAAGATTTGGGCCTTCGCCAACATCACTAACAGCGCCAAGCGTCGTGATGGTTTGGCAATCCTTTGCTTGGTTCCCTTCTTTTTCTGTTCAGGCTTCGTGGCAAATTCCTTTGAAATCAAAAGCGCTCAGTTGCCCTTGGTGGCCCTGTTGCTGAAAACGCCAGACATTGCGCAAATCACAGCCGACGCCATGGCTCAATTTGGTCCTGACAGCGCCAGCCCTGATTTTTTTGACCAAGATGCCTTGGTGCTTGACTTTTCCCAGTTGAGTCATCAGGCAGTCAATCAGAACTTGACAACATTGATTCAAGCCTTAATCAGCTGTCGCTTGAAACCCATTGCATTTCGTAACGCCTCACCCGACCAATCCACTCTCGCGCTAGCCTGTGGGCTATTGGAAGCACCTGTCGAATTGCCGCGCAGCAAGACAGCCAGTCAAAAAAAATCAACAGAAAAATCCATGCCTGAGCCCGTGCGCGAAGTGACACGGGAAGTTGTGAAAGAAGTCATCCGCGAAGTGTCTGTGCCTGGTCCAGCCACAATGGTGATCGACAAACCACTGCGCTCTGGTCAAAAAATTTATGCCCGCGGTGCTGATTTGGTGGTGCTGGCCATGGTCAACATGGGGGCTGAAGTGGTTGCAGACGGCAATATTCACGTGTATGCCCCTCTGCGCGGAAAAGCCATGGCCGGTGCCAGCGGCAACACACAAGCGCGTATTTTTTCGCTTTGCCTGGAACCTGAACTGATCTCGATTGCAGGTGTCTATCGCACCAGCGAAAATCCTCTCTCCAAAGACATTCAAGGCAAGCCGGCGCAGGTGCGTTTGAGCAATGACGGGCAGGACAAACTGTTGTTTGAAGCCTTGTCCTCGTAAATATATTCTCTGAAAGACGCTTTCAACATGGCAAAAATTATTGTGGTGACTTCCGGCAAAGGTGGCGTGGGTAAAACCACCACCAGCGCCAGTTTTTCAACCGGCCTGGCCATGCGTGGCCACAAGACCGCCGTGATTGACTTTGATGTGGGCCTGCGCAACCTGGACCTGATCATGGGCTGTGAACGCCGCGTGGTGTATGACCTGATCAACGTGATCCATGGTGAAGCCAACCTGAACCAGGCGCTCATCAAAGACAAGCAGTGTGACAACCTGTATGTGCTGGCTGCCTCACAAACCCGTGACAAAGATGCGCTTACGCAAGCTGGCGTGGAAAAAGTGCTGGCAGACTTGGCCGCCATGGACTTTGAATTTATTGTGTGCGACTCACCTGCCGGCATTGAAACCGGTGCCTTGATGGCCATGCATTTTGCCGATGAAGCGCTGGTGGTGACCAATCCTGAAGTGTCTTCGGTGCGTGACTCAGACCGCATTCTGGGCATGCTGTCGAGCAAAACCAAGCGTGCCGTGGAAGGGCTTGAGCCCATCAAGGAACACCTGCTGATCACCCGTTACAACCCGGCGCGTGTCAACCAGGGGCAAATGCTGTCACTGCAAGACATTCAGGACATTTTGCGCATCAAGCTGATTGGTGTCATTCCTGAGAGTGAATCCGTGCTGCAAGCGTCCAACCAGGGCGTGCCGGCGGTGCACATGGAAGGCAGCGACGTGTCTGAGGCCTACAAAGACGTGATCAGTCGTTTTCTGGGGGAAGACAAGCCGATGCGGTTTACCGAACCACCCAAACAAGGGTTGCTCAAACGCCTGTTTGGAGGGAAGTGACACCATGTCTTTTTTCTCATTTTTTCTCGGCGAGAAGAAAAAAACCGCCAACGTTGCCAAGGAACGTCTGCAGATTATCCTGGCGCATGAGCGCAACGGCCGCCACCCCGCCACCCCGGATTACCTACCGGACCTGCAACGGGAATTGATCGCGGTCATTAGCAAATACATCAAGATCAATCCTGATGACATCAAGGTCAACCTCGAACGGCAAGATAACCTGGAAGTTCTGGAAGTCAAGATTGAGCTGCCCGACGCGCGTTGATGTCTGGTGTCTGACAAAAATAGCTGATGGGTTCTTACCCCTTTGAATGCACGCTATCACTATAAAATATATAGCTACTATCGCTTATTTAATAAGGGCTAAAGCGTTATTTTATAAGAAATTTTCGATGATTTTGGTTGCCAGCGTTTGAGTAGCAACGCATTGCTTATCACACTCACCGAACTCATGGCCATGGCGGCACCGGCCATCACCGGGTTCAGGTAACCAAAGGCGGCCAGCGGAATGCCCGCCACGTTGTAGATAAAAGCCCAAAATAGGTTTTGCCGGATCTTGGCCACGGTGCGGTCAGAGATGTCCAGCGCGGCAGCCACCAGCGCCAAGTCGCCACGCATCAAGGTGATGCCTGCTGCGTGCATGGCCACATCGGTGCCACCGCCTGCATTGGCCATGGCCATGCCGACATCGGCGGCAGCCAGTGCAGGTGCATCGTTGACACCGTCGCCCACCATCACCACGGTGTGACCTTGTTGCTTCAAGGTGACGATGTGCGCCGCTTTGTCGCCCGGCAGCACGTTGCTGATGACCTCATCAGGCTGCAAACCAACACGTTTGGCCATGGCCAGCGCAGCGGCTGTGTTGTCGCCAGAGAGCATCATGACCCGGATGCCGCGCGCGCGCAGCGTGGTTATTGCCGCACTGGCGCTGGCCTTGGGCTCATCACCAAAAGCCAGCAAAGCCAGGGCCGTCAAACCGGTGGGTGTTTGCCGGGCCATCAGGGCCAAGGTGGCGCCTTGGGCTTCCAGGTCTTGTAAACGGTCACCGAGGGCGCCGAGTTGAACTCCCAGCGCCTGCATCCAGCGGAGGCTGCCGATCAGGACATCGTCACCATTGACCAGCCCACGCAGGCCTTTGCCGGGTGAGGATTGCATTTGGGTGACACCGGGCAGCGTCAATTTTTGTTCATTGGCAGCTGCCACCACAGCCCTGGCCAGCGGGTGACCGCTACCGCTCTGCAAAGCGGCTGCCATCGCCAGTAAAGCGCTTTGGTCCGCACCTGCAGCCACCACAAAATCCGTTAACCGGGCCTGGCCCACAGTGAGGGTTCCGGTTTTGTCAAACACCACCACGTCGGCCTTGTGCGCTAGCTCCAGTGCCTGCGCGTCCTTGATCAAAATGCCGAATTTTGCCGCCACCCCAGTGCCCGCCATGATGGCTGCCGGTGTGGCCAGGCCCAAAGCGCAGGGGCAGGCAATCACCAGCACGGTCACGGCGTTGATCACTGCCACCTCAAAGGCATGGCCAGTGAGCCACCAGCCCAGCAGCGTGAGCAAGGCCACCACCAGCACCACCGGCACAAACACGGCGCTGACTTGGTCGACCAGGCGCTGAATTGGTGCCTTGGCAGCCTGGGCGTCTTCCACCAGCCGGATGATGCTGGCCAGCACCGTGTCGACCCCAATTGCCTTGACTTGCACCACCACCCGGCCATCGCCATTGAGTGTGCCGCCGGTGACTTTGTCGCCCTGTGCTTTCGCCACGGGAAATGGCTCGCCGGTTAGCATGGATTCATCCACTTGGGTCATGCCTTCGAGCACCATGGCGTCGACGCTGAAACGTTCGCCCGGGCGCACCACCAACTCGTCACCCACCAACACTTCGTCGATCGGCACATCCACCTCACCGTCCAGACCGAGCAGGTGCGCTGTGTCAGGCCGCAAGGCGTGTAAGGCGCGGATGGCGGAAGTGGTTTGGCGTTTGGCGCGCGCTTCCAGCCATTTGCCCAGCAGCACCAGCGTGATAACCACGGCTGATGCTTCAAAGTACAGGTGGGGCATGGCCCCGGGTGTGGCGCTCAGCCACAGCCACATCGAAAGCGTCCACCCGGCCGTGGTGCCCATGGACACCAGCAAGTCCATGTTGCCGCTGAGCGACTTCAAGGAATGCCAACCAGCCTTGTAGAAACGCGCACCCAGAATGAATTGCACGGGTGTGGCCAGCGCAAATTGCAGCCAGGCGGGCAACATCCAGTGCTGACCCCAAAGCGTGCCCAGCATGGGCAACATCAACGGGGCGGACAGCACCAGCCCCACAGCCACTGGTGCAAAACCCGCCCAGTTGGATTCGGACGGCGCATCAATGGCGGCATTGGCCGCCACCGGTTCGTAACCAGCATCGCGCACGGCACGCCGGAGCCGGGCTTCAATTTGCTCGGAAGCGGTCACCATCACGCGGGCAGATTCGGTCGCCAGATTGACGCTCACCTCTTGCACACCGGGCACTTTTTTCAGCGCCCGCTCAGCCCGCCCCACGCATGATGCGCAGGTCATGCCATGGATGCCGATGTCAATGCGCAGGGTGTCCGGTGAGAGTTGGGGTGTTGTCATGGAAGGTAGAGCCTGAAAAAGGTGGCAAGGTTCACAATACGCGCTATTAAACGCAGCGTATTTTCCAAGGAATTGAAATGAAGCAAACCTTTACCGTGACCGGCATGACCTGTGAACATTGTGAAAAAGCGGTGGTGCGTGCGGTGCGCCAGCTCGACCGCACGGCTGAAGTGCAGGCTGACCGCAGCAGCAACAGCGTGGTGGTCGAGTCCGAGCAGCCGCGTGAGGCCCTGGCCCAGGTCATTGCTGACGAAGGTTACACCGTTGCCCCCTGAGCCGCTGCGCATGACCCATTTGGAATCAATGGCGCTGCTGACAGATTTGTACCCCTCATTGGCGCAGGTGCAACCCGCCATTGATGCGCCTGGGTCGGGCCTGGCACCCTTTGAGGTGCCCGCCAACACTGTGTTGTTCAGCGAAAACGCGGCTTGCCAGGGGTTTCCGTTGGTGCTGGCGGGGGAAATCAAGGTGTCGCGCAATTCAGGCGATGGTCGTTCACTGGAGCTTTACCGGGTGGTGCCCGGCGAGTTGTGCCTGGTGTCGAGCGCCTGCCTGTTCCGCGCCCAACCACTTAGCGCCTTTGGCATCACCACCAAGCCTAGCACCCTGATGCTGATTGCGCCTGACTTGTTCAAGCGCTGGCTGGAAACGCCGGCGTTTCGCAACGACGTATTGGGCCTGTTTGCCGAGCGCATGGCCGATCTGACCTTGCTGATTGATGCGGTGGCGTTTCAGAAGCTCGACCGCCGTTTGGCTGCAGCCTTGCTGGGCCGTGGCCAACAGCTTTTGGTGACCCACCAAACCCTGGCCGATGAACTGGGCACAGTGCGTGAAATTGTCACCCGCTTGCTGCGCCGCTTTGAGCGTGAAGGCTGGGTTAGCCTGGGTCGCGAGCAGATTCAGATCATCAACGGTGCCGCCCTGCGCGCCTTGGTCAGTGCCAACCCGGCGTGAACGCCGACAGACCGCGCCCGGTACGCGGCAGACCATGAGGTCCTGGGCTGGGTGACCTGAGTCACAGACCTGGCCACCTTGCAGCAGGTGTAATACACAGGTCTTATTTTTAAACCTGTGACTTCAAGGAGTTTTCATGAAATCAAATTCTGGCGGTATTGACCGCATTCTGCGCATCGTCGTTGGTCTGGTGCTGATCGGCTTGACCCTCGCGGGTAACATCGGCGTCTGGGGTTGGATTGGCATTGTGCCTTTGGCTACCGGTGCCCTGGGTTGGTGCCCGCTCTATACCATTTTGGGCATCAACACCTGCCCGATGAAGAAGTAACCGACTTGTTTCACTGGCCAGCGGGGGGCCAAACCCCGCAAATCAAGCGCAAAATGCTACATTTTATATAGCTGCTTGCGCTTGTTATATAAGGTCTAGAGCTATATTTTATATAAAAAATCAGGCCAAGGGCAGTTCGCCGCCCAAGGCTTCCAGCAGCTCGGGTAAGGCTTTTTGCAGCTCGCCTGTAGAAATCAACACATCAGCATCGAAACCATCGTCCTTGCCAGTGCTGGCGCCCTCAAACACCACGTCCAGAAACGCCAGTTTCTTCAATTGGAAGCCCTCGGTGAGCACAAAGGACACCCGGTCGTTCCAGGTCATGGCCAGACGGGTCGGCATTTTGCCGCCTTCAATGTGTTGTTTGACCTCGTCGGTGTCAAGCCGGTGGCGGGCATAACGCACGGCTGCCTTGGACTCGTCAGCGGCTTTCAACTCACATTCGCGGTCCACACTGAAACCCTGTGGCGCTTCTTGCGTCACCAGCCAGTCGGCCATGGCGGCGCTGGGTGACACTTTGGTGTTGACCAGACTCAAGGCCAAACCCGGCAGGTTTTGCACCAGCAGGGTCACCAACTCATCGGCGCGCGCCTGGCTGCCCGCATCTGTGACGAGTAAATTTGCCTCGCGGTCGATCCAGACCCGGGTGCTGCCCTGCTTGGTGAAGGCCATGGGCATCAGCTCCAGCCGAATGTCGTCTTTGAGGTCGCGCGTTTCTTTCTTGCCGGGTTTGCGCCCGGTGCTGGCTTCAATCTGGGCCACGCGCTCTTGTGCCTTGCGGTTGACCACCGAGGCAGGCAAGGCGCGTGTTTCCACCATCAGCTTCAGAATCCATTGGCCGGCGACGACTTCGAGCAGTGGTCCGTTGGCTTCGCCGCGCGGCTCGCTCCAGCCCACGGATTTTTCCTGGGATGCGCCACATTCCACAAAGTGGTTGTCTTGCAGACGGCCTTCAACTTCTTCGGCAGTGATGCTCCAGCCCGGAGCGATGCGGTACATGATGACGTTCTTGAACACAGGGATAACCTTCTAGAGATAAATTTTCAAACTTGCGGCGGCCAATCATCCCATCAATCACTGGCCAATCCGGGCAAATCTTGGCACAACTTTACAAAGCTTTCACGCAGCCTCATGGGCGCGATACACGGGCGCCGCATACTTCTTTTCACGCCAATGCCACTCTCAGGTCATTGGCCCTAACTTAAAGGAAATGATGATGAAGACCAATTTGAAAATCTCCCTGGTGGCTGGTTTGTTGCTGGTTGCTGGTTTGGCTTATTCGCAGTCGCCCATGGGCCCCATGGGTGGCGCTCAGTGCGACATGATGGGTGGCGGCATGCAGGGCCACGGCATGAGCCACCGTGGCATGGGCAAAATGGACCCGGCCAAGATGCAGGCCATGATGGACAAGCGTCACGCCGCCCTGAAAGCCCAGCTGAAAATCACGGCCTCACAAGAAGCTGCCTGGACCAGTTTTATCGATGCACATAAGGCACCTGCCGGCATGATGGGCAAACAGCCAGCCGCCATGGCTGACATGGCCAAACTCACCACGCCAGAGCGCATTGACAAAATGAAGGAAATGCGTACCCAGCACATGGGTGAGATGAACGCCGCCATGGACAAGCGCTCTGAAGCCACCAAGGCGTTCTACGCCGTGCTGACGCCCGAGCAACAAAAAACCTTTGATGCCCACAGCATGATGGGTCAGGGACGAGGCCATGGCGCTCGCGGTGGCAAGGGCCCGATGCAGCCGATGCCCCCAGCCAAGTAATCGCCAGGGTTCAGGCTTTCACCGCTTACGGTCAGGGGTGGCATCCGCAAGCAGCGGGTGCCACCCCTGTTGCTATTGAGGCGAGGCACGGCGCCGGTTGATGGCTTGTGGCAACATCAGCCCGTTTTGTATTTTTCAACCGCCACCTCAGCGACTTGTTCACAAGCGCCTAATCCATGCCCGCCATGCCAAATTCCCCGCCAACCCCGAAAATGACAGCGCCGCTCAGCCACAGCGTTGTGGTGCGCACCATTGACCCAAGCCAGCCCTTGCAGTGGCTGGGCCGGGCCTGGCGCGACATGACCCGCTGTGGCTGGATCAGCGTGGTGCACGGTGTGGCGATGGCTCTGGTGGGGGCGCTGATGCTGTGGGTGGCGCATGACCGTTTCTGGTTCATGGCCGGCGCGTTTTCCGGGTTTTTGCTGGTGGGGCCGGTGTTGGCCACCAGCTTGTATGCCTTGAGCCGTGGCCTGGAGCGGGGACAAAAGCCAAGTTTTTCGGTGGTGCTGAAAACCTGGCTCAACTGGCAAGGCGGCCGGATTCAGGTTTGGGGCGAAGCGCAATGGCGTCTGGTGCGATTTGGTGTGTTGCTGGCGCTGGCGGGCACCGCCTGGGTCCTCATTTCGGCCGGCTTGATCACCTGGCTGGCACCCGTGCCCATTCCCACACCGATGGCCTTCGTCGAGCATGTGGTGCTGGCCAAAGAGGGTTGGTTGTTTGAGGCATGGCTGGCCCTGGGCGGTGCGCTGGTGGCCCCCATTTTTGCCTCGACTGTGATCACCATTCCCTTGTTGCTTGATCGGAAAATTTCCATTGGGCAGGCCATTGCAGCAAGCTGGCAGGTGATTTTTGCCAACCCTTTGCCCATGGCCATTTGGGGTGCGCTCATCATGGTGTTGACGTTTGTCGGCTTTGCCACGGCGCTGATTGGCTTGGTGCTGCTGGTGCCACTGCTCGGGCATGCCAGCTGGCATGCTTACCGCGACCTGCTGGATGTGACTGGGTTGCCAGAACGGGAAAAGAACTGATGTTTGGTTTTACAGAAGAACAAATCGCCGCCTTTGGCATGACCTTTGGCGTGGGCGGCTTGATGCTCTACATGCTGTTCATCATTGGGCAGTTGGCTTGGGAGTCCAAAGCCGGCAAATTCGGCTTTTTTGTCATGATGCTGGGCCTGGCCTTTGGCATGGTGGGTTTTGTCGCCAAGTACATGATTCAGTGGGTCATGGGCATGAAGTCATGACCAGGCACGAATCAACCAAACGGACGCACGCCAATCAGCCAGCCATGCAGCCATAAAGTAAAAGCAATCCAGCCGGCAACGCCCAGCGCCACCGTGACGCCAGTGGCCCCTGTTTGCCCCCCGCTGTACACGGTGCCCTCAAGCCGGTCACGGCGTCCAGCTGCCAAATAGCACAGCACGGCCCAGACCAAAAATGTGCCAAACAGCACCACATGTCCCAAGTTGCCGTTGGCCAGCAGGTGCGCCAAAGCCCACAGCTTGACACCGGCCAGCATCGGGTGATGCACACGCGCCTTGATCTGGTTGCCTGGCACATAGGCGGCCGCCAACAACACAAATGCCAGCAGCGTCAATAAGGCCGCCAAGTGGCGCATGCCAGTGGGTGGGATCCAGAGTTGCATCGGGGCTTGCCGGACCAGTCCGAACCCCCACACGATCAGGCAAAACCCAGTCAAAGACAGCAGCGAATAGCCCGCGCGCCAGGTTTGGGCACCCAAGCGGTTGCGAACCCGGGTGCGCCAACCATCCGCAAACAGGCGCACCGAATGTGCGCCGAAAAAAATGGTCAAGCCAGCCAGCAGGTAGTTCATGCGAGGTGCATTGCCTTAGGCACCCAGCACTCGGTTTTTGCCCGCACGCTTCGCCAGATACATGGCCTGGTCCGCCCGCTTGATGGCGTCTGCCCCGGTTTCGCCTGCCACCAATTGCGCCACACCGGCGCTGAAAGTAATGAGTACTTTTTCAGCACCCGTCATGAAAAACCGTTTGGTGAGCTCGCGCTGCAGCCGTGTCATGGCTTCAATGCCACGGTCCAGCGGCGTGTCGGGCAGCAAGATGACGAATTCTTCGCCGCCGTAGCGGGCCAGCGTGTCTTGTGGGCGCATCACCTCACGCGCCACTGCCGCCAGGTGCGCCAGCGCCACGTCGCCGGTGGCATGACCCAGCGTGTCATTGAGTTTTTTGAAGTTGTCGATGTCGAGCATCGCCATGCACAGGGGAGTGTCCATGCGCCTGACCTTGGAGACTTCACGGTTCACTGCTTCGTCAAGGCCTTGGCGATTGAGTGCACCGGTGAGCGAATCATGGCGCGCCAGGGCGCTGACGCGGTCAAGCTCCTGGTGCAGCTTGCTCAACTCGGCCTCGGTGGCTTCGACCTTTTTCTTCATGCCCTGCAAGGCGTCGCGAGCGGTCTGGCTGTCTTGCGCCATGCTGCGGGTGGCGCCTACCACGTCTTTCAAGACAGGCGCAATCTCGGTGATGGATTTGGCTTGCTCGATCAAGCGGGCGCTGGCTTCCATCTGGGTGTGAAAGCTGCTGGTGGACTCGGTCATGGAGCCCAGCCGCTCAATGAACGCCGCCAGCATCTGGCGCATGTCCTCCTGGGCCTGCACGGCGCGGGTTTTGGATTCGGTCTGCTTGAAAATCACGTCTTTCAGGCGTTGCTCAACGTCGTCAAGCCGGCGCAGTGTCAGTGGTGGCACGCACACGGTCATGAGTGCGTCCACCTGGCCCTTGAGCCAGGCGTCGTCCAGGCTCAGGTGGCTGATGTTTTCGATGATCAGGTGCAGCAATTTGAGCAGCACCTTCTTGATTTCTGCCTGGTCTTCAGCCGCAAACGACAGCCGATGACTGTAATTGGCAAGCAATTGCTTGACCGTAATGGCGTCGGCATCAGGCTGGCGAAGGGCTTTGATGAGGGCCTGGGTTTGCTCCAGAAAACGTTCGTCGTCCTGGCCCAAAGCAGGTTGCGCGTATTCAACCACGCGGGCAATCTGGCCAAAAAAATCAGCGGTCAGCGCGGGTGCTGTGAGTGCCGGTGTGGCGGGCAGGGCTTCCACCGGGGCGGGCTTGGGCGCATCCACTACCGGCACGGCCAGCGCGGGGCTGGGCGATGGTGCGGGCGGGCTGAAGCCACCATAAGCCATCAATGAATTTTTGACGCCTTCCCAGTTGAGCTGGGTGATGGCCGACTCCAGCAAGCCGCGCTGCTTTTGCTGCCCGGGTGTCTTGGTCGGCAAAGCCAGGGCAATGTCGCGCAGCCGCTCTGTCGGAAAAACGGGTTCATTGGGGACCTCTGCAATCTCGTTGTACAGCCGCTGGTAATTCAGGGGCGTTGGCGCAAGCTTTTGGGCCGTGAGTTGCTTGAGCGTTTCCCGCGCAATTTCAAATGGTTTTTTTTCGGCCATGGCATCCATAAGCTATAAATTTAATAGCTGCTAGCGCTTTATTTATAAGGGCTAGAGGCCATTTTTGTGTTAAATATCGATGTTGCCCGCCTGCAGCGCATTGGATTCGATGAACTCGCGCCTTGGCTCAACCTCGTCGCCCATCAGCATAGTGAACACCTTGTCGGCTTCAATGGCGTCGTCAATCTGCACGCGCAGCAAGGTGCGCACGGTGGGGTCCATGGTCGTTTCCCACAACTGCTCGGGGTTCATTTCACCCAAACCTTTGTAGCGCTGGCGGCTGCTGCTGCGCTCGGCCTCGCTGACCAGCCAAGCCACGGCTTCACGGAAGTCCGCCACTTTTTGCTCTTTCTGACGCTCACCTTCACCGCGCGTGACCCGGGCACCTGCGCCTACCAAACCGCGGAAGGTCTTGGCGGCTTCGCTCAAGACCGCGTAATCGGCGCCGTGGGCAAAGTCTTGCGTGAGCACGCTGCTCTTGATGTTGCCGTGCTGGCGCCGGCTGATGCGCAAAATGGGCTTGTCCGTGCGCACGTCAAATTCTCCGGCCACCTCGGCGTCGGGCAAATGCGCTTGCATGGCAGCGGCAGAGGCCTCTGCATCAGCCAGGGTGTCGAGGTTCAAGGGCACACCGTCTGCAATGGCACGCAGTGCAGAGGTATCCAAAAAGTGGGCCAGGCGCGCAATCACCGTTTGGGCGAGCATGTGTTTTTTGGCCAATTCGGCCAGCGTGTCACCGGTCAGCACAGTGCTGTTTTCGCCGCCTGTATGCACACTCGCATTGACCAACGCGACGCGCAGCAGAAAGGTGTCGAGGTCGCTCTGGCCTTGCAGGTACAGCTCTTCACGGCCGGCCTTCACCTTGTATAGCGGTGGTTGGGCAATGTAGATGTGGCCACGCTCCACCAGCTCAGGCATCTGGCGGTAGAAAAAGGTCAGCAGCAAGGTGCGGATGTGCGCGCCGTCCACGTCGGCATCGGTCATGATGATGATGCGGTGATAGCGAAGCTTGGCCACGTCAAAATCGTCGTTGCCGGTGGTACCCCCTGCCTTGCCAATGCCGGTACCAAGCGCGGTGATGAGCGTGAGGATTTCGTTGCTGGTCAGCAGCTTTTCGTAGCGTGCTTTCTCTACGTTCAGAATCTTGCCGCGCAGCGGCAGAATCGCTTGGAACTTGCGGTCGCGCCCCTGTTTGGCTGAACCACCGGCGGAGTCACCCTCGACGATGTAGATTTCGCAACCAGCGGGGTCTTTTTCCTGGCAGTCAGCCAGCTTGCCGGGCAGGCCCATGCCATCGAGCACGCCTTTGCGGCGCGTCATGTCGCGGGCTTTGCGGGCTGCTTCCCGGGCGCGGGCCGCCTCGATGATCTTGCCCACGATGATCTTGGCATCGGCCGGGCGCTCTTGCAGGTAGTCGTAGAGCAATTTCGAGACGATGTCTTCCACTGGGCCACGCACTTCAGAGCTGACCAGTTTGTCTTTGGTCTGGCTGCTGAACTTGGGTTCGGGCACCTTGACGCTGAGCACGCAGGTCAAGCCTTCACGCATGTCGTCGCCGGTGACTTCGACCTTGGCTTTTTTGGCAATCTCCGAATCATCGATGTACTTGTTGATGACACGGGTCATGGCGGCGCGCAGGCCGGTCAGGTGGGTGCCGCCGTCGCGCTGCGGAATGTTGTTGGTGAAACACAGCACTTGCTCGTTGTAGCCACTGTTCCATTGCATCGCCACCTCGACGCCAATGTTGGTGTTCTGGTCGCTCTGGCGGTCGCCCATGGCGTGGAAGATGTTGGGGTTCAACACCGTCTTGCCTTTGTTGATGAAATTCACAAAGCCCTTGACGCCACCGGCGCCCGAGAAGTCGTCTTCTTTGCCCGTGCGCTCATCTTTCAGGCGAATGCGCACACCGTTGTTCAAGAAGCTGAGCTCGCGCAGGCGTTTGCTCAAAATTTCGTAATGGAAGTCGGTGTTGGTCTGGAAGATTTCCAGATCGGGCAAAAAGTGCACCTCGGTGCCGCGTTTTTCTGTTTCGCCAATCACCTTCATGGGGGACACTTCGACACCGTTCACAGTCTCGATGATGCGGTTTTGCACAAAACCTTTGCTGAACTCCATCACATGCACTTTGCCGTCGCGGCGGATGGTCAGGCGAAGCATTTTGCTCAAGGCATTGACACAACTCACACCGACACCGTGCAGGCCGCCGGACACCTTGTAGCTGTTCTGGTTGAACTTGCCGCCGGCATGCAATTCGGTCAAGGCGATTTCAGCGGCCGAGCGCTTGGGCTCGTGCTTGTCGTCCATCTTCACGCCAGTCGGAATGCCGCGCCCGTTGTCCACCACACTCACTGAGTTGTCGGTGTGGATGGTGACCAGAATATCGTCGCAATGGCCGGCCAGCGACTCATCAATTGAGTTGTCCACCACCTCAAACACCAAGTGGTGCAAGCCCGTGCCGTCCGAGGTGTCGCCGATGTACATGCCAGGGCGCTTGCGCACGGCTTCCAGGCCTTCCAGGATCTGGATCGAGCCTTCGCCGTAAGCCTCTGAGGCGCCTTCCTGGTGCGCATCAATGGTCGGCTGGTAATTGGAGCTGTCGGAAGTTCCTTCGCCAGTGTGAACGTTTGGCTCACTTTGATCGGGGGTCGGAACTGGCTTGTTGTCTTCGGTCATGGAAAGCTTTGGATAAGTTTGGGGCAGTGCGTGCGGGGGTAGTCAAGCGCTAGATGCGCATCGGCATCACCACATATTTGAATTGGTCGTCGTCTGGAATGGTGAGCAGTGCCGAGCTATTGCCGTCTGAAAGCTCAATCTTGACCATGTCCTGGCTCATGTTGGCCAGCGCGTCGATCAGGTAGGTGACGTTGAAGCCAATCTCGATGCTGTCGCCACCGTAATCGATGTCAAGCTCGTCGACCGCTTCTTCCTGTTCGGCGTTGTTGGCGGCTACGCGCAGCGTGCCCGGGTCAATGTTCAGGCGCACCCCCTTGAATTTGTCGCTGGTCAGGATGGCGGTGCGTTGCAGCGTGGAAAGCAGCGCGGAACGGCCCAAAATGATGCTGTTTTGGTGGTTGCGGGGAATGACACGGTTGTAGTCCGGAAACTTGCCTTCGACCAGCTTGGACACAAATTCCATGCCGCCAAAACTGAACTTGGCTTGGTTGTTTGCAAACTGCATCTCAATGGCACCCTCGGCATCTGACAGCAGGCGTTGCAGTTCCAGCACTGTCTTGCGCGGCAAAATCACCTCTTGTTTGGGCACTTCCACGTCCAGCGTGGCCGATGCAAACGCCAGGCGGTGGCCGTCGGTGGACACCAGGCTGAGTTGCCGGCCTTCGGCGACAAACAAGATACCGTTGAGGTAATAACGAATGTCATGCACGGCCATGGCAAATGAAACTTTGCTGAGCAGAACCTTCAGTGTCTTTTGTGGCACGCTGAACACGGGCCCAAAGTTGGCAGACTCCTGCACCAGAGGAAAGTCTTCGGCAGGCATCGTTTGCAGGGTGAACTTGCTTTTGCCGCCTTTCAGAATGAGTTTGGCGGCACTGGATTCCAGCGACACGATTTGGTCGGCGGGCATGGTACGCAAGATGTCGATGAGTTTGCGGGCCCCCACGGTAGTGGTGAAGTCTTCTGTGTCGCCACCGAGTTCGGCGGTGGTGCGGATCTGGATTTCCAGGTCGCTGGTGGTGAGTTGCAGTGAGGTGCCGGTTTTGCGGATCAATACATTGGCCAGGATCGGCAGGGTATGGCGGCGCTCGACAATTCCAGCGACTGCCTGCAGCACGGACAGCACCTGATCTTGGGGGGCTTTCAGAACAATCATGTCATCCTCTTATGGTCGTTAATCTAGGTGTTTGCAAGCATGCGGCATAGCAATGGCAAAAGGGCTATTTTCCCACTCATTTGTGTCAGCCTTTCAGGGTTTGCTCCAGCACGTGAAGCTGCTGGTTGAGTTCGGTCATTTGTTGCCGTTCGGCACCAATTTTGCGCACCGCATGCAGCACCGTGGTGTGGTCACGCCCGCCAAAGAGTTCGCCAATTTCAGGCAAGCTTTTTTGCGTCAGTTCTTTGGCCAGATACATGGCGATTTGGCGCGGCCTGGCGATGCTTGCCGGACGCTTCTTGGAATACATGTCGGCAATCTTGATCTTGTAATAGTCCGCCACCGTTTTTTGAATGTTTTCCACTGAAATCTGACGGTTTTGAATCGACAGCAGATCGCGCAGTGCTTCACGGGCCAGCAAGATCGAGATTTCTTTCTGGTTAAAACGTGAATAAGCCAGAATTTTGCGCAGCGCACCTTCGAGTTCACGCACGTTCGAGCGCACGTTTTTGGCAACAAAAAATGCCACCTCTTCGGGCATCACAATGCCTTCAGCCTGCGCTTTGTTGATCAAAATCGCCACCCGCATTTCAAGTTCGGGGGGCTCAATAGCCACGGTTAAACCCGAGTCAAAGCGCGACACCAGCCGCTCGTGAATGTCGGCCAGCCCTTTGGGATAGGTGTCGCTGGTCATCACAATGTGCGACTTTTTGGCCAGCAAGGCTTCAAAAGCGTTGAAGAATTCTTCTTGCGTGCGTTCCTTGTTGGCGAAGAATTGCACATCATCAATCAACAACAAATCCAGCGAGTGGTAGCGCTCCTTGAATTCATCAAATGCCTTGCGCTGGTAAGCCTTAACCACATCCGTGACGAACTGCTCGGCATGGATGTAGAGAACTTTGGCATTTGGGCGGTCTGCGATCAACTGATTGCCCACCGCGTGCATCAAGTGGGTCTTGCCCAAACCCACCCCGCCATAGATGAACAGCGGGTTGTACAGATGCCCTGGCATGCCCGCCACATGCATGGCAGCAGCACGTGCCATGCGGTTGGCACTACCCTCCACCAGGGTGTCAAACGTCAGGCCGGTGTTGAGCCGATTTTTCAGTGCCTCTGGTACCCGGCTCTGGGTGGTTTCCAGGGCGACCTCACTGGCTGGCGCTGGCATCAATCGTTGGGTAGGTTGGCTTTTGGCAATGGGTTCCCGAGGAGCAAGCGCTAACTCTATGTGTACTGGCTGTCCTGTCAGTCGCTCCATGAGCAGGGCGAGGCGGGCGCTGTACTGCGCCCGGATCCAGTCCATTTTGAAGCGGTTGGCAACAAAAATTGTGACCTTGGAAAGGTCGTCTGCCACTTGGGCTGACAAGGGTTTGATCCAGGTTTGAAACTGTTGCTCAGGCAATTCCTGGGCAAGTTGGTCGATGCAAGCCTGCCACAAATCCGTCTGGGTATCGGCATCTGCGGCGGCTGGATTGGGGTGGTGTCCCTCGGTCATTGTGAAATCAGCTTCTGTGGATAGTTTTAAATTGCTGCGCCTTTCATTCTAATTTATCAAACCCTTATCCACACCCCGAGCTCGCGCGAAAACTGGTGCCTGTCAAAAGGTCTAATTCACTTCGCCGAAAGCGTGAATTTGGCCCCTCCTCCAAAGTTTGCGATAATCCGAGGTTCCCCTGAACTGTTCAGGAGAAAACTGAACACCGATTTGGCCCCTGGCATGTAGACCATGGCGGAGCCAGGTCGCCTATGAGCCCTCTGAGGATTTCCAAAAATGAAACGCACTTACCAACCCTCCAAGATCAAACGCGCCCGCACTCACGGTTTTCTCGTCCGTATGAAAACCCGTGGCGGTCGTGCCGTGATCAACGCACGTCGTGCCAAAGGCCGCAAGCGCCTGGCTGTCTAAGCCGACGGTGGGTAAGGCCTGTTGCTGACATGTTCTGCAAAGGCTCCCTGATTTTGCAACGTCTCAAAACCCGTCCCCAGTTTCAGGCTGTGCTGGCGGGGTCGACCCTGTCACGTACGCCGCACTTTGCATTGCATCGCCTGGCACTTGACGGTGAGGCCTTGCTTGCTATTCAGCCGGCATTGTTCGCATTGCATGATGTCTGGATGGGTGCCATGGTGCCCAAGCGGTGGGCCAAGCGAGCGGTGACCCGCAATGCCATCAAGCGTCAAATTTATGCCGTGAGCGCTGATTTCGAACCAGCACTTATGCAAGCCGCCCATGTGGTGCGCTTGCGCTCGGGCTTTGACAAGACGCGTTATGTCAGTGCCACTTCAGAGGCGCTGAAATCTGCCGTGCGTGAAGAATTGCAGCAACTGTTCACACGCGCAGTGGTGAAGGTTTCGCCGCAAGCGACAGCGTTACCGGCACAAGGCACCGCATGATGACGCGTTTGCTGATGGGCGTGGTCAGGGCTTACCGCCTGTTGCTGAGCCCGTCGCTTGGGTCGTCTTGCCGTTTTGAGCCCACTTGTTCGGTGTATGCCCTGCAGGCTTTGGAGCGCTTTGGTGCGGCCAAAGGCAGTTACTTGGCGCTGGCTCGCATTGGCCGTTGCCATCCCTGGTGCGCCGGCGGGCTTGATCCTGTGCCCGATGCAACAGGCAAGCCCCAGTCTGGTTTGTTTTCCCGGTTGATTTCCTCTTCCACTCAAAAGAAGTCCTCATGAACGATATTCGTCGCACCATTCTGTGGGTGATTTTTGGTTTTTCCCTGGTCATGCTGTGGGATCAATGGCAGGTTTACAACGGCCGCAAGGCAACGTTTTTCCCCAGTTCGGTTCAGACGGCGCCAAACGCCACGGGCCCCGCGAGCGCCGCAAGCACCCCGAATGGTGTGCCGACCGCTGTGAACCCGGTGGCTGGTGCTGGACAAATCGCAGGGGCGGCGGCCGTGTCTCGATTGAGCGCGCCGGTTGTGGCGCATGAACGTGTGGTGGTGCAAACCGATGTATTCAAGTTGACTTTTGACACGGAAGGTGGATCGCTGGTGCAGGTCGAGTTGCTCAAACACCGCGACATGGCGGACAAGACCCGCAATTTCATTTTGCTTGACGACAGCAAAGACCGCATCTACCTGGCCCAGTCCGGTCTGATCGCTGGCGCTGGCGGCACTGGCCTGCCGACCCACAAGTCGGTGATGGCCCTGACCTCGGGTGAGCGCATGCTTGCCGAGGGCAGCAAAACGCTTGAGGTGCGGTTCGAGTCGCCTGAAGTAGGTGGCGTCAAACTGGTGAAAACCTACACCTTGACGCGTGGCAGTTATGCAGTGGCCGTCAAGCACGAGGTGCTCAACGTGGGCGCCACAGCGATGGCACCGCAGCTTTACCTGCAATTGGTGCGTGATGGCAACAAGCCGCCCGGCGAGTCATCGTTTTATTCCACTTTCACTGGCCCGGCGATTTACACCGAGGCCAAGAAGTACCAAAAAGTGGAGTTTGCCGACATAGAAAAAGGCAAGGTTGACATTGAGAAGTCAGCCAGCAATGGCTACGCGGCCATGGTGCAGCACTACTTTGCCAGCGCCTGGTTATTGGACGACGGCGTTAAGCGCGACTTGTTTATGCGCAAGGTGGATACCAATTTGTACTCAGTGGGCATGATTGCACCACTGGAACTGATTGCGCCAGGTGCCCGAAAGACAGTTGAGGCTCGGTTTTTTGCTGGCCCGCAAGAAGAAAAAATTCTGGAGGCCTTGACCCCCGGGCTGGAGCTGGTCAAAGACTACGGCTGGCTGACCATTTTGGCCAAGCCTTTGTACTGGTTGCTGGACAAGTTGCATGGCTTCATTGACAACTGGGGCTGGTCCATTGTGGCTTTGGTGTTGTTGCTCAAGGCGGCTTTTTACTGGCTCAATGCCAAGGCTTATTCCAGCATGGCCAAAATGAAGGCGGTTAACCCGCGCATCATGGAAATGCGTGAGCGCCTGAAAGACAACCCACAGCAAATGCAGCAGGAGATGATGCGCATCTACCGCGAGGAAAAGGTCAACCCCATGGGCGGCTGCTTCCCGATCATGATCCAGATCCCCGTGTTCATTGCGCTTTACTGGGTGCTGCTGGCCAGCGTGGAAATGCGCAATGCCCCTTGGATGGGCTGGATTCATGACCTTTCAAGTCCAGACCCGTTTTACATTTTGCCCATCGTCATGACACTCACGACGGTGCTGCAAACGTCGTTGAATCCGGCACCACCTGATCCGATGCAAGCCAAGATGATGTGGTTCATGCCGCTGGCGTTCAGCGTGATGTTCTTCTTCTTCCCGGCTGGCCTGGTGCTGTACTGGATCACCAACAACGTGTTGTCGATTGCCCAGCAGTGGGTCATCAACACCCGCATGGGTGTGCCGCCCAAGTTTCACCTGCCCAAGTTCTAAGCAGCTTCTGGTCCTAGACCCCAGCTTGCCATGAGCTTGCCGCGCCACCAAGACCCCATCGTGGCCCTTGCCACGGCGCCAGGGCGGGGTGCGGTGGGCATTGTGCGGGTCAGTGGGCGCGGCTTGGTCGCCTTGACCCAGGCCCTCAGCGGTCGCAGTTTGAAGCCCCGCGAGGCCACTTACACCCCGTTTTTGGACGCTGCGGGTGTGGCCATTGACCATGGTTTGGCCATTTATTTTCCAGGGCCCCATTCCTTTACCGGCGAAGACGTGCTGGAGCTGCAAGCGCACGGTGGCCCCGTGGTGCTGCAACTGTTGCTTGCACGCTGTTTGCAGGCGGCCGCCGAAATAGGGACAAATGGCGACGAACGCTTGCCGCATTTGCGTGTGGCCCTGCCGGGCGAGTTTTCTGAACGGGCCTTCCTGAACAACAAAATCGATTTGGCGCAAGCTGAGGCGATTGCGGATCTGATCGATGCCAGCACCGAGGCGGCGGCTCGCAGCGCAACGCGCTCGCTCTCTGGCGTGTTCTCCCAGGAAATACATAACCTGCGAGACGCCCTGATTCATCTGCGCATGCTGGTCGAGGCCACGCTGGATTTTCCTGAGGAAGAAATTGACTTCCTGCGCCAGGCCGATGCGCATGGACAGTTGTCAAAATTGCAGCGCACCTTGTCTGACGTCCTGGCACGTGCCCGCCAAGGCGCCTTGTTGCGTGAGGGCATCAAGGTGGTGATTGCAGGTCAGCCTAACGCCGGCAAGTCGTCGTTGCTCAATGCCCTGGCCGGCGCTGAGCTGGCCATCGTCACGGCCGTGCCAGGCACGACGCGCGACAAGGTTCAGCAGACCATTCAAATCGAGGGGGTGCCGGTGCACGTGATTGACACCGCCGGCTTGCGCGACAGCAGCGACGAGGTCGAGCAAATTGGCATCGCCCGCGCCTGGGAAGCTATTGGTGAAGCTGATGCTGTGCTTTTCCTGCATGATTTGACCCGCATAAATGCTCCTGAATATATAGCTGCTGATGCAGATATAAAAAGGGCTATGGCCCAAAAACTTCCAAAAAATGTACCGGTGATCGGGCTTTGGAATAAAGCGGATGCAGTGCCTGCTGGCGTGCCAGACATGGGGCTGGTGCTGTCCGCTAAAACGGGTCTGGGGCTGGACGCATTGCGTCATCGTTTGTTGCAGGTGGCGGGTTGGCAATCGGTCGCAGAGGGCGTGTTCATTGCCCGCGCGCGCCATGTGCAGGCGCTGAACCAGGTGCAGACGCATCTGGCCAGTGCGCAATGTCACCTTGAAGCCAAAGCCCAGGCACTTGATTTGCTGGCAGAAGAACTGCGTCTGGCCCAAAACGCTTTGAGTGAGATCACCGGAGAATTCACCTCCGATGACTTGCTTGGAGTGATATTCTCTAGCTTTTGCATTGGCAAATAGCCAGATCGTCCAACTGACCGGAGGGTAGCGATGTCCCTTATTGATTGGCTGATGCCAAAATTCAAATCGCATAAAGATGCGACTTCACCTGTCAACGCGGCAGCACCGTCACGTCCGGTCCCGAACGCCCACGGGTCAGCGCCCGATGTCGACTTGAAAGCGCAGCGGCAGGAGCGGCGTGAACGCCTGTATGCAGTGGTGCGAGAGGCCATGTTGCGCAGTGAGGTGTTGGCATCTCGTTACAAATTCAAAGTTTTGTCGCTTGACACCCATGGTCGGCAGTTTCTGGTCATGGTAGATCTGCTGGACGCAAAGGCGGTTGCACCCGAGCGCTTTGCGGTGATCGAGCAGTTGATCATCAGCCACGCGGCACAGCAGCACGGCATGTATGTCAAATCGGTTTATTGGCGGGTGAATGATGTGCCGGCAGTTATGCCCACAGCACCGGCTCACCATGTGTCTGCACCACAGGTGCAGGTAGCCCCTGTGGCTGTGCCGCCGCCCATTTCAACCTCGTTGCATGCGCCCGTGTTTGACCCAATTGATCAGGCGGAAGTGCTGGCTTTCAAAAAGGCCATGGGTGTCACCCCAAGTTCCCCCATTGAGGGCGGTGCAGGTCAGGTTCGGACCTCCGGGCCGCGTCACGCCCCAGTGCCAACCGGTTACGAAGACACGCAGCTGCTCGAACAACCTGACGATACCGCCTCGCCGCTCAGTCGGACCCAGTTTGGCGAACTTTAGCGCCTGTGGTTTCAGTGGCCGCCAAAGTCCACCAGCGTGAACAGTTGCAGTCCGCTGGCGCGGATTTTGGCTGACCCGCCCAGCTCGGGCAAATCCACAATGGCGGCGCCCTCCATCACACTGGCCCCCAGTTTTTCCAGCAGCTTTTTGCCGGCCATCATGGTGCCGCCAGTGGCGATCAGGTCGTCAATCAATAGCACCCTATCGCCAGGTTTGACCGCATCGGTATGCAGCTCCACAGTGGCGCTGCCGTATTCCAGTTCATAGGTTTCTTCTACGGTGGTGAATGGCAGCTTGCCTTTTTTGCGGATTGGCACAAACCCCACCCCCAATTCATAGGCGATCACCGAACCCAAAATGAAGCCGCGGGCATCCAGCCCAGCCACCACGCTGGGGCGGCGCTCAGCCTCCATGTAGCGGTGCACAAACGCATCAATCAGAACCCTGAATACCTTGGCATCCTGCAGCAAGGGGGTGATGTCGCGAAATTGCACACCTGGCGTGGGCCAATCCGGTACGGTGCGGATGTGGTCACGAAGGTACTGGTTGACGCTGTTGTGTGGCATAGGTGGCCCGTTGAAATCAAGTGCCCTGATTGTGCCCGGCACAGCCTGGGCTTTGAGCCCCGTTAAAACGGGCCTTTCAAAAGCCGCAACTCTGCTTGCTCCAACGCATCCGCCTTGCCTGCAAACACAAGGGCATCGCCGTCCATCAGCACCAAATCATCCGACAGCTTCAACGCCTGGCCCGACTTGCGGCGCAGGCTGACCAGCCGTACCGATAGTGACGACAACGCCAGCTCAGCCAAGGTATGGCCGATGGCGCGCGCGCTCACGGTCAAGGTCAAGGAACTCAGGCGCTCCTGTTGCAGTTCATCGACAGAGCCGTCATCCGCGCCGCGGAAAAACCCGCGCAGCAAGTTGTAGCGCGCATCGCGTTGCTCTTGCACGATGCGAATCACTCGGCGCATTGGCACGCCCACCAAGGCCAGGGCATGGCTGGCCAGCATCAATGAGCCTTCGATGGCTTCTGGCACCACCTCTGTGGCACCCGCTTGTTGCAGCGCTTCCAGGTCATGGTCGTCCTGCGTGCGCACCACCACCGGCACCTGTGGTGCGTGTTCGTGAATATGTGCCAGCACTTTCATGGCGCTGTGTGTTTCAAGGTAGGTCACCACCACGGCACTGGCGCGCGCCAATCCCGCCGCCATCAGGGCTTGCAGCCGTGCTGCATCCCCAAAGACCACAGAGTCCCCGGCGGCAGCGGCCTGTCGCACCCGGTCTGGGTCCAGGTCAAGCGCCATGTAGGGGATGTTTTCTTTGTCAAGTATCCGGGCCAGGTTTTGCCCGCACCGGCCATAGCCGCAAATGATCACATGTTTGTTGGCCTTGATGGCTTTTCGTGCAATGGTGGTCATTTGCACCGACTCCATCAGCCACTCGTTGCTGACCAGGCGCATCACCAAGGTGTTGCTGTACATCACGATGAACGGAGTCGCCAACATGGACAGCACCATCGCCGCGAGGATCGGGTTCAGCAATTCTGGCGGCACCAGTTTGTTTGCTTGAGCCAGTGTGAGCAGCACAAAGCCGAACTCGCCGGCTTGCGCCAGGTAAAGCCCGGTACGCAAGGCCACACCCATGCTGGCGCCAAATGCCCGGGCCAGCAGCGTGACAACCACGGCCTTGTAGAGCACTGGCACTGTCACCAGCAGCAACACCAGCGGCCAGCGCTCCAGCACCAGACGCCAATCCAGCATCATGCCGATGCTAATGAAGAACAAGCCCAGCAACACATCGTGAAACGGTCGAATGTCGGTTTCCACCTGGTGTTTGTACTGGGTCTCGGAAATCAACATGCCGGCAATGAACGCGCCCAGCGCCAGGCTCAGGCCAGCCAGCTCGGTCAGCCATGCCAAGCCCAAAGTGACCAGCAACAGGTTCAGCACAAACAACTCTTCGCTCTTGCGCCTGGCGACCAGGGTGAGCCACCAACGCATGATGCGTGGGCCGCCTACCATCAGCACGGTGATCAATGCCACGGCTTTGAGCAGCGCCAAGGCCAGTGTTTCGGCCATTTGCTCGGGTGAGGCGCTCAGGGCGGGGATCAGCACCAGCAAGGGCACCACGGCCAAATCCTGAAACAACAATACGCCCATGACGCGCTTGCCGTGCTCGGCTTCCATCTCAAGGCGTTCGCTCATGAGCTTGACCACAATGGCGGTGCTGCTCATGGCCATGGCGCTGGACAAGGCCAACGCTGTTTTCCAGTCCATGCCCCAGCGCATCGGTGCGAGCATCGCAAACGCCATACTGCCGGCGGTGGTCAGCACCATGGTCAATGCCACCTGAAACAAGCCAAGACCAAACACATGGTTGCGCATGGTGCGCAACTTAGGCAAGTTGAACTCCAGCCCGATCACAAACATCAAAAACACCACGCCGAATTCACCCAGGTGGCGCACGCCATCGGCATTCTTGGCCAGCGCCAGTGCGTTGGGGCCAATCACCACCCCCACGGCGAGATAGCCCAGCATGGGCGGCAATTTCAGGTAGCGGCAGGCCACCACGCCCAGCACGGCAGCCAACAAATACAACAGGGTTAAGTCGAGGGGATTCACCCCCAGATACTACCAAGCCCAGAAGGCCTGAAGTGGGTGGGTCGGTAGAATGCCGGCATGACAAATCCGCTAACCACTGCCCCGTTTTTTGATGTCGACCGAGCCTTGGCACTTGCCTTGGAAACTCTCGAAATCGAAGCCGCTGCCGTGTTGGGTTTGAAGCGTTATGTGGGGCCGGATTTTGCCCAGGTGGTTGCGCTCATGCTAGCCGTGCAGGGGCGCGTGGTGGTAATGGGTATGGGTAAAAGTGGCCATATTGGCCGCAAAATAGTGGCGACATTGTCCTCAACCGGTACCCCCGCCATGTTTGTGCATCCGGCTGAAGCCAGCCATGGCGACCTTGGCATGATCAAGCCGGTGGACGTCGTGCTGGCTATTTCCAACAGCGGTGAGTCCAACGAGCTCACCGTGATTTTGCCCATGATCAAACGTTTGGGAGCGCCCTTGGTAGCCATGACCGGCAACCCCGAATCCAGCTTGGCGCGTTATGCAGATTTCTTTCTTAATAGCGGAGTCGAAAAAGAAGCCTGCCCGTTGAACTTGGCCCCTACCGCCAGCACCACGGCCCAATTGGCGCTAGGTGATGCCCTGGCCGTGGCATTGCTGGATGCCCGCGGCTTCAAGGCCGAAGACTTTGCGCGCTCCCATCCGGGCGGCTCGCTAGGGCGCAAGCTGCTCACACTGGTCAGTGATGTCATGCGTAGCGGTGAGCAAGTACCCCGTGTTGGACTGACGGCCACCTTCAGTGAGGTCATGCGCGAGATGAGTGCGAAAGGTCTGGGTGCCACAGCCGTTGTCGACGCCACTGGTGCTGTTCGTGGAATTTTTACCGACGGAGATTTGCGCCGCTTGGTTGAAAAAGGCGCTGATTTACGCAGCTGCACGGCGCAAGAGGTGATGCACCCCAAACCCAGCACCATCAGCCGCGATGCGCTGGCGGTGGATGCCGTTGAACTGATGGAGCAGCGCTGCATCACCAGTGTGCTGGTGGTTGATGATGCCGGTGCCTTGTGCGGCGCGCTCAATACCAACGATTTGATGCGTGCCAAGGTCATCTGATGACACCTGCTTTGAACTTTGACCCCGAATTGCTGCTCAAGGCACAAGATATCCGCGTGGTTTTTTTTGATGTTGACGGTGTGCTCACCGATGGCGGGCTGTATTTTTCGGAACATGGCGAAGCAATCAAGCGCTTTCATACGCTCGACGGTCATGGCCTTAAATTGCTGCAGCGTGCCGGCATTACGCCGGCAGTCATCACTGGACGCGATTCCAAACCCCTGCGGCTGCGGCTTTCCGCGCTTGGGATTGAGCATGCTCATTACGGTACAGAAGACAAGCGCCCAGCCGCCGAGATCACCTTGAATGCCCTCGGCTTGGACTGGTCACAGGCCGCAGCCATGGGTGACGATTGGCCGGATTTGCCGATGCTTACCCGTTGTGCGTTTGCCTGTGCCCCGCCCAATGCGCAGGCCGACGTGCTGGCGCGTGCGCACTATGTCACGACACGCCACGGTGGCGACGGGGCAGTGCGTGAACTGTGCGATTTGTTGCTGGTGGCCAGCGGGCGCTATGCGGCGTTGTTGCAGGAGTCGCTGGCATGAATGCCGTGCGGGCGCTGTTGGACCGGCTGACGCTTTACTTGCCGGTGTTGCTGATGGGTACCCTGGCCATGGCCACGTATTGGTTGGTTCGCAGCTCTCCCATGGTCAGTGCGCCAACGCCGGCGACTGCGGCACAGCATCAGCCCGACTATTTCATGCGCAAGTTCGCCGTGAAAACGTTCGATGCAGACGGTCGGCTTAAAAGTGAAGTCAGTGGCGGCGAGGCGAGGCATTTTCCCGACACCGACACGCTAGAAATTGAACAGATTCACATTCGTTCCTTCAATCCTCAGGGCCGCCTGACGACGGCGACAGCGCGTCAAGCCATCACCAATGGTGATGGCTCCGAGGTACAGTTGATCGGTGATGCACGGGTGGTTCGTGATGCAGTGCCCGGTACAAACGGAAAAATGTTGCCCAGTTTGACCTTTGCCGGTGAATTTCTGCATGTGTTCATGGAGACCGAGCGGGTCAAGTCGCACAAACCGGTCGAGCTGACCCGGGGCAAAGACCGATTTACCGCGGACAACATGGACTTTGACAACATGGACCGCGTCATGCTACTGGCCGGTCGGGTACGTGGCCAGCTTATTCCGGGCACCGCACCCCAATGACTCATCAACCATGAAGCAACTGGTGTTGATTACTGGCGCGTCCAGTGGGCTCGGTCAGGCCATGGCCTTGCATTACGCTCACATGGGTGCCAGGCTGGCTTTGGTGGCACGCCGCAGTGATGTTGTCAAAACATGGCTTAACGCTAGTGAAATAGGCGCAGATAGCTATGAAATTTATAGTGCAGATGTGGCTAATGTTGATGGCATGGCGGCCATGGCGCTTGCGTGCATGGCGCGCCAAGGCGTGCCTGATGTGGTGATTGCCAATGCAGGCATCAGTGTGGGTGTGGACACGTCGGTGCGCACCGACCTGGATGTGATGGCGCATATTTTTGCCACCAATGTGCTGGGCGTAGCGGCTACCTTTGGCCCTTTCATTGCGCCCATGGCGGCACGCGGGTCGGGGACGTTGGTGGGTATCGGCAGCGTGGCCGGCATCCGCGGCTTGCCAGGACATGGTGCTTACTGTGCCAGCAAGTCGGCGGTGATCAGCTATTGCGAGAGTTTGCGCGGCGAGTTGCGTGCCAGCGGTGTCAAGGTTGTCACGTTATGCCCTGGGTACATCGCCACACCTCTGACGCAGAACAACAGCTACCGCATGCCGTTCTTGATGCAACCGGAGCAGTTTGCAGCGCAGGCTACGCGTGCGATTGAGGTTGGCGACAGCTACCGTGTGATCCCGTGGCAAATGGGGTTGGTCGCCAAGTTGTTGCGTGTGTTGCCCAACGCCTTATTTGACCGGCTGCTTGCCGGACGGCCGCGTAAACCACGTGCCACAGACCCTTTGAGTTGATTCGCCTGCCAAACAAAAAGGGTCCCGAAGGACCCTGATTTGTTTGCCAGCGGTGAAGCTGGCAAATTTGATAGCTGCTTAGTAGCTGCTACGGCCACCGCCGTAACCACCACCGCCGCCGCCGCCAGAGCGGCTACCGCCACCACCAGCGCCACCACCGTAGCCGCCACCGCCACCGCCACCACCAGCGCCGCCGCCGTAGCCGCCGCCACCTGAGCGACCGCCACCAGCGCCACCGCCGTAACCACCACCGCCGCCGCCACCACCGAAGCCGCCGCCGCCTGAGCGGGGAGGACGGGGTTCCATCGGACGGGCTTCGTTCACCACGAGGCCACGGCCACCGAATTGTTGACCATTCATGGCCTCAATCGCGGTTTGTGCTTGTGCATCATCACCCATTTCAACAAAGCCGAAGCCTTTTGAACGACCGGTGTCACGTTCCATCATGACTTTGGCGCTGGTAACGGTACCGTGTGCTGCGAACGCTTGTTGCAGATCTTCGTCACGGAAAGAATATGGCAGATTGCCGACGTAAAGTTTGTTGCCCATGAAAGGACTCCTCAAAATAACTCAAAACGCGATGGAGTCCATAACCGCAATCAACAAACCATTAAAGACTTAGAGCAGACGCGAGACTGACATTCACCGCAAACCACGTACTGTTTCAAAAAAACAATACGAGGCGCATGATACGTCAAGTTTTAGTTTTTGAAAAATTTATTTTTAAAACGCCAAAATAGGCATCGATTTGTCTAGGAACGGGATGTTGACCCCGAGGGTTTTTGGTCGGAGACCTCATCTTCGTTCTGGTAATTGCGCCACTGCTGCATCGCGTTGCGCATGGTGAGTACCTGGCGTTCAAACTTTGGGCAGGCGGCGCAAATGGCCATGTGCAGGCGCAGTGCCAGTTGTTCAAGTAGCGGCAGCGTCTGGTCTTCGCGCGCGATGACCAGGGCGGTGACTTCTTTGCAGGTGCGCATCAAGGGGATCATGGCAGTCTTTGGGGTGTGGCAAACCAGTTGAGCTCAAGGCATTCGCGCAGACGCAATCTGGCGCGGTGCAGCTGGACATAAAGATTAGTCGCGGTCAGGCCCAATTCCTTACATATGTCGTCAACGGAGAGTTCTAACCACTCGCGCATCAAGAACAGTCGGCCTTGGGTGGTGGGCAATTTTTCGACGCAGGTATCCATGATCTTCAGGAACTGCTGGCTGCGCAAGTCCTGTTCGGGGTTGCCCCAGTCCGCGGGCATGTGGGCGAAATGGCCGTCTGGTTTGAAGCCGATCAAATCCAGCAGGTCTGCGCCATCGTCGTCTTGCGGACCCATGCTGATCTCCCGTCCATGCAAGCGCAGCATGTCAATCACCTTGTGCTTGAGGATGCCAACCAGCCAGGTCTTGAGTTGCGAGCGACTCTGGAACGCTTGTGGCTTGGCCAGTGCGGCCAGCACGGTTTCAGACACCGCGTCTTCTGCCCACGCCCGGTTGCGCAGTTGCAGCTGCGCAAAACGCAGCAGGTAGTCGTGGTGACTGATGAGCTGTTGCTCAAAGGTCAGGGCTGGCGGTGAAGACATGAGGCGCGGCGTGTTGGGTTCAGAACGAAGTTGTGTGGGCCATCATTTTTTTGGCAAAGCTGTAAGAAAGCTTTGCAAAGTCATACTAAACCATCACCAGCGTGCTGTTTGGCTCATCGGCCAGGCCGTACGTGTGGTGACCGTGTTTTTATCCGCTATTTTTACCTATCACTCAGGAGTTTCCAAATGAACCAACGCACCATGATCGCATCCACCGCCGCGACCCTCATGTCACTCGCGCTGCTGGCGGGCCCCGCTGCAGCGGCCGAAAAAGAAAAATGTTTTGGCATTGCCAAAGCTGGTCAAAACGACTGCGCCAGCATCTCTGGCGTGCATTCCTGCGCCGGCCAGTCCAAGGTAGACATGGATAAAGGTGAGTGGAAGTATGTCGCCAAAGGCACATGTAAAGACATGAAAGGCATCTCCATGGATGATGCCAAAGCCATGATGAAAAAGAGCTGAGATGCACGTGGGCATTGGCTGGCGACAGCCGCATTACGGCGAATTGCTGGCACGCCGTCCGGTGTTGGGTTTTCTTGAAGTGCATTCAGAGAACTTCTTCGCCCAGGGCGGTGCGGCGCTGGCTGTGCTGGAACGTGGCCGTGCCCACTATGACATCAGCCTGCACGGGGTGGGCCTGTCGCTGGGATCTGCGGTGGGGCTTGACCCCTGGCATCTGAATCAGCTGGCCCAGCTGGTGCAGCGGATTGACCCGGTGCGTATCAGTGACCATGCCAGCTTCGCCCGGGGTCGCTGGTCGGGACAGGCTGAGGCGCAGACGATTCACGCCGCAGATCTGCTACCGATCCCCTTCAGCACCGAGGCGCTGGACACCCTGTGCGCCAACGTGCAACACGTGCAAGAGCACTTGCAGCGTCGTTTCATGGTGGAAAACGTGTCAAGCTATGTGCGCTGGTTACCCCAGCCTGAAGAAACCTTGCTGGTTGAGACTGAATTTTTGAACACACTGGCCGCGCGCACCGGTTGCGCGCTGCTGGTGGATGTCAACAACATATATGTCAATGCGCTCAACGCCCGTTTGCATGGCGCAGTGGGCGACCCGGTGCAGCACTGCCTGGACTGGCTGGACCGCGTGGCACCACAGCAGGTGGCAGAGATTCATCTGGCTGGGCATTGCCACGTGCTGCCGCAGCCCGGTGAAGACGCACGCGACGAGATCGTGATTGATGACCATAGCAGCCGCGTGTGCGCCGAGGTCTGGCAGATTTACCGCCATGCCATCAGCCGCTTTGGTGCGGTGCCGACGCTGATCGAGTGGGACACCGACATTCCCGCGTTGGACGTGCTGCTGGATGAAGCGGCACAGGCCCACACGGTGGCGACGGCCAGCCTGCAGGCCCGTCAATGGCCAGCGGTGCAGTTCCCAGATGGCGCCGCCAATCCAAACAACGCGCCATCTCAGGCACCGCATCCCCATGGGCGTGCCGCATGAGCCCGCTGGCGCAACAGCAACAGGCCTTGCTGGCCTTGTTGTTTGACTGGCCGAACGATACTGCGTCAAAAAATATAGCTGCTTACGCAGATACCACTTGGGCTAGAGGCCAAAAAGTCTATCAATCCAATGGCCATGCCCTGGCTTGCAGTGCGCTGCGTGCGGCCTATCCGGTGCTGGCACAGTTGCTTGGGGACGAGAGTTTTGAAGCGCTGGCCCGCGCGTTCTGGCATGCGCAGCCGCCGCTGCGTGGTGACGCGGCGCAGTGGGGCGGCACGCTGGCGCAATGGGTGCGCGCCAGTGACCAGCTGGCGACGGAGCCGTATCTGGCGGACGTGGCAGCAGTCGAATGGGCCTTGCACCGCGCGGCCAGCGCTGCCGATGGGCTGACGGATGCGGCCAGCTTTGCCCTACTGACCGAGCACGACCCTGCAGATCTGCTGCTGGTGCTGTCCCCCGGCTGCGCAACCTTGCGCAGTGCCTGGCCGGTGGTCAGCATGGTCAACGCGCATCTGTATCAGACCCCGGCATTGACGCACGTGGGCCAATTGCTGCGTGACGGCGTCGCTCAGGAGGCGCTGGTTTGGCGTAGCGGCTTGCGACCCCTGGCGCGTGAAGCGCAGGTGGGTGAAGCCACGTTTGTGGCCGCCCTGCTGGCCGGGCAAACCCTGGGTGGCGCGTTGGACCTGGCCCCAGATTTAGACATCAGCGCCTGGCTGCCGATGGCGGTTCAGGCCGGTTTGCTGCTGGCGGTTCGCCTGACTGATCTTGATAGAGAAATTGGGCTATAGCCCTTGTTTGGTAAGCGCTAGAAGCTATATTTTAAATAGCATTGAATAAGATTTTCAGAGGATGATTTGTATGCCAACTGTTTCCAATACACCCCCGGCGCCAGTGCTTGCCAAAGGGTGGGGCCGCCGCGTGTTGGGGTTGTGGCGCGGGCTGCACGCCCGGCTGGACAGCTTGCAACCCGTAGCCGCGCTGCTGGCCCGGGCCTATGTGGCCGAGGCTTTTTTCAAGTCCGGCCTGACCAAGTTGCGCGACTGGGACACCACGCTGGCGCTGTTTCAGGAGGAATACAAGGTGCCGCTGGTTCCCCCCGATGTAGCCGCTGTGATGGGCACTGGCGGCGAGTTGGTGCTGCCGGTACTGCTTGTGCTTGGCCTGGGTGGGCGTTTGGGAGCTCTGGGTTTGTCGGTGATGAACGTGGTGGCGGTGCTGTCACTGGCCGAAATTGCGCCGGCGGCCCTGCAACAACACATTACCTGGGGCGTTTTGCTGGCGGGTGTGGCGATCTTTGGCAATGGCCGCTGGTCGCTCGATGCCTGGCTGTTGCAGCGCTGGCCCGCGTTGCTCAGTCGGCTGCGCTAATTTTCGCGCTGCTTTGCCAGGCGCTGGCCGCCGTGTTGTCGTGGTAGCGTGCAGGTCATGAACACCACTCCAGCCTCGCCTGCGCATCCGCCTGCACCGCGTCGCACCGGCATTGCCTGGCCGCGCCGGCTGTCCTGGCGGCTGGCGCTGGGGTTTGGCTCGCTGGTCGGGCTGATGCTGTTGGCGCTGGCGCTGGCCAGTCTGCAGATTCGAGCCATGACTGAACTCACCGAGCGTTTTGCCACCCAGGACATGCAGCGCCTGCTGCGGGTGCAATCGCTGTCACTCACCACCGAAGGCATCGGCAACGCCTTGCTGCATCTGATGAACGCACCACGTGAGCAGCGGGTACCGGTGTATGCCGACGTGGACGATCGGAACCGCCGCATTGACGGCATCATCGAATCGCTGACCAACAACCTCGACGAGTTGACGCAAGTCCAGACCCTGCGCCGCCTCAACGAAGCCCGCGTGGCCTACCACGAAGCCTTCATTGCCACCGTGGACGAGATCGAAGGTGACGACACGCAGGCGGCCCTGCGGATTTACCGTGAGAAAGTCATGCCAGCGCTGGAACAGGTGCTGATGGAATCCAACATGCTGATCAACCGCGAGCGCGAACGCGTTGAGCAGCAAATGGACAGCACACAAGCCCGGCTTGAACAACTGGCGATCTGGGTGGCCGCGCTGTCGCTGCTGGCGGTTGGCTTGGGGGTGGCGCTGGCGCTGGGCACCACCCGCAGCGTGGTGTCGCCGCTGGCACAGCTCGAAGCTGCCGCCCTTCGCATTGCCGCAGGCGACTACCTGCAACCGGTGTTGGCCACCAGCACCGAAGAAATTGACCGGGTTGGCCAGGCCCTGACCGCCATGACCGGGGCGATTGCCGCTCGTGAGCAAGAAATTGAACGCCTGGCCTTTCGCGACCCCTTGAGCGACCTGCCCAACCGCACCTTTTTGCTCAAGCAGTGTGATGACCGCGGTGTCTCCACCATGGGCAACGCGTTCATGCTGTTTGATCTGGCGCGCCTCAAAACGGTCAACGAAACGCTCGGTTTTGCCATTGGCGACACCCTGATTGGGGAACTGGCGCAGCGGGCGCGCGCCGCGGTTCAGGCCTCACCCGCGCACTCGGGCGCGTTACTGGTGCACTTGTCCGGGGGCAAGTTTGCGTTGCTGCTGGCAGCGTCAACGCGCGCGCCGGTAGAGGCGCTGTGCCAGCAATTGATGGACGCGGCCGCCCAACCCGTGCAATGCGGCGAGCACAGTGTGGACCTGAGCCTGGCGTTTGGGCTGGCCGATTCCCCGATAGGTGAGCCGTTGGCGGTGATCACCCTGATGCGCAATGCTGAAGTGGCCTTGAGCGTGGCCAAGCAGGCGACGCAATCGCTTGCCTGGTACAACCCGGCGCAGGAAGCAGCGCGCCTGAGCCACTTGGGGTTGTTGTCGGATTTGCGCGCGGCGGTGACCGGATCGCAACTTCAGATGTGGCTACAGCCCAAGTTTTCGCTGCAAACCGGGCTGGCTGTGGGAGCCGAGGCGCTGGTGCGCTGGCAGCATCCCAAGCGCGGCTTTATTTCGCCTGCTGAATTCGTGCCGTTTGCCGAGAAAACCGGGGCCATCACGCTCATCACCGACTGGATGTTGGCGCAAGCCATGCAGACACTGGCGCAATGGCAGCACAGGCACCCCGAGTTAAGCCTGAGCGTGAACGTCAGCACCCGTGACCTGCAGGACCCCACGTTTTGCCAGCGTGTCAAACAGCTTATGCAGCAGCATGCCATCACGCCGCAGCAGCTGCGCCTTGAAATTGTCGAAAGTGGCCTGATGCAAGATGCCCACACCAGCATTGCCCTGTTGCATCGCCTGCGGGAGCTTGGCGTGCAGCTCTCGATTGACGACTTTGGCACGGGCTACTCATCACTGGCCTACTTGCAGCAACTGCCGGTGACCGAGCTCAAGATCGACCGCAGTTTTGTCACCGGTATTCAGGACTTGCCGGGTACCCAGCGCCTGGTTAAAACGATGATCGAAATGGGCCACGGCATGGATTTACTGGTCACTGCCGAGGGCATCGAGACCCTGGCTGAGCGCGATACCTTGAAAGCGCTGGGCTGCGACGTGATGCAAGGCTATTTTGGCAGCCGGCCGTTGCATGGCGATGCCCTGGCCGCATGGTTTGCTGGCCTTGAAGCTGCTGCGTCGCATCAAAATTAGGTGCCATTGACTTCGCCGTGGCCAAAAAGCTACCCGGCGCGCGGTGATTACACCGGCGAGGTTTGAAAGCACGCGATCCTCCGGCTTGAAAGTCTGAAATGGCTTTCCAATCCCCCTTGAATCTGTAAACTGGCTGAAGGTCTACGAGCAAAAGGGAGGGACACACTATGAATCCAACCGACACAGACATTGAACTGGTGTTGGCGCGGCATGGTCGGGCACCGCACCAGCTGGTTCAAATTCTGCGTGAGCTTCAGGCACAGTTGGGCTGGCTCTCCCGGGACACCCTGGGCGCAGTGGCCAAAGGATTGAAGCTGTCGCTGGCGCATGTGGAAGGTGTGGCCGGGTTCTACCGCTTTTTTCACAGCCAGCCCGTAGGTCTTTACCGGGTGCTGTTCAGTGACAACATCACCGACCGCATGCTGGGCAGTGAAGAAATGTTGCGGCACTTGCGCCATGTGCTCAAACTTGAGCCAGACAAAATGCGCGCCGATGGCCGTGTGAGCGTGGCCACCACGTCTTGCACCGGCATGTGTGACCAAGGCCCGGCGGCATTGGTCAACCACCACCAGTTGGTGACTCGCCTGACACCCCAGCGCATAGAACATATGGCGTCGTTGATCGAGGGCCAGGTGCCCCTGAATCAATGGCCTGCTGAGTGGTCGCGGGTTGACGACCAAATTCGGCTGGCCAATGTCAAGCTCGGGGTGCAGCCTGCGCCCGGGCAAGGCATTGCGGCAGCTTTGGCACGCGGCCCCCAGGCCATGCTGGACGACATCAAACGCTCCAAGCTACGCGGCCGCGGGGGTGCGGGTTATGCCACCGGCACCAAATGGCAGCTCTGCCGCAACGCACAAGCCGACACCCGCTATGTGGTTTGCAACGCCGATGAAGGCGAACCCGGCACCTTCAAAGACCGTGTGTTGCTGAGCAGTTACGCCGACACCTTGTTTGAAGGCATGACGATTGCCGCGCTGGTGGTCGGTGCGCGCCAGGGCTTGGTCTACCTGCGTGGCGAATACCGCTACCTGCTGGAGCCGCTCGAAGCCACCTTGGCGCGGCGTCGCCAGCAAGGCCTTTTGGGCTCGGCGATTCAAGGCCGGGCAGGTTTTGACTTTGACATCGACATTCACGTGGGCGCCGGTGCCTATGTGTGCGGTGAAGAATCTGCGCTGATCGAGTCGTTGGAGGGCAAGCGTGGCACACCACGCATTCGCCCGCCTTTCCCGGTAGAGCGTGGTTACATGGACCAGCCGACCACGGTCAACAACGTCGAAACCTTTTGCGCCGTGACGCACATTGCGGTGCACTCGGGTGCTTGGTGGGCAGGCATTGGCACGGCGCAGTCCACCGGCACCAAAATCCATTCGGTGTCGGGCGACTGTGAACGCCCGGGTCTGTACGAATACCCGTTTGGCACGCGCATTGGCCGCATTCTGGAAGACTGCGGCGCGCGCGATACGCAAGCCGTGCAGGTCGGTGGCCCGTCAGGCGTGTGCCTGTCAGCGCTGGAATTTGGTCGGCGCATTGGCTTTGAGGACGTGCCCACCGCAGGCGCTTTCATGGTGTTTGACCGCTCGCGCGACATGTTTGATGTCGCGCACAATTTTGCGCACTTCTTTGCCCATGAAAGCTGCGGTTTTTGCACGCCCTGCCGGGTTGGCACCGAGCTGGTGCTGCGCCGCATGGACAAGCTCAAACGCGGCTATGGCTCCAGTGAAGATGTGCAGGTGCTGTACGAACTGGACAAGCTGATGCATGGTGCCACGCACTGTGGCCTGGGTGCGGCGGCTTGTAACCCGCTGCGCGACACCATCGCCAAGTTTCGTCCGGCCTATGAGCAACATCTGAAGTCCTTGCATTTTGTGCCCGGTTTTGACATGGATGCCGAGCTGTCGCAAGCGCGTCTGGCCACCGGGCGGGACGACAGTGGCGCCCACTTGGAGACATTGGCATGAACACCTACGCACGCATTGACGCTTTAAGCCCGGGCACTTTTGCACTTGACGGCGAAGAAGTTGACTTTGGACCGGGCGAGTCGATTCTGCAGGCCGCCACCCGCGCTGGCCACTACATCCCGCACCTGTGCTGGCACCCTGACTTTGGTGCCAAGGGTTCGTGCCGACTGTGCACCGTGCGCATCAATGGCCGAATGGGGGCGGCCTGCACGGTGCAGGCGGCTTCCGGGCAAGAGGTGGAAAGCAACACCGATGACCTCAACGCTCAGCGCAAAATCCTGCTGCAAATGATGTTCATCGAGGGCAACCACTTTTGCCCATCCTGCGAAAAAAGCGGCAACTGCCGTCTGCAAGCCACGGCGTATGACGTAGGCATGGAAGGCCCGCACTTTGAAGAGTTTTACCCGCAGCGCCGGGTTGATGCCAGCCACCCTGACCTGCTGCTCGACCTGAACCGCTGCATTTTGTGCGGGCTGTGTGTGCGCGCCAGCCAGGAGGCCGATGGCAAGGATGTGTTCGCCATTGGCGGCTACGGCATCAAGACCCACCTGCTGGTCAACAGCCCCAGCGGGCAAATGGCCGACAGCGCGCTCTTGCCCAACGACCGCGCCGCCAACATCTGCCCGGTGGGTGCCATCCTGCACAAGCGCCAGGGCTTTGTCATTCCCATTGGTAAGCGCCAGTTTGACAAGCTGCCGGTGTCGCAACAAACCGAGGAGGGCAAGCCATGACCACTGTCAACACCCTTGGCCACCTTTTAGCTGATTCGGCCTCAAGCACAAACCCCGAAGCCGGGGCAACTGCAGCCGCCATGGCCTTGCACATGCCACGCAAGCTCAAGCTGGCCACGGTGTCACTGGCCGGGTGTTTTGGCTGCCACATGTCTTTTTTGGACATTGATGAGCGGCTACTGGAACTGTTGGAGCTGGTCGAGTTTGATCGCTCGCCGCTGACCGACATCAAGACCATTGGCCGCTGCGACATTGGCTTGATCGAAGGCGGCTTGTGCAACGCCGAAAACGTGCAGGTGCTGCGCGAGTTTCGGGCCCACTGCAAGGTGCTGGTGGCGGTGGGCGCCTGCGCCATCAATGGCGGCTTGCCGGCCCAGCGCAACCAGCTTGACGTAGGCCAGATGATGCGCGACGTGTATTGCCGGCAAGAGGGTGGCAGCCCCGGCAACCAGGTTCCCAACGACCCCGAGTTGCCGCTGCCGCTCAACAATGTGCACCCGATTCATGAGGTGGTGCATGTGGACTACTTTCTGCCGGGTTGCCCGCCCTCGGCCGACGCCATCTGGGCCTTCCTGACCGATCTGCTGGCTGGCCGCACCCCGCAACTGGGCCATGGCCTGATTCACTATGACTGAACACCTGAGGATGTTGTATGAGTTTTGACCTTGAAACTGCCGCCAACCCGCAAGGCCTGCGCCGCGTGGCGATTGACCCGGTGTCGCGCGTGGAAGGCCATGGCAAAGTCACCTTGCTGCTGGATGAGCACAACGTGGTGCAGCAGGCGCGCCTGCACATTGTTGAGTTTCGTGGCTTCGAGAAATTCATCGAAGGCCGCCCGTATTGGGAAGTGCCGGTGATGGTGCAGCGCCTGTGCGGCATTTGTCCGGTCTCGCACCATTTGGCGGCCTCCAAGGCGTTTGACCGCGTCATTGGCGCCACGCCCATCAGCGCCAGTGCCGATGCCGTGCGCCGCCTGATGCATTACGGGCAAATGCTGCAGTCCCACGCGCTGCATTTTTTTCACCTGTCGTCGCCAGACTTGTTGTTTGGGTTTGGCTCGCCCGTGGCACAACGCAACATTGTGGGGGTGGCGCAGGTCAACCCCGAGGTTGCCAAAAAAGGCATTTTGCTGCGCAAGTTTGGCCAAGAGGTGATTCGCATCACCGCCGGCAAGCGCATTCACGGCACCGGTGCCGTGCCCGGCGGCATCAACAAACTGGTGACAGCTGCTGAGCGTGATGAACTGAAGCGAGACCTGCCGCAAATGTTGCAATGGGCGCAAGACGCCGTTGACATCGTTAAACAGTTGCATGCGCAAAACCCGGCGCTGTACCGCAGCTTTGGCAGCTTCCGCTCCAACCTGATGTCGATTGTGCGGCCCGACGGCGCCATGGATTTGTACGACGGCGTGCTGCGTGTGCGCGATGCCAATGGCGTGATTCTGTTTGACGGTGTGAATGACCAGGATTACCTGCAACTGATCGAAGAGGAAGTGCGCTCCTGGAGCTACATGAAGTTTCCGCACTTGCGCAGCCTCGGGCGTGAGCTGGGCTGGTACCGGGTTGGCCCGCTGGCGCGGGTGCAAAACTGTGACTTCATTCCCAGTGAGCGGGCCGAGATTGAGCGCCAGGCGTTTATCGCCTGGGGTCAGGGTGAGCTGGTGCACGCCTCGCTGGCGTACCACTGGGCGCGCATGATCGAGATGCTGCACGCTGTAGAAGTGATTGCCGACCTGCTGGATGACCCGGCACTGCTCGCGGGCGACATGCTCACCAGCGGTACGCGGCAGCGCAGCGGCGTTGGCATCATCGAAGCGCCGCGCGGCACGCTGATTCATGACTACGACGTGGGCGACGACGACTTGGTCACACGCTGCAACCTGATTGTGTCTACCACCCACAACAACCAAGCCATGAACGAAGCGGTGCGCTCGGTGGCACGCGACTATTTGAGCGGGCATGAGATTACCGAAGGCCTGCTCAACCACATCGAGGTCGCCATTCGCGCCTACGATCCCTGCCTGTCATGCGCCACCCACGCGCTGGGGCAAATGCCGCTGGACATCACTTTGCTGGCCGCCGATGGCACCGTGCTGGACCGGGTGCAGAAATCGCCCGGCAGTGGGCTGACACGGTCCCACGATAGATTTATATGAAAAATCAGGCTTTAGCCCTTATGTAATAAGCGTAAGAAGCTATAAAAACAATAGTATTTGAATGTCTTTGTCTTTGAATATCGGTGAAGTACAGCCAGCCCGGCCACCCGTGTTGGTCCTCGGTTGGGGCAATCTCAGCCGGGGTGACGATGCGCTGGGGCCGTTGTTTGTGGCGGAGTTGCTGGCGCAACTTCCTGCCGGTTTGCGCGATCAGGTCGAATTTCTGGACGACTACCAGCTGCAGGTTGAACATGCGCTGGACCTGGTGGGCCGCCAGCGGGTGCTGTTGGTGGACGCCAGCCTGAGCTGCGCCGCACCGTTTGAGGCGCGCAGTGTGCAAGCCCGGCGCGACACCAGCTACACCAGCCACGCTCTCTCACCCGAAGCGCTGCTGCAGGTGTTTGAAGACATGGCTGGCACGCCGCCCCCCCCAGCCACCTTGCTGGCCATGCGGGGGGAAGCCTTTGAGTTGGGAGAGCCGATGAGTACTGCGGCGCAAAGCCATCTGGTGGCTGCGCTGGTTTGGGGGCTGGACTGGCTGGCCGAGAAGGACATGTGATGTATGTGGCTTGCCCTTGACCACTGACTCAGGCGGCAGGCGCGTCGCGGTTCTTGCGCACCGGCACGCGCAAGTCATCCAGGTAGTCGCGCGCAATGTTCAAAGTCGAGCTCACGCCCAACGCGTCATGATGCTTGCCAAGCCATTGCCTGGCGTGGTCTTGCCCCAGCTCAAACAAGGTGTGGATCAGCTTGCCATCGGTGGATGCTTTGGTGGCCGCGCTGAACGCTTCCAGAGCCTCGCCGCCATCAATGCGGTGCATCAGTACGTCTTTGTAGTGGGTGGGGTCCAACTTGCCCTCAAGCAGCAGGCGCTTGACAAAATCAATCGCTCGCATTTCCGCAATCAGGGCTGAGTTGAAGGTGATTTCATTCAGGCGGTCCATGATTTCGCTGGCGTTGGTGGGCAGCTTGTCGCGCAGGATCGGGTTGATTTGCACCAGCAAAATATCGCGGCTGTCGCAGCTGTAGATCAGCGGGTGAATGGCCGGGTTGCCCGAGTAGCCGCCGTCCCAATAGTGGTCGCCTTCAATTTCCACCGCCTGAAACACCATGGGCAGGCATGCCGATGCCATGACAGCATCAGCAGTGAGCCGTTTGCCAGAAAACACCTCGGCCTTGCCGGTGCTGACCCGGGTGGCGACCACAAACACCTTGAGTTCCTTGAGGTCGGCCAGCCGCTCAAAATCAACATGGCGTTCCAAAAAGTCTTTCAGCGGGTTCAGGTCGAGTGGGTTGCTCTGGTAGGGTGACACCGCGCCAGACCAGGCGCGCGTCATGGCATCTGCCCAGAGCGAGGCGGGCGAATGCTGTCCCCCTGCCCGGTTGAACAACAGATCAAATGGTGCGCGCTGTGCGTTGCTGAGTGCGCCCATGGCCACCATGCCGTTCCAGAAAGCAGCCAGTGACTCGCGCGCGGCTTCACGCGCGTCGGTCTGCGGTTTACCCAGGCTTTGGGCGAAACCGTGGGCCAGCGCCACCGCGTTCATGGCCCCCGCACTGGTGCCGCTGATGCCCTCGATGTCGATGCGGCGGTCTTGCAGCAGCACATCAAGCACGCCCCAGGTGAAGGCGCCATGGGAGCCGCCGCCCTGCAAGCCCAGGTTGATGCGATGCGGGGGGGTGGGGTCAGCGTGTATGGTGTCAGGTGGGGTATGCATGACTTGAGCTTATCAGCCTGCCGGGATGCCCCGTGTTGCTATTTATAAAAGAGCTACATGCGCAATAATTACAAGGCACATAAGGCGATTTGATACATAAATTGTAACTACTCAGCTTAACGAGCAAAGCTGGGCTGAATTATCTGGCGGTTAAACACGCTGACCAAACAGTCAAACAGATTGTTTTTCTGCTTGGTCATGGTTGCCAAGTAGGAGCGGATGGTAAAG
>NZ_JAQTXM010000046.1:240-21667 GCF_028688795.1 Rhodoferax sp. | reverse complement strand
CAAACCCCTCCCCCTCAGACGGTGCCAACAAACAGGTGCAAGCTGCATAAATCTGATCAAGGTACTCGTCGCTGACATGGCTGGGCCAGTGCAAGCGCCGCCCCAATTCAGGATGCATCCCAAGGCGCTCGACAAACGCCTCCATATGCCAGCCATGCCGCCCAACCACCACCAAGTTGACATTGACACCTTGTTGCCACAGCTGCTCAAACGCCGCCAAGGTCTGAGCATGCCCCTTGCGCGGCTCAATGGTGCCTACCATTAAAAAACTTGGGCACTGGGCCAGCACAGTCAATGTTTGTGCAGCATTCTCAGGCATGCCTTTGCTTGGCACTGAACCAGCCAAATCTGCCCCCAAATGGAACCAACCCAGCTTGAGCGGCCGCAGGCGCTTGGGGTTTTCCAGGTGAAGCCACTGCGCCACCTCATCAGCCACCGAGCGCGACACACACACCACGCCATCAGCGCGCGCCACACGCCCCAGCCAGCGTGCGTGATTTTCCTCGGTGCCTTCAGGGAAATACTGCGGCATCCAGATGGGCAGCAAGTCATGCACCCCAAAAAACACCTTCACACCCAGACTGCGCAAGTCGGCGTAGTAGTCTGCCTGCAACAGCACTACCTCGGGCTGCAGTTCCATGCGCAAAAAAATATCACCAGCCTGTGGATCAATTGGCTCATCCATAACGACATCTGTCGAACCACCTGACTGCCCCAAAAAAGACTGGGTAAATCGCCGCGCATGGTAATAGCCTTCCTCATTGCGACGCGCCAGCACTGGCGCTACCGTGTACCCCTGAGGCGGGTTGGCCAATAACTGCGCTAACAGGCTGCGCACCACCCGCTGGATGCCGGTTTGGTGGTCCAGCTGGGCTAGCTCGGAGATGTCGTAATAAAACTGCATGGGAAAAGGTCAATGAGGTCAAAGCAACTTATTGTCAATCCAGCAACTGCGCCCAGCGGGCTTCATGGCGCTGGAGAAGTGCCTCTGCAATGCGCAGAGACGCTAGTTGCGGTGTGGCCAGACAGGCGGGGTCTATCAGGCCATCAAAGTCTTCAGTCAGTGTGGCAGCACCGGTAGCCAGGCGCTGCCGCCAGACGCGGCTGAGCTCATTTTTCAGCTCGCGCCGCCAGCGCTTGAACAGCCTGCGGCTGTTGCGCTCGTCGTTCAAAGATGTCGGCCCCCGGCTCAGGCTCACATGGTGGCCAATACAGCTCTCAGGCGCCACGTAAATGCGGTGGCCGGCAGCACGCAGCTTGAAGCACAGGTCGACGTCTTCGCCGCCATTCACGTAAGCTGTGTCAAAACCGCCACACGCCTCAAAATCTGCGCGTCGCAACAGCATGCAAGCACCGGTTACGGCGAATACCTGCACGGCCGCTGCCCCGCCCGCTGGCAGTTCGCGCATGTGTTCCAGCTGGCCCAAGGAATTCAGGCACACCCCGGCATGATCCACCGCGCCGTTGTCGATACGCCGCTGCACATTGCCCACCCCCCCTGCGCTGCGCACAGGGTCCAGCAAGATGTCCAGCATGGGCGCCAGCCAGCCTGGCTCAAACAGCAGATCATTGTTCAGCAGTGCCAGCACATCGCCCCGCGCCAAGTGCGCTGCCGCGTTGTTGTTGGCTGCGTAACCCTGATTAACGGCGCTTATCAGCGTCTTGATACGCGGGTTTTGCTGCGTTTGCAACCAGGCAGCGGTGCCATCGGTAGATGCATCGTCTGCCAAGATCACCTCAAAATCCAACCCCGGCGGCAGCGACGCCAGCAGCGACGCCAGCATGGCCTGCGTGTGCTGCAGGTGATTGAACAGCGGCACAATGAAACTGATCGACGGTAAAGGCGCAGCAGCCATTGAGGTTGACGCCAATTCAACCGCCACTTTGGCCGGCGGCAGGCTGGTGGCACCGGCCTTTGTCTGTGCCCACTTCAACTCCCTGCAGCCACTTAAATGCAGGAAAAACTCCAAAGCACGGTGTTGGTACAAATGCCGCTGCAGCACCCGCCCGCGCAGCTCAGACTGCAAAGCCAAACGCGCCGGGGCATCGCTTAAATAACGCTGCAACAGCGTCGCCAGTTCCGCAGGGGTGGTGTAAACGGGCAGCAGACCATCAAACACCTCTTGCGACACCGATGCCGAATTGGAAATGACCAAACACCCGGCGGCAAGGGCATCAAACACCCGGCTATTGGCCGCCCCCCATGTTTTGGTGACATGATTGGCATCGTCTACAACCATGGTGGCCTGGCGATACACACCGGGCATTTGGCTGTAGGGCACAAACCCCCGGTTCAACGCCGCCAATACCGGCACCTGCGCCCAGTTTTTGCCATAAACGGCGCCACGAAAATGCGTTGGCAAAGCAGCCAGTGCGTTAACAACGTCGCGCTCAGCTTGCCAATAGCTGCCAGTAAACACATAGTCCAGCAAAGCCACCTGGGGTCGGTCGACCATGTTAAAGCGCTCTGCATTGGTCGCAATACGCAGCAAGCGCACCCGCTTGCCAATGCGTTGGCTCATGTAGTCAGCAGCGCGCCGGGAAGACGCCATGTGCACGCTGTAATCCGCAATGCAAGGCTGATCGCACCAGCGCTCAAACCAATTGCGCGCCCAGGCCACCGTGATCAACCCCAGCGCTGCATTACGCATCAGCCGAAGGTCAAAATCCTCGACCATCACAATCAAAATATCGACGCCAGCCAAGTCATACCAGGCATTACCCTTGGGCAGGTAATGAATCAGCCAGCCGTACCTTGCCGCCAGAGCGTTGCCCAGTTCGAGTGCCGTAAAGTAGTCGCCCGCGGCAGACTCAGTGCCAACTTCAGTAACTGCAAACGCAATGTTCAAGGGCGCACCAGACATGACTCTAAAAGTCCCCCCCAAACAAATCCCGCGTGTACACCTTGCCCGCCACATCATCCAGCTCTGGTGCACGGCGGTTGGCTACGATCACATTGGATAGCTGCTTGAACTCGGCCAGGTCCGGGATCACGCGGGAGTTGAAAAAACTGGCCTCAGCCAGCATGGGCTCATACACTACCATCTCGATGCCCTTGGCCTTGATGCGCTTCATGATGCCCTGGATGGATGAGTCGCGAAAATTATCGCTGCCAGCTTTCATGATCAGGCGGTAAATACCAACCACCAGGCCCCCTGTGGTCACTGCGCCCTCGCCGCGAGAGTTTTCAAGAAACCTCAAAATATCAGACGCCACAAAGTCTTTGCGCGTGGTGTTGCTTTCCACAATGGCGTGAATCAGGTTTTGCGGCACCGCCGCATAGTTGGCCAGCAACTGTTTGGTGTCTTTTGGCAGGCAGTAGCCGCCATAACCAAAACTGGGGTTGTTGTAATGGCTGCCAATGCGCGGGTCCAGGCACACGCCGTCCACAATCTGGCGTGTGTCCAAGCCATGGGTGGCGGCATAGGTGTCCAGCTCGTTGAAATAGGCCACGCGCATGGCCAGGTAAGTGTTGGCAAACAGCTTGATGGCCTCTGCCTCGGTGCTGTCGGTCAGCAGCATCGGCACATCTTTCTTGATGGCGCCTTGCAGCAGCAAATCGGCAAACACCTGTGCCCGCTCTGAGCGCTCGCCCACCACAATGCGGCTGGGGTGCAGGTTGTCTTGCAGCGCCTTGCCCTCGCGTAAAAACTCAGGCGAAAACATCAGGTTGGCGGTGCCGTATTTGGCGCGCATCTGCTCGGTAAAGCCCACTGGCACCGTGCTTTTAATCACCATCACTGCGCCGGGGTTGTAGGCCAACACATCCTGAATGACAGCTTCTACCGAGCTGGTGTTGAACAGGTTGGTTTCAGTGTCGTAATTGGTGGGTGTGGCAATCACCACAAAGTCTGCCCCGGCGTAAGCGTCTGCCTTGTCCAGCGTAGCGCGAAAGTTCAAAGACTTGTGAATAAGGTAATGCGCTATGTCGGCATCATCAATAGGGCTTTGGCGGGCGTTGAGCTGGGCTACTTTGGTCGGCACAATGTCCAGCGCCACCACCTCGTGGTGTTGAGACAGCAGCACGGCCAATGACAAGCCCACGTAGCCAGTGCCGGCGATGGTTATTTTCATTTTTTGAATCCCTATTGACTGTCCAAACCGGTGATTTAAAGGTACCCCACCGGTACCGCTGTCACACTTTGCGACAGCGGGATGTCGCGCTCTACCATGCAAAGCACCGCGCCTGGCCCAATCGTTTTACCCAACTTGTTTAGCACCGCAAAATGGGACCTGACGTTTTGCGAAGGCGACGCCGTTTTCTTGATCTCTACCGGGTACAAGGTGTCACCAGACTCAATGAGCAGATCCACCTCCAGCTGATCAGAAACCTTCAGCACATCCTGCACATCGCGCTGAATGTAGGTCTGGATGTAAGAGCGGTAAAACAAGTCCCGGGTTTTTGCCCCTTGTTGAACAAGCCGTGGGAACGAACCCAACCAAATTTGCCGAAAAACCATCATCAGCGGCTTGGCCTCTTTGGCCCAGATTTCGAGCAGAGTCGTTTTACCCACCTGCCGCGGGCCAGTAACCAACAAGACAGGAAAGCTGTCACTGATCAGATGAATGGTTTTAGAGAGGGCGCGCGCGAACATAAGCACCGTTTATATTGGAATTTAAATCCATTTGACACGCGTGGCCCCTATTGTTCTTTGGCAAGTTTCATGCAAAGCATCTCGTGATGCGCTGAACCCCGAATCGCCGCTACCATCGGCGTCACATTCTTCTCCCACGTCAGCCCCGCCAACGCCTCACAACGCTGCGGTGCAAAATCACCCGCCGCGAGCAGTTCGCCGAGCTTATTGGCTAACGAGTTCACATCGCCCTTGGCGAAGTAACTGAAATTTGGGCACAGCCCGGCCAGATCGGCAAGCGGCGCCACATCCGACATCAGCACCCGCTTGCCGTGAGCTGCCGCCTCTAGCGGCTTCATCGGCGACACCAGTTCGCACACCGCCAAAGGTCGGCGCGGTAACGCCACCACATCCAGCAGCGCGTAATATGCCTCCGCAAGATCCGGAGCCACCCGGCCGGGCATGAAAACAAATTCGCTAACCCCTAACTGTTCGGCTAGTCGGCGATATTCCACCGTGGTCGAGCAGGTTTCCGATTGCCCAGCCCCAAAACCGCTAGGCTCGCCCGAGCCCACCAGCAGCAGCACCACATCCACCCCGTGTCGGCGCAGTATGGCAAGTGCTTCGATCAAGGTTTCGAGCCCTTCATAAATGTTGAATGAACCCACGTAACCCACCACATAGTGCGCCTGAATACCCACATCGGCACGTGTCAAGTCGACCTTGGGCGACGCCGCCCAACCCGGAAAACCATTCGGCACCAACTCGATCCGCTCAGCCTCTACCCCGCGCCGCACCAACTCATCGCGCATCAGTCGATTGAGCGTAAACACCCGCTCAGCCGCCTTGACCACGGACACCTCACCCGCGACTTCATGCTCATAAGCCACCGAGTTCTCCCAGCCAGGATCACGTGCGGCTTGCGAAATCTCCCAAAACCCGCGCACCTCATACCAAAAGGGCAAACCAGTTTCACGTGCGGCAATAGCCACAGGCAAGGCATTGTGCCAATTCGATGCCGCCATCACCGCGGCCGGTTTGAATACCCGAATCAACTCTGCATACACCGCTACCGCACGCGATAGATAGTCTTCAAGCGAGCCGTCTTGCCGACTGGGCACAGGCGAATGGATATAGCGCACCCCATCAATCACATGGCTGAGCGCAAAACCCTGATCATTGAAACCCACCTTGTCCCAAGGTAAACCTGGACGGGAAGCGGCAATCACCTCTACCCCGGATCGAACTAACGCACGGGCCACCCCGTGGGTGCGCACCGCATAGCCGTTAGAGGAAAAAGGGTAGGAATGATTGACGGCATACAGCAGTCGCTGCCGCATCGGCAGAAAAACCGATCGGCTGGTGGACAGCGATTGCTTCTGATCAAGCCACTGCAACAAATCTTTCATGCGAAAGTTGGCGCTGGCAGGACGGAGAGAAACTCATTTGCCCGCTCATCCTCAAATTAAACGATGTCATTCGCGCCCAGATCACTTTCGGAAAACCTTCTGATTCGCCACAAACCATGCATACGTCTCGCGCAACCCTTCTTCAAGCCCAATACGGGCCTGCCAGCCCAAGGCCTTGAGGCGCGACACATCCATCAGCTTGCGCAGCGTGCCATCTGGCTTGCCGGCATCGAACTCAATCCGGCCGGTAAAACCTGTCACTCGTGCTATCGTCTCGGCCAATTCGCGTATGGTGCAATCCAAGCCTGTACCGACGTTGATATGACTCAGCATCGGCTGTGTATTGGCTTGGTAGGTTTCATCGTCCAGATTCATTACAAACACGCTCGCCGCCGCCATGTCGTCCACATGGAGAAACTCACGCATTGGAGTCCCGCTGCCCCAGATTGTCACTACATTTGCATCCGCTTCTATCGCCTCATAAAAGCGCCGCATCAATGCTGGTATCACATGGCTATTATCCGGGTGAAAGTTATCTTCCGGGCCATATAAGTTAGTCGGCATCACACTGCGGTAATCGCGCCCGTATTGCCGGTTATAGCTCTCGCACAACTTAATGCCAGCAATCTTGGCAACTGCGTAGGGCTCGTTGGTCGGCTCCAGCACACCAGTGAGTAAAGCATCCTCGCGCATCGGCTGCGGCGCCGCCCGTGGATAGATGCATGAAGAACCCAAAAACAGCAACTTCTTCACCCCGGCCAAGTGCGCGCTGTGGATGATGTTGCACTCCATCATTAGGTTCTCGTAAATGAACTCGGCCGGATAGGTGTTGTTCGCATGAATGCCGCCCACCTTGGCTGCAGCCAGATACACCTGATTTACATCCTCGGTTTCGAAAAACTTCCGCACGGCAGACTGGTTGGTCAAATCAAGCTCGCCGTGCGTACGGGTGATGATCACGGCATCACCCTTGACCTCCAACTGCCGCACGATTGCCGAACCGACCATGCCGCGATGGCCGGCAACGTAAATTCGGTTCTTGGCATTACTCATGGTAATCCATCGCCTTGTAGCCGTGCCGCTTCACAAGCTCATCCCGTTCTGCCGCCTTCAAATCCTCACGCACCATCTCTGTCACCAGTTCGGCAAAAGAAGTCTTTGGCGCCCAGCCGAGTTTTTCCTTGGCTTTGAGAGGGTCACCCAATAAGGTTTCCACCTCTGTTGGACGAAAGTAACGAGGATCGACCGCCACAATGCACTTGCCGGCTGCGTCATAGCCTTTTTCATCAACGCCTTGGCCTTCCCAGCGAATCTCAATCCCCAGTTCCATCGCCGCGGCATCCACAAAATCCCGCACCGAGTACTGCACCCCGGTCGCAATGACGAAATCTTCGGGCTTTTCCTGCTGCAGCATTAACCACTGCATTTCAACATAGTCCCGGGCATGGCCCCAGTCACGTTTGGCTTCCAGATTACCAAGATACAGGCAATCCTGCAGACCAAGTTTGATGCGTGCAAGAGCTCGTGTCACCTTTCGAGTGACGAAAGTCTCTCCACGAACAGGTGACTCATGGTTAAATAAAATACCATTGCAGGCATATATGCCGTACGCCTCTCGGTAATTCACTACGATCCAATAAGCGTACAGCTTCGCTACTGCATAGGGGCTTCGCGGGTAGAAGGGTGTGGTTTCCTTTTGTGGAATCTCCTGAACCAAGCCATAAAGTTCAGAGGTGGATGCCTGATAAAAGCGAGTCTTTTTTTCCAACCCGAGAATGCGTATTGCCTCTAATACCCGAAGTACACCAAGTGCATCCGAATTCGCAGTGTATTCCGGTTCCTCAAATGACACCGCCACATGACTCTGTGCCGCAAGATTGTAGATTTCGTCCGGCTGGATCTGCTGGATGATACGGATAAGGCTAGAAGAATCTGTCATATCTCCGTGGTGAAGAACAAATCGACGATTCTTGACCTCCGGGCCTTCGATAAGATGATCTATCCTGTCAGTGTTAAATAGCGAGGTGCGGCGCTTGAGGCCGTGCACTTCGTAGCCCTTTCTGAGCAAAAATTCTGCGAGATAAGAGCCGTCTTGACCAGTAATGCCAGTAATAAAAACTTTTTTCATATTTTTTAAAAATTAAATTGCAGATATTTCTCGCTGCACGGAGTGATACGAAGAGATTTTGCAAAAACTAATCTAGCATTGCATGACCCATAATCACATTATAAAAATGTAATGCTGAGTGTAAAGCTAATTTTTTCCAAAAAGGTTAACATATAAATCCTTTCTAGTCCTCAAAAGTGTTACAAAATGCCTAATAGATGACATGGGAGATGGTATGTAGTGACAAGCTTTAGATAGTATCGCTAAGTCACAAAAGAAATCTATAATTGTTTCACACTTAGTTAAACCGTAATCGCGTAACTGATTATCTGTTAAGCAATGAAAATTAGGATATCCAAGTTCTTTAGATGGAATTAATCTTGAATAGTTTAATATATTGATTTTAGGATATCTATCTCTAACCACATCCAATGAAGAGTAATCATCGGTCGCCCAATAAATTTGATCAACTCCATCATTTACATAACGATCAACCTCGCAAAGAATTGCATCTATCGAAGACTCGTAATCAGTATTTCTGAAATGTACCGCAACATATCGTTTTGGCATATTATTTAGCACCTTCGATATGCTGCGTTTGATAAACTTTTTCAGGGTTAGGCATTTAAGCGTCATTTCTAATTTTTCCGTGACTGAATATCTGAATCTATGATCAAATCCAGAAATCATGGAATAACCTTGCGCACTGCTTGGCTTGAATAATAATTCAGCGTGATCTGCATTATCGTTTAAATTATAGTAAACATTTCCATCGGAATGGCGGGTTGGCTTTGTAAAGGGCAATACCGAAGGCAAGGAAAGTGATGACTTAAGTTTTTGAAGATGTCTTTCATAACTATATTTATCAATCAATAAATCACTTGCGCTATCAAATATTTGATAGAATTTGAGTTGTAAATGCTGATCGACTTCAGTTATCGGTAGACACTTCGATTTAGTTAAATGTGAGTATATAAGTGCTGCGCCTAAACAGGAAAGCATATGAGTCATGCCGCCGGAAGCGAGAAAGGCATTCACTCTTAGATTTGATTTATTTGTATCTGAGTTTGAAATAATATTGTTAATGAAAGAATACTTATCAATTTTTTCACTTATCCATTTTGGAGTAGTCTCACACATAGACGAGCATATATGCAAGCATTCAGATGCTTTTTTTATATCGTGTAATGCTTCGAAACACCGGAATTCTGCAAAATAAGCTCTATAATCGTTTGGTGCGATTTTTTTTATTTTTTTGGCGTAATCGAGTGCGGAATTGTATTCGCCTAAACGAATGTGGATTTCATGAATATTGAGAAGCGATCTCAAATTATCGCCAAAGAGATCAATTGTTTTCGTTGCTATATTTTTGGCTTCTTCTAAAAAATTTATCTCAATAAGACAAAGTGTATATAAATGAGCAATGCCAATATCTTCCGGCATTTTATTATATAAATGTTCGGCAATTATTATCTGCAGATCACGGCGCCCATTTTTTTTGGCTAAATTATGTAACTCAACAAGATCTGATCTATCTAAATCCATATTAATAAGGCGATCTAAGATTGATTCGCGGCTCTCGCCATTAACAATCGCACCTTCTATACGGTTGTATTCGACATTTTTCAATGTATCGTCTCCTTTTTTACGAAATACAAAATATAAACTAAATCGCAAGAATAAGTATTTTAAGTTTGCTGCATAATTGACTCAATTAAAGATCAGCAACAACATCAATATCAATACTAAATGAATTATATTTGGTTGTAGTCATAATAATTGATACTTAAACTGATGCCTACTAAATCCACCCTTAACAAAACCTCTTTTAATTGAAGGCGAGCCGATGCTCGCTTGAAATGTCGATCCATGTGGTAATGGTCGGTTCGATCGAATTGCATCGTTTGTTCTTGGTTTCGCGGGTGGGAGTGATGCCACGCCTTTGTCCTGCACGCCGAATGCGCACCCCGTCGATTACAACGTCCTGGTATCCCTTGTCCAAGATCGCTGTGGCGGGCAGTCGTTCCGAGCAGGTGAGAATGTCCACCTGCTCCAGTGTCAATGCCAGTTTGTGGCCATCGTAGGTGTTGGAGCGCATGCCTACGGCCAGTCTTTCCTTCAGCGTGGTGTCAATGCTGACATTCATAGCGAATTCGTACGTTGGTACCCTAATTTTTACTTGGGTAATGCATTCCGCCTCAGGGGCATCCAATTGGTAAAGCTTGGTTTTGTCCTTGATGCGTTGGTTCATGATACGCCCGGCCCGTTGCATCAGATCTTGAACCTCGGGTTGTGCTGACTCGGGTAGCAACTGCAATTGGCGTGCCACCTCACGATGGACCTCGCCGAGGCTAGTGCACAGCGTCCGCACCGCCTTTCGCATGCGGTTAAACAGCTTTGCCTGTGCGTAGCGCCTAATCTTCTTAGCCAGTCGGGACTTTACTCGGATGTAATTCGGGCGCAAACGCAGCCCATTGTCCTCGATGACCTTGACCAAATTTTGGCGGGTCTTGTCCAGCAGACGGCTGTCGGTCGGATGGATAGTGGCTTTTGGCATTACGGCGGTGACCACAAACACCTACTGGGTGCTCAATTTCTTGATGACATCGTCACGCCGGGCCACCTCGATGTTGGCCGTCAGCAGTGTCTCAAGGCCATTTTCGTCCGCACGCGTACTGCAGCACGTTATGCTCGACGCGTCGGTGGAGATACCTCTCTGCAAGTATGTTTCACCGCGGAAGAACTGCCAATATGAACTTTCCACCCGGCAGTCCACCACTGCTTCGTTGGAGGCATGCAAGGTGTGCTGCAGGTAAAGCATTCCCGTCACCCAGCGAGTACCAACGCGATACGCGCGCGTACCGAGGCGAACGACCGCGTAAAAGTTCCCTCAATTTCATCCCAGTCAATCAGCACGGCAAATGCGCCCAGCGGAGGCCGCATGTTGACCCCCTTTTTCAAGCGTGAACGAAGCAACTCTGCAGTATTCGGTTGCGAAGGTTTGGGACACATTGGATTCCCAGTGTGAATCAACAAGAAGCGGGCCTAGCAGGCTGATGAAATACTCACAGAGCACCTAAAAAATGCCGAATTGAGAGTGCCTCATCCATTGACTGCTCGAAAATCCGCTTGCGGGACTTTCGAGCAGTCAATGTGCCTGGTATCCGATAGGCATACTGGTATTTCAACAGCCTGCTAGACGAGAACATACCTTAAAAATTCAAGAGCGATCGAGTAAAAATAGTAAGCACTTTCAACAGTTCACGACTTTTTCAGGGCTACCTACTTCACAGCCTCTATATTGAGACTAACGAGAAGACCGTTCTCTTTATCCATATGAGGATAATATGCCTGGGAATAGTCGTCTATATTAGCGTGCTCTGTTTCTCGCCAATTATATCTGTTAACCTTAGTGAAACCAACACTCATGAGCTCTTTTGCAAGATAATTAAAGTCAAAAACATTATAATGTATGTTGTATAAGTAATCTTGCCGTCCGAACAAAGGGCCAACTACTGGATCTATGCTGCCAGCTAGTCTATATATTTCACATATCGCCGCAAAATCTGGAACACTTATACGCAAGATACCGTCAGGCTTGAGAACTCGCCTCCATTCAGCAAGAACTTTAACGACTTCGCGTCTTTTAAAGTGCTCAAGGACATGGCAGTTGTAAATAACATCGCATGAATCATCAGCGATAAAACTTAAATTATCTATTGAGCAGACATGATCAACATGAGGATAGTCAACCGCGTCAATATGAACATAGCCAGGTATATAACGCTTTCCGCATCCGAGATGTAATTTCATTTTAATAATCCATATAAAATTAATATAAACGAATTTCCTGAATTGATTTCGCTATTTTGATAATATAGTCAATATTATCGCTGATGTGTACAGGGCCTAATTTTTTTTCTTGTAAATACACAAAGTTTAAACCCTCTTCATTTTTAATATAAATGCCGTCAAGTGAAACGTTTATAGATTCAAACAAGCTTCTAAATTTTGTGCTCTTAATGGGAGCTAAATCCTTACTGGGCTTAAACGATCTTAAAGTATTAACATACCAAAACCCCTTTTCCTTAGGAAAATTGCCTGCAAGATGATTCGCAGCGTAAGAAAAAAAACTTTTTGTGCCAACAAAATAATCACATTTTGAAAGACTCCATATGTCTGTAATTGCCTCCTGTCCAGATAATAGGCGCTCCTCAAGAGTATTGTAATAGTGCATGCCACCAACACCCACCGGTAGATATTTTTTTTTCGTGCTAACTATCCTTGCTCCATACCTCTGCTGAAATTCATGTAGTGCTGCAAAACAATCGGTGCTTACGAATACCAATGCTTCAGGACGACTTAGTAAAATATAGTCAATTGTCCTGTAATACCATTTGATATCAGGATAAGCAACAGTAGGTTCACCATTCCCATGCCTAAAGTGTACCCCGATTGTGGGGTGCCCATTCCAACTATCATGGATTTCTTCGATAGATGCTTGAATATTTTTATTTGGTATAATTTTATTATACGAATCGCATATTTCTTGCTGATGTTCTTTTTTGTAAAAACAGCTACTCTCTCTTGATAAAATCACTAAATATGGTTTTATATTTTCAATGGAGTTAAAATCCAAATCATCTCTACTTACTTTTGTTAAAGGGTGCTCTTTGGTGTATGGGCTAGGTTCAAATACATAAGGCCTCCAATAATCAGGAATTATTTTCGATACGTCTTTCAAATCACACAAATTTGCCCTTAAAACAGATGGGCTCAAGTTAAAAAGATTGTCGAAAACATTTTCGGTTTCTACTCTGTTTGAAAAGCTACCTCTCCAATCTACAACAACAGCCAAATTATTTCGACTTGCAAGATTTATTGCCTCCGCAAGTACTGCCAAATCTCCGCCCCATCCATAATAAGACTTCACAAGCACGTAACCATTCATGATATTTTCTGTAATTCATTAAAATAAATTGTATCCAGTTCTTTTTTAATAATCAGTGGGGCGCTGGCTTGACGGCGAACTTTGTGAGCAGCCCCGCTCGATAATTTTTGGAAAATATCAATATTATTTACTATAACATCGATTGAATTTGCCAAGCCCAGAAAATCTTCTGCATTAGATAATGCACCGCTTGATTCATCAACAAATTCCGGAATTGCTGCTACGGCACTTGTTACAGGCACCAATCCCGAGGCCATTGCTTCATCTCGTGAGACACCGTGACTATCCCATCTTGTAGGACATAGGAATACACCGTATTCTTTGTGTAGTTCCGCTATTTCCTCTCGAAGCAAGAAACGTTTTTCGATGATAACGTTTGAAAACTTTCGAAGTGGTTCAAGGACTGAATCAAAGAGCTTTCCATCACCAATTAATCTAAATTCAAGATCTTTGAAGTATGGCTTATTAGATAAATGTAGGATAGCCTTTACAGTTAAATCATTAGCATATTGCCTTGAAGCATAAGGCCGGATAGATAAAATTTTCTTACGCTGTTCTGGCGGTTTCGGCTGATATCTGAAAAGATTAGTATCAATTGGATTATGAATTATGGTGTAAGTGGCCTCCGGTAAGCGGAAGCCTAAATCTTCCATGACCTCCTCGGCAAAGTAGCGTGACACAAACACAAGTTGTAAGTTCGGCGGGACTGGATGCAGCACTTCACGCCAAAATCCCATTCGTGAATTGCTTTGAACGCGTGCCGCCTGCCGTTCTTGCTCCGACTCATAGTTGAAATCTCGCCTGTACCAAGGCTGAATTTCCGCTCCGTGTATCCATGCAACAACCTTCAAGCGTTCTCGATAGCACTGGAGTACTTGCCACATGGCCGGGTCAAGAAAGTGCACCAGCACCGTCTTGTACCGGCCAGTGATCAGCAGCCGGTGCAAAGTCGCCTGCGAACCGGTGATGCAATCGACATCTTGAAATTCATGGAAAGAAACAGCTTGATCTTTTCTGAAGCGAAAAACATCGACCTTAACGCCCCGCTCGGCATAGGCTTTCACGCGTGTATGCACAAACCCATAGCGGTATAGATCGTCGTATGAAGGATATTGATTGGTCAGCAGCAGATGCTCACCCTTGCCAATGACCCGAGCCGGTTCAAGCAGACGATGCCCCCATAGCAACGATTTGAGAGTAGTCGTGCCGTTTCCCATGATACGCCATCCAAAGCGTACATAGGCCGTCCCTTCTGGAACGTTTGTCGTGTGATTACGGTTTGCCGTATTTATGGTGTGAGAAAGTTTTTGCTTTTTAATATCTAGAAAAACAAAAACATACTGCACGTTCAGGCCCGGCGTTGCGTCAAGATGGGTTGACAGCATGAGGGTTCCAGGCAAAGTGGTCAGAGGTAGCTCATCAGGTGCATACAAATACTCATGCTTACCGTCCGGCAAGGTGCTTTGAATTTGGAGACCGTCCCCAACCAGCTTGAAGTTAATCTGGTCACGGGTAACTTTGACCAGTTCTGCCAATCGCGTCCCCGACCAGCGTGGTATGCCCGTGTCACGCGTTTCGGCAGGCGCGATATTTTCGGCCAGCTCAATGATATGCCCGCAAGCCACGCCCGTATCCAAGGCTAGGTCATCTACCCGCAATGTAAGCGCATTTCGATCGAACGCCTGACCATTGCGGGCATAGTTGAAGGGATCGATGGACATGCCTGGCAATACCCAACACGCATTGGCAAGATCACGTAGCCAGTCCGGATGCTCCCACTGTTCTTTGGATAGGGCTGCAATCCGAACTGCGCTAGAACGTTTTTCCAGGGTTTGGACAGGACAATAGGCGTGATCTGAATCAACCAACTTCAGGGTGTCGTCTGCATACCCATAGTGAGCCCGCTTGCCAACCAGGTCGGTTCCGCTGTAATTTGTGGCAATGGCCAGATCGAGCAGGTAGTTGGGGCCATAGTAATCGTCGGGCACCATGGCTGCCAACCAATGCCCCGATTGGCTCATCGCGGCCACTTTCACGCTGGCCTGCTGAACCGAGCTGATAAAGGTGATGTTCTCCTCACGTGCCATATCGCGGTGATCAGTCCGATCATCAGTCGCGATGAGTAACAGCTGTTTATTTGAGTGGCTCTGCCGTTTGAAGTTTTCAATCAAGAATCGATAGGAATCAAATGACTCTATCATTGCCACCACCAGCATAGGAGGTAAGGTGGTGTCGATTCGGCGGTGCAACGCCTTGCTCAAAACATAGGCGAGGCGATGTTGGTACGTATGCTCCAGCATAACCTTGCGTAAAGCCGCCAAGCGCAGTTTATGTTCGTTTTCCGCGCTCAGGCGTGTCAAACGATTTACTATCTCTGAACCGCTATCAGTGGAAATCACCAAATCACCAAACATGAGCCGAAGACCACGGGAGAAATTGCTGATCGTGACTGTATTTGAGGCTAGCAATTCATAAACCCGACGCGCAAACATGGATTGAGATTGCTTGATTGAATTCAGATTGATTGCGTAGCGGTAGCCTTTGTATGCTTTGTCGATTTCGTTGAATGGCAGCGTGCCGACAATATACGGCCGAAATTCATCTGGAAAAATGTAATCTTTATAAACAACTTCATCCTTGCCGTGATTACGGTCGAAGATTTCCAGCGGTTTGAATTTTGGTAATTCAGCAACATAGTTTTCAAGATCACGAGTTCGTTCAGGATAACGAACATAGTAGGCACCGGCAAAACAGAACGCATCCTTGCGCTCATACAATTCAATGGGATTGTGCGTTTTGGGTTGACAGGCAAACGGCAGCAAATAGACACGCCCATGGCCCAGCGCGGCCTTGTAGCGGGCAATGCATTCGATATCGGTGGTGAATACGTAGTCGAACTGTTGCGCAGTAGTCAGGAAAGTTTCGAAATGGACAGGATCTTCCTTGTTCCAGAACACCGTCGGAACATGACGACTCCGACACCATTTCAAGACCGACATTAGATCGCTGCTGAGCGTGCTGATTTTCCGGTTCCATAACTCATCTTTTCCACGCCATGCGGATTCAATGAAAAGCATATGAGGTTTAAATGCTTCGAGCTCAGTAATAGCATAATCCGGCGTCAGCTGCATCAAGTCGCATTCTGGCTGATAGCTGTGAAAGGTGAACTCATCCATGACGCAAGCGATCTTGATCGCTTTGAGAGGCATATGAGCACCATTTTCTCCAGCCTTCTTTCGCAACCTTGAATTTGCAAGCTTAATGTTTGCTTCAAAATTTGCTTTACCTAAAAGGTCAGCAAGCTGGTTATATAAACTTAATGCTGTGACATAGTCTTCCCGTTGAAATGCTTCAAACGCATTACGAACTGACATATTTTTCATCTTCTCTCTCTTTTTTCAGCACTTTAGGCCAATAACCCCACGGCATCAACTGACCTCGTATGCTGTTTGATTTTCACAACGGCTTCGACAAACGAACGATGCTTGACAAGAACACACACCACATCTGCAACCGCCAAGGCTTCAGTCATCGTGATTAGAGCCAGGTTAGCTGGGAGCAGCTTTTGCGGCAGGCTCTCAATATTCGGTTCTACCACTAGTACCTTACAGCCGAGATGCGCAATTTTTTCGGTGATTTCTACAGCTGGGCTTTCCCTTAAATCATCAATGTCGGGTTTAAAAGCAAGGCCCAGGCAGGCAACTTTGACTTCGGCCATGGTATAGCCTGGGTTGGCGGCCAGCACATCGGTGATGGCGGCTTTGATCTTGTCCAGCACCCATTCGGGTTTGTGGTCGTTGACTGCGCGGGCCATGCGGATGATGCGCGCTTGCTCCGGGGTTTTGTCCACAATGAACCAGGGGTCCACCGCAATGCAGTGGCCGCCTACGCCAGCGCCAGGCTGCAAGATGTTGACACGCGGGTGGCGGTTGGCCAGGGCGATGAGCTCCCACACATTGATGTCGAGTTGGTCGCAGATCATCGATAGCTCGTTGGCGAAGGCAATGTTGACGTCGCGGAAGCTGTTTTCGGTCAGCTTGCACATTTCTGCTGTTCGGGCGTTGGTCACAATGCAATCGCCAGCCACAAAGATTTTGTACAGCGCCACGGCCATGGTGCTGGCCTTGGCTGTCATGCCGCCAATGACGCGGTCGTTGGACACCAGCTCGTGCACCACTTTGCCGGGCAGCACGCGCTCTGGGCAGTAGGCTATCTGCACATCAGCCTCTTCACCGGCTTGCTGCGGGAAGCTCAAATCTGGCCGTGCGGCTGCCAACCAGGCGGCCAGTTGTTCGGTGGCGCCTACCGGCGAGGTAGATTCAAGCACCACCAGATTGCCTTTTTGCAGCACAGGCGCTATCGATTTGGCTGCAGATTCAATGTAGCTCAGGTCTGGCTTGTGGCCGTCACAAAACGGGGTGGGCACGGCGATCAAAAAAGCCTCGGCCGGCTCTGGCTTTTGGGTGGCGCGTAGATAGCCTTGCTCTACAACGGCTTGCACCAAAATGTCCAGCTCGGGCTCTATGATGTGGATCTTGCCTTGGTTGATGGTGTCAACGGCGTATTTGGACACGTCCACGCCAATGACTTTGATTTTGCGCGAGGCAAACAGGGTGGCGGTAGGCAGCCCGATGTAGCCCAGGCCGATCATGCTGATGGTGTTGAACATTTATTGTGTTTCCCTTTTGATTAAACAGTCGATTACATGGATTTCAGAATGCTCGCAATACGGCTCGCTGCCTTGCCATCCCCATACGGGTTGTGTGCACGCGTCATGGCATAAAAAGCTTCAGCGTCGTCCAGCAGGCGGGTGGTTTCGCTGATGATGCGCCCTGCGTTGGTGCCTACCAGTTTGACGGTGCCGGCGTCGACCGCCTCTGGCCGCTCGGTGGTGTCGCGCATCACCAGCACGGGTTTGCCAAGCGATGGGGCTTCTTCTTGCACACCGCCAGAGTCGGTGATGAGCAGGTGGGCGCTGTCCATCAGGTAGACAAAGGGCAGGTAGTCTTGTGGCTCCAGCAGGGTCACGCCGGACTCGTTGGCCAGGATGCGGCGCACAGGCTCTTGTACCTGGGGGTTGAGGTGCACCGGGTAGACCACTTGCACGTCGCCACGGCGGGCGATGGTGGCCAGGGCTTGGCAAATGTTTTCAAACCCGTCACCAAAGTTTTCACGGCGATGTCCAGTGACCAGAATCATGCGTTTGGTGCGGTCAATAAAGTTGAAGCGGCGGCTGAATTGGTTGCGCAGTGCTTGGTCAGTGCGCACACGTTCAACCACGTCCAGCAAAGCGTCGATGACGGTGTTGCCAGTGACGTGGATGCTGCTGTCTGCCGTGCCTTCGGCAAGCAGGTTGGAGCGAGCCTTGGCGGTGGGGGCAAAATGAATGTCGGTAGTGGCGCCGGTGAGGCGGCGGTTCATTTCTTCGGGCCACGGGGCGTATTTGTTGCCGGTGCGCAGGCCAGCCTCTACGTGCCCTACTTTGATTTTGGCGTAATACGCCGACAGGCTGGCTCCCAGGGTGGTGGTGGTGTCGCCATGCACCAGGACAATGTCTGGTTGCCATTGTTTGTACACATCACGCATGCCTAGCAGCACGTTGCTGGTGATGTCGCTCAGGTCTTGGCCTGGCTTCATGAGGTTGAGGTCAAAGTCGGGTTTGAGCTGGAAGAGGTCAAGCACTTGATCGAGCATTTGGCGGTGCTGGGCGGTGACGCAGACTTTTGACTCAAATGCCGGGTCGGCCGCCAGGGCTTTGACGACAGGGGCCATTTTGATGGCCTCGGGGCGGGTTCCGAAAATGGTTAATACTTTCACGAAGCTCCCTTTTTGATGTCAAATTTCTAGTTCTGAAAAGCTTGGGTTCTGATCAGGCAGGCATCTTTTGCAAGCTTGATTTCGGTGGTGGTGTGTTTGATCTGGCTGGCGGTTAATTCGGCTTGCCACAGGGCGGCAATTTCTTTTTCGTCGTCGCGGATGTAGTCGTCCAGCAAAAAGTCGATCTGTGCACCGATAAAGGCTGCCAGCACCGTCGGAGCCGCGGGGTAGCGGGCATGTGGGCCGGTAGCTGCGGGCGGGCCGTCTACCAGCACCAGCACGCGCAGGCCTTTGGGTGGGTGCTTGTCAGCCAGCGCCGCCAAGGCTGCTTGACAGGTGTAATAAGGGTAGGTGTTGCCGTTAGGTGCGGTGTAGGGTTGCAGTGGGGCCAGCTCCAGTTGCACAGCATTGGCCAGACCCGCCTGGGTGAGTTGGGCCAGGGTTTGCTGGTAATACCGCTCCAGATGATCAAACGACAGCAGGGCCACAGGGGGCTTTGGCTGGCGTCGTTCAGTCATTTTGGCCAGTGTTTTTGCAACGATGACAGTAGAGAGTCCGCTGCCAAATTCGATGATGACATCGTAGTCGTTGGTTTCTAGCAATTGAATCAGGTAGATCGCAAAGTCCGGGCTGATGGGCCAGGTGTGCCGCTCTGTGTTGATGTTGGGCAGTTCGCCTGTGGCAAAGTAGCCTTGCAGGCCGACGGCGGCTTCGATTTGCCTGGCGGCATTGGAGACTTCTTTCTTGAGGCTGCTGTCGAGAAACTGGCGCACGCGGATGAGTTCGTCGGCTTGCTTTTTGAGTTGTGCGTCCAGGTGCGCCTTTTGCTTGGCCAGGGCTTCAGCCATTTCTTCGAAGCCTTTGCTGAGGGACGGCAATTGCAGCGTGTTAGATGCTGGTAGGTCCGTTAACGCCGCTCGGGAGAAGGTGGCGTTGTTGGCCAGGCCCAATTGGGTGAGCTGGTGGCCAACTCTGGCTTGGGTGAGCAGTTGCATATCGCTGCCAGCCGCACCGGTGTGCATGGCGGCTTGAAAGTGGCGAATGGCGCGGTTTTCCTGGCCGTTGATGGCGGCGGCGCAGCCAAGAGTGTTGTAAACCCCAGAGATCAGCACTTGGCTGATCAGCTTTTTGCTGCAGCCCCAGTCAATGGCGAGGCGGGTGTGTTGGCGGGCCTCTGCGACATTGCCTTGGGCTTGATGACCAGCGGCGCACAGCAGGGCGAGCTTGGCGCGGTCGGGGTGGTGTTGCAGGGTGTCGCGGTCTAGCTTGGTGAGACTTTGCCAGTCGCCAAACTGCCATTGGGCGCGGCTGCGTTCGAGCAGGTTTTCGTCATAGGGCACCAGGTGTTGCTCAGAGACAGCATGATATTGGCTTCTACCCCTTGCCAATTCAGGGCTCGGAGCTATGTTTTTTATGGCAAAAATTGGCTGGAATTGCCGCTTTTTTAGCCACTTTCTGACTTTTGGCATGGCTTACAACCCGGGTTCACGCAGAAGCAGGTCTTTGATCAGGTCGATCTGGGCTTCAGCTTTGATGAGTTCCTCTTGCAGCATGTTCTGGCGGTTGACCAGCGCCAGGTTGTCGGCTTCGAGTTGCTGAAGGCGTTGTTGTTTGGTTTCGGCCGTTTTTTGCTGTGTGGTCAGTGCAGTTTGGCGCTCTGTGGCCAGTTTGGCTTGCTCGTCGCGGGCCGTCGTGAGCGTGGCTTTGTCTTTGGCCTCAGCATCGCGCTGCGCCAGGGCTTCGGCCTTGGCTTTGGCTTCGGCAGCAAGTTGGGTGCTTATTTGGTCTCTAGCCCGCGTGAGCTCTGCGGTATCAGCTATCAGTTTTGACTTTTCCTGCGCCAGACTGTCGTGCTGGGCTTGCAGGGCGGTGAGCGCGGTTTGGCGCTCTGCGGCAAGTTTGGCTTGCTCGTCTCGGGCCGCCGTGAGCGTGGCTTTGTCTTTGGCCAAGGCATCGCGTTGGGCTTGGGCTTCCGTTTTGGCTTTGGCCTCAGCATCGCGCTGCGCCAGGGCTTCGGCCTTGGCTTTGGCTTCGGTAGCAAGTTGGGTGCTTATTTGGTCTCTAGCCCGCGTGAGCTCTGCGGTATCAGCTATCAGTTTTGACTTTTCCTGCGCCAGACTGTCGTGCTGGGCTTGCAGGGCGGTGAGTGCGGTTTGGCGCTCTGTGGCCAGTTTGGCTTGCTCGTCGCGGGCCGCCGTGAGCGTGGCTTTGTCTTTGGCCAAGGCATCGCGTTGGGCTTGGGCTTCCGTTTTGGCTTTGGCCTCAGCATCGCGCTGCGCCAGGGCTTCGGCCTTGGCTTTGGCTTCGGCAGCAAGTTGGGTGCTTATTTGGTCTCTGGCCCTTGTGAGCTCTGCGGTATCAGCTATCAGTTTTGACTTTTCCTGCGCCAGACTGTCGTGCTGGGCTTGCAGGGCGGTGAGCGCGGTTTGGCGCTCTGTGGCCAGTTTGGCTTGCTCGTCTCGGGCCGCCGTGAGCGTGGCTTTGTCTTTGGCCAAGGCATCGCGTTGGGCTTGGGCTTCCGTTTTGGCTTTGGCCTCAGCATCGCGCTGCGCCAGGGCTTCGGCCTTGG
>NZ_JAQTXM010000046.1:0-140 GCF_028688795.1 Rhodoferax sp. | reverse complement strand
CTTTGGCTTCGGTAGCAAGTTGGGTGCTTATTTGGTCTCTAGCCCGCGTGAGCTCTGCGGTATCAGCTATCAGTTTTGACTTTTCCTGCGCCAGACTGTCGTGCTGGGCTTGCAGGGCGGTGAGCGCGGTTTGGCGCTCT
>NZ_JAQTXM010000018.1 GCF_028688795.1 Rhodoferax sp. | reverse complement strand
TGATCAGCTCATCCTTTTGTGCATGGCTGAGTTCGGTGAGGTCGGGCAGGGTTGGCATCAAAACTAATTCTCGCTCACTATTTCATAGCGAACTCAAATTAATCTCCGTTGGGAGCTGAGTAGTTACTAAATTTATCTGTTTCAGTCAGTCAGTTCGGTGCGCGCCATTTCCATGTCCAGGTGTTCCATGGCGTCCACCGGTTGGGCGCCCGCTGCCAACTGGTACAGGCGGTTGGCCTCGCTCATCATCTTCTCGCCGTCGAGCATCAGCATTGCATGGGCGTATTCGATCATGCCGGCAGCCGATGCCGCCTGCAGCTTGAGGGCCTGGTCAAACAGGTTCATGCCGGTGTCGCGGTGCGCGCCGTAGGCCATGGCGCCTATCAACGAGCCGACCTTGTCGATCACTTCGGCATGAAAAGCGCCCAGGGCAATGTGCGCATCAACATGGTTGGGCTGGCGCTTGATGACGGTTTCAAGGTTGGTTTTAACCGTGTTGCCAATGCCTTGTGCCAGTGCCTTGGCCACGCTGAGTCCCTGGCTGTAGCGGCCCAAGGCGTAGGCATGCCAGTAATAGGCGTTGACGTTGTCGGGGTCTTGGTTGATTTGCTGCTCGGCGCGTTTGGCCACGTCAAGGAACATCTCCAGCCGGCAGGCCTCGTGTTTCTCAAGGTAATTGGCGTAAACGCAGGTGGCCTTGTTGGCAACGTTCAAACCCGCCAGGCCCAGGTTGAGCCCCTCAACGGTGGCTTTTTGAAATTCGCCGTTGTGAAATTTTGCCCAGGCATTGAGTAATTTGGCGTCTTGCGGCAGCGGCTCCAGGTCGCCGGCATGTAGTCTGGCCCAATGCGTTTTGACGCTTTTTGCATCAAAGTTGTACTCACCCGCATAGGGGAAAGCGGTCCAATGGGCCATGGTTATCTCCTGATCGCTGTTTTTTACTTGACTTCTTTATTGTAGGCATCGGCCAGGTGGACCAAATGGGTGCGCTGGCTTTGCTCCAGGTAGGGCGCCAGCAGGTTGAGTACATGCTGCGCGCCACGCATCAAGGCGGCTTGCGCGTTTTGCTCTTCCAGGGCGTTGCGCGGGTCGCGCACGTATTCAAAGCTGAGCCAATAGGTCAGCACCACCACCATGCTGGTGGCGGTGGCGTCAAGCTCGCGGGCGTCAATTTGCAGGGCGCCACCACGGCGCATGCCTTCAAGCAGCGCTTTCAGCGCACGGGTCTTGTTTTTCAGAATCGACTGAAAGTGGGTTTCCAGGCGCCGGTTTTTGCTCAGCAGGTCATTCAGGTCGCGGTACAAAAAGCGGTATTGCCAGATCAGTTCAAACAGCGTGTGCAGGAAAAACCAGGCGTCCTCGACGTTGCGCACGTCATCGCTGGCGCCCAGCAGGTCATTCAAGGGGTGCTCAAAGCGGTCAAACAGCGCGTTGATCAGCTCATCTTTGGCGGGGTAGTGGTAATACAGGTTGCCCGGGCTGATGTTGAGCTCGGCCGAGATCAAGGTGGTCGACACATTGGGCTCGCCAAAGCGGTTGAAAAGCGTCAGCGTCACTTCAAGAATGCGCTCTGCAGTGCGCCGCGGCGCTTTTTTTACCATGTGGCCACGCCTTCCAGTGAAGCCACGTCAACCACCTGTTGCAGGTTGTCCATGATGTCGTGTAGTCTGGTCAAAGACTGCCCGACGCGGGTCTGGGGGCGTTTTGGTGGGCACAGATGTTTGTGAACATCGTCAAGCGCTGCGTGGTTCAGAGTGATGCCGTGGTAGCCCAGCTTGGCGCCCAGCCCAGTCTGACGCGAGCGCAGCATTTGGCGGGTTTTCTGGTAAGCGTGTTCGGCCAGATGGCGGCGCTGGCTGTAGCTGAAGGTGTTCGCCAAGTACAGCTCAGGGTCGCGGTGGTCAGGCTCAATCAGCACAATGTCGGTGTTGGGGTAGGTGTGCTCATACGCCTTCAGTCCCATCACCAGGCGCGAATGGATGAGTGAGCGAAAAGTTTGGCTCAATACGGCCGGCAAGCCGCCATCCACAATGCGCGGAATGCGCTCGGGCGATGCCCAAGGTGTGAGGCGGTCGGTGATTGCCTGTGGCACCGACGCATCAAATGGCACCAGCGGGTTCAGGCACAGCATCAGGTCCACACCCTCGTCCAGCGCCACCGATGCGTGCATGGTTTTGATGAGTGCGCCGTCGCAGTAATGCTGGCCGTCAATCTCCACCGGCGGAAACAGGCCGGGCAGGGCCGCACTGGCTTGCACGGCCTTTGAGATTGGCACGTGGTCCCAGCCGGCGCGCCCGAACGCCACGGCACTGCAACTGTCCAAGTGGGTGGCCACCAAGGTCAAGCGGCTCTTGAGCTGCCGAAAATCGTTGGTGCGCCCCGCCTTTGCGAACAGGCGGGTCAGCTCGGTGTTGATTTGCTTGCTTGAAAAAATACCCGTGGGCAAGCTCGGGCTCAGGCGTTCCAGCGCGCGCATGAGGGTTTGGCGACCAAAGCTGCCTTGCCAGGCCCCTGCTGCCAAGAGCGTGGGCAGGCGCAGGCTACGCGTGAAAAACTCCGAGAACGCCGGCGTCAAAAGGCAGGCCGGGTCAAACGCTTCGGTTTGCCTTCTGCGGTCTTCAATGAACAGCGAAAACAACTGCTGTGGCGTGATCCCGTTGGCCAGACCCGCCGCAATGAAGCCGCCCGCCGACACGCCCACATAGTGCTGCAACTGGGTGAAGTTGATGCCGATAAGCGAGTCCTGCAAGGCACACAAAGCTCCAATTTCATAGATGGCGCCCAGTGGACCACCGCCTGCCAGCGCCAAGGCAATTCGAGGCGCGGCGGGGTTCACGGCGGTGCGGCTGGCAGGCTTCATGGTTTTGGAGTTTAGTGCTGATCAGGCGCTTGTCAAACAGGGTTTGCCTGGTCTTCAGCGGAAGCTTTGGTCGCAATCGCAGCCTCAACCGCAGCTTCAACCCCAGCTGGCGACTTGCGTGTGGCTGGTTTGCGCGGCGCGGCTTTGGCGATTGGTTTGGCCGCAGCCTTTGCCGCTACTTTTGCCGCGGGTTTGGCAGCCTTGGCGGGCACTTTGGCTGCTGCCTTTGCTGGCGTTTTAGCGGCAAATTGTTTTGCGGCAACTTTGGCCACAGGCTTGGCGACTGTTTCGGTCGCTGGCTTGGCCGCAGCCTTCTTGGGTGTGAGTTTTTGCACGCTGGCGTTGAGTGCGTCAATGCGGGCAATCAGCGCGTCCACGTCTTTGGCCGACGGCACGCCCAGCTTGTTGAGCGCCTTGGCCACGCGGTCTTCAAAAATGCTCTCTAATTTGTCCCATTGGCCGGAGGCTTTGCTGGAGATGTCAGTGGCCATGCTGGTCATTCGTTGGGTGGCTTCAGAGATTTTTTCTTCAGCGGCTGACTGGGTCTTGCGCTGCAAGCTCACGCCTTCTTTCACCAAGGCTTCAAACGCCTTGGTGCCGCCTGCCTGGGCTTTGTTAAAGGCGCCCAGACCGGCCTGCCAGATTTGCTGGGCTGAATCTCTGACCGAGTCCGACAAAACGGAAGATTTCGTGGCCGTTGACTTGGCAGATTTTTTGCGGGTGGCTTTGCCCTCCGACTTGATCGACGATTTGGCAGCGGCGCTGACTTTTTTGAGTTTGGTAACCATGGTGGGCTCCTAGTAGGTCATTGGTAATGGGGTGGCTAAAAAATGTGTGCATCAATTTCATCAACGCATCGAACGAACTTTAAAGACTACTGACGCCAATGTGTAGGGAAAACATCCTAAAACAAAGCTTCTTCATGGCGACGGCATCACTTTGTTCCCCATGGCGACGCAGCGCACGCGGGTTAACGCTAGGGTGGTCTGATCCGGTTCGGGCAAAAATAGAGCCCTTCTTTGGGAGACATCGATGCGTTATTTCGTCACCGGGGCGACCGGGTTCATTGGCAAACGGCTGGTCAAGAAACTGCTGGAGCGCAAAGGCGCGGTGGTGTATTTCTTGGTTCGCAAAGGCAGCGAAGGTAAGATCAAGACGCTGCGTGAATTTTGGGGCGCAAGCGCGGCACGCGTCGTTCCCGTGACAGGTGATCTGACCAGCAAGAACCTGGGTGTCTCAAACGCAGACATCAAGCTGCTCAAAGGGCAGGTCGATCATGTTTACCACCTGGCCGCCATTTACGACCTGGGTGCTGATGCGGTCAGTCAGATCGAGGTGAATGTGGACGGCACCCGCAACACCATCGAGTTGGCCAAAGCCATTGATGCCGGGCACTTTCACCATGTGAGCTCCATTGCGGCGGCGGGTCTTTATGAAGGCGTGTTCCGCGAAGACATGTTCAATGAGGCCGAGAATTACGAACACCCGTATTTCATGACCAAGCATGAAAGCGAAAAAATTGTCCGCCAAGAGTGCAAAGTGCCTTGGTCGGTGTATCGCCCGGCCATGGTGGTGGGCGACAGCAGCACGGGTGAAATGGACAAGATCGACGGGCCGTATTACTTCTTCAAGCTGATCCAGCGCATGCGCCAGTTGCTGCCGCCCTGGCTGCCGTCCATCGGACTGGAAGGCGGACGCATTAACATCGTGCCGGTCGATTTTGTGGTGGACGCCCTGAACGCCATCAGCCATCAAAAAGACATCACCCAAAAATGCTATCACCTGGTCGACCCGGTAGGTTACCGCGTAGGGGATGTGCTGGACATTTTCAGCAAAGCGGCGCACGCGCCCAAGATGAACCTCTTCATCAACGCTGCCTTGCTCGGCTTTATTCCGCGCAGCGTCACCAAAGGCCTGATGGCGTTGGCGCCGGTGCGCCGCGTGCGCAACGCCATCATGCAAGATTTGGGACTGCCCGAAGACATGCTGACCTTCGTCAACTACCCCACGCGTTTTGACTGCCGCGACACCCTGGCCGCGCTCAAAGGGACGGGTGTTGCATGCCCCAACCTGAAAGACTACGCCTGGCGGTTATGGGACTACTGGGAGCGCCACCTGGACCCCGATCTGCACATTGACCGCAGTTTGCGCGGCACGGTGGGCGGCAAGGTGGTGCTGGTCACGGGTGGCTCTTCAGGTATTGGATTGGCCTCCGCCCACAAGTTTGCAGAGGGGGGCGCTATAACTTTAATTTGCGGGCGAGACCAGGACAAGCTCGACGTGGCCTGCGCCGAGGCCGCGGCAAAAGGCTACCAGTTCACAGCCTATGCTGTGGACATTGCCGAGCCGGAGGCCTGTGCCAACTTTGTCAAGCAAATCACGCTGGCGCACGGTGGGGTGGACTTCCTTGTCAACAACGCGGGCAGATCGATTCGCCGCGCCATCGAGTCCAGTTACGACCGCTTCCACGACTACGAGCGCACCATGCAGCTCAACTACTTCGGCAGCTTGCGCGTGACCACCGGTTTTTTGCCCGGCATGGTGGCCAAGCGCCGTGGCCATGTGGTCAACATCAGCAGCATTGGCGTGCTGACCAACGCGCCGCGCTTCAGTGCCTATGTGGCCAGCAAAGCCGCGTTAGATGCCTGGACGCGCTGTGCGTCAAGTGAGTTTGCCGACCAGGGAGTGACGTTCACCACCATCAACATGCCGCTGGTGCGCACCCCCATGATTGCGCCTACTGGCCTGTATAACAACGTGCCCACCCTCAGCCCCGAAGAAGCCGCTGACATGATTGCGCAGGCCTGTATCTTCAAACCGGTGCGCATTGCCACGCGCCTGGGCATCACCGGCCAGGTCCTGCACGCCTTGCTGCCGCGCGTGGCGCAAATTGCCATGAACACCAGCTTCAGGATGTTCCCGGACTCCACTGCGGCCAAGGGGGCGAAGCCGGGCGACAAGCCTGCCAAGTCACATTTGTCTGCTGAGGCGGTGGCGCTGCAGCAGATGATGCGGGGGATTCATTTTTGAGGGTGATATCATTCGTTCAACACATGAACAGATGGGCGCCATAGTCTCTATTGCGCTTCCAACCAATGCCTGAAGAAATATCGATTCACCTGGATACGCATCTCAAGGTTTTGCGCTTGCTGGAAATCAACCCGCAGATGAACCAGCGTGAGTTGGCTGCGGCGTTGGGTGTGAGTTTGGGGAAAACCAACTTCTGTCTCAAAGCCCTGCTCGATAAGGGTTTGTTGAAAGCGCAGAATTTTCAGAGTAGCAAGCGGAAATTGGCTTACGCCTATTTTCTTACGCCGGCGGGCATTGTCGAGAAATCAGCGCTGGCGGGGCGATTTTTGAAACACAAGGTGCACGAGTATGAGCAACTCAGGGTGGAGATTGAATCGCTGCAGCGGGAAGCGGCCAACAGCGACACGCTGGCACCTCGTTAGTGTTCAGGTTAATGCCCATGAAATCTGCCTATAACCCTTTATATGCATGCGCTTAGAGCTATAAAAATAGTAGCAAAACGGTAAACAAAGGTCATAATAAATGAAAGCAGTCATTCTTGCCGGTGGCTTGGGTACCCGAATATCCGAAGAAACCTCGATTCGCCCCAAACCCATGATTGAAATTGGCGGTAAGCCAATTTTGTGGCACATCATGAAAACGTATTCCCACCATGGCATCAACGATTTTGTGATTTGCTGTGGATACAAGGGCTACGTCATCAAAGAATACTTTGCCAACTATTTTTTACACATGTCGGACATTACTTTTGACATGAGCAAAAACACCATGGAGGTGCATCACCGGCATGCCGAGCCTTGGCGGGTTACCTTGGTCGATACGGGCGACGAGACCATGACCGGCGGCCGCCTCAAACGTGTGGCGAAGTACGTCCAGGATGAAGATACTTTTTGCATGACTTATGGCGACGGCGTTGGCGACATTGATATCACCGAACTAATTGCTTTTCACCGAATTCAAAACGTCAAAGCTACTTTGACCGCAACCGTTCCGGCAGGACGTTTTGGAGCGTTGAGCATGACGGGCAGCAAGGTGAACAGTTTCATGGAAAAGCCCAAGGGCGATGGCGCGACGATCAATGGTGGCTTCTTCGTGCTGTCCCCCCAGGTTCTTGAATTCATTGCAGATGACAAGACCGTTTGGGAGCGTGAGCCGCTGGAGTGTTTGGCTAAGGAGGGTAATTTAGCCGCCTATCAGCATCATGGATTTTGGCAACCCATGGATACGCTGCGCGACAAGATACTTCTTGAGGAGCTCTGGCAGTCGGGGCAAGCGCCTTGGAAAGTATGGTCATGAATCCCGCGTTTTGGCGCGGAAAACGCGTTTTTTTAACCGGTCACACCGGGTTCAAAGGCAGTTGGCTCAGTCTGTGGCTGCAAAGCATGGGCGCAGAACTGCATGGCCTGGCGCTCACACCACCCACCACTCCAAACCTGTTTACTGTAGCTGATGTGGCAAGCGGGATGGCAGGCAGCACCATCGGTGATATTCGCGACTTGGCAACTGTACGAAAAGCCATGCAGGCCAGTCAGGCTGACATCGTGATCCACATGGCCGCTCAACCGCTGGTGCGCCTGTCATACGCGGAGCCGGTAGAAACCTATGCGACCAACGTCATGGGCACGGTTCATGTGCTGGAGTCTGCCCGCCACACACCCAGTGTCAAGGCTGTTGTGGTCATCACCACTGACAAATGCTATGAAAACAAAGAGTGGCTCTGGGGTTACCGTGAAAATGAGCCTATGGGTGGCCATGACCCCTACAGCAACAGCAAAGGCTGCGCAGAGTTGGTGACCAGCGCCTATCGCGACTCGTACTTGAGAGCCTGTGGCATTGCATTGGCCTCTGCCCGTGCTGGCAACGTCATCGGCGGTGGCGATTGGGCCGCAGACCGCTTGGTGCCTGACATCTTGCGAGCTTTTGAGCAAGGCCACCCTGTCATCGTTCGCAACCCCAACGCAACTCGCCCCTGGCAGCACGTGCTGGAGCCACTTGGCGGTTATTTGGCGTTAGCGGAGCGGCTTTGCACCGACGGGCAGGCCCTTGCCGAAGGCTGGAACTTTGGACCCAAAGACGATGATGCCCGCCCGGTGCAATGGATTGTTGAGCACATGGTCAACAGCTGGGGCAACGGCGCAAGTTGGCAACAAGACGGCGGTGTACACCCGCATGAAGCCAACTACCTCAAGCTCGACATTTCCAAAGCCAAAGCCCGCCTAGACTGGCAACCGCATTGGTCTTTGGCAACCGCCCTGGCGCACATCACCACATGGCACCAGGCTTGGCTGGCCAATGACGATATGAAAAAACTGTGCCTAGCTCAAATTCAGCAATACTCTCTCGCTATAAATTCAGAAGCAATATGACAGCCGAACCCATTCAATTTATGCCTAAAGCGCCTGACGCCATCCGCCGCGAAATTGCTGCGCTGGTGCAGCAGTACTCAAACATTGTTCATGCGCCCCAAGCTTTTGTGCCCGGTGAAACTGTGGTGCCACCTTCCGGCAAAGTCATTGGCGCCGAAGAGCTGAAATACATGGTTGAAGCATCTCTTGATGGCTGGCTAACCACCGGCCGTTTCAATGCCGAGTTTGAGAAAAAACTCGCCGCATTCATTGGTATCAAGCACCTGATTACCGTGAACTCTGGCTCGTCTGCCAACCTGGTCGCGTTCAGCACCCTTACATCCCCCAAATTGGGCGAGCGTGCCATCAAGAAGGGTGATGAAGTGATTGGCGTGGCCGCAGGCTTCCCCACCACCGTCAACCCTATCCTGCAATTTGGCGCTGTGCCGGTGTTTGTGGACGTGGATCGCCTTACGCATAACATTGATGCCAGTAAGATTGAAGCCGCCATCAGCCCCAAAACCAAAGCCATCATGTTGGCGCACAGCCTAGGCAACCCGTTTAACCTGGATGTGGTCACGGCCCTGTGTAAAAAGTACAACTTGTGGCTGGTAGAAGACTGTTGCGACGCACTGGGCACCACCTATCGAGGTCAGATGGTTGGCACCTTTGGTGACATTGGCACGCTCAGCTTCTACCCGGCGCACCACATCACCATGGGCGAAGGCGGCGCGGTGTTCACCAAGCATGACGAGCTAAAAAGCATTGCTGAGAGCTTTCGTGATTGGGGGCGCGATTGTTATTGTCAGCCGGGCAAAGACAACACTTGCGGAAAACGCTTTTGCCAGCAGTTGGGTGATTTGCCTTATGGCTATGACCACAAATACACCTACAGCCACCTGGGCTACAACCTCAAAATTACCGACATGCAAGCTGCCTGTGGCTTGGCGCAGTTGGAAAAAGCGCCGCAATTCATTCAGGCCCGCAAAGACAACTATGCCTTCCTAAGAGCACGGCTGAAAGACTGCGAAGAATTTGTTAGCCTGCCCGAGCCCACCGAGCACTCCGATCCCTCGTGGTTTGGCTTCCCCATTACGCTCAAAGAAAACTGCCCCGTCACGCGGCTGGACTTGCTCACCTACCTGGACCAGAACAAAGTCGGCACCCGCCTGTTGTTTGCCGGCAACTTGACGCGCCAGCCCTACATGGCTGGGGTCAATTACCGCATCAGCGGTGATTTGACCAATACCGACAACGTGATGAACAACACCTTCTGGATCGGCGTGCAGCCGGCGCTGACACTTGAAATGCTGGAGTTTGCGGCGCAGAAAATCGAGAGCTATCTGGGTGTGAATTTTTAAGTCTGGCTTGGATGCAGAGGAATTTATATGAAATCAGCCTCTAGCCCTTTTTAAGTATGCGTAAGAAGCTATCAATACAATAGCATTTTTAAAGAAGCAACCCTGTCTTGAAAATCCTTCTAACTGGCGCCAGCGGCTTCTTGGGGAGTGCGCTAGCCCGCCATTGGCTCAATGCCGGACACCAAGTAGCCTTGCTGCTACGGCCAACATCAACGCTAGATCGACTGCTCGGTTTAGACGCGTCATTCGATGTTGGCCGCTGCACCACTGATGCCGAAATTGACGGCTATGTCAAAAAAATTCAGCCGGACGCCGTTGTTCACACCGCTTGCGCCTATGGCCGCCAGGGTGAAACCAGTCTCCAAATTTTCGATGCCAATCTGCGTCTTGGACTAGTCATTCTGCAAGCCTTGCAGCACAGCGCACAGCCGGTCAGCTTTATCAACACCGGCAGTGCCTTGGCGCCCGAAGTCAGCTCCTATGCACTGAGCAAACACCAATTTTCGCAGTGGGGGTGCACGTTGGCTTGCCAATCAGGTAATCCATTTAGGTTTGTCAATGTGTTGCTTCAGCACATGTACGGCCCCGGCGACGACGCATCAAAATTCACCACGCACGTACTTCAGGCCTGCCGCCGAAACGACCCCGTGCTGAAACTCACCGCTGGTGAGCAGTCGCGTGACTTTATCTACATCGATGATGTCGTTCGTGCCTATGACACGCTGCTAGCCCAACGTCACCAGTTGGAGTCAGCGGTGAACATTGAAGTCGGCTCCGGCATTGCGCCCACTATTCGACAATTTGTCGAAGCTGCCCACCGTTTGACTGCGTCCCAAACCCAATTGCTTTTTGGCGCATTGCCTTACCGAGCCAACGAAACCATGCATTGCGTGGCCAATATTGACCACATCACCCAACTTGGCTGGCATCCAGCGTTTGATCTGAATGCCGGGCTGAAGAAAACAATAGAACTGGAATTTAATAAATGAAACTACTGATTACCGGTGGCTGCGGATTTCTGGGCAGCAATCTCGCATCAGACGCTTTTGCTCGCGGTGATGAACTGGTCGTGTTTGATAACCTGCACCGCAACGGCTCGCGTGAGAACCTGACCTGGCTGCAATCCCAAGGCAAGTTCACCTTTGAGCATGGTGACATCCGAAACCAAAATGACATTACCCGTGTGATTCAGGCCTTCAAGCCTGACACAGTCTTTCATTTGGCCGGCCAAGTGGCCATGACCACCTCCATTGCCAACCCTCGCATGGATTTTGAGGTCAACGTCATGGGCACGCACAACCTGCTAGAAGCCGTGCGCAACCATGCCCCCGATGCAATCGTGGTGTATTCGTCCACCAATAAAGTCTATGGTGACCTGGAGCAATACACCTACGTTGAAACGGATACCCGTTACCAGTGCATTGAGCAACCCAATGGTTTCAACGAGCAGACCCAGCTCAGCTTCCATTCACCGTATGGCTGCTCCAAAGGCGCGGCCGACCAGTACATGCTGGATTACGCCCGCATCTTCGGCCTCAAGACCGTGGTGTTCCGGCATTCATCCATGTATGGCGGTAGGCAATTTGCGACGTACGACCAGGGTTGGGTAGGGTGGTTTTGTCAGAAAACGGTTGAAGCCAGAACGGGTGTGCTCAAGGAGCCATTCACTATCTCCGGCTCCGGCAAGCAAGTGCGCGACGTGCTACATGCTGACGATATGAAGCGGCTATACATGGCCGCAGTTAACCATATTGACAGCGCCAAAGGCCAGGCTTTCAATGTCGGTGGTGGTATTGAAAACAGTCTGTCGTTGCTGGAACTGTTCGCACTGCTTGAGCAAATAGCAAGCGTGAAGTTGAATTACACGAAGTTGCCGGTGCGCGAAAGCGATCAACGCGTGTTCGTCTCGGACCTGACAAAAGCAACCCAACTGCTCAATTGGCAACCTTTGGTCAGAGCGACAGACGGCGTAGCGCGCATGGTTGAGTGGGTGAGTGCCACGTAATGACTGCGGATGTTTCCAAGGAGCGAAGCCGCAACTATCTGAGCCAAATAAAGGGTGCCGTCGGTTACAAAGCGGTCGCCATGCTGGCATCTTTCCTGGCTATTCCTTTAATGATCCGCTACCTGGGGCAAGAGCAGTTTGGCGTATGGTCAACAATGCTCACCCTCATGTCATGGGTTGTTTTTTTTGACTTGGGCATCGGCAACGGGTTGCGCAACAAGGTTGCTGAAGCCCTGGCAAGAAACGACAAGGTCGAAGCCGCTAATTTCATCGCCTCTGGTTACAGCCTTATTGGCCTGATTGCCGTGGCGCTATGGGTACTGCTGACAGGCATCTCGTTTTTTGTGCCTTGGCAAGCGGTCTTCAATACGCAAGTAATTCAAGAAGCTACCTTGCGGCTGACGGTACAAGTCGCCCTTTTTTTCGTTGTGTTCAACTTCTGGTTAGGCTTGATCAATGCACTTTTGGGGGCCGTGCAAAAAACGGCCATGGCTGCGCTGGGGCAGCTGATCGCCAATGTTCTGGCGTTACTGTTCGTTTTTGTTTTGACCCAAACAACGCAAGCCAGCATAACTTACCTTGCCCTGACCTATGGCATCTCGCTCGTGGCGGCCAATCTCATCCTGAGTTATTGGTTTAATCAACGGTATCGTGAATTGCGACCCAAAGTCTCACTGGACAAAACGCACATTCATCCACTGTTGTCAATCGGGCTGAAATTTTTTACGATCCAGATGGCGGTTCTGGTCATCTTTACGACAGACAAAATGCTGATTACTCAACTCTTTGGCCCGCAGCATGTCGCCCAGTATGAAGTCATCTTCAAGTTGTTTAGCGTGATCACATTTGCTCATGCACTCATTTCTGCACCGCTTTGGTCCGCCTACACCGATGCTTACCACCGTGGTGATATGGGGTGGATTAAGCGGATGCTGCGCAAACAATTGCATATTTTTAGTGGCATCGTGATCGCGGTGTTTGTCATTGGATTATTGGCGCAACCAGTTATTGCCATCTGGATTGGCCCTGAAATGGTCGTTTCGTTGCCTCTGGTCATTACTATAGGTATTTTTGTTCTGGTTTCGGCGTGGAATAACATTTATGCCATGTTTGTAAATGGCATTGGTGATATAAGAATTCAACTTTACACTTCAATTATTGCAATGCTGTTGAATGTTCCTTTGTCCGTACTTTTTGTTAAATATTTCTCACTTGGTTTAAGTGGCATTGTGCTGGCCACGATTGTTAGTCTGTCACTTGCTGCAATAGCTCTTCCGGTTCAGGTAAGCAGCATACTAAATGGTCGAATAATGCGTGGAAATACGAGTGCGAGGCAAACATGATGAATGCGGCAAAAAACCCTCCAAAAGTCAGTATCCTGATTCCTGTTTATAACCGAAAAAATTACATTGCGGAATGCATTCAGTCCGCATTGGATCAAACCTTCTCAGACTTTGAGGTTGTTGTTGTAGATAACGCAAGCGATGACGGTACTTGGGAAATTTGTCAGAATTTTTCAAAAATAGATCAGCGGGTGAGGGTGTTTCGCAATGGATCCAATATCGGACCCGTGCGTAATTGGATTCGATGTGTTCAAGAAGCCAAGGGCGCGTACAGCAAGATTTTATTCAGCGACGATTGCTTGGTGCCAACTTGCTTGAGTGAAATGCTGCCAAAATTGAACGATCCACAGGTTGCGCTTGTGTATTGTGCGGCATATGTTGGGTCGTCAGTTGCTAATGCTGTTATTTTTTATGGAAAAAATGAATCACCAAGATTAAGTCCAGCACAATTTTTCAATCTCATTTTGACTGCGAAGGCCCCGGTTAGTCCTGGTGCCGTATTGCTTCGTACTGATGATTTATTGAAACATCTTCATGTTCAATTCGAAACGGCAACGCCTAGAGAATATGAGAAAAATGGGGCAGGGCCAGACGTGATGATTTTATTATTGACGGCGCATAGTCACGCCTGTGTGGCTTACATTGACACACCACTGGTTTTTTTTCGGATGCATAAAAATTCGTTTTCAATGGCCAATGCAAACAATACGGTGACAGACGGATATCAATCCGTTTTCAGCCTGTTTCTGACAAAAAACTATTCATCGAAAAATTGGCTTCGTTATCTTTCATTCAGTTGGCTTCAAGATATGAAGTTGAGAAAGAAGTGGATACTCCCCGGCGAGCACCTTCGTAAATATGAAGGCACAGGATCTTTTTATGAAATGGTTGGATTAATGAGTTATGCAGTTGCACATGTAGTGGATAAGTTTGTAAAGGGCAGGCTGGATATCATTAAATGAATTGTGTTGTTATGGGTTTCCATGAATAAAATATTATCTAAATTTATAAGATATGCTATTTAGTGTTGTGATCGCCGTCTACAACGGGAAAAGTACCTTGCAGCAATGTTTGACTAGTGTCTTTGACCAGACCTATGAAGATATTGAGTTGATTGTTATCGATGGTGGCTCCAAAGATGGCACGGTCGATTTAATTCAAACCAATAGCCAGCGGATCACTTACTGGATTTCCGAGCCGGATAGTGGCATTTACAACGCATGGAACAAGGCTTTGGTGCAGGCGAAAGGTGACTGGATTTTTTTTCTGGGGGCTGATGATTATTTGTGGGATATGCGGGTGCTTGAGCGTATGGCTGAGCAGTTGAGGTTGGTTTCCTCTGATATTCGCGTGGCCTATGGGCAGATCATGCTACTCAATAATATTGGTGCAGAGCTTTATGCTGTGGGAGATCCATGGGCAACTGTGAAAAATAAATTCAAACAGACGATGTGTGTCCCGCATCCAGCGGCGATGCATAAGCGTAGTCTATTTGTGGAGCACGGAAATTTTGATGAGTCGTTCCGTATTGCAGGAGATTACGAGTTGCTATTGCGTGAACTCAAGACAAAAGATGCTTTCTTTATTGAGGGCCTTGTTGTAACGGCGATGCGACAAGGCGGCGTTAGTACTGATCCGGCAAACACCCTTTTGGGCTTGCGAGAAGTTAGGTTAGCTCAAATAAAAAATGGATTGGGATTGCCTGGTTGGAGGTGGCGAGCGGCGGTTTTGCGCACGTACATTCGGTTGCTGTTGTGGCAATTTTTGGGTGAAAAACAGGCAAGAAGGCTTCTTGATATGGGGCGGCAGTGCATGGGTTTACCTGCCTATTGGACGAAAACCTGATGGGCGTCACTTTGTTGGCAGCTGTCTCGGTCGTCATCCCCTGCTATCGATGCTCTCGCACCATTGAGCGAGCCTTGGCTTCCGTGGCGGCTCAAACACTTCGCCCAGCAGAGGTCATTCTGGTGGACGATGCAAGTGGTGATGACACCCGTGAGGCCATGAAGAAACTCAGCCAGCAATTTGATCCTGGTTGGGTCAAGCTGGTTTTTTTGGACAAAAACATGGGGGCTGGCAGCGCCCGCAATGCAGGGTGGGACGTCGCGAGTCAACCCTATGTGGCCTTTCTGGATGCGGATGATGCCTGGCATTTTCGCAAGATTGAAATCCAGTACGCCTACATGGCCGCGCATCCAGACGTTGTTTTGTGTGGGCATGGGTTTCGCCTGTTAAAACAGGGCGTGCTGCCGTATTGGGATGTTGGTCAAGGAGATGCACAGACCGTGAGCAAATGGGGAATGCTGATGTCCAACCGATTTGTTACCCCTTCTGTAATGATCAAGCGAGACATTCGCCATCGATTCATTGAGCGACAGCGCTACATGGAAGACCACATGCTTTGGCTGCGCGTGGTGTGTTCTGGCGACCGTGTGGTCAAACTGCCTGCGGCCTTGGCTGCAATTTACAAAGACCCATTTGGAGTCACCGGCTTGAGTTCGCGGGTTTGGTTGATGGAGCGTAGCGATTTGGGGAACTACCGCCGCCTGTACAGAGATGGCTGCATCAGCGGTTTTCAGCTTGCTGTATTGGTGGCCTATTCCTTGTTGAAATACGCACGGCGCTTGGTGATTTATGTGGGCTATCTGCGATGGAAAAAATAACAAACTCACCCACGGGGCTCTTGTCAATATCTGTCGTCAGCCATGGGCAAATGGCATTGGTGACTTTGTTGATGGCCGATATCCAAAAACATTGTGGTGATCTGGATATTGAATTGATCCTGACGCTGAATATTCAGGAGCAATTGGAATTTCGCGAGTCAGACTATTTTTATCCCATTAAGGTCGTTAGAAATCAGACCCCAAAGGGTTTTGGCGCCAACCATAACCAAGCCTTTAAACATGCTTCTGGTCAGTACTTTTGTGTCATCAATCCTGACATCCGGTTTGAATCTGAACCCTTTTCAGCATTATTGGTGTATTTGAGAAATCCCGTTGTTGGTGTTGTTGCACCTTTGGTTTTGGGGCCAGATGGTGGCATTGAAAACAGTGTGCGGCGTTTTCCGACGCCATTGACGATTCTTTTCAAGGTGGTCGGAGCAAATCAAAAATCAGACTATTCATTGATCACCCGGGATTTTGAGCCAGATTGGGTTGGGGGTATGTTCATGCTGTTTTCCCATCAGGTGTTTGATGAAGTACATGGGTTTGATGAGCGCTATTTCTTGTATTACGAAGACGTGGATTTGTGTGGCAGATTGCGTTTGGCTGGCTACCAGGTTGCCGTGTGTTCAGACAGCCAGGTGATTCACCATGCCCAGCGCAGCAGCCATCGCAGCTTGAAGTTTCTGCGTTGGCACATTGCCAGCATGTTGCGCTTCTTTTTGTCGCCGGTTTACCGACAACTCAACAGGCAGCAGCCATGACGATACTGGTGACAGGCGCCAGTGGCTTGGTGGGCGGGCGGCTGTGTCAGCGCTTGATGCGCGATGGCTCAAGCGTGCGCGCTGCCGTTCGATCATCCGGTTCGGTTGCCAGTAGGTTGCAGCAAGTGATTGTTGGATCGGTTGACGGCGCCACCCAATGGCAGCATGCCGTGTCAGGTGCTCATCTGGTGGTTCATCTTGCGGCCCGCGTTCACGTCATGCATGACACGGCAATTGACCCGGTGGCTGCGTTCCGTGCGGTCAATGTGGATGGCACGCTGGCTCTGGCTCGTCAGGCTGCAGCCGCTGGGGTGACGCGCTTTGTGTTCATCAGTTCGGTCAAGGTCAATGGCGAGCTCACGTTACCCGGATGTGCTTTTACCGAAGCCGATGCCCCCAACCCGCAAGACGCTTATGGCCTGAGTAAGCGCGAGGCCGAGCAGGGATTGCATCAGATTGCTTCAGACACCGGCATGGAGGTGGTCATCATTCGTCCGCCGTTGGTCTACGGCCCGGGCGTCAAGGCCAACTTTGCTGCGCTCATGCGCGCCGTGCAGCGCGGTTGGCCCTTGCCGCTCGGCGCGGTTCACAACCGACGTAGCCTGGTGGCGCTGGACAACTTGGTGGATTTCATCGTGGTTTGCGTGACCCACCCTCAAGCCGCCAATCAGACCTTTTTGGTGAGCGACGGGCAAGACCTGTCCACTACCCAGCTGGTGCGTGGTATGGCGCAGGCGGCAGACGTGCCCGCACGTTTGCTACAAGTCCCCGTATGGGTTTTGCAAGCAGGGGCAGCGCTGTTGGGCAAGGGCGATGCAGTGCAACGGCTGTGTGGCAACTTGCAGATAGATATTTCGAAGGCCCGCCAAATGCTCGGTTGGGTTCCACCTATTTCAATTGCAGAAGGTTTGCGCAGAGTTGTGCAAGATATCAATCCGTCATGAAACGAGCTTTTGATTTGTCGCTGGCGCTCTTTGCCAGTTTGATTTTTCTGCTTCCAATCTTGGTTGTGGCACTAGCGGTTCGGTTGACTTCAATTGGCCCAATTCTGTATTGGTCAGACCGAGTGGGTCGCAACAACCAAATATTCAAAATGCCCAAGTTCCGCAGCATGCAGATCGGAACGCCCGCAGTGGCAACGCACTTATTAAAAGACCCGGGTGCTTACCTGACGCCAATCGGTTCATTTTTACGGAAAAGCAGTCTGGACGAGCTGCCGCAGTTGTGGAGCATTTTGGTGGGGGATATGAGTTTTGTCGGACCGCGCCCAGCCTTGTTCAATCAGCACGACTTGATTGAATTGCGCACAAAATCGGGTGTGCATGGTTTGTTGCCGGGTTTAACTGGTTGGGCACAAATCAATGGTCGGGATGAGTTACCTATCCCTGAAAAGGTGGCTTTGGATGTTGAGTACTTGCATCGACAATCCCTTTTGTTTGATACAAAAATTATTCTATTGACGGCATGGAAGGTACTTAAACGAGATAATGTGACCCACTAAAAGAGTCACGCTAACGTGCCGACAGGATTTATAACTTCTCATATCTAGGCAACACCATGAATAATTTAATCGACATTCAAAACCAAATCGCCATCCTGCAAAAGCAGGCCGAAGAAATCAAGGCCCAGGAATTTAACAAGACCGTGGACGAGATCAAGGCAAAAATGGCCGCCTTTGGCATCACCGTGGCTGACCTCGAAGGTGGCAAAAGCCGCCCACGCAAAGCCAGCGCCACCAAATCAGTCAACCCCGCACCCGCCAAATACCGCGGCCCCAATGGTGAAACCTGGAGTGGTCGTGGCTTGATGCCGCGCTGGCTGGCCGCGCTGGTGGCCCAGGGTCAAAGCAAAGAAAGCTTTGCCATTTAAAGGGTCACGTAAAATCACCACCAGAAAAGCGCCTTTTAAAGGCGCTTTAAGTTTTTAGGGGGTTATGTTGCAAAGCAGGGTTCTGGAGTGGCCGCGCGCGGTCAAGCGGCTGGTGGTGGTGGCCCTCGACATTGTTCTGGCCTTGCTCGCCACCTGGGTGGCCTACACGCTCCGGCTTGACACGCCCAATTGGCCTAGCGGCGAGCAGTGGTGGGTTTACCTGCTGGCGCCTCTTCTTTCAATCCCCATCTTTGTGCGTTTTGGCCTCTACCGGGCTATTTTTCGGTACACCGGCCAAGCGGCGCTGCAAGCGACGGGCATGGCGGTGCTGCTGTATGGCTGCTTGCTGACGGCAATTTTGTTGTGGAATCATTGGCCAGGGGTGCCGCGCAGCCTGGGTGTGTTACAGCCCCTGATTTTTTTGTTTTTGGTCGGTGCCAGTCGGGCCGTGGCGCGTTTCTGGTTGGCTGGACTTGGCCACGGGCAGGTCAAAGCCGAAGGTCGCTTGCTGATTTACGGTGCAGGTACTGCTGGCGTGCAAACCGCGGCAGCGTTGCGCTTGTCGCAGCAATACGTGCTGCTGGGTTTTGTTGATGATGACGCCTCCAAGGTGGGCCGCAGCCTCAATGGCGTGCCGGTTTATTCACCGGCTGAAGTACCGCAAGTGGTGGACCGCCAGGGCATCACCGACATTTTGCTGGCCCTGCCCAGCGCCACTCGTGACCGCCGCAACGCTATTTTAGACAGCTTGCGGCCCTTGCCCATCCACATTCGCACCTTGCCGGGTTTGTCAGACCTGGCCAGTGGCCGCGTCACGGTGCAGGATTTTCGCGAGCTTGACGTGGAAGATTTGCTGGGCCGCGACCCGGTGCCGCCAGATGCTGCGCTGCTTGCCCGCGACCTGGCCGGGCAAGTGGTGCTGGTCACTGGCGCGGGGGGCAGCATTGGTGGGGAGTTGACGCGCCAGATCATTTTGCAGCGGCCGCGCCAGTTGCTGCTGCTTGATCACAATGAATTTGGCTTGTACAGCATTCACCAGGAGTTGCGGGCCATTTGCGCCAGCAAACACCTCGGCGTTGAATTGATTCCGCTGCTGGGCAGTGTGGCCAATCCGGAACGCCTGGCAGCCATTTGTGCGGCCTACCGTCCGGTCACGGTCTACCACGCCGCGGCCTACAAGCATGTGCCCATGGTTGAAGACAACCCCGGCGAAGGCATCTTGAATAACGTCTTTGGCACGCTGAACATGGCGCAGGCAGCTCAGATGAGTGGTGTCAAGCGCTTTGTGCTGATCTCAACAGACAAAGCCGTGCGCCCCACCAACGTGATGGGCGCCAGCAAACGCATGGCCGAACTGGTGCTGCAGGCCTTGGCGGAGGACTCTGCCACCTGCTTCACCATGGTCCGTTTTGGCAATGTGCTGGACTCCAGTGGCAGTGTGGTGCCGCTGTTTCGCCGCCAGTTGGCTGAAGGCGGGCCATTGACTGTGACGCACCTTGACGTCACCCGTTATTTCATGACCATCCCCGAGGCCGCGCAGTTGGTGCTGCAAGCTGGCGCCATGGCGGTGGGCGGTGATGTGTTTGTGCTCGACATGGGCCAGCCCGTGAAGATCATGGACTTGGCGCAGCGCATGGTGCAGCTCAGCGGCCTGACGGTGCGTGACAGTGCTCACCCGAAAGGCGACATCGAGATCATGGTCACCGGCTTGCGCCCAGGTGAAAAGCTGTATGAAGAATTGCTGATTGGTGACAACCCCGAGCCCACGGCGCACGCGCGCATCATGAAAGCGCATGAAGCTGCCCTGACCTGGCATGACTTGCAGCCGCATTTGCAAGCTTTGCGCGCTGGTGCGCAGCAGGCAGATGTGGCGGCCATCAAGGCGGTGCTTCACACTTGTGTGCACGGCTACCACGCGTCAGCCGAGCAATAGCCGGGCGGCATCGCAAAGCCGTTGTGGGGCGGCTGTCGCGGCGGCTTGAGTCGGCGCCACAGCGAACTGCAATTGGCAACGCACGGCCCGGCATGATTTTTGGCCCACCCGGTGTTCTTCGCAGAAAATACCAGTTTCAAGACCATTCAAGCAGAGCCCCAACATGACCGACGTTTCCCATATTTCACCGCGCGACAAGGCCGAAATTCTGGCCCAAGCGCTGCCCTACATCCGCAAATTCCATGGCAAAACCATGGTCATCAAATACGGGGGCAATGCCATGACAGACCCCGCCCTGCAGGCTGATTTCGCCGAAGACGTGGTGTTGTTGAAGCTGGTTGGCATCAACCCGGTGGTGGTGCATGGTGGCGGCCCGCAGATCGAGGCGGCCTTGAAGCGCCTGGGTAAAAAAGGTGAATTCATCCAGGGCATGCGCGTGACGGACGCCGAAACCATGGAAATTGTGGAATGGGTGCTGGGCGGCGAGGTGCAGCAAGACATTGTGGGTCTGATCAACCAGGCGGGTGGCAAAGCCGTGGGCCTGACCGGGCGTGATGGTGGCCTGATCCGCGCGCAAAAGCTCAAGATGCTTGACAACCTTGACCCCACCAAAGAGCATGATGTGGGCCAGGTTGGCGACGTGATCAGCATCGACCCCAGTGTGGTCAAGGCGCTGCAAGACGATGCCTTCATCCCGGTCATCAGTCCGATTGGTTTTGGTGAAAACAACGAGAGTTACAACATCAACGCCGACGTGGTGGCGGCCAAGCTGGCCACGGTGCTCAAAGCTGAAAAGCTCATGATGCTGACCAACATCAGTGGCGTGCTCGACAAGGAAGGCAAGCTGTTGACCGACCTGACAGCCCGGCGCATCGACGAGTTATTTGCCGATGGCACCATCTCTGGCGGCATGCTGCCCAAGATTGCCGGTGCGCTGGATGCCGCCAAGAGCGGGGTCAACTCGGTGCACATCATTGACGGGCGCGTACCGCATGTGTTGTTGCTTGAGATTTTGACCGATCAAGCCTTTGGTACGATGATTCGCTCACACTAAAGTTGCTATATTAAATATAGCTGCTTGCGCTTTATATAAAGGGGCTAGAAGCCTATTTGTTATAAATGTTTAAACCCCGACACTTGACCGTATGACCATGTCTGATTCAGAAGCCGAGCAAGTGATCAACATCGAAAACGCATCGGCTGCCGCCCCGCGCACCCGCCCAAAACCGGGCGAGCGGCGGGCGCAAATCTTGCAAACTTTGGCCAGCATGTTGGAGCAGCCGGGTGGCGAACGTGTCACCACGGCTGCGCTGGCGGCGCAGTTGCAGGTGAGCGAGGCTGCCCTTTACCGGCATTTCGCCAGCAAAGCGCAAATGTTTGAGGGGCTGATTGACTTCATCGAGCAGTCGGTGTTCACCTTGATCAACCAGATTGAGGCCCAAGCCACAGAAATCGGTCCACGACGGGCCGTGCAAATTGTCACCATGCTCATCAAGTTTGCCGAGAAAAACCCCGGTATGACACGCGTCATGGTGGGGGATGCCTTGCTGCTGGAGCACGAGCGCTTGCAGCAGCGCATGAACCTGTTTTTTGACAAGATTGAAGCGGCGCTCAAGCAATGTCTGCGCAGTGATGTCTGCGCCAATGACAGCACCACACCCACGCTCGATGCCCAGGTGCGTGCGTCTGTGCTGGTGGCGTTTGCCCGCGGCCGCCTGCAGCGGTATGCGCGTTCTGGCTTCAAACGCCTGCCGAGTGAGCAGTTGGCGGCCTGCTTGGCCTTGATGAGTCAAGCGACACATGATTTGGCCTAGGGGTTAACCCGCAAAACCCCTAGAAAGCTCCCCCTAGAACGTTGCGCAGGGGTGCATAGGGCTTGGAAATGCTGCAAAATAGAACGATCGTTCTTTTTGTGCACCATGACCATTTCACATTCCACCGCCAAGACCAGTCGTGCCATTAGCAGCACCAGCAGCCGCTCCAGTGGCGCGCGGGCGCTGCAAAAAGGCCAGCAAACCAAACAGCTCATCGTGGACGCTGCCCTTGGCCTGGCTGAGCAGATCGGCCTGGAAGGCTTGAGCATTGGTGTGCTGGCTGAGATCACCCGCATGAGCAAATCGGGCGTGTTTGCCCACTTTGGCTCACGGGAAGAATTGCAGATGTCGGTCATTCGTGAGTACTACAAGCGCTTTTCTGAAGAGGTGTTTTATCCGGCCATGGACGCGCCGCGCGGGTTGCCGCGGGTGCGCGCGCTGTTTGCCAACTGGATGAAACGCGTGGCCATTGAAATCCAGTCCGGCTGCATTTTCATCAGTGGCGCGGTCGAGTTTGACGACCGTGACGGCCCGGTGCGCGATGCCCTGGCGACCTCGGTGCAAGCCTGGTTGGGTGCCATGCACCGCGCCGTGGTGCAGGCCAAGGAAGAAGGCCATTTGGTGAGTGATGCTGACGAAGCGCAAATGGCCTTCGAGATCCACGGCCTGATCCTGGCGCTGCATTACGAAGCCCGTTTTTTGAAAAATCCCGGCGCCATCGCCCGCGCGAACACCGGGTTTGAGAACATTTTGCTGCGCTACGGCAAGTCCGCTGTGCGCTCCTTTGCCAAATCTGTCTGATTCGATTTAATTAAATAACAAGGAGATCTCACCATGGCCACCTATACCCCCCCGTTGCGCGACATGCAGTTTGTGATGCACGAGTTGCTCAACGTCACGGCCGATCTGCAAGCCATGCCGATGCATGCCGAGATGGATGCTGACACCATCAATGCGGTGCTGGAAGAAGGCGGCAAGTTTGCCGCTGACGTGTTGCTGCCCCTGAACATCAGCGGTGACGCAGAGGGCTGCGCGCTTGACATCACCACCCACGCCGTCACCACGCCCTCTGGTTACAAAGAGGCCTACAAGCAGTACATTGATGGCGGCTGGGCAGCACTTGCCTGTGACACCGAGTTTGGCGGCCAGGGCTTGCCGCTGGTGGTCAACCAATGTTTTTACGAGATGATGAACTCGGCCAACCAGGCCTGGACCATGTACCCCGGCCTGACGCACGGCGCCTACGCTGCCCTGCACACCCACGGCACGCCCGAGCAAAAGGCCACTTATTTGCACAAGATGACCAGCGGTGAATGGACCGGCACCATGTGCCTGACCGAGCCGCATTGCGGTACCGATCTGGGCTTGATGCGCACCAAGGCCGAGCCGCAAGGTGATGGCACCTACAAGATCACCGGCAACAAGATTTTCATCAGCGCGGGCGAGCACGATCTGGCTGACAACATCATTCACTTGGTGTTGGCCCGCCTGCCTGACGCGCCTCCCGGTATCAAGGGCGTGAGCCTGTTCATCGTGCCCAAATTCATGGTCAATGCCAATGGTTCGGTGGGTGCGCGCAACGGCATTTACTGTGGCGGACTGGAGCACAAGATGGGCATCAAGTCCAACGCCACGGCGCAGATCGTGCTTGAAGATGCTGTAGGCACCCTGGTGGGCCAGCCCAACAAGGGCATGCAGGGCATGTTTGTGATGATGAATGCGGCGCGTCTGGGTGTGGGAAACCAGTCGCTGGGACTGACCGAAGTCGCGTTCCAAAACGCGTTGGCCTACGCCAAAGACCGCATCCAGATGCGCTCACTTACTGGCCCCAAGGCGCCAGACAAGGCAGCTGACCCGATCATCGTGCACCCCGATGTGCGCAAGATGCTGCTCACCGCCAAAGCCTATGCTGAAGGCGGCCGCGCCTTGCTGTGTTTTAGCGCCATGCTGCTGGAAAAAGAACACAACCACCCGGACGACAAAGTGCGCAAAGAGTCGGGCGAACTGCTGGCCATGCTGACGCCCATCTGCAAAGCCTTCTTGACCGACAACGGCCACATTTCCACCAATGCCTGCATGCAAGTGTTTGGCGGCCACGGTTTCATCAAGGAATGGGGCATGGAGCAGTTTGTGCGCGACAACCGCATCAACATGATCTATGAGGGCACCAACACCATCCAGAGCCTGGACTTGCTAGGGCGCAAGATTTTGGGCAACAACGGCGCCACTTTAAAGAAATTTGGCAAGCTGATAGGCGCCCTGGTGGCTGAAGAAGGTGTGAACGAAAAGATGGCTGAGTTCATCACCCCGATTGCCATTCTGGGTGAGCAAATGACCAAGTTCACCACCGAACTTGGCTTCAAGGGCTTCCAGAACCCCGATGAGGTGGGCGCTGCTGCGGTGGACTACCTGCGTGTGGCGGGTCACCTGGTGTTTGGTTACTTGTGGGCGCGCATGGCGCAAGTGGCGCTGCGCCAAATTGCGGCCGGCAACACGGACCCGTTTTATGTGGCCAAGCTGCAAACCGCGCGCTTCTACTTTGCCAAGTTGTTCCCCGAAACTGCGACAGCCATGCGCACCGCCCGCGCCGGCAGCAAAGTGTTGATGGACACCGATGCAGCGCTGGCCTAACGGTCGTTGTCATTTTTTAAGACTTTTGGGCTCTAGCCCCTATAAATAGGGCATAAGTAGCTATTTTAAATATAGTGTTTTTAATGAGTCGAATTTTTAACAAGCAAGAGGAGACAAGATGAACCTAGCACTCAAAACCCTTCGTACCTGTGTTGGCGTGTTGGCCACATTGGCCTTTGGCGTCGCGCAAGCCCAGATGACCCCAGTGGGCAACTGGCACAGCTTTGATGAGAAGACGGGTGAACTCAAAAGCTTGATCGTGATCACGGACACCGGTGGTGTTCTGAACGGCCGTATCGACAAGCTGCTGCGCAGGGAGGCTGACCAAAAAGGGGTGTGCAAGGAGTGCACCGACGACCGCAAGGACAAACCCATGCTGGGGCTTGAGATCATTCGCGGCGCCAAGCAGGCGGACGGTAAGGAAGTGTGGGAGGGAGGCAAGATTCTGGACCCCGAAAACGGCAAGGAATACGCCCTGCGCATGACGCCAATTGAAGGCGGCAAAAAACTCGAAGTGCGCGGCTCGATCCTGTTCATCGGCCGCACCCAAACCTGGGCGCGTGCGCAGTAATTGATCTAATTAGGAAAAAAACATGTCTCGTTTTAATGTCAAAAAAGTCGCCGTGCTGGGCGCTGGTGTCATGGGCGCACAAATAGCCGCGCACCTGGTCAATTGCAAAGTCCCTGTGATTCTGTTTGATTTGCCGGCCAAGGAAGGGCCGAAAAACGGCATCGTGACCCGAGCCATTGACGGGCTCAAAAAGCTCAAGCCATCGCCATTGGGCGTGGTCGAAGACGCCGGGCTGATTCAGGCTGCCAACTACGAAGAGCACATGGAACAGCTCCTGGGCTGCGACCTGATCATCGAAGCCATTGCCGAGCGCATGGACTGGAAGCTGGACCTGTACAAAAAGATCGCCCCGTTCATCGCACCGCACGCCATCGTGGCCTCCAACACGTCAGGCCTGTCAATTACCAAACTGAGTGAAGTGTTGCCTGAAGAATTGAAGCCGCGCTTCTGCGGCATCCACTTCTTCAACCCGCCGCGCTACATGCTGCTGGTGGAGTTGATCAACACCCCCACCACCGAGCCACACATCCTGGATAACCTGGAAGCCTTTGTCACCAGCAACCTGGGCAAAGGCGTGGTGCGCGCCAAAGATACGCCCAACTTCATCGCCAATCGGGTCGGCATTGCCGGCATGCTGGCCACCATGAAAGAGGTGGAAAACTTCGGCCTCACTTATGACGTGGTCGATGACCTCACTGGCAAGAAACTTGGCCGCGCCAGCTCGGGCACCTTCCGAACTGCCGACGTGGTGGGCCTGGACACCATGGCCCACGTCATCAAGACCTTGCAAGACACGCTGAGTGGTGACGCCGCTGCTGGTGAGGGCAAGTTTGACCCGTTTTACGGCAGCTTTGCTACGCCAGAGGTGCTGAAGACCCTGCTTGAAATGGGCAACCTGGGTCAAAAGGCCAAGGCCGGTTTCTTCAAGAAGGTCGGACGCGACATCATGCGTTTCGACCTGGCCACCAAAGCCTATGTGCCGGGTGGTGAAAAGGCCGATGAGGTCTACACCCGCATGCTGAAAAAGCCTGCAAGTGAACGCCTGCAACTGCTGCGCAATGCCGAAGGCGCCCAGGGCCAGTTCTTGTGGGCGATTTTGCGCAACGCCTTCCATTACGCCGCCGTGCATTTGGGCACGATTGCCGACAACGTCCGCGATGTCGACTTTTGCATGCGTTGGGGCTTTGGCATGAAGCAAGGCCCGTTTGAGCTCTGGCAAGAAGCCGGTTGGCTGACCGTAGCCAACATGGTCAAGGAAGACATTGACGCCGGCAAAGCGTTGTGCAGCGCACCGCTGCCCGACTGGGTGTTCAACGGCCCGGTGGCCGAGGCCGGTGGTGTGCATACGCCGCAAGGGTCGTGGAATCCGACAGAGGGCAAATTTGTGCCGGTGCGCAGCCTACCGGTGTATGCGCGTCAGCACTTCCCTGAGAGCGTGCTGGGCGCAGCGGCACCGTCAGCTGCCACGGCTGGTACCACCTTGTTTGAAGACGATGCCATTCGTTTGTGGACACTGGATGACACCGTGGTCATTGCCAGCATCAAGACCAAGATGCACGCGATTGGCCCGGACGTGATCGAGGGCCTGTTGCAAGGCCTGGCGCTCGCCGAAGAAAAGTTCAAAGGCATGGTCATCTGGAGCAATGACGAGGTGTTCTCGGCCGGGGCCGACCTACAAGCCATGCTGCCCGCCTTCATGATGGGCGGTGTCAAAGCCATTGAAGCGGCTGAGTTCGAGATGCAGCAAGCCATGCTGAAACTGCGTTACGCCAATGTGCCGGTGGTGTCCGCCGTGCGCGGTCTCGCGCTGGGTGGCGGCTGCGAGTTGGCCGCTTACACCGCCCGCCGCGTGGCGGCGATGGAAAGCTACATTGGCTTGGTCGAGGTCGGTGTCGGCCTGGTACCCGGTGGCGGCGGCCTGGCCTACATTGCGCGGCGTGCGGCTGAAAATGCAGCCAGCTCCACCGGCAAAGACCTGCTGCCCTTCCTCACCGAAGGTTTCACAGCGGCTGCCATGGCCAAAGTGGGCACCAGCGCGCTCGAATCCCGCAAGCTGGGTTACCTGCTGGACAGCGATGTGATCGTGCCGCACAAAGACGAGCTGCTGTTTGTGGCCATCAACGAGGCCCGTGCCATGTTTGATTCAGGCTACCGTGCGCCGCTCAAGCGCCTTTTCCCGGTGGCGGGCCGTAGCGGTTTGGCCACCATCAAGGGCTCTTTGGTCAACATGCGCGACGGCGGCTTTGTCAGCGCCTACGACTTTGAAATTGCCAGCCAGATCGCCTGGGTGGTGTGTGGTGGTGATGTCGATGCCGGCAGCCTGGTCGACGAGGACTATCTGATGACGCTGGAGCGCCAGGCCTTTGGCAAGTTGCTGGGCAACCCCAAAACGCAAGAACGCATCATGGGCATGATGTCCACTGGAAAACCAGTGCGCAACTAACAACTGATCAAGAGACACTTATGAAACAAGTCCAAGAAGCCTACATTGTTGCCGCCACGCGCAGCCCCATCGGCAAATCTCACCGCGGCTATTTCCGCAACACCCGCCCGGACGACCTGCTGGTCAAGGTGCTGCAGTCTGCCTTGGCGCAGGTGCCCGGGCTGGATGTGAACGCCATTGAAGACGTGATCTGCGGCTGCGCCATTCCCGAAGGCCCGCAGGGTCTGAACATTGCCCGCATTGCCACGGTGCTGGCCGGTTTGCCGGTGAGCGTGGGTGGCATCACCGTTAACCGGTTTTGCGCGTCAGGTTTGAGCGCCATCCAGATGGCCGCTGACCGCATTCGCGTCGGTGAGGCTGAAGTGATGATCGCAGCCGGGGTCGAGAGCATGAGCATGGTGCCAATGATGGGCAACACGCCGTCACTGTCGCCTGCCATGTTTGCTAACGACGAGAACATTGGCATTGCCTATGGCATGGGCCTGACCGCTGAAAAGGTCGCCACGCAGTGGAAAGTCAGCCGCGAGGCACAAGACGCGTTTGCCCTTCAGTCGCATCAGCGTGCGCTCGCCGCACAGGCCGCCGGGCATTTTGCCGCCGAGACCACGCCGATTGAGGTAATTGACCGCGCACCGAACCTGGCCACCGGAGAAGTCATTGAGAAAAAACGGACCGTCAGCCTGGACGAAGGCGCCCGCGCCGACACCTCGCTAGAAGGTCTGGCCAAGCTCAAAACACCGTTTGCCGCGCGTGGTTTGGTGACCGCTGGCAACAGCTCGCAAACCTCGGACGGTGCTGGCGCCCTGATTCTGGCCAGCGAGAAGGCCGTCAAGCAATATGGCCTGAAGCCGCTGGCGCGGTTCGTGAGTTTTGCCGCCAAAGGTGTGCCGCCGCACTTGATGGGCATCGGCCCGATCGAGGCCATTCCGGCCGCGCTGCGTTACGCTGGCCTGACGCAAGACCAGTTGGACTGGATTGAGTTAAACGAAGCTTTTGCCGCCCAGTCACTGGCCGTCATCAACACGCTGGGGCTGGATCAGGCCAAGGTCAACCCGATGGGCGGCGCCATTGCGCTGGGCCACCCGCTGGGCGCCACCGGTGCCATTCGGGCCGCCACCCTGATCCACGGGTTGCAACGCACGCAGGGCAAATACGGCATGGTCAGCATGTGCATCGGCATGGGGCAGGGCGCAGCGGGCATTTTTGAGCGCGTCTGATACGCTATTGAACCGATACCGTGGGGTGAGCCTCACGGTGCCTGAATCGCTGAAATCCCGGCTTGCGTCGGGATTTTGTATTTGTACCCAAGGAGATTTGATGACCGATATATTGATCGACACCGCCGGTGGTGTCACCACCCTGACATTGAACCGCGTGGCCAAGAAAAACTCGCTCACGGCGGCCATGTATGCCCGCTTGGCCGACGCGTTCACCCAGGCGCAGACCGATTCGGCAGTGCGTGTGGTGGTGCTGCAAGGCCACGAGACGGTGTTCAGCGCAGGCAACGACATTGCCGACTTTTTGAAAAACCCGCCCACGTCGCCTGATGTGCCGGTGTTCCGGTTTTTGCGTGCCATCAGCGTCTTCACCAAACCCGTTGTGGCGGCGGTGTGCGGCCCTGCCGTGGGCATTGGCACCACGTTGCTGTTCCATTGCGACCTGGTGTATGCGGGTGACAACGCGGCGTTTTCCATGCCGTTTGTCAACCTGGGGGTGTGCCCGGAGGCCGCGTCGAGCTTGTTGGCGCCGCAGCGCATGGGTTATGGCCGTGCTGCCGAGGCTTTGCTGTTGGGCGACCCGTTTCTGGCCGAGGCGGCGCTTGAGATGGGCTTGATCAGCCGCATCGTGCCACCGGCAGAGGCCAGCGCGTTGGCACAGCGGCAGGCGCAGCGGCTGGCGGCTAAGCCTTTGACATCGTTGCTTGAAGCCAAGCGCCTGATGAAGCAGGGCCAGGCGGTCTTGGTGGCGCAGCGCATGGCAGAGGAGGCTGTCATTTTTGGCCGCATGCTGGGTGAGCCCGCCGCCCGCGAGGCCTTTACCGCCTTCATGGAAAAACGCCAGCCAGACTTTGTGGCGCTGTGATCCGACCGTGTGTGTGCGGCGGCGGTGCGCCCATGTGTTTTGTATATTTATAACAAATTTGCCTGTAGCCCTTGTTAATAAAGCGCAAGTAGCTATTTAATTAGTAGCAATTAAAGGCGTCCCACGTTGTGTTTTTGACAGCAGCAACCAGCGTTGCACGGCCTGGGGTGTGTTGCCAAACACCTGGCAGCCCGCCAGATCAGCCGCCGTCAGCGCCGCACAGCCGCTGCCCCCAACCCACAGCTCGCATCCCGCCGGCAAACCTGCCAGCAGACTGCTGACATAGTGGCGGATGTCCGGGGGCGCGAGGCAAGCACTGATAGAAATGCCCACCACGCCAACCTGCAGTTCATGCACGCTTTGCAGCACCTCAGGCCACGGGGTTTGCACGCCCAGATCGATGCAATCGGCGCCTTGCAAGGCCAATTGGGCGTGCAGCGCCAGCAGCCCCAAGCCGTGTAATTCGCCCGGCGGCGTGGTCAACAGCACACGCGGCCGGGTGTGGGCGTGCCCCGGCTCTGGCAGCGCACGCAGTACCACTTGGCGCACGCTGTCGGTGTAGCGGTGCTCGGCGGCAATGCTCAAGCGCTGCAGGAGCCAGGCTTGGCCCACTGCGTCGTTGAAGGCGGGCATCAGGTAGGCCACAAAGGCGGCCAAGCCGTGCTGGGTCAGGCTGCGTTGCAAAAAAAGTGCCACTGAACCCGGGTCGCTGTCCGGCGCCAGGGCCTCGAGCAAGGCTTGTACGGACGCTGACAGCTCCTCACTTGAGGGTTCTGGCGGCAAGGCGTGGCTGCTGCTGCGGGCATCCAGCAGCGCTTGCAGTTGTGCCGCACTCTGGGGCACCAAAGCGCCGGCGCGCAGTCCCTTGTCCAGCAACCGGCTGATGAGTTTGAGTTTGGCCACATCTGCGGCGAGATACTCACGCTGGCCGCGTGCGCCACGTTTGGGCTGCGGAAACTGGTAACGCAGCTCCCACTTGCGCAACACTTCCCGCGACAAGCCCGTGCAGTGTTCGATGTCGGCCAGACTCAAGTGGGCCGCTACGCTTTCAGAATTGACCTGTGTCATGCTTTATTGTTTGTCCAGGACAAAGTACAAAAAAGGGATAATTGAACCACGGCAGCTTGATCCAGACCAACGGTGGAGTCGCTGATTTTGTTGGTTGGTTGTCTGAAAGTTTTGCATGTCTTTTGATCAAGTTGCTGCACCAATGGTTGTGGCACAAGCAGCGGTAAGTACCCCACATATTGTGGCGGTTGGCGCCTCAGCAGGTGGCCTTGAGGCGTTGGAGAGATTTTTTGACGGACTGTCCTGCGACTCCGGGGCCACCTTTGTCATCATTCAACACCTGTCGCCCGATCACAAAAGCATGATGGCCAACTTGCTTTCGCGCCACACCGCCATGCCGGTGGTGATGGTTGAACAAGACATGCCGATTGAGCCCAACCGGGTCTACCTGATTCCCCCGGGCGCCATCATGCACATGGGCGAGGGCAAACTCAACCTGACCCCCAAAAACCCGCGCACACTGACCCTGCCGATTGACGTGTTCTTCAAGTCGGTGGCTGCGCACTATGGCGAGCACTGTGTCGGCGTGGTGCTCTCAGGCACCGGCTCAGACGGTACCCGGGGCGCTGCCGCCATCAACGATGCCGGTGGCTTCTTGATTGCCCAGGAGCCGTTGGATGCCAAGTTTGACGGCATGCCGCGCAGTGTGATTGCCACCGGCTTGGTTGATGCCATTTTGCCGGTGGACCAGATTGGCGCGCGCCTGCTGGCGCACATCACCAACCAGCCGATTGTGCAGGCCGCCGTGGCGCTGGAGGTGCATGCAGACCGCGCCTTGGCCATCAGCCCGGAGGCGGCGCTGAACGGCATCATGCATTTGCTGCTGCAAATTGGCGGCATTGATTTTCAGGAGTACAAATCAGGCACCGTGATGCGGCGCATTGAGCGGCGCATGAACGTGCGCCAGGTGACCTCGCTGGAAACCTACCTTGAACTTCTGGGAGATGACCGCAACGAGGTGCTCACGCTGCGACGTGAGTTGCTGATTCCTGTGACCAGCTTTTTCCGCGATGCCGATGCCTTTGAGATTTTGGCGCGTCAGGTGGTGGAGCCCCTGGTGGCCAAAAAGCAGGCTGGAGAGTCGATCCGGGTCTGGATGGCGGCGGTGTCGACCGGCGAAGAAGCCTATTCGGTGGCGATGCTTTTTTTGGAGGCCTTTGACCAACTCAAGCGCTGGCCCAGCCTGAAGATATTTGCCACCGATGTCGAGCAACAAAATGTGGAGACGGCTGGCTCGGGCACTTACCCCGAATCGATTGCTGCCGAGGTGTCACCGCAGCAGCTGGAGCGCTTTTTTGTCAGACAGGGCAACAACTTTGTGGTGAAAAACGAGCTGCGCCAGTGCATTGTGTTTGCCCGTCACAACCTACTGAACGACCCCCCCTTTACCCGCATGGACCTTGTGGTGTGCCGCAATGCGCTGATTTACTTTCGCTCAGTCGCCCAGGAGCGCGCGCTCAAGCGCCTGCAGTACGCCTTGCTACCGGGGGGCCATTTCTTTCAGGGTTCAAGCGAATCCTTAGGTGATTTGCAAAAAGACTTTAGCCCGGTGAGTGCCCGCCACAAAATCTGGGAAATGGTGCGGCCTATGAGTCATCCGCTGGATGTATCAAAGGGCCCGGTGTCTGGCTACGGTTATGGCGTGGCGTTAACGGCCAGCCAAAAAAGCCGCCCCAACCGCTTGAAACCGACCGCCGTCGATCAGGGTTTTGCCACTTTGCTGAAAGCCTTCACTCCGCCTGCTGCCATTTTGGTCAACGGGCGTCATGAGCTGGTGCACTCATACGGTGAGGTGCATCGCTTCTTGCAGCTGCGCGAGGGCCATGCCAGCCTGGACATGAACCGGATCTTGCCTGATCCGCTGGTGCCGGTGGCTGTGGCGCTGGTCTTCAAGGCCGGGCGTGAAGGTGTGAGTGTCAGCTCTGACCGGCTCAAATTCACCACCCCTGAAGGGGACGTTGAGTACATGCGCCTGAGCGCCTGGCCGGTGGAAGCGGTCGAAGGCGAGCGCCTGACCCTGTTGGCTTTTGAGTCGGTGCAGGCCGGCCAGCCTGCTGACGCGGCCCACACCATTGACCTCGACTCTGAAACCGCCGAGCGCATGGAGGTGCTGGAGCGTGAACTCAGCGCCACCCGCGAAAGCCTGCAAGCCACCGTGGAAGAGCTGGAGACGTCGAACGAAGAGTTGCAGTCCACCAATGAGGAGTTGATGAGCTCCAATGAAGAATTGCAAAGCTCCAACGAAGAATTGCAGTCGGTCAACGAAGAACTCAACACGGTCAACGCCGAGTACCAGGAAAAAATTGACATCCTGAACCGCCTGAACGCTGACCTGGACAACATGGCCCAAGCCGTGTCGGCGGGCACGGTGTTTGTGGACGACCACATGCACCTGACCCGCTTCAGCCCCGATGCCACCCACATCTTCAGGCTGCGCGACTCTGACATTGGTCGCCCGCTGGACGACCTGGCGCACACCCTGCTGTACCCTGAGCTGATTGCCGACTTGGCCCGCACACTCAAAGACGGCAACAAGGTCGAGAAGGAAATACGCGGCATCAACGGCCTGCACTACTTTGTGCGCATGTTGCCTTACAGCGTGCCCTCAAGCAGCGCCAAGGGCGCCGTGATCACCTTCATGGATGTGACGGCCTTGCATGAGGTGTCGCGCCTGCAGCACATCATTGATTCACTGTCCGAGCACATTGCCGTGCTCAACAGTGCTGGCGTCATCACCTTGGTGAACACCGCCTGGCGGCAGTTTGCGCTCGCCAATGGCGACCCGGCCTTGGCGTTTTCTGGCCCCGGAGTGAACTATCTGGAGGTCTGCAAAGACCTGCACGAGGCGCCCGACCCCACGGCCATGAGCGCCCAGCGTGGCGTGCGTGAGGTGCTGGAAGGCCGCCGGCCGCATTTTTCGCTGGAATACCCCTGTCACTCGCCCAACGAGGAGCGCTGGTTTGTCATGCACGTGTCGGCCGTTGGCGGCGAGCAGCCGGGGGCCGTGGTCAGCCACGTCAACATCACCGAGTGGCGCAAGCTCGCCGCCGGGGTTGCGCCATGAATTTTCCTGAAGAACCCGTGCTGCAAAAAACAGAGCGTTTGCAGCTTTTGAAGCAACGCGCGCAGGTGGTTTTGGCGCAAAGTGACAGAGGACCCGGCAACGACCTGGTCGACCCGCTTGAAGCGGTCAAGCTATTGGAAGACCTGCGCATTTACCAGGTCGAGCTGGAGCTGCAAAACGACGAGCTGCGGGCTGCCCAACTGGCGGGCGAGCTGGCTCGCAAACGTTATCAGACACTGTTTGAGCAAATGCCCTTGCCGGCCATGGTGGTGGATGGTCAAGGTTTGGTGGAAGATTGCAATCAGCTTGCTGACGCACAGTTGGGCCGACGCCGGCGCTTTGCGACGTCTGATGCCCGCCTCTGGCAAAACATCAACCGGGACGACAGCACCCGCCTGCACGTTGCGTTGCGCGACCTGGCCCAGGGGGAGACCCTGGTGCTGCACCATGTGATGATGGGTGAGCGTGGTGCGCAAACCCAGGTGTTTGACATGCACTTGATGGGCTTGTCAATCGACTACAAACTCGACCGCCGGGTTCAGATATTGCTGGTCGATCGCACGGCAGAGGTGGCGCGCGAGCAAGACCAGCGCTTCTATTCACTGCTGCTCGATTCCAGTGACAGCTTCATTTACGCCGCAGACACTGAGGGCAAGATGTTGTTGGCCAACCAAACCATGCTGAACTTTTTGGGGTGCCGCCGCGAAGACGTGCAGGGCCAGGCGCGTGTTGCGTTCTTGCCCGTGCATGACGCCATTTTGCACACCGAAGCTGATCAGAAAGTGCTGCAAAGCGGTCAAGCCATCACCTTGGAAGAGCAGTTGCATCTGGCACAACCACGCGGGAAACTTGAATTTTTGACACACAAGTTTCCCCTGCACGATTCGGCTGGGCGGATTTACGGAGTGGGCGGCATCTCGACAGATATCACCGTGCTGAAAGACCAGCAGCGCCAGATGCTGTTAAGCGAAACCGTGTTCATGAGCTCGCAGGAGTCCATCATCATCACCGATGCTCAGACCTGCATCGTGCGGGTCAACCCGGCCTTTGCCCGCCAAACGGGGTTTTCTGCTGAGGTGGTGTTGGGCCGAAAGACCAGCATTCTGAAATCAGGTCGCCAGGACAAGGCGTTTTACGACGCCATGTGGAAGAGCATCAATGAGCTTGGCCACTGGTCGGGTGAGGTTAACAACCGCCGCGCCGATGGCAGTAGCTATACCGTGTGGAGCGCCATCAATGCCGTGCGTGATGAGACTGGCACGGTCATTCATTACATCGCCGTGCAAACCGATGTGACGCAACTGCACAACACCCAGTTGGCATTGGCGCACCAGGCGGCCTACGACGGCCTGACGGGCCTGCCCAATCGCTCGCTGTTTAATGACCGTATTGCCCAGTTGATGGCCTTGTCGCGGCGGCATCAGAAGGCGTTTGCGCTGTTGTTTGTGGACCTGGATCGTTTCAAGGACGTCAATGACACGTTGGGCCACCAGGTGGGTGATGACCTGTTGCGCCAGATTGCCCAGCGCTTGCAGGCGGTGGTGCGCACCGAGGACACGGTGGCGCGTATTGGCGGCGATGAATTCGTGGTGCTGTTGCCAGACACAGATGAGCTTGGCGCACAGGCTGTGGCCAGCAATTTGCTGGATCGGTTGCGCCAGCCCGTGCAGTTGGAGTCGGCCCTGTCTTACCGCCCCATGGCGAGCCTTGGGTTAGCCGTGTTCCCGCGGGATGGTGACACCCCTGATTTGCTGCTGCGCAGTGCAGATCTGGCCATGTACGGTGCCAAGCTGGGCGGGCGTAACCGCATGGCCAGCTACACGCCCGAGATGAGCCAAGTCAATGACCATGCGTTTGCCATCCAAACCGAGCTGGTCGAGGCCATTGAGCAACAGCAGCTGAGGGTGTACTTTCAGCCCAAGTGCCGTTTGAGCGACGGTGCGCTGATGGGCGCTGAGGCCTTGGTGCGCTGGCAGCGTCCCGGCAACGGGCTGGTGTTGCCTGGTGAATTCATCGGTGTGGCGGAAAAATGCGGTCTGCTGGTGGCGTTAGACCACTGGGTGATGAATGAGGCCTTGCGTCAGCTGGGCGATTGGGTGGCGGCTGGCCTGTGGCGCTCTCCGTGGCGCTTGTCGGTGAACCAGAATGTGGCCGACCTGCAGCGCCCCGACATGCTGGCGCAGTTGCAGCAGGTGCTGCAGACGCACCGGGTCAGCGCCAGTGCGCTTGAACTTGAGATCACCGAGGACGCCTTGTTGCAACATACACCGGAGCAGTTGGCGCGCCTTGACGAGTTGCGCGCCATGGGCGTGGAGGTGTCGATCGACGACTTCGGCACAGGTTACTCCAGCCTGGCTTACCTGCGCCAATTGCCGGTGTCGGTGATCAAGATTGACCGGAGTTTTGTCAGCGGCATGCTGGCCAACGAGAACGATGCCGTGTTGGTGCAAACCATTGTGGACATGGCGCACAACCTGGGACACACGCTGGTGGCGGAAGGCATTGAGCAAGAGGCCCAGCGGGCGCATTTGGCAGCGTTGGGGGCTGAGCTGGGGCAAGGCTATTTGTTTGGACGTGCCGTCAGTGCAGATGAGTTTACGGTGCGCTGGCTTGCGCCTGTTGCATCAGATTAGTGCTTGGGCCCGGCCCGCTTAGTTGCTGCTGGCAGTCTCATTGCGAAACTTGTCGTGGCAGCTCTTACAGCTTTTTTGCACGGCATCGACGCTGTCGCGAATGGCCGGCATGTCGGCGTTTCCTGACACGTCCACCAGTTTGTTCACGGCCGCCAGATAGCTGTCCTGAGCCTGTTTAAATTCACCGGCCTTGCTCCAGACTTCGGGCTTGGCGCGGGTGGGCGGGTAATTGCCGTCGGCGGTGAAATAGGCCCAGGGCTGGGTTGAGAGTTCTTGCAGGGCTTGCGCATTGGCCATGAACTCGACCCTGACATAGTCTTGCCGGTCGCGTGCCACCATGCCCATGGGCTCCAGTGCTTTGGTGAATTTCTTGAAGATGGCCAGGCGCTTGGTCAAGACTTGTTGCGGGTGGGTGTCTTTGACGCGGTCGCTGCAGGCCGTGAGTGTCGTAACTGCGGCGATGAGCGTGAGCAGGAAGATTTTATTCATTGAAATAGTGTGCGTGACAGGTCGGGGGTTAAGGTGAAACGGTGTGTGTGTCTGTAACTGGCTGGCCTGGCTGACCTGACTGTTCGCCAAGCGTAAACACAGTGTGCCAGAGCGTCAGGATGGCGTTGCACTCGGCCTGCAGCTGTTCAGGCGCCACATGGATGGGCGCTTCGTCCAGGCGGGCTTTGTGTTGCATTTGGCGCATGATGCGGTAGGCGCTGGCCGCTGCGTGGCCCACGCCGTCAGGCAACAGGCCAAGCGCTTGGGCACGTTCGAGCAGGGCAATGTTGCCAGCGTTGGCCAGCAACTCCGGGTGGCTAGCGGCCTGTGACAGCACCAGAAACTGCATCACAAACTCGGCGTCAATCATGCCGCCCGGGCTGTATTTGATGTCGAATTTGCCAGGTTTTTCCGGATGCGCATGGGCCATGCGTTCGCGCATCGCGGCAATCTCTTGGCGCAGGCTACTTGAGTCGCGTGGCGCGGTGATTACCGCCAGGCGCACGGCGTCAAAGCGCTCGCGCAGGGCAGCATCACCCAGCACGCAGCGTGCCCGTGTCATGGCCTGGTGCTCCCAGGTCCAAGCGGTGTTGGAGCCGCGCTGTTGTTGGTAGTTGGCATAAGAAGCAAAGCTGGTGATCAGCAGGCCGGCGTTGCCATTGGGCCGCAGCGCGGTGTCAATCTCATACAGGTCACCTTCGCCGGTTTTTACCGTGAGCCAGTTGATGAGCTTGCGCACCAGGGCGGCGTAGGCTTCGGGCGCATTTTCATCGTCGTCGTCATAGACGAACACAATGTCCAGGTCGCTGCCGTAGCCGAGCTCTTTGCCACCCAACTTGCCGTAGGCAATGATGCCAAAGCGGGGCTGCTCGCGGTGCGCTTTTTTCAGCAGCGACCAACACCACCGGGTGGTGACGCGCAACACGGCGTCGGCCAGCGCGCTCAGGTCATCGGCCACTTCTTCAACCGTGAGCTTGCCTTCCACATCGCGTGCCAGGGTGCGAAACACCTCGGCGTGGTGGGCACGGCGCAACAGGTTCAGCAGGGCTTCGTCGTCGTCCTCGCCAGTGCCTTTGAGTGCATTGCGGCGGTGGTCCAGGTCGGCTTCAAACTCTTCTGCGTTGAAACGTTCAAAAAAGATGTCGGAAGCAGCCAGTTCGTCAATCACGCCAGGGTGCAGCATCAGGTATTTGGCCGGCCAGCGGGCTGCCCCCAACAGACGCAGAAGGCGTTCATGCACGTTGGGGCGCTCCAGCAGCAACGCCAGGTAGCTTTCGCGGCGCAGCAGGGGCTCGACCCAGTCCACCAGGCGCACGGCGGCAGCTTCGCTCGCGACACCTTCCTTGACCCATTGCGCGGTGCGCGACAGCAGCCGCATCAGGCGCGCACGCGCCTCGTCGCGGAGCGCCAGGATGCGCGGGTTGTCACGCCAGGTGTCCAGGCGTTGGCGTAGCGTGTCACCGAGTTGTGGCAGCAGGTCTTCCATGGTGCCGTTGGCATTGGCGGGCTTGCCGTTCTGGCAGCCTTTGCACTCGGGCTCGGGGCCACCCAGCAGTTTGTCGAATTCTTGCGCCACCAGTTCGCGGTGGGCATCGAGCTGGCTGAGCAGTTGTTGCGAGGTCTCAAAACCCATGGTCTGGGCGATCCAGCTGAGGTCTTGGTCTTGCGTGGGCAGCACATGCGTTTGCTGGTCGTCCAGGTACTGAATGCGGTGTTCAAGCTGGCGCAGGAAGACGTAGGCCTTGGCCAGGCCTTCGGCGGCTGGCGCCTGCATCAGCCCGGCGCGCACCAGGCGCGGCAAGGCGCTCAAGGTGGGGCGCGTGCGCAGTTCGGGAAACTGGCCGCCGCGCACCACTTGCAGCAACTGCACGGTGAACTCGATCTCGCGGATGCCACCGCGCGAGAGCTTCACGTCATTGGCGCGCTCGGGGTGACCGGCACTGCGTCGAGAAGCGTGTTCGCGAATTTGCCGATGCAGCACGCGCAAGGAATCGAACACGCTGTAGTCCAGGTAGCGCCTGAACACAAAGGGCATCACGACTTGGCGCAGGGCCAGAATGGCGCCACTGGTGACGCTCTCGGTGGGCGCCACCACCCGGCTCTTCAGCCAGGCAAAACGCTCCCATTCACGGCCCTGCACATGCAAATACTCTTCCAGTGCGTCAAGCGACACGGCGGCTGGCCCTGAGTTGCCGTTGGGCCGAAGCGCTAGGTCGACCCGGAAAACAAAGCCGTGCTCGGTTGTGTCGCCCACCAGCGCGTAGACGGCACGCACCACTTTGCCAAAGTACTCGTGGTTGGTGATGCGGCCACGCCCAAGCTCGACCCCGGTGGTGTCGCCGTCCTCGTCGTAGACATAAATCAGGTCAATGTCGCTTGATACATTGAGCTCACGTGCGCCGAGTTTGCCCATGCCGACGATCCACAGCTGGGCTCGCTGGCCTGAGGCCGTCAGGGGCGCACCGTGGGTTGCGTCCATTGCGGCCTGGGCTTCGGTCAGGGCTTCATTGAGCGCAAACTCGGCCAGATCGGTCATGGCCTGGGTCACGTCGGCCAACGGAAGTTGTTGTTCGCAGTCCAGCTGCATCAAACGCTCGATCACCAGCTGGCGGGTGATGCGCAGCGCGTTGGCGCTGTTTTGCCCTTGCGCCTTGAGCGTGTCAAAGCTGGCTTTGAGCAGGGTGGGGCCAGGCGTGCCGGGCGGAAGGACGTGCAATTGGCCCTCGTAACGGCGGTGAATACGCTGGGCAAATCGGGAATGGAGTGCGAAGGGGCCGGTCATAATTCTGCTTTAACCACTACGTTTTGATCAATGTGTCGCTCCTTCCCTCCAAACTGCTGAAAACCTGGTCCGGTCTGACCCGCTGGCTGCTGGGTATGGTGGTCTTGGCTTGGCTGCTGTTGGGGCTGGTTTGGGGGGCGCTGCACTGGTGGATTGTGCCGCGAATCGATCAATTTCGCCCACAGCTCGAAGCGCAGGCCTCGCGCGCCCTGGGTGTACCGGTACGCGTGGGGGCCATCGTTGCTCAATCCAACGGCATGGTGCCGTCGTTTGAACTGACCGACGTGACGCTAATGGACGCCCAGGGTCGGGTGGCGTTAAGCCTGCCGCGCGTGCTGGTGGCGATTTCTCCGCGTTCCTTGTGGCGCCTGGGGTTTGAGCAGGTCTACATTGACCAACCTAAACTCGATGTGCGGCGCCTGCCCGATGGCCGCATCACCGTGGCTGGACTGGACGTGACCGACACCGGCGGCGCAGATTTCGCTGCGCTGGACTGGTTTTTTTCACAGATTGAATTTGTGCTGCACGGCGGCGTGGTGCGCTGGACCGACGAGCAACGCGGACTGGAGCCAGTGGTGCTGCAAGACGTGAAGGCGGTGGTGCGCAACCGGGGGCGGCACCATGACATGCGGCTGGACGCCACGCCGCCGCAAGCCTGGGGGGAGCGCTTGAGCGTGCGCGGGCGCTTTATGCAGCCCTTGCTTTCCCGGCAAAACGGACGCTGGCAGACTTGGGAGGGTCAACTCTATGCGGCGTTTGAGCGGGTCGATTTGTCCGAATTGCGCCGGTATGTCAATTTGGGTGTCGATGTCAGCCAGGGTCGGGGTGCCTTGCGGGCTTGGGTTGATGTCAGTCAGGGTGTCGCCACCGGCGCGGTGGCCGACGTGGCGCTGGCGCAGGTGAACGTGACCTTGGCCAAAGATTTGCAGCCCTTGGCGCTGCAGCAAGTGCAGGGGCGTGTCGGCGGGCGTTTGCTGGCCGGGGGTTTTGAGGTGACCACTCAAAACCTGGCGTTTGAAGCCGCGGACGGATTGCGCTGGCCCGGCAGCAACGTGCAGGTGCTGTTCATGCGGGGTGAAGGCCAGATACCGGCGCGGGGCGAGTTGCGCGCAGACAAGCTTGATCTGGCGGCGTTGGCTCAAGTGGTTCAACGCATCCCCGTAGAAGCCGAGGTGCGTGAACTTCTGCTGCGATACGCGCCTAAAGGTGTGGGCGAGCAATTGGCCCTGACCTGGCAGGGACCGCTGAGTGCGCCGAAAAGCTACACCGCCAAGGGTAAGTTCAGCCAGCTTGAATGGGCCGCGGTGGCGCAAGCGCCGGGGGTTCGGGGCTTGAGTGTCGACTTTGATCTGGACCAGAAGTCTGGACGGGCCGGTGTGCGCATTGACCAGGGCGCGGTGGACTTGCCCAGCGTTTTTCAGGACAGCCTGGTGGATGTGGCGCAGCTCACTGCGCAGGCGCGCTGGCAGCTCAAGGATGAGCGCATCGCTGTGCAGCTCTCGGATGTGAGTTTTGTCAACGCCGACGCCCAGGGTCAGGCGCAAATCAAATGGGAAACCTCTGACCCCGCCAAGTCAGCCAGTCGCAGCCGGTTTCCGGGGGTGCTGGACCTGCAGGCCACGCTCAGCCGCGCCAATGGCACTCGGGTGCACCGTTATTTGCCGCTGGTGATCGACCAGGCAGCGCGCGACTATGTCAAGAACGCCATCACAGCAGGCGGCGCCAGCAATGTGCGTTTTGCCATCAGGGGTGACATCGACCAGTTGCCAACGATTGACCCGCGCCAGGGCAGTTTCAGAATCAGCGCCGATGTGAAAGATGCAGCCATGGCCTTTGTGCCGACCGCGCTGCAGGAGCCGCAAGAACTGCCGTGGCCCACCTTGACCGGGCTCAGTGGCGAACTGGTAATTGACCGCATGCAGCTGCATGTGAAAGACGCCCGTGCCAAGCTGGCCGAGGCACCCGCAGTGCAGGTGATCAAAGCCAATGTGACCATCGCCGACTTGAACAAAACCACGGTCGTCGTGGACGCCGACTTCAAGGGGCTGCTGCCCGATGCTTTGCGGGTGATCAATGGCTCACCGATTGGCGGCTTGATTGGCCATGCCCTGGCGCGCACCGTGACCAGCGGTGACGCCGACATCAAGCTCAAACTGGCGCTGCCGATTGCGCAACTGGACAAATCCACGGTGCAGGGCAGCGTGGTGCTGGCGGGCAACGACGTGCACGTCACGCCCGATAGTCCCAAGCTCTTCAACGCCCGTGGGGCCATCAACTTCAGCCAGACCGGCTTCACCCTGACGGGTGTGCAGGCCCGCATGTTGGGCGGCGATGCACGCCTTGAGGGCGGTTTGGTGTTGGCCCCAGGTGGCGACACCACGCGTGCCACGCCCACGTTGATTCGGGCCACCGGCACGGCTAGCGCCGAGGGTCTGCGCCAGGCGACCGAGCTTGGATTTGTTGCCCGTCTTGCGCGCCAGGCCAGTGGCAGCGCTGCCTATAGTGCCACGCTAGGTTTTCGCAAGGGTGTGCCCGAGTTGCTGGTGCAAAGCAACCTGCAAGGCATGGCCTTGACCCTGCCTGACCCGTTGCAAAAAGGCGCTGTCACTGCGCTTTCTCTGCGCCTGCAGACCGAGTTGTTGAATGGATTGGCGCAAGCTGGCGGGCCCGCCATGCCAGTGAGTGACCGCCTGAGCCTGAGCGTGGGCCAGCTCGGCAGTGCGGTGTACGAGCGCGATGTGTCGGGCGAAACGCCACGCGTGTTGCGCGGCGCCATTGGGATCGGGCTGGATGCTCAGGAAGCCGTGCCGCTGTTGGCACAAGGCGTCAGCGCCAGCATCAAGCTGCCCCGTTTCAATGTGGATGCGTGGCAAGACGCGTTGTCACAGGTGGCCGGTGCATCACTTTCACCAGCCGCTGCGTCTGTTCCCGCGAATGTCTCGGCCTCCAGTGACTTCAGTCAGGCGCTGGCGTATTTGCCCGCCACCTTGGCGATACGCGCAGATGCCTTGACGTTTGGCGGGCGCCAATTCAACCAGATGGTGATTGGTGGCAGCCGCGACGGTACCTTGTGGCGCGCCAACTTGAATGCCACCGAACTCAATGGCTACCTGGAGTACCGCCAGGGATCGGACGGCAACACGATCAACGGCGCTGGCCGGGTTTACGCGCGGCTGGCTCGCTTGACGATTGCGCCCTCGGCCGAGTCTGATGTGGAGGCGCTGCTGGATGCCCAGCCAGCCAGTATCCCGGCGCTGGACATTGTGGTGGATGACCTGGAGTTGCGCGGCAAACGTTTTGGCCGCCTTGAGGTGGAGGCCATCAACCGCATGGCCAGCAGCAGCGGGGCGGCGGGTGTGCGTGAATGGCGCTTGAACAAGTTCAACCTGAGTGTGCCAGAAGCGACGCTGGTGGCCAGTGGCAACTGGGCGCGCCTGAATGCGCAAAGTGCAGCCATCAGCAGCCCGGCCTCTGTGGAGCGCCGGCGCACCGTGCTGAATTTCAAGCTGGATATTGTCAACGGCGGCGCGCTGCTGGCGCGTTTTGGCATGAAAGACGTGGTGCGCCGGGCCAGTGGCAATCTGGAAGGTCAGGTGGCCTGGATGGGCTCGCCCCTGAAGCTGGATTACCCGACGCTGGGCGGCGCCTTCTCTGTCAACGTGGCCTCGGGCCAGTTCCTCAAGGCTGACCCGGGCATTGCCAAGCTGTTTGGTGTGTTGAGCCTGCAGTCTTTGCCGCGGCGCCTGACGCTGGATTTTCGCGACGTTTTCAGCGACGGTTTTGCCTTTGACTTTTTGCGCGGCGATGTCACCGTGGACCACGGCATTGCTTACACCAACAACCTGCAGATGAAAGGCGTGAATGCCGCCGTGTTGATGGAAGGCCGGGCCGACATTGCCAATGAAACGCAGGATTTAAAGGTGGTGGTGGTGCCGGAAATCAACGCTGGCACGGCCTCATTGATAGCGACGGTGATCAACCCTGCTGTGGGTTTAGGCACCTTTCTGGCGCAAATGTTTTTGCGCCGTCCGCTGATTGAATCCAACACGCAGGAGTTTCGTGTGGATGGCAGCTGGACCGACCCCCATGTGACCAAAGTGTCACGAACACCCACCCAACCCAAGGAAAAAACGCCATGAAAGTTGCCGTGATTCAGATGGTGTCCGGCTCGGACGTGTCGGTAAACCTGGCGCAGGCCCAGGCCTTGCTTGAGTTGGCGGCGCGCCAAGGCGCCGAGTTGGCCGTGCTGCCCGAGTACTTTTGCCTGATGGGTCAGCGGGATGCTGACAAGCTGGCCATTGGCGAGGCGTATGGCAGCGGTCCGCTGCAGCAATTCTTGGCTGACAGCGCACGCAGTCTGGGCTTGTGGCTGGTGGGAGGCACGCTGCCGTTGATCAGCCCGACCGCCAGTGAGGCTGCGCCCCCGGTCACGGCGCGGGTCAGCAACAGCAGCCTGGTGTTTTCACCACAGGGTGCCTGCGTAGCGCGCTACGACAAAATTCACCTGTTTCGCTTTGACAATGGCCAGGAACGCTACGACGAGTCATTGGTGCTCACGGCAGGTAGCCAGCCGGTGACGTTTGATTTGCCTTCTAAAGACGGTCACATCTGGCGCATTGGCTTGAGCGTGTGTTACGACCTGCGTTTTCCCGAGTTGTACCGGGCTTATGCCAGCGCGGGGGCGCACCTGATGCTGGTGCCCAGTGCCTTTATCTACACCACTGGGCAGGAACATTGGGAGGTGCTGCTGCGCGCCCGCGCCATTGAAAACCTGTCGTTTGTGGCGGCTGCCGCGCAAGGTGGCCTGCACGACAACCAGCGCCGCACCTGGGGCCACGCCATGCTGGTTGACCCGTGGGGAAAGTTGCTCGCACAGCAGGCGCAAGAGGCTGGCGTGGTGCTGGCTGATTTTGACTTTGACGCCCTGATTGCCTGCCGCAGCCGTTTGCCTGCGTTGCAGCACCGCGTGTTATGAGGCGTGTCATGAGCCTTGTTTTAGCAGGGTTGCAGCGCGCCGGACTACTGGCCCTGGCTGCTGTGCTGGTGGCTTGTGGCAGCGCCCCCCGCATCCCGTTGCCCACCCCGGAGCCCATGGTTGTGCCACCTGCGGCTGTTGTCACGCCGCAAGAGGCGAGCGCCCTACCCAGTTTGTTGCGGGGTAACAGCCGTTGGGTGGCGGTGCCTTGGCGCGAGTTGCCTGGCTTTGAGGCTGACACCTTGTTCGAAGCCTGGAACGCCTGGCTGAAAAGTTGCGAGCGCCCCGGCCCCGTGTTTGCGCCGCTGTGCCCTGAAGTGAGGCGCCTGAGCATTGGTGGTGATGAGGCCCAGCGCCAATGGCTTTTGGAGCGTCTGCAGCCCTACCGTGTGGAGCCGTTGCAGGGCAGCGCCAGCGGCTTGTTGACCGCTTACTTTGAGCCCGAGTTAGAGGCTCGGCGCATCCCGGGCGCCGGCTTTGAGGTGCCGCTCTACCAAATGCCGCTAGGGTTGACAGCGTCCAGGCCGTGGTTTACCCGGCAAGAAATTGACACACTGCCTGAGGCGCAGGCGGCGGTGCGGGGGCGAGAAATTGTTTACCTGGCTGACCCAGTGCAAGCCATGGTGCTGCAGATTCAAGGCTCGGGCCGCATGCGTGTCACCGAACCTGATGGGCGCCAACAGCTGGTACGCCTGGCTTACGCCGGTCACAACGGGCAGGCTTACCAAAGCATTGGTCGCTGGTTGCTCGATCAGGGTGAGCTGCGCGATGCCTCCTGGCCCGGCATCAAGGCCTGGATGTTGCAAAACCCGCAGCGTGTGCGCGAGCTGCTGTGGCGAAATCCCCGGGTGGTGTTCTTCAGGGAAGAGCCGCTGGGCAACTTTGACAGTGGCTTTGGCCCGCGTGGTGCACAGGGTGTGCCACTGACCCCGGGTCGCTCGATTGCCGTTGACCCCGAAAGCATTCCCTACGGCACACCAGTCTGGCTGGCGTCCGAGGGGCCGCAGCTTTCACTACAGCGGCTGGTGCTGGCGCAAGACACAGGTAGTGCCATCCGGGGTGCCGTCCGGGCTGATTATTTTGCCGGCTGGGGGGCCGCTGCCGGTGAGTTGGCGGGGCGTCTGAAGCAGCCGTTGCGCCTGTGGGTGCTGTGGCCCAAGCCGCGTTGATGGCGTTACCATAGGCCCCGAAAACAACAGTCTCAGCTTTAACAGGACTCTTCATGAACACAGCAAGCAGCAAATCCTCCATGCGCGACATTGATGAGCGCACCAACCTGGCCGGCAACAGCATGTTTGAGTTGTTGCTGTTTCGATTGGGGGAAGCGCCCGGCACCGACAAACGTGAACTATTTGGCATCAATGTGTTCAAGGTGCGTGAGATTTTGGTGATGCCTGAGATCACAGCCATGGTCAACTCGCCGCCGTCGGTGATGGGCGTGGCCAACATTCGGGGCCAGATGATCACCGTGATCAACCTGCCCCAACTGGTTGGTACCACCCCAAGCAAAGGATTGGGGATTTTGCTGGTGACGGAATTTGCCCGCACCACGCAAGCGTTTGCTGTGGAAGAGGTCAATGAGATCGTTCGCCTGGAATGGAAGCATGTGCTGTCAGCTGAAGGCCGTGGTGGTGGTCTGGTGACCAGCATTGCGCGTCTGGATGGTGCAGCCGAGAACACCCGCTTGGCTCAGGTGCTCGACGTGGAGCAAATCTTGCGCGACGTGTTCCCAGAGCAGCACAAGGTTGACGTTGACGTTTCCAGCAAGCTGCACGTTCCCCCAGGCACGGTGGTGCTGGCCGCAGACGACTCAGCCGTGGCGCGCATGATGATCGAGCAGGGCCTGAAAGCCATGGGTGTGCCGTACATCATGACCAAGTCTGGCCAGGAAGCCTGGGACCGTCTGAAAGCCATGGCCTCTGAGGCCGAGGCCAATGGCCAAACCATCAAGGACAAGGTGGCCTTGGTGCTGACCGACCTTGAAATGCCCGAGATGGACGGTTTTACACTGACACGCAACATCAAGCAAGATGCGCGTTACAGCGGCATTCCGGTGGTCATTCACTCGTCTTTGACGGGTTCCACCAACGAAGACCATGTGAAAAAAGTCGGGGCCGATGCCTATGTGGCCAAGTTTGTCGCCGAAGAGCTGGCCGACACCATCCGCAAGGTGTTAACGCGCCAGGTCTAATAGCTAAGTTGCTATAGTATCAATAGCTGTATACGCTTGTTCCATAAGGTCTACAGGCCTAAATTGCTTATAATTTGACGCCACCCCATGTTCGGTTCATGGGGTGGCGTTTTTGCTGGTTTTTAACTTCTCAATACGATGGTGTTCACGAGACACCTGACGCAAAAACTGGAGTTGCCCATGAACGCCCCCTTGCCCAAGCAGGCCCACGAGGCCTTGCAAACAGCCCGCCTTGACGACAAATACGCCCTGACCGAAGGTCGCGCCTTCATGAGCGGGGTACAAGCGCTGGTGCGCTTGCCCATGCTGCAGCGCCAGCGTGATGCCTTGGCGGGTTTGAACACCGCTGGTTTCATCAGCGGTTACCGTGGCTCGCCACTGGGTGGTTATGACCAGGCGCTGGTAGCGGCGCGCAGCCATCTGGAGGCGCAGCACATCGTATTCCAGCCCGGCGTGAACGAAGAACTGGCGGCCACGGCGGTGTGGGGCACTCAGCAGCTCGACCTGTACCCGCAAAGCAAAAAACACGACGGCGTCTTTGGTATCTGGTACGGCAAGGGGCCAGGTGTGGACCGCAGCGCTGACGTGTTCAAACACGCCAACATGGCCGGCACTGCGCGCCATGGCGGCGTGGTGGCGGTGGCGGGCGACGACCATGTCAGCAAAAGCTCGACCGCCGCGCACCAGAGCGATCACATCTTCAAGGCTTGTGGCTTGCCGGTGTTTTTTCCGTCCGATGTGCAGGGCATTTTGGACATGGGGCTGCACGCCATTGCGTTAAGTCGCTTCTCGGGCGTTTGGGCTGGCATGAAGACGATTCAGGAGGTGGTGGAGTCCAGCAGCTCGGTCGATGTCAGCCTGGGCCGCGTCAAGATTGTCATGCCCGAAGATTTCGCCATACCCGCAGGCGGCCTGCACATCCGCTGGCCCGACCCGGCGCTGGACCAGGAAGCCCGCCTGATGGACTACAAGTGGTACGCCGCGCTGGCCTATGTGCGCGCCAACAAGCTCAACCACAACGTCATAGTCAGCGCGCAAGACCGCTTTGGCATCATTGCCAGCGGCAAGGCGTTCAATGACACACGGCAAGCGCTGGCGGATTTAGGTCTGGATGCGGCCACCTGCCAGCGCATCGGCCTGCGCCTGCACAAGGTCAACGTGGTGTGGCCGCTCGAAGCCAGCATCACCCGCGACTTTGCCCATGGGCTGCAAGAAATTCTGGTGGTAGAAGAAAAACGTCAAGTCATCGAATACCAGCTGAAAGAAGAGTTGTACAACTGGCGCGTGCGCCCCAATGTGGTGGGCAAGTTTGATGACGAGGGTGACGGCAGTGGTGGCGAGTGGAGCCAGCCCAATCCGGGGGCCAGCGCCTTATTGCGCGCCAATGCCGACCTGAACCCGGGCCTGGTCGCCAAAGCCATTGCCAAACGCCTGAAAAAGCTCGGTGTGCCGGACGATGTGGCGGCGCGCATGGACCAGCATCTAGCCCTCCTGGAGGCCAAGGAGCGAGGTGCGCTGGCGCTCAAAACCGACACTGGCGAGCGCACGCCCTGGTTTTGCAGTGGTTGCCCGCACAACACCAGCACCCGCGTGCCTGAAGGCTCACGCGCATTGGCTGGCATCGGCTGCCATTTCATGACGGTCTGGATGGACCGTTCAACCAGCACCTTCAGCCAGATGGGTGGCGAAGGTGTCGCCTGGGTCGGGCAACAACCCTACACCACCGACACCCACGTGTTTGCCAACCTGGGCGACGGCACCTACTTTCATAGCGGCCTGTTGGCCATTCGCCAGAGCATTGCCGCCGGGGTCAACATCACCTACAAAGTGCTTTACAACGATGCCGTGGCCATGACCGGCGGCCAGCGTGTGGGAGAGCGCGCTGAAGGCCACAGCGTGCTGCAAATCATGGCCAGCCTGGTCAGTGAAGGCGTGGCCAAACTGGTGATCGTGACCGACCAGCCTGAAAAATACGCTCATCAGGCGCTGGTGCCTGGGGTGACGGTGCACCACCGCGATGAGCTCGATCGCATCCAACGCGAGTTCCGTGAGCTCAAAGGCACCACGGCGATCATTTATGACCAGATGTGCGCTACCGAAAAACGCCGCAAGCGCAAACGCGGCACGCTTGTTGAGCCCGATGAGCGGGTGGTCATCAACGCGCTGGTGTGCGAAGGCTGCGGCGACTGCGGTGAGCAGTCCAACTGCCTCAGCATTGAGCCGCTTGAAACCGAATTTGGCCGCAAGCGCAGCATCAACCAAAGCAGCTGCAACAAAGACTTCAGCTGTGTCAAAGGCTTTTGCCCGAGTTTTGTCACGGTCAAGGGTGGGCAACTCAAAAAACCCAAAAAGGACCAACAAGGCCGCCTGAGCACCTTGCCGGGTCTGCCAGAACCGGTGCTGCCGAACGTGGATGCGGCCTGGGGCATCGTGGTCGGTGGCGTCGGTGGCACCGGGGTCATCACCCTTGGCCAGCTGCTGGGCATGGCAGCGCATCTGGACGGCAAAGGCGTGGTCACGCAAGATGCCGGTGGCTTGGCGCAAAAAGGCGGGGCCACCTGGAGCTTTGTCCAGATCGCCAACACCGCCGATGCCATTTACACCAGCAAGGTGGACACCGCCAAGGCGGACCTGGTGCTGGGCTGCGATGCCATCGTGGCCGCCAGCAAAGTCACGCTCAATGTGATGCAGCACGGGCGCACTTTTGTGGCACTGAACAGCCACGCCACGCCCACGGCGGCGTTTGTCCATAACCCGCAGTGGCAGTTTCCTGAAGGTGGGTGCGAGGCCGCCATTGCGGCCAATGTGGGCGTGCAAGCTTTGGGTGTGTTTGATGCGGAGCAGGTGGCCATCCAAGCGTTGGGCGACGCGATCTACACCAACCCCCTCTTGCTCGGTTATGCCTGGCAAAAGGGCCGGGTGCCACTGAGCCGCGCCGCCTTGCTGCAGGCCATGGCACTTAATGGCGTGCAGGTGGCCAACAATCAGGCCGCGTTTGAGTGGGGCCGTCACTGCGCGCATGACTTGACGGCGGTGCAGGCGCTGCTTCAGGTCGGCCAAGTGATCGAATTTGTCAAAAAGCCCGCGCTGGCCGAGGTCATTGCCAAACGCGTGGCGTTTTTAACCGCTTATCAGAACACCGCCTACGCCGCCCGCTACCAACAAGCCATGGCTGACGTGCAACGGGTGGATGTGTTGCTGGGCAAAACGGCGCTGAGTGAGGCCGTGGCGCGCAACCTGTTCAAGTTGATGGCTTACAAGGACGAGTACGAGGTGGCGCGGCTTTATACCGAGGGCAGTTTCAGGTCCACGGTTGCGCAGCAATTTGAAGGTGACTACCAATTGCACTTTCATCTGGCACCGCCTCTGCTGGCTAAAACCAATGACAGGGGCGAGTTGGTCAAGCAACGCTTTGGCCCATGGGTCATGGTTGCCTTCAAAGGGCTGGCGCGACTCAAAGGCTTGCGTGGCACTGCGCTGGATGTGTTTGGCCGCTCTGACGAGCGGCGTCAGGAACGCGCCTGGATCGAGCGGTATGAGGCTGTGTTGCTGGAAATATGTGACAAATTGACCTCTAGCCACCGTGAAATAAGCGCAGGTAGCTATCAAATTGCGGTTTCCCTGGCGACTATTCCGCAAGACATTCGAGGTTTTGGCCATGTCAAGGTGCGGGCCATGACCGCCGCTATGAAAAAATGGTCCGGGTTGTTGGGTCGTTTTCGGACCGGCAACCCGGCCTGACAAGGCTGTGGGGGGCGTCATCAAAGGCCATCAGTGGCCGTGGAAACTGCCCGCATACAATGGCAAGTTGCCTGATTTTTGTGCGAATGCGCACATTGGTTGGGCGGTTTGCCTTTTTTTATTGATTCAAATCATTGGAGTTTGCCGTGTTTATTTCTTCTGCCATTGCTCAAACCGCCCCCGCAGCAGCCGCTGGCGGTGACCTGCAGTCTTCCCTGATGGGCATGCTGCCGTTGGTGCTGATGTTTGTGGTGCTCTACTTCGTGATGATTCGCCCGCAAATGAAAAAGGCCAAAGAGCACAAATCCATGGTCGAATCTTTGGCCAAGGGTGATGAAGTCGCCACAGCCGGCGGCATCCTGGGCAAGGTCACCAAATTGGGTGACAGTTTCATCAACATTGAAGTGGCCAATGGAGTTGAAGTCCAGTTGCAACGCAGCGCCGTGGTGCAAGTCTTGCCCAAGGGCAGCATCAAATAAGTTTCGCCGGCGCTGGTCTGTGCCAGTTGGGTTTGTGTCAGTTTTCTCCAGTTTGATGTCAGAAGGGCGATCATGAATCGTTACCCGGTTTGGAAATACGTGGTCATCCTGATCGCGCTGGTGGTGGGCTTTGTGTATGCCCTGCCGAATTTTTTTGGCGAGTCGCCAGCGGTGCAGGTGTCTGCGGCCAAGCCCTTGGTCAAGGTCGACACGGGCACGCTGGCTCAGGTGGAGGCGGCGCTGAAGGCCGCTGGCGTTGCTGCTGATGTGGTGACGCTCGAAGGCGCGTCGATCAAGGTGCGTCTGGCCAACACCGACGCCCAGCTCAAGGCCAAAGACGCCATCCAGAAAGCGTTGGTGCCTGATGCTGGCAACACCGGTTATGTGGTGGCGCTGAATCTGTTGTCGCGCTCGCCGGCCTGGTTGTCTGGTTTGCATGCCTCGCCCATGTACCTGGGGCTGGATTTGCGCGGTGGTGTGCACTTCATGCTGCAGGTGGACATGCAGGCGGCGCTGACCAAACGCGCCGAGTCGCTCACGGGCGACGTGCGCACCAGCCTGCGCGAGAAGAACATTCGCCACAGTGGCATCAGCCGCAACGCACAAACCATTGAGGTGCGTTTTCGCGATGTCGCCACGTTGGACGCCGCCAAAGCGGTGTTCCAGGACCAATTTACTGATTTGCAAACGGTAGACGCTGCCGACGGGGCCGAGTTCAAGCTCACTGCCGCCATCAAGCCGGAGGCGGCGCGCCGCATTCAGGACCAGGCGCTCAAGCAGAACATCACCACCTTGCATAACCGCATCAACGAACTTGGCGTGGCCGAGCCGGTGATTCAGCAGCAGGGCCTGGACCGCATCGTGGTGCAGTTGCCTGGCGTGCAAGATACCGCCAAGGCCAAGGACATTTTGGGTCGCACCGCCACACTTGAAGTGCGCATGGTTGACGAAAGTGCCGAAGCCCGTGGGGCCGAGGCCGGTACCGGTGTGGTGCCCTTTGGCTCAGAGCGTTATCTGGAGCGCAATGGCCAGCCCGTGATCGTCAAAAAGCAAGTGATCTTGACCGGCGAAAACCTGACCGATGCACAGCCCGGCTTTGACAGCCAGACGCAGGAACCCACCGTCAACTTGAACCTGGACGCCAAGGGCACCCGCATCTTCCGCGATGTGACGCGTGAAAACATTGGCAAACGCATGGCCATCTTGCTGTTTGAAAAAGGCAAGGGCGAAGTGGTGACCGCGCCGGTGATTCGCTCTGAAATCGGCGGCGGCCGGGTGCAAATCTCGGGCCGCATGACCACCATGGAAGCCAATGACACGGCGCTGCTGTTGCGTGCTGGGTCGCTTGCGGCGCCGATGGAAATCATTGAAGAAACCACCATTGGCCCAAGCCTGGGTGCTGAAAACATTGCCAAGGGCTTTGACAGCGTCACCTGGGGGTTTGTGGCGGTGGCCATTTTCATGTGCGCCTATTACATGCTGTTTGGCGTGTTTTCCAGTATTTCGCTGGCATTCAACCTGCTGCTGTTGGTGGCCGTTTTGTCCATGCTGCAAGCCACCTTGACGCTGCCCGGCATGGCCGCCATGGCGCTGGTGTTGGGTATGGCGATTGACTCGAATGTGTTGATTAACGAGCGCATTCGTGAAGAATTGCGTGGCGGGGCCTCAGCGCAAGCGGCCATCCACACCGGTTATGACCGCGCCTGGGCCACCATTTTTGACTCCAACATCACCACCATGATTGCCGGCTTGGCTCTGCTGGCCTTTGGCTCGGGACCGGTGCGTGGTTTTGCCGTGGTGCACGTGCTGGGCATCATGACCAGCATGTTCTCTGGCGTGTTTTTCTCGCGTGGCTTGGTTAACCTTTGGTATGGCCGCAAAAACCGCCTGAAAACCGTGTCCATTGGCACCATCTGGCGCCCTGATACGGGTACGGCACTCAAGACTGAATCGTAAAACCTTGCGGGACAGACCGCAGCTACACAAAGTGAGCCAGCTCTGTCCCCAACTGATTAGAAAGAGACCATGGAATTTTTTAGGATCAAGCGGGACATCCCGTTCATGCGCCATGCCCTGGTGTTCAACCTCATCTCGGGCCTGACGTTTCTGGCGGCGGTGTTTTTCCTGTTTTCACGCGGGTTGCATTTGTCGGTGGAGTTCACCGGCGGCACCTTGCTTGAGGTGACTTATTCTCAACCGGCTGACCTAGGCATGGTGCGCAACACCGTGGCCAAGCTCGGGTTTGCCGATGTGCAGGTGCAAAACTTTGGCACCGCGCGTGACGTGCTGATTCGCCTTCCGGCCCAGAAAGGCGTCAGTTCGGCTCAGCAAAGCACGCAGGTGATGGCGGCTTTGAAAGTGGCTGATGCCTCAGCCACCATGCGTCGCACCGAATTTGTTGGCCCCCAGGTCGGCGACGAGCTGGCCGCAGACGGGCTCAAGGCGCTGGCTTTTGTGGTAATCGGCATCATGATTTACCTGGCCGTGCGGTTTGAATGGAAGTTTGCCGTGGCGGCCATCATTGCCAACATGCATGACGTGATCATCATTCTGGGCTTTTTTGCCTATTTTCAGTGGGAGTTTTCCCTGCCGGTGCTGGCTGCGGTGCTGGCGGTCCTAGGCTATTCGGTGAACGAGTCGGTGGTGATTTTTGACCGGATTCGTGAAAACTTTCGTCGTTATCGGAAAATGACCACGGTTGAGATCATCAACAACGCCATCACCTCCACCATCAGTCGTACCATCATCACCCATGGGTCGACACAGATGATGGTGCTGTCGATGTTGTTGTTTGGCGGCGCCACCTTGCACTACTTTGCACTGGCGCTCACCATTGGCATTTTGTTTGGCATTTACTCTTCGGTATTTGTCGCTGCTGCCATTGCCATGTGGCTGGGCATTGCGCGTGAAGACCTGGTCAAAGGGGGAGCGGCCAAACAAGACATTGACCCGAACGACCCCAACGCAGGAGCAACGGTCTAAAATTTCCAGCTATGGTCACATCGATTCCACCTCGGGCTGGGTCTGCACTGGCGTTCAGGGTCCGTAAGGAACTGATGGCCCATGCCAGCGTGGCCATGGCCTCGCTGCTGAATGTGGTTCAGGAGCGGTTGCTGACCCTGATGGACGAAGCTGCCCCGTCGCGTGAGAAGCAGCTTCGGCGTGACGCCTGGATGGCCTACCAAAAGCAGAGAAATCACTGGCACGACGGCGTCGTGAAAGCCTGGCAAACTGCCTTGATGGCCCCGCCTGCCGTGCGAACCCCTTCGCTGGCGCTGGACGGTGGCTTTGAACTCATTGGCACCGAGGTGGTAGAGAACAAGATCGTCGCCTCTCGTCTGGCGCTGGGCCTGATGGAAATTGCCGCCACCGAAGTCAATGACTTGCGCACTCGACTCAAGGCAATCAACGGCGGGCGCGACCTCACCTCACAAGACATCGTTCACCCGGAAACCCTGTTTTTGGCAGTGGTTGAGCAATGGACTGACTCTGGGATGCCGCGTGAGGCCTGGCCCCTGGTCAGTGACGTGGTGCAACGGCACCTGTTTGAACCTTTCAAGGTCGCTTACGCCCAAGGTAACGCGCTGCTGATTGAGCAAGGTGTGCTGCCCGTGATTGAGTTCAACAAAGGCGTCAAACCGTCAGGGTTTGCGCCATCCGGTTTTTCTGATCAAGCGGCGAGCGCTTCGGGGGCGGGGGCTTTCACGCCCGGTCCGGGCAGTCAGGTGGGGCAGCCCGCGACAAGAGGCCATGGGCCGGGCATGCGCGGTGGCGCTGGGCAAACGCCGGGCGGGCAGGGGCTTGCGTCCGGTTTGGGTGCTTATTGGCGTGGTTCGCGCGCACAAGGCTTGATGGACCAGATCAGCCGGTTTCTCGTCGGCACTGCACCCCAAACCGCTGTGATGCCGTTGTCGGGCGGTACAAGCCCAGCCGGTGGTGCTGTTTTCATGTCTGGCGCACCGATGGGCGCCATGCCCATGGGGGGCGGGTCGGCTGGGGGAATGCCGGTCGGTGGGGCCTTTGAGATGCCGTCTGGTGGGCCGTCGGCGCCCTTGATGACGGTGTTGGCCCAGTTGCCACGGCTGGGCGATGCTTATTACAGCAGTCAGCCCGGCGCGGTCTACCAAGTGGCGGCGCCCATTCTGCTGCAACGCGTGGCAGATGAAATGCGCCAGCAGTCTGCCGAGATCAAAAGCAAGGCCGGCACCGATGCTGAAAAAGCCATCGTGGAACTGGTGGCGTTGATGTTTCAGTCGATTCTGGAAGAAGACCGCATTCCGCCTGGCATTCGGGTTTGGTTTGCCCGTTTGCAGATGCCTGTGTTGCGCATGGCCTTGGCCGAGCCCGACTTTTTCACCAAGCTGGATCACCCCGCGCGCCAGCTGATTGACCACATGGGCTCCTGCGTGCTGGGTTTTGACGCCAGTGGCATCAGCAGTGCAGCACTGGAGGTCGAGGTCAAGCGGATTGTTCAGGTGATCGAGCAGTACCCAGAGACCGGCGTGCGCGTTTACCAGCGGGTGTATGAGGAATTCCAGGTGTTTCTGAAAAAGCACTTGACGACAAAACCGAACACACAAAAAGTGGTGGGTGTGGCCGAGCGGGTCGAACAAAAGGAAACGCTCACCATTCAGTACACCATTGAGTTGCGCAACCAGATCAAGGACATGCCGGTGCGCGACGAGATCCGCGAGTTCTTGTACAAGGTGTGGGCCGAGGTGTTGGCGATTTCTGCTGTGCGCCAAGGCCCGCAGCACGAAGAAACGCTGCTGCTCAAGAAGACCGCATCTGACCTGATCTGGGCGGCCAGTGCCAAACCTAACCGTGCCGACCGGGCCCGCGTCATCAACGACCTGCCCGACCTCTTGCAGTGCCTGCGCAGCGGCTTGGCCCTCATGAACATGGTTCAGTCGGCGCAAGAGGCGCACGTCAAGATCATCAGCGCCGTTCTGGTGGAGGCGTTCATGTCCAAAACCGAGGCCATCGCCGATGAGCAGATTCAGGCGCTGGCCAAACGATTGGCTAATTTGGAGGACTACGTTACCGACGATGGCACCGAAGAGCTGCCGCTGGATGTCGACAGCATCGAGGAGTTGCTGGGCATTGACGCCTCCGGGCTGGAAGTGATCACACAAGGCGGAGGTGCCGCCACCCCGGTCATGCTGGAATGGGCCCACGGCCTGGATCTTGGCGCCTGGTTTGTATTGAACTTCAACGCCCAGGAAATCCAGGTGCAGTACGTCTGGCGCAGCCCGCTTGGGCACCTGCATTTGTTTGCATCAAATCTGGGGCGCAGTTATTTGATTCAGACGGTTCGTTTGGCGGCCTATTTGCAGGCCGGGCTGCTTGAGCCGCAAGAGCGCGAGCCACTCACGCTGCGCGCCACCCGCAACGCACTGGGAAAGATCGAGGCGAATCCGGAACGTTTGCTCGGCTGAAGACAAGTGCCAGTCAATGGCCCACGCGGGTCTCGCGGTTGTCGCACAGCTCGTCGAGCACCAAGGCATCGGGCTCTTCTCCCAAGCTCCAGAAGACCATCAGTACGATGAGCTTGAGGTCATCTACCGTGAGTTCGTCAGCTGGTGTCGCCATGGCCCGGTCCATCACCAGCTCAAACCTTTGCCAGGGCAGCACCTCGGCAGACACTAAAAACGCCATCAAGCCCCAACCCTCGCGGCCCAGGCGGGCCTGCTCGGCTGGGGTCAAGACGCGCAAGGCGTGCACCGGGGCCGGGGTGGGCAGGTTGCTCAGGGCGGCTACTTCTGTGGTGAGCGCGCTCGCGTTGACGCCCGGTTTGGGCGGCGCACTGCGCGTGGCATTTTTCAACTCTTCCAGCCAGACCAGGGCATCTTGAATCTCGTCGTCGTCAAAACCGACGGCGTTGAGTTTGCGCTGCAGGGCAGGCCGTGCTGGGCAGGCATCGCCGCACCAGTAGTTCTCAAATACAAAGGCAAGGACTTCAAACATGCAGCCACTGTACTGTGAAGAGCGTGTGTCAAACGGGTGAATTGGGCGACTAATTCGACCTGGGTGAAAGGTCCCGCCAAAAGTCCGTCAATAGTGTCGCGATCAGACCCGCGCCAGGCGTTGAAACAGCCCGCCGGGCAACCGCGCCACGTCGCCGTCAAGTTCCAGTCCCATCAGTTGTGCTTGCAGGTCAGACGTATCGAGACCGCATCGCGCCTGCAGGGCATCCAGCCCCACGGGGTCAAAGCCGAGTGCGGCCAGGAGCGCTGAGTTTTCATCAAAAAGACCTGTAGTCGTTTCGTCATATGCACTACCCGCTATTGATGTTGTAGCGATTGACATGCCCATCGGCCATTTTAGTTCTTCCAGAATGTCTTGTGCCGACTCCACCAGCTTGGCCCCTTGCTTGATCAGCGCATGGCAGCCACGCGACTGCGCCGCGTGAATCGAGCCGGGGATGGCAAACACATCCTTGCCTTGCTCGGAGGTTAGCCGGGCGGTGATCAGCGACCCTGATTTCAGTGCTGCTTCGACCACCAGCGTGCCATTGGAGAGGCCGGCAATCAGACGGTTCCGCTTGGGAAAATTGGCGGTCAGGGGCGGTGTGCCCAGCGGGTATTCGCTCACCAGCAAGCCGTGCGCAGCAATCCGGTGTGCCAGGTCGCGGTGCGCCCTGGGGTAGACGCGGTCGAGCCCGGTGCCAACCACGGCGACCGTCGCTCCTACCCCGGCTGTGGCGGACACGCCTTCCAAAGCGCCTTCATGGGCGGCGCCGTCCACGCCCAGTGCCAGGCCGCTGACCACGGTCAGCCCGGCTTGCGCTATGGCCTTGGCAAACAGCCGGGCGTTGGCCAGCCCCTGTGGGGTCGGGTTGCGGCTGCCCACCACAGCCAGGCTAAGGGCCGGGTCAATGGCGCACTTAATTGCTATATTATATATAGCTACTTGCGCATTATTTATAAGGGCTACAGGGCTAATTTCCTTAAATTTTCCGACGCCCAGCAGGTACAGCATCAGCGGTGGGTCGTCCAGGCTGAGGAGCGTTTGTGGGTAGCCGCTGTCACCCAGCGCGACGATTTGGTGGCGAATGCCTGCGGGAGCGTCTTGCTGCAGCCAGGCCCAAGTGGTGTTGACGAGTGCATCCAGTTCAGGCGGTGTGCTGCGCAGGGCTGCCACCTGTGCGCTGCTGGCGACTTGTCCTAACGCGCTGGTGGGCTGCTCAAAAATAGCTTGCGGCAGGCCAAAGGCACCCAGCAGCTTGCGCGCCGTGGCATTGCCAACGCCGGGTGTCAGAGTCAAGCGCAGCCAGGCGGCCAGTTCTTCACGTTCCACTTGAGCAGTCGTTGGGCGGGTCAGTGCGTCGTCGGTGCGGCTGGGTCAGTTGGGGTTGACCAGATGGTCGCCCACTTTGACACCGCTGGTGATGTCGAGCACCAGCGCATAAGACAGCCGCTCAAAGGGGCGAAACACCATCAGTAAGCCGTTGCGCTCATCGGGCAGTTTGATTTGCGGCAGGGTGGCGTCGGTTTTATCGACCATGCGGGCGCCGGCTTTCATGATGGCCAACACGTGGCCGCTCTCCACGCCGTCACGCGTGCCGCGGTTGATCACCACCACCTGGTTTTGTGCCGCGTTGGCCACGGCACTGCCGTACACCGACACAACACGCGCGTCGATGGGGTTTTGTGGTGCATGCGGCACATAACTTTGCAGCGTGCGTGGTGGCTCGGGCAGCAGGCGGTCACCCACGCGCATCTCTTCCTTGGCATCGGTGATGTCGATGGTGGCGGGAATGATGTCGGTGCGGCTCTTGCCCTCGGCGTCCAGGCTGGTCTGGGTGCTTTCGCTTTGGGCCAGCAAGGCTTTGCCAACGTACTGCGCCTCATAACCCAGCACTTCACCGGTCAAAGGGTCTTTCAAAGGGGTGGCGTTGCGGAACACGCGATAGGCTTTTTGCTTTTGCTTGGGGTCGTCCAGCAGCTCGGCACCGGCATTTCCGCGGGCATAGGCGCGGTCACCGCGGGTCAGCAGCACCCGGCTGTCTTGCGCCGCCACGATGCGTGGTGCTGCGCTCAGGCCCAACTCGTCCACGATCACCGGCTCGGCCAAGAAGGGCTCGATCAGCTGGCTCTTGAGGGTGGGTAAGGCGTTGGCTGCAAGACTTTCGCTGCGCGTGCGCGGCGACAAGCGCACAGTGGGTAGGTCATTGCCCGTGCCGGCGCCCATGCGCAGGCGGGCGCGGCCGTTGCTGGTGTCTAAAAACAGCGTTTGCCCGGGGTAGATCAGGTGCGGGTTTTTGATGTCGGCCAGGTTCATGCCCCACAGTTCTGGCCAGCGCCATGCGCTTTTCAGGAACAGGCCAGAAATGGCCCACAACGTGTCGCCAGGCTTCACCGTGTAGCTTTGCGGCGCATTGGGGTTGAGCTCGCTCATAGCCACACCACTTTGGGCAACCTGGGTTGCGGTGGCGCGTTGTTGCGCGGTGATGGGGTAGTTTTGCGCCAGCGCCGGGGCGCCCAACAGGCCAAGGCCCGCCGCAAGCGCCGCAAGCCTGAAAGAAACTTTGGTCAAGCCGAGTTTTGCCATGGTGTCGTGCATCCTGTTAAATCGCGTGAGATTTTGCGCCCAAGCCCTTGATTGAACGACGATTGTCACCCGACAGCCGGACGTATTGGCGCAAAAATGGCGAAAATACCACCTTCTTTGAAGCGACACCATGGCTCTACTCCCAATTCTTTGTTATCCCGACCCCAAGCTGCACACCGTGGCCCAGCCCGTGCACGCCGTTGACGCGCGCATCAAGACCCTGATTGCCGACATGTTTGACACCATGTATGAGGCCAAAGGCATCGGCCTGGCCGCCAGCCAGGTTGATGTGCATGAGCGTGTGATTGTGATTGACACCTCCGAGGGGCGTGATACGCCGCTGGTGCTGATCAACCCCAAAACGCTTTGGGCCAGCCCTGAAATGCACATGAACGAAGAGGGCTGCCTGTCGGTGCCCGGCATTTACGATGGCGTGCAGCGCCACGACCTGATCAAGGTGGAAGCGCTTGACGCCGATGGCCAGTTGCGTCTGATTGAGGCCGACGGCCTGCTGTCGGTGTGCATTCAGCATGAAATGGACCACTTGCTGGGCAAGGTGTTTGTCGAGTATTTGTCGCCCTTGAAACGCAACCGCATCAAAACTAAAATGATCAAGGCCCAGCGCGAGGCCCGCGATTGAAGGTGATTTTTGCTGGTACGCCCGAGTTTGCTGCCGTTGCCTTAGGTGCCTTGCACGCGGCCGGCCACGAGGTGGTGTTGGTGCTGAGCCAACCAGACCGTCCGGCCGGGCGTGGCATGAAGCTGCACGCCTCGCCGGTGAAGCAGTTTGCGCTTGACCACGGCATGGCGGTGGCACAGCCGCGCAGCCTGCGTCTTGACGGTAAATACCCCGAAGACGCGCAAGCCGCCCGCCAAGCCATCGAGGCTGCGCAGGCCGACGCCATGGTGGTGGCAGCTTATGGCCTGATCCTGCCGCAGTGGGTGCTGGATGTGCCGCGTTTGGGCTGCTTCAATATCCATGCCTCCTTGTTGCCGCGCTGGCGCGGTGCGGCGCCAATCCACCGCGCCATTGAAGCAGGTGATGTGCAAACTGGCGTCACCATCATGCAAATGGATGCGGGACTAGACACCGGCGACATGCTGCTGACCCAGGCGCTGCCCATCCTGCCCACCGACACCACCGGCGTGCTGCACGACCGCCTGGCCGATTTGGGCGGCCAGCTGATGGTGCAAGCGCTTGAACTGGCCATCCAGGGCAAGCTGCAGCCGGTGCCCCAGCCGCTTGAGGGCATCAGCTATGCGCACAAAATTGACAAGGCCGAGGCCACCATCGACTGGGCCCTGCCCGCGCTCACCATCACCCGACGCGTACGCGCGTTCAACCCATTTCCTGGCGCCAGCACCTTGTTACATGGTGAGGTGCTCAAGGTTTGGGCGGCAGAGCTTGGCGAAGGTGTGCCCCCGCCCACCCAGATTTATGGGCAAATAGTGGCTCTAGCCCCCGTAGGTATTGCGGTGGCAGCTATGAACTCAATAGTGCTCATTGCCGAGCTTCAGCGCCCTGGTGGCAAGCGTCTGGCGGCCGCCGAATTTCTGCGCGGTAACCCCTTGCAAGTCGGACAGGGTTTGGGTTGATGCGCCGGTGGCACGCCAAGGCGCGCGGCTGGTGGCAACACCCGGCCTTTGCTCGTGGCCTGCGTGAAATGGCTGCGGTGTCGCCAGGCCTGGCCGCTTGGGGCTTGATGACTGGTGTGGCCATGGTCAAGTCGGGCATGAGCACGTTTGAGGCGGTGGCCATGAGTTTGCTGGTGTTTGCCGGCAGCTCACAACTGGCGGCCATGCCCTTGATCGCAGCGGGGGCGCCGGTGTGGGTGATCTTGTCGACCAGCTTTTGTGTGAATTTGCGTTTTGTGGTGTTCAGTGCCCACATGCGTCCTTATTTGATGCACCTGCCGCTGCGTTGGCGGCTGTTTCACGGCTACCTCACGGCTGACCTGAGTTATGTGTTGTTCACCCGGCACTTCCGCCACCCGCCTGCTGGCGACACCGAGCAGCGTGAGCAGTTGGCCTACCTGAGTGGCGGCAGTCTGTTCAATTGGCTCAGTTGGCAAAGTGCCAGTTTGCTCGGCATTGCATTGGCCAATGTGATTCCGACGCATTGGGGTCTGGGTTTTGCCGGCATTTTGGCGCTGCTCGGGGTGGGCTGCTCCTTGGCGTCCAGCCATTTGCGGCGTGTCTCGGCCGGGGTGGCCGGTATGGCGGCGGTGGTGGCCTATGCCTTGCCGCTCAAGCTGAACATTGTGGTGGCCATCGCGAGTGCGGTGGCGCTGTGTCTGATCATCGAAGAAACCTGGCCCAAAGCGCCGGTTGTGCCGTCATGATGGGCCCCAATTCGAACGGCTCCGACCTCTGGACGCTGGCGGTGATCATCGGTCTTGCCCTGATCACCGTGCTCACCCGCTGCTTCTTTTTCATGAGCAACCAGCCTTGGCACTTGCCGCATTGGGCGCAACGCGGCTTGCAATACGCGCCCATTGCGGCGCTGGCCGCCGTGGTGGCCCCTGAGGTATTCATGACCCAGGGCCAACTCATCACCACGTGGCAAGATGCCCGCATTTACGCTGCGTTGGCCGGTGCCGCCTATTTTTTCTGGCGCAAGGGCCAAGGCCAGGCTGTGCTTGGCACTATTGTGTCGGGCATGGCGGTGTACTTGCCGCTGCATCTGGGGTTTGGGTGGTAGCGGCTGATGGTCGGGTTTGGTCCGATATCGACTTAAGCTAAAGTGTTGACCCATGAGAGCAGGCCCCTAAAATAAAACTTTTTCACTTTGGAATTAACCCATGAGCGCTCACCAATTTTCTGATCTGGATGTGCCGCGGGGCGTGTCCATGATGGGTTCTGAAGCCTCGTTGCGCAAAATTCTGCACACGGTACAAGAGAGCATGGCTGGCAATTTGCCAGAGATTGCGGTGATGCTGGCCGGCGGCGACGTCGTCGGTGCCAACCGGCTGTTACACGCCATCAAGGGTTATTTGCCCATTTTTGCGTCCGACGCGCTGATAGAGCGGGTCACAGAGGTTGAAAAGATTAGTAAAGCAGAGATCGCCACCACAGTGGCCCCGTTGTACGCCGAACTGGCGCCTCGCCTGGAAGGTTTGCTCGGTGAAATCCGGGATTTTCTGGCACAAAGTTAAATTTGAAACGTCGGTTATCGCCTCCCATAAATGCTGCTAAGCTCATTGTGGAACAGCAGTTGTTGGAAGCGATCAGGCTGCCAGGGTTTACCCTAAAACAAAATCAATCATGAATTTCAATCTCGCACGAATTTTGGTGGTCGATGACGACGCTGTCATGCGCACCTTTGTGGTCAACAGCTTGCGACGTCTGGGCTTGCAACAAGTCGAGACCGCCACCGATGGCGAAAGTGCACTGCGCGCCATCGTGACATTCAAGCCCGACCTGGTGTTGACCGATATCCACATGCAGCCCATGGATGGTCTGGATTTTGTGCGCCAGCTTCGCGCGCATAGCAACCCACTGGTGAAGAATATGAAGGTGATTTTTATGAGTGCCGATGCCAGCACCGCCACACTGGAAGACGCCATGCCATTGGGCACACACGCATACATCGTCAAGCCGCCAAGCCTGACCACACTGAAAGCCAAAATTGAGCAGGCACTGAAATGACAGGCGTGGCATTACTTAACTTCCCCAACTCTTAAGCTGACCATGAACCTGCTTGCGCCTGGCGTTGCCCTGTTGAGGCCTTTGAAAGGCACCACGCGGTTCTGGATTTTGCCCTTGCCGCTTTTGCTGGCTCTGGCCATTGGGGTGGCTTTTCGATGGGTGGGCAGTGACGTTGTGTTCAGCAACCGAATAGCGGCTGTGGTGGCTGTCGTTTTGGCGGTGTTGTTGTGGATCTACATGCAACTTGCCTTTTTTTGCATCACCAGGGTGGAGCGTGACCGCACCGAGGCCGTGATGAAGGGCGCGGCCATGGGCGATTTGACGGGGAAGTCGTTTGGTGGCACCCGAACCTTGGGTAACTTTGGCAAACACCTGGAAACCATGATCACCCACATGTCAAGCATGGTGGCCAACATTCGCACCGCTGCTGTGATGCTGGGCGACACCGGCAAAAAACTCGTCGATGACACCCGCTCGCTGTCCGAGCGGGCGGCAGCGCAAGGTCAGCACCTGGAGCAAACCTCTCTGCACGTCAAACACGTAAGCGAAACCGTGGCGCGCAATGCGCAGGCCGCACAAGAGGTCAGCATGATGACCGCCAGCCTGCACCAGGAAGCTGACAACGCCGGCAAGATGATGCACCAAGCGATGAAAAGCATGGGTCCGTTGGAGGTCACATCCAAGCGCATGTCCGAAATCATCGGGGTAATTGACGGCATTGCGTTTCAGACCAACCTGCTGGCGCTCAACGCGGCGGTAGAAGCGGCACGCGCAGGTGAACAGGGCCGTGGCTTTGCTGTGGTGGCCGCCGAGGTGCGCAACCTGGCCAAGCGTAGCCAGGGCGCGGCGGCTGAAATTCGTGGCCTGATTGCCGAGTCGTCCACCCGGGTGGGGGAAACCGTGGGCAACATCAAACAGATCAACGAGACCATGGAAAGCCTGATTTCCGGTATCGGCGAGATCGCCATGAATGTCAATGTCATGGCTGAAGGCAGTGCCTCGCAGAGTGCCGCGCTTGAAGAAGTGGTGAATGCCGTGGGTGACCTGGATGTGCTCACCCATGAAAACGCCGAACTGGTCAATCGTGCCAGTTTTAACTCAGACCGCATGATTGCCCAGGCCTCGACGCTGGAAATTTCGGTGGGTGACATGCAGCTGCGCCAAGGCACGGCTGATCAGGCGCGTCAGCTGGCGTTTGATGCCATGGTGCACATTCGCTCAGCCGGTTATGAGCAGGCCGTGCGTGACTTTCATGACCCAAAGGGCCACTTCATTGACCGCGACCTGTATGTGTTCGTCCTTGACCGCTCTGGCCATTACCGGGTTCATGGAGCCATGCCTGAAAAAGACGGCACCGACTTGCACACCATCGTCGGTCTGGACGCCGACAAGTTGGTGGCCGATGCCTGGGAAGTTTGCGACAACGAGCAGGGTGGCTGGGTCAACTACACCATCACCAACCCGGTCACGCATGAAGTTCAGGCCAAGACCTCGTATGTGATTCCACTGGACGATAACCGTCTGGTGGGCTGCGGTTGCTACCTGAGTGCCCAGTGGCTGGACATCTAAATGCCCGGCATAGTCTGGCATATTTTTTTACCGCCTTACCGGACGAAACATGAGTCAAGCCCCTCTCTCTCCAACTGACAAGCTCAGCGCTCATGAGGTTAGCGGTGCTTCTACAGACCAAGCCCAAGCCCTGGTGGCCTTGAGTTCTCAGGTGTTGCCCGTTTGGGCGCGCCAGCTGGCCACCTCGCGCAGCCAATCCGAAACTGCGGTGGCAGAAATGCTCTCTGCTTTTGCCGAGATTGGCCCGCACCTGGACATGGCGTCGCGCCAATCCAAACAGATTTCAGCGGCGCTTGCGCAGGAGCAAGGCGGCATTACCCAACTGGCGCAAGCCTGTGATCTGGCGCTGCAACCGGTACTGGGGGGCTGCACGCCTGAAGCGCAAGCCGCCATTGCAAAAGTCATGGCCATGATCCACACCACGGTGGATGCCATCGAAGAAATTGCAAAACCCTTTGAGCACGAAACCCAGATGGTCAGCCAGCAGGTTGAACGCATGTACAAGGGCTTTCAGTACCAGGACCGCATCAGCCAGATGATGACCCTGCTGCATGAAGACATTGAACGCCTGCAAAGTGCCCTGCAAACGCCAGCAGACAGTTTCAGTGCCGCAGATTGGCTTGCCCGACTTGAATCGCAGTACGTGATGACCGACCAGCGGCAACAGCACACCGATGGCGCCGCAGCGGCTGCCGCAGACGACGAAACCACTTTTTTTTGATGAGGTGAATTGAAATGGCACAAACCATATTGGTAATTGATGATTCCGCCAGCTTGCGCCAGGTGGTGTGTATGGCCTTGCAAGGCGCTGGCTACGAGGTGCTGCAGGCAGGTGATGGCCAGGCGGCATTGGCGCTGCTTGATGGCCGCAAGATTCACATGGCCGTGTGTGATGTGAACATGCCGCGCATGAACGGCATTGAATTTGTCAAAGCTGCCAAGGCCTTGCCCAACTACCGCTTTTTGCCGATTCTGATGCTTACCACCGAAAGCCAGGAGTCCAAAAAAGAAGAAGGCAAGGCAGCCGGTGCCCGTGCCTGGATGGTCAAGCCGTTCTCCCCAGCCTCCTTGCTCAATGCCGTATCCAAGCTCTGCCTGCCTTAGCAGACGCTGAAATTCGGCGCAGCCACGCGCACCTGGATTGCCACGTTGCGCGTGCCCCGATGCCGCTGCATTTTTTCTTCGCCACCAGGAAACCGCCATGAGCAAGCCATTTGAGCTCCCCGAAGAGATGACCATTTACAGCGCCCTTGAAACGCGCGACGCACTGTTGGCCTGGGTGACAGAGCAAAGCGCCAAGTCGGTCAAAGTGGTGGAAATTTCAGCAGCACTAGTCAGCGAAATAGATGGCTCGGGCTTGCAGTTGCTGGCCTCACTGGCGCACATGGACCAACCCTGGCGGCTGGTGGATCCAAGCGACGCACTGCTTGACGCTGGTAAAACCTTGGGCTTGGGCGATTGGCTCAACGAACAAATCGCCATTGCTTGAAAGGGCCGCGCCATGAAAAACGTATCTGACGCCGACCGCGACTTCATCGCCGCCGCCATGCCCGCCTTCATCAGCGAGGCGGGCGAGCAAACCGAAGCCATCGAGACCCTGCTGCTTGAGCTTGAAGAGCAGCCCGATGACCGCGAGTTGCTTGACTCCCTGTTTCGTTGCGCCCACACGGTCAAGGGTTCGGCTGGCATTTTTGGCCTGAACAAGGTGGTGGAGTTCACCCACCACGTGGAAACCTTGTTGGACCAAATGCGTGAGGGCAAGCTCACCCTCAGCCCTGAGCTGAGCACTTTGCTGTTGCAGTGCAACGATCAGATTAAATTTTTGGTCGACGCCGCCAGCGACGAGGCTGCCGACACGCCCGACCAGAAAGACCTGCGGGCTGATCTGGTGATCCAATTGCGCGCCTACACCGAAGGCGTCGCTGTGAAGGCTGCGCCGGCGACCGCCGCAGCGTCGGGTGCCTTTGAAGCGCAGTCTGCCGGCACGCCAGGTCTGCAGCTGTGGCAAATCTCGGCCCGCTTTGGCCCTGAAACGTTTCGCAACGGCATGGACCCTTTATCGATTGCCCGCTACCTCACGGGTTTGGGGCAGGTCAAATCCATGGTGTGCGGCACAGACAGCGTGCCGACGCTGGTCAACCTCAATCCCGAAACCTGCTACCTGAGTTTTGTCATGGAACTTGAGTCTGCTGCCTCGCGCGATGAGATTGAGGGTGCCTTCAGCTTTGTGGCCGATGACTGCGAGCTTGACATCAAGTCCCCTGAAAGCGCTGAGCAAAAGCTGGTGCGTGCCATTGAAGACATGTCGGCCACGCCGCGATTGGGCGACATGCTGGTTTCAGTGGGTGCCGTCAGTCAGGATAAATTGACTGAGGTACTCTTAAATCAAGAGCGGTCTACGCAATCTGTATCAGGGTTAAAGGCCAAAATAGGTGATTTATTAGAGTCTGGGGCCGGCGTTGCCCCCGAGGTGGTCGAAGCGGCTTTGAGCAAGCAGCAAAAAACCAGAGAGTCCAGCGGTGGCGAAGAAAACCGTTTCATTCGGGTGCAAGCTGACCGGCTCGATGAAGTGATCAACCTGCTGGGTGAGTTGGTGATTGCCGGTGCCGGCGCCAACCTGCTGGCGCGCGAAACCCGCAATGTGGCGTTGATTGAAGCCAACCTGCACATGAACAGCCTGATCGAAGAAATTCGCAATGGCACGCTTGGCTTGCGCATGGTGCCGGTGGGTGAAACCTTCAGCCGCTTCCGCAGAGTGGTGCGTGACACCGCCAGCAGCCTGGGCAAAGAGGTCAATTTCGAGATTGTGGGTGGCGAGGCTGAACTTGACAAATCCATGGTGGAGAAAATTGCCGACCCGTTGATGCACCTGGTGCGCAACTCGCTGGACCATGGTCTGGAGCCTCCGCAAGAGCGCATCGCGTCAGGCAAGCCACCAGCTGGCAAACTGACGCTGAGCGCCAAGCACGAAACCGGCGCGATTCTGATTCGCATCGAAGACGATGGCCGCGGCATCAATCGCGAGCGTGTGCTGCAACGCGCCTGGAACAAGGGGCTGATCGAGCAAGGCGTGGTGCCCTCCGATGACGTCATCAACATGATGATTTTTGAGCCCGGGTTTTCCACGGCCGAGCAAGTCACCAACCTGTCTGGGCGGGGTGTGGGCATGGACGTGGTCAAGCGCAATATTGAGGCACTACGCGGCAACCTCAAGCTCAACAGCAGCCCTGGCAAGGGCTTGCAGGTGGACATTCGCTTGCCGCTCACACTTGCCATCATCGACGGTTTTTTAGTCGGCGTTGGCAAGGCCAAGTTTGTGCTGCCACTGGGCTCGGTGGTGGAGGTGATCGAGGCCGGCGGGCAGCATCTGCGGGTCGACAAAACCGGCCGCCACGTGGTGGAGCTGCGCGGCAATGTGTTGCCTGTGGTGCGGTTGCGCACACTCTACAGTGTTGAATCAACATTGCCCGAGCGCACCAGCGTGGTAGTGGTGGCCTCGTCCAAGGGGCACTACGGCATTGAGGTTGAAGTGCTCATGGGTCAGCAACAAACCGTGATCAAGCCCTTGGGTCGTTTGTTCAAAGCACTGCGCGGCATTTCAGGCTCCAGCATTTTGGGCAGCGGCGAGGTAGCGCTGATTCTGGATGTTGGCTCACTGGGCGACCTGGTCACTTCAGACTTGCACACTGCTGCCCATACGAGTCGAACGGAGGTCACCCCATGACGCATCACCACGCGCTAACTGCGGCATCCGGCTCGCTGCCCGGTGGCCACAAGCCCCCCCATGACATCACGTTGCAGTACCTCACCTTTAGCCTGGGTGACGAGGTATTCGCCATGGACATTCGCAGTGTGCGAGAAATCATCCAGCACGGGGCCATGACGGTGGTGCCGCTGATGCCCGAGTTTGTGCGCGGCATCATCAATTTGCGCGGCGCCGTGGTGCCGGTGATTGACCTGCAATCACGCTTTGGACGGGCCCGGGCCAAAGTGGGCAAAAAAACCTGCGTGATCATTTTTGACGTGGGGCCAGATGGCGACCGGGTGGAGTTGGGTTTGCTGGTGGACGCCGTCAGTGAGGTGATTGACATCGCCGCAGCGCAAATCGAGCCGCCGCCCCAGTTTGGCACCAGCATTGCGCGGGAGTTCATTCGTGGCTTGGGCAAAGTGGGCTCAGAGTTCATTGTGATTCTGGAGCCAGAGCGTGCACTCAATATTGACGACATGGTGGCATTGGCCGAACAAGGCCATGCGGCTTGACTTTTTTCTGAGGACCCTATGAGCATCAGCCAAATCTCCATCAAAACGCGCATTCTGCTGGGCTTTGCCTTGCCGATTGCGTTGTTCCTCGGTTTTACCTTTTGGTTTTCCGGTCAGCTTGCGCAGGTCAGGCACAGCCTGACCCAAGTGTCTGAGCAAAGTGTGCAATACGCCTTGCTGGCCACGGCGGTGGACAAAAACGTGGTGCAGATCCAGCAGTTTTTGTCAGATGTATCTGCCACTCAGGGCAAGGACGGGCTCGACGATGGGTTCAAAAATGCCCAGGCCAACTTTGATGAACTGAACGCGGGCCTGGCCAAATTCGAAAAGTATTTCACAGGCCGCGACGACGCAGCCTCAGTCAAGTTGGTTCAAACCCTCAAAACCGACGCCGCCAGCTACTTTGCCATTGGCAATACCATGGCCCAAGCCTTCGTGGCGGGTGGCCCAGCCACAGGTAACAAGCAGATGGCAGGCTTTGACGCGGCCAGTGAAACACTGCAAAAGGCACTGGCGCCTTTTGTGAACGCACAAGTTGCGCAAATGACCAGTGATTTGGCGGAAGCCTCCGCCAAGGCAGACCAAGTGTCGCAAATTGGTATTCTGATCGTCGTGGTGGCTGTGGCATTGGCTGCTCTGGTGGCCTGGCTGGTCACCGCCAGTATTACCCGTCCGCTGGCGCGCGCGCTGGGTGTGGCCGGTGAAGTGGCTGCGGGCAACCTGAACGCCTCGATTGCAGTCGATGACAGTGAAATTGGCCAGTTGATGGCGCCGCTTGCCAAGATGCAAGGCACGTTGAAAGAATTTGAAGCAGCACAAACCGAAATGGCGCGCCAGCATGAGGCTGGCATGCTGAACTTCACCATGCCGGTGAACCAGCTGGAAGGGGCTTACCGTGGCATGGCGCAGTCCATCAATACCCTGGTGCAATCTCACATTGCTGTAAAGCTGCAGGTGGTGGAAGTTGTCAGTGCTTACACCTCGGGCAATCTTGACGTGCAAATGGACCGCCTGCCGGGCCAAAAAGCCCGCATCACCGAAGCCATTGACCAAGTGCAAGCAGCCATGAAAAACGCAGCGGCAGCGGCAGCCTTTAATGAACGCATCCGTCTCAGCCTGGACAGCCTGCCGGTCTGTGTCACCGTTTCCAACGCCCAAGCCTTGCTGGTGCACGCCACACCACCGGCCAAGGAATTGCTCAAAATCTTTGGCGGCAGCACTTTTGATGCCGACAAGTTCTACGGCAACAAACTCTCAAGCCTGTTCAAGAATTCGGACGACGCCAGCAAATTTGACCAAGCCGTGCGCTCCGGCGACACCGTCGACATGGCCATCCAGGGCCGCCAACTGCGCCTGTTGGCGCGCCCCGTGCACAACAGCGCTGGTGAGCCCATCGGCCGTATCACTCAATGGCTGGACCGCACTGACGAAATCGCCTCGGAAAACGAAGTATCCGAAATCGTCAACGCTGCAGCCAATGGCGACCTCAGTCGCCGCGTTAATCTGGATGGAAAAACCGGCTTCTTTGGTGTACTTGCTACCGCCATGAACCAACTCATTGACACCAGCGAAGGCGTTATCACCGACACCGCCCAAGCCCTTGATGCCCTCTCCCACGGCGACCTGACACACCGCATCACCCGGGACTACAACGGCATTTTTGGCCAAGTTAAAGACAACGCCAACAGCACCGCGGAAAAACTCACCGCCATTGTTGAAGAAATCCATGCCGCCGCAGATGCCCTGACCGGAGCCGCCAACCAAGTGAGCGCTACCGCGCAGTCCTTGAGCCAAGCCTCCAGCGAACAAGCCGCCAGCGTCGAAGAAACCACCGCCAGCATCGACGTGATGAGCGCCTCCATCAACCAAAACAGCGACAACGCCAAAGTGACCGACGGCATGGCCACCAAAACAACCAAAGAGGCGGTTGACGGCGGCCAAGCGGTGAGCCAAACCGTCAAGGCGATGAAACAAATCGCCGCCAAGATCGGTATCGTGGACGACATTGCCTACCAAACCAATTTGCTGGCCCTGAACGCCGCCATTGAAGCCGCGCGAGCTGGCGAACACGGCAAAGGCTTCGCGGTAGTGGCGGCAGAGGTGCGCAAACTCGCCGAGCGCAGCCAGGAAGCGGCGAAAGAAATTGGCGAACTCGCAAGCAACAGCGTGACCACAGCAGAGCGCGCCGGCAAACTGCTCGATGAAATCGTGCCCAGCATCCAGAAAACCAGTGAGCTGGTGCAGGAAATTGCCGCCGCCAGCTCAGAGCAAAGCGAATCGGTCACCCAAATTGGCGGCGCCATGGGGCAGTTGAGCAAAGCCACGCAACAAAACGCCAGTGCCAGTGAAGAGCTGGCGGCCACCAGCGAAGAGCTGTCGGGCCAGGCCGAACAACTGCAGCAAAGCATTGCATTCTTTAACACCGGCGCAGGCCATGCCCCGGTGCGTGACCGCCATGCATTGGCTGCGCCCGAGCGCCGGACCAGTACAGGCCAAGCCAGGCAGCACGCCCATACCCCATTGATTGCTGCGGCGGTGCGCCGGGGCGATTCTGGCAACTTCAAACCCTATTGAACGCTCTATTGAATCAGGCCTGAGGCTACTTTTGAAGGCGATGCCATGAAATACAAAACCGAGCCCACCCAGCAAGAGCGGGTGATGAGGGACGATGACTTCATCGTCTCCAAAACCGACCTCAAAGGCCGCATCACCTACTGCAACCGGGTCTTCATCGAGTTTTCGGGTTACGCCGAAAGCGACCTGCTGGGTGCCCAGCACAACATCGTGCGACATCCCGATATGCCGCGGGGTGTTTTTAAGTTCTTGTGGGACACGCTGGCAACTGGGAAGGAATGTTTTGCTTATGTGAAAAACATGAGCAAAGACGGTAGTTATTACTGGGTGTTTGCCAACATCACACCAGACCTGGATGAGCAAGGCAACACAGTGGGGTATTTTTCGGTGCGGCGCAAGGCCAAGCCTGCCGCCATTGCGGTCGTCACGGATGTTTACAAGCTGATGCTTGAAGAAGAGCGTTTTGCTGGCCCCAAGGACGCTTGTGAGGCCTCGCTGGTGTTGTTGAACGGCATTCTGAAACAAAAAGGAGTCAGCTATGAACAGCTCATCCTCTCGCTCTGAAGGTGCAAGTTTTGTGTGGGTGATGGGCGCATTGTTGCTCGCAGGGGCAGCGCTGCAAAGCTGGCATGAGGGCTGGAGTGCGTTTGTTTTGATCTGGTTGGTTCCGACTTTGGTGTGTCTGGTGGCCTGGCAGCGCCGCTTGCAGCGCCAACAGCGCTATGTGCGAGAGATTCAGGTCATTGCGCAAGAAGTGGCACATGGCAGGTTCGGGAAGCGCTTGCACAAACTGCCGGTGAGTGGCTTGTTTCATGACGTTTGCTGGGATTTCAACGACATGCTCGACCAACTGGAGGCGTGCTTCAGGGAGCAGGCCACGGCACTGCAATACGCAAGCCAAGGCCAGTATTTCAGGCTGGCGCAAGAAACCGGCTTGCGCGGCACGTTTGCCAAGTCGCTGGCGCAGACCAACGAGTCACTCAAAGCCATGGCCCAAAAGGTGGCGGCAGAGCAACTTGCAGCGGCTGAAAAATTGGCGGCGCAAGAGCAGGAGCGCGTGGTTGCCAATGAAAACCGTCGCATCCGCCTGGCATTGGACAACGTGAGCCTGCCAGTACGCATTGCCGACGACGATGGCATCGTGATCTACATCAACCACGCTTTGCACGCCACCCTGCGGCACAACGTGCAAGGCTTTAAGAAGCAGATTGAGGGGTTTGAGCCAGACAAAGTGGTGGGGCAAAGCGTTGGCATGTTTTACGCTGATCCGACAGCGGCTGTGGCGCGCCTGCGTGCCTTAACCGCAACCGTCCGTAGTCGGCTCATGCTGGGCGGGCGCATGTATGACCTGACCACCACCCCGGTTTTGACCGAAAGCGGCGAGCGCCTGGGCACAGTCGGTCAGTGGCAAGACGTGACTGAGCAGTTGGCGGCTGAAGAGGAAATTGACCACATGGTCCATGCCGCAGCGCAGGGGGACTTAAGCAAGCGTTTGAGTCTGGAGGGTAAAACCGGTTTCTTTGTCAACCTGTCCAATGGCATCAACCAGATGGTTGAAACCAGTGACGGGGTGATGCAGGACACCGCCCTGGCCCTTGACGCCCTGTCGCGAGGCGACCTGACACAACGCATCACCCGCGACTACAAGGGTTTGTTTGGACAGGTCAAAGACAGCGTCAACGCCACGTCAGAAAAACTGACTCAGGTTATTGCTGAAGTCCGCGCTGCCGCCGATGCCCTCACCGGCGCAGCCAACCAAGTGAGCAGCACCGCGCAGTCCCTGAGCCAGGCCGCCAGCGAACAGGCCGCCAACGTGGACCAAACCAGCGCCAGCATCGACGTGATGAGTACCAGCATCAACCAAAACAGCGACAACGCCAAAGTGACCGATGGCATGGCCACCAAAACCACCAAGGAAGCCGTGGATGGCGGCAGCGCGGTGAGTCAAACCGTGACCGCCATGAAGCAGATCGCCGCCAAGATCGGCATCGTTGACGACATTGCCTACCAAACCAATTTGCTGGCCCTGAACGCCGCCATTGAAGCCGCCCGCGCTGGCGAACACGGCAAAGGTTTTGCCGTGGTGGCGGCAGAGGTGCGCAAGCTGGCCGAGCGCAGCCAGGAAGCCGCCAAAGAAATTGGTCAGTTGGCCGGCAACAGCGTCACCACGGCAGAGCGGGCTGGGCGGTTGCTGGATGCCATTGTGCCCAGCATCCAGAAGACGAGTGAACTGGTGCAAGAAATTGCCGCCGCCAGCAGCGAACAAAGCGAATCTGTCACGCAAATTGGCGGGGCCATGGGGCAGCTGAGCAAAGCCACGCAGCAAAATGCCAGTGCCAGTGAAGAGCTAGCTGCCACCAGTGAAGAGCTCTCAGGGCAAGCTGAGCAGCTCCAGCAGACCATAGCGTTTTTCAATATTGGCGACGATGCACCGCCCGTACCAGACCGCCACGCGCGTCAAGGCGCATCGAGAGGTTTCGCCTCGCTCGCCGTCAAGAGGCCTCAGTTAGGGGTATCAGTTGGCGTGCCAATGCGGCACGATGCAGGGTTGAGCCTGGATTTTGACAAGGTGATCACGGCCCATGCCCAGTGGAAGACCAAATTCAGGGCGGCCATCAGCCAGCAGGAGCAGCTCAAAGCCGAGACCATTGCACGAGATGATGCATGTGAACTAGGTAAATGGATTTACTCGGAAGGCAAGGCAGCGCTTGGCCAAAGTAGCGAGTTTGCAAAGCTCGTAGATGAGCACAAGCACTTTCACCACAGCGCGGGTGATGTGGCGCAAGTCATCAACCAGCGCCGCTTTGACGCCGCCACCGACATGATTGGCCCCCGCTCGGCATTCACCACGGCATCCAACCGGGTGATCGCCACATTGGGCAGGATGAAGCGCGGCTCTGTGTGAGTCTTGGCTGACAAATAATGCCTTCCAATTTGCCCTTCTAATGATTGCCCAAGACCATGAATCCACACGACAAAGACATTGAAGAACGCACCCGGTTGGCGGGCACCAACAAGTTTGAGTTGTTGTTGTTTCGATTGGGTGAAGCCCCCAGCACAGGTGAGCGCGAGCTTTTTGGCATCAATGTGTTCAAGGTGCGCGAGGTGCTGGTGATGCCCAAGATCACCGCATTGGCCAATTCGCATCAGCACCTGATTGGTGTAGCCAATATCCGTGGTCAGATCATTCCCGTGATCAACTTGCCTGCGGTGGTGGGGTGCACTCCCAAGATGGGCTTGACCATTTTGATGGTCACCGAATTTGGCCGCACCGTGCAGGCCTTTGCCGTTGAAGATGTGCGTGAGATTGTTCGGCTTGAGTGGGACCAGGTGTTGCCCGCAGAAGGCACACATGCCGGTGCGTTGGTCACAGGGATTGCCCGGCTCGATGGCGCCAACCCCGATACCCGCCTGGCACAGGTGCTGGATGTGGAGCAGGTGTTGCGCGATGTCATGCCCGCCACCAAAGAGGAAATTACCCGTGAAGTGGTCGGACCGGAGCTGGTCTTGCCGCCCGGCTCCAGGGTGTTGGTGGCAGACGATTCCGCCGTGGCTCGCTCGGTGATTGAGTTGGGTTTGAAAGCCATGGGTGTTGAATTTGTCATGACCAAAACGGGCAAGGAAGCCTGGGACTATTTGCAGGCGTTGGCCGATCAAGTCAAACTTGACGGTGGGCGCATCAAAGACAAGATAGCGGTGGTGCTGACCGACCTCGAAATGCCAGAAATGGATGGCTTTACCCTGACGCGTCTCATCAAGCAGGACGCGCGCTTCAAAGGCATTCCGGTGGTCATTCATTCATCCCTGACCGGCACCACCAACGAGAACCACGTCAAGGGCGTGGGCGCCGATGGTTATGTGGGCAAATTTGCGCCGCGTGAGTTGGCTGCCACGTTGCGTCGTGTGCTGGGATGACCACGAACACCGGCATTGCGCTATTTCACGTTAACGAGGACACGCCATGAAGCCCAAGTCTTATTCCCTGATGGATCGCCTGTTCAATGGCGCTGCAATCAACCAGCGCCTGGCCACTTTAGAGGCCGAGCTCAAGGTGCGCACCGACGTCATGAACATGACCTCCATCGTGTCTGAGTCCGACAAAAAGGGCGACATCCTGAGCGTCAATGACAAGTTCATCGAGGTGTCCAAATACAGCAAGAGCGAACTGGTGGGCCACCCGCACAGCACCACGCGCCACCCCGACATGCCCAAGGACACCTTCAAGCAGTTGTGGGCCACCATCGGGCGCGGTGAGATGTTTCGCGGCATCATCAAAAACCGCGCCAAAGACGGTGTGCCGTACTACGTGGATGCCGTCATTGCCCCCATCATGGGCGACAACGGCAAGCCTATGAAGTACCTGGGTGTGCGTTACGACATCACTGAGGCCGAGACCGAGCGACAAAATGCGCGTGGCGTGCTGGCTGCCATTGACGCGACCTACGGCATGGTTGAATTTGACTTGGGTGGACACGTCCTGAAGGCCAATGACACTTTTTTGCAGATCATGGGCTACAGCCGTGTGGAAGCAGTGGGGCAGCACCACCGGTTGTTTGTAGCTCCATCTGATGCTGCCAGCCCTGCTTATTCGCAGTTCTGGGCTGACCTGAAGGCTGGCAAGCCACAAAAATCTACTTACAAGCGGGTGGGCAAAGGGGGCAAAGCGGTCTGGTTGCAGGCCGTCTACAACCCGGTGACCGACGAAATGGGGCGGGTGCTGAAGGTGGTCAAGATTGCCACCGATGTGACGGGGGAGCAGCGCATCAAGTTCGCCATGGAGAATTTGCCAGTGGCGGTGACGGTGTCTGATTTTGGCGGTGAATTGATGCGCGCCACGCCCCAGGCTGTTGGCCTGCTCAAGCTGCTGGCAGGTCCGGGCTTTGATATTGACAAGTTTTATGGCCGCAAGCTCACCAGTTTGTTCAACGACCCGGCAGATGCCGTGCGCATTGACCACGCCGTGCAGTCAGGGGAGGTTGTGGACATGGAAGTCCAAGGCCACAAATTGCGACTGCGGGCCCAGCCCGTGTTGGACAGCTATGGTGAGACTGTTGGACGCATCACGCATTGGCTGGACCGCACTGACGAAGTGGCCGCCGAGCTTGGGGTTGACAACATGGTGGTGGCTGCCACGCAAGGAGACTTCAGCGGCAGGCTCGACCTGGCAAGCAAGACCGGATTTTTGCGCAAAATCTCAGAGGGTATGAACACCCTGCTTGAAACCTGCGAGCAGGGACTGAATGATGTGGCGCGCGTGCTGACTGCGGTGGCTGAGGGCGACCTGACCCAGCGCATGACGCGTGACTACCAAGGCCTGTTTGGCAAGGTCAAGGACAGTGTCAACACCTCCAGTGAAAACCTGACCCAGGTCATTGGTGAGGTGCGCGGTGCTGCCGATGCCCTCACCGGTGCGGCCAACCAGGTGTCTGCCACCGCCCAATCTCTGTCGCAAGCTGCCAGCGAACAAGCTGCCAGCGTCGAAGAAACCACCTCGCAGATTGATGTGATGAGTGCCTCCATCACCCAAAACAGCGACAACGCCCGCGTCACTGACGGCATGGCCACCAAAACCACCAAAGAGGCGGTGGACGGTGGCAGTGCGGTGAGCCAAACGGTGATCGCCATGAAGCAAATCGCGGCCAAGATTGGCATCGTCGACGACATTGCCTACCAGACCAATTTGCTGGCCCTGAACGCCGCCATTGAAGCGGCACGCGCCGGTGAACACGGCAAGGGTTTTGCCGTGGTGGCTGCCGAGGTGCGCAAACTGGCCGAGCGCAGCCAGGAGGCTGCCAAGGAGATTGGTGAATTGGCTGGCAACAGCGTCACCACGGCCGAGCGTGCGGGCAAGCTGCTGGATGCCATCGTGCCCAGCATTCAGAAAACCAGCGAACTGGTGCAGGAGATTGCGGCTGCCAGCAGCGAGCAAAGTGAATCGGTGACACAAATCGGTGGTGCCATGGGCCAGCTGAGCAAAGCCACCCAGCAGAACGCCAGCGCCTCCGAAGAGCTTGCGGCCACCAGCGAAGAGCTCTCGGGTCAAGCCGAGCAGTTGCAGCAATCGGTAGCGTTCTTTAACCTGGGTGGCGAAGCGCCCAGGGTGCAAGACCGCCATGCGGCAACAGCGCCGGAGCGCCGTGGAGCACTGCCGCGCTCTGCAGCACCCAAATTGTCCGCGCCGGGCCGCTCTGGCGGCAATTTCAAACCGTACTGAACGGGTCGTTTTTTAAGGGAGTGTTTATGACAGATCGAGTTAGCCCCATGGCTGAGGCATCGCGTCCATTTGGTCTTTGGGCACCAGGCATGCGCCTGATGGGCAATTTGCAATTTGCAGGCAAGGCTGGGCTCATCTGTCTGATGTTTCTGTTGCCCATTGTGCTGTTTGGCTATTTCTTTGCCAGCGGCCAGCGGGACCAGATGGCCTTTACCGCGCAGGAGCGCGTGGGTGTGGTGGCTTTGCGGCAGTTTGTGCCGGTTTACACGGCAGTGCTTAAAACCCGTAACGCCACGCGCGCCACATTAGGCGGCTTTGACGGGCAGGCTGCTTACCGGGCGGCCCGAGCCGAGACCGATGCGGCATTGTTAGGCTTTGACAAGTTCATTGCCAGTTCCGGGGACGAACTCAGGGTCAAAGCAGAATTTGACAAGCTCAAAACCGCCTGGGAGGCTACGGCCAAGGTGGACAACGGCGCCGACAAAGATGGCAGAACCGTTTTTGGGCCGGTGAGCCAATCGGTCGCGGCACTTCTGGTGCTTTTGGGTGACAACTCCAACCTGGTGCTTGATCCGGATGTGGACAGTTTTTACATGATCAACACCATGGCGCTGACCCTGCCCGGTCTGGCCGAAGACCTGGGCCAGCTCTGGGGGTGGGGCACGTTTGCATTGGCCAAACCCGGTTTGTCTGTGGCTGAGGAAAAACGTTACGCCGTATGGGCGGCCGGTGTGAGCAATGGCATTACCCAGGCCCGCAGTTATCTGCAGCGCTCATTTGCGGCGAATGCATCACTCAAGGATAAGTTGGACATGGCCATCTGGGACGATGTGCAGGCGTTTCAAACACTGGCCAAAGACCCGCAAACCCTACTGAGCCAGAAGGCGTTGACAGCGGCCCAGTTTTTTGACAAGGGACAAGTAGCCGTGGTGCGCTTGCAGTCGTTTTATGACAAGGGGTTGAATGCGCTGGATGCGCTACTTCTTGCCCGTCATGCGGCGATGCAACAGCGCTTGGTGCTGGCTGGCGGTGTCGGTTTGGCGGCGCTGCTGCTGGCCGCCTATTTGTTTTACTGCTTTTTCCGGGTCACCAGCGGTGGCCTGCAACAAGTGAATCGGCACCTGCAAAAAATTGCCGAGGGGGATTTGTCTGACCCGCCTGAACTGCCTGTGGGTCGTGATGAGGCGGCGCAAGTCCTCAGGGCTTTGAGCAACATGCAAGCTGTCCTGGGCCAATTCCAGTCAGCGCAAACAGCGTTGGCGCACCAGCATGAAGCCGGCGCATTGGACTTCAAAATGTCCAGCCAGGGCTTGCCTGGTGCGTATGCTGAGATGGCGCAGTCCATCAACACTTTGGTGCAAGCCCACATAGCTGTGAAGTTGAAGGTGGTGGAAGTGGTTGGTGCTTACACGGCGGGCAACTTGGACGTGCAAATGGACCGCCTGCCGGGCCAAAAAGCCCGCATTACCGAAGCCATTGACCAAGTGCAAGCGGCCATGAAAACCGCCGCAACTGCGGCCGCCTTCAACGAACGCATCCGCCTCAGTCTGGACAGCCTGCCGGTCTGTGTCACCGTTTCCAATGCCCAAGCCCTGCTGGTGCACGCCACGCCACCGGCCAAAGAATTACTCAAAATTTTTGGCGGTAGCACGTTTGATGCCGACCAGTTTTACGGCAACAAACTCTCAAGTCTGTTCAAGAACCCGGCTGACGCCAGCAAATTTGACCAAGCCGTTCGCTCCGGCGACACCGTCGACATGACCATCCAGGGCCGGCAACTGCGCCTGCTGGCGCGCCCCGTACACAACAGCGCCGGTGAGCCCATTGGCCGCATCACCCAATGGCTGGACCGCACTGACGAAATCGCCTCAGAAGATGAGCTCGATGCCATGGTTAATGCCGCCACGCAAGGCGACTTCAGCGGTCGCCTGCGTCTGGACAATAAAACCGGCTTCTTCGCCAAAGTTTCTGCTGGCATGAATCAACTCGTGGAAACAAGTGAGCAGGGCTTGGGTGACGTGGCACGGGTGATGCTGGCGGTAGCCGAAGGCGATCTCACCCCGCGCATCACGCGCGACTACCAGGGTTTGTTCGGCAAGGTCAAAGACAGTGTCAACGCCTCCAGTGACAACCTGACACGTGTGATTGAAGAGGTGCGCGGTGCCGCAGATGCCCTGACCGGCGCAGCCAACCAGGTCTCAGCCACGGCTCAAAGTTTGAGTCAGGCTGCCAGTGAACAAGCCGCCAGCGTGGAAGAAACCACGGCCAGCATTGACGTGATGAGTGCCTCCATCACCCAAAACAGCGATAACGCCCGCGTCACCGACGGCATGGCCACCAAAACAACCAAAGAGGCGGTTGACGGCGGCCAAGCGGTGAGCCAAACCGTCAAGGCCATGAAACAAATCGCCGCCAAGATCGGTATCGTGGACGACATTGCCTACCAAACAAATTTGCTGGCCCTGAATGCCGCCATTGAAGCCGCGCGCGCCGGAGAACACGGCAAAGGCTTTGCCGTGGTAGCAGCAGAGGTGCGCAAACTCGCCGAGCGCAGCCAGGAAGCGGCCAAAGAAATTGGCGAACTCGCAAGCAACAGCGTGACCACAGCAGAGCGTGCTGGCAAACTGCTCGATGAAATCGTGCCCAGCATCCAGAAAACCAGCGAGCTGGTGCAGGAAATTGCCGCCGCCAGCTCAGAGCAAAGCGAATCGGTCACCCAAATTGGCGGCGCCATGGGGCAGTTGAGCAAAGCCACACAGCAAAACGCCAGTGCCAGTGAAGAACTGGCGGCCACCAGCGAAGAGCTCTCGGGCCAGGCCGAGCAACTGCAGCAAAGCATTGCATTCTTTAACACCGGCGCAGGCCATGCCCCGGTGCGAGACCGCCATGCATTGGCTGCGCCCGAGCGCCGTGGCAGCACATTGGCACCTAACGAAGCACCTAAACTGATGCGACCCAGCCGCGCGGGTGGTAATTTCAAACCCTATTAACAACGAAAGCCCTGTGTGGCCACCATCACCTTCAGTGACAAAGAATTCAAGCGCATCAGCGACATCATGTATGCGGCGGCTGGCTTGTCGTTCAACGACTCCAAGAAGTCATTGATCCAGTCGCGCTTGGCGCCGCGCATTCAGCGCATGGGGCTGGAGAGTTTTGGTGACTACATCGCCATTCTGGAAGACGAGTCGCAAGCAGCTGAGTTCCAGATGGCGGTGGACATGTTGACCACCAATGAGACGTATTTTTTTCGCGAGCCCAAGCACTATGAGCTGCTTGAAAAAGAGCTGACCGAGCGGCGCAGCAAAGCGCCGCTGGCCGTCTGGAGTGCGGCCTCAAGCTTTGGTGACGAGGCCTACAGCACCGCCATGTTGTTTACCGACCTGCAAACCCAGGGCCGCATTGGCGCAGACTGGTCGATTTTGGCCACCGACATCAGCCATCGCGTGTTGCTCAGTGCGAAAGAGGCCATTTACCCGGCAGACCGGCTCCGCGCCGTGAGCCCGGAGCGGCTCAAACGCTACTGCTTGCGCGGCGACGGCGAGTCTGAAGGCCAGGTGCTGGTTCAGGACAAGATTCGCCAACGGGTGCAGTTTGGTCAGCTGAATTTGTGCAAGCCAATAGACGGTATCGGCCCGTTTGACGTGATCTTTTTGCGCAACGTGTTGATTTACTTTGACATTCCCACCAAGATTGAAGTGGTGGACCGCGTGCTGGCCACCTTGAAGCCAGGCGGTTTGTTCTTTTTGGGCACCGCAGAGGGCAGGGTGGCCTGTAAAACGCCTTTGCAAACCGTGCAGCCGGGTGCCTTTCGCAAGGTGGCCTAAGTGGCAGTTTTTGAGCTCATGCCGGGCGATGTGGCGCTGGGATATGCCGGAGATCAGCTGAAAACCCTGTTGGGCTCGTGTGTCAGCGTGATCCTGACCGACCCGCGCCGCACCGTAGGTGTCATGTGCCATATTGTTCACGCCGGGCACCCCAATGCAGCCAATCAACACAACACGGCGTTTGGCTCAGTGGCCATGGCAGAGATGACGCGCCGTCTGTTTGCCATAGGCTTTGCGCCGCGCAGCTGCCAAGCCTATGTGGTGGGCGGGGGCAACATGTTTCCGCAATTGGTCACGCACCACCATGTGGGCTTGAATAACATTGACTGGGTGATGGGTTACCTTGAGCATCACAAAATAACTGTGCTCAAGGAGGACTTGGGTGGCACGGGATATCGCAAGCTGGTGTGGACAGTTGGCGCGGGTGAGCCGTTGGTTGAAACCGTATTTTCTGGTTAAGGATAAAAAATGGTCGTTAAAGTGTTTGTGGTGGATGACTCTGCCGTGGTGCGCCAAGCGTTGGCACACATGCTGGCAGGCAACGCCGAGGTGACGCTGGTTGGCAGCGCGCCCAACCCGCTGCTTGCGATGGAGATGATGCGCAAAAATCCGCCAGACGTGCTGCTGCTAGACATTGAAATGCCTGGCATGGACGGCCTGACTTTTCTGCGCCAGATCATGGCCAGCAACCCCATCCCAACGGTGATTTGCTCCACGCTGTCTACCGAAGGCAGCCGTGTGGCGCTGGATGCCCTGAGCGCCGGTGCTGTGGCGGTGCTGGCCAAGCCCAAGCTCGGCTTAAAACAGCATCTGGATGACTCGCGCCACGAGATGATTCAGACGCTAAAAACGGCTGCGCGCTCCAAGCCACGGGCGAGAGGCGCTATTCATTCAATAGCTACTCGCGCAGCATTAACGGGGGCTACAGCCCAAAATACCATACAAAATAGGCCCTCGGTATTGAGTGGCGTACATGCCTTCGCCATGAACAAACCGGTGGTCATTGGCAGCTCTACCGGCGGCACGCAAGCGTTGGAGCTGGTGCTGACCAGTCTGCCGGCTGATGCCCCCGGCATTGCCATCACCCAGCACATGCCGGAGAAATTTACCGCCATGTATGCCCAGCGGCTGGACGGCATTTGCGCCATGAATGTGCGCGAGGCGAAAGACGGCGACCGACTGGAACGCGGTGTGGCCTTGATTGCGCCCGGTGGCCTGCACATGCAGCTCTCCAAGTCCAACGGCCTGTATTACGTGAAGGTGATGGACGGCCCGCCGGTGAATCGACACAAGCCGTCGGTAGACGTGTTGTTCAAGTCGGCCGCTGAATGTGCCGGGCGCGACGCGCTGGCCATCATCATGACCGGCATGGGCGACGATGGCGCACGCGGCATGAAAACCATGCATGACTTAGGCGCACGCTGCATTGCCCAAAACGAAGAAACCTGCGTGGTGTTTGGCATGCCCAAGGAAGCCATCAAGTTGCAAGCGGTAGATGACATCATGCCGCTGGAAGCCATAGCACATGCCATTTTGCAGTTTGACTCGCGGGCCTGAACCCTGTTTGTCGCCTGCCAGCCATTTACCCAAAGGAACGCCACATGTTGTTAACCCAAGACCAGGAAATGGTTCGCGACGCGGTGCGCAGCTTTGCACAAGCCGAAATTTGGCCTCATGCCGCTCAATGGGACAAGTCCCACACCTTTCCCAAAGACGTGCACAAAGGCCTGGCCGCGCTCGGTGCTTATGGCATTTGCGTGCCTGAAGAGCAGGGCGGTGCCGGCCTGGACTACCTCACGCTGGCCCTTGTTTTGGAAGAAATCGCGGCGGGTGATGGCGGCACCAGCACCGTGATCAGCGTCACCAACTGCCCGGTGAACGCCATCTTGATGAAATTTGGCAACGCTGCGCAAAAGAAGCAGTGGCTGGAGCCGTTGGCCCAAGGCCAGATGCTGGGGGCTTTTTGCCTGACCGAGCCGCATGTGGGCAGTGACGCGTCCAGCTTACGAACCACGGCGGTGCGCCAGGGTGACGAGTATGTGATCAACGGCGTCAAGCAGTTCATCACCAGCGGCAAAAATGGCGACGTGACCATCGTCATTGCCGTGACCGACAAGGGCGCGGGCAAGCGTGGCATGAGCGCGTTTTTGGTGCCCACCAAGGCTCCAGGTTATGTGGTGGCGCGCCTGGAAGACAAACTGGGCCAGCACAGCAGCGACACCGCGCAAATCAACTTTGACAATTGCCGCATTCCCGCAGAAAACCTGATCGGCAAAGAGGGTGAAGGTTATGGCATTGCCTTGGGCGGCCTGGAGGGCGGACGCATTGGCATTGCCGCCCAAAGCGTGGGCATGGCGCGCAGCGCATTTGAGGTGGCACTGGCTTATTCAAAAGATCGCCAGAGTTTTGGCACAGCCATCTTCAACCACCAGGCGGTGGGTTTTAGGCTGGCGGAATGTGCGACCAAGCTGGAAGCCGCCCGGCAACTCATCTGGCACGCCGCTTCGCTAAGGGATGCCGGCAGACCGTGCTTGAAGGAAGCCGCCATGGCCAAGCTATTTGCCAGTGAAATGGCCGAAGAAGTGTGCAGCGCCGCCATCCAGACCCTGGGCGGTTATGGTTATGTGAGCGACTTTCCCGTTGAGCGTATTTACCGCGACGTGCGTGTGTGCCAGATTTACGAGGGCACGAGCGACGTACAGAAGATCATCATTCAGCGGGCCTTGGTCTGAGGCGTCGGCAGGCTCTTTTGGCCATCCCTTTTTTCAAACGGGATGGTTGACACTGTTAACGACCAGCAGGCCCAATGGAAAACCTGTGCATCATGAGCAGACCGCATTGATTGCGGCGATTAATCGCATTCAGGCCGTGATTGAGTTTGACCCGGCTGGGCAAGAGTGGCCAAACGGTGTGGCTGCAAGCCCCGTACAACGGTGGGATGCAAAAATACCGCAGCTATGATTCGCCCACTTAAAGGCCTTGTTTATGCGAATCATCATTTTGGGAGCCGGGCGCGTTGGCGAGAGCGTCGCCGAGAGCCTGGTTTCCGAGCAAAACGACATCACCCTGATTGACCCCGACCCCGAGTTGCTGCGTGACCTGGAAGACCGGCTTGACCTGCGGGGTGTGCCGGGCAATGGCATTCAGCCATCGGTGCTGCGGCGTGCCGGCGCTGAAGATGCTGACTTATTTGTGGCTTGCGCCGCACTTGACGAAACCAACCTGACCGCCTGCAAAGTGGCGCATGACGTGTTTGGCATTCAGATTACCGTGGCGCGCCTGCGCTCGCCCGAATTTGTCGAAGGCGGCGAGTTGCTGAGCAAGACTGGCTTTGGGGTCAGTCATGTGATCTGCCCTGAAGAGTCGGTGACGCACTACATCCACCAGCTCATTGAATACCCTGAGGCCTTGCAGGTGCTGGAGTTTTCGCGCCAGCGGGCGCACCTGATCGCCATGCGGGCGTCTGAGGGCAGTGCCCTGGTGAACCACACCATTCGTGAGTTTCGCGACCTGTTCCCCTGGGCCGAGATGCGTGTGGTGGCGGTCTACCGGCAAGAGGCCGAGGTGCCCTTGGCGGCAGACACCCGCGTGTTGCCGGGTGACGAGGTGTTTGTTGTGGCCGACAAGCAAAAAATTCGCGATGTGCTGCGCGCCATACACAACAATGACCAACCTGTGCGTCGCGTGATGATTGCCGGCGGTGGCAAGGTCGGCTTGCGCTTGGCACGAAGCTTGGTGGGGCAGTGCCAGGTGAAGATCATTGAGCGCGATCGCAAGCGTTGCAAATATCTGGCCGGTGAGCTGCCTGCCGAGATGCTGGTGCTCGAAGGCGACTCGGCCGACGAAAAGCTGCTGATGGAAGAGAGTGTGAACAACATGGATTTGTTCATTTCGCTGACCAATGACGATGAGGACAACATTCTGTCGGCCATGCTCGCCAAACGCCTGGGTGCCAAGCGGGTGATAGCCCTGATCAACCGGCGAATCTATGCCGAAATGATGCAAGGCAGCACCATTGACATCACCATCTCACCAGCCCAAACCGTCATTGGTGAGCTGTTGATCCACGTGCGCCGCGGTGCACTGGCGGCAGTGCACAGCCTGCGCCGCGGCGAGGCCGAGGCGCTTGAAGGTGTGGCGCGCGGCGATGCCAAGTCGTCGCAATTGGTGGGGCGGCGTGTGGATCAGATCAAGTTGCCGGATGGCGCGCGTTTTGGCGTGGTGGTGCGCGGTGAGGGTCGCCAATGTGAGGTGTTGATGCCGCACCACAACCTGGTGATTCAGGCGGGCGACCACATTGTTATCTTCATTCCGAACAAACGGCTGCTGAAGGCGGTGGAAAAGCTGTTCCAGGTCAGTGCCAACTTTTTCTGAAAGCGCGCATGTCCAGCATCGCCCCGGTTTTGAATATTCTGGCCCGCATCATGGTGGGCTACTCGTTTTTGTTTTTGGTGCCCATGGGCTGGGCCTGGTCACATGACGGGGCCGCGCATATGGATGTCTGGCTGCACGGCATGGCCCTGACCTCAGGGGTCGGGCTGGTCGTGTGGCTGGCCACCTCGCGTTATCTCCGCGAACTGCTGCCGCGTGATGGGTTCTTGCTGGTCAACTTGGTGTGGACGGTGTTGCCAGCTTTTTCAGCCGTGCCGCTCATGCTGGCCATTGATGGCTTGAGCTTCACCGATGCCTATTTTGAAGCAATGAGCGGCCTCACTGCCACTGGCGCCACGGCGCTTTCTGGCCTGGACGCGCTGCCCGTATCCGTGAATGTGTGGCGCTGTTTTTTGCAGCTGATTGGTGGTCTGGGCGTGATGCTGCTGGTGGTGGCAGTGCTGCCACTGCTGGGTCTGGGCGGCGTACAACTCTACAAGGCAGAGACCCCCGGCCCCATGAAAGATGCCCGACTGACCCCACGCATTGCCGAAACCGCACGTGGGCTGTGGAGCGTCTATTTTGTGTTCTCGGTGGCCTGCATGCTGGCCTACCACTATGCGGGCATGAGCTGGGCCGATGCCTTCATGCACATGTGCAGCACCATGGGCTTGGGCGGTTTTTCGTCGCACGACGCCAGTTTTGGCTTCTGGAATTCGCCTGACTTGGAGCTGGTGGCGATGGTCTTCATGGCGCTTTCTGGCATCAGCTTTGCGCGTTATTTCATTTTGTGGCGCACACGCTCCCCACGGTCTTTGGTGCGCGACGCTGAGGTGCGCGCCTATGTCGTGACCTTGTTTGCCTCATCCATTGGCTTGACGATTGTGCTGCTGGCGCATGGTGCGGTTGAGCAACCGCTGGACGCCCTGCGTATGGCGGCGTTTCATGTGGTGTCGCTGGCCACCACCACCGGTTATGCCTCGGTTGACTACGCCATGTGGCCGGTGTTTGCGCCGGTCTGGTTGATGTTTTTGGGCACCTTTGTGTCCTGCGCGGGGTCGACTGGCGGTGGCATCAAGATGGTGCGCATGGTGTTGCTCATCAAGCAGTCGCGCCGCGAACTGGTGCGGGCCATTCACCCGCGTGTGGTGAACCCGGTCACCATGGGGCGGGCCACCATTCCCGCCACCGTGATTGCCGCGGTGATGGCCTTCATGCTGATCTACGGCGCCAGCACCATCGGGCTGACCATGCTGATGCTGCTCTCGGGCCTGGACATCATCACTGCGTTTTCTGCGGTGGTGGCCACAGTGAACAACATCGGCCCCGGGCTGGGGCTGGTCGGGCCAGCTGGCAATTTTGGGGTGTTGACTGACTTTCAAACCTGGATTTGCACCCTGGCCATGCTGCTGGGTCGTCTTGAGTTGCTGGCGGTGATGGTGCTGTTTGTGCCACAGTTCTGGCGCAAGTGATTTTGGTCAACGAAAAGCAAATCAATTTTTACAAGGAGACATCTCATGGCAATTACCAAAGGTATCAACGTGCTGGTGGCCGAGGCCATGGCCCAAGTCAAGACCTATTCGGTGGACGAGGTCAAGGCGCGCATGGCTGACGCCCAGATGCAGATTGTGGACATTCGCGACGTGCGTGAACTGGAGCGCGAAGGCACGGTGCCGGGCTGCTTTAACGCCCCGCGCGGCATGTTGGAGTTTTGGGTGGACCCCGCCTCGCCCTATTACAAGACGGTCTTTGGCGATGACAGCAAAGAGTTTGTGCTGTTTTGTGGTGCTGGCTGGCGCAGTGCGTTGGCCGCCAAGGCACTGCAAGACATGGGCATGACCAACGTGGCGCACATCGACGGTGGCTTCACGGCCTGGGGCAAACAGGGCGCGCCAGTGGAAACCTACGAGGCGCACAAAGCGCATCGACACCCCAAGGGGTAGTGCACATGAGATTGGTTTTTAATGCCCGCTCGCCCTGAATCGTTCGCATTAGCATTTCAACCAGGTTTAAATTATTTATAACAAATTGGCCTCTAGCCCATATTGAAAAAGCGTAACTAGCTATGAAATTTAAAGCCATTTTGTTTGATTGTGATGGTGTGCTGGTTGACAGTGAGCCGATGACCAACCAGGTGCTGCGTGACATGTTGGACGAGCGCGGCTGGCGCATGACGCTGGCCGAATGCATGACCTCCTTTGTGGGTAAAACCGTGCGCCAGGAGCGCGCTGAAATTGAGAGGCGCACCGGCCAGCCGCTCACCGACGACTGGTTGCAAAGCTTTTACCAGCGGCGCAACGAGGTGTTGATGGCAGATGTGCAAATTATTCCGAGTGCGCATGCCGCCGTGCAGGCCGCTCATTCCCATGCTCAGGGGCGCATCGCCTGCGCCTCTGGTGCGGATCGTTTCAAGGTAGAGATGGTGCTGACGAAGGTCGGGCTGATGGGGTTTTTTGAGGACCGGGTGTTCAGTGGCCACGAAATGCCACGCTCCAAACCCGCGCCTGATGTGTACCTGGCGGCCGCCCGGCATCTGGCTGTGCCGGGAAGTCGGTGTTTGGTGATTGAGGACACCACGGTGGGAGTCACCGCCGGGGTAGCTGCGGGCGCCACGGTGTGGGCCTATTGCCCACGGCCTGAAGCTGGTGCGGCTTTGTTGCAGGCGGGGGCGACACAGCTGTTCAGTCAGATGGCAGATTTTCCGGCGCTACTGGCGACGAGTTGATGAAGCCTTCGCGCCTGAACTCCGCAGGCGACTGCCCCGTCCAGCCCCGAAACGCCCGCATGAAACTCTTCTCATTCTGAAACCCCGCCGCCTCGGCCACCTGCTTGATCGGGCGGTTGGTGCGCAGCAGCAGGTCGATCGCCCTGGCTTGGCGCACCTCGTCTTTCAGCGCTTGCAGCGATGCGCCTTCATCTTTCAGCTGTCGGTGCAGGGTGCGGGCAGACATGTTGAGCAGCGCCGCCAGGTCATCCGCGCTGTGGGTGTCGGCAGGATGGGCTGTCAGCGCCTGACGCACGCGCTGCACCAGCAAGCGGTCGCGCCGGTACTGCAGCACGGTCAGTGGCAGGGCGCGTTTGAGCATCTGGCGCAGGGCTGTCTCGTCGCGACGTAGCGGCAGAGCCAAATAAATTGCATCAAAATCAATAGCTGCTTGCGCTTGTGAGTATTGGGCTGGCGCCGAAAAAAGTACTGAATAAGCGCCATGATGCGCTGGCGCGGCAAACGGAAACCGCGCGCCCGTGAGCGGTATGCGAGAGTCCACCAGCCAGCAGGCGACACCGAGGAAGTTGCGCAGCACCGACACCAGGCAAAACTCACGCAGCGTTTGCAGGTCGCGGTGTTCGGTGATGGCCAGCGTGGCGGTAGAGCCCGACGTGTGGAGTGTCAGCGTGATGTCATCCGCAATCAGACCATGGTGGCGGCACCAGCGCTGGAGCGCCACACCCAAATTGGGCGCGCTGATGCTTGCCCGCGCCAGCATGCCGTAGCTGCCCCAGGGCAGGCGGCGACTGAACCAGCCCAGGGCTTCGTCGTCCAGCTCCTCCATGGCTGCACCAGAGATGCGTTCCATCTGCGCAGCGGTTATGCATGCGGCCGTATCGGCAAGAAGGTCTGGCGCAATTTGTGCCAGCTCAAGGGCGTTGGCCGGATCTTTGCCGTGTTTGGCGTAGGCGCTGACGATGGCATTGACAAACGCGATGGGTGTGACCGCTGCGCTGCCTTCATGCCGCATGGCTGCGCCAGGGGTCGCCAACAACGGGTCTGGCACGGGTGGGGAGGGGCTTTGCGGACGCAGCATGGGGTGGGGTGGTGCTGAAACGCCTGAGTGTGCCTATTCATGGCGCAATTTGCAACCTTGGTGGCCGGTACAAACCAGCTTGTCGTTCTATGCTCAGGCCATTCACAATGGCGCAGACGATTCACGCCACACCCGACACACAGAAAGAACGCCATGCCCGCGCTAGATACAAAACTCAACGCCCGCTCTGCCGATTTTCAGGCCAACGCCGCCGCCATGCGCGCCCTGGTAGATGACCTGAACGCCAAAGTCACGCAGGTAGAAATGGGCGGTGGCGACGCTGCCCGTGCCAAGCACACGGCGCGCGGCAAGCTGTTGCCGCGCGACCGCGTGCAAATGCTGCTCGACCCTGGCACACCTTTTCTGGAGCTCTCGCCCTTGGCGGCGATGGGCATGTACCCGGACCGCGATGGCACCGACAGCGCGCCGGGTGCGGGCATCGTGGCCGGCATTGGCCGCGTGAGCGGCGTGGACTGCATGATTGTCTGCAACGACGCCACCGTCAAAGGCGGCACCTATTACCCGATGACGGTCAAAAAACACTTGCGCGCGCAGGAAGTGGCGCAGCAAAACTGCCTGCCCTGCATCTACCTGGTGGACTCGGGCGGTGCCAACTTGCCGAACCAGGACGAAGTCTTTCCTGATCGCGACCACTTTGGCCGCATCTTTTTCAACCAGGCCACCATGAGCGCGCAGGGCATTGCACAAATTGCCGTGGTCATGGGCAGTTGCACGGCGGGCGGCGCCTACGTGCCGGCCATGAGCGACGAGGCCATCATTGTCAAGAACCAGGGCACGATCTTTTTGGGTGGCCCACCGTTGGTGAAAGCCGCCACTGGCGAGGTCGTCACTGCGGAAGACCTGGGCGGTGGTGACGTGCACACGCGCTTGAGCGGTGTGGCGGACCATCTGGCGCAAAACGACATGCACGCGCTGGCGCTGGCCCGCACGGCGGTCAAGAACTTATATAAAAAAAAGCCTCTAGCCCAGGCGAATCATGCGCCAGCAGCTCCCAAATACGCAGCAGAGGAGCTTTATGGGGTGATTCCGGTCGACACCCGCAAACCGTTTGATGTGCATGAAATCATTGCCCGCATCGTCGATGACTCGGACTTTGACGAGTTCAAATCGCGTTTTGGCACCACGCTGATTTGTGGCTTTGCCCGCATTGAGGGCATGCCAGTGGGCATCATCGCCAACAACGGCATTCTGTTCAGCGAATCGGCGTTAAAGGGCACCCACTTCATCGAGTTGTGCTGCCAGCGCAAGATCCCGCTGGTGTTTTTGCAGAACATCACCGGCTTCATGGTTGGGCGCAAATACGAGAACGAAGGCATTGCCCGCAACGGCGCCAAGATGGTCACAGCGGTAGCGACGGCGGCGGTGCCCAAATTCACCATCATCATTGGCGGCAGCTTTGGCGCGGGTAATTACGGCATGTGTGGGCGCGCGTTCAGTCCGCGTTTCTTGTGGATGTGGCCGAATGCCCGTATTTCGGTGATGGGTGGTGAGCAAGCAGCCAGCGTGTTGGCCACGGTGCGCCGCGACGGCATTGAACTCAAAGGCGGGCAGTGGACCGCAGCGGAAGAAGAAGCCTTTAAAGCCCCGATTCGAAGCCAATACGAAGTGCAAGGCCACCCGTACTTTGCCACCGCCAGGTTGTGGGACGACGGCATCATCGACCCGGCAGACACCCGGCGTGTGCTGGCACTGGGCTTGTCTGCCAGCCGCAATGCGCCCATACCCGAGACGAAATTCGGCCTGTTCCGGATGTAATTGCAGGAACCTTAAACCCATGGATGCACACACCCATTTTTCCTGCTTCGCTCGCTACAACGTCTGGGCCACCAAGTGTCTGCTTAAGGCTGTGGAGGCAGTGCCGGAGGCCGACTACAGACGTGACGTGGGGCTGTTCTTCAAGAGCATCCATGGCACGTTGAACCATTTGCTCGTGGGCGAGCACCTGATCTGGTATGCGCGTTTTGGCAAGGGTCTATCTCCCAAAGTGCCGCTTGATACTGAGGCCGAACCCGATCGCGAGCGATTGGCGCAGGCGCTCAAAGGTGGTGCGGCCAACTGGTTGCCGCTGATTGAGGGCTGGCCCGCCGCGCGTTTTGATGGTGAACTCAGCTACACCACCGTGCGTGGCACGTCGGCCACGCTGCCATTCGCCGCAACACTGGCGCATGTGTTCAACCACGGCACACACCACCGTGGGCAGATTTCGGCTGCGTTGACGGCCCTCGGCCTGCCTTGCCCGGAATTGGATTTGGTCGACTTCCTGCAGGAGGAGGCGGTTTCATGAGTAATCTTCGCATCGAAACCGAAGGCTATTTGGCCCAGATCACCTTAAATCGCCCCGAAGTCCGCAACGCCTTCAACGACGAGGCGATTGCTGAACTCACGCAAGCTTTCACGCAACTGGGCCAGGACAGCCAGGTGCGCGCCATCGTGCTCGCCGCAGAGGGCCCGGCCTTTTGCGCCGGTGCCGATCTGAACTGGATGCGCCGCATGGCGGACTACACGCATGCTGAAAACCTGGCGGATGCGGCGCAGCTGGCCGAGATGCTGCTCGTGATCTACACCTGCCCCAAACCCACGGTTGCGCGCATCCAGGGCGATGTTTACGCCGGTGGCATGGGCCTGGTCGCGGCCTGTGACCTGGCTGTGAGTGTCGACACCGCCAACTACTGCCTGAGCGAAGTCAAGCTGGGCCTGTACCCCGCCACCATCAGCCCATACGTGATCCGCGCCATGGGCGCCCGCGCCGCGCACCGCTACTTTTTGACGGCCGAGCGTTTTGATGCCGCCGAGGCTTTGCGCATTGGTTTTGTGCACGCGGTGGTTAGCGCCGATCAACTTGATGACAAGCTGGCAGAAATCACCAAAGCGCTGGTCAATGCCAGCCCGAACGCCGTGCGCGAATGCAAAACCCTGCTGCTTGACGTGGCCGGCAAAGACATCGACGCCGCCTTGATCGCCCACACGGTGCAAGGCATCGCCAGCATCCGCGCCAGCGATGAGGGCAAGGAAGGCGTGCAGTCGTTCCTCAACAAGCGCAAACCCAACTGGCTTGGCTAGTCGTGGTCAGATTCCCATTTATTGATAGTTTGGCGATGGTGCCATGGAGACACGAATGTTCACAAAAATATTGATCGCCAATCGCGGCGAAATCGCATGCCGCGTGGCCGCAACCGCCCGCCGCATGGGCGTCAAAACCGTCGCGGTTTATTCCGACTCAGATGCGTCTGCCAAACACGTGGCCGCTTGCGACGAGTCCGTGCACATTGGTGGTAGCGCGCCCAAAGACAGCTACTTGCGCTGGGAACGCATCATCGACGCTGCTAAAGCCACCGGCGCACAAGCCGTGCACCCCGGCTACGGCTTCCTGAGCGAAAACGAAGACTTTGCCAAGGCCTGTGTTGCTGCGGGACTGGTCTTTATTGGCCCGCCCGCATCGGCCATCTTGGCGATGGGCCTGAAAGCCGAATCCAAACAGCTGATGGAGAAGGCCGGTGTGCCACTGGTACCTGGCTACCACGGGGCGGACCAAGACCCGGCCTTGCTGCACCTGAAAGCCGACGAAATTGGCTACCCGGTGTTGATCAAGGCCAGCGCCGGCGGCGGCGGCAAGGGCATGCGCGCGGTCGAGCGTTCGCAAGATTTTCTGGACGCGCTGGCCAGCTGCAAGCGCGAAGCCATCAACAGTTTTGGCAGCGATGCGGTGCTGATCGAAAAATACGTGCAGCGCCCGCGTCACATTGAAATTCAGGTGTTTGGCGACACCTTGGGCAACTACGTGTACCTGTTTGAGCGCGATTGCTCGGTGCAGCGCCGCCACCAAAAAGTGCTGGAAGAAGCCCCGGCGCCGGGCATGACCCCCGAGCTGCGCGCCCAAATGGGCGATGCGGCGGTGGCTGCTGCCCGTGTCGTGAATTACGTCGGCGCCGGCACGGTGGAGTTCATCGTGGAGCAACGCGAAGACGGTTCGATGAAATTTTTCTTCATGGAAATGAACACCCGCCTACAGGTGGAGCACCCGGTCACGGAAGCCATTACCGGGCAGGATCTGGTGGAGTGGCAATTGCGCGTGGCCAGCGGTGAGCCGCTGCCGCTGCGCCAGGACCAGCTCAAGATCACTGGCCACGCCATCGAGGCGCGCATCTGTGCCGAAAACCCCGACAACAACTTTTTGCCCGCCACCGGCACCCTGCAGGTTTACGCCAAGCCCGCGCATGTGGCGTTTGCGCCGCCGGTCAATTCTGGGCATGGCGGCCGGGCACGTGACGCGCAACCGGTGCGTTTTGATGACGGCGTGCGCCAGGGTGACACCATCAGCCCGTATTACGACTCGATGGTGGCCAAACTTATCGTGCATGGCGACACGCGTGAGCAGGCGCTGGCCCGGCTGGACACGGCGTTAGCCGCCACCCACATCGTCGGCCTGACCACCAACCTGCAGTTTTTGCGCTACGTGCTGCAGTCGCCGTCATTCGCGCAAGCCAATTTGGACACCGGCCTGATTCCGCGCGAAGCGGCCGTGTTGTTCAACCAGGAGCGTGTCGGCCTTGCGCTGGCCGCAGCGGCCGACGTGGCGCAAACCCTCCTTGACGAGCGCGCCGCGCAGGGCACGGACCCCTTCAGCAAGACCGACGGCTGGCGCAGCCACGGGGTGTTCACGCGCCGCTTTGAATTTGAATTTGGCGGCGCACATGTGCCTGCCAGCCTGACCTATCTGCACGACGGCGCGTTGTCGTTCACAGTAGGCGACACCGCTGGTGTGCTGGCCTTTACCCCCACGCCAGATGGCATTGACCTGCAATATGCCGGCCAGCGGGCACACGTCAATGTGTACAGAAAAGGTGAAGTAGCCCATATCCACGCTGCGCAAGGAGCTACGCAAATCATAGCAATTGACCTGCTATTGCACGCTGGTGAAGCCCCCGCTGAGGGGGGGCGTCTGACCGCGCCCATGCCGGGCAAGGTGGTGTCGTTTGCCGTCAAGGCGGGTGACATGGTCACCAAGGGTCAAACTCTGGCCGTGATGGATGCCATGAAAATGGAGCACACCATTGCCGCGCCCATCGACGGCGTGGTGGCCGAGCTGCTGTATGCACCGGGTGACCAAGTGGTGGAGGGGGCCGAGTTGCTGAAGTTGACTGCTGTCGCAACTTAATTTTATAGATGATTTTGGCCTCTAAGCCTTATAAAACAAGCGTGAGAAGCTATTGAATTGAAAGCATGTATGACGCCGTTTCGCATCAGTTTTTGTTGTTCCAATACCGATCCCGCGCCCTGGCTGGCGGGCTTGCGCGCCGCGTTGCCGCAGGCCAATGTGTCTGTTTGGCAGCCGGGCGATGCACTTGCCGACTACGCCGTGGTGTGGGCGCCGCCGCAACAATTCTTTGACGAGCAGCCGCAGCTCAAAGGCATCTTCAACATCGGCGCCGGGGTCGATGCATTGCTGAAACTGCGCCTGCCGCCTCAGGCCACCTTGGTGCGTCTTGAAGATGCGGGCATGGCGGTGCAGATGGCGGAATACGTCAGCCAGGCCGTGATTCGCCACTTTCGTGACCTTGAGACCTATGCCGAAGATGTGCGCAACGGGCATTGGACGACTTACCCACCGCGCCAGCGCAGCAATTTTCCCGTGGGCGTGATGGGCCTGGGCGCACTGGGCGCACGCGTGGCGCAGGCCCTGGCGCATTTTGAGTTCTCCGTCAATGGCTGGAGCCGCTCCATCAAGGCGCTGGACGGTGTGCGCGGTTTCGCGGGGGCGGCGCAGTTCAATGATTTTCTGGCCAGCAGCCGCGTGCTGGTGAACCTGCTGCCGCTCACGCCCGACACGGCCAACATCCTCAACCGCGACACCTTAAGCCGCCTGCAGCCTGGCGGCTACGTGATCAACGTCGCGCGTGGCGCGCATTTGGTGGACGACGATTTGCTGGCCCTCATCCACAGCGGGCATTTGGCAGGCGCATTGCTTGACGTGTTTCGCACCGAGCCGCTGCCGTCAGCGCACCCATTTTGGCGCGAACCCCAAATCACCATCACACCGCACACCTCGGCGCGCACGCTGCGTGATGACAGCATTGCGCAGATCGTGGGCAAGCTTGACGCGTTGCAGCGTGGTCATTCGGTTGGCGGTATCGTTGACCCCCTGCGCGGTTATTGAACGGCGCCCCATTGAACGATTGAAAAACAGCACATGAACTACCCTTCCCGCGTCAAATTGGTCGATGTCGGCCCGCGCGACGGCCTGCAAAACGAAAAACAAACCGTGCCCGCCGCCGTCAAGATCGAGCTGGTGCACCGCTTGCAAGCCGCTGGCCTGAAAGAAATCGAGGTCACCAGCTTTGTCTCGCCCAAATGGGTGCCGCAGATGGCTGATAACGTGGAGGTGATGGCGGGTGTCACGCGCCAAAGTGGCGTGCGCTACTCAGTGCTTACGCCCAACCTCAAGGGGTTTGAGGCCGCGTTAGCTTGCCAGCCCGATGAAATCGTGGTGTTTGGCGCGGCCAGCGAGGCCTTCAGCCAGAAGAATATCAATTGCTCCATCGCTGAGAGCATCGAGCGTTTTGCCCCGGTGGTGGCGGCCGCCCGTGCCGCCGGCATCAACGTTCGCGGTGCCATGAGCTGCACCGTAGGCTGCCCGTATGAAGGCGACATTGCGCCCGAGCGCGTGGGCATGTTGGCGCGGTTGATGGCGGACATTGGCGTGCAACGGGTCGACGTGGCGGACACGATTGGGGCGGGCACGCCTTTGAGAGTGCAGCGCGCCATCGAGGCGACGCTAGCGCATTTCGATATCGACCACATCAGCGGACACTTTCACGATACCTACGGCCAGGCCCTGAGCAACACCTTGGCGGCGCTGCAAATGGGGGTGTGGAACTTCCAGTCATCCGTGGCTGGCTTGGGCGGCTGCCCGTACGCCAAGGGTGCCACCGGAAACGTCGCCACCGAAGATGTGGTCTACCTGCTGCACGGCATGGGCATCGAGACTGGCATTGACCTGGACAAACTCATTGACGCGGGTCAGTTCATCAGCGATTTTCTCCAGCGGCCAACCAACTCCCGCGTGGGAAAAGCCGTGCTCAACAAGCGGTGCGCCTGATGTGCGGCGCGGAACTCAAGCCCCTGCCAGAAGGCGTGCAACGCGTGGCCCGGGCCTTGCAAGACAAGGGCCACCCGCACGCGCCGGTGATGCTGAGTGATGCGGCCCGAACCGCGCAGCAGGCGGCCGATGCGCTGGGCATCCAGCTTGGCCAGATTGCCAAAAGCATCATCTTCAAGCGCAAGCCAGATGCGATTGCTGTGTTGGTGATTACCTCGGGTGACCGCCGGGTTGATGAAAAGAAGGTGCAGGCGCTGGTGTGTACCGAAGGCCAAAAGCTCGGACGGGCTGATGCGGACTTCGTCAAAGCCAGCACCGGCTTTTCAATTGGCGGTGTCTCGCCCGTAGCGCATGCCACACCCCTCATCACCCTGATTGACCGCGATTTGCTGCGTTTTGATGAGATCTGGGCTGCCGCTGGGCACCCGCACGGTGTCTTCAAGTTGCAGCCGGACGACCTGCGGCATTTGACCGGTGCGCCCATGGTGGATGTTGCCGAGCAGGGGGCGCCATGACATTGAATCAAAAGGCTATGATTTTTCTAGCTGCTAGCGCCCGAGATGTAAGGGCTAGAGCCGAAATTGATGAAGCAGTTGTGCCCTCGCCCTGCATGTCGGTGTGCCAGATGGATGAGGCACTCGGGCTGTGCGAGGGTTGCTTGCGCACCCTCGATGAAATTCGCGCCTGGGGCAATGCCGATGCCGTGTTCAAGCGCCAGGTTTGGGGCGACATTGAAGCGCGGATTGCGCAGCATCTTGACCGGGATGACGCAGTGCTTGCGCCACCTGCTTGAAGTGCACGCCACCATGAAACACATCAACTGTTACCTGGACTTCATCTCGCCCTTTGCGTATCTGGCGTTTGAAAAACTACCCCTTGCGCTGCAAGACCTGAGTTACCGAGTCAGTTACAAGCCGATTTTGTTTGCTGCGCTACTCAAGCACCACGGACAATTGGGCCCGGCAGAGATTCCTGGCAAACGCGAGTGGACCTACCGGCAAGTGCTCTGGCTGGCACGCCAACACCAGGTTGATTTGCAGTTGCCAGCTCAACACCCGTTCAACCCTCTGGGCTTGCTGCGCTTGGCGGTGGCGTGTGGGGGTGACGGTTTGGTGAGCCGATATGTCTGTGAATCAATTTTTCGCCATGTCTGGCAAGGTGGCGCAGATGCAGCAGATGTGACGCGGCTGCAAGCCCTGGCATCACAGCTCGCGCCTCAGCACGATCCCAATGGTGAGACCGTCAAGGCTCAACTCAGAACCAACACCGGCGACGCTATTGAAAAAGGCGTCTTCGGTGTGCCCACGTTTGAGGTGGACGGCAAACTTTTCTGGGGTTTCGATGCACTCCCCATGCTCGCCGCTTATGTGAAGGGCGACGCAAAGCTGGAAGACGAGTGGTACGCCTCAGAGCAGGTTGCCCGTTGGCTCCCTCTTTCGTCCGGCGGGGGGATAGAGAGCGGAAAATGAGTGGGGGGAGCCCTACCCGCCCGACTCCACCTCAAACGCTTTGTTCTTATCCTGCGCCAGAAACTTGGCAGCTTGTCCCAATGCCCCCACCAGTGTGGCCTTGAGTGTGTGCGGCGGGTTAATCACAAACACCCCGCTGGCTGGCAGGCCCGGACGCACCACCTCGCCTTCGTCGTCGGTGGTAAGTTTGCTGGATTTGACGGTGAGCGTGGCATTGAGCCACGGACGCCCTTCACGCACCGCCAGGGTTTTGAGCTTGCGCGGAAGATCATGGGCCTCGGGGCGCGGAATGATCGGGTACCACACCATGTAAGTACCGGTGGCAAAGCGCTTGACGGCGTCGGTCATCATGCCGACGACACGGGCGTAGTCGGTTTTCATCTCGTAGCTGGGGTCGCACAGCACCAGGGCGCGCCGCGACGGTGGCGGCAAAAACTTCTTCAAGGCTTCGAAACTGTCTTCTTGGTCGACGGTGACCAGACGGCCCGCTTCCAGTTGGGCAATATTGGCGCGCAGGGTCTTGGCATCGGTCGGGTGCAACTCGAATAGCTTCAGTCGGTCACGGTCGCGCCCTTGCAGCAAGTTGTGAATGATGAAGGGTGAGCCCGGGTACACCGTGTGGCTGACACCCTTGTTGAAGCTGGCCACCAGATCAAGATAGTCTTGCAGTGCCGGGTGGGTGGGTGGCGCATTTTTGTCTGTGCCGTTTTTGGCCGCATTGGCCAAGGCCTCTACCAGCTTCAGGTAGCCATTAGCCGCCTCACCGCTGGTCTGGGCGTAGTCACCGTCAAGTCGGTACAGGCCAGCCCCCGCGTGGGTGTCAAACACATTGAGGGCGGTGTCTTTTTGCGTCATGTGGCGCAAGACTGCAATCAAGGCGGTGTGCTTGAGAACATCGGCATGGTTGCCGGCATGAAAGGCGTGGCGATAACTGAACATGTGTCGATTTTACCCTGTCGACCCGGATATTTGTATAATGACAGGCTTCGCAGCGCTTTTGTGGCTCCGCGGCGAAGTCTCTCAGTATCGTCTCGGCCTTTGTTGACCGGGCTGTGTGCAGAGTAGAAATCCTACCTAAGAGATTCCCATCAGAGGAACGCCGACCGTAGAAAAGAGCCCGACAAACCCTCCCTTTTTAAAAGAGAAAACTCATGACCAAAACTTTCAGCGCCAAACCCGCTGACGTGGTGCACGAGTGGTTTGTGGTTGACGCGACCGATAAGGTCCTCGGACGAGTAGCCAGCGAAGTTGCTCTCCGTTTGCGCGGCAAACACAAGGCCATTTACACGCCTCACGTCGATAC
>NZ_JAQTXM010000045.1 GCF_028688795.1 Rhodoferax sp. | reverse complement strand
GCCCAAGCCGCAGAAAATCGCTCGCGAAAGGGTGAGGATTCCAAATGGCGGAATCAGTCCCGATCCATTCTGCTCATGCGGGTGCGGCGGGCTGGTTTTGGGGTTGGTATTTCAGCAGCCTGTTAAGAGCAATCGTTTAAGACTTATTGAAGCTCTGAGAGACAATTCAAAGAATGAATTTAAGAATTTAATTATCTCCAAACTTGAGAGTCTCGATGATGATTCAAGCTACGATTTGATTTATGGAAATAAATTGAAAACCCTGCTTTGGAATATGATGAGAGAATTGAGGCTGGAACAATTACTCTTGCGCTCAGTTAATTTATTGACCGAGAAATTTAATAATTATCTTATAGACAATAAAAGACTTCAAATTTTAAACGACAAGGTATTCGTTGGCGTTGATGGACGCGAGTTACCAGTAAGCGATCTTTCGAGCGGTGAGCGCCACATCCTGACTTTTTTAACGCTAGTTCTATTTCAAGGTCGTCAACGCAATTTCTTAATTATCGACGAGCCCGAGATATCCCTCAATATCAAATGGCAACGTGAGTTAATGGGTTTACTTCATGATTTGGCGCCCAACACGCAGATAATTGTTGCGTCTCATAGCCCAGTACTTGCAAAGCGCAATCCATCATTCCTGGCAGAACTTACCGTTGTTAAGGGTGAGCTATGAAATTTGAGGCAGATGAACTGCTAAATTTAGCCATTATGTCAAAAACGCCCTACATTATCGTGGAAGGAGTTGACGATATCCGTATTTATGAGGAAATTGCTAAATCAGCTCAAGTACTTTGTGAAATTTACTCTGTTGAGATGCTAGAGGGACTTGCAGGAGGTAATGAAGGCGTGATTCAAGCCATGGAATTTATTGAATCACTAAATATGCCCACTGGAAAATCCGCAAAAGAGTTCGTAATGGGCATTATAGATTGCGATGCCCGCTATTACAGAGGTGAAATGCCAATTTTGGGATCAGTTTTGAGCTTGAGTTTCTACTCGATCGAAAGCCATTTCGTTTCAAAGTTTGCTATAAAACCATCAGTCGATCAGCTAACAAGAATATCATTGGCCGATACGGTTGACATTGATTCAATCTATTCAAATATAGAAAATAATATTTTCGATTTATATTATTTCTCCCTGGATGCTTTGAAAAATGCAGTTGACCCTAGTTACATATCCGTTGTTGGATATTCTACTAGTGCGGGCAGAAGAAAGGATGAGAATACGGCGGCTGAGCTAGAGTTGAGAAAAGTCGATCTAGATACTTTTGCCACTAACTTGGGCCTCAAGAAAAATATTGAGTCTCTACGTAAATTTGTGAAAGGGAAATGGCTACTCAACGCCTTTGCTGAGGAGCTATTTAATGAAATTCAGCTGCTCGTAGCTAAATGTAAAGGTATGACAATCAAACAATGTCGAATGTGTGAGTTGGATATTGCGGGTCCATGTCTCTACCAGTATAAAGAGGGAGTAAATAAGAAAACGCTTTATTCAACCCTTCAAAACTATGTGAACATACCCGAGTTTGACTACATCAGAGGTGCATTTAAGTCACTTGAAGTAACTGCAAATGCATAGACAACTGGAAGCAAATCACTGGCGGCATTCGAAGCATTCTGAGCCACGGTACACAAGTCAGTGAAATGAATCTCGGTCACGCATTGAACCCCAATCCAAGATTGGTGTCCTCAGTGCAATATCGGCATGCAGTCTGAGTAGTCAACATGAAACCGCCTTACGTGTTCCATGTTGCGAGGGTCATCAGAAAGAATGGCAATCAGTTGAGTGGCGAGTGCAACTATCGCGTTGGAATTTCGCACTACGTCGTAAGTCAACTGCGCAGGGTAACCAGCCAGCGTTCGAGATAGCGGATGAAGTCCACCATGTGCGTAACTATTCATGGCCTTCCAGGTCACGTCGCGGTACTGCTTAAGTTGCTCAACGATAGGGGCGGGTGCCGTGCTGCTTATCTCCATCTCCTTCAACATTTCCGCCAGCATTAACCCCTCATTGGCGCGCTTCGCACTTTCCACAGTCAGAGGCTCGCTGAGCTTTTCGACCCATGTATCGCTGGCGGTATGCAGTAGCCAAATTCCGCGAACCAAACTTTCATATTGGGGCCGCATCAGGGCGATAGCTGACGGGTAGAAACCTTGACTGATAAGTACGAGCGCACCGGCGGCATGTTCCAAAGAAAGTAGACCCGATTGAAGGGCAACCAAGTGCCTCGTACCGTCAGCGGGAATCAAACCGCTGGCAAATTCGTGGACATCAGCTTGAAATCCGCTAGACCGTTCGAGAAGTACCCTGAGTTTTTCGTCGTTCATATAAATGCTCATGTCGCACGGCACCGGGCACGTGCTTTTCAATCATGGACTGACCGCTTCGGTTTTCTTCAGATACACATAGACGCTGGCGCGCGAGATTCCAAGCGTTTCTGCAATCTCAACTTTTGACAATCCTTCTTCGGCCATTTTTTTCAACCTTGCGATTTCGGCTTTATCTAGTGCGTTCTTCCTACCTTTGTAAACGTTCTTGGCCTTGGCGATGGCAATGCCCTCTCTTTGGCGTTCAAGAATCAGCGCACGCTCAAATTCACTAACAGCACCCAACAGTTGGAGCATTAGCTTCGAGTACGCAGTCTGGTGCGCATCTGTGCCGGCTGTGGGGGGCTCAAACCGCAAGCCTTCCTTCACAAAAGTCACGCAAATACCCCTGGCATTTAATTGCTCTACAACGCTTTGCAGGTCCCTCAAGCTGCGTGATAGCCGGTCCATGCTGTGCACATAGAGGTGGTCACCTTCTCGCAAAAATTCGAGCATAGCTTGCAACTGTGGACGGTCAGTATTCTTCCCGCTGGCCTTGTCGGTAAAAATCTTGTGTAGCTCCACGCCGTCAAGCTGGCGAGCATCGTTCTGGTCTACGCTGCTGACGCGAACATAGCCGATACGCTTACCGTCGCCGCTATTGGTCTTCTTGGCAACCATTTCCAACTCCGATCAAATAGTGGTTTTAAAGTGTCTATTTGTATTCTAGAGTTTTTCTGGAAAATGTCAATTAAATCAAATTTGCACCCTAAATAGACGCATTTTGCACGATTTGAAACTGTCTATTTAGTGTGTACTCCAGATAGATTTCCAGCTTATAAATGGCACCGGAACTTGCCATTCATGAAAGCCGCACCAAAGCCGTTAAAACGTCGTTGGTGGTGTCGAAAACAGCCGCTGGCAGTGTTTGCTGTGCTTCTGGCGCGGTACGTCTGAAGCGGTTCTCGCACTCGAAAATCACGGAGTCGGCTAGATTGCCGCTTTGAGTGGTTTTGGCTGGCTGACAACTGGATTTTGCTTCAGTTAACCCAGTTGCCGGACACCTCTGCAAGTTGGAAATTTTGAGCAACCCCAGAATTCACCACCAGCATTGCCACCCTTGCGCGCAGTCCGTTTGACCATGCCGGAACCACACTGAGGGCACATTGGCTCAATGACACCTTTGGGCTGTGCCATATTAGGTTTGCTTGCTGGCTGTTGTGCGGTAGCCGTTAGCGACAGTTTCGCCTGCTTGATCATGGAAAAAAGCTTGGGGCCGTCCACCAATTGAACATTGCGACCTTCTGCAAACGCTTTCGCATCGTCAGTGAACCGCCCGGAAGTGACAACAAATCCTCCTGTAGCGCCTTTTGCAGCCATCACACCGTATAGTTCCCGCACCACATCCACACCGACTTTGTAGGCTTTCCACTGCTTGCACTGGACCAGAAATTTCTCGCTGCCCTTAGCCAAAGCCAAGTCAATGCCTCCATCGGCTCCACCACCGCCAGTTTCGGTAACGCGGTAACCCTGCAATCTGTAAGCTTCGCCGACAAGCATTTCAAACTCCCGCCATGACATGCCGTCCAAAGCATTGGCACTTTGAGCCTGAGCGACATCTGTGACTAATGCTGCCCGCTGCTTGCGTCGGAAGAATGACATCGCCGCACCAACCAAGCCCACCAATGGCACGATGTACTGCCCCGCTGTAGCCAAACCCGCAATAACTGTCTGAGTCATGAGGCTACCGACTTGTCCTGGCTGGACAGCGGTCACTTGAACCGGAGCGGCCATGCGGTGCAGAACCACATAGCCAATTGCGGCAATTGCAACACCAGCCCACCATGGCAGCAACGCCACCAAATCCATCATGTCCTCAAGGGGACTGCTTTTCTTTTTCCGTGCCATAAACCGCTCCCTATGCCTTCAATATTGTTGATCATTCGCGGCAGTGATTGTCCACTCAGCTTCGATGAATCGCCGTAACTCTCGGTCTGGTGAAATCGCCCTTTTGTACAGCGGGCTGCAGGGCGTTTCAGAAAGCTTCATCGACAGCCAGTGCAAGTCGGTGGTCTGGTTGTATTCCCGGTAGCCCTCTGCCAGATAAGTGAACTGGTTCAGCATTCCCACCAAGCTGCGGTTGGCGGTCTTGCCGTACTGGAAATCGAGCATGGCGGAAAGCTCACGTTCAATCAGCGCGTGAGGTGCACCGTGCGCGAATAGCAGCGAAGCTAGATGCTCGGGGAACCGCAGTGCCAGTTCTGAGGCTGGGGCCAGAGGCATCAAGACTGGCAGCAATGTCCGTTCATTAATCAGCAGCGCAATTTGCGGCTTCCAAAACAGGGCCGTGGCATACCAATTGCCAAGGTATGTTGTTGACATGGATGGCGTCGTGTTCGTGGGTAATTTCACCCGGTCGAGCAGTTTCTTGGTGCAGTGGATAGTGAAGGTCATGCAATTGGAATTCTCGCACTGTGTTTTCGCGCCATATCCGGTTCGTTTGTCTAGGGAGGTGCCAGAAATTACCAGCCATAATCGCAACAAAGAGGGGTCAAGCTTCATTGATTCCAAGGGAAATTCATGCTCGAAGACATCAAAAAAACACTCTGGGCAACGGCTGACAAGCTGCGTGCCAACATGGACGCAGCCGAATACAAGCATTTGGTGCTTGGCCTTATCTTCGTCAAGTACATCTCGGACACGTTTGCCGCCCGCCGTGCGGAGCTAACCACGCGCCTGACCAACCCGGCAGACGAATATTTCTTTGCCAACGCTACCCCCGCTGATCTGGAGCAGGAGCTGGAAGACCGCGACTATTACAAAGAGGTCAACGTATTTTGGGTACCGGAACCGGCTCGGTGGGAAAGCCTGCGTGCCGCCGCCAAGCAGCCGGACATTGGCAAGCGCATCGACGAAGCCCTGACGTTGATTGAAACCGAAAACGCCAAGCTCAAAGGCATTCTGGACAAACGCTATGCCCGTGCACAGTTGCCCGATGGCAAGCTTGGCGAGTTGGTGGACTTGGTTTCTACCATTGGCTTTGGCGACAACCCCAGTACAGCGCGTGACATTTTGGGTCAGGTGTACGAATATTTTCTAGGCATGTTTGCCAGCGCAGAGGGCAAGCGCGGCGGGCAGTTCTACACCCCGGCCAGCATCGTCAAAACACTGGTGGCCGTGCTCAGCCCCCACAGCGGCCAGGTGTACGACCCCTGCTGTGGCTCCGGCGGCATGTTCGTGCAGTCAGAAAAGTTCATTGAAGCTCATGGCGGCAAGCTGGGCGACGTGTCCATCTACGGCCAGGAAGCCAACCCCACCACATGGCGGCTGGCAGCCATGAACCTTGCCATTCGTGGCATTGACTTCAATCTGGGCCGTGAACCGGGCGACACCTTCACCCGTAACCAGCATGCCGATTTGCGTGCTGACTTCATTTTGGCGAATCCGCCATTCAACATTAGCGACTGGTGGCACGGTAGCCTGACCGGCGACCCACGTTGGGTATACGGCGACCCGCCACAAGGTAATGCCAATTACGCTTGGTTGCAGCACATGCTGCACCACCTCAAACCGACTGGCCGTGCGGGAATCGTGCTCGCCAATGGCTCCATGAGTTCCAGCCAAAACAACGAAGGCACTATCCGCGCCGCCATGGTGGATGCCGATGTGGTCGAAGTGATGGTGGCGCTACCCGGCCAACTGTTCTTTAACACGCAGATTCCGGCATGTCTGTGGTTCCTTGTCAAAAAGAAGACACACCGCAAGGGTGAAGTGCTATTTGTGGATGCACGCAAACTGGCGACCATGATCAGCCGCGTGCAAAGCGAGTTCACAGATGAGGTGATTGAGCGCATCGCAAAGACCGTGGCCGCTTGGCGTGGTGAACCGGACGCTGGCGAGTACCAAGACATTGCAGGGTTCTGCCGCAGTGTCAAATTGGCCGAGATTGCCCAACACGGCCATGTGCTCACTCCCGGCCGATATGTGGGTGCGGAGGAAGTGGAAGACAACGACGAAGACTTTGCCTCCAAGATGCAGCAACTCACCGAGAAGTTGGGAGAGCAGATGGCGAAAGGTGCAGAACTTGACAGCCTGATACGGCAGAAGCTGGGAGGTTTAGGGTATGAGTTCTGAATGGCGGACTCAAAAGCTTGGCGACATTTTTGAACTTATCAATGGCTATGCATTCAAGGGGTCAGAGTTTCAAAACTCGGGCGTTCCTGTCTTCAAGATAAAGAACGTAAAGCCAAACCAAATATTATTGGATGACCTTGCCTACGTTGCTGAGGAAGTAGCGAAAAAGCGACCAGATAAGCAGGTGTTGCGTGGTGACATATTGATAACAATGTCGGGCAATCGGATGGATGGATCGAAGGACACCTGGGTGGGGAAAGTTGCATACTTCGATCTACCCGGTCGATATCTCTTGAATCAACGAGTCGGTATTCTGAGGCCACGATCAGGAGTGCAAGTTGATCGCAAATGTTGTGCTTATTTTTTGAGTTCAGAAGATTACCAGCATTTCTTCATTTCAGTAGCAACAAGCTCAGGCGGTCAGGCCAATCTATCACCCAGTCAAATCTTGAACGAAGAGTTCAGATTGCCGGCAATAGATGAGCAAGAGAAAATCTCTGCGCTGCTCGGTGCACTCGACGACCGTATCGCTCTTCTGCACGAAACTAGCGCAACGCTAGAAGCCATAGCCCAGGCGCTGTTTAAGTCTTGGTTTATCGATTTCGACCCGGTGCGTGCCAAGTCGGAAGGCCGCGCTCCAGAAAGCATGGACGAGGCCACTGCGGCTCTGCTTCCTGACGGCTTCGAGGAATCCGAGTTGGGGTTGGTGCCGAAGGAGTGGAGGGTGCAGTCACTAGACACTATTGCCACATTCCTAAACGGACTGGCACTCCAGAAATTCCCGCCCACCGGGATTGACGACCTACCAGTTATCAAGATTGCGCAGCTACGCAAAGGTGACACAGTCGGTGCAGATCAAGCATCACGAGACATCAAGCCCGAATACATCGTCAAAAATGGCGACGTTTTATTTTCTTGGTCGGGAAGCCTTGAGGTGGAAATATGGTGCGGCGGTGAAGGCGCATTGAATCAGCACTTGTTCAAAGTCACTTCTGCGGACTTTCCGAAGTGGTTCTATTTCTTCTGGACACGTCACCATTTAGCAGATTTCAGGCAAACCGCAGCCAGCAAAGCAACCACGATGGGTCATATTCAGCGTGGGCATCTGACCGCTGCAAAAGTGTGTATTCCGAATAAGGAAGCAATGAAGGCGGCAACTTCGATACTGGGGCCGATCGTTGAAAAGCTTATTGCAAACAGCTTACAAGCTCGAACTCTTACCAACATCCGTGACTCACTGCTTCCCAAGCTCATTTCAGGCAAGCTCGTGTTGTCGCAAGAGTCTTCAGTCGCTAGCTAGGATCAGCTATGCCCATCACTCGAATCCAGAAACTAAAGGACTATCGAATATTCAGGGACTTCTCATGGCCCAAAAATGGGCTTCCCGATTTCAAGAAGTTCAACTTGATTTATGGATGGAACGGCACTGGGAAGACTTCGCTTTCAAATTTTTTTAGACAACTGCAAGAGAAGAAGAGCACCTTTGAGGGTGAGTTTTCAATAGCTTTAGACGGCGACCATACCGTCACACACGCTAACCTTGCAGAAGCAGTTTTGCCGCAGATTCGTGTATTCAATCGGGACTCCGTTAAAGCGTCAGTGTTTGAAGTACCTGACCAAACACTTCCTCCCGTCTATTACTTGGGTGAAGACAGTGCGGAAACGCAAAAGAAGATAGAAGCTTTGAAGGTTCAACTGGAGGAAGTTTCACAATCTGTACGGACCAGTTCTTCACGTTTAGAACGCCGCAGAGGTGAGTTGGAAGCCTTTTGCACGGAAAAGGCTCGCAATATCAAGAACCTGCTAACGGTATCGGGTGGTGGCCCCTACAACAACTACAACGCAGGCAACTTCAAAGCTACTGCGGACAGTCTTTTAGCAGACTCATCGGTTAAGCCGATAGACGCGGCAACTAAGTCGGGATACTTGGCGATACGTGCAAGCGTTCCAATGGGGAAAATCGATAAGCCGGTTGCACATTACCCCGACTTCATTCACTTGAAGCAGAAGGTTGAAGAGCTTCTGGGACGTTCGGTTGTATCCACAGTGCTCGATGAGCTAAGTGATCAACCAGACGTTGCGCATTGGGTAAGTGAAGGACTCGGTTTGCATAAAGGTGAGAACGAATCAAAGCACTGTCGGTTTTGTGGAGAACAGATTCCTACTGAACGACTGGCTAAATTGGAGGGCCACTTCAACAAGGCTTACTCTGATTTCCAGACTGAAATTGAATCACTAGCTCGAACAGTCGCGAGTCATCAACAGTTTGTTGGAGCAATAAAGCTTCCCGTAAAGGATTTGCTTTATCCAAATTTTCGAGAGGCGTATTCCAAGGCTGTCCAAAAATGCGCAATGCAGGCCGGACTGGTAACGCAGTATCTCGCAGTGATGGGAAAGGCGCTGGCGGCAAAGCGTGATACGCCATTCAAGCGCCTGACTATTGATCCGTTTTTGTCCGAGTACAGTGTTCGGGATACACCGGATGGTGGGTGGATGACGCTCTTAAAAGTGATTGCGACTGCTGGCACTGCCATCGGCGCCACTATCGGCAAAAGCGCCTTTGAAAAAGCCTGTCACTACATCGACGAACACAACACCTATTCAGATCAATATGATAAAAAAGTGCTGAATGCGCAGCACGCCTTAGCGAGGGATGCTGTCGTTGAAAATCTCGAGGACTACAGAGCGAAGAAGGAGGCTATTGCGGGTCTGCGGTCTGCGGTTGAAACGAGCACGACCTTGCAAAGAGGTTACGGCGACGAAATCCAAGCTTTGGAACGGACCATACGGCATCACCAACCCGCAGCCGAGGAGCTCACGAAAGACATGCAGTCGTATCTGGGACGTGACGAATTGAAATTTGAAGCTAAGGACAATGGATACCGGATTACCCGCAACGGCATGGCTGCGATGCATTTGAGCGAGGGCGAGCGTACTGCTATCGCCTTCATGTACTTTCTCAAATCATTGCGAGATACAGGCTTCGACTTGAAGACGGGCATAGTAGTAATTGACGATCCCGTCTCAAGTCTTGACGCAAATAGTTTGTACTGTGCGTTCGGATTTATGAAAAGTCGTATTCAGGATGCGGCTCAGATATTTGTACTCACCCACAATTTCACATTCTTTCGGCAAGTTAAGAACTGGTTTGATCACGTTGAGAAGCGTCCTAAAAACAAAGGCCATGACCTATCAGACTTTAAGAAGGTCGGTTTCTACATGTTGAGAGACGAATCCAACACGGATAAAAGAAGTGCCAAGCTCACGTTGCTCGACCCATTGCTTCACCAATTCGAGTCGGAGTATCACCACCTTTTCCATATGGTTCTTACTGCCAGCAAATCTGAAGGAGATACCAGAATGGAAGGTGCGTATGCGTTGCCCAACTCCTCCAGAAGATTGCTTGAAGCAATATTTGCTTTCAAACAACCCGGCAAAGCAGGTGATCTGTTTCAACAATTGCGTGAGATTGAGTTCGATGAAGCCAAGAAGGCTCGAATAATCAGGTTTACGAACACGTATTCACACCATGGGTTAATCTCTGAGCAAACTCATGACTTATCGGTCTTGTCAGAGGCTCCACACGTCATGAGGGATGTTTTGGAACTGGTCGAAACGTTGGACGCAGAGCACTTTAAGGCTATGTTGGAGCTATGCGAGCAGCAAGCTGCAACGCCCAATACGGAGAATGGGCAGGTAGCAGGATGACCGAAGACCAACTTGAACAGGAAACACTTGGCTGGCTGCAAGATGTGGGCTACACCCATCTCTACGGGCCAGACATTGCATTTGACGGTTCAAGCCCGGAACGAGCCAATTACCGGCAAGTAGTCTTGCCATTTCGACTGCGTGAAGCCATCAATCGGCTGAATCCCGACATCCCCACCGCCGCTCGTGAGGATGCGCTGAAGCAAGTCATCGACCTTGGCATGCCGGTATTGCTGTCTGCCAATCAGCACTTCCATCGCATGCTGGTGACGGGTGTTCCTGTGCAGTACCAATTGGCTGGCGAAACGCGGGGTGACTTTGTGCGCCTGATCGACTGGGCGCATCCAGACCGCAATGAGTGGCTGGCGGTTAACCAGTTTTCCATCCGTGGCCCACATCACACGCGCCGCCCGGACGTTATCCTGTTCGTGAACGGCCTGCCATTGGTACTGATCGAACTCAAGAATCCGGCAGACCTGAACGCTGATGTGTGGAAAGCCTACGATCAGATTCAGACTTACAAAGAGCAAATTTCCGACACTTTCCAGTACAACGAGGTGCTTGTCATTTCCGATGGCACGGAGGCATTGCTCGGGTCCCTGTCTGCTGATGCTGAACGCTTTATGGCTTGGCGCACCATTGATGGTGTCACCCTTGACCCCTTGGGTGAGTTCAATGAACTCCAAACTCTTGTGCGCGGGGTATTGGCACCCCAGTATCTGCTGGACTATCTGCGCTACTTCGTACTGTTTGAAGACGATGGCGCGTTGGTCAAAAAGATAGCCGGGTACCACCAGTTTCATGCCGTGCGCGCTGCCATAGTGCAAGTGATTGAAGCATCTCGACCTGGCGGAAACCAAAAGGGTGGTGTGGTCTGGCACACGCAGGGCAGCGGCAAAAGCATCACCATGACGTGCTTCGCGGCGCGGGTGATGCAAGAACCCGCTATGGAAAACCCCACCATTGTTGTCATAACTGACCGCAACGACCTAGATGGGCAACTCTTTGGCGTGTTCAGTCTGGCACAAGACCTGTTGCGCGAACAGCCGGTGCAAGTCAGCACCCGGCAGGATTTACGGGCAAAGCTGTCCAATCGGCCATCTGGTGGCATCGTATTCGCCACTATCCAGAAGTTCATGCCCGGTGAAGACGAAGACACGTTTCCGGTGCTCTCAAGCCGCCACAACATTGTGGTTATCGCGGATGAAGCCCACCGCACGCAATACGGCTTTGAAGCCAAGCTAAAGGTTCGCAAAACATCGACCAAGGCAATTGCCACTGGTGACGGTCAAGTGGCACCGCACCGTGCTGAGTTTGCCCCACCGGAATACACAGAACGGTATGAAGTGGGGTATGCCCAGCATTTGCGCGATGCGCTGCCAAATGCAACATTCGTTGCATTCACTGGCACACCCGTCAGCAGTGAAGACCGTGACACCCGCGCGGTGTTTGGTGACTACATCCACGTCTATGACATGCAACAGGCGAAAGAAGATGGCGCAACGGTTGCCATTTACTACGAGTCTCGCCTTGCCAAACTCAGTCTGAGTGCGGCGGACATGGCGGCAATTGACGTTGAAGTAGACGAACTGGCGGAAGACGAAGAGGAAAGCACCCAGTCACAACTCAAAAGTCGATGGGCTGCACTGGAAAAAGTCGTTGGTGCGCAACCCCGCGTGGTCAGTGTGGCCGCCGATCTGGTCGCGCACTTTGAAGAACGCAACAAGGCGCAGTCCGGTAAAGCCATGGTGGTTGCCATGAGCCGCGAGATTTGCGTCCACCTTTACAACGAAATCATAAAACTGCGCCCGGATTGGCACAGTGCAGACCCAGAGCAAGGGGCCATCAAAATCATCATGACCGGCTCCGCCAGCGACAAAGCGTTGCTGAGGCCCCATATCTACAGTTCGCAGACCAAAAAGCGGCTGGAGAAACGCTTCAAAGACCCGGTTGATCCTTTGCGTTTGGTGATCGTGCGCGACATGTGGCTCACCGGCTTTGACGCCCCATGTGTTCATACGCTGTATGTGGACAAGCCGATGAAAGGCCACAACCTGATGCAAGCCATTGCGCGTGTCAATCGAGTATTCAAAGATAAGCAAGGCGGCTTGGTGGTCGATTACATTGGCATTGGCAATGAGTTGCGGTCTGCCATGAAGGAATACACACAGTCCAAGGGGCGCGGCAGACCGACTGTGGATGCCCACGAGGCGTACAGCTTGCTAATGGAAAAGATCGACGTTCTGCGCTCGATGTTGCACGGCTTCGATTACCAAGATTTCATGACCGCAGGCCACCGCTTGCTTGCTGGTGCTGCCAACCATGTGTTGGGTATCAAGGATGGCAAGAAGCGATTCGCGGACATTGCACTTGCCATGAGCAAAGCATTTACGCTTTGCTGCACCTTGGACGATGCCAAAACTGTCCGTGAAGAAGTAGCATTCTTGCAGGGCGTCAAAGTCATTCTGACAAAGCGCGACATAACCGCGCAGCGCCGTACCGACGAAGTGCGTGAACTGGCCATCCGTCAAATCATCAATTCTGCGGTGGTGTCCGAAAGCGTCGTTGACATTTTTGATGCTGTTGGCCTTGATAAACCGAACATCGGTTTGCTCGACGATGAATTCTTGGCGCAAGTGCGCAACTTGCCCGAAAAGAATCTGGCGGTAGAACTGCTGGAGCGGCTGCTTGAGGGTGAAATCAAGAGCCGGTTTGCAAGCAATTTGGTCCAGGACAAGAAGTTCTCCGAGATGTTGACTAACGTCATTACCCGGTATCAGAACCGTTCCATTGAAACCGCGCAGGTCATGGAAGAACTGGTCGCCATGGCGAAAAAGTTCCGTGAAGCGGCTTCTCGTGGTGATGCGCTCGGCCTCACTGAAGATGAAGTCCGCTTCTATGACGCATTGGCAAATAACGAGTCAGCGGTTCGGGAACTCACCGACGAAACGCTCAAGAAGATTGCGCACGAACTCACGGAGAACTTGCGTCAAAACCTGAGCGTCGATTGGTCAGAACGTGAGAGCGTTCGCGCCAAATTGCGGCTGATGGTCAAGCGCATATTGCGCAAATACAAGTACCCACCAGATATGCAAGATGCCGCTGTTGAACTCATCCTTCAGCAAGCACAGGCGTTGGGCGATAGCTGGTCTGAATGACGAGTGGCCTGGCGACATTCTTTGGATAGGACTAGTAGAGCCATCGGCAGACTCTTCTTATTCAAGAATTTCGGTTAACAAAAAGTCAGTGATTCGGCAGTTCATCACCCTCAGCGATAGGCGCGTTTGGAACCAAATTCATAAACCGATCAAAGTCGCTGCGGCTGCCCTTCGCGGCCTCAAGCTTGAGATAGTCCAATGTCATCACCGAAGCCATCTTCTCTGAAACAGCAGCGGCGATGAACTGGTTCACCGAAATTTCGTCGCGCAGAGCTAATTCCTTCACTTTTTGGTGCACGGAATTGGGCAGTCTTACGGTCAATGCGGTCATGATTTACTCCTGAGCAAAGTCAAAAATTCTGCCGGTGTGATGGCATTCACCTTCAGTTCTGGGGCGCGCTTAAAGTCTTTCACGTTATGTGTGACGATGTACTGGCTACCGGACGCCACAGCGCACTCCAAAACCATGTCGTCATCAGGATCACGCAAAAACGGACGCCACAAGAAATGCACGTCTTGCAGATGCGCAATCGAAGCCAAGTAGCGCAAGAAACCGATTGCAGCTTCGGCATTGGCTCCAGGCGGCAAATGCTCCGGTCTGGTCAACACCGATTGCCACTCTGTGTACAGGGCAACCGTCAGCGCAATCTCAAACTTGCTGCTCGGTAGCAGGGACAACAAGTGAAAACTTGCGCCATTGCGGGATCGCGCGGCGGCCACAAGCACCGAAGTATCAAGAATTACACGCAAAGTGGTTGCATCGGTAAGTTGGTTGCATTGGTATAACTACATTTTACGCGTTTTGTCGTGCAAAGCAACAGCAACCAAATGCTCGGAAGTGCTTGTTTTTTAAGCATCACAGACAAAAGTACTGCTTTTTTGCTGGTCCATCACCATGTTTTATTGTTTCTTTATGCAAAAAATGCATATAAAACTGGTAAAATACAACTATCGGTTTACAACGTCACGAAATAGCGGTTTTCATTGTGTTTCAGTGCCACCGATGGTTATTTGAACAAGCCTAGACAGCCTGTCAAAACCTGACCAGAAACGTCCTGTTTTTGGGGCGCTGCCTAGCAACATCGGGCAGCCAAGAATTCCACCCCGCATACGAGCCTGAACTGTGTGCCTGATTGCATCCGCTCCGGGCAGCTTTGGCTCGTATGTACCCGATGAACCTGTTGACCTGGCAGACCGCGCAGGCGGCTGGACTGGGTCTGGAAACCGACATGAGCCCAAAACAAAAAGGCAGCGTCGATGACGATGCTGGCCCAAATGTAGACCTGACGGTTGCTCCTTATGGCGTGCCGCCCCATCCAGCAAACCAAGCATTCGCCAAAGGCATGGAAGCAGTCTTGATGAAGACGATAGGTATGAACCTGAGCAGCATCACGACCAGTGAAAATTTTCCATGGGCTGCCATCCAGATCAGGGACTACTTTGCGGGTCACTTTGATGGGCAGCTTGCAGCACCTGCCAAACCGAACGTGCCCAAGTTCTTGCTGCCACCTGAACAACGAGTCACCCCGGTAATAGTTCCAGCGGCGTTTCGCTACCGACTCGATTCGCTTGAACTGGAGCCCCCAAATCGGGCGTGTGCGGTGGTGCGAAATCTGGACTGGTTGACCGAAACCTTTCACCTCAGTTCAGCCGAACGCAAAGTGCTTCTTTGGACATACATTGCAAATCGCATGTTGCCCGCCGTTATTGAGGGCGTTATGAGCGAGATTCAGTGCCTCAATGAACGCCAAGCCCATGCCGCGCTGTCGTTGCTCTTGGATGAACCCGAATCTGAAATTGCGAAGTGTTTTTCAGCACCCTGTCATTTACGTGGAATGCGGCTCATCGACTCGCATCCTTGGCGGTATCCATTGACGCTGGACAGCTACTTTCAAGGCACTGAGAACCTGACGGACGTACTCGAAGTCGTTCACTACAGCCGCGCCGGAATGCTTCAACGCTTGTCAGACCTTTCTCTGCATTGGTCAATGCTTCCAGACGCTTGCGTCCCGAACGAGCAGTTTTATCGGTGGTTCAAACCTGCGATGGCAGAGGCGTGTATCGCCACGGTCAACGACCAGCCAATCACAGCGGCACATATCGTTGAACTGGTCTGGTGGCTGATCGGCTACCGACTGCCTGCCGAACAGTTTGAACCACTGGCAGGAAACATTGATTTCGTGACCATTCAGAAGGCCATTCAGTGCTGCTGCATGGGGCGCAGCCAACTTAACCAAGGCGTCACGCCATTGACCGTCATGCAGGCGCTTTACGCCGCCGTTCCGTAGCCATTTAGCAAGTACCGCTGACACCGCCGACCCGGCGATGTGCAGCACCAATTCTTTCACCGAGTGCTCTTGAATCCACGGACCTGTGGAGGGAAACACTCGCCCATCAATTTGTCAATAGAGGAACATGACATGAATTGCACCAACGCACCCAGTGAATCCGATGCATATCCGTCGCCCAAAGTCATCATCTATTCTTCAAAATCTCGGTTCAAAACGGGACAGATAGTGGCTACCCACCCAGCGATAGCACTTCTGGAAGAAACGGGTTTTACAGCCACACAACTTCTACTGGACCATGTCGCTGGACGATGGGGAGATGTTGGCACTCAAGATGCAGAAGCGAATGAGTTTGCAGTCGGCAATGGCTGGAGAGTGTTAAGCGTGTTCAGGCTGGTGTCGAATGAAGTACTTGCGTCAACGCCGAAGGCCAAAAGATCGGCACTCAAAACTCTATGGGTGATAACGGAGGCCGATCGCTCCAGCACATGCATATTGACACCGTCTTGCTACTGATGGCTACCAGCAAATTAAACCAACGACAGGGATTTAGGTTTCAAAGAACACACCCAGCATTGATTGCGGGTCCTGAGTTGACAGCGATTGGAAAGCGCGCTGAAAACGTACCCGTCTTCTATGGCCAAAGCCCCCTGGATTCGGCTTGCTCGCACCACGTGCTCGCTAGCATTTTTTCAATCATTGGGGTCATAAAGCCGTCCGCAATCGTCTCGATGAATCGAAGAAAATTCGGCTACAGCTCAGTCTTCTTTAAGCAGATGCTTCCCTTTTGGCATACTGGAATTGACCCGGAAGAGTTGGTTGCATGTGTGAATTCGATGGGCTTACCGATCACGCTCACGGCCAGATACAAAACAGCGCCAGACCTTGATCAGTTTGCCATCAAAAATCTCATGAAGGGTGAGCTGGTCGCGATTTCCATCGACAGCGTGTTTACACGGTCAACGCGTCACTGGACCCTTGGTGTAGCAGCCGGTGGCATCCAAAGAGGAAATACTTTTGACACCGATACCCTCTACCTGTTGGATGCTAGCGCCTCGCCGCCAGTGTTTTCCGAATACAACGCCTTTTTGAAGCTGATACCGTCTGCCCGTAAGCGACGCAGTGGAATTGGCGAACCTAGCCCAACTAAACGCACCCCGCTGAACTGGAGCTATTGCGCGCCGGACTGGACACCAGAAACAGTCATGATCACCAGCGCGATCCGGTTTCGATTGGTTGAATGACCGTGGCATGTTGGGCCACAGCGATGGGAGTTGCTGCCACAGCTTTGACATCGCGACAAGCATCGAGCTGGTCAAGAACAAAAGTGTGAATCTCAAGTCGACACCATGTAACAAGCACCGATACAAGCAGTGAGAGATATCGGCAATTAGCGGTCTGAGTCGTCAATGTTAGTGACCACAAACATGATGCAACGCGGCCAATGGCTGACCGCTGCGACAACTTCGGCTTTGCCGACAGCTATTTGGAGCTGCGAGCCACCAAAACGGCCATTGGAGCCACCGCGAGCGTGTGCAAGCCATCGGTGTAGACACCACTCAAATAACGTGCCAAAAAGCCGCCAATCTCAGCAATCCATATTATGAAAATTGGCGGCATTTGCAGTTGCCAGCTATGTCGATCATTAACGCTTTGCATGCGTAGCGGTCTTACCGGTCATGAGTGCGTTGGCGCTTTCAACACCTGCACACAAGGCATCCCATTTGCCGGGGTAGCTTTTGAAGGAAATGCCCTGCTTGAAGACATCACGAATGCACAGCAATGCGCGACGTTGAAGCTCGACGCTGGGTTCGCCTCGAACATCAATGCCCGTTTTCAGAAGAATTTCTTTGCGGCATGCAGAAAACGTTGACGGTGCGCGAGTGAAGGCAGACAGATCGCCAGTCAACCACGCACGCAACTTGAGCTGACTCACATTGGTCAACTTGTCCAAGTCCTCCATGTTTGGCACAACGCCGTTCAAGTTTGATAGGCGGTCAATCCACACCTGCATACGCTCGCGGGCTTCCGTAGTGTTCCAGGATAGTGGACTGCTCAAGCCAAGTCGTGTGAGTTCTGGTGAACGCAAAACCAGTTCAAGACGGACACAGTTCTCGACGCCCACAAGAAGGGTTTTTCGGCCGTACACAGATACAGGAAGTCGGCGCGTTGCTTTTTTTATCTCCAAGTCCTTGCGATAGGCTCGAAGCGTCCAGCGGCTGCTGTGCTGACCCGCATAGATGGTTTCATTTCCGTAGGCACTGCTGTCCTTTGCCTTTGCGAAGATCAGGCTACGAAGTGCAGCCATTACCGCAGCCGCACGCTCAGGGTTGCTGCAAGCGCAATGCACGGCATAGTCAACGCGCACAATCTGGAACTTGCCCTTGTTGATTTTGGCTTGCTCAATTTCACTGGGCTCAATGCCCATCTGGTCAAGCACCGCGTTGATCAAGCCGACACAGGGGCCATACAGCTCTTCAAGCCCAACAATGTTTTGGCCCGTCATGAACTTGGGAATGGACGCTTCGATATACAGCTTTTCCCGATTCTCACGACTCATGACGCGAGCCTTTATCTTGCTGGAGAACTTGGAATGAACACCGAGTTCGAAGGTACCCTTCTGATTGACGTTGGGGTTGTCACTTGCAATGCGCTTTAGCGGTTTATGGCGGAGTTCTATCACCACGGCGACCGTATCAATGAGACACGACGGAAACGGTTGCCATTCGACTACTGGCTTCTTTGCCTTGGATTCCAGCGGAAAGCGCATTGTCTGCTTGAGTAGCGTGGTCGGACGCAGTTGACGCGCCGCACTTGGCGTACCACGCTGATGGACACGCGAAACAGCTTTACGTGCGCTTATCGCTGATGGCAAGGCATTTGCAGAAAAGAGAGTTCTGCCAGAGTACATGGGCAGTGGATTACGGGATACAGACTGAGTTTGCATAATGAATTTCAAAATTGATATATGGATGGTTTGTTGCGTATTACGGTCAGTAAAAGAAGTGCTTGGGGCGCTGTGCCATGGCATCTCTGCCGCACTTGCTGCTTTGCTGCTGTGTCATTCAAAATCGACGTGACAACGTGACAGATGCGACCCTTCAGTGGATGGCATTCAAGTCGGTTTCCGTGTCTCCGTCAAAGCGTATGGAGCAATGAATTGCGTAGAAACGTTTGCGGAGCCCATCGTGCAATCGCATTTGCACCTGCCACCCCTCGCCGTTTTTAATCAAATAGCCAGCCTCGTCCAGCTTCTGCAAGGCCATTTGCAGTCCGAATTTCTCGCCCAATAGCTTTTCAAATTCTCCGAGTAAGAACAGATAGACAAGTTCGCGCCCACTTCCCTTGGTGTAGCCCAGCGGATTACTTTGATCACTGTTCGCGAACATGGCAAGTGCCGGAAAGCGGTTGGCGTTGCGGTCGATGTAGTCCCGCACAGTGCTGATGACTTTTTCACCGATTGGCGTGGTGCGGTGTGCTTGGCGGCTAAGGTGCTCACGCAAGACTAGGCGAAGGGCTTCAGTAACGGCACTAGGCTTGAGCTTCAATACCTTTAACTTGATCGCCAAATTGCCTGCCACCAGCCAGACGGCCAAGCCGCTAACAAGGCGCAACGTGACACTGTCTTTGATTTCAAACCCGTCCAACAGAGCTGCCTCGGCTTCTTGCAAGGCTTTGGGCAACCACCCACGTATATTGTCGGCATTCTTGGCAATAGCCGGTATCCATGCCACCCAAACAGCCCCGTAGTGCTCGCCGCAGGCTCGTTTGAGTTGGTTGGCGAAGTCATGAGCTGCTACACCTTTTGGAAGGGTGTGAAAAGCACCATGTGGCCCTTGTAAAACCATTTCAAAACAGCGTGCCGAAAATCCTTCAGGAAGATTGGACTTGGTATTTCCCACCATCTCCATGAACAGCAGTTCCGACGAGAGACTCAGACCGCATGAGAGTTCCGCGCCCGCCTGGACTTTCTGATTTGCTGTACTTGTGAAACGTTGGCCCCCGTTGCCCGCCAAAAAGATCAAACTCATCAGGCCTTCCACATCTTCATTCTTATGGATGTCCTGAAAGAACACGGACATATCCGGGTGCTGCTCCATCTTCACGCGCAGCCCATTGATAGTTCCGGAGGCATCATCTATTTTTTCGGCTCGTTCAACCGGGCTGCGCCCCACTTGCTGCAATGTGGTCTTACCGATGCTGCTGGGGCCAATGATCGCCAGAATCGGAATATTCAGTCCAAATGCGCGTACCAGCGCCGGGGCTATAGCAGACAACACCGATACCAGCATGTAGGGATTTGTTGACAGGTACACGCCAATGGCCGCATGCCAGCTTTCAAGGCTGCCGGAAGGAGATACGGTATCCCCGGTGTCATTGACCACCGCAACCAGTAATGGCGGCTTGCTACCTAGAAAGTACGCCTTCTCGCCTAAAACAAAAAAACTGTAACGTTTACCTTGAATGACAAGAGAGTGGTATCCCCCACGGCGAGCGACGTACACCTCTTTGCCGGTGCTTTCGGGTATGGTCACCGCCAAGGTGCGCAATCCTTTTGGAGACAAAAAGCCTTGCAGCCCCGCCTTCACGGCAAAGTGCGCCAAGCTATCGCAACGACCCAGTGCCAGCTCTCGCTCGTCCAGCGAAGCAATTACTTCGGTACCACGACGGTCTTTGGCCTTCACCAGCAGTTCGCCCGTGAGTCGCCCCTTGTCGTCCACTATTTGATTGATAGACAAGATGCTTTTCGGCAGGTCAGGACTCAGGCCGTCGATGGCAGCTGTAGTGCCAGAGTATTTTTTCTTGGCCTTCAGCTCTTTACTTTTGGTTAATGGTGCACTTTCTCGTGCTGCTGTAGTCGTGTTCACGCTTGGCTCCCTTGCCCGCACGAGCCTGTTTCAATCCATTTGGCAAACATCGGCTCATTGATAAGAACACTGCGCCCACATTTGCGAATTGCAGGTGCGAGTCCGTTCCCTTTGATCCAGGAATTCCCATTTTTTGTTTTTGCACTGAGACGCGGTTTTGCTGCAAAAAGCAGGGCACGAATTGCGTTCTCGGTGAACTGCTGATGTTTGGCTGCCAGTTGACTTACGCGATACCAAACCTGGGTACTTTCGCATTCAATCTTGGCCGCAAATGTTGCGCTATGAGGTGGAGCTGCTACCGATTCTTTTGAGAGTTCAATTTTCCGGATGGAACTTTGCGAATTAAAGAAGTCGCTGATAGCCGATGGCTTTTCGCGATGACTGTTTTTCGAGGATGCTGAAGGCACGATTTTTTTCCTTAGAGAGTTGAGTGATGCGCACTGTTGCGAATCACTTCCCATCGTAGGTTTGGACTACGATTTCCCTATGGAAAAAGATGCAGTTCTAAGTTTTTCCGGTCGTGGACTTCTTCTTCAATTGGCCAACAAAGTCATCACGAAAAATGATCTGCTTATAGCCACCGTCCCTCATCGCCAGAGCCGCTAGAAACTGAGTTTTCATGTTGGTTATGTAGGGAGCCCAATGCTCAAGTCTCGGACCGTCGGCAGTCTCTTTGTGACGAACTTCATCCTCGGATTCCCCTTGATCAAGACGCTTAAGTATCGTGACGAGTTTTTCGTAAATACCCCCGTTATTGATGTTTGGCTTACCACTGTAAGTTTCTAGCGTCATGATCTTGTTTTGTGAGTGAACCTTCTCTCTATAGGCAAGGACAGCATTCTTGAAATCCTGCACCAAGCGCGTCATCGGCATCCGAACGTCGACAATGACTCCGAGTTCATGTATGTGCCCCAGTGGACGTAGCTGGACACCTAAACGTGCAGGTGGCCCCTCGACCAGTGCCCCTACGCTTTCAACTTCAAAGTTTTCCCAAACGTGCTCTTTGTCTTTGGGCAAAGGGGACACAGTGGGATCGACCCAATCGCAAATCATGAATTCTTTGGGCGGAGCAAGTTCATTTGATGCTTGGACACCCCAGCCAGACTCACGTTCTTTCTCGGTACGAAAGAGCCAATCCGCCACTGTTTCACCGGGCAGCGCGCTCGGCTTCACGTCGAAATACGACATCGGAGTCTCCGGGGGGCAGCCACCCAGTGGCGTGCCATCAACAGACATGCCTTTGAAGTTCCTCACGGAGTCAGGCAGTCGCATCCACTCTGCGTATGCGTCGCGATATGCTGCGTTAAACCGGAGAAATTCCCATGCCCACTGCCTAGATGACAATGCAATGTGGTTAGTTAGTCTCTTTGGATTACGTTGTGTCATTCTCTGCAGGCCTGCTGATTGGTTCTTCACAAGTCTGCCAGATGATGTGCTGTAGCTCTCCAAAACGGGATTCCCATGTCACAGCTGTGTCACAGTTGCTCGCAGAAATGGGCACTATTTGGCATCAATGCTGCCTGCTAAAATTTGGTTTTCTCGAGTGAAGACAGTACTCGACAGTATTTGGCAGCAGTCCGAGCCGGAGTTCGTAATGAGAAGGTCGGGTGTTCGATTCATCTCTCCGGCACCATTTTGAAGGCCCTGATTCGCAAGAGTCAGGGCCTTTTGCCATGGGCTGGCACTTCAGCTTCCAGAGGCTGATGCTGGGCCAGCACCTTGTCAATGCGTTTGCCGTCCAGGTCAACCACCTCAAACAGCCAGTTTTCGCAACTGATCCGCTCCCCGGTCACCGGCAAATGCCCGCTGACGGCCATCAACAACCCCGCCAGCGTGTTGTAGCGGCCTCGTTCCTCCAGCGGCAATTCATCAATGTCCAGCCTCGCCTTGAGCTCACTCACCGGCATCAAGCCGTCAAGCAGCCAACTGCCATCGTCGCGCGGTGTCGCCCAGGCGTCAGTCTTGGCACCGGGCTGCAACTCACCGGTGATGGCTTCCAGCAGGTCGTGTGGTGTCAACAAGCCCTGAACCACGCCGTATTCATCCACCACCAGCACCAGACGCCCGACTTTGGCGCGGAACTGTTCCAGCAGTTCCATGCCACTGAGGGTTTCCGGCACAAAAGAGGCAGCAACGGCATAGTCGGCAAGGGTGCCGGGGGCCTGTTCACCCAGTTCCAGCAGCTGC
>NZ_JAQTXM010000044.1 GCF_028688795.1 Rhodoferax sp. | reverse complement strand
TGGGAACAGGTCTGGGCGCGGGAGAGCTGGCTGGAGATTCTGGGACGCTACCTGATCGCCCGGCGCGACAAGAAAAAACAGATTTCGTCTGTTGTCTTCCCGCGTTATCACCAGTTGGACGTGACCCGCAAGCTCCAAGTGGCGGTGTTGCGAGACGGGCCGGGCTGCAAATACCTGATTCAGCACAGCGCCGGTTCCGGTAAAACCAATTCGATTGCCTGGACGGCACACTTTCTGGCCGAACTGCACGACGCGCAAAGCAAAAAAGTGTTTGACACCGTGCTGGTGGTGTCCGACCGCAACGTGATTGACGCGCAGTTGCAAGAAGCCCTGTTTGATTTTCAGCGCACCACCGGCGTGGTGGCCACCATCACCAACCAGGACGGTAGCAAGAGCGGCAAGCTGGCTGAAGCCCTCTCTGGTGACAAGAAGATTGTGGTCTGCACCATCCAGACATTCCCTTTCGCGCTGGAAGCCGTGCGCAAACTGGCGGCCACCCAGGGCAAGCGTTTTGCCGTCATTGCCGATGAAGCCCACAGCTCACAAACAGGTGAAGCTGCCAGCAAGCTCAAGGCCCTGTTGAGTCCAGAAGAGTTGAAAGAGCTGAATGACGGTGGCGACATCAGCACCGAGGACATCCTGGCCGAGCAAATGGCCAACCGCGCTGATGACGGTGGCATCACCTTTGTGGCCTTCACCGCCACGCCCAAAAACAAGACCCTGGAGCTGTTTGGCACCCGGCCTGACCCCACTCGCAAACCCGCGCCCGACAACGTGCCCAAGGCATTTCACGTCTACTCCATGCGCCAAGCGATTGAAGAAGGCTTCATCCTGGACGTACTGCAGAACTACACGCCCTACAAACTGGCATTCAAGCTGGCCCAAGACGGTCGGGAGCTCGATGACAGGGAAGTCGAACGCAAAGCCGCCATGAAAGGCATCATGGGGTGGGTACGCCTGCACCCGTACAACATCTCGCAAAAAGTCGAAATTGTTGTCGAGCACTTCCGTGAATTCGTGTCCCCCCTCCTGCAAGGTAAGGCAAAAGCCATGGTGGTGGTCGCCAGCCGCCTGGAAGCTGTGCGCTGGCAATTGGCAATGGAGAGTTACATCAAAACCCATGGCTATCAGATCGGCACGCTAGTGGCGTTCTCAGGCGAAGTGACCGACCCGTTTTCCGGCACGGACGGCTTCACTGAAAACAGTTTTGCATTGAACCCCGGTCTCAAGGGCCGTGACATCCGGGAGGCATTCAAGGGTGACGAATACCAACTTTTGCTGGTGGCAAACAAGTTTCAGACCGGGTTTGACCAACCCTTGCTGTGTGGCATGTACGTGGACAAGCGCCTGGACGGCATTCAGGCCGTGCAAACCCTGAGCCGCCTGAACCGTGCCCACCCTGGCAAAGACACGACCTATGTGCTGGATTTTGTGAATGATCCCGAGGACGTGCTGGCCTCCTTCAAGATGTACCACACCACCGCTGAACTCAGCTCCACCACTGACCCGCACCTGGTGTTCGATCTAAGGGCCAAGCTGGACGCGGCGGGTCATTACGATGACTTTGAGGTGGATCGGGTGGTCGAGGTGGAGATGAACGCCAACGCCAAACAGAGTGAGCTGATCAAGGCACTGGAGCCGGTGCAAGACCGGTTGAAAAAACGCTACAAGGCGGCACAGGCATCGCTGGCGGCGGCAAAAGCCAAAGCAGATGCGACTGCCACCAAGACAGCACAGGACGAACTCGATGCCCTGGTGCTGTTCAAAGGTGACCTGGGTGCCTACTTGCGGCTCTACACCTTCCTGTCGCAAATCTTCGACTACGGCAACACCGGCATCGAAAAGCGAGCCATCTTTTTCAAGCGCCTCCTGCCCTTACTGGAGTTTGGCCGGGAACGCGAAGGCATCGACCTGTCCAAAGTGGTGCTGACACACCATGACCTCAAAGACCAGGGCAAACGTGACTTACCTTTGGGTGCAGGCGAGACACCCAAGATTGATCCCTTAAGTGGCGCAGGCGGTGGCAGCGTGCAAGACAAGGACAAAGCCCTGCTCAGGGAAATCATCGAGAAGGTGAACGACCTGTTTGACGGCGCACTCACTGACCAGGACAAGCTGGTCTATGTGAACAACGTCATCAAAGGCAAGTTGCTGGAATCTGAAAAATTGCGGCAGCAAGCGACCAGCAACACCAAAGAGCAGTTTGCCAACTCACCAGATTTGAAAACTGAATTGCTCAACGCCATCATGGGCGCGCTGGACGCCCATACGCTGATGAGCACCCAGGCGCTGAATTCCAAGTCGGTTCAAAGTGGGCTGAAGGACATTTTGCTCAACCATGCTGGGCTATATGAGACGCTCAGACAAGCTCAGGATGTTGGTGTGAATGCGTAAATGCGCATCGGACTTCAGAGGACGCTCAAAAAAGGCAGATCTGAATCATGGAGTGATTTGTCCTTCGCGTTACTGTCGAATTGCAGATGATGCAAATTCTTGCCGCGAAAACTGGCTGGAATCGCCATCTAACGGGTCCAGGAATCAGGAGACTAACCCCATCGGATGAGCCAATGACCCAAAAAAAGCAAGTTCAAAGTAATCGATCAGAAAAAGGTTGACGAAATTAAAATTTCGCACATAATTCATTGACGAAACAAGAATTTTGCACAAATGTTAACCTCAAAGCCTTCTGATTTCCAACCATCACTCAAAGACGAATACCTGTCTCAGGTCGCCAATTGGCTCCTCGATGAGTGGTATGCGACAGAAGATGACCTAGTCCGTGAAACCGACGGACCTTACACCCGTGGCACTACCCGCTTTGGTCGGCAGAAGCAACGTATCACAAATGAGTTTCTAAGCCAAAATCATATTTGGTTAGGTTTAGAAAACTGTGGAAATGATTTGGTTTTCACTATCGGCGGCATACCCTGTCGTTTTACCAATGACAGTGCAACCACACCAACCAAGAAGGCTGTGTTGGAGACTCATCGTTATCAAATGCCGCTTCTGGAAGAAGCTGAGCCCAACCATGCTGCACGGTTTTGTTTTGTGGTCGACTCTTCTTATGGGGGCGAAGAGAGTGAACCTAAGGTTTCACTGTTGGGATACAGCTCCACAAATATGTTGGTCTGTCAGTGGCAATCGGCCCAAAACGTTCGCACACTTACTAACATCAAGCAAGAGATGCCAGCGGCAGTAGAAATTGCCAAGCCGGTCGTTGTACCGAAACGACGTCTTGCAGACGATGACATCGCAGCGTCGGTTTAGAAATGATCGACGTACTTGGAACTAATATTAGACTTGCACGTCTTTTTCAAGGTCTATCGCTTGCAGATTTAGGTGAACGACTCGGTAAGTCCAAGCAGTTTTTGAGCAGAGTGGAGACGGGGGCAGAGCCTGTTTCAAGCGCGCTCGAAATTGCATTGGTGGAGGAACTCGGCATTCTTCCGGAGTTTTTACGCCAAATAGACCCCATGCCGTTAACCGATGAGCAGTGCCATTTTCGAAAGCAACTTACTACCAAAGTAGCACTGCGGCAATACGCTAGGGCACGTGGAGAGATGTTAAAGCGTCTTGTATTGGTCATGGATAGATACCTCGATCTACCAGCGTATGACATCGTAGAAACAGACCCCATCTCTGATGAAGCCATAGAACGTGGCGCAGAACAATGTCGCAGCCAGTGGGGATTAGGATTGGGGCCAGTTGGCAACATGACACGGGTAGCGGAAAACGCTGGGGCAGTGGTCATGCGAGTTAACGGGATGGCCACAGAAGTTGATGCCATTTCATTTGCGACTAAGAGACCGGTTATTGCATTGAATGGAAACGGTCGGTCAGCTTGTCGTACACGGTTTGGTATTGCACATGAACTCGGTCACTTTGCATTACACATTGGTGTACTCACAGGTGATCGTTTAACGGAAAGTCAAGCGAATCGCTTTGCTAGTGCATTCCTGTTACCACGAGCCTCCTTCATGGCCGAGTACCAGCGGGCACTTCGTAAGTCACGATTGAATTGGGACGGACTGAGTGAACTCAAGATGCGATGGGGCGTCTCCAAGGCTGCAATTCTTTACCGTGGGAAGCAACTCGGTGTTTTTACTGAAGAGCAAGTGCGATCTGGTTATATCGGATTGAATCGGCACGGCGAGGCAATAGAAGAACATGAAGACAAGAACATGGTGATTGAAACGCCGGAAGTGGTGTCTGATGGACTGCGTGTCATGACTGAGCAGCTAGGCATCCCTGTAGCAGCGGTTGCGCGCCAGATGTTTGTTCAACAGCGAGTGCTTGATGAACTTCTATGTTTAACCCCCTCTTCACAGTGTTCAAACATTGTGAATTTGTATTCATAATTTAATAGCGTGTGAGGATGGAAGTCTTTCCCAAAATTTCTGTACTGCCACGAAACCCGTCTCGCGATTCACTTACAGCGCACGTCATGTCTGCCTTTACAAGCGGCAGGTGAACGCAACTTAAATTAGCACTTAAGCCACCTTGGTTCTGGGTACAACTTCAGACTGCGAGCTTGGCGCAAAAAATTTGTACGAATTCATGGCTAATTTTCCGAATAAAAAATTCAATGGTGTCACCTACGATTTCGAGCACCTATTGTCGTTTTTTAAAAGAATTTCATTGAATGCGCGTGACACAGCACATGCTGACCTTCATGTCAGTTTCAGCATTCATTGTTTTACCGAAGAGTTCAACCAGACCATACACCTTGATCACCATACTTATACGCATGAAAACGAAACGCGTGCTTTTGAGTTGACCAGGTACAACTGTTCGTTGCAGCTGCCGACCCTGATCGACACCATGTTTAAGGGCAAGGTATACCGAGCGAAAAACAACAACTACACCTATGTTGCGCAGATTGCTTTGAATGGTCAAAGTCAACCCTATTCGATCTTCTTCGACTTGAAAAAAGATACCGGCGAGGTCAGTGTTGTTCCAACGCTAAGGATGTATGTACAGAGTGCCTACATGAAGCCGTTGCAAGTGAGCTCAAACGCAAGCAATTGGCGGTTTGGATCTTTGGCTGGACAAATTGCCGGGGTGTTCGAAAAGAGCGTGAAGAAAACGCGCCCGAAAAAGAAAAAGACGCCGTAGCGTCTTCCCTCGACCCAAATTTCTTCAGGTCACGCGAGCTTCTGTTACCCCTGCTGACCGCAGGACCCATTTCTGGGCAGCACGTTCGTATTGCACTCGCTCTCGAACCGTCTTGGCATAGATTATTGGCATCCTTAATCACGATTGCAAACCTAATCACTAAGAACATAGGACTGATAACGGAAAACGGAGTACGTGTTTTTTTGACGAAAATCTCTTAAGTTGTTGATTTATATAGTGTATATTGCAACGTTTGTTGCTGTTCACTTTGTTTTACAACACTATTAGATGCATGTAAAAGTTATTTTTTAAATTTATAGACTATTTAAATGAAAATTGACGAAATTAAAAGTAAAAAAACTGTTTCTGACCGCCGAAAAGCTATGCGTGAACGTCTTTGGCCAAGTGTCACCGATGCCCAACTCTGGCTACGAAAGCAGCGCACTGGTTTTACAACCATTCCTCGAACAATGCCGCTCATTGGACAGCTATTGGATCAACTGTCAGGGAAAGGATTTCCGTTGCTGAGTACATATTTGACACTTTGGTGTTGGGTCTTTGACGAAGCAATGGTTGAGATTAGGAATCCACGTGAAATGGCGTATGAGTCGGGATTCAGTGGGCCTCGTGCGGAAGTCACTTGGAAAAATCGAATGAAGCGACTGGAAGCCTTAGGGTTCATACAAGTGAAGCCGGGTCTTGCAGGGGAATTTCAGTACGTCCTGCTTCTAAATCCGCTGCAAAGAATTAAAGAGATCTATGCGGACAAGCCAGTCGATGCACTTTATAGCGCATTACTTGGAAGGTCAGCACAAGTCGGTGCTGATGATTTCGATAGCTAATCAAATTGGAGATATTCCAGGCTTTAGCGGGGCATAGTTAAAAGCTACTCAATTAGTGCTTTACTGCGTCAACGGCTGGTTCTAACAAACTATTTTTTTGACCCACCTGTGAATCAGCACCTAAATGTGTCCGTAAAACGGTCGTTTGACGGACACAAAAAACGGGCCATGAAAAGGCCCGTTTTTTTACTCGAAAGTGTCATTCAACTTATCCACAAATCAACGTCGGTGAAACGTCTGAGTTGTTGTCGTTTGCGACCCTATGTCAGCGGGTCGTCTTCCAGTTGGTGCTTGATGCGAACTATGAAGAGGTCGCCCCCTGGCTCATACCTGAACCGGGCGACATAGCCGCTGCTGCCAAAGTCAATGATGATTTCCCGAAAATGAATTAGGTCCGGCACCGGGCGGTATCTGTCCGGCAGGATGGCTGCTTTTTCAATTTCTGACCGAATGATGGAGATGGCTCGCTTGGCAACGTGCTTGTCTTTGGCACTCAGAAACTTGGCAAACCGAATGAGGTCGGCAACAGCCGCAGGCGTATAAATTATGCGTGGCATGCGGGTGGTGGCAACTCATCGTCTGTGAATAGGGACTCCAGCCACGGAACGATTTCATCGTGTGTGACATGCAAGCCTGTTTCCTTGTACTCGTTGTATGAGGCCATGCAGCTTTGATTGAAGGCGTACTCTCGCTCCTTCTGTTCAATCAGGGCGGTGATGGCTTCAGTGGCCAGTGAATGCGCTGTGCGCTTTTGCCGTGCAGCGATTTCCTTGAGCTTTTGTCTGGCGCCCGGCTCCAGCCTTATTGACATCGGGACAGTAGCGGTCGTCATGTTGCACACCTGCTGGGTTGTTATGTAGTGCAAAGTATAGTTTGTCACTACAAAATCAGGTAGCGATCTCCCTCACCTGCAAGGCAAGGTAATTCAAACGTATGAATAAGCGCATCGGTTACGCCCGTGTTTCGACCGACGACCAGAACCTGGACCTGCAGCGTGATGCGCTCACCCGTGCCGGGTGTCTCACCATCTATGAAGAGACAGCCTCCGGCAAGTCATCCAGCCGTGCCGAGCTGGAGCATTGCCGCAAGTCCCTGCGCTCAGGCGATACCCTGGTGGTGTGGCGGCTGGACCGGTTGGGACGGTCCCTGGCTGACCTGGTGAAGATCATCAGCGACCTGGAGCGCGAGGGCATCACGTTCGAGAGTCTGGGCGAGAAGATTGATACCGGCAGCGCCTCGGGCAAGCTGCAGTTCCATGTGTTTGCCGCACTGGCCGAGTTTGAGCGCAATCTGATTCGTGAACGCACCCTGGCGGGTTTGAGTGCGGCCCGGGCGCGGGGCCGGGTCGGCGGGCGAAAGCCCAAGCTGTCCGAAAAACAGATTCGGGAAATCAAATCACTTTTGGGCGACCCTGCAGCCCAGGTCAATGACATCGCCAAGCGCTATGGGGTGTCACGCACAACGCTTTACAAGCGGGTGGGGGTGGTGAGTCCGGTGAAAAATTTACCCGTCTGAAGGCACACCATCCCCCAAACGGGGGATGGTGTTATGTCCTTTCGTATGTAACCATTCATTGGGATTGCTTTTCACTTTTGCTAAAGACGGGATGACTTATTGAGCCTGGTGAAAGCCCATCCACATCAGATTTAGTGGTTCATGACGAAGAAATTTATATGCTGAAAAAATTATTGGTAATTGCAATATCCGCTTCCCTGCTTGTTCTTGGCGGCTGTCAATCGACCGGGCCAAAATACCAAAATGTCGGTTCTTACAGTGAAGGCCTGGCGCCAGTCCAATCAAGCAATGGGAAATGGGGGTACATCAACGAACGGCAAGGTTGGGTTATTCCAGCCAAATTTGAAGAGGCAAAGGAATTCAAAGGTGGAAGGGCTGCAGTCAAACAAAATGGCAAGTGGGGTTTTATCAACAAGCGCGGCGAGTGGCTTTAACCCGACGTATATCCCCCGTTTGGGGGATATACAAACGAGTAGTCAACTCCAAGCGCGTCTCAACGAAATGCTGTCACTGAGGCTGGTAATGTCTGTTTGGAAAAACTATATCTTGACAAATTGAACCGTTCAATAATTCAATTTTCTCCAATTAAATCAACAACTTAGCGAAAATTACCCCCAAAAAAACCCTTCTAATTTTTAGTTAGAAGGGTTCGTGTTTGCTCAAAAAGCGACTTAGATTGTCGCCAGGACGTGTTTTAGAACGTACTTTGCAATGCCTTGGCAACTGTCGTGTGTCTCTACTGAGAATGATGCTTAAGCCATGTCTGTGGCTGGCTGCATGTGAACCTTGACGACCAGGCAGGCGGGTACGGGCTGTGTTTTAGCCTCCAATTCATCCGTCACTGTCACAGTGATTGCTTTGATCCCCGGCAACTCTTCCAGGCTGAGGCGTCCATTCAATTCCAGCAGCTCGGGCACCATTTTTTCCAATTTGGTGGCTAGTGCTTCAAGAGTGTCTGATTCAGTGACAAGACCGGGCACATCATCTGAATAGGCAGACCAGACTTGTACATCGGAGTCCCAAATGGCTTGAACGAGGAATTGTTGTTTCATGGCGTCATCCTATCCATTCATCTCAAAGTCAGAAAACACCATGGCCAGTCATCTTCACTGGCGCTAGCCAGTGCCCTCACCCTTGCAAATGCCGCCACCATCACTGGTCGCGTGGTCGGTGTTGCTGATGGTGACACCGTGACCGTACTGGACGCTTCCAACACGCAACACAAGATCCGGTTGTCCGGCATCGACACACCTGAAAGAAAACAAGCCTTTGGCATGCGTTCAAAGCAAAGCTTGAGCGGCCTGGTATTTAACAAGCAGGTTTCGGTTGAGACTGACAGGAAGGACAGGTACCAGCGCGAAGTCGGGAAGATTCTTCTCCCTTCTGGTCAGGATGTGAACCTGGAGCAAGTCTCCCGTGGGTTTGCCTGGCACTACAAGGCCAACGACCGCAAGCTGTATGACTTCGCAGAGCAGGAGGCACGCGCTGGGCGGCGTGGGTTGTGGGGTGATGCTGTGCCAGTGCCACCCTGGGAGTTCCGGCGCGGCAGTCGATAAAACGAGGTGGGTTATAAGATAGCTATATATCAAGATAGCAAATTGAAAATCTGATTTATATAGAAATATAGCTATAATGATAGCTATATTTCTATAAGGAAAAATATGATTTATGCGGTCGTCAACACTAAAGGAGGGGTTGGTAAAACAACCACTGCGGTTCACTTGGCCACTATGCTGTCTCGTTTGGGCGAGACACTTCTAATTGACGGTGATCCGCAAGCCAGTGCGGCAAGCTGGGCCGCATGGCGGCGCGATAACCAGGCGCATGGAGCTAGTCCCACGACCACATGCCTAGCTGGCAAAGCCATCCTTACTGAAGGAAAGCAGTTAGCTGCCAAATACGCACATGTAGTGGTCGATGCTGGAGGGCGTGATTCTGTTGGCTTGCGTTCAGCACTTCTGCTGGCACAAATGGCCATTGTTCCGATCGGTGCGAGCAATCTTGATGCCGCGGCAATGACTGACTTGCTTGAAGTAGTCGAGTTGAGCCGGGACTACAACCCTGAACTTGATGTGCGTGTATTGCTGACACGCGTTGATCCGCGCAGTAAGGACACGGCAGAAATGATGGAGTTTTTGAACGAACAAAAACTGACCGTATTGCCTACAAAAGTTTGTGAACGTGTAGCTTTTCGCCGAGCAATAGGGGAGGGTGTCATCGTCCAGGAGCTGGGAAAAGATCAGTCAGCGATCGCTGAAATTGAAGCCTTTTTTCGCGAGGTGCAAGCGTGAAATCAAAACCCAACACAGACCAATTCATATTGAAAAAAGATCCAGTTGAATTTCTTGAAGGCGGAGCTGCAGATGCTTCGGACAGGTTGGATAAAAAGAAGAATAAAAATTCTGCTCCAGTAATTGAAGCTAAAGTGCATCGCGAGCAAAAAGTTTTTCGTCTGCCATTGGATCTGATTAATACTCTCAAGCGAGAGGCTTATGAGAGGTCGGTAGAAACTGGTTCACGAGTAACCGAAACAGAATTAGTCGAAAAATCTTTACGCTTGTTTTTTGATAAATGAAATTTAATTCAAAGAAATTTCATTTGCCATATAAAAATTATCTAGAACTAATATTAATCCCCGAAAAATCCAAAATTTTTATTTAAGTATGAATCTCTATGCTTATTAAGCGTACATATGAAGAAAACATGGCTCTTGCCAAGTTGCGCGGACAGTCAAAAGAGCCTGTTGAACTTTCTGAACTGGGAGCGCCAGGCGCACTCGTTGAATCAGCTTCCTTTGATACACCGGAGCAGTTGCCACTCTGGCCAGAGCCAGTAAGAGGCGTTCCCAACAGCGTACTTCGGTCTGCACTATTTGGAATTGTTCAACGTGGTCGCCGTGCATTCCAACAGCGAGTCAAGAAAGCCAGCGTAGATGGAGTACTAATTATTCATACGGGGCCAACACTCGATCAAGGCGATTTGGACGTTTGGGAACAAACATTGCACCTCGCTCGGATCAGTGGCTTGGGGACACGAATTCAATTTTCAGCAAATGGATTTTTAAAAGCGATTGACAGATCTACAGGTGGCAAAGATGCCGATTGGCTTAAAGGAGCGTTCGCACGGTTGGCATCGTCTGTAGTGGAAATACAGGACAACAAAAAATCATACTTTGGGCCGATGCTTATCGGCGGAGCGAGGAATGACGAGAGTGGGCGATATGTAATCGAAATGAACCCTCCAATTGTCAAGCTCTTTGGCGCTGATGGGTGGTCAAAGATTGAATTCGCAGAACGCAGGGCACTTAGAAAGCAACCGCTCGCGCAATGGCTTCACGGCTTTTACTCTACTCATGCGAGACCATTCGCGTTCAAAGTTGAAACTATTTCTAGATTGAGTGGGAGTGAAAACCAATCACTTAAGAGCTTCAAACAAGAACTAAGTGAAGCACTTCTAAAGCTAAGCGAAATAACAGGCTGGACATGTGACATAGATGACGCAGACCTCGTGAGAATTGATAAAAGAACCGCGAAAAAATTCGCCAACAAGGTGCAAAAGTTATCCACAAAGTAACGGGATAGCGCCTACCAAATCACGGGATAGCGCCTACCAAATCACGGGATAGCGCCTACCAAATCACGGGATAGCGCCTACCAAATCACGGGATAGCGCCTACCTGTCCACAGGCCAGAAAAAGCTGGGAACCCGCATGGATGCTAGGTTTTAGCTGATCCAAAAAACCAAGCTAATCATTTTTTAATCATTCTTTAAAAAGTTAACCGCGTGCGTGCGCGAGAAACTAAAAATAACAGTCCCCCACAGGGGAAGTGACAGACCCCCTGGTCAAGGTGGCACTTCGTGTCCACCTCTCCGCCGTGCCGCCCGCCTGCGGCTCCTTGCTGCTAACCCCCCGACCCCCTCTGCACGAGGGGGAGAAACATCCAGTTGGGCAAAAAGTCAGGGGTGGCAACGACCTCAGAAAAGCACTCTCAATTCAAAACCTGACATCAACGCCTGAGCTTTTAAACGCGGAGTCGCCTGCAAGCACGTCAGAACCCATGCTCCAGCGACCTTTGCGAACTATCCAAGGGGGTAGGTAGGGTTGTGGCGTTTTCCGCTGCTCCAGCGCGTTTAAATCGATTGCTCCTTTCTTTTCCTGCCAGGTGGGTGGTTTGGGCGGAATTCGGCTTGCTGCAGTCGGTTTTGCCGACTTGGCCGGGTTTGGCGCTGGCCGAACTGACAGCAAGACGAGAAATTGTGGCTGGTTGGTGTGTTTAATTTGTTTTTTTATTAGTTCGTTTCTTTGTTTGTTGTGTTAAAATCTCTTTTGTCCATCATTCATTCCCCCTTTTTCAAACTTTCAGGAGATTTGCCATGCGTCCCGTTGAGTTCCCCCCCGAGTTGGTTATCAGTGCCGGTCAGGATTTACAGGCGTCAGGCCGCAACATCACTGGGTTTGCCTTGCGCCAGAAGGTGGGTGGGGGGAACCCCACCCGGTTGAAGCAGGTGTGGGATGAGCATCTGGCCAGTCAGTCAGTAACCCGTGCGGAGCCGGTGGCCGAGTTGCCGGTTGAAGTGGCTGAAGAGGTGGCGCTGGTGACCAAGGAGCTGACCCAGCGCCTGGGGGCGCTGGCGGTGGAGCTGAACGACAAGGCGGTCAAGGCCGCAGAGCGGCGGGTGCATGAGGTGGTGCATTCTGCGGGAGAACAGCGTGCCCAGGCGGAGATTGAGCTGGCCGATGCGGCGCAGACTGTGGAAGACCTGGAGGGAAAGGTGGATGTGTCTACAGCCCAGGTGACGTTGCTGGAGGGCAGGCTTGCGGAGTTGCAGGCAAACCATCAGGCGCAAGCGGTGGAGCTGGCCCAGGTGCGGGAGCGTTTGACACTGACTGAGCAAGCGGCCAAGGGTGCAGCCGACCAGCAGGCAGCGGAGCTGGCCCGCATGGTGGTCAGCATGGAAACAGAACGCCAACGGCATGCCCAGGATGCTGCCCAACAAGCGGCAGAGCTGGCCCGGATGACGGCAGGTATTGAGGCCGAGCGTCAGCGCCATTCAAAAGAGGTTGACCAGCTACGGGCGGACGTGGCGGAACAAAAGAGATTCAGTGCGGGAGTGGCGACCGAGCGTGACCAGGTACGGGGTGAACTGGTGGCAGTGCAGGCCAGGGCCGAGGCCATCGAGCTGGCCCGCCAGGAGCAACGCACCACGGCGGAGCTGGAGGTCAAGCGTGTGGGTGGCCGTCTGGCCAAGGCCGAAGCGGGTCAGGAGAAGTCGCACCAGGAGGCCAGTGCGGCACGGGAGGATGCGGCCAATCTGCGCGGCCAGATTGAGGCGATGAAGGTTCAGGTGGCGGAGTTGATGCAGGTGCTGGCGGCACGCAAAGACTAAGCCATCGTGCGCGCTTAATTTAATTTGATATCAAACCAAACAATGTGAAATGACATCATGTGATGTCATGAATTTGTTCCTGCCAGGTACGGCAGTCAAGACTTGACCGGGGGCCAGCGCCGGGCTGTGTGAACCAAGGTCAGTATCCATACCGTGTCGCTGACAATTTCGTACACCAGGCGGTAATGCTCGTGCGCCACCAGCTCACGGGTGCCAGGAACTTTGCCAGGACGACCCAGCTTGGGGTGCTCGACCAGACGACTGGCGCAGTCGCTGAACAGTTCATCCATGCGGACAGCGGCGAGCGGGTTATCGGTGGCGATGTAGTCCCAGATATCAATACGGTCTTGCAGGGCTTCGGGCGTCCAGACAACCTTCACCCTTGAGCCGCCACTTTGGCGCGTCGTGCCGCAAACTGTGCCTCCACCTCCTCATTGGAAACCCCTGTCCCAGCCTGCATCGAGGTGCGTGCCGCCTGAACCTTCTGCGCCAGGAAGTCGTCGTACTCGCGCGCCTGGCGCTGGCGATCAACAAACTCTCGCATCAATTCCCGCAGGATTTGGGAGGCAGGACGGTGGCTGGCCTGGGCCTCGCTCATGAAAGCTTCCCGCAAATCGGGCTCCAACTTCATGGTGAAAACAGCTTCTTTTGACATGAGCAAACCTCCAAAATACATACTAACGAAGTATGTATTTTGTCATCACTTTGGCGGTAAAGCAGTTACCCCCGTGTTGTGTGCCCAAGCTTGGGGATAAGTCACCGCACAAGCGGTCAAACCGTTGCACCGCCTGAATTTGCCGACACTGCCTTAAAAACAGGCAGTGCGAACCCAAGTCAAACCTTTAAGCCAGGACAGGCTGCACCAGGAAGTTGGACAGTGATTTTCCAATTTCCAACTCAGCCGTCAGCCAGCGCGGTTTGAGTCCACGGCCAGACCAGGTATTGCCGTTGTCGTCACGGTATTTGATTTCCGCCTTCTTGCTGGACTTCACTGAAACTGATTTCGCAGACTTTTCCACCTTGTCCTTGTCCGAACAGAACACCAGATCCGACGCCTTCAGATTGAACGAGTTAATGATTGCCTGGGCGTCAGAAACCGCCTTGCTGTGTTGCTCCAGGCGCATCTGATCGGCCTTGGCCGTGAGTTCAGCAATCTGGGCTTCGATTTCTGAGAGAGTAGACATTGATAATTTCCAAAATATTGTGTTTTTCTGAACCCGACATGAATCCAGCAGAGATATTGTAAAACAAAATATAAAAAACAATATTGTAAATCTTAGATGCCGTTGCACTATCTTGCTTTTATTCAGTCACCTCCGTCTCTTTTTCCTCTTGGATAGCGAAAAAAAACAACACAGAAGCATTGGTTTTCATAACAAATCGAAAGGAATGCTAGGAAAGCTTGTATCGATAAAAGGATTTGGATGGGTCTACCGCATGATAAAAAGCAATATGAGTGCTTGTAGGTTGAAAGAAAGACTAATTTTTCTGTGTCTGATAGAGCCTTTAATTAATATGGCTCTAATTATTTTTAGATAATAAAAATTATCTATTGGTATAAAAGGTAATTTATAGCCAAGATTTATATTTCTACGACTATAGGTCATCAATACTGCCGACTATTTCTATGAATGAGGCGCGGCGATTTTCCTTATGCCATTTTTGTTTGAACCATGATCTATATTCTTGGGTTCTTTGCAGTAACCTTTTTGCTTCAGATTTAGCGGTGTCAACATCGATCGCTTCAAGTGAAGTAGAGAGAAATGGAGCATGATAGGATGAATATTCTTCATGAGATGAGAATTCCTGCGTTGATTCCTCACGGCTCATTTGAATTTTCCAAGAATTCGAAACTCTTTCATTTGCTTTCCATATAAATACGTTAAAAGGAAATTTGTATTTATAATCTGCTAGGGTCACAAATTTTAAGGAGTTACCACCGAGTCTTTCACTTACATCTGGAATATATGATATATAGTTTCCGTTGCGCCATGACCAATCATTTCCGAGTAAGTATTTAGATAATGCAACTTCCCAGCATGGCTTAATCTCAACGCTTTTCTCCGAAAAACCAAGAACACTTCCTCCTTCACAGGTCAGCTCGAAGACTAGAAGCGAAATCGATTGATCTCCTATCATCTGAGCTTGGAGCTGTGGCCTGATAGCGTCAAGATGGCTTATTCTTTTTCTACCCATTACATCTTTTGTTGGCAAGTCCTCAAATACCAATCCGATCTCTTGAACAGGAATATGAATGGTTTGTAAGGAGTTATCAATTTCCTCTTGAAAAGCATAACTAATACCAGAGGCGCCTATTATCGAAAAGTTACGGCATAACGTACGCATGTTCTCACCGTACTTTCTGGATCTCTCGACCTCGATTGCCATCCACTTTTTATTTTTAAGTAAAACCAATCCATCGGGAATTTTTTGTCCTTTTTGTTGGTTCATCTCTGCAATTTCTTGTTCGGTCTTAATCGCATGTCCACGACCTAGCGCCAATGTTAAGAATCCTGCAGCCAATAGATCATGTTCAAAAGTTAGTTTGGTTGGGAGCCAAAGCTTTTCCTTGTTTTTTCCAGAAGTCTCAACAAAGTCCCCAACTCTTTTACCAGTGGTCGCATCCGGCACACCGCGTTCGATCAGAAAGTCCGCACCAATCTGTGAAAGTACGTATGCATATCCGTAATGCAATGGCAATTTTCTTTGGATCACATATCCCCTATCCAGCCACTTTTTGCAAATTCTCGCGCCAGATATGTGCCTGGATTTAAGGGCGTTGGGCCATAAAACATTGCCTATTTCACGCGGCCTAAGCCATTTAAAGCGGTGGATTGCGGTCAATCCAACGATGTCGTTGCGAAGACTCACCTCACGTGGCGTTAGTCCGCTAGCGTCTTGTTCTGAGGGGGGCGGTACGGTCATTACATGCTAAAGAATGTGATAAAAAACCTGTTCATTGTCACTGAACACTATGTTTATCATGTTACTTTAGCAGGTCGTGACCATGATTCATTTGCTGTCGCAAATGTCTACGCGGCCAGTGGCCGCTGCGTGTAAAAGCTTTGACCGCAAGGCCACTGCGTGGTTTTGCTGTCGCAAAATTCCCTTGCTTTGAGTGCTGGACGCACTCAATCAAACTTTTCCTTTGCCTTTCGGCTTCGCCTCCAGCGCATGTCTGAAGACATGCTCGGGGTCCCACGCCTACCGGCGGGCAACCCGCTTTCAAGCTCGACCTGTACGGTCTTCTCTTTTGAAACCAGGTTGCCCGCCGCTTTGCTATGGGGACGGGCTGCGCCCCCACACCAAACCGACACGCTTGGGCGTGTCTAAACCTCGACCGAGGGCCTTCTGGCCCTGCCCTGGCGGGCACCCCCTCTGGGGGTCGTTGTCGATGTTTTTTGGTGCGGCCCCCCCTCGGCCATTGCCGACCCATCAGTCCGGGCAAGCCGGACGTGACGGGCCCCCGGCATGTCCGAGCTACGGCTGACGCCTGCGCCCCATGTACCTCGGCCTGAACGGCCTTGGCACGGGCCCCCTGTCACTAAAAAATAAATAAAATTTAGTCCAAAAAAAAGGCCCGTATAAAGCGGGCCTTTGAAGTAATGATATATCATTGATTTTATTTAATAATAAATGCATGATATAAATTATCAATGTAAAAATTTTATTGAATATATTTAATAATATTCTTGATCATAATTTGGTATAGCTGAATAGTTAATTAATCATCAATCCAAAGTTTTCAATAAAAAATTCTTTTTTGATTTAAGATTTATTTCTGTTAAATTTGATGATATATATTTAATTTCATGGAAAGACCATGAAATATATTCATTTATTAAGTGTTCAAAATCATCTCTATCGATTATTTCAGATCCTTTTCTTTGAGAAAGGCCATCCAAAAATAATAGATATGCTTTCATTCTTACGTTGAAGTTTTTTAATTCTGATAATTTGCATTTTAAAAGAGACTTTTTATACTTATTTTCTTTCTGAGAATGTGGATCATATTTAATAAATATCTTAAAATCTCTTAATTTATTTTCAAATTTATCTGTATTCAACGTCAGTTTCATAGCTTTACTTTCATGAGATTGCGAGTTCAGTTCTGACTTTCAGTCAGAACTGAACTCGCAACAAATCCATGAAGGTGTTCTTTTTAAGAGCCAACGCGAGCGGAATTTTGATGACTGACTAGCAAATGTCAGTTCGAAAAAAAGTCTTTTTGAGGCTCTTGGATAAATGGTCTCAGCTGATGACGTTTGAGTCGTGTAACCCTTGCCCTTTTTCAATGTATCCAAAGAAGTTCAAATCTCAAAATTTGAGCACCTGCTTAAAAAGTCATAACTAAGAAAAGTTTACAAAGTAGATTTGTTTCTAGTGTTGCCATGCTGGCCAACTCGAGGATATTTGTCGTAATTTGGTAATGGCTATCTGATAAAATAGGTTAAAAAAATCACTGTTTATCATGTTAGGCAGTACACTCCATATTTATTTCTGTAGTTGAGCGCAAATATCTGAAAGTAAAGGGATATTATTTATTCATTGAATTAATTATTCAATGACTCTTGGTAATGGATGGTGGCCTATTGCTCAGCCAAGGCACTAGTAACAAGTAGCCAAGCTTGGTTGAGCAGTATGCATTACATTCTTGTTAAACGGATTAAGGCCTTCTGCTGTAGCGTGTCAGTTAACTTTTTGGGTATCTCAATGACATTTGATCTACGCACTGCTTTACCAACGATTCTTCCTAAGGCGATAACTTGGGCTGAAGCTCATTGCTTGTCTATTTCACAGGTAGGGCAACCTTTAAAAGAGACTCTGCTTGCTGTTGCGAGAAGTGTTGGGGTCTTATATCCCGACCGTATTCGTATCGCTGAAGTGCCGTCTTTGCCGCTACCGGAAGACGCTGAACTGAGAGAGGCGGCTCTTGCCACCGGGCTGCTCGGTCCCGACATGATTGGTCTAACTCTTGGGTATGGCATATACGTGTGCCATGGCCATGACAACATCAGATTGCTGTCGCATGAGTTTCGGCACGTTCATCAATACGAACAGGCCGGTTCTATTGCTTCCTTTCTACCTGCCTATTTACAACAAATTGTTTCTGTCGGGTACGCTAATGCCCCATTCGAAATAGACGCCAGAGCCTACGAGCGGAATCACGCTTAACTGAGCCAAGTAAGTTAAACCCGATCCACCCAGGCGATTCCCAATTTAAAAATATGGCTACCCAAAACACAAACCTTTCATCCTTTATCTGGTCCGTCGCCGACTTGTTACGCGGCGACTACAGACAGTCCGAGTACGGCAAAGTTATCCTGCCCTTCACGGTGTTGCGTCGTTTGGACTGTGTGTTGCAGGCCACTAAGGTGGAGGTTCTGGCGGAAAAAGCCTTGCGTGAGAAAGCAGGGTTAAACCCCGAGCCGTTCCTGTTGCGCAAGTCCGGCCAGTTCTTTTACAACACGTCACCCCTGGACCTCAAAAAGCTCATGGGCGACCAGGACCACATTGGTGAAAACCTGCGGGCTTACATGCAGGCCTTTAGCCCAGCCGTCCGTGACATCTTTGAGAGTTTTGAGTTCCACACCCAAATCGACAAACTCGCCAAGTCTGGCCTGCTTTACATGGTCACGGAGAAATTCGCCACCATCGACCTGCATCCTGATGTGGTCAGCAATGCCGAGATGGGAACAGTTTTTGAAGAACTGATTCGCAAGTTTGCCGAGCTGTCCAACGAAACCGCAGGTGAACACTTCACTCCGCGTGAGGTCATCCGCCTCATGGTCAACTTGTTGTTCATTGAAGACGACGCCGCCCTGACCAAACCCGGCGTGGTGCGCAGCCTGTACGACCCCACCGCAGGCACGGGCGGCATGCTCAGCGTGGCGGGTGAGCATCTGGCCAGCCTCAACCCAGATGCCCGGTTGGTGATGTACGGCCAAGAGCTCAACCCTGAGTCGTATGCCATTTGCAAGGCCGACATGCTGATCAAGGGTCAGGACATCGCCAACATCATCTTTGGCAACACCCTGTCTGCGGACGGGCTGAATGGCAAAGTGTTTGACTACAGCCTGTCGAATCCGCCGTTCGGTGTGGAGTGGAAAAAGATTGAGAAAGAAATTCGCAAAGAGGCTGAAACCATGGGTTTCAATGGTCGTTTTGGACCCGGCTTGCCACGGGTCAGCGACGGTTCACTCTTGTTTTTGCTGCACCTGGTGGCCAAGATGCGCCCCGCCGTGGATGGTGGCAGCCGGTTTGGCATCGTCTTGAATGGCTCACCCCTGTTCACGGGGGGCGCTGGCAGCGGCGAGAGCGAGATTCGCCGCTACATGCTGGAAAGCGACCTGGTTGAGGCCATCATCGCCCTGCCCACTGATATGTTTTACAACACCGGCATCAGCACTTATGTGTGGATTGTCAGCAACCGCAAGCCCGCCGCCCGCAAAGGCAAGGTCCAACTGATTGACGCCAGCAGCTTCTGGCAGAAGATGCGCAAGAGTCTAGGCAGCAAGCGCAAGGAGCTGAGTGCCGAGCACATTGACGACATCACCCGCCTGTTTGGTGACTTCAAAGAGGTGAGCCGCCAGGTGGACGGCAGCCCGGTGCCGATCAGCCGAATCTTTGCCAACGACGCCTTTGGTTATCACACCATCACCGTCGAGCGGCCAGAACGAGACGAGGCAGGCCAGGTGGTGCTGGGCCTCAAAGGCAAGGGCAAAGGCAAGCCCGTTGCTGATACCAGCCTGCGCGACACTGAAAACGTGCCCTTGAGCGATGACATTGCCGCCTACTTCAAACGCGAAGTGCTGCCCCATGCGCCCGATGCCTGGATTGACACCGAAAAGACCAAGGTGGGTTACGAGATTCCGTTCAACCGTCACTTTTATGTCTTCAAGCCACCGCGTGCGCTGACCGAGATCGACGCGGAGCTGAAGGGCGTGACCGACCGCATTCTGAACATGATCAACGGGTTGACGGCATGAGCTTCCCGCGATACCCGAAGTACAAGGACAGTGGTGTGGAGTGGCTGGGGGAGGTACCGGGGCATTGGGAGGTAAAGCGGCTCAAACAAACATGCCATGTTTACCCAAGCAACGTTGACAAGAAGTCATACGACGGTGAAACGCCGGTGCAGTTGTGCAATTACACCGACGTCTATTACAACGACACCATACTTGCAAGTACGGACTTCATGGTTGCCACGGCCACGGAAGACCAGATTGCAAAGTTCACTCTTCAAGCTGGTGACACAATCATCACGAAAGACTCGGAGACTGCTGACGACATAGCGATTGCCGCTTACGTTCCAGCCGACCTGCCCGGAGTCGTCTGCGGTTATCACTTGTCCATGATTCGCCCAACAAAGGACGCCAACGGCGCATTTGTAAAGAGGCTTTTTGATTCAACTTACGTTAAGTCGTGTGTGGCTGTTCGGGCAAACGGTCTTACCCGTGTCGGGCTTGGTCAGTACGAAATTGACAATCTTGATTTGCCATTTCCACCCCTCCCCGAACAAACCCAAATCGCAGCCTTCCTCGACCGAGAAACCGCGAAGATTGATGCGCTGGTGGCAGAACAGCGGCGGCTGATGGTGTTGCTGAAAGAAAAGCGCCAGGCTGTCATCTCTCACGCCGTCACCCGGGGCCTGAACCCAGATGTCCCCATGAAGCCGTCAGGTATTGAATGGCTGGGGGATGTGCCGGAGCATTGGGAGGTGCTGCCAATCAAACGAATTGTTTCTGTGCCAATCACTGATGGCCCACATGAGACGCCCAGCTTTATTGATGAAGGTGTGCCATTCGTTTCAGCAGAAGCTGTTTCGTCGGGCTGTATCAACTTTTTGAAGGTGCGGGCCTGTATATCGGAGGAAGACAATGCCCGATATTCCTTGAAATACGCACCCAAACTGCATGATATTTACATGGTCAAGTCAGGTGCAACAACTGGTATTACCGCCATCGTTGAAGACCGTACTGATTTCAACATCTGGTCGCCACTTGCGGCTATTCGGTGCAATGAGGATTCGGTGCCGCACTTCGTGTTGAATTTCATGCGGTCAAAGCACTTCCAAGAAGCAGTCACGCTCAATTGGAGTTTTGGAACACAGCAAAACATCGGGATGGGTGTGATTGAAAACCTTGCATGCACCGTCCCCCCTGTAGCTGAGCAGCGTGAAATCGCTCAGACGCTGAAAAATGAGATCGCCAAATTCGAAACCCTTACCACCGAAGCCCAACGCGCCATCGACTTGCTGCGAGAACGCCGAACCGCGCTCATCTCGGCTGCTGTCACTGGCCAGATTGACGTGCGAGGTGCTTAGATATCCTTAAGACCGCCGGGCTTAAACTTGCCTCATTAAAAAACCAGGGAGAACCGCGAATGCCGCTTTACCAAGTCAATTCTGGCCGCCTGACAGCTTTGCCGCCCACAAACTTCGTGGCCGAAAGATTCATGGAGCGCAAAGACCTGCAGCAGCTGCTGCGCGCCGACATCGCATCGTTGGGTGATGAATTGATGGTCATAGGTGAAGAGTTTGGCGATTGGGAGGACAGTAAACGCCGAATAGACCTGCTGTGCCTGGACAAAAAGGCCAACTTGGTGGTGGTTGAAATCAAGCGAACTGAAGACGGCGGCCACATGGAGCTGCAGGCTATTCGTTACGCCGCGATGGTGGCAAGCATGACACTGGATCGCAGCATTGCCTCTTATGCGCGTCTGCTGCGTGGCGACGACGCCAAGGAACGGGCCACCAAAGAGATTTTGGATTTCCTGGAAGCCGACTCGGTTGATGAAATTGAGCTTACAGGCGAGGTACGCATTATTTTGGTGTCTGGCGACTTCTCGTCTGAATTGACCACGGCGGTAATTTGGCTTAACAAACGCAATATTGACATTACCTGCATCCGCTTTCAGCCCTATAAGCTGGGCGACACCATGCTGATTGACGTGGCGCAGATTATTCCGTTACCTGAAGCCGCTGACTACGAAGTCAAGGTGCGCGAACAGGAGCAGGAAGTTCGCAAAGTTCGATCCGTTCGCCAGGACTTCTTCAGAAAGTTCTGGTCGCAACTGATAGACCGCTCAAGGTCCAGCACCCAAATACTTGCAAACAGAAGCACATCGTCCGACCACTGGCTGTCCGCTGGTATTGGTCGCTCTGGCTTTAGTTTGAATTTATCCTTGACCGAGGACCGGGCCAGGGTCGAGTGCTACATACGCGATGGCAATAAACCCGATGAATGGAACACTGCAGCCTTTGAAGCACTTAAAGGTCAACTGGAAACCATCGAGACGAGCTTTGGCCACAGCCTGAACTGGGATGACTTACCTGGGCGAAAAGGATGTCGAATTTCGTTTGACATACCCGGTGGCTGGAGGACGCCTGCAGAGGGGTGGATTGACCTGCAGGATCAACTGATCGCAGAGCTGGTTCGATTCGAGGCCGCCCTGCGTCGGCCAATCCAGCAACTGGCAATCTAAGTCGCTGGGCACCAATGACAATCGCTATGAGCCTGCACAAAGAAATCAGCTTCGAGTCCGAAATCTGCCACCACCTGTCACAGAACAACTGGCTATATGCCGACGGTGACGCTGCAGGCTACGACCGCGCCCGCGCCCTATTGCCCGCCGATGTATTGGCATGGGTGCTAGCCACCCAACCGAAAGCGTGGGAGATCCTGAATAAAAATCATGGGGCAAAGGCTGCAGAAACACTTTTAACGCGCCTGCGTGACCAGCTCGATCAGCGTGGCACGCTCGATGTGTTGCGCCATGGTATTGAACTGCTGGGCCTCAAAACCCCCCTGACCCTGGCCCAATTCAAACCGGCACTGGCCATCAACCCCGACATCTTGGCCCGGTATGCGGCCAACCGCCTGCGCGTGGTGCGTCAGGTGCGTTATTCGCTGCACAACGAGAACAGTATTGACCTGGTGCTCTTTTTGAACGGCTTGCCGGTAGCCACGGTGGAGCTCAAGACGGACTTCACCCAGAGCATTGGGGATGCGATTGACCAATACCGTTTTGACCGCCACCCCCGCTCCAAAGGCCAGTCACCCGAGCCATTGCTGTCTTTTCCCAGTGGCGCCTTGATCCACTTTGCCGTAAGCAACAAGGAAGTGGCCATGGTCACCAAACTTGATGGCCCGGCCACAGTGTTTTTGCCGTTCAACCTGGGTGATGACGGTGCAGCGGGCAACCCGGTCAACCTGGCAGGAGGGCATCGCACCGCTTACTTGTGGGAACAGGTCTGGGCGCGGGAGAGCTGGCTGGAGATTCTGGGACGCTACCTGATCGCCCGGCGCGACAAGAAAAAACAGATTTCGTCTGTTGTCTTCCCGCGTTATCACCAGTTGGACGTGACCC
>NZ_JAQTXM010000081.1 GCF_028688795.1 Rhodoferax sp. | reverse complement strand
CAATCCAGGGAAACTACCAAGGAAAACGACAATGAAATTCAAATCGGCACCAAATAAATTCGCCCGCAAACCCGCATGCTTATTGGGTTTGTGTCAAATCAAAACCACATTCACCGGACAGTAGTGACAAACACTATAACTTGTGTACCGAACAGACCTATGTGCAATTGGTACGCATGCTTGTTCATTGAGTGCGGCTTTGCGGCTTTTGCCTGGGCTACGACTCAGATTCGGAAGCACTAGTCATGCTTGGCGTGAGCGGTCGTTTCAAGGAAATTGCCTGTCATGATTGGGTCGAGCGACCGGTCTGGGTGGCCGAGCGATCACTTGAATCGCTGTACTGCGAATGACCGGTTGAAGCACTGGGGACGTGCTAAGAGGTCAGGTTCGAATGTCCGAGTCCAGCATTCTGGAGTCAATCACGGCCAAAACTCCAGGGACTCCAACCTCTGCTAACCTGACTTCTGCCGTCCCCTGAATTGGGCTTCCAAACTCGTGCTCAAACAAAGCTGATCAGCAGGGGATGGGTTGGGGTGGCGGCCGATTTGGCTACGCCGAAACTGCGTTTTCTGGGCCTTTGACAGTATGAGGCCGCCGCACCAACCCATCTCCTGCCACCCACAGACGCTGCAAAGCGGGTTCTGATTCAATAGCTGCTTGCGCATACAGAACAAGGGATACAGGCCGATTTGGCTTAAAAACTTACCGCCCCAACTCCTTTGCACTCACCCCCGCAATGCCCCAGTTCACCTTGGGCACGTCGTGAATCCAGATGCGTACGTTGGCAACCGCTACGCCAATGGCTTCACCCGGGTCAGCACTGACGCAGACAAATCTAAAACATGATGTAACCTCAACCCCGTCAATCCATTCAAAGCATCTATAGCTGCACGGTATTGCGCATTGTGGGTAGCCGGGGCATTGAATCCATCAAGATGGTGCACCTGAATCAGGAAACATGAAATGACTTACGAAATTGAGACCGGTATTCCTCTGCCGAAGATCCGTCGGCCACGCCAGCCCAAACCTGATGTGCTCCAGATTCAAAACCTGGGGCCTATCGTCCAGGCTGATGTGCGCTTTGGCGACCTGACCGTGATCGTTGGCCCGCAGGCGACCGGCAAGAGCATTTTTCTGCAAACCTTGAAGCTGGTGCTGGATCGGGATCACATTCATGACACCTTCAAGCACCATAGCGTGGCCTTCAATGGTGACAGTGCGGCTTTCCTGGGCGGGTATTACGGCAAGGGCATGGCGGCAGCGTGGAAAGACGGCTCATCCAAGTTGAGCTGGAATGCCAAGTCTCTGAATTTGCCCGATTTGTCCAAGCCCACCAAAACCCGTGAACGCAAAGAGAGCCTGTTTTTCATTCCTGCGCAGCGGGTGATGAGTCTGGCCGCTGGGGTCACTCAGAATTTTGGCCAGTTCAACTACGGCGACCCCTACACCCTGCGCTACTTCAGCGATACGGTGCACGATTTGCTGCAAAACGAATTTGGTGCCAAAGGCGAGCTTTTCCCCCAACCCAACCGCCTGAACGACACCCTGCGCAAACCCATCAACGAGCATCTCTTTGGCGGCAGCAAGCTCACGGTGGACGCCAGTGATTTCACCAAAAGGCTGGTGCTCAAGGTGCCCGGCCACAAAGAGGGCTTGCCCTTCCTGGCGTGGTCGGCAGGACAGCGTGAATTCACGCCGCTACTGCTTGGGCTGTACTGGCTTTGCCCGGCAGGTGGGGCCAGCAAACGCGATGACATTGACTGGGTGGTGATCGAGGAGCCTGAAATGGGTTTGCACCCACAGGGCATCGCCACCGTGCTGCTGCTGGTGCTGGAGCTGCTGCGACGCGGTTACAAGGTAGTGCTGTCCACGCACTCACCCGTCGTGCTGGACATGGTTTGGGCGCTACAGGAATTCAAACAACTCGAAGGTACCGAAGGTGATGTGCGCAGCCTGTTTGAACTGCCCAATACCCATTACGCAAAAGACCTCGGCAAGGAAATTTTGAAGAAGGACTACCGGGTGTACTTCTTTGACCGTGACCAGACAGTACGAGATATTTCAAAGCTGGACCCCGGCGCTACGGATAGCGCCGAATCGCAATGGGGTGGCCTGGTTGGCTTTGCCAGCCGGACCGGTGACACGATTGCAAAGGTGGTGAATCGTTATGAGTCGAAACCCCGCAAAAAGAAGAAGCCGATTGCCGACGAAGGGAAGGCTAAATCATGAGTTCAGCAGGGAGCAAGCCGAAAAACAAAGTAGACAAACCGGCTTTGAAAACCAGTCAATTTGAAAGCGCTGCAACAGCCGCCGGGCTGAAAGTGATGCCCGGCAAAAGCGCTGTCAAAGGTCAGTATCAGGCTGGCATCACGTGCGGGACAGTGCTGAGCTTTACCGCCAGCGTCGATATTGACCAAGACTGCCAAGCGACCGAGCCCCAATCCAACCGCTGGGACTATGGCTTGGGTTTAAAAACCAAGAAAGGTGAAGAGTTTGCAGTATGGGTTGAACCCCACCCGGCCTCCAGCACCAGCGAAGTGGCCAAAATTTTGGCCAAGCTGGATTGGCTGGAGCACAAGCTCACGCAGCCGGACTTCAAAGGCTTGGAGACCTTGACCCAAAAATCCGCGCTAGCTGATATGCCACGTTTTCATTGGCTGGCGATGACCGGTGATATTCGAATTCGGCCTGGCAGTCGTGAAGCCGCGCTCTTGAGCAAACGCGGGCTGCGACTACCGAGCCGGCATTTGGTGTTGTCATAACGACGGCCTCTGCGTGCCAGCCAGCGCCGGAAAACACCTCAGAGCCAAACGCTACTAATTACATAGCTGTTTGCGAAATGTTGACAAGCGCTACAGCCCAATTTTTCTTATAAATGGCAACGACTCTCCCCTGTAGGTTGGGTTAGCCACAGGCGTAACCCAACAGGGTCTGGCGCTCCCTTGATTACTCGCGCATGGCGGCCTGCGCCGCCTTGGCCAAAAAGCCGGAACGTGTCATGTGGTGAGCGCTGGCCCATGTGTCAATCTGCTTCACCAGGTTGGAAGGCAGGCTCACATTCAGGCGCACAGGCTGGGTGTCAATGCGCGACAAATCCACGTCGACCAGCAACCACACACCGCCTTGGTATTGCGGGTCAGCTGTGAGCACTTCCAGCGGGGTAGGTGGCGGAACCGCCTCTGGCTCACCATGAAAATGTGCTTGTACCGCTTCCTGAATGGCGGCAGGAAGATCGCTCCACTCATCGGCGGCAGAAAAGCAGCCCGCAAAGTCTGGAAACGTCACACCATGGGCGTGGCCTGCGTCGCCTACATGCACATAAACGGGATAAAGCATTTGGGTTACTCCTGTCTTTAATGGTCAGCCAGCCCAGCCTGCTTGAGGATGCTGCGCTGGGTCGGCAGAGGCAAATCTTTCTTGGGGTGTGGCACTGTCACCTTGCCCGGCTTTGTGGGGTGCTTGAACTGGTGATGGGAGCCCACCACATGGACCAAGAACCAGCCATCCTCCTTGAGCAATTTGATGATGTCAGTGCTTTTCATCGATGAATGATACACACAATTACACAAATATCAGGCACATCAACAAACACCCGATCCCTGAACAACCCCATCAGACCGTCAAAAGTCTGTGCCAGCATGTCCCGCCGCAGACCGGCCAGGAGCGGCGCGGGCTTCATCACCTCAACCGGTGTTGTGTCTCTCACTTGTCGGAAGACTTCAAAATCCTCGTTGGTCAGGCCGACCTTGCGCCCTAGCACCGCGAGGGCCTCACCCTGCACACCAGCACGCAAGCCACCACCGCAATACTCGCCAGCGTCAAACACTCCTGATTGAATAGCTTCTCACGCAAGAATGACAGGTGCTTGTCAAAAGGTTTCCCATTGATCATCACCACCAGCAATTGGTGGCTTGGCACTAGTCACCGGTTTTGGTAGCGACACAGGCCTGGTCACCATTGGTTTTTTTACCGCAGACTTTGGCGCGGCCGAACCTGCACGGAGGGCACGATGCTCACCGCCGTTGAACGGTGTTGTCTTGGGAGTCCCCGAGTGAACCGGAGTTTGGACGGTGCTTTGATGGGCACCAAGATTAAATACCGCAACGGTCTGGACCAGTTCCTCAGCTTGTGATTTCAAACTACTGGCTGCCGCGGCCATTTCCTCAACCAGTGCCGCGTTTTGCTGGGTGGCCTTGTCCATTTGAGCAACTGCCTCACCAACCTGTGACACGCCGGCACTTTGCTCACTGCTCGCGGAACTGATTTCACTGACCAGATCTGTGACACGCCGTATGGAGGTGACGACCTCGGTCATGGTGGTTCCCGCCTGATCCACCAGTACCGTACCCTGCTCCACACGCTCTACGCTGGCATTGATCAGATTCTTGATTTCCTTGGCGGCATCTGCCGAACGCCCCGCCAGACTGCGTACTTCACTGGCTACAACGGCAAAGCCTCGGCCTTGTTCGCCCGCACGTGCGGCCTCCACTGCTGCATTCAGGGCCAATATGTTGGTCTGAAAAGCGATGCCATCAATGACTCCAATGATTTCTGAGATTTTGCGGGATGCATCGTTGATGCCCTTCATGGTGTCGACCACTTGTGCCACGACTTCACCGCCATGGGCCGCAACAGTCGAGGCATTCATAGCCAACTGGTTCACCTGTCGGGCACTGTCCGAGTTTTGTTTAAATGCCGAGCCCAGCTCCTCCATAGACGCGGATGTCTGTTCCAGGGCACTGGCTTGGCCTTCGGTTCGGGAACTCAAGTCATGGTTGCCTTGAGCAATCTCGGTGCTGGATATTTGCAAGCTCTCTGCACTGTGGCGCACATTGGCAACCATCCGGGCCAGATTTCCTTGCATCTCGGCAAGTGACGTCATCAGCAGTCCGATTTCGTCGGTTGTGCGTGCCACAACATCGCCCTGAAGGTCACCCTGTGCAATGCGCCGTGCCAATTGCACCGCCTCATTCAGAGGGCCCAGCACGCCTTGGCGTATCAACCAAAACGAGGCCAGAAGGAGCAGGCTTCCGAGAAGATTGAGGCAAATCACCAGTACTTTGATAAACGCCACCGCCTCTACAACCAGTGGGCCAAAGCGATCCGAATTGTCCTGCGTTGCACTCACATCGGGTTGCAAGCTCTTGACCAACTCTGCACTCATGGTGTTCCCAGGAGCAGCCTCAATCACCTTGCGCATATGGCCCATCTCTGCATAGTCTTTGAGCGGCAATTCAATGATGTCTCGAAATCCCAATATACGAAACAGCGTTTGTTCGACACCAAAAAGCTCA
>NZ_JAQTXM010000080.1 GCF_028688795.1 Rhodoferax sp. | reverse complement strand
CATCCTGGACTACACGCTGGCGCAGTTGAAGGGCTTTTCTGTTGCCAGTGTGCGTATTGACAGTGCGCGTGATGCCCAACTCTTGTCCCTGATTGCCATTGGCAGCAGGGGCGACTCCAAAAACCTTGATCAAACGCTTGAACGTCTGACCATTGCATCAACCTCGTCATGAAAATCTCCATCCGAATCGACAGCGCCGCCGCCCAAGCCCAACTGCGCCGTTGGGGTGGAGAGTTTCGCGACAAGGTCAAAAAGGCGGTGGCCAAGGCCATGGCGAAAGAGGCTATTGCGATCAAGCAAGACGTGCGCGAGCAGGTGGCGTCCCAACTGACAGTGGTCAAAAAGACCTTCCTCAAGGGGTTCTCCGCCTACGTGATCGACAAAGACCCCAGTCGCCTGCCAGCGCTGTACGTGGGCTCGCGCATACCTTGGGTCGGGATGCACGAAAAAGGCGGGACCATTTCGGCCAAGATGCTGATTCCCCTGCATGGCCGGGTTGGCCGCAAGCGCTTCAAGGCGCAAATTGCTGAACTCATGCGAGGCGGCAACGCCTACTTCATCAAAAACGCCAAGGGCAATGTGGTGCTGATGGCAGAAAACATCAAAGAGCACGACCGCCCCTTGGCTGGATTCAAACGCCGGTACCGCAAAGCGCAAGGCATCAAACGCTTGAAGCGTGGTGCTGATATCCCAATTGCGGTGCTCGTTCCCCGCGTCATGCTCAAAAAGCGACTCGACATTGAGCGACTGGTGGTGCGGCGCATCCCACGACTGGCTGCAAGCATCGAACAACAAATCCGCACGGTCGGATGACCCTCAAATTTCAAATTGACCTATGGCCAACAACCGCATTGCCGTTTTAGTCGCCCTTGAGGGTGCAGATGATGGGCTCAAACGCGCCCTCAATTCCGCCCAGCAAAGCCTGGGCGAGTTGGCATCGACAGCCAAGACCGCAGGCGACAAGGCCGCGCGCGGCATGGCCGAGGTCAAGGCAGGCATGTCGGCATTTGGCGACCAGGTGGCGACCGCCAAGACGCAACTGCTGGCATTCCTGTCGATCAACTGGGCGGCAGGCAAAGTGCAGGAGATCGTCCAGGTGGCCGATGCCTGGAACATGATGGGCGCACGCCTGAAATTGGCAACCGCAGGTCAGAATGAGTTTGTCACAGCGCAAAAGGCTCTGTTTGAAATCGCTCAGCGCATTGGGGTGCCGATTCAGGAAGTCTCGACCCTGTATGGCAAGTTGCAGCAAGCGGTGCGCATGCTCGGTGGGGAGCAGAAGGATGCTCTTTCTATTACCGAGAGCATCTCGCAGGCCTTGCGTCTGTCGGGTGCGTCGGCCACGGAAGCCCAGTCGTCGCTGTTGCAGTTCGGACAAGCCTTGGCTTCCGGTGTGCTGCGCGGTGAAGAATTCAACTCCGTGGTCGAGAATAGTCCACGTCTGGCCCAAGCCCTGGCCGATGGCTTGAATGTGCCCATTGGTCGGCTGCGTAAGCTGGCTGAAGAAGGCAGGCTCACCGCTGACGTGGTGGTCAACGCATTGATGAGCCAAAAAGACAAGCTCGCCGCCGAATACTCTCAGTTGCCAGCGACGGTCAGTCAGGCTTTCCAGCGCCTGCAAAACGCCTTCGGCCAATGGGTCGCGCAGGTCGATGCCGCCACAGGCATCACCAAGAAACTCGCCGATGGCCTGACCTGGCTGGCCACCAATCTTGATACGGTCATGCAGTGGCTCAAGAAAATCGCCGAAGTGGGCTTGGCGGTGCTCATTTACCGGTTGCTTCCAGCCTTGGTCACGGCTTGGCAAACTGCCGGTGCCGCAGCCATCACCGCTGCCACCGCCACCTCTGCCGCCTGGGCCACTGCCAATTTGTCGGTCACAGCGGCCATTGCCAGCGTCGGCCTGCTCAAGACAGCGTTTGCCGTGCTGGGTGCGTTCGCCGTGGGTTGGGAAATCGGCACCTGGTTGTCCGAGAAATTCGAGATCGTGCGCAAGGCTGGCATCTTCATGGTCGAAATTCTGGTCAAGGCGGTTGAGCAGTTGCAGTACCGATGGGAAGCCTTTGCAGCGATCTTTACCAGCGACACCATCGATGCAGCTACCAAGCGCCACGAGGCTCGTCTGGCTGAAATGAATGTGATCTTTGCGCAGATGTATGCGGATGCCACCAAGGGCTCAGACACAGCCAAGGCAGCCATGACCACTGCGGCCACCACGGCAGAAGAGATTGCCAAGAAGTTAGAAGCCGTGCGCCAAGGTACGCAGGAAGCGGTCGGTCGTGGAGTTGAAGCGGTTCACTCCGCAGTGGAAAAACTCAAATCCCGACTGGGTGAAGTGGAACAGGCGGTCACCAAGGCCAATGGCGTGGTCACGGATGCCACCGCCAAAATGGCTGAGGCGTACAAAGGCCTGACTGCCATGGTCGAGGCCAACCTGCAAAAACAGGTTGATGCTGTGAAAACACGATACCAGCAGGAGCAAACGGCGCTGGATTTGTCTTCAGCATCTCAGGCAACCCAGATTGCCAAATCAACCCTGCTGCTCACCGATGCACTGACCCAGCAGACCACCCTGCGGCAAAAGGCCACCACGGACACACTGAAACTCATCGATGACGAGTCCACTGCCAGGGTGGCAGCAGCAGCCAAGCAAGGCTTGACCGAGGCCGAGCGCAGCGCCAACGTCACCCGGGTCGAAAACGAGATTCTGGCTACCAAACGCCAGTCTATGGTCATCGCCGCCACGGAATACCGCGCCCACATTGATGCGCTCAATGCCGAGGCCAACCGGCATCTAGCGGAAATCCAGCGCATTGAAGAAGCCAAACGTCAACTGACGATGACCACGGAGGAAAAGATCCGTGAACTGCGTCGCCAGGGCATGACGGAGTTTGAAGCAACGGAAGACCGCAAACGCCAGATTGTTGAGTTGCAGAGCAAGGCGCGCGATGCTCTGGCCGCTGGTGAATTTGAGCAGGCCAAACAACTGGCGCAGAAGGCCATGGATTTGGCGGTGCAAGTGGGCAGCGCCCAGACGGCCGAGGCCAAAAAGGCAGAGGAAGCCAAAAAAGCATCTGAGCAAGCGCACACCCAAGTCGTAACGTTGGAGTCGCAGGCGCGCGAAGCATCGCGCAAACAAGAGTACGACAAAGCGGCAGACCTGATGCGCCAGGCAGACACCTTGCGCGCAGAACTGGCACAAAAGACCAAGGAGTCCGATGCCGCTATCACCCAGGGCAAGGATGGTGTCAACCGATCAATTCAAGCCATTCGGGAATCCGAAGACATTCTCGTCAAGTCACTGGACGCTCAAGCTCAGGCGCACAAACAGGCAGCCCAGGCGGCACTCGCAGCGCGTGAGCAGATCAAACAGACCCTCACGGACACAGAAACCCAGATCGACCAGATCACCGCCAAGCTCAAAGATGGACTAAAAGTCACGCTCGATGCAGACACCACCCGGTTTGACAAAGCCATGGCTGATCTTGACAAGGCAATGGCCGAAAAGGAACGGCTGCTGGTCATCAAGGCCGATCTGGAACAGGCCCAGAAAAAGCTTCAGGAATATGAAGCCTTGCTCAAAGAAGGCAAAACCCTGCCGGTGGATGCCGATGTCAGCCAGGCCAAAGCGGCGCTGGACAAACTCACCGTCTATGCCAAGCAAAACTCGCTGATCGAGTTGCAAGTCACTTCTGAAAAAGCCCAAGCCGCGATCAACAATGTGGAAGGCATGATCAATGCACTGGGTCGCATCCGCACCGAGTCGCAGCACAGTGTGAACACCAATGCCGACGCGGCACGCTCGCAAATCTCCAGCCTTAACGGCATGAACACGTCGAGCACGCACACGATCTATGTGACCAAGGTCGAAACGAACGCGACGGGTGGTCTGGTGGGTGCTGGTGTGCCGCACTTTGCGGTTGGTGGATCAGTGGCATCACCAGTTGCGCAGGCATTTGCCCGCATGACCGGTGGTTCGGTGCCGGGCTCTGGCGATCAGGACACGGTGCCGCGCACGTTGGATTCAGGCGCGTATGTGCTGCGCAAAGCGGCAGTGCGCAAGTATGGAAGCTCTGCGCTATCAAAAATTGCCAATGGTGTCGCCCGTTTTGCCACGGGCGGTTCGGTGGTTTCTCCTGGTTCGAACGTCATCAAACGCAACAAAGATGCGGTGGAAGCCCAACAAATGATTGAGTTGGGTTTGTCCGGAATGCGTCAGTACGTGCAGTGGATGCGCATGCAATACGGTGCCTCCATGAGCATCGGATTCGAGTACGACACCATGGTGGGTTACGGTCAACTGGCCAACACCGACCGTAAAACTTTGGAGAGCCTGCTTAACCGCAAGCAACTCACAGGCAACGAAAAGCAAAAGCTCGATGCCATCAAGGCCAACTGGCGGCAAGCCATGGCGCAGCCACTGGCCTATGGCAAAGACCTTGAACGCGACCTCATGGAGTACATGGAGCAGCACCAGGGTGAGTTTTACCGGGGCGGTGGCGTGGCCAAGTCCGATACTGTTCCGGCCATGCTCACTCCGGGCGAATACGTGGTCAACCGTTCAGCGGTGTCGCGCTTTGGCACCGGCTTTTTTGAGTCACTCAACAACCTTAGCCTGCCAGCACAAGCCTTGGCCGCACGCGTGCAGGGCTTTGCAAGCGGTGGACTGGTGCAGTCCCTGGTTTCACCGATGGCTGTGCCAAGACCTGCATTTGCAGGAGAAAAGGCACCGGTGCGCACGGTACGGGTTGAACTGGCGGCGGGAAACCGCAGTGTGTCAGCCACGGTTGATGCCAGGGACGAAACCCGACTGCTGGACATCTTGAAACAAGCCAAAGCCCGGGCTTTTTAAGGGCGAATCCTCATGGAACTTAAAAACCTCTTCAGTGGGGCCACGTTGACCCTGCCTGACGATTTGCTGTGGAGCGATGAACACGGATGGAGTCCAGTGGTCTCCAGCGTGTCTTACCTGATCACAGGGTCGTTGCTGGTGCAGTCGGCCACCCGCCAGGCTGGGCGTGCCATCACCCTGGTGGGTGCTGCCGACATGGCTTGGGTCAATCGCGCAAGTGTCAATGTTCTGCGCGACTGGGCAGCGCTGCCGTTGGACGTGGTCAGTGGCCGCTTTGAGTTGACGCTTTTCGATTCCCGGGTGTTCACGGTGGCGTTTCGCCATGGTGATGGAGCCCTTGAAGCCGAGCCCGTTACCGGGTTTCCCGCACGGTCAGAGGCTGACTTCTACCGCATCACCTTAAAGCTGATGCAAATCTAAATTCTGGAGCCTTCATGCCCATTCTCACTGGCGACATCAAACTG
>NZ_JAQTXM010000043.1 GCF_028688795.1 Rhodoferax sp. | reverse complement strand
CCTGGACGATTTTGGCACCGGCTATGCGTCGCTCAACTATTTGAAGCGCTTGCCACTGGAGTGTTTGAAGGTTGACAGATCCTTTGTCGAAGACATCAGTACTGACCCCAAAGGTGCGGCCATTGCCAGGGCCATTGTGGCCATGTCTACATGCCTGGGCCTGGCCGTGATTGCCGAAGGTGTGGAGACCCTGGAACAGCAGGATTTCCTTTTGCGAATCGGTTGCAGGGTTTTTCAGGGTTATTTGTTCAGCCGACCGCTGCCGTTGGAAGAATTTGAGCGATTGGTGTCGCAGAATCTGGCCAACGGATAGCCACTCTTCATATGGTCGTCATCAAGAAAACCTAAACTATTCACATGATTCCTCATCAGTTGACCAGACGCCAACTACTGGCCTTCGGTGTGGCCACCCTACCGGCTTGGTCCATGGCGGCCAGTCGGTCGCCAGCGCGGCTTGTGATCGTGGGTGGCGCTGAGGACCGCCTGAAAGACAAAGTCATCTTGCGACGTTTCCTTGAGCTGTCAGACGGCGTTGATGGAAATGTGTTGATCTTGACCGCGGCCAGTCTGGATCAGGCCACTTCCTGGGCGGGTTACGAGCAGGTGTTTCGGGAAATGGGCGCCACGAAAACCTCTCATTTGCCCATCCACAGTGTGGAAGAGGCCAATGACCCGGACACCATCAGCCGAATTCTCAATGCCGACGGGATATTTATCACCGGCGGTGACCAACGTCGACTGATGCAGCGACTTTCTGGCACTGATGCTGCACACGCACTGCACATTGCTTTTCATGTCAGAAGCTGCTGTATGGGCGGCACAAGTGCGGGCGCAGCCGCGATGTCGCGCATCATGCTGGCCGAAGGCGACACGCCGCAGCTTCCCGAGAAGGACGCGGCGGTTCTCGGGTTGGGACTGGGTTTTGTATCCAACGCCATCATTGACCAGCACTTTTCGCAGCGACGCCGTTTGGGGCGTTTGTTGTCCGCGCTGGCACAACGACCGGACCTGCTGGGTGTTGGCATCGACGAGGACACGGCTTTGCTGATTGAGCGTGGCCGGGGAATTGAAGTGATTGGCAAGGGTACCGTCACCTTGATTGACGGACGTCGCATGCGCACCAATTACCGTGACGCCGAGTCCAGCGAGCGGCTGGAGATGCTGGGCGTCACACTGCACGTTTTGCCAGCGGGCAACCACTATTACAGTGAGCCATTGGTACGAATGAACGCCAAACCGGTTCCATCGACTTTACGTGATGCGGTGGCCTTTCTGGCGGCTCCCGGACCCATCAGAGATTAGTTGGTGATTGGCAGGCTTGCCTTCTAACGGCGAACTGGTCGGGGTACGTTACTGAAGGCAGACAACGTCCGTTGGTCAGCCTACAAAAATCCTTTGATAGGCCTGCCCGCAGCAGCAGGTACAGTCGCTACCGTGAAACGGGTGCCATGTAGCTTTTGCAGCTTAGAGCAAACTCCATTTCGTAAAATCAAACGATGTTCAACTTTGTCGGCGCTTCAATTCGCCCCTTATGGAAATAGCCATACTTTTCGCCCTCATACTACTCAATGGTGCTTTTGCCATGTCAGAGATTGCGCTGGTCACCGCGCGCAAAGCAAGACTCCAGAGGCTGGTAGATGAGGGCGATAGCTCTGCCATAGCGGCGGTCAAACTGGGCGAAGACCCGACCCGTTTTCTCTCCACTATCCAGATCGGTATCACGTCCATTGGCGTGCTAAACGGTATCGTGGGTGAAGCTGCACTGGCTCCGCCACTGGCGCAGTGGTTGGTGACCTCAGGAATTGACGATCCATACGCGTCTTACGCCGCAACTGGCCTGGTGGTGGTGTTGATCACCTATTTTTCCATTGTTCTGGGCGAGTTGGTGCCGAAACGGATTGGCCAGTCAAACCCCGAAACTGTGGCCAGACTGGTCGCAAAACCGATCAACTTGCTGGCCATTGCAACCAAGCCGTTCGTGCGACTGTTGTCTGGCTCAACGAAAGCTTTGTTGCGCCTGCTGGGCGTCAAGGAAAGCACGGGATCGAGTGTGACTGAAGCTGAAATTCATGCGGTTTTGGCAGAGGGAACCAGCGCAGGCGTGATCGAATCACATGAGCACACCATGGTTCGCAACGTTTTCCTGCTGGATGACCGTCAATTGGGCTCCCTGATGGTGCCCAGAGCTGATGTCGTTTTTCTTGATGTCAACATGCCGTTTGAAGAAAATCTCAAGCTGATTGACAGTTCGGACCACGCCCGATTTCCTGTGGTGAGGGGTGGCATTGACGATATTCTCGGTATCGTTAATGCGCGTCAATTGCTCTCTCAGGTGGCCCATGGCGAGGTACCGGACTTGCAGGTCAACCTTAAGGCACCACTTTACGTCCCTGAAACCCTGACAGGTATGGAGTTGCTGGACAACTTTCGTTTGTCTGATGTGCACATGGCCTTTGTCATTGACGAGTACGGCCAAGTGCAAGGCATCGTGACCCTGAAGGATTTGATTGAAGCCATCACCGGGGAATTTCAGCCGCGTGATCCTGAAACTTCCTGGGCTGTTCAGAGGGACGACGGTTCTTGGCTGCTTGATGGGCACATTCCAGTCCCGGAGTTGAAAGACCGCCTGGGACTGAGCAGCGTGCCAGAAGAAGAGCGCGGACGCTATCACACGCTCAGCGGCATGATGATGCTTCTTACCGGCCGATTACCCAAAGTCGCAGACACCATTGAGTGGCAAAACTGGAAGTTTGAAATTGTGGATATGGATGGCAAGACCATTGACAAAGTGCTGGCCTCCAGCCTGTCTGCAGATTCCCCCAAGCCAAATTCAGTGGCGACTTCTGGGTGACGATCATGGGTATGGTTTTGAATCAGCTTAGTTGCAACAACTTGTTGACCATGCTCCAGCGATTGATGCTGGTTCCTTTAGCGATCGTGTTTTTTGCAGCCTGCACTGACGGCTATCCCAGAGAGGATGAGTTGATCATCAATCCGCTTGAGTTGAATCAATTTCAGCGGCTGCAGGCGATGAACCAGCTCGGACAAGATGCGTACCCTGAAATCACTTGGCGTTACCGCTCCCTGCCAAGCTGCATCCTGCAGATGACCGTAAACAGCTTTGAATCAGACAAACAGACCTTTAGTTTGCACATGTTGGGCGCTGGCGTGGATATCAGTTTCAACAAAGCGGACCGGGTCTACGGCGTCCAAGTGCAGCAAAGAGAAGGGGAAAGTCTGGAAGAGCAACCCATCTTGCTGAGCAAAACATGGGTGGATGCGATTGAGATGAGCAACTTGGTTCGGAGTTTTCAGATGGGTTGCAAACCAAGCGCTGAAACCGAGTCAGTAAATATCGCAAACTGATCATGACCAAAACCTTAGGTATTAGGGTGGACAAGCCAATGGCACCCGGATTTTTTGCCAGTCGGTGGCGCGGCGAAGTGTTTTTGAGCAGGCTTTATTGGCGAGACATATTGATCGTCGGCAGCGTCATTAACCTGTACATCGGCTTTGTTGCACTGATGATTGCTGCGAAAGGTGGTGCTCTTTGGGTATCTGCCATGGTGCATTTTGCAATCTTGCCATACAACCTGTTTCTTGTTCTTGCTTTGTGGCGGACACCGGGGCGCAGCAATTTGATGGTGTGGACTTCGTTGGCTTGGCTTGGTGCAGCAACGATGCTTTGAATCGGCACCAGACTGACGTTGAACTGGGAAGCCGGTAAGCTGCCTGCCGTGAACGGCGCCTTTGGGTCTTCTGGCGTCAGACACCCAAAATTTGATTCATTTTCAGTGGACGGGCTCCAGTAGACAGTAGACCCTTATATATAGCTATACATAAGGGCCTTCAGCGGTAGTAGAAAAACGGATCCCACTGCGCAGTTTTCTGTGGCGAAATCCATTCTTGGGGTGAGACATTTTCTGCAGGTACTTATCGACCATCATCGTAGGTGATCACGCCTGGCCCTGAAAGTGGTGCTTGCCAAGCGATTGACGGCTCAAATATTCTGGAGCAGAATTTGCCCGTGACCGAGTCTTTATCCTCGGTGAAGGAGCCCCATCAATGACCATGGACCACACTGACGCTCACACCTGACTGACGGCTCGCCGTCATAACGCTTCCCATACTTGAGGAAGCACCCAAAAGGGTAGGGTTCTCGTTGAACTCTGCCCTTTTTTATTGGAGCGTCTATTTTGCTAACTTGACCTGCCGTTGCGTGGCCCAAGGAAGAACCACAGCAGCAGACCCAGAACTGGCAGCAACACCACGGCGATGATCCAGATCAATTTTTTCTCGTTGGACACTGAGCTTTGAAATATGTTGAGAATGGCCCAAATGTCCCCGGCGAGCACCAGCACCCCAATAAGTCCGTTGTATCCAAAGTTCATCATTTCAAGTTCCTTTTGCTTGTGGCCTAAATCATTCATGCATGGGCATCAGGCAATGTAGCTTGAATACGTTATGCACCAAGGTAACCGGACAGTTGCACTTCATTTAATTTCACTGTCAGATCTTTTGTGTCGCGGGTCGTGGCGTGAACTACCGCTGCTTCAACCACAAGTCAACCCCACCTGAGCGCTGTCCAAATCAGCCCCTCGCCGAGGTGTCGCCTTGGCCAGCGCCATCCAGACCGCAAACGGCAGTTCACTGACCGTCCTTTTCGGCGCCATCCGGGTCACCTCAAACTGGTTGTTCTGGAAAACCATGACACCGCACTCCACTGGAATTTCATTCGGCTTAGCAATCGGGTGACCACTGCGGTCACAGCCCAGCACGTACCAGCACTGACCACCCATCTCCAGATAAGCCCCGCGCTTTTCCGGGCGTTTCAAGTCTCCCAGCAGATCGGAACGGTTCACCTTGATTTCATGAACATTGGGTTCCAGATAGTCATGCCGGGAACTGTTGCGAATGGAGAAGACATCGGGTTGGCACATTTTCCAGTGGGTGTTATCCGTGCCAACACATGGCACGTTGGCGCGCAGGCTCAACCCCGTCCAGGCGATCCGCCCCTCGCGCAACATCGCTTCGACCACCTTGTCCACCAAGGTCTCATGCGCTGAGCGCGCCTGTCGGTTCCCCTGTGTTGCATAGGCCAGATGTTGGATACCAGCGTCGGTGAGCCGCACCACCGCGTGACCGTTGTCCGTGGTGACGCGTTCCAGCAACCCTGCCGCCAACAAATCGATCTCCACCACATCCTGATAGGGCCAACCCGCAGACCGGTAGACCTCGCGCAGTCGCTGGGCGTGTATTCGCTTGAGCGTTACTTTCAGGTCACTCATGGTTCAGGCCCTCACCAATGCCAGACCATCCCAGTCCGTGGTGTACCCAGGCGTGCGCCGTTCCTGTTTCATGCACCACTGCTGCGGCTCACCTGCGAGACCTGCGCTGGCCAGAGACAACGTGTTCCGTCCGAATCGTTGATTCACCGCATCCAGTGCCTGCATCAGCCGACTTCCACCAGGGTCGGCCACCTCATCATCAAGCGCCAATTCCTGCTGGATCAAATCCGCAGGCCGCAGATCAAGCAACATCACGCCAGCCTTGGCATAGCGGTAGCCAGGCCGGAAAATCGCCTGCAAGCCCAGCAGTGCCGCCTGGCAGATGTCACGGCTGTCATTGCTGGGTCGCCTGAGCGGCACCACCGTTGAACGCGAATACTGCAGGTCTTGCGCTCGAAAAGGACTGGTGCGAATGAATGTCAGGACTTGTCCGGCATGGCTGTTCTGCAGTCGCAACTTCTGCGCCGCCCGGCTGGCAAACTCCGTCACCGCTTCCTGCAATGCGGATAAATCCAGCACCGCATGGCCAAAGCTGCGGGTGCAGGCAATCTCCTGTTTGGCCGGTGGCGCATGTTCCAGGCCCATGCAGTCGGTGCCTTGTAATTCACGCACGGTGCGTTCCAGCACCACCGACCAGCGGCGCTTGACCATCACAGGGTCCAGCCGTGCCAGGTCAAGCACGGTGTGAACGCCAGCGTCCTTGAGCTGCGCACCGATGCGTCTGCCCACCCCCCAGACGTCACCCACCTCAGTGGCTTGCATCAATGCCTCAAGTTCTGTTGGCTCCAGATTGCCGAGATGGCACACCTGGGCATGGTGATCGGGGTAGCTGCCAGGCTTTCGCTCAGCGGTCTTGGCAATATGGTTGGCCAGCTTGGCCAGGGTCTTGGTGGGACCTATCCCGATGCCACAGGCGATGCCAATCCACTTGAGGATGCGTTATCGAATCTTTCGGCTGCGCTCTGTCATGTCACCCCTGATGCCAGTCAGGTCAATGAACGACTCGTCAATCGAATACACCTCCTGGCGGTGTCCCAAGCCTGCAGCCAGACTCATCATGCGGTCACTCATGTCGCCATACAGCGCAAAATTGGCCGACAACGCCACCAGTCCGTCGGATTCCTCAAAATGGCGAATCTGAAACCAGGGAGCGCCCATCTTGATGCCTAGCGCTTTGGCTTCATTCGATCTGGCAATCGCGCAGCCATCGTTGTTGGACAGCACCACCACCGGCCTGCCGTTCAGACTGGGTCGAAACACGCGCTCACACGAGACGTAGAAGTTGTTGCCATCCACCAATGCGTACATGGTCTGTCGATTCAGGCTTTGAACTGCTTGATGGAAGCCACCACCACACCCCAAATCTCCACCGTTTGACCGTCAGCCGGGTTGATGTCCTGAAAGGTCACGTTGGCAGCTTTGAGTTTCATGCGGCCAGATCGCTGCCACAGGGTCTTGCAGACAAACTCGCCGTCCACCATGGCGATGACGATGTGGCCAGACCGCGGGGGAACAGCCCGGTCCACCAGCACCACATCGTTGTCAAAAATGCCGGCGTCCTTCATGGATTCACCCCGCACCCGCAGCAAAAAGGTGGCCTGCGGGTGTTTGATCAACTGCGCCATCAAGTCCACACGCTGCACGGCGTGGTCGTCGGCAGGCGACGGAAAGCCAGCCGCCACCCGGCACGGCAAGGCGCTGACCAGGATTGGGATCAGCGATGGCGTCAGGGCAACGGGCAGGTTAGAGTGGATGGCTTGGAGATTCATGAGGTACTGGTGTTATATACAGTATATGACAAGGGTAGCGTCCATGCCTCACTCGTTCCTCCATCTGCCTGTTTATTAAGCACACCCCGGCAAACCTTGGTGGGTGTGGGTTTGATGGAGTTGTTCCGGAACTTGTCCACAGCCTTGACCCCGCTATTTGGGGACAAGCCGCCAACGCGTTTGGGCGTCTTTCCTTGGCAGTCGCTCGCATTGACAGCGACAATGCTCCAAAAATTCGTTGTTGGATGTTGAATTGAAATCTAAACCACATTGGTCTGTGCGCCTGGGCGCGCCGGAATGGGCCAAATACACCTACGAGCGCCCACCAGAGGATCCCCTTCAGTTGTTGGGCAGTGCCCGCCGTGGGATGCAAAGCGGCGCCCTGGCCAAACTCGGTGACGAATTTGTCTTGGTGGTGGGTGACCATGTGACACCCTTGAGCCATGCGGATAACAAGCAACTTGCCGCAGCGACAGCGCATGCCAGGACGGTGGAGCCGGTGTTTGGGGTTCCGCCACCTCCGGCGCGCGCTGCACCTCCAGTGGTTGTTGTCATCAAGCGCCGACGCATTCCCGTACCCCAATGAGTGGCTGACCGCTGGCAGTGGTACTGACCCGTTTCAGCCGAACTGACAGAACTGGCTAACATGCCCGAATGTGCAGCCATTACCAAGCCATCAAGGAGCGCGAACGCTACGCCAGACATTTCGGTGTGCAACCACCGGTGGTCGTCGGCAAGCTCGATGTCTGGCCATGCTACGCGGCGACTTTCATTCGCAGACCTCGGGAAGCTGATGTGGGTGACGAGGCAGTGCCTGAGCGGGAAGCCTTGCCTGGACTGTTTGGTCTGATCCCGCACTGGGCGACTGATACCCACATCGGTCGCCAAACCTACAACGCGCGCAGCGAGACTGTTGCCGCCAAACCCAGTTTCAGGGATGCCTGGAAAAACGCCCAGCATTGCATCATTCCGGTGGATGCCTTCTTTGAGCCGGATTGGCGCAGCGGCAAAGCCATTCCGACGCGGATTTCCTGCGCCGGCGGCGAGCCCATGGGCATTGCCGGGCTGTGGTCGTCGTGGAAGTCACCCAAAGGCTTGGTCCACAGCTTCACCATGCTGACCATCAACGCCGATGGTCATGAGCTGATGTGCCAGTTTCACAAGCCCGTGGATGAAAAACGCATGGTAGTGATCTTGGCGCCAGACAGTTATGACCCCTGGCTCAAAGCCACGGCGCAGCAGAGCATGGATTTCATGCGGCAGTATCCGGCTGAAAGGCTAGCGGCGGTTGCAGAGCCACCGGCACAGCGCTCGCTGCTTGCCTGAGCCTGGGGCTAAATCCACCATGGCGAGGCGCAAGCACCACCACGTCTATGTCGTCGAGCTGTCCGACGACGTGTTGCTCAACGCCCGCTTCATGCGCTCGAACCCCAATTACCAGCCAGGAAAGCCCTGTGTCTATGTCGGCATGACCGGGTTGGACCCGGACGTTCGCTTTGACAAACACAAGGCTGGCATTCAGGCCAATCGGTACGTGCAGCAGTACGGCCAGCGCCTGATGCCGGAACTGTATGCGCTGTACAACCCGCTGAGCTATGACGAAGCCTGCAGCCTTGAGGTGGAATTGGGGATTGACCTGCGTGAGGGTGGGTTTGGGGTTTGGCAGGCTTGATGTTTGCCTGAAATCAAAAGGACTGATGATGACTGACGGTCACTCGTGAATCGTGAGTTTTTTGTCAGTAGTGCGGCGATAAGAGTCATCCACGACGGGCAGCAACCCGGACGTCCAAATGAGTGATCTTCGTCAGTCTGGCAACCCATGCGTTTTCGACACTTTGATTGATGAATGTGTTAGCGCCGATGTCCAATTGACCGTGTGTGCCAGAATTAAATTGACAGGCAAATCCGATGACAGATGGGATCGGCCTTGCCTTGCAGGACGTCAAGGCTTGGTTAATCCGCGATTGGCACAAATTAGCTAATCTGGTCAGTCTGACATCGGCGCCAACACCTTTCGACTGAACCACTGGCTGGGCTTTGCCGTGTTTGCGGGCATTGCTGCCAGCGACGTGGTTCAGTAGGGCCTTGCGGCGTGCTGCTTGGCGTTTAACGCAGGTGATGCACTTCTGCTTTGCCGTAGACGGGCGTGTCCAGGCCCTCCATGCGCGCTTTGAGTTGCAGCGACAGGAATTGCGAGTAATGACGGCTCTGGTGCAGGTTGCCGCCGTGAATCCAGAGGTGCGGCACTTGGCCTGGTTTCCACATGTTTCGCAACTCGCCTTCCCACGGGCCGGGGTCTTTTGGCGTGTCAGACCCCAGGCCCCAGACTTTGCCCACCTGGTCCGCCACCTCGGGTGAAATCAGGTTGGCCAGCCAGTTGTTCATCGAACCGTAGCCGGTGGCATACACGATCAAATCAGCAGGCAGCTCCGTGCCGTCGCTCAGGGTCACTGACTTGGGGTTGATGTGGTCAATGTTGACGCCACTTTTCAGTTTGACGCTGCCGTCGGCCACCAGTTCGCTGGCGCCCACGTCAATGTAATAGCCAGAGCCACGACGCAGGTACTTCATGAACAGGCCCGAGCCGTCCACACCAAAGTCAAGCAGGAAACCGGCTTTCTCCAGCCGCGCGTAAAAGTCGGCCTCGCGCCGCTTCATCTCGTCATACACCGGGATGTGAAAGGTGTGCATGATCTTGTAGGGCACCGAGGCAAAGATCAGGTCACCCTTGTGGTGGTCAATGCCGTTTTTGATCGCTTGTTCGCTGTACAGGCCGCCAAGTGCCAGGTCCATCAACGCCTTGGATGGGGCAATGTGCGTGGATGAACGCTGGACCATGGTGACATCGGCACCGGCTTCCCAAAGCGCTGCGCAAATGTCGTGCGCCGAGTTGTTGGAGCCCAACACCACGCACTTTTTGCCCTTGTACTGCTCGGAGCTGCCGTGCTTGCTGGAGTGGTGCTGGTCGCCCAAAAACGACTCGGCGCCCGCCACCTTGGGCACATTGGCGTAGCCGGACACGCCCAGAGCAATCACAAGCTCCTTGGGCCGCAACACCACTTCTTTGCCCTCACGCTCGACGATTACTTCCCAGGTTTGGCTGGCTTCGTCCCAGGTGCATTTCTTGGCCAGGGTCGAGGTCCAGTAGTTCAGGTCCATCACCTTGGTGTACATCTCCAGCCAGTCGCCAATTTTGTCCTTGGGCGCAAACACCGGCCAGTCATCGGGAAAGGGCATGTACGGTAGGTGGTCGTACCAGACCGGGTCGTGCAGGCACAAGCTTTTGTAGCGATTGCGCCAGCTGTCTCCGGCGCGCGGGTTTTTCTCGATGATGATGGTGGGCACCCCCAGGCGCTTCAGGCGAGCGCCCAGCACAATGCCACCTTGGCCGCCACCAATCACCACCACCTGGGGTTGTTCGGTGTAGCCCAGGTTGGCCACTTCCTCGGCCCGACGTTCGACCCAGCTCTTGCGCCCGCGCTGTACGCCATGCTCGGCGCCGGCCACGCGGGTCTCGCCCTTTTTCTCTTCAAAGCCTTTGAGCTCCACCATGGTGGTCAGGAAGGTCCAGCATTTGCCGTCCTTTAGGCGCATTTGGCCGCGGCCACGCGAGACGCCCGTCTCAAAGGTGAACCAGGCGTCTACCACGCCACCGGCTTCGGTGGGCTCGCCTTCAATGACCCAGTTGCCCGGCTTGACCTGATCCAGCGTGGACACCAGCATGGCACGAATCTGATCAGGGCCTTCCATGGTTTTGATGTTCCAAGTCCATGAAACCAGATCACGCCAATAGCCGTCCGGTGCGAAGAGCGCCACGGCTGCTTCAATGTCCCGCTTTTCCAAGGCGGCAGAAAAATTGGCCAGCCAAGTCTGTGCCTGTGCAGCGGGTGATGTCTCGACCTCAGTCATAAGTTTGTCTCCTGTGATGTAAACGCCGGTATCTTCCGGCCATGACTTACTGCAAAGACTGTGCCCGGTTCGATCCGTGTCGCTATTGGGACGTTGCAGTTCTGGGCTGTTGGTCCTGGCGTTTGTGTTTAGGGTGAAAAAGCGGGATCCGCCGTATGCGCTGCGCCCCGTTTGAAGCCCGTGCAGTTGTCACAGGGTGACATCCGTCACTCTGTTGGCTGTGACAGCTGTATCAGCTGCAACGGCCAGTCAGCACGCAACCCGTTCCTGGTGACTCACCATCGCGCAGGTGGTCGTGGTCACATCAAGGCGTTGCGGCTGCTGTGGTTGGGCGACACGATGCCCCAGCGTGCCATGCGGCGGTAAAGCGTCATGCGAGAAAGACCCAAGGCGCGCGCTGCGTCGCTGATATTCCAGTGCGCGGCGTGCAGTTGGGCCAGCAGGTCGGTAGCACCGTCTTGCCGCGGGAAAGGCAAAGCTTCAAGTTCTGGGTGGCTTTGCCGCCTTGAAGCTAAGGTCGTGGCGGTGGCTGTCAGTGTGTCGGGAAGATCTTCTAACTCGATCCGTTGCTCGTTGCAAACCGAGCGGGCGTAGTCAATCACGTTGCGAAGTTCACGCAGGTTGCCGGGCCAGTGGTGGGCCATCAAGCACTTGTGTGCCTCTGGCGAGAGTTCGAGGGTGGCGCTTCGCGGGCTGGTGTGTGGGCCGGTCTGGCGCAACAACCGGTCGATCATCCCGCTCAAATCATGGCGTTCACGCAGTGGTGGCAGGGTAATGTGCGCGCCGCAGATACGGTAAACCAAGTCATCGCGAAACCGCCCCTCTCGTACCAAAGCAGGCAAGTCACAGTGGGTGGCAGAAATCACATGGAGGTTCACGGCAATGGGCTGTGTAGCGCCGACAGGCAGCACCTCACGCTCTGACAGCACGCGCAGCAGGCGCGCCTGCAGCAGCAAGGGCATATCGCCAATTTCGTCAAGAAACAGTGTGCCACCGTCGGCCTGCTGAATCAGGCCCCGCTTGCCTTTGGGGCCGGCGCCGGAGAAGCTGCCCGGCAGATAGCCGAACAGTTCGCTTTCAATCAGGGTGTCGGGAATGGCTGCACAGTTCACCGCCACAAAGGGCTGGTTTCGGCGGTTGCTGCTCTCATGCATCGCTTTGGCGAAGTACTCTTTGCCCGTGCCGGTTTTGCCGGTCACCAAGAGGTTGATGGGGGCGTTGACAAGCTTGGCGGCTCGCGCAATCTGCCGGTCCAGCAAAGGGTCGCCATGCGACAGCGCGGCCAGCGGGGCAGGCAATGGGTGCGCCATGGTTTGGGGGCTTATCGCACGTGAGGGTGGCGGTACCGCCACCATGAACAGCATCCGCTTGCTGTGTGCCAGCGCAAGTGTGCGTTGGTTGCCGGGACGCGGCTGGGCAAAGCGGCCTAAGTCTGAAAGCGTGGCGTTGAATAAGCGCTCAAAGGACAGGCCCAAGATGGTTTTGCCACCGTTCTCGGCCTCAAGCAGCAGCTGGGCGCGCCGGTTGTGGCCAATCACCCGGCCCCGTTCGTCCAGCGCCAGCAGATAGTCGGGTTTGACATCCAGAAATTGGGGCGCAAAGCTGAGCCGCAGCACCCAGTCTTGCCTGAAGCGGTGCAGAAACGCAGCGTTCTCAACATAGTGCGCATTCACCTTGACCAGTTCCAGCGCAAGATGCTGGCTTTCCTTGGTGCTGGGTGATTGCAGTGCGGAAATATCCAGCACGGCGGTCAGTTGGCCGAGTGCGTCGAACACCGGAGCTGATGTGCAGGTCAGTGGAGTGTGCGTGGTGTCAAAGTGATCGCCTTGATGAACCGTAAGGGCTTGCCCGGTGGCAATGCAGGTTCCCACGCCACAGGTGCCAGCGTGTTGCTCGCTCCAGTCAGAACCCAGAAAAAGCCCCGCTTTGCGTAGGCTGGGTTGGGTACCCAGATCGCCCATGCAGTCCACCGTGACGCCTTGCGCATCGGTCAGCAGCACGCAGTAGCCGAGACCGGCCACTTGCTGGTAGAGGGTCTCCAGGCCATGGCGTGCGATGTAGATGAAGTCTTCCATCTGGTCTTGGTGCGTCCGCAACCGGTTACTGGGCAAGATGATGGCTTCTTGTGCATGGGTTGGGTCCAGGCGATGCTGCTGCACGCAACGCAGCCAGGAAGATTGAATAATCTCGTCATGTAGCAAATGCCCTGGCATGACACGCCCTGCGCCAACCACGTGCATCACTGTCGCAACATGGTCGTGTGGCTGTCGCTGCATGGGTGATTCCTTTTCGGGTTGACTGCTTTTGCCTACCACTTTAGCCATATTCGTGGCTGGGCGATAGTTGCGGCTTACCCCTATCGCAAAAACTGGTTGGCTGACATGCGCCTGTTCGCGAATAATTTTAATTTGGGCTGGTGCCAAAATTTTTGGCACGGCCGCTAGGCACGTTTCATCAAACTGGCGCATCGTGGTCTGGTCAATCACTCCAACCTTTTGCAACGCAGTAGCAGAGGCATGGATCGCAGCAAAGGCATCACTTTTAAATTTTTTTGCTTGACATTGTGCAATCAATGCACAAAAACCTATCCATACCCACTATTCACCGTTTCGCAAATATGACCATTCGGGTCAATGTGCCGGACCACCGTCCGCCCCATGTTCATGTGGTGATGTCAGACCTCCGTGATGCATTTGTAGATTTGGCTACGCTGGCAATGACAAGCCGCACCTTGCGTGCATCGGATATTACCGATGCACTGATCTGGATTGAGGCTAACCGCGCCTACGCAACGCAAATTTTTACGGAGTGCAACCCATGATTCACGATCCACAACACACCATCACAGCGCTTACCGTGCGGCCACCGTTCGGTTTATCCGTCATCTTCGCTGATGGCGAAACCTTTCATGTTGACCTGGGGCCAATGATCAAAGCCTACCCGTCGATGCATTTGCTTTGTGATGCATCGCTATTCAACAAGGCGCGCATTGATGCTCGCGGTGGCTACGTGGTCTGGATTGATGATGATTTGGAACTTGCCGCTGACAACCTGCGTAACATGGCTGTTGAGCAATCCGGCGGAATCGGACATGAGCGGCTATGGGTCTGGATGGGCAAGCATAGTCTGACACAAGAACGCGCGGCCTTGGCACTTGGTGTGTCACGCCGGATGCTCAACTACTACCTGTCTGGCGCAAAGCCTATACCGAAGACCTTCTGGCTGGCCTGCCTGGGGTGGGAGACCACGTGCAAAACGCCACGCCGGGCAAAACATAACGCGACTTCTGCGGCTTACGTCTGAGACTCTTGCAATTTAAAATTTGTCTTGATCACCCGAAAGCAAGCAGTGACCTAGGAAAGTTGCTGTTTTGCCACAGGTCGGCGGCAATGTTCGTCTCATTTCGCCCATCACGAAACGTGATTAAGGGCATCTGGCAGTTTCAACATACAGACCGGCGCCGAGGTGGTGCAGGGGATTTCACACAAACATTGTCGGTTCGCGCAGCGCGCTGATGGCTATGGCTATGGCTATGGCTATTTTCAACTCCAGAGCTCAACTAAAAAAACTGCGGGATTGGGTCGTGTTTATCGCACGACGCGCTCTACCTCCCCAAATAACTGAAGGCCGATGTTTCCCGCGCAATTTCGATGAAAGAGATTCGAGCGGCTGCAGGCATTTTCCGCATCGAAGCGATGGTCATGTGAACAGGTTGGATGCTCATGGTCATTGGCTGCCACTCACACAAGTCAGGATCTGTTCCCGTTACGTATGAATAAGCTGCTTTCAGCGCCCTGACACGACGAATTGTTCGGGCTTTACGCTCTCCCTGAACCGCCCACCGAGACGCCGTCAGGCGACGTAGTTGGGCAGATTCTTGGGCTGCACCCCGCTGCTGGCGGTTGACCCAGGACTTGAACCGCTCGTGTTACTTGTTGACTGCCTGGACAGTGCAAACGCTTCGCTGACACAACTGTTACAGCCCATAGCGAAGGACTTGGCGGTCACGCCCGGCCTGGACGCGCTGTTAAGCGATTGATGCACGGCCAAGCCGTGGCTTACTGGTCCGGGTGAACCCAGTTTTCCACTTCGAGCGCAGGCACGCGCACGAATTCCGACATGTTGTTCGTCACCAGAACCAAGCCTTCGCTGCGTGCGTGACCTGCAATGTGCAAGTCATTCACACCGATGGGCTGGCCGAGTTTTTCCAGGGCGGCACGGATGGCGCCGTAATGCTGGGCGGCCTTGGCACCGTAGGACAGAACTTCCAGGCGGCTGCAAAAGTCCTCGATGGCGGACAGGCTCTCACTCACGCGACTGCTTTTCTCCGCGCCGTGCAAGAGTTCGGCCAGGGTAATGGATGAGATTGCCATGCGGCTAGCGTTGGCGTTGAAGGTAGACAGCACCTCGACGGGGCGCCGCTTCAACACGTAGATGACGATGTTGGTGTCCAGCAGGTAGCGCAGCATCAAAGAGCTTCCCGCTCCGGCTGGTGCTGGCTGGCGCGCTCAGGCAGGAAGTCGTCGCTAACATTGGGGCCACCCAGGAAGAAGCTGTCCCAGGTTTGACCCAGGGGGGCGATGATGCGCTCGTTGCCCCTGGCGCGTATTTCTACCTTGCGGACACCCTCGGGCAGGCGCACGTCCAGCGGGAGTCGGACGGCCTGGGTGCGATTGTTGACAAAAACAGTACCGATGGACACGCGTATCTCCTTATGAAGAGGTATATAGCGATTGTATATTGCACTTCTGGCGCAGTCAATTCAGCGATTTCCAACGCGCCTCATCCATACGCTTCACGAACAGAGCCGCAAGTCAGCAGTAACGGTGACCTCATGCCTGCATCTGCCGCACCCGACGTTGGACAACAGTAACTTCTTTTGTCAAGTGGGAACGTTGCCCACAGTTTGACAACGGGGGCGGTAAATTGAGGGATGGATGTCAACGCTCATGTTTTTACCGTGTGCACGCAGTCTTCCCAAGGCAGCACATCGCATCCGCAATCGGCTACGTCAGTGATTGACAGTGCCGTGACATTGGCAGACGCCAGTGGCGAAATCCTTGGCTTCGTCACCCGTGCAGCACAGTCAGCGCCCTTCCCTTGCGTAGCCCTCGCCAACGACCAACAGCGATTGCTCCCTTGTGGCGGCTTTCGGGCAGCAAAATCTAGCTGTCGAAGTTACCTGAAGCGGTCGCTCAATTGGCGGCATCCGATCCACATCGTCGACAGTGGCGACGGCCATCAGAATGAACACGCAATCTGACCAACAGCCCTCAAGGCGTTCTCAAAGCGTGGGTCACCGGGGTAGCCGTAGTTCAACCGCAGGCAGTGGCCAAACCGGCGGTCGGCAGAAAACAGGTGGCCTGGAGCGACGCTGATGCGTTGGGCCAGTGCCAGGTGCAACAGCTGCAGGGTGTCGATGTGGGCGGGCAGCTCCAGCCACAAGAAATAGCCGCCCTGTGGCCGGGTGACCCGGGTACCTGCGGGAAAGTGGTCAGCAATCAGCCGCAAGGCCAGCGCCTGCTGAGCCGCCAGCGTCAGACGCAGTTGCCGCAGGTGTCGCTCATAGCCCCCGCCTTGCAGATAATCTGAAATTGCCAGCTGGGACGGGATCGCGGTAGACAGGGTGGTCATCAGTTTCAGGCGTTGCACCTGGTCGGAAAAACGGCCTGCAGCGACCCAACCGACCCGATACCCCGGTGCCAGACATTTGGAAAACGAACTGCAATGCATCACCAGGCCCTGCTGGTCATAGGCCTTGGCGGGCGGCGGGCGGTTCAGGCCAAAGTACAGCTCGCCGTAGACGTCGTCTTCGATCAGCGGCACCTGTTGGCGGGCCAACAACTCGACCATCGCCTGTTTGCGCGGCGGTGGCATCAGGCAGCCCAGTGGGTTCTGAAAATTTGGCATGAACCAGCAAGCCCTCACCGGGTGGGTCTGCAGCACGGCGGCCAGCGAGTCCATGTCAATACCGTCGCGCGGGTGGGTAGCTACTTCGACCGCGCGCAGTTTGAGCCGCTCAAGCGCCTGTAAAGCCGAGTAAAAGGTGGGCGACTCCACCGCCACCACATCACCGGGCTGCGTCACGGCCTGCAGGCACAGGTTCAAGGCTTCCATGGCGCCATGGGTGATGACCACTTCGTCCATATCCACGACCGTGCCGCTGGCCGCATAACGCAGGCTGATCTGGCGGCGCAGGCGTTCATTGCCCTGGGTCAGGTCTTCCACCAGACGCTCTGGCGCCAGTTTGCGCATGGCAGGGGTCAGGCAGCGGGCCAGTTTGTCCAGCGGAAACAGCGCCGGGCTGGGAAAGGCCGAACCCAGCGGCACCACATCGGCCTGGCGGGTGGATTCCAGCACCGCAAACACCAGCGCGCTGATCTCGACCGTGGTCGATTGGACGCCCGGGAGCGCCGTGCCAGGCTCGGGTTGCAGTGACTGGGCTTGAGGCTTGACGTAGTAGCCAGAGCGAGCGCGGGCAACGATGAGCCCCTGGTCTTCCAGCAGGTAGTAGGCAGCAAAAACGGTGGCAGGACTGATCTTGCGATTGGCGCTGGCCTGACGAACCGAGGGCAGGCGGTCGCCGGGGCGCAGGGTCTGGGTCCGGATCAGGTTGGCAATTTCCTGGGCGTAGCGTTCATAACGTTTCATGATCAAGGAGTGCGTCAACTGAGATGGTTTTTTTATCAGAAACTGAATCTACCATTTCAGATGGCCTTGCGGCATCCTTCGGACATGGTGAAAAAAATTATTCCTATCCTGCCCGTCGCCAACACCTTTGATGATGGCAGCCTGTTGCTGATTGAGCCAAAAAACAAGATTTACGTACGCGCCGTCACCGGCTGGTTCGCCGCCTGGCGCTGGGTGTTGGTGTGGGCCACCCAGTTGGTTTTTTACGGCTTGCCGTGGTTGCCGTGGAACGAGCGCCAGGCGGTGCTGTTCGACCTAGGCACTCAACGTTTTTATTTGTTCGGCTTGGCGCTGTACCCGCAAGACCTGATTTACCTGGCGGTGCTGCTGATGCTGGCCGCCTTGTTGCTGTTTTTTGTGACGGCGGTGGCTGGGCGCGTCTGGTGCGGTTTTGCCTGCCCGCAGACGGTGTACACCGAGATGTTCCTGTGGGTTGAACGCCATCTGGAAGGCAGCCACCACGCGCGCAAGCGCCTGGATGCATCAGGCTGGACGGTAGAAAAAATTGCGCGCAAGGGCGGCAAACAGGCTGTCTGGTTGCTGCTCAGCCTGTGGACCGGCTTCACTTTTGTCGGTTACTTCACACCGATTCAAACCCTGTGGGACGCGGCACTGACCTTAAGTTGGGGGCCGTGGGAAAGTTTCTGGATCGGCTTTTATGGCCTGGCCACTTACGTGAACGCCGGTTATTTGCGCGAGCAGATGTGCAAACACGCCTGCCCTTACGGGCGCTTTCAGGGTGCCATGATGGACCGCGACACCCTGATCATCGGCTATGACGAAGCGCGGGGCGAGGCCCGTGGCTCACGCGGGCGCAACGCCGAGCCCAAGGCGCTGGGCTTGGGCGACTGCATCGACTGCCGCTTGTGCGTGCAGGTATGCCCCACCGGCATTGACATCCGGGACGGTCTGCAAAGCAACTGCATCGGTTGCGCCGCCTGTATTGACGTGTGTGACTCGGTCATGGAGCAAATGCAGTACCCGCAGGGACTGATCCGTTACACCACCCAAAATGGCCTGGCCCAAGGCTGGGACAAGCCAACCCTGTTGAAGCGGGTGTTGCGCAAGCGGGTGCTGGTTTACGCCGCCTTGTTGCTGGCCGCCGTGCTGGCGTTTGTCGCGAGTGTGGGCCTGCGCAGCCCGTTTCGCTTCGATGTGGTTCGCGACCGCGGCGTGCTGGCCCGTGTGGTTAACGACGGCGCGGTGGAAAACGTGTACCGCCTGCATGTGATGAACGCCACGGAAGAAGTCCAGCGTTACCGCGTGGCGGTGCTGGGTCCGGCCGGGCTGGCGCTGATCGGACCGGTGGAACTGTCACTAGATCCGGTTGAAGCCAAGACAGTCCCGTTGGGCTTGCAACTGCCATATGCCACCGCTTCGGCGCTGGCCGGGCAGACCCTCGTGATTCAACTGGAAATGACCCGGATCGAGCCTGAGGACGCCCTGGTGCGGGTGCTGGAAAAGACCACCTTTCACGTGCCGCTGTGACGTGATGGCCGCTGGACACCGGCTTGCCGTACCTGCCAGCGACAGTCCCCAATAACGCTGCACTGCTGTCTCAAAGCTGGGCTACTTGTCCGAAGCATTGAGCGCGTCCCAGTCACAAAACGCCCCATCGACAATTCCGCACATGCACACACCACCTCCCCTCCAGCGCGCGAATCTCACAGGTATTGTTTGGATGATTGCCTCAATGGCAGCGTTTGCCGTAGAAGATGCGTTCATCAAAGTTGCCACGAAACAGTTGCCGGTCGGACAGGTCCTGACCCTGTTCGGCGCAGGTGGGGCCATCCTTTTTGCCTACTTGACTCGGCGCAGCGGGTCCAAGGTGCTCATCGTGCAAGCGCTTTCCAAGCTGATGCTGATCCGCGCCGTGTGCGAACTTGTGGGCCGATTGTTCTACGTTCTGGCCATCGCCCTCACGCCCTTGTCTTCCGCCACCGCCATCCTTCAGGCGACACCCATCATCGTGGTTCTTGGCGCGACAACATTCTTCGGCGAAGCCGTCGGCTGGCGGCGGTGGTGCGCCATCGTGGCCGGCCTGATCGGGGTTGTCATTATCCTGCGGCCTGCCACAGGTGACTTCTCGGCCTTGTCCATGCTGGCCGTGGTTGGCACCCTGGGTTTCGCTGGCCGGGACTTGGCGAGCCGTGCGGCACCTGCATCACTGACCACTTGGCACCTGGGTTTTTACGGATTTTTGACTGTCGTCGTTGCCGGCGCGACCTTCTCGTTGTGGGATGGCAAGCCGTTTGTTTGGCCGACCAGCACCAACGTCATCGGCATGGCTGTCGCGGTTGGGTCTGGCGTCTTTGCCTATGCGGCGTTGATGAAGGCGATGCGCACCGGCTCCATTTCTGCCGTCACGCCTTTCCGCTATACACGGTTGCTATTCGGCGTAGGCTTGGGCATCGCGATGTTTGGTGAGCGACTTGACGGACCCATGGTCCTGGGCTGTATGGTGGTCATCGGATCCGGGCTGTTCATCTGGTGGCAAGGCAAGCTTGCCACCAAGCCCGACATGCGTACTCCGCTCATTCAGGACCCAATTGGTTAGCTCTGAAATATGACAGTTCCCAATTTCTTCGCGTATCCTGAGGTCAATGTCCAAATTGGATTTGACACAAATGCTCATCACATTTGAATGACTAGTCTGGCGCGATCAGTTTGGAAATTTCTACAGCTGCTTTGGGTCTTAATGCAAATCTCTGCATAAGCAGCGGTACCCGACATAGGGTTAGCCAAAATTCTCGCCAGATATCCGACATTCACATGAGCAGATGGTCGTCAGCAGTCTGGCTGCGATTTCACAGATCGCTGTACCTGCCATCAATCAGCTGCTCTCACGCTGAATTATTAGCCGGGATGACCCGTCTTGCCGGGAAAATGGTTCAGCTTAATGTCTACGTAGCAAGTTGGCACGCATGGGTTTCATGAAGAACGCTCCATCAGCCGTCATGTGCTGATCAAAGCAACCACGCACCACCTGCAAAGTGGTTGCATCAAGCCGATGCGTGGCATAAGTTACTCCGATCATCCTTTGGAGTTGAACAAGATGAAGTGCTGCGAACAGCAACTTCATCGTCCAGCAAATGGAGCGTGATGGGAAATGACAGGGAAATTGACAGTGCTGGCGTACCAACTACCGCGTCAGCGGTTTAGTGCAATTTCGTTTATCTGGATGCACTGACAGTCCCAACTTTTGGAGATTGTCATGTCTGAGATTGCAGCATTGCACCCGATAATTCGAACCTGGTTATTCGAGGGTCCACTTTCCTTGTATGTTTCGGCGTATGCCGCACGGCTCAGGCGTAGCCGCTATGCCCCCAGTACGGTCGGCTCAACACCCCATCGACCAGTTGAGCATCAACCGAACGTGTCGGAAAAATTTACAGGGGGAAGGAAAAATGCTTTCTTGAAATACGATCGGTGTTGATTGCCCTCGTAAGTCATTGTTTTTAAAAAGAAAATAAGCGCGCTATAAATATGGCATATAAATTGCTGCGTTCTTCGGGTGCGAAGCTATCTGAAATTTAACATTAAAGGAATAGTCATGATCGTTTTATCTGCCTGCCAACGCGGCATCCGCAATGCAGTCATGTGCAGCTGGTTAGTGTTTGCCTTCTCGGTGGCTCAGGCCGGCGCGATTTCAACGACTTTCGTGTCGGATAACAGCAAACGGGGAAACATGTTTGATATCCACGTAACAAATGCGCTCACCATCAATAGTTTCGAAGTAAATCTTGCAACCGGGCTTTCAAAAGATATTTTTGTTTACTACAAGGCCGGTACAAGGGTTGGCTTTGAGACGAACTCTGGCGCTTGGACTTTGCTGGGTTCAGATTCGGTGACTAGTAGCGGATCAGATATTCCGACGTTTGTGGATCTCGCTGATCTGTCCTTGGCCATCGGAGACTACGCGCTCTTCGTCACAACCGACGGGACTACAACCTCAGCTATCCGCTACACCAATGGAACCACAACTTTTAGCAATGCGGATATTGCTATTGATGCTGGTGTAGGTACCGCCGTACCCTTCGATGGCAATATCAATCCTGATCGTATTTGGAATGGTACGATCAATTACACGCTGGATGGAAATGTAGTGCCAGAGCCAGGTACTTTGGCGCTTTTTGGGGCTGCTTTGGCGGGCCTGTCTGTATTGCGCCGCCGTCGATCTTGATATCCACATGCCGTGCAAAAAAGCCCTGCGTTGCGGGGCTTTTTTTCGATTACGGCAGATCTTGGGCATCAGTGCGTTGGCTTTTCTTATCTTTGAAGCCGTAACCCCTCGCCGGACAGACCACCGCGCCGGAAAAAAACAGACTGAAGTGTCGCTGGCTGGGGACAGGCTACCGGATTTGCCTCGCCAAAGATGGCGACACGCTCATCGCCCTGTTCGGTGGCGGAACCAAACGCGGTCAGCAATGAGACATCGACAAAGCCAAGGCATTGTTGGTTGAGTACAAGGCTCGCAAAATGGCGAACGCTCATTGCTCATTGTGAGACTCTAGGTGCGTAGAAGACTGGTTTTGCCTGACGAATCAGACAAAATGCTTCCGCTTGACCCTTTGAGTATGCGCCAACCCCAAAGCGCAATAACTATTGACCAAGTCTTGCCGGAGTCGTCCGGCTGGGAGCCGTTGTAGTGACTACACTGGAGCGTGAGGCCATTCGGTAGTGCAGCAGCGTTCGCGGGTACTGGCCGTATGGACAGACCATTTCGCACCCAGGTGGCTACGTCGATCTGATGCGCCTCCAGTCCGTGCCGAGCACGATGACCGAACAGCATCAACACAGATAGCGCGGGCTTCAGACCTGATTGCCACGGTGGTCATCCAAAGTATGCATTGGTCAGTGCTGGACACTATGCCTTCGACGGCTCGGTCGTCGACCAGCGCCAAGTATCGCGACCAGCGGCTTTTGCCGCATAGAGTGCATGGTCAGCCTGAACCACCACATCGGCCATGGACGCATCGATGCCGACTTCTGCCAGCCCAGCGCTCAAGCGCAAACTTAGGACGTGGCCGTCAGGCAGGAGTAGGGGTGTGTCACGCAAATCTTGCAATAGGCGCTGCACGACCTGCTCGGCCCCTTCGCGATCTGCAACTTGCAGCAAGGCGATGAATTCCTCGCCACCAAAACGAAACAGTGGCTCACCGGCACGGCAACCAGTACGCAGCAGGTTTGCAATATGCTGCAGCGCCAAGTCGCCGACCGCGTGTCCGTGTACATCGTTGACGCGCTTGAAGTGGTCCGCGTCCAGTTGCACCACGACCATCTTTTCACCTCGGCGCATCGCCTGGGCATGGCAGCGTGTGAATTCTTCCTCGAATCCATAACGCAGCGGCAACCCAGTCAACGCATCGAGCCGCGCACTGTGTGCCAGATATTGGGTCTTGAAAAGCGCGAGATCGGCGATCATGCCAGTTTGTGTCCGATCGAATGTCTCCAGCATCGCGGTGTCTCCAGCCGCGTTGTCGAGTACGCGATTACAGATGTCACGCACCGCGTCGTGCATGTGCCGATGCTGCTGGTCCAAGCGCTGTGCGCTCACAACGTCGATTGCATCAAAGGTCTCCCGGTACTTGCGGAACCAGGCGCCAAACAGGCAACGACAGTGCGCGTCGTCAGCCAGGACATCCTCGCCAGGCGACGTGCGCAATACCGCACAGCGTAGCAACCGATGTGTAAGTGCTCCATGAACCCCAGACTTGTTGTTGGCGGCTGAAATAGACAAGCTCAATCCATCACAAACCAGATGGAGAGATGAGCATGAAGAACGCGCGGCACTATTGGTCAAACCACGTAGCGGCA
>NZ_JAQTXM010000079.1 GCF_028688795.1 Rhodoferax sp. | reverse complement strand
CTCAAGCTGCGTTCGTGGGGGTAAATCAAAGTATCCAAGGCTTCCTCCTGAAGGGTGTTTATTGACATGTTTTGCAAACGCTTTTCTTTTATGTGCGCTTAGAGCTTGATGTTACTGGACGAGCGGCCCCAGAAGGCTTGCGGCGTGTTTCTCAATCTGTAGGCCAAACAGACCTCAAGGTAAGGCAAAACCTGCGCAAGGCGCTATCATTTTTAAATACCCCAACCCTTCACGCCACACCCTCACCGGTCTGCGCCTTAAAGCGGGCAATTTCGTCCAGCAGCCAGAGGCGAAACGCCTGCACCTGGGTGGCCTCGGCGATGTCTTGCAGGGCGTGGCGCACCACTTGCGCAAACCGCGTACCCTGCGGCGTGATCGTCAAACGCTTGCCATGGCGGGTGAACAGCGCCACGCCCAGGTCTTGCTCCAGCGCCCGCACCTGGTGGCTGACCGCGCCGTGGGTGACATGGGTTTCATCGGCGGCGCGAGAAAAATTCTGGTGCCGGGCGGCAGCCTCAAAGGCGCGCAAGGCCACCAGGTTGGGCAATCGGCGTAAATCCGTCATGGGTTCATGTGAGTTTTGTTAGCAAGGGTGTCAAAGATAAATCGTTTTGCACCCAGACACTGCGCCGATAGACTTTGTGAACGATTTATTTTTTGGAACACCCTCATGCCACAGACCCCGCTGACCCTGTTTGTCGACCACCAGTTCACCAGCCCTTACGCCATGTCGGTGTATGTCACTTTGCGTGAAAAAGGCATCCCGTTCGTCACTGAACGCCTGGATCTGGACGCGCAGCAACACCAGCAGACCGCGTACCGCCAGCAGTCCCTCACCGCCCGTGTGCCGACGCTGGTGCACGAAGGTTTTGCGTTGTCGGAGTCCAGCGCCATCAGCGAATATCTGGAAGAAGTCTTCGCCCCGCCCGCCTTTTCTGCGGTCTACCCGCAAGACGTGCAACAGCGCGCCCGTGCCCGGCAAGTGCAGGCCTGGCTGCGCAGCGACCTGATGCCTCTGCGCAACGAGCGCGGCACCGACACCGTGTTCATCCAGCCCACCACCACCCCGCTGGGCGCTGCCGCACTGACGGCCGACAAGTTGTTTCGGGTGGCCGAACAACTGCTGCCTGCAGGGGCCAGCCACCTGTTTGGCAACTGGTGCATTGCCGACACCGATCTGGCGCTGATGCTGATGCGCCTGATCGCCAACGGCGATGCCGTGCCCGAACGCCTCAAAACCTACGCCACCCAGCAATGGCAGCGCCCCAGCGTGCAGCACTGGGTGCAACAGCCACGGACATGAGGGACACCCGCCATGATCACCTGTTACCTGCGCTACCTCATTGACCCGTACAAGCTCAAGGAGTTTGAGCACTACGGCAAGCTCTGGATTCCCCTGGTGGAAAAGTTCGGCGGCCAGCACCACGGCTACTTTCTGCCCTCAGAAGGGGCCAACAACTTGGCCCTGGCGATGTTCAGCTTTCCCAGTCTGGCGCTGTACGAAGACTACCGAACCCGCTCCCTGCAAGACCCCGAGTGCCAGGCGGCCTTTCAATACGCCGAAGACACCCGCTGCATCGTCAGCTATGAACGCAGCTTTTTCAGGCCGGTGTTTGGGTGAGTGAGCTGCGGATGCTTGGTTTGTGGCGTGTTGGATCGGTCAATGAACGATGGCATCCGAGTTCTTGAGCTGCGCTTACTCTTTTTTGAGTGCTACGTAATAAGTAGCTGTTTGCGCTTGTTTGATAAGGGCTACAGGGTTAAAACATTCACAATTTGTGGCTGGCATCGGGTTATGCCTGCGCCCGCTAACACCAACCACATCTTTCAACGGCTCTGGAAGGGATGGCGTTCCAAATAGCATGTGGGCGGCATTCGCTTCGTTCCAATATGGACTTTGGGGAGTGATAGGAATCTTGTCCATGGACAAAGATGGGCGGTCAACGTTGGTGCTGTTCATCACGTTGCAAGCACCGCGAAACGGCATTCTGCTGCTGTGTGTCCGCGTCGAGCAACATGTTAAGCGTCGCCCTCGCGGGGAACCATGAACTTCGAGAAATTCTGAATGTAGTCGTCAAGGTTTTCTTCCAGCATTAAACGGTATTGCTCCAAGAAATAGTCGAGCGTTTCAGTTTTCGCCTTTTTCATCTCGGCACCGTTGGCAAAGCCACATGCACTCACCCAAGCATTGAACCTTGCCGTTGCATAGAGCATAGATGCACTGGCCTTGCCCCTGCCAATCTCAGCCAAGTGATCGTTTGTCAAGTGGATGTGCGCATCTGCACGGTCGTAAAACTTGTCATCGACTTCTTTCGGCACAGCATTCTCCTTTGACGGGTTAACTCAATATGCAGAGACTCTCCCGTGTCTCCAAAACATGGCGATTGTCTCCCCGAAATAGCAGAGCGATATTCGCGCAAACCCTTTTGCATCAAGGCATGCAGCCGAGTTACCGATTAGTTGAACAGTCATATCAACCTGAGAAAAGCATCGCACCGAATGATTGGCCTACCCGGTTACTTGAACAGTGACGTAAGCAAAATAGCGCGTTCGAAGATTCGCAAATCCAACAGCCTTTTAGCTTTCGCCAGCCGCCGCCAAAGCGCTGGCAATCAAGTGGTCGCCCAAAAAATAAGCGGATGATGTGAGTTGATCCAGCAGCGGCTTGATGCTTGGCAGCAGATTCTTTTGCTTGGCCAGCACCAGCACGCCCACCGTACCGATGCATGGCACGCAGAAGTTCTTGGCCATGCGCCGTCCGGCTTTGTCGTCCATCAGCACGCCACAGCCCCACTCGACTGCTGCCGCAATGGCGCTGGCCTCGCCGATGTCCACATGCAAAGCCAATTCAAAATGCGAGGGGGGTGCGGTGCAGCGTTGGATCACCTGATTTTGGGCTGCCTCCAGGATGGGCCTGGCCTCGGCATAGTCTGATCGGCAGGTGCACTCAATCAACACTTCTTCGGTAACCAGCACTTGCTCAAAGACCTGTTTCAGCAGTTCAAGCTGCCCCAGCCTGGCAAAAGCGATGAGCGGCCCGGCATCCGCAATGACAATCTTACGCAAAGGCCGCCACCTCTTGCGCCAGCTCATCGGCCCCATAGCGGGCCAGCGGGATTTTCAAGGCAGCCAGATGGTTGATGAATTCGCTTTGCGCCACACCGGCCAGCTTGGCGGCCTTGCCCAGGCTGAGGGCTTCTTCGTCAAACAGCTTGACTGCCAGCGCCACACGCACCCCTGAACGCAGCATGTCCTCGTCAAAAGGCATGGCCACAAAAACCCCCTGACCGTGTTTGGTGACGATGGAGAGCTTGCCCGCCTCTGCATCACGCACCAGTTCGCCTGTGCGTTCCCGTAAATCACGAATGGTGAAAGTTTCCATGAGTCTGCTCCGGTCAAATTTGTGCTATCAAACGATAGCACATTATGCTTCCCGATCGATACTGGAGGATGATGCAGATAGGCAACAAAATCAGGCTGAAATGGTCACCGTCAAGCAGCGGTTGGCGGTGCAGACTGGCTCAACAGGCCGCAGGCACAATCCAGCCATCCACCAAGCTGAGGGAGTCACCCTTGATCACGCTGCACCAGTTCGCCCCCGCCTTTGGCCTGCCCAATGCCAGCCCGTTTTGCATGAAGCTGGAAACCTGGTTGCGTATGGCGCAATTGCCCTTTGATGCACCACGCATGACCCTGGCCGACATGCGCAAAGCCCCCAAGGGCAAGATGCCTTACATCGAGGACAAGGGCCGGGTGGTGGCGGATTCGAGCTTCATCATCGACTACCTCAAAGCCACTTATGGCAACCCGCTGGATGCCTGGCTCAGCACCGAGCAGCGTGCCGTGGCCTTGGCCTTTCAGCGTCTGCTGGAAGAAAACCTGTACTGGGCGGTGGTCTACACGCGCTGGATCGAGCCTGCGGGGTGGGCGCTGACCCGCGCCACCTTTTTTGCCGACATGCCTGCTCCGTTGAAGTGGATCATTGCGCCGCTGGCACGGCGCGGCATTCGACAGGAGTTGCACGGGCACGGCATGGGCCGCCACAGTGCGCAGGAGATCTATGCCATCGGCCAGCGGGACATCACGGCGCTGGCGGATTTTCTGGCTGACAAGCCCTTCTTCATGGGTGATACGCCCTGCACGCTGGATGCCACGGCCTACGGCTTTCTGGCCAACCTGCTGTGGGCACCGCTGGAGTCACCGCTCAAGCAACATGCCCGGCAATACCCGCAACTCGAAGCCTATTGCCAGCGCATGCGCAGCCGTTACTACGCCTGAGGAGCCGACTGCCCAGACGTGTCGCCGCCATGGCGTGACATCGCGTGCATCATGACGATGGTTAAATCCGGCTGAAGCCAAGGTAAACAAAGCGCAAGGCGCTCTTATTTTTATAACAACTTGGCCAACTGCTCCTTCACATGTCCCGCCCCCGGCCCGTTGGGAGCCAGCGCCAGGTAGGTGTTGTAGGCCTTCTTGGCAGCCTCGCTGGCACCGGCTTTGGCATGGGCATCCCCCAGGTTGAGGTAGGCAATGGCGCGTGAGGGGTCGATCTTGATGGCGTTGTCAAACCAGCGGGCGGCCTCTTTGAACTTGTCCTGTTTGTAGAACACAAAGCCCAGGTTGTTGGCTGCCAGGGCAAAGTCGGGGCGCAGTTTCAGGGCTTCGGTGAATTGGGCTTCGGCCTCGTCATAGTGTTTTTCTCGGTAGAGCTGCAGGCCACGGTCATTGGCACGCTGGGCCAGTTGCCGGGCGCTGGTGGGCACGGCGGCGGGGGGGGTGATTTTTTGCTCGGTCCCTTGCAGGTCTTTGACCAGCACCGGGGTGGGCGCTGGGCGGGCGGCGGGTTGGTTGTCTGCCGCCGGGGTGGGCAAAGCGGGCCGGGTGGCATCGAGTTTGTTGTTCAGAGCAATGGCCTCGCTGGGCAGTTGGCTGGTGTCGGCGCTGAGGTACTCGGCCTCACTGGGCAGCTCAAAAATGAAGTCGCCGCCCTCGGAGCCGGGCAGGCTGCCAAAGGCCGGGGTCTGGTGCGAGGTGGCCGCCACCGCCGGGGCCACGTAGGCGGCCAGTTCCGTGGCGGTGATCAGGCCGTCGCCATTGAGGTCGCCCTTGCCGGCCAGGCCTTGCAGCAAAGCCCAGGTGAACACCGAGTGGCCATTGGGCCCGCCGTCGGCCACCAGTTGGTCAGCCCCACCGGCGGTGAGCATCTGGCGGCCCAGGCGCTTGGCGTTGTCACGCAGAAAGTTGGCACTGCCTGCGCCGCGTGTCAGCCCCAGCCCGCTGTAGCAGGCATCCATGACAAAAAAGGCGTGTTTGGCGGTGACACTTTCGGCAATGTTTTGCAGCTCGGTCATGGCGATGGCATCGGTGGCGAGCT
>NZ_JAQTXM010000042.1 GCF_028688795.1 Rhodoferax sp. | reverse complement strand
TGAAATTTGAGCAACAACATTTGTGCAACGCTATACGACCCCGATGAGGTGTTTATTTGGCGTAGGTTTTGGCGTAGGTTTTTGGCTTAAAAAGCTTGTTTTCATTGGTAGGCGGACTTCTACCATTAAACTACACCCGCGAGGCATGAATTATAGGGGGCAAGGCATGCCCCCTATATTTGCATGCTTTTTATGCCTCTAGCCCTTATAAATATTGGGCTAGTAGCTATAAAAATAAGTTCGCCAGGCGGGTTACTTCAGAATGTCGCCCATGCAGATGTATTTGATTTCCACATAGTCATCCATGCCGTGGTGCGAGCCTTCGCGGCCCAAGCCGGATTGTTTGACACCGCCAAATGGCACGTGTTCTGTGGCCAGAATGCCTACGTTGACGCCCACCATGCCGTACTCCAGCGCCTCCGATACGCGCCAGATGCGGCCAACGTCGCGGCTGTAGAAGTAGCTGGCCAGGCCGAATTCAGTGTTGTTGGCGGCAAAGATGGCCTCAGCTTCAGTTTCAAACTTGAACACTGGTGCAAATGGCCCAAAGGTTTCTTCGGTGGCGCACATCATGTCTGCCGTGGCATCAGCCACCACCGTGGGCTCGAAAAATTGACCGGCCAGGCGCTTGCCACCGACCAGCAAACGGGCGCCTTTGGCCACCGCATCCTGCACATGGCGCTCAACTTTTTGTAACGCAGCCTCTTCAATCAGCGGGCCTTGGTTGACACCCTCGTCAAAGCCGTTGCCGACCTTGGCGGTTTTGACCTTGGCGGCAAATTTGGTGACGAATTCGTCATACACACCGGCTTGCACGTAGAAGCGGTTGGAACACACGCAGGTTTGGCCGGCGTTGCGGTATTTGCTGGCAAAAGCGCCTTCCACGGCGCTGTCGATGTCGGCATCGTCAAACACGATGAAGGGTGCGTTGCCACCGAGTTCCAGCGACATTTTCTTGACGGTGGGTGCTGATTGGGCCATCAAGATGCGGCCGACTTCGGTGGAGCCGGTGAAGCTGATGTGGCGCACGATGTCGCTGGCGCAGATGACCTTGCCGACAGCAATCGAGTTGTCGGCGTCTGCTGTGATCATGTTCAGCACACCCGCCGGGATGCCAGCACGGATGGCCAGCTCAGCTGCGGCCAGTGCCGTCAGGGGTGTTAATTCAGCGGGTTTGATGACCACGGTGCAACCAGCGGCCAGCGCTGGCGCGACCTTGCGGGTGATCATGGCAATCGGGAAGTTCCATGGCGTGATGGCGGCGCACACGCCGATGGGCTGACGCAACACCAGCAGGCGGCGGTTGTTGTCAAACTGGGGCAGGGTTTCGCCGTTGACGCGTTTGGCTTCTTCGGCAAACCACTCGACAAAACTGGCACCGTAAGCGACTTCGCCTTTGGCTTCTGCCAGTGGTTTGCCTTGTTCGGCGGTCATGATGCGGCCAAGATCGTCTTGGTTCGCCATCAGCAAATCAAACCATTTGCGCAAGATGATGCTGCGCTCTTTGGCGGTTTTGCTGCGCCAGGCGGGCCAGGCAGCGTTGGCGGCGGCAATGGCTGCTTCAGCGTCTGCCGGGCCAAGGTTGGCCACGTCGGCCAGATGGGCGCCGGTGGCCGGGTCGGTGACGGCAAAACGACTGCCGCCAGACACCCATTGACCGTTGATCAACGCATCGGTTTTGAGCAGGGTGGGGTCATTGAGCAGGGAAAGCGGTGAAACTGAAGCAGTCATGAAAACTCCTGTAAATTTATAATAAATAGGGCTCTAGCCATTGATGTATAAGCGAAAGTAGCTATTTTAAATATAGCAATTAAGGGTGTGACCATCAGCGTCTGCCGACACCGGGCAACACGCACAACATTTCAAACAACAGATTGGCCCCCAGCAGTGCGGTGTTGCCGCTCAAATCATACGGGGGTGACACCTCCACCAGGTCGCAGCCGACAAGGTTGAGCCCATGGCAGCCGCGAATGATTTCCAACGCCTGCGGCACGCTCAAGCCGCCAATCTCAGGGGTGCCGGTGCCGCCAGCGTAAGCCGGGTCGATGCCGTCGATGTCAAAGCTCAGGTAACACGGTGTGTTGCCAATTTGCGCCCTGATTTTTGCCATCAGCGGGGCCAGGGACTGGTACCAGACTTCGTGCGCCAGCACCAGGGTAAAGCCCTGTTGGCGGGGCCAGTCAAAGTCGTCCGAGGCGTAGCCACTGCCACGCAGGCCAATCTGGAACACATTTTTGCAATCCAGCAGGTTTTCTTCTACCGCCCGGCGAAACGGTGTGCCGTGGGCAATGCGCTCGCCGAACATGTCGTCATTCACGTCGGCATGCGCATCCACGTGCACCAATGCAACCGGCCCATGTTTGGCAGCCACGGCGCGCAGGATCGGCAGGGCGATGGTGTGGTCGCCACCAAGTGTCAAAGGGGTGCAACCAGCGTCCAACACGGTTCGGTAGAAGTCCGTGATGATGGGCAGGGACTTTTCAAGCGAGTAGGTGTTGATGGGCACATCACCTAGGTCAGCCACTTGCAGGGTGTCAAAAGGAGCCGCCCCGGTGGCCATGTTGTAGGGTCGGATCAACGACGATTGCGAGCGGATTTCGCGCGGGCCAAAGCGGGCGCCAGGGCGGTGGCTGGTGCCGATGTCCAGCGGAATGCCAATGAAGGCGGCGTTTAGCCCCGCTGGCGTATTGGTCACGGGCAGACGCAGCATGCTGGCAATGCCGCCAAAACGGGGCATGGCGTTGCCAGACAGGGGTTGGTTTTTAATTGACATCAGGAATTTAACAGCAAGGGGCTAGGGGATGCGGACGCCGGGGAGTCGGCGTGATGCAGACGAAACACGCCGACCACTTCAGTCAGTCGAACGGCTTGCGCCCGCAGGCTGTCGGCTGCGGCGCTGCTTTGCTCGACCAGGGCGGCGTTTTGCAAGGTCACCTGGTCGATTCGGCCAACGGCAGCGCTGACATCGCTGATGCCCTGGTACTGTTGGGTCGTGGCGTTGTGGATGTCGCGGATCAAGGCACTTACATGCTGCACCTGCGTGACGATGGCCTGAATTGACACGCCGGCATCATCGACCTGGCGCGCCCCGACCTCCACTTTTTCCACGTTGGCACAGATCAGTTTCCTGATTTCCTTGGCTGCATCCGCAGAGCGGTGTGCCAGGGAGCGCACCTCGCTGGCGACCACGGCAAAACCGCGCCCCTGCTCGCCAGCCCGAGCCGCTTCTACGGCTGCGTTGAGTGCCAGGATATTGGTCTGGAAGGCGATGCTGTCAATGACGCTGGTGATATCGCTGATGGTTTTGGACGAGGCCGCAATGCCCTGCATGGTGGTGACGACCTGTGCCACGGCGTGCCCACCCGCCACTGCGGTGGTGGAGGCGCTGGCGGCCAGACGGTTGGCCTCTTCGGCGGTGTTGGCGTTGTGTTTGACGGTGTTCGTGAGCTGCGCCAGGGCGTTCACGGTCTGTTGCAGGTCGCTGGCTTGTTCCTCCGTGCGGTGGCTCAAGTCCAGATTGCCGGTAGCGATTTCGGCGGAGCCGGTGGCAATGTTGTCACTGCTCTGACGCACTTCGCCCACCAGAGCGGCCAGCCGCTCCTGCATGGTGGCCATGGCGGCCATGACGCTGCCGTGGTCCCCTGCGCGGGTTTGCACCCGTTGGGTCAAGTCGCCTTCGGCAATGGCCAAGGCCATGCGTGCGACATCCGTCGGTTCGCCACCCATTTGATGGGCGATGGAGCGCACTACCATCACGGCAGCAGCCACGCCCACGGCCAGTGCCACGGCGCAGGCGATGGCCAGCAAAGACAAGGACAAACGGTAGGTGGCGTTTCCTTTTTCTGTCAGTTGGGAAGCCACACCGGATTTGAATTCCCACTCCTTGTCGATGGCTCCCATGGTGGCCTTGAACAGGCGCTCGGTTTTGCCGGTGAACAGCCGACGGGCTTCTTCGACCTTGTCAGGGTCGGTCAGGGACTCGCGTGCGATAGTTTTGAGCTTGTCCCAGTTCGCCATGGCCAGCTGGGTGCTTTCGGTCACGGTTGTCCAAAGTTCACGGTCTTGGTCATTGACCAGCAGCTTCTCGTGCCCGACCAGTGCCTGATTGAGTTGGGTGTAGGCCTGGTCAATGCTGCCTTCCAGTGAGCCCATTTCGTCGGCCGACACGGTCATCAGGTGCTGGGCTTGCAGCATTCGGATGGCAGCCACTTTTTCTTGCCAGAACTTCACTGCCTCCAGTGACGGGGTGGTGGTGGACGTGTAGTAATCCAGGGCATCATGGGTCACGGTAATTTGACGTGCTGCCATGACCGCCATGCCCATGAGCAGCACCAGCAGCAAGCCAAACCCCAAAGCCAGGCGTGTGCCCAGCTTCATTTTTTCCAGGTTGTTCACGAGTTGCATCTTTCTTGCACGGTGGCGCGTTTGTCTCTAACGCCTTCTGCCGCGCAGCCACTCCAGCGCCAGCATCAGCGAGGTGGTGAAGATGATCAGCAGGGTGGCCACGGCGGCAATGGTCGGGTTGATGTTTTCGCGAATGCCGGTGAACATCTGGCGCGGCAGGGTCACCTGGTCTGGCCCGGCAATGAACAGCGTCACCACCACCTCGTCAAACGACGTGGCAAAAGCAAACAGCGCACCCGAGATCACGCCCGGCGCAATGATCGGCAAGGTAACGCGGAAAAACGTGGTCAGGTGGCCCGCACCCAGGCTTAAAGACGCGCGGATCAGGTTCTCGTTAAAACTCTGCAGCGTGGCCAGCACGGTGGTCAGCACAAAGGGCGCACCCAAGGCCGCGTGCACCAGAATCAGACCCAAATAGGTGTCGTTGAGGCCAATTTTGGCGAAGAACAAATAGGTGCTCACCCCCACCACCACAATCGGCACCACCATGGGTGCGATCAACAGGCTCATCAGCAAGCCTTTGCCCCAAAAATTGATGCGTGCCAAGCCAACGGCGGCCATGGTGCCCAAAATGGTGGCCAGTATGGTGGCCAAAGGTGCCACGATGAAGCTGTTGCGGGTGGCGCGGCTCCAGGCCTCGGAGGTGAACAGGTTCTCATACCACTGCAGTGACCAGCCGGGCATGGGGTAGGCCAGGAAGGAGCTGCTTGAGAACGACAGCGGAATGATGGCCAGAATTGGCAGCAGCAAAAACAACAGCACCAACACGCCGACACCGCGCAGCAGATACCAGCCGATTTTGTCGGGCAGGGTGGCGTAGGCGGGAAACATGGGACGGGCAGGTAGTGACATGTGGTTTATCCCAGGCTCAGTTCAGACTTGACCGTGCGGCGGTACACCGCGTACAGCACCAGCGTGGCACTTAGCAGCACGGCACCCAGCGCGCAGGCCATGCCCCAGTTGACGGTGACATTGGTGTACTGGGCAATGTAGTAGCTCAGCATCTGGTCATCAGGCCCGCCCAGCAGGGCAGGGGTCACGTAGTACCCAATGCTCAGGATGAACACCAGCAGGCCACCCGCACCCATACCCGGAAAGGTTTGCGGCATGTAGACCCTGAAAAACGCCGCCAGAGGTGAGCTGCCCAGCGATACGGCAGCGCGCAAGTAAGTGGGGGGCACAGATTTCATCACGCTGTACAGCGGCAAGATCATGAACGGCAGCAAGATGTGCACCATCGCAATGATGACCCCGACCCGGTTGAAGAGCAGCGGCAGTGGCTCGTTGATCAGGCCCAGGTCCAGAAAAAATCGGTTGATCACGCCATTGGTTTGCAACAGAACAATCCACGCCGCAGAGCGCACCAGCACCGAGGTCCAGAACGGCACAAGCACCAGAATCATCAAGATGTTCGCCTGGCGCGGTGTCAGGGTTGACAGCCAATAGGCCAGCGGGTAACCCAGCAGCAGGCAAAAGAAGGTCACCACGGCGCTGACACTGAAGGTGCGCATCAGTATTTTGAAAAAAGCCGCAGACTCAGGGTCGACATTGACAATGTTGCCTTGAATGTCGCGTTTCAGGTCGACCGAGGCCAGCAGGTAGTCGGGTGTCCAGCGCGAGCCATTTTTGGCGATGGCGCGCCAGTACCCCAACTCACTCCAACGGGGGTCCACTTCGAGCATGTGGGCCTTGACTTGCGCGGGGGTCATTCCTGCTTCGAATGGCAGGGCGCGGAAAGTCCCCATGACCAGTGACCGGGCGCCGCTGATCTCGCTGTTGAGGCGGCGTGCCAGTCCACCTGCATCGGACTGCTCGGCAATGTTGGTGAAGTCGTTGGCCAGCGCCGCATAGGCCTCATCTGGCGGGTTGGAGGTGCGGTCCCATTTGTCCAGCACCTTCACGGTTTGTGCGAGCGTGCTGGCCACTTCGGGGTTTTCGATGGCGCGTATCAGCAGCGCGCCAATCGGCACGATGAAAGTGGCCAGTAAAAAAATCAGCAGTGGCAGTGTCAGAGAGATGGCAAAGGCTTTTTTGCGTCGCTGCGAGCGCCGCAACTGTGCCGCCAGGTTGCCAGGAATTGTGGTCATCGCGACAGTCATTGCCATCTCTCCTGTGTCAACTTACTGTGCCGCCCAGGCGGTGAAACGCTTCTCCAGCGCCTCGCCCTGGTCAGCCCAGAAAGTCACGTTGAACTGCAACGCGGTTTTGGCGTTGGCAGGTGCGGTGGGCAGTCCGGACAGCACTTTGGCATCCAACTTGGCCAGCGCCTTGGTGTTGGTCGGGCCGTAGGCGATGTTTTTGGCGTACTCAGCCTGCGCGTCTGCGCTGCTGGCCATGGCAATGAACTTCAGTGCGGCTTCCTTGTTGGGTGTGCCTTTTGGCATGACCCAGTAGTCCAGGTCATAAATGCCACCGGTCCAGGTGATCTTCAGGTTTTTACCTTCGCGTTGAGCGGCGTCAATGCGGCCGTTGTAAGCGGTGGTCATGACCACGTCGCCTGCCACCAGGAACTGGGGCGGTTGCGCACCGGCTTCCCACCACTGGATGTTGGCCTTGAGTTCGCTCAGCTTCTTGAACGCACGGTCAGCACCATCTTTGGTTTTCAGTACCTTGTACACATCGGCCACTGGCACGCCGTCGGCCATCAAGGCAAATTCGACGTTGTAACGGGCACCCTTGCGCATGGCGCGTTTGCCGGGGAATTTTTTCACGTCCCAGAAATCGGCCCAGGTGGTGGGGGCGGTTTTGAGCTTGTCGCCGTCGTACGCCATCACAGTGGACCAGACAAAGGTGCCGATGCCGCACTCGTGAATGGCTGCAGGGGTGAAGTCAGCCTTTTTGCCGATCTTGCTGTAATCCAATTTTTCGAACAGGCCTTCGTCACAGCCGCGTGCCACGTCGGGGGATTCGACTTCAACCACGTCCCAATTGACTTTCTTGGCTTCGACCATGGCCTTGATTTTGGCCTGCTCGCCGTTGTATTCCACACCCAGCACTTTGGTGCCGGTGGCCTTTTCGAATGGGGCAAAGTAAGCGATTTTTTGGGCGTTGCCGTTGGCACCGCCAAAATTGACCACGGTCAATTGGGTTTCGGCTTGGACCGACAGGGTAAACAGTGCAGCACAGGCCGCAACCAGGGGGGTAAGTTTCATCGACAGGCTCCTTCTTTTTGGGGGTAAAACAGAACTAAAAAAATGCACACGGGTCAGGCATAGACCCGCAAATGCTCGGGGGGCAAAACCAGCCAAATGGCGTCACCGGCGTGCGGCAGGTTGGGGCTGGAAAGCGAAATTTTGACAGTGGCCGGGGCTTGTTTGTCCACCTGGCAGCGCATGCGCAAGTGGTCGCCGTAATAAATCACGTCGTTCACCTGGGCGCGCAGGCTGTTGGCGGGCGCGGGCTCTGTGCCGGGGCTGATCAGGGCTCGCTCGGGGCGAATGCAGGCCTGCACCGGGTAATTCAACGGCGCACCATTGATGTCTTGCGCCTGCAATTCAGTACCACAGGGCAGGCGCACCTTGCAAATGCCACCGGCGCCGCGCTCTGTGGTGGTGATTTGCGCGTCCAACACGGTGTTGTCACCGACAAAGCTGGCCACAAAGCGGTTCACCGGTGTCTCATACAGCGTGGTGACGCTGTCAATCTGTTGGATCAGTCCGTCATTGAATACCGCTACCCGGTCTGACATGGTCAGCGCTTCAGACTGGTCATGGGTCACATAGACAAAGGTCAGGCCGAGTTTGCGGTGCAGCTCTTTCAGCTCAATCTGCATGTGTTCGCGCAACTGCTTGTCCAGTGCGCCCAAGGGTTCGTCCATCAGCACCAGCTGCGGGTTGAACACCAGTGCACGCGCCAAGGCCACGCGCTGCTGTTGTCCGCCCGAGAGTTGGCCCGGGTAACGGTCGCCCTTGTCAGCCAGGTGAACCATGTCGAGTGCGCGCTTGACCTTGTCTTCACGCTCCGATTTGCCCATGTTGCGCACCGTGAGCGGGTAAGCCACGTTGTCGGCAATGGACATGTGCGGAAACAGCGCATAGTTCTGGAACACCATGCCAAAGTTGCGCTTGTGCGGCGGTGTTTTGGTGATGGACTTGCCCGCCAGGAGAATTTCACCCGAGGTAGGCGACTCAAATCCGGCCAGCATCATCAGCGTGGTGGTTTTGCCTGAGCCTGAAGGCCCGAGCAGCGACAGGAATTCGCCGCTCTGGATCTCCAGGTTCAGGTCACGCACCACCAGGGTGCTGCCGTCATAGGTCTTTTGGACGCCGGTAAAGCGAACGAGGGGGTCAGACAAAGCCATTATTTGCTATTCTTTCAAAAGCACTTGATGCCCGTGGGGTATGGGATACAAGCTGTTTTAACTACGCAAATACCGTGCCAATCAGGCCACCGCAGCCAAGCAGGCTTCGATGATGTCCAGACCCTCGTTTACGATCGCATCGCTGGCCGTCAGGGGTACCAGAATGCGCACCACGTTGCCGTAAGTGCCGCAAGTGAGCAAGATCAGGCCGCGCTTGGTGGCCTCAGACGCCAGGGCCTTGGCCAGCTCTGCACTGGGTTGGTGCGGGTCACCGTTTTTGCACAACTCAATGGCCACCATGGCACCCAAACCGCGCACGTCGCAAATGCGTGGGTCTTTGGCGGCCATGGTTTTGAGCCTGGCGACCATGTGAGCGCCCAGTGTGCGGCTGCGTTCCAGCAGGTTTTCTTTCTCAAACACATCCAGCACGGCCAGTGCCGCGGCGCAGGCAATCGGGCTGCCGGCGTACGTGCCGCCCAGACCACCGGCAGCGGGGGCGTCCATCACCTCGGCGCGGCCCACCACGCCTGAAATCGGGTAACCACCGGCCATCGACTTGGCCATGGTGATCATGTCGGGGGCCACGCCGCTTTGCTCGATGGCAAACCAGGTGCCGGTGCGGCCAGCGCCGGTTTGGATTTCATCAGCAATCATCAAAATGCCGTGCTGGTCGCACAGGGCACGCAGGCGCTGCAAAAATTCGGTGGGGGCCACATTGAAGCCACCTTCGCCTTGCACGGGCTCGATGATGATGGCGGCCACGCGGCTGGCTTCGATGTCGTTCTTGAAGATCAGTTCAATCGAGGCCATGGCGTCGTCCACGCTCACGCCGTGTGCGGCATTGGGAAACTGGGCGTGGTAAATCTCGTTCGGGAAGGGTCCAAAACCCAATTTGTAAGGGGCTACTTTGCCGGTCAAACCCAGGGTCAGCAGGGTGCGGCCATGGTAACCACTGGTAAACGCAATGATGCCACTGCGTTTGGTGTGTGAGCGGGCAATCTTGATGGCGTTCTCAACCGCTTCAGCGCCGGTCGTCAAAAACAGGGTTTTCTTGGCAAAGTTGCCCGGTGCCAAAGCGTTGATGCGCTCGGCCAGTTCCACATAAGACTCGTACGCCAGCACCTGGAAGCAGGTGTGCGTGAAGTTGTCAATCTGGTCCTTGACAGCTTGCATGATCTCGGGGCGGCAGTGGCCGGTGTTGAGCACGGCAATGCCACCAGCGAAGTCGATGTAACGCTTGCCTTCCACGTCCCACACTTCGGCGTTTTCACCGCGGGCAATGAACACTTCGTGGCTTTGGCCGACACCACGGGGAATGGCCGCAGCTCGGCGGGCCATCAGGGCGGCGTTGGTTTTTTGGGTCTTGGTAAGCATGGGTTTCACTCCTGAACAGGGGGTTGGTGTGGGTAAAGTGGTTTGACTGTAGTGGTGATGTGGCCGTGCGACCATATACAGTTGGGTCTTTTTTGAGACGTACTGTGTAGCCTTGGGCACCAGTACACAGAAACCCTGATTCATCCATGTTCACGCTCAATCCGCAAAGTTCTACGCCGCTGGTGCTGCAGATCGTGGCCGGTTTTCGTACTGCCATTGAAGCGGGCGAGTTGCGCCCAGGCTCCAAGGCACCGTCGATTCGCCAGTTTGCCCATGCCCACAACGTGAGTGTGTTCACCGTGGTGGATGCCTATGACCGGCTGGTGGCCCAAGGCTACTTTGCCTCGCGCCCGCACTCTGGCTTTTTTGTCAAGCAGCGGCCCACGTCTGTCACCGAGCTGCCTGGCCACGGACCCAACTTCAGTTTTGATTCGATGTGGTACCTGCGTCGCATCTTCGAGAATCGCGCTCTTCGCATGAAACCTGGTTGTGGCTGGCTGCCAGGGGATTGGTTGTTTCAGGACGGTATGCGTCGGGGCTTGCGCAGCCTGGCTGCCGACGATGTCGATTTAAGTGGCTACGGTGAACCCAAAGGCTATTTGCCGCTGCGCAAGCTGGTGCGTGAAATGTTGGCCGAGCAAGAAATTGCTGTCACTGCCGAGCAGGTGCTGCTAACGCAGGGCTCCAGCCAGGCCATGGATTTGGTCGCGCGCCGCCTGGTGCGCCCGGGCGATGCGGTGCTGGTGGACGACCCTGGCTACCCCAACCTGTTGTTTTCCTTGCGGTTTTTGGGAGCACGCCTGATCGGTGTGCAGCGCACGCCAGCGGGTTATGACCTGGCAGAGCTTGAGCGGCTGGTGATCGAAGAAAAGCCCAAGGTATTCTTTACCCAGCCACGCCTGCAAAGCCCCACTGGCTCCATTGCCCAACTGGCACACCTGCACCGAGTCATGCAGCTGGCCGATAAGTACGATTTTTTGGTGGTTGAAAACGACATTTATGCCGACCTGGACCCGGAGCCGCGGCCATCGCTTGCCAGTTTGGACCAGCTCAACCGGGTGATTTACATCAGCAGTTTCTCCAAGACGATCTCGCCCAACATCCGCGTTGGCTACTTGGCTGCCAACCCGGATTTGCTGGAAGACCTGGCGCAGCTCAAGATGATTTCGGGCTTGACCTCAAGTGAGTTCAGCGAGCGCCTGGCCTATGAAGCCCAGACCGATGGACGTTGCCGCAAACATGTGAAGGGCTTGCGTGAGCGGCTTGCCAAGGCCCATGTGTCAGCCGCCTCGGAGTTGCTCAAGGTGGGTTTCGAGATTTTTTGCGAACCCAAAGCCGGTATCTTTTTGTGGGCCAGGCACCCGTCGCTGGCCGATTCGGCCGAACTGGCCTACAAAGCCGCCGAACAAGACATCTTGCTGGGTCCCGGCCATTTGTTCAGCCCCGATTTGCAGACCAGCCCGTGGCTGCGTTTTAACGTCATCTTTTGTGACGAACCGGCCATCTTTGCCTTCCTGGATGCCCAGTGCAAAACGCCTTGATCACCTAAAATCGCTCCTTTTGACTCCCCGCACACCATGAACCCAACCGCTGCCCCGGTGACTGTCGCCGACATTCGCAAGACTTTCCTCGACTTCTTTGCCTCCAAAGGCCACACCGTGGTTCCATCGAGCCCGCTGGTGCCCGGCAACGACCCCACGCTGATGTTCACCAATTCGGGCATGGTGCAGTTCAAGGACGTGTTTTTGGGCACCGACAAACGCAGCTACGTCAGAGCGGCGTCCGTTCAAGCCTGCCTGCGTGCTGGTGGCAAACACAATGACCTGGAAAACGTCGGCTACACCGCGCGCCACCACACCTTTTTTGAGATGTTGGGCAACTGGAGCTTTGGTGACTACTTCAAGCGCGAATCCTTGAAGTGGGCCTGGGAACTGCTAACGGTGGTCTACAAGCTGCCCGCCGACCGCTTGCTGGCCACGGTCTACCAGGAGGACGACGAAGCCTATGACATCTGGACCAAAGAAATTGGCCTGCCACCTGAGCGTGTGATTCGCATTGGTGACAACAAGGGTGGGCGTTATAAGTCAGACAACTTCTGGATGATGGCCGACACTGGCCCGTGTGGCCCGTGCAGCGAGATTTTTTACGACCACGGTGACCACATTCCCGGCGGCCCACCTGGCAGCCCCGATGAAGACGGCGACCGCTTCATTGAAATCTGGAACAACGTGTTCATGCAGTTCAACATGGACGAAACCGGCGCTGTCACGCCGCTGCCCGCGCCCTGTGTGGACACTGGCATGGGGCTGGAGCGCCTGGCCGCCATCCTGCAACATGTGCACAGCAACTACGAAATAGACATTTTTGCCGCGCTGATCAAGGCCGCCGCCCGTGAAACCCACACGGCTGACCTGGGCAACAACTCGCTCAAGGTGATTGCCGACCACATCCGTGCCACCGCATTTTTGGTGAGCGACGGCGTGCTGCCGGGCAATGAAGGCCGAGGCTACGTGCAGCGCCGCATCATTCGCCGTGCCATCCGCCACGGCTACAAGCTGGGTCAGAAAACACCGTTTTTCCACAAAATGGTGCCTGATCTGGTGGCCGTCATGGGTGACGCTTACCCCAGCATGGCCGCACAGGCCGCGCGCATCATGGACGTGCTGCGGGTTGAGGAAGAGCGCTTTTACGAAACGCTTGAAGTTGGCATGCAGATTCTGGATGAGGCTCTTGCCGATGACGTCAAGGTGTTGCCTGGTGACGTGGCCTTCAAGCTGCACGACACCTATGGTTTCCCGCTGGATCTGTCGGCCGATGTGTGCCGTGAACGTGGCTTAACGGTGGATGAGGCAGGTTTTGCCGCCGCCATGGAACGACAAAAATCCCAAGGCCGCGCTGCGGGCAAGTTCAAACAGGGCAAGGCGCTGGAGTACACCGGCGCGGGCAATGAATTTGTCGGCTACGAGCATTTGACCGCGGTGACACAAATCAAAGCCATTTACCTCGACGGCACCAGCGTGGCCGAGCTGAAAGTGGGCCAAAACGGGGTGCTGGTATTGGCCACCACGCCGTTTTATGGCGAAAGCGGTGGTCAGGTGGGTGATGCAGGCGCGATTTTTTGCGAGTCGGCCCTGTTTGATGTGGCAGACACGCAAAAAATCAAGGCTGATGTGTTCGGCCACCACGGCACCCTGAAAACCGGCACGCTGGGTGTGGGTGACAGCGTCACGGCGCACGTCAATTCCAGCTTGCGCGCGGCCACCCAGCGCAACCACTCGGTCACGCACTTGATGCACAAGGCCTTGCGCGAAGTGCTGGGCAGCCATGTGCAGCAGAAAGGCAGTTTGGTGAACCCGGAGCGCACGCGTTTTGACTTTGCCCACAACGCCCCGGTAACCGATGCCGAGATTCGTGAAATTGAAGCCCGGGTAAACCATGAAATCTTGGCCAATGCCGCTACTGCAGCGCGTGTCATGGACATCGAATCCGCCCAGAAAACCGGCGCGATGATGCTGTTTGGCGAGAAATACGGCGAATCAGTGCGTGTGCTTGACATCGGTAGCAGCCGCGAACTGTGTGGCGGCACCCATGTGCGACACACTGGTGAGATTGGTTTGTTCAAGGTGGTGGGCGAGAGTGGCGTAGCGTCAGGCGTGCGCCGCATTGAGGCCGTCACGGGCGACCACGCGCTGGCCTACTTGCAGCATCTGGAAGACACGGTCGGCCAGACTGCCAGTATGCTCAAAGCCCCAGTTGCGGAGGTGAACGACCGCTTGATGTCGGTGCTGGACCACGTTAAGACCTTGGAAAAAGAGTTAACCGCGCTCAAGGGCAAGCTGGCCAGCGCCCAGGGCGATGAACTGGTGACGCAGGCGCAAGACATCAACGGTGTCAAGCTGCTGGTGGCTAGGCTCGAAGGCGCAGACGTAAAAACCTTGCGCGACACCATGGACAAGCTCAAGGACAAGCTGAAAACCGCCGTGATCGTGCTCGGTGTGGTCGACGGCGCCAAGGTGCAAATTGCGGTGGGCGTAACGGCTGACACCACGGCCAAGGTCAAGGCCGGTGAGCTGGTCAACTTTGTCGCTGGCCAAGTGGGTGGCAAGGGCGGCGGCAAGGCGGACATGGCCATGGCCGGCGGTACCGAGCCAGCCAAGCTCGACGCAGCTTTGGCCAGTGTGCAAGCTTGGGTACTGCCAAAGCTCTAGTCCATGCCTTTGCTTGCTATTAAATATATAGCTTCTTGCGCAATATATACAAGGGCTAGAGGTTGATTTGAATCATAATTTATTGCTGCACTGGTGGCGCATGTTGGTTTGCGCGCTGGTAGCCCTGGTAGCTTCAAACGCAATGGCGCAGGGCTACCAAGTGATCACCTGGCCAGCGGCGCAGCGGGCGCCTGAATTTGCCGTGAGCGACATGTCTGGCCACGTCTGGCACTTGCGCGACCTCAAGGGCCGGGCGGTGCTGATCAACTTTTGGGCCAGCTGGTGTGAACCTTGTCTGAATGAAATGCCGTCCCTGCAAACCGTGGCCGAGCTTTACGGGCCAGAGAAACTGGTGGTGCTGGCGGTGAACTTCAAGCAATCGCGGCCGACGATTGACAATTTTGTGAAAAAAACGGCGCTGCAGTTGCCAGTACTGCCTGATCCTCAAGGTTTGGTGGCACGCCAGTGGGGCGTCAAAGCGTTCCCGACGACCGTGCTGGTGGCCGCCGATGGCAAGGTGCGTGCCGTGGTGCAGGGTGAGGTGGACTGGACCGGTCAGCCGGCCAGCCGTTTGCTTCAGGCCCTTTTTTAGGTGCACCCTGATGCGGCAACTGCTGCTTTACCGTCTTGATCCGCGTGAGAAATTTTTGGCCATTGCGCTATATCAGGGCAAAATTTTCCTGGTGTTTTAGACTCCTATCCTTTTGACAGCTCCCCACTTCCAAGGCGAAACATGAGTGCTTTTTTGAATGAAACCGTTTTAAGCGTCCACCACTGGACCGATCGGCTTTTCAGTTTTACTACCACGCGTGACGAAACCCTGCGGTTTTCCAACGGCCACTTCACCATGATCGGCCTGCGCGACGCGAACGGCAAGCCACTGTTGCGGGCCTACAGCATCGTCAGTGCCAATTACGAAAACCACCTGGAGTTTCTGAGTATCAAGGTGCAAGACGGCCCACTCACCTCCAGGCTGCAGCACATCAAGGTGGGCGACCAGATTGTGGTGGGCAAAAAACCCACCGGCACACTTTTGATTGACTACCTGCTGCCCGGCAAAAACCTTTACCTGTTTGGCACCGGTACCGGCCTGGCACCGTTTTTGAGCATCGTGCGTGACCCTGATACCTATGAAAAGTTTGAAAAAGTGATTCTGGTACACGGTGTGCGCGAGGTGGCTGAACTGGCCTACCACGACTACCTCATGCATGAGCTGCCTGAGCACGAATTTTTGGGTGAAATGGTCACCAAGCAAATGCTGTACTACCCCACGGTGACCCGGGAACCTTTCCGAAACCAGGGTCGGGTGACCGACCTGATTGAGTCGGGGAAAATGCAGGCCGATCTGGGCATGCCCAAGTTTGACCCGGCCACTGACCGCGCCATGATGTGTGGTAGCCCGGCGCTGCTGAAAGACTTGAAAGCCATTCTGGAAAAGCGCGGCTTCATGGAGGGCAACACCACCAAGCAAGGTGACTTCGTGGTTGAACGCGCGTTTGTTGAGCAATAAACATGACCTATCACCTCTACGCCATCGGCAACGCGCTGGTTGACTCCGAATACGAAGTATCTGACGCCCAACTGCAGGTTGCGGGCGTTGAGAAGCGCCACATGACCCTGATTGATGCCGAGCGCCGCACAGAGCTGCTCAAGCACGTGCAGGCTGCAAAATCACACCGCACCGGCGGCGGCTCAGCAGGCAATACGGTGGTGGCCCTGGCTCAATTGGGTGGCAAGGCGTTTTACTCATGCCGTGTGGCTGACGATGAGTTAGGCGACTTCTACACCAAAGACCTGCTGTCGCATGGCGTGGCAACCAACCTCACGCACACCAAGCCGCCACAGGGCCAAACCGGCAGCTGCATGGTGATGGTGACACCTGATGCCGAGCGCAGCATGAGCACGTTTTTGGGGGCCACGGCCGACATCGACGAGGCCGCGCTGCATCCGCAGACAATTGTCAAATCGCGGATTTATTACATGGAAGGCTATCTGGCCGCGTCGCCCACTGGCCTGGCTGCCGCCGTTAAAGGGCGTGAGATTGCAAAGTCGGCCGGCGTCAAACTGGCCACCACGCTCAGCGACATGAGCATGATCAACTTTTGCCGCCCTGGGCTGGACGCCATGGTGGGTGATGACCTGGATTTTTTGTTTTGCAATGAGGAAGAGGCCCAGGTCTGGTGTGGCACGCAAGACCTGGCGCAAATGTGCCAGCAGCTGGGTGCGCAGGCCAAAATGGTCTGCCTGACACGCAGCGCCAAGGGTTGCCTGGTGCTGGAAGATGGCAAGGTCACCGAAGTGGCTGCCGCCAAGGTCACCGCCATTGACACCAATGGCGCGGGCGACATGTTTGCCGGGGCCTTTTTGTATGCCATTACGCACGGCCACAGCCACCACCACGCAGCCTGGTTGGCTAACCAGGCTGCCGGCCGCGTGGTGTCGCAATACGGCAACCGGCTCAGCCAAGAGATGATGGACTCGTTGAAGGGTGACTTCACCCGGCACGTGACAGCGTAAGACAGTTGCCGACGTCAAAACGTCGTGGTCACATCGGGCACAGTCGGGTGTGACCGCCACAAGATGAGGCGCGCCCTGCATACAGCGCACTGGCATTGGCCACGATAATCGAGCCTCTCTCGCCAGCACTGAGGTATCTTTACCTACCTTCGGCTGGTTTTTTTTGCACCATACCGGAGTTCTCTGAATGACCACCGTTCATGATTTGGCACGTCGCCAATTTATACAAAAATCGACTCTAGCCCTTGCAGCATCTGCGCTGCCAGCTATTAATTTTGCCCAATCTACTGGGCCAGAGCGGCAATTTTCGCCTCAGCCTGGCCAATGGCGCACGTTTGATGTCACCACCCGCGTTGACATCGCCAAGCCGCAAGGCAGCACCAAGGTCTGGTTACCCGTTCCTAGCGTCAACACCGACTGGCAGCAGTCACAGACCAGCAACTTCAGCAGCAACGGCAAGGCCTTGTTGACCGCTGACAGCGAGGGCGGTGCTCGCATGTTGTATGTCGAATTTGACGCTGGCGTGGCGCAACCCTATGTGGAACTCACCAGCCGTATCCAAACCCAAAGCCGTGCTGTGAACTGGTCGCAAAAGCAAGACGTGGCCGAAGACGCCGCCACCTTGCGGGCTCGCTTGGCGGCCACCACCTTGCTACCGACCGATGGCCTCGTGCGCCAAACCGCCCAACAAGCCATCAAGGGTGCGCACACCGATGTCGAAAAAGCTCAGCAAATTTACGACTGGATCGTGACCAATACTTACCGCGAACCCAAAACGCGCGGCTGCGGTGAGGGCGACATCAAATCCATGCTGGAAACTGGCAACCTGGGTGGCAAGTGCGCCGATCTGAATGCCTTGTTTGTGGGCCTGTGTCGCTCGGTAGGTTTGCCTGCGCGTGATGTTTATGGCCTTCGCGTGGCACCCAGCGGCTTTGGGTACAGAGAGTTGGGTGGCAACTCGGCCAAGCTGCAAGGCGCGCAGCATTGTCGTGCCGAGGTTTATTTGAAAGACCATGGCTGGGTGGCGATGGACCCGGCTGATGTGGCCAAGGTCATGCGTATGGAAACCGCCGAGTGGATCAAGTCGGCCCAGCATCCGCTGGTTGCACCGGTCAACAAGGCGTTGTTTGGTGGCTGGGAAGGCAACTGGATGGCCTTCAACACCGCGCATGATGTCAGCTTGCCTCATTCCAAGGGCGATAAGCTGGGCTTTTTCATGTACCCCGTCGCTGAAACAGCAGCAGGGCGGCTTGACTCGTATTCCCCTGACAGCTTCAAATACCAGATCAGTGCCCAGGAAATCAAGGCCTGATGTTCGCTGAGTCGCAATTGGCGCGCCTGCTTGGCACCGTTGGGGTGACCCGATGGCACAAGTGATGAGGGTTTTCCTCGTTGCTGTTGCTTGCGCTTGTACTAAACTGCGCGCGGCCTCGCCAGGTGTTTGGCTTAAATTAATAATGAATGACTTATTTAATGGGTTATTCACCGGACGCTTGCTGTTTGTCAACCAGGTAGCTGACAATAGCGTTGTTAGGCTAGGCGGTGCTTGGTGCAGCTGCTAATTTTGTTTAATTAACTTGGAAACTACTCTATGACAACACGTCGCGTATTCATTTTGCAATCTGTGGTTGGTACCAGTGCTTTGGCTTCTGGCATGGTGATGGCTGCTGCACCTATGGTGGATGAGGCTGACGGCGCCGCCAAGGGTCTGGGTTATGTGGCTGACACCACCAAGGCTGATGCCAAGAAGTACCCCAAGCACGCTGCTGCTCAAATGTGCAGCAACTGTGCCCTGTTCCAAGGCAAGGCTGGCGATGCCGCCGGTGGCTGCCCGCTGTTCGCTGGCAAACAAGTGACAGCCAAGGGCTGGTGCAGCGCTTACGCCAAGAAGGCTTAAACCTTCAACTGGGCTCGCCCGGTTCACTCAAAACCCACCCTTGCGGTGGGTTTTGTTTTTTGGCCTTGCGCCACATGGCGATGGTAAATTTTGGATAATCAGGGGATGAATCCAACTATCAATGCCGACGCGGCCGAACTCGCCAAATTTTCAGACCTGGCCCACCGCTGGTGGGACGCCGACGGTGAATTTCGCCCCCTGCACCAAATCAACCCCTTGCGCCTTGCCTGGATGAGCAGCCTGTGCTCACTTCAGGGTAAAACTGTTTTGGACGTCGGCTGTGGTGGCGGCATTTTGACTGACTCTCTGGCCCGATCAGGTGCAAAGGCCACGGGCATTGACTTGTCAACCAAAGTGCTACGAATTGCCCAACTGCATGCGCTCGACGCCCAAACCGAAAATGTGACCTACCGCGAAATCAGCGCAGAGGCCATGGCCCTTGAACAGCCTGCTGGTTTTGATGTCGTGACCTGCATGGAAATGCTGGAACACGTGCCAGACCCGGCATCTGTGGTGCAGGCATGCGCCACCTTGGTCAAACCCGGCGGTTGGGTGTTTTTTTCCACGTTGAACCGCAATCCGATGTCGTTTTTGCAGGCCATTGTGGGCGCCGAATATGTGCTGAACATGCTGCCGCGTGGCACACATGAATATGCCAAGATGATTCGCCCCAGCGAATTGGCCGGCTTTTGTCGCGCGGCTGACCTCAACGTCACGCATTCGCGTGGCTTGTCATTTAACCCGCTCACACAGCGCTATTGGCTCAATGACAACACCAGTGTCAATTACCTGCTGGCGACTCAAAAGCCAATGGGTTCGCAACTGTGATCGGCGGCAATTCGCGGTTCGCCAATGTGCAGGCCGTGCTGTTTGACTTGGATGGCACACTGATTGACAGCGCGCCTGATTTGGGGATGGCCGCTGACGCCATGCGTGTGGCGCGTGGTCTGCCATCGCTACCAGTTGTTCAGTACCGCCCCATGGCCGGGGCCGGTGCGCGGGGCATGCTGGGAGTGGCATTTGGTATGGCGCCTGAGCACCCCGAGTTCAACACCATGCGCGAAGAGTTTTTTACCAACTACGAGCGCTGCATGACGCAGAACACGCACATTTTTGACGGTGTGCCTGAGCTACTACAGTCGCTCACAGCCCGCGGCCTGCTTTGGGGCGTGGTCACCAACAAGTCAGAGCGGTTTTCGTTGCCCTTAACCAAATCCATGCCCATGTTCGACACCGCTGCTGCCATTGTAAGCGGCGACACCACTCCGCATGCCAAACCACACCCGGCGCCTTTGCTGGAAGCAGCACGCCAGATTGGCGTGGATGCCGCCCGCTGCGTCTATGTGGGCGACGATGAGCGCGACATTGTGGCGGGTTTGGCCGCTGGTATGGCGACTGTCGCAGTCACTTACGGTTACCTTGGCGCGCAGGCCGATACAACCCAATGGGGTGCCCACGCCACAATTAATTGTGTGAATGAGCTCTTGCCGCTCTTGCAATTTTCAGACTAAGCCTAAAATACGAGTCTTGGGGCTGCACTGGTTTCGACGTGGATTCGGACGCGCAGCAGGGCATGTCGAGCTGAATGCGCTCGTAAAACTGATTCAAAAAAACTAACTGCAAACGACGAACGTTTCGCACTCGCTGCTTAATTGCACGTGAGCCTCACAACAGTCAGCCGATCGGCTGGGCAAGGGTAGTCAAATCGCAAGGTTCGACGATCCAGGCTGTGGGGTAATTTAATTCGGCTGGGGTCTCTTTGGGTAACTTAGGGAGATTCGAGAAAATAGGTTGCTGGCGATTTGCATAGCGTGCCACTGCGCGATGTGAAAAGCGAGATCCAAATCAGACGGCTACACATGTAGAACTGTTCGAAGAAGGTTTGCGGACGGGGGTTCAAATCCCCCCAGCTCCACCATACATAGAAAGCCCAACTGTTTTCAGTTGGGCTTTTCTTTTGGAAAATCCTCAATGGTGACGCGCACTTACGGCGTTTGCCTCTTGAGTTTTTCGCTATTAAATTTGAGTGTTCCTGGGCGTTTTTGGCCCAAATTGCCCCGTTTTTTCTCTCTGTTCTCAGCGACCCTCTTGAGTTTTCAAGAGGCTACTTCCAATGAAATCAAGGACTTACGCGGGGGTAGTTTGTAAGTTGAAATTGGTGGGCGGTAGCGACAGAGAATAGAGAATGCGTGAAATATGGGCGTTTCGCCACCACGTCCACAGGATATTGATGTGCTTCGCAACGCCCTGTGCTCAAGAATGTTGTTGATCGAACCGATATGGATGACAGCCACAAAAGGAGTCCGCCATGGATATTTCCCCTGCCGCGCTGGTCAATGCAGCGACACAAATGCAGCAAAGCCAAGTTGCCCAAACGGCCCAGGTTTTGGTTTTGAAGAAGGCCATGGACATACAGGCTACCGGCGCGCTGGCGCTGCTACAGGCCCTGCCGTTGGCCACGAGTGGCAATTTGGGCACGCAGGTCAACGCGATGGCTTAGAGCGTTGACCGGTCAGCAGCGGGAATGGGTATTAGGCACTCTAATTCTGTTGAGAAAATCATTCGATCCGGTGCTGCTCTCGACGTTACTTTGGTCACATGTACCATTGCATCATGGACCCAAGAGTAGCAAATCTCAAAAACGTAACTGATTGCGAATCTTTTGCTGTCAATGCCCGCGAACGCGGAGCTCCTGATCTTGCTGATCAGGCTCGCAAGCGAGGTATTCAAATCCGTGCCGAAGTCTATGGAGCTACTAGTGCGGTCGAGCGTGAATGTCTCTCTGCCGTTTATGCCTACGAGGAAGTGCTCTCTGCCAAAAAGGGGAAACGGCAACCAGCATCCCGAACTTGGCAAATGATCAAGCGACTCGGCATTGTTCCGGCCGTTGAGCGCGTGGTCACGAAGCGGGAGGTCTCGACAGGCTTTACTGCATTGGCGGAGATGGGGCTAATGGAGTTCGCATTCGAGGCTGTGATTCTTCGGTATCCAGGAAGTTTCTCATCCGAAGCGACCGCCATATCCCGAGATCGGCTGGATGCGAAATGACTGCTAGCAGGTTTGTCGATTGGGACCTCAAAGCTGAGACGATGTCGTGCTTTTCAGCAAACCCGAGTGCGCCGACGTGGATCACTCACGGCCAAAATTAGCTGACCAAGGCGCATCGTGAAATCAAAAATCGTCGCATCAGAGTTGATGTTCGAGTCTTTGAATCGGCACGACATCCACCTTTCACTTCTGGTCGCCGACACTGGTTTATGGGTCAATGCCGAATTTCACAACCGTCTCGTGCGCGATACTGGGTCAGCGGCCATGTTCCCAAAGGTGCGCCGAGCCCGAATCGGCCAAGGCGAGCGCCGAGGGCAGATCGTAGACGGCGTGCGGTTCGACGACAACAGTTACGCTAATGTTGCTATAAAGCGTGCGACTGGCCTTGGAAAGTCCGCTGAAGGGTTCGAGGCCTGCCACATTTGGCCTCTCACGTGTTACGACGAGCGCTATCACACAGCAGTCGCAAACATAGTCTTATTGCCTCGTGCATTGGCCGGGCTTTCCGACCACGCCATCGAGATACAGACTGCGCTCCAGTATCGGGCGTTTGAACTGTACCGTTGGTATCCAAAAGATATGCAGCAGCCCGTAAAACCTGAGTTCTATCCCTCAAACTGGCGGGAGCCACAGCCTGACTCCGCCAATGTCAGGATTCCTTCCTCTGTCTCTTCGTCCTTACAACCGACCAGTGACGAATTGTCACGAGAGAAGCGACGTGAACTCACAGATCGTATTGTCGATTGGTCTCGCAGCCCCAACTTGAACGTACACAAAATTATCGCGTTGGTTGTGCAATCGCTCAACGGGATCAACCGCAACGATTTGGTCAAGCAAGTCGCTGACTTCACCCAATCAAAGAGTCCATACGGTGCGGTAGCAAGCCTGCTTACGGACAGTGGCAATGCTTATGGACGCGTTTTCGAGGAGTCTGAAGGTGTCATTAGCATTCATCCTGAGGTCAAGAAGCTCATTCATGCACATTCTTGGTATGTCCGCGAATCATCGGACATGAAACGATTGGTGGTTTGAGCATGATGCCGCACGTTAAATAAATTTGTACTCATGGCAGAAACTCAACCATTCAAGCTGCTTGCAATAGTCGCTGTCGATCCATCACACCGCGTTCGCTGTCAGCAGCCCCATTGCGGGCATAGCGTCTACGCAAGAATTCACGTTGTGGAAGAAGCCGGCCAACTGATTGTGCTGGGCTCTGACTGTTTTGCAAAACGGTATGGTGTAGCTCATGCAACCGATTTTCACGGCCATGGTTCTGGTGGAGGGCGTGTGCTGACAGAGGCAGAGCGTGAAATGCTTGTCAACAACACTAAGGCGCTATTGGCCCAATTTGAAGCTGAGCGACAAAGGGAACTTGCGCTGGCAGAAGTCACGCGCCAACGAGAACGGGAGATGGCCGAAGCCAAATTAGTCGCTTTGCGTCAGCTGCTCGCGGCAAGACAGGAGCGATTTGAGCCATCCCAAATCCTGAGTCGAGGCCCACAACAACAGCCATTGGTCGAGCCAGAGCCGCCGCCATTGGAAGTGATTCCATTGCCAAAGTGGGCTAGCCTAAAAAAACCCAATTCCTCATTTTTCGCATATGGCATGAGCGATAGTCAATGCTGGGTACTCATGCAGTCGGCCAGCCATGCGGGATGCTTTATTGCACCGGCACCAATACCTTTTGATTCTTGGGATGAAGCGCTGCCTCCCAGCCTTGGGAAGGTGGACGTGGATCGCGAAGTTTATATAAGCGACAGCAACATTAGCGCCCTGGTTGGTTGGTTTGCATCGCGGTGTACAGCTGGCAGCCGCATCGATAGTGATGCGGTAGCGATTCAGAATTTTGCGATGGGAATGCAAAAACCAAATGACACTTAACGGCTTGGCGTGACTCAAGCTCAACGACAGGTTAATCTGAAGTTCCTCCCGATTTTCTCCCCAAATTCCCTGAATTTCACCGCATTTCCCCAATGAAGGCCGTCTGATGACGGTCTTTTTTTGGCTTCATAATGTAGTCACTAAATATGCTTGCATTTTTGGA
>NZ_JAQTXM010000017.1 GCF_028688795.1 Rhodoferax sp. | reverse complement strand
CATGTCGCAAGCCCACAACCCTTATGGCGACGGAAAAGCCGTGGGGCGGATTCTTCAAACTGTTTTATCCATGCAAGAAAGCACAAAGGGAAAATAAAAATGGCACGTCTCAGTCAAAAAATCGTCGTCATGGGTCTGGGCTACATCGGCCTGCCCACCGCCTCCATGCTCGCCACCAAAGGCCACCAGGTGCTGGGCGTGGATGTGAATGAAAGTGCTGTGGCCACCATTAACAGTGGCCGCATCCACATCATCGAGCCCGACCTCGACATCTTGGTGCGCTCTGCCGTCAACAGCGGCAACCTCAAGGCATCCACCACACCGGAAGAGGGCGACACCTTCATCATTGCCGTGCCCACCCCGTTCAAAGAGGTCGACGGCAACCCCAAAGCCCCAGACCTGAGCTATGTTGAGTCTGCCACCCGCGCCATCGTGCCCTACCTGCGCGAGGGCAACCTGGTCATCCTTGAATCCACCTCACCCGTGGGCACCACCGAATTCATCTACAAAACCATTGTGGAAGTCCGCCCTGAACTGGCCGGCAAAATCAACTGCGCCCACTGCCCGGAGCGTGTGTTGCCGGGCCATATATTGCGTGAATTGGTGGACAACGATCGCATAGTGGGTGGCCTTAACAAAGCCGCCAACGAACAAGCCAAAGAACTCTACAAAAGCTTTTGCAACGGCGCCATATTGCTCACCGACAGCAAAACCGCCGAACTCTCCAAGCTGGTAGAAAACTCGTTTCGCGATGTCAACATCGCCTTTGCCAATGAACTGTCTGTCATCTGTGACCACCTGGGCATCAACGTTTGGGAAACCATTGCCCTGGCCAACCGCCATCCTCGTGTGAACATCCTGCAACCCGGCCCCGGTGTGGGTGGCCACTGTATTGCCGTAGACCCCTGGTTTATTGTCTCCAGCGCGCCAGAGCAAGCCAAACTTATCAAAACCGCCCGTGAAGTCAACGACGCCAAACCCCATTGGGTCATTGACAAAGTCAAGGCCAAGGCCGTCCGCTTCAAAGAGCCTGTCATTGGCTGCCTGGGCATCACCTTCAAGGCCAATATCGACGACATGCGCGAATCCCCCTCGCTTGACATCGTCAAAGACCTCATCAAACAAAACGTGGGCAAGATTTTGGTGTGCGATCCCAATGTGCAGCCAAGCAAGGTCAGCTTTCCATTGGTTGACCTGAAGCAGCTGCTTAAAGAGGCCGACATTTTGCTGCTGCTGGTGGACCACACCGAGTTCAAGGAGATCGATCTGGACACCATCAGGGACAAGGTGGTGATTGATACCCGGGGCGTGCTGCGCTGAGCTGAGTTGACCTGAGCCATGCGCATTCTTCACGTTCTGGACCACTCCATTCCGCTGCACAGCGGTTACACCTTTCGCACCGCCTCGCTGTTGCGTGAGCAGCGAGCGCTGGGCTGGGAAACTTTTCACATCACGTCGCCCAAACAAGGACCAGTAGCTACGCCTGAGGAAGACGTAGATGGCTTGCACTTTTACCGCACCCCGGCGGGCACCGGCCCCTTTGCTGACCTGCCCGTGGGACGTGAAGTCGCCCTAATGAAAGCGCTGGGCCAGCGGCTGGATCAAGTAGCCCGCCAGGTCAAGCCTGACATCATCCATGCCCACTCGCCTGTGCTTAACGCGCTGCCAGCCCTCAAGGTGGGCCGCCAGCTGGGCATACCCGTGGTGTATGAAATACGCGCCTTCTGGGAAGACGCTGCGGTAGACCACGGCACCACCAATCAGGGCAGCCTGCGTTATCGCGCCACCCGTGGACTGGAAACACGTGCAATTCAACGCGCTGACCACGTCTTTACCATTTGTGAAGGGCTGCGTGCCGACATCGTGGCGCGTGGTGTGGCCAGCTGCAAAGTCACCGTCATCCCCAACGCCGTCAACGTCGAGGCGTTCAACCTGGCCAGCCCGCCAGACCCGGCACTGCAAGCCAAATTGGGCCTGCAAGGCTGCACTGTCATTGGTTTTGTCGGGTCTTTTTACGCCTATGAAGGGCTTGACCTGCTCATGGACGCCTTGCCTGCCCTGCTAAAAGCCCGTCCAGACATCAAAGTCTTGCTGGTGGGCGGCGGCTCGCAAGAAGCCAACTTGCGCCAGCAGGCGCAGCAGCTTGGCGTGGCCGACAAGGTGGTCTTCTCGGGCCGTGTGCCGCACCAGGACGTGAGTAAGTACTACGACCTCATCCACGTGCTGGCCTACCCGCGCCACCCCATGCGTCTCACTGAGCTGGTCACCCCCCTGAAGCCGCTGGAGGCCATGGCACAGGGCCAGCTGTTTGTGGCGTCAGATGTGGGTGGCCACAAGGAGCTGATTGAGCACAACAAAACCGGCGTGCTGTTCAAGGCTGGCAGTGCTGATGCTTTGGCGCAAGCCCTGCTGGGCCTGCTTAACAACCCTGCGTTGTGGCCCGTGCTCAAAACCAATGGCCGTGAATTTGTGGAAAACGTGCGCAACTGGAAAAACAGCGTGGCCAACTACGTGGGGCCGTATGAGCAGCTTACTGCTACCCGGCGAGAGTAGTGAAAGCGAAAAAATACACATTCATTTGGATCAACGGCCGATACCCATGCCAACACTGCTTGCAATCTGGCTTTTTTGTGTTGCCTTTTCCGCCGCTGCCGCAGTCTTGCATGTGGGTGCACACGAGCAGATCAAAACCATAGCTGAGGCCGCACGCCTGGCCAAGGACGGCGATGTGGTGCTGATTGCATCTGGCAACTATGTGGGTGATGTTGCCGTGTGGACGCAAAGACACCTGACCATTCAAGGTCTTAACCCGCGCCCAGTGCTCCATGCCGCAGGTCAAAGCGCCGAGGGCAAAGCCATCTGGGTGATCCGCAACGGCGACTTCAACATCTCAAACATTGAATTTCGCGGTGCCCGGGTGGCCGACGGCAACGGTGCAGGCATTCGCTTTGAGCAGGGCAAGCTTCACCTGACCAATTGCGTGTTTGTTGACAACCAAATGGGCATCCTGACCGGCAACCAGCCAGATACAGAACTGGCTATTGAACGCAGCCTGTTTGCACAAGCACCAAGGCAAAAGTCACCTTTACCCCACCTGCTTTACGCTGGCCGCATTGCACGCCTGAGCGTGGTGGGCAGCCGCTTTCATGACGGGTATTTTGGCCATTTACTCAAAAGCCGCGCCCGCACCAGTGACATCCGCTACAACTGGCTGGTGGATGGCGACAGCGGCAGCGCATCGTATGAGGCAGATTTTCCGAACGGTGGCGCCGTCACGCTGGTTGGCAACGTGCTGGGCCAAAGCAAAACAACCGAAAACCACACCCTGCTGGCCTATGGCGCTGAAGGCGGTGTGTGGCCACAAAACCGGCTGCAACTGGTACACAACACCTTTTATAACGCGGCTGTACTGCCTGCCCGGTTCTTGCACGTGTTTGCCGACAAACTGCCACGGCCGCCAACGCTGATGACCAGCAACAACTTGCTGGTGGGTGCCGGTGTTTTTACCATGAACTTGCCGGGAGACCACCAAGAAAACCACTTTGCACCTGCGTCCAGACTGGGTAACCTGGCACCAATGGACTTTACTTTGCGTCCTGATACCTGGCTGCGTGAAAGCGGCAAGCTTGATCAATAAACCAACCCGCCACGCCATATACTCATCTTAGAGTTGTGCCAGCGTTGCGCTGGCAGTCCTTATCACAAGTTTCACACCCTGACTAATTCGATCCTGGACCCTTTTCCCAACGATTGAGAGTTTTCATGATGGTCATCCACACCCAAGAAAAAGTAAAACCCTCACTGTCTCCCCGGCAAAGACGTAGGGATTACCATATTTATTTATTTTTTCGGGTTCGATTTGCGGTAGAGATATATTTTCGATACCTTAACCTAAATTGAGGGGGGTAGATTGAAATTCACGCGATTAATTCAAAATGGATTGCAAGCAATTGGTTATGATATTTTGTCTTTGGCCTACAGCCAAGAATATGTTTATGATAGACATTTAAAAAAAGTACTCAAGCAACTTCAGATTTCTACTGTACTTGATATTGGTGCAAATATTGGTGGGTACGGCCGATTGTTGCGCTCCATCGGCTTTCGTGGGCTTATACACTCTTTTGAGCCATGTTCTGCGCCATTTGTCGAATTGAATAAGGCTGCTGCTGGAGACTCTGATTGGGTGCTTCACCAGATCGGCATTGGCAACCAAATAGGCCCAACGGAAATCAACATCATGGCAGGGAGCGAGTTGAGCTCATTGTTGCAACCAAGGGAGACTAGTTCGAGAATGTCAGTAGTAGGTACTGAAACCATTCATCTGCAAACTCTTGATTCTCTAGATTTGCCCATTGATTGGTCCAAGACATTCGTTAAGGTTGATACCCAGGGGTACGACAGTGCAGTGATAGAAGGCGGATTGAATCGGTTGAAGCAGGTGCCTTTGCTACAAACTGAAGTTTCTTTCTTGCCTATTTACCAGAGCATGCCCAGTTTTTCTGAATTCTTAGCGCTGTTGACCGCGAATGGGTTTGACCTGCTCGGTATGTATCCAGTATCGAGGGACGCTGCTGGGCGGGTCAGAGAGTTCGACTGTCTTTGCTTGAACAGGGAATGGCGGTCAGCAAAAAATTGAGGTTCTCAGGAGTTTGGAGGACACTAAATAGCCACGTTTTCATCAATAATAATTCAGCCAGATCCTCACTGCTGACGAATGTAAACAGTGCTTGTAAAACACAATTCGGTAACTACGCTCGAAGCACACCTAGGCCTGAGAAGTTAATGTGAAAAACAAGTTAAACGGAGTTGAATGATGGAACAGCAAACTGAAACGAATCCCGCCTCGAAGTTTTCGGGTTGGGATTTAGCACGTGGTAACGGACGAGGCGGTACTGGCGATTGGGGTGCATTTGATGGCAACATGGAACGCATTCAGATCGCGGCCGATGGGTGGAAAAAACAGACTCAGGGTGCAAGCAAGCTTTGGCTTTGTTGGTGCGTCAATGATCGTTGGTGTCAATTGCAGCAAAGAACCGTCGCGGAACTAGGCTTCACCCCAGTTGTAGGTTGGGACCCAGCTTGCACGATTGACAGGCCCACTATCTTGCCAGGTTCAATTGGGATTGATTTCAACGCAGGCTTGGGCTACACAGCGATGTGGCCGCACTTTCCTATGGAATTCACTTTCCTCTGGGCAGATAAGGTCGCTTTTTGGCATTCAGATTTACTTGTCAGAATGTCTAAACTGGAAAAAATTGGATTAATATTTGATAAATTAAAACAAGGTGAGATGGCTGCGGTCAAAAGTACAGGCGGCTTGAAAAATATTTTCAAATTTAAGCAGCACCGATATTGGGAATTAATTGGCTGTACAACCAAAGAAGCCAGCCAGTTGCAATATGATAATGGTTGTGGCTGGTGGAGGCCTTTTCGACTACATCCAAACACACCTGAAGATGAGAAAGTTTTCCGTGAAGAGCACAATTGGGATCACGGAGCTGGCATCATGTACTGGAAGCGATATTTCCATGGCAAAGTAATTGATATAAATGAACGCTATGTCAGCGAGGGACATTATTCAATAACTTCAGTTAAAAATTATAAAAAGGCAGATAGCAAGTCAGACGAGATTGACATTAACTTTGACTTGAATGCGTGTGCATCAAAGCTAGGGTTGAGTCGCTTTGTTTATTAACAGTACAGTTTTTATTGTTTTACGGTTTGATCAGCTCCGCACTCGCGCTTCTGGCAACAAGTTCCACGCCCAGCGCATTCAAATGCCCGTCATACGGCCCAACATCCAGCCGCAGCGGTGATTGCGCAAGATGCGTGGCGAAGATCGGTTCGGTATCAACCACCAGAGCTCCCACCCCCCTAGCCAAGTTAATAAAGCGCTGCCGGGCCGGGTCTGGCTTCAGTTGTCCTGTGTACATAGCGACACGGTCACTGTCCAACACCACCACCAGCTTTCCCTGCACATGTGGTTTTATGCGTTCAAAAAACGTTGTCACAACCGTGTCTATTTCATGCTTGGCACTGTCTGTCAAAACTGCTGTATCGGCCGGCACTGCGACTGGCTGCGCAGTAGCGTGTGGTGCCTGCAGCCATTTCGGTTTCAATTGATCCAACAACGCTTGCGGTGTTACCCGGAGTTGGCTGGCTAAATACTGTGCCAGAGCTGAATGGCGCAGCCACCGTTTTGCTGTGCCAGGCGGCGGCAGCGTTGCAATGCGCGGCGCAAGTGTTTTGGGGTCAAGGCACGGTCCATGAACGTTGCCCGAGCCACACAGCGACTGCTTTACATCGCCGCGCTCCATCAAAACCACAAAATCACGTACGCCCAGCTTCTCATGCGCGTAACGAATGCGCTCGGCATAGTCCAGCAAAGCCGTGCCTGGCGCCCCCATTGCATACACCGGGCGCGTGCCCAGCATCTGCGCGAGTTGCGCACCTGGCCGGTCAGCGGCCGGCAACATGGATGCCTCTACAAAGCTGTCACCAATCAACGCCACCGCGCGTTCGTCGCGAACAAAATCCCGGTCAGCGGGATAGCCCAGGTTATTCGCCCGCAGCGTTTGGGCATTGCGCAAATCCCACCCAGTTGACGCAACCCAGCGGTGCCTGGACGGGTAGGTCAGGATCAGCGGGTCGGTGTAATAACCCGTCTCGGTGGAGGTTGACACGGGCAGCAGCCGGCACAGCAGCTCCAGCGCTAACACCAGGCTCACCACACCAGCCGACCATAAGCTTAGAGTACGGACCATGCTAAAAATTGAAGTAAATAAAAGCGCTGACTGATTTGCGTGTGGCATTCACCACCAGCAACACCGCCACAGCGGCCAAAGCAACGCCCAAAACAAACGGCCTGACGGCGGGCCGGTCATGATTGACCTTAAGCAACTGGTTGCCAATATTGTTGCTGCCCGGCGCAACAAAAGCCAAGACTGCCAAAACGCCACACCACCACATCCCAGTCTGCAGATTCAACCCCGCATTCCAAAGATAAATGTGCTCTGGTGTGGTCAGAGTCAGGTTGGCCATACTCTGCAGCATCCTGAGCGCGCCCGGCAATGTTTCGGCCCTGAACACTACCCAGGCCACCACCACGGCCAGCATCGTCAGCAGCCACGCCGCCAACGTAAACAGCCGATTTGTCGCTAGCTGCTTGAGTAGACGCTCGCCACACAGCGCCCTGAAGGCATGGTTTACACCCAGATACAGCCCGTGCAAAAACCCCCAAACAATAAACGACCAGCTTGCCCCGTGCCACAGCCCACCCAGTACCATGGTGGCCATCAGGTTCACATACCGTCGTACAACGCCATGCCGGTTGCCACCCAGCGCAATATAAAGGTAGTCACGCAAAAATTGCGACAGCGTCATATGCCAGCGTCGCCAAAAATCACTGATGTTGGTCGCCTTGTAGGGTGAGTTGAAGTTAAACGGTAGCCGCACGTTAAACATCCACGACAAGCCGATGGCCATGTCCGAATAACCCGAAAAGTCAAAGTACAGCTGAAACGTGTAAGCCAGCGCGCCCAGCCAGGCCTCTTGCATATCTGGCACCAGGCCAGCATCTGCCGCCTGAAAGATCGGGTCCGCATACGGGCTAATGCCATCTGCCAGCACAATTTTCTTGAATAGCCCCAACGCAAAAATACACAACCCGGCGATCAAATTGCCAGCATCAAACCGGTAGGTATCTGCCTGCCTGAACTGCGGCATCATTTGCGAATGGTGCAACACTGGCCCTGCAATCAGGTGCGGAAAGTAGGTGACAAACAAGCCGTAATGCACCGGGTTGTGCTCTCTGACACCCTTTTGCCAGGTGTCTACCAGATAAGCAATTTGGGTGAAGGTAAAGAACGAGATGCCAATGGGCAAAATGACTTTGCCAATGCTCCAACTTTCACCCAGCACGGTATTGAGGTTGTCTATAAAGAAGTTGGCGTATTTGAAATAGCTCAACAAAACCAGGTTGGCCACAACGCCCAGCACCAGCCAGCCCTTTTTGCGCGCCAGCTGCCCACGCAACACAGCATCTGCCGCCAATGCAATCTTGGCACCAATCAGATAGTTGCCAGTGATGGATGCCAGCAGCAGCAGCGTGAACTCTGGCATCCAGTAACCATAAAAGAACACCGATGCGGCAAACAGCCAAAACGCAGCTGCCTTGTTGCTGAACCGCGCTACCACAAAAAAGCCTGCCCACACAATGGGCAAGAAGTAGCAGATGAACGTGACGGTTGTGAAGAGCATTCTTATTTATATATCAAATAGTGCGCTAGCCCTTACCTTTAAAGCGCTAGCAGCTATGAAATTAAGAGTGAATTGTGAGTTGAATTTTGGACACATTACATGGCCGCTTGCGCACGAGACCAACGACTGCGTAGCCAAGCGGTCAGCGTTGGCGTTTGCTGCATAAATGGGTGTTCAATATACCGAAACACAAAAAAGCACACTGTAATAAGAATTGGCGTTAAACCGCAGATCACCATCCAATGCTGCGCAGCGCTTAACGCTCTTGCGGCTGGCAGCCCTAGAACAAAGTTAAATAACAAAAATAAGCTTATACCTTGCAGTAAATATATGCCATAAGCCAGTTCACCCAGGGTCCGAGACGCAGAACCGATTAGCACACCAAACAGGCTGTTACCTGCTGCAACCAACACAAAAAATACGGTCAGCAATACCAACGGTGCGAGTTCATATGCTGTTGGAAAAAATAACACTGCCGCGAGACATCCAATAGCGACCAGCGATAAAAACCTATTCTTCGCAAGGCGACAGAATACTTCAGAGCGCACAATAAGTGCTGCAAAAATTCCACTCAAAAAAGACAAATAATGAAAATTAACGAGCCATACTTCAAAATACCAAAGAAATATTACACTCAATCCAATGTAAATAATTGGTGGACGCAAACCTATAATAATTGCAATCAAAGGTAGTGAGAAATAAAACTTCCATTCGTACGGCAATGACCAAGTCACGCCAGCAACTATAATCCAAGTATTTTTAATGCCATTTAAGTCTGGTGCACCAAATATTGTAAAACTTAACCACGCGACGATATTTCTTAATAATTTTGGCGATGTTTCAATTAAAACACCATTTGATAGAATAACCACGACAAAAAAAAGTAAAATTATTACTATGAAATATAGTGGCGTTAATCTCAAAAGTCTTGATACGAAAAGTTGCAACCAATCTATAGGACGTGTTCTACCATTAAGTAGCTTACCAAAAAATAAAAAGCCAGTGATCATGAAAAACAACGCGACTGAACTTTGCCCAAAATGCGTATACAAAAAAGACGGCGGTATAACCCATTTACCCGTATGTAAATAAAAATACCAAACGCTTGAATGAGCTAAAAATACAAAAAAAGCAAGATAACCCCGTAACCCGTCAATACAAACGAAACGCCCTTGAATTGGCGGCGCACCGAATATCCTAGTTAAAGCAAGCGAAGTGGCAACAGCAACAATAAGTGCAACAATCGCAGGCATTAAACCAACCGGATCAACAATCATTATTGTTATCAACTCCTTCTGAAGAACAAATCAACATGTATGTCCATGAAATTCATGGTCCAAGTTGTGACCACTGTAAGCGATGGTAGTTGCAATCTTAATAGTCTTCCCTCATCGACTTAGCGTTTGGTGCAAGCGTGGGGTTGAAACAACAACATACACTGTTCATTCTTTGAATGAGGAGGAGGCGGCCGCACTTACACCGAAAGTTCATATTTTTAGCTTATATTGCACATTCAAATTTCCCGAAGGGTGCGAAAAGTGAACAATCTTCAAGGCACGGCACCAGCCCCAATCACTGTAGCAGTGTTGTTGCCCTGTTACAACGAAGGTTTATCCATTCGCAAGGTTGTAGAGGACTTCCGACGGATGCTCCCCGAAGCAAAAATCTACGTTTACGATAACCGCTCGACCGACAACACGACGCAAGAGGCCCGCGCTGCCGGTGCGCAGGACCGCACAGAAAATTGGCCTGGCAAGGGAAACGTAGTCAGGCGTATGTTTTTGATGATCGACATCGGGGTCAAGTTGATGGTAAAAGGCAATTTTTCGGGGTTGGTTTTTTATATGACCCGTTGGCTTAGGATTGTGCCAGCGCTGGCTACAGGGCTTCATTGATACTCAACGGCTATGAAAACAACCTACGAATCAAATTCACCACCACAGTCACAAGAACTGGGTCTCCCGCCAGCACATTTAATTGCCATATCTGAAAAGATGTATTTCCCAACACTTGACGGACTTCGTTTCTTCGCGTTTTTGTTGGTGTTTGTTCATCACTTGCCTCGATCAACAGAGCCAATTCTTGCTCTATTGCATGACCAAGGTTGGGTAGGTGTACATGTCTTCTTATTTCTAAGCGCCTACCTCTTGACTGCGATTCTGCGGGCCGAACAACATGCAAATGGAACGATTTCGATCAGAAATTTCTACATCCGACGCGGGCTTCGTATTTGGCCCCTGTATTTCATATTTTGTGTTGGTGCCTTCGTCCTGCAATACTATCGCCAACCTCAACTGCCGACGGAGTGGTTCCGTTTAGGCGGATTAATGATGTTCCTTGACAACATCATCACCGGACTCCGTGGGTACAACCCGATTTCACATACTGCCCATTTGTGGACGATCTCGCTTGAAGAGCAGTTTTACCTCGTTCTCCCATTGCTTTTAGTTGGGCTGATTACTATCCCAACGCGTTTGTTGAGCGGACTTTTTGCGTTGTGGGTCCTGTTCGTTGGAGTACGCATTTTCGCCGTTCTGTTCCAAGCACCTCACCCGATGATTTGGACATCCGTATTTAGCGCGGATTCGCTTCTCCTTGGAACCGCATTGGGTGTGAAGCGGCCAAGTCCCCCCTCGCCGGTCTTCGCGCGGATCATGATCGTAATCGTTGGCATAGTTGCACTATTTTCAGGAGCTTTGATGCCACCAATCGACGAGATCGGGACTCATCAGGTCATCGTCTACTCGCTCATCGCTGTTGGCGCTGCGGCATTGACGACCGCAGCTTTACACGAGCCATTTCTCGGTTTTCTGAAGGAACGCCCGTTGCGATACCTTGGGAAAATTTCTTATGGACTTTATGTGTTTCATTTGCTAGGGATAGCTATTGGAAGTAGCGTGGCGACTCAAATCGAGTCAGAGTCATATTGGGTCAGTGCATTGGCCGCTTTCGCTGCGACGACTTTTCTTTCAGTACTTTCCTACGAGCTTTTCGAACGTCAGTTTCTAAAGCTCAAACATCGTTTTGAAACGGTACATTCTCGACCAATTTGATCTATAAGCTTAAAATAGCAGAAATATATCTGGAGTTTTAAATGGCAAATAAGGCAACGTTATCCTTACTTCCGAACGTGCGACTTCGTCTGCAAGATATTGTCGATCGTGGCACAAACTGGCGTGAGTTTGAACGCAATGCCATTAAGTTTTTGAATTTAATAGACTTTATTCCATATCACTCCATCATGAAGTCCGAGAATAAAAATCCTGGCCAGCCCTGATATGGGAGCTGTCTTTTTTGCGCAGTGAATTCGTGGTTTGGAAAAAATATTCCGTCGGTTAATGAACTTTTCAATTCATGCCTTGCTTTGATAAGCAAATAAAAAAATTACCTTATATATGTTAATAAATGATTTGTCTCGGCGATTGCTTAATTCCAGACCATTTCTCGATGACGCCATTCGGCGCGTAATGGATCGCTCATGGTTCGTGCTTGGGCCCGAAGTCGTTGCCTTTGAGAAAGCATTTGCGGCATATATCGGGGCACCGCACTGTGTTGGCCTTGCAAATGGCACAGATGCTATCGAACTGGCCTTGAAGGCCTTTGGTGTTGGGCAGGCGGATCTGGTTGCAACGGTCGCTAATGCAGGGATGTACACAACCACCGCATTGTTGGCGATAGGTGCAGAACCATTGTTTTTGGATGTCAATGTTGAGTCAAGAAATGTGACATTGAGTGAGGTCCAGCGGGCTTTGGACACTGGTGTGAAAGCTATTGTCGTAACTCATCTTTACGGCCTAGCAGTGCCTGAGATCACAGAGATCGCAACCCTCTGTCGTGCGCGGAACGTAAAGCTACTCGAAGACTGTGCGCAATCTCATGGTGCAAGGTTGGATGGTCATCGTGTCGGCACTTTTGGTGATGCGGCCAGCTTTAGTTTTTACCCAACTAAGAATCTTGGGGCACTTGGGGATGGTGGCGCTGTGGTTACTAATGATGTCGAAGTTGCTGAATGTGTGAAGCGACTCCGGCAATATGGCTGGTCGGATAAATATCAGGTTGAAATAGCCGGTGCGCGCAATAGCAGGTTAGATGAAATACAAGCAGCAGTCCTTTCTGAATTTTTGCCTGATCTTGATGCGGCCAATGTGCGGCGGAGATCGATTGCAACACGCTACAGCGCATCTATCTCGCATTCCAGCATAAAGGTGTCACCTACCTATGGTGAGGAGTTCGTCGCTCATCTTTATACATTACGGGCTGCAAACAGGGATTCGTTGAGACAACATCTTAAAACTTGTGATATCGCCACAGACGTTCATTACCCGATACCAGATTATCTGCAACCAGCATTTGGCAGTCGCTATGCTCATGTGCAATTGCCCAATACAGAACAGCTATGTCATGAGATTTTGACGCTTCCGTGTTTTCCGGAAATGACAGATGTTGAGGTGGCGCACGTTATTGCGAAGGTGAACGCGTGGTGATAGGTCTCTCTATCGTGATACCGGTGTATCGCAATGCTGAATCTATCCCTCATCTCTTGGCGGCGTTGGCCACAGTTGCGTTGCGCGTGCGTGCCGAGCGGCAGATCGCAGTCGAGGTAGTCTTCGTGGTTGACGGTAGTCCTGACGAGAGCCACGCACTACTGGCGCATGCGTTGCCAGGCGCGCCCTTCACCTCCCAATTGCTCATGCATTCGCGCAACTTTGGGTCTTTCGCTGCGATCCGCAGCGGCCTACAGACAGCCACCGGCAAGTTTTTTGCAGTTATCGCTGCAGATCTGCAAGAGCCACCAGAACTCACAGTGGAGTTCCTCGACCGTTTAATTACAGGGCAATATGATGTAGTGGTCGGCTGTCGCGAGAATCGACAGGATCCGCTTAGTACGCGACTTGCATCCGATATGTTTTGGCGGTTATATAAGCGCTTTGTAATCCAAGATATCCCCGAGAAGGGGGTCGATGTCTTCGGTTGTAACCGTGCTTTCCGCGACCGTCTTCTGACACTTGGCGAGTCGAATTCATCGCTGGTCGGTCAGATTTTTTGGCTGGGTTTTCGACGTTCAGAGGTTGCGTATCAGCGGCGCGAGCGCGAGCACGGCAAAAGCGCATGGACATTGAAGAAGAAAGTGACCTACCTGCTTGATAGCGTATTCTCGTTTACTGACCTTCCAATCCGAGTGCTTTCGGTGTTCGGCCTGTTCGGTGTGCTGATGTCGGTGGTGGTGGGCTGCATCGTGCTGGTTGCCAAGATTTTTGGAGGCATAGCAGTACCCGGTTATGCGGCAACGTTATTGACCGTTGTGTTTTTTGGTGCGCTTAACTCGCTTGGGCTTGGCATCATCGGCAACTATGCCTGGCGGGCATTCGAGAATACCAAGGGTCGTCCGCTTGCCGTTGTGATGGACTTGCAACAATACGATGGAAAGGTTTGTCATGACTAATTTCTTCGTGCATAAAAAGGCGCTTTGCGAATCAACGAACGTTGGCAAAGGCACGCGCATATGGGCGTTCGCACATGTTCTGCCTGGCGCGGTGATCGGGTGTGACTGCAATCTCTGCGATGGTGTTTTTATTGAAAACGACGTGGTGGTAGGCGATCGGGTAACCATCAAGTGCGGTGTACAGCTTTGGGATGGCTTGCAAGTGGAAGATGATGTATTCATCGGACCTAACGTAACGTTTTCCAATGACCGCTTTCCGCGCAGTAAGGCGTACCCCGAAAAATACGAACGAACCATCGTGCGCAAGGGCGCATCTATTGGCGCCAATGCCACCCTGCTACCCGGCATTGAGATTGGCAGCGATGCAATGGTCGGTGCAGGCGCTGTGGTGACGCGCACGGTACCGCCCAACGCCATTGCTGTGGGCAACCCAGCGCGAATAGTCGGCTATGTGGGCTCGGACGCTCCGGTCGCAACTGCACCAGCGTTGGTGGCTGGGGTGACCACATCGCATGTTAATGGCGTGACCTTGCACGAACTGCCCCATGTGCGAGATATGCGCGGTAGTTTGTCTGTGGGCGAGTTTGATCGGTCTATCCCGTTCGCGGCAAAGCGCTATTTTTTAGTTTTTGACGTTCCTAGCCGTGAAGTGCGCGGGGAGCATGCGCACCACACTTGCCACCAGTTTCTGATCTGCGTTCGCGGTAGCTGCGCGGTTGTGGCCGACGACGGTACCCATCGGTGTGAATTCATACTCGATCGCCCGAACCTTGGCATCTATCTACCGCCTATGACTTGGGGTACGCAGTACAAATATTCGGCGGACGCCGTGTTATTGGTGTTTGCTTCAGACTTTTACAACGCAGCAGACTACATTCGCGACTATGGTGTATTCAAAATGCTTAGTTTAAAGGCGCGCTAATGAAAAGTGAGTTCATTCGTTTTTTGTTGGTTGGGACCGCCAATACGATCCTTGGATGGGCACTGTTTGTGGCATTAGCACAATTTACCCCCTATCCCGTGGCTTATACATTGGCCTATGCAACTGGGGTTGTGATCTCTTACTTCTTGAGCGTCCGCTTCGTATTTCGCAGGCGTAGTTCGCTTGTCACCTTCCTTAAGTTTCCTTTTGTTTATATGCTGCAATACATGATAGGGCTATTGCTAATGTGGATACTGATAGGAAAAATGAATATCTCGCCGGAATTCGCTATGGCAGCGGTAATCGTTTTAACCGTTCCGATTACTTTCTTAACGAGCAGAAAAATTTTCAAGACATCACCTAGAAATGGAACCGGAATTTCGGACAGATGATTAAGTGGAACACTGTCTAAAAAAGCTGGTATTCAACAGCGGTTGTTACGCGTGATGGTCCACCGCTGACAGGTCTAGCTTAGTCTTTCTTGGCCAGGAGGATACCGCCTTGTTCGATGGGCTAGAGACCAAGGGCATTCACTCGACTCTTTGTGATGAATTATTAATCTAAAAAATGGGAATGCAATGACATCTGTACCGACAAATCGCAAAGAAAGGCTAATAATTGCAACTACTGCCGGTTGCTTAGTAACAGTTATTTGGTTTTTGATGACATGGCGATATGGTTTGGATTTGGCTGATGAAGGCTTCTACTGGTATGGGGCCCAGAGGGTACTGCGCGGTGAAGTACCAATGCGCGACTTTATGGCTTACGACATTGGTCGGTACTACTGGGCCGCAGTAATCATGTGGCTTGTTGGGGATGATGGCATATGGGGTGCACGCCTAAGTGCTGTAATATTTCAAGCTATCGGCATAGTCGTTGGCGTCTATGCATGCCTTTCAGTCAGTAAAAAAGTAGGATTTGCGCTTTGGGCATTTGCGCTATTAATAGGATGCATTTTAACTGTGTGGGTTTTTCCTTATTACAAAGTTTATGATCATACTGTAAGTGTTATCCTAGTGGCCTGTATTTTTTCGATGTTAAAACGACGCATACCACATGTATGGTTTTTAGGTGGTATTTGTATCGGACTTGCTGCAGTCATAGGAAGAAATCATGGTGTATATGGCGGATTCTCGGTTTTACTTATTGTTGCCCATATTTCAATTTTTGAGAAATCAATAAAAGAAACCGTAAAACTGATTGGTTTTTTTTGCATAGGTATTTTTATAGGTTTTTTACCAAATATTTGGATGATGTTGGCAATTGATGGTTTTTTTATAGCATTTTTAAATAGTATTCGTTTGCTTTTTGAGTATGCCGCCACAAATATTGCCTTACCTATACCTTGGCCTTGGATGGTACATTTAGATGGGGTTGGTGTAATTACAAGCGCTACACTAATAACAACGGGTGGGTTTTTCTTATTATTGATAATATTTCCTATTGTCTTGGTGCTAAGTCTATTAAATAGATATGTGGTAACTGGTGATGATATGCGGTTAATGTTGATTTCTATCATTGTCACATCTGTACCATATGCGCATTACACATTCTCTCGGGCTGATACTGTGCATCTCGGTCTCGGTATATTGCCAGTCATAATGGGTTTGTTAATTATTGCAGGATATCTTAAAGGGCCCCGAGCATTTTTATTAGGATTTTTACTACTAGTTTTTTCAATAATAGCAGCACTTGATTCGCAACCTTATTTCACTTTTTCATTGTTGAAAAAGCCTTATATTATAACGGAGATTACTGGGGATTATGTCTATATAAGGCCCAAAATTTCAACTAAGTTAGACTTGGCAAGTGATGTTATAGAAAACAAAATGAAAAAAAATGAGAGTTTCTTGGCGGTGCCCGATATGCCTAGTCTACACGCCATTTACCGTCAGAAAATGCCACTCTGGGAGATATATTCCTTGATTAATAGGAGTTCAAAGTTTGAGCTGGATGAAATTAATAGATTAAATAATAATAAGCCGGATTATATATTTCTTTCAAATCATCCGCTTGATAGCAATGTTAATTTTCAGTATAGTAAAATTCATCCGTTGATTTATGAATGGATTAATTTAAACTATATCTCATCTTCGAGTGGTACTCTTGTATTTGATCCTTATTTTTATAACTACACTTTAAAATAAAAGAGATTAATCTTTGTATAAGGCAGGGTATGTATGAGGTTAGGGAAACTCTGCATAACTCCTCGCAAATTATGCTTATAGACCCGTCATTTGCTATAAAATACGTAGCATAAAACAAGCCACTTTGAATCTCAACCTGAACGTCAAGAAGACCCGCAAGCAAGTGTTCCTGGAGCAGATGGAGCAAGTGGTGCCGTGGGCTGATCTGGTTGAGCTAATTGCCCCGTATTACCCCGAAGGTAAAACTGGGCGCCCCCCGTTTTCATTGCAAACCATGCTGCGCACCCACTTCATGCAGCATTGGTTCACCCTGTCAGACCCGGGCATGGAAGAGGCCTTCTTTGACACCCCGCTGTACCGTGAGTTTGCCCAGCTTGAAGAATTTGCCCGCCTGCCAGACGAGAGCACCATCCTGAGGTTTCGCCATCGCCTGGAAAAACACAAGCTCTCAGAGCAAATCCTGGCTGCGGTCAACAACCTGCTTACTCAGCGCGGCTTGCTCCTGAAGACAGGCACCGTGGTCTATGCCACCCTGATAGCGGCACCTACCTCCACCAAGAACAAAGACAAAGCCCGCGATCCAGAAATGCACTCCAGCCAGAAGGGCAACCAGTGGTACTTTGGCATGAAAGCCCACATTGGCGCAGATGCTGATTCAGGACTGGTGCACACCGTACGCGGCACCTCCGGCAACGTGCATGACGTCGTTGAAGGCAGCAGCCTGCTGCACGGTGAAGAGACTCTGGCTTATGGTGATGCTGGCTACCAAGGCATTGACAAAAGAGCCGATGCGGACAAGGCGGTGTCCTGGCAAATTGCCATGCGTCCAGGCAAACGCAAAGCGCTCAACAAGGATGACCCGGCTGATGCTCTGATCGACAAGGCAGAGAAGCTCAAAGCTGGCATTCGCGCCAAAGTAGAACATCCGTTTCGGGTGATCAAGCGTCAATTCGGCTTTGTCAAGGTTCGCTACCGGGGCTTGAAGAAGAACACAGCCCGACTCTTCACCTTGTTTGCGCTGTCCAACTTGTGGATGGTGCGCGGCAAATTGATGGGCGCGAAAGCATGAGTGCGCCCGAAAACCGGGCGATGACCCTGAGCGGGGCCGAAAAGGCCCAAAGCAGCCGCCAAAACTCAGGAATTCTTGGAGATTTCTTGTGAAATCTCACGATTTGAAAAACAACGGCCACATAACTCACTTGACGGTGAGTTAATCAGACCTTCCTTAGGCTGTGACAATATCAGAGCAAATAGCCGCGTCAAGACAAGAGAAGTGTCTGTTGCTGAGCGTGCCCATCTCGCAAACTCTAAATTGTGCACCGCCAAGCAAGCAAGAGGGGAAGCTGGATTGGCAAAATGGATGGCCTAAACTGACACGTCGCCGAGCACATCTGGACCAAGAGTGTGGTCGAAACAACAACATGCACTATTCCGCTATCAATACAGAAGAGGCGGCAACTGGTGTAAACCGTAAGTTCATCTTTTTCACTTATAGTGGAAAACTGAATGTCATAAAGGGAGCGAAGAGTGAACGATCTATCAACAACTAAAACAACACATATGAATGTAGCAGTGCTTTTGCCCTGTTACAACGAAGGTTTATCCATTCGCAAGGTTGTAGAGGACTTCCGACGGATGCTCCCCGAAGCAAAAATCTATGTTTACGACAACCGCTCTACAGACAACACGTCGCAAGAGGCGCGTGCAGCCGGCGCGCTGGTCCGTGCAGAAAATTGGCCTGGCAAGGGAAATGTCGTTAGGCGCATGTTTTCAGACATTGATGCCGATGTGTACGTGATGGCCGATGGGGATGGCACCTACGACTCAACAGCATCACCACAAATGGTGAAAAAGCTCATTGAAGAGCATCTAGATATGGTTGTTGGGACGCGACGTGACGTGTATGAGAATGCACACCGTATGGGGCATGGGTTTGGCAACCGCCTTTTTAATGGCATGTATCGGAACTTGTTTGGTCCTTTGTTTACTGATATTTTTTCAGGCTACCGAATATTTTCTAGACGATTTGTAAAAAGTTTCCCTGCAATATCAAGTGGATTTGAAATTGAAACTGAAATGTCGGTGCATGCCAGCCAGCTGCGTATGCCCATTGCAGAACTTCCCACCGACTATGGTGCACGCCAAGAAGGCTCTGTCAGCAAGCTGCGAACATTTCGTGACGCATTCAGGATCATGTTTACTTTTTTGATTTTATTTAAGGAGATCAGGCCGGCCCGCTTTTTTGGTGTGCTTGCAATTTTTCTTTTGATAACCGCTACTGTTCTGGCTTTACCACTTTTATTTACATATATTGAGACAGGTCTTGTTCCAAGATTTCCAACAGCCATCTTGGCAACTGGTATTACATTGGTTGCAGTTGTCTTCATGGTAAGTGGATTAATTTTAGATAGTGTGGCACGTGGTCGGCTTGAGCAAAAGCGCATGTGGTATATGACAAATTCTTAATTTCAATAAAATAGCTATTTCTTGGTAATGTTTTTCCGTTTCCTTATAGTGGGTGGTTTGGGTTTTTTGATAGATGCAGGCCTTACTTATTTTTTGGTTTATTCCGGCGTCAATCCTTGGTTGGCGCGTATTCCTTCTATTGCGTGTGCAATGGTATTTACCTGGCTGATAAATCGGCAATTTACTTACAACGTGAAAACTTTGCGAAGCTCTGATGAGGCCTTGCGATACATATTAGTGGCAATGGTGATGGCACTTATTAATTATTTAATTTATTTATGGCTAATAAGCATCAATATAACGCCTGTCATCTCAATAATAATTGCAACCGCATTTCAGACGTTTATCAGTTTCCATGCTTACCGTCGATTTGCGTTTAAACTGCCTGTTAATTAATATCCCTTCCTGCTTTTTCGATATTAACTAGCTAGGCATATTAAGCAAGGGCAATAATGAGGCGGCAAACAGTTGCGGTTTTTTTTGTATGCATGGCAGTCATCCTCGGGTCTGGTTGCCTCGCAGTGTTTCTTGGGCAAGATGCAAACTGGGACACCCGCAACTACCATGTTTATAACCCCTATGCGTTGTTAGCAGGGCGGCTCGATCTTGATTTAGCGCCAGCACAACTTCAGTCCTACTTCAGTCCACTGATTGATCTGCCTGTCTATTGGCTTAATCTGCACTTACCGCCTTGGTTTGTTGGATTCCTACTCGGCAGTTTTCATGGCTTTAACGCGGTTTTAGTATTCTTGATTGCGCGCACAGTTTTTGTAGCTGGTGGTAACCCTGCTATGTTTGGTCCAATGCTGCTAGCAGTGCTGGGTTGTTTAAACGCCAGTTTTATCGCCCAACTTGGTACCTCGGCTGGTGACAGCAGTAGTTCACCGCTTGTATTGTCAGGACTCTATTTGCTTTGTCATTGGTGTGTGAAACTGCGTGAACAAAAGGTGATTGTTCAGCCACCTGCGGGTTCGATCGGTTTACTCATGGGTTTGGCAATTGGACTCAAGTTGACAAATGCGCCTTTTGCAGTGGCAATGGCTATCACATTGGCCCTGATCCCAGCGGCGGCTACCGCTGCGCGCCTGCGCAATTTGTTGCTCTACATTGGTGGCGTTCTATTCAGCTTTATGGCCAGCTCGGGGTGGTGGTTTTACGAGGTTTGGGCAAAGTTTGGCAACCCACTGTTCCCGCAATTCAATGGGCATTTTCGATCAGAGTTGGCCACGGCAACATCCGTGATCGATACACGGTGGGGGCCAGTCAATCTTATTGAGACGCTGGCTTGGCCAGTTTGGATGGGGCTGCGCCCTGCGAGGATTCATGATGCGCCGATTTATAACTATCTTTGGGTGGCTACATTTGCAGTGCTGCTCACCTGGCTAGCTGATGGCATCTGGAATCTGTGGCGGCATCGTGCGCGCGCTAGGGGTTCCGTTTTTGTTTGGCTGGCACCAGAAATGATCACAACTTGGTTGTTAATTTTTAGTGGCCTCAGTTATGTTGTCTGGTTAAAGATTTTCAGTATTGGCCGTTACATGACCGCAATAGAGGTGATGTTGCCTCTGTTTGTCTATTTGGGATTCCGCGCTTTTATTGCACACCGAATGGCGCTTGCAATCACATTGCTTGTATCACTTTGGAGTTTGTCGGGCGGGGTCGTACATTCCAATTTTGGACTGCGGGCGGCTTGGAGCGACCAGGCTTACAAAGTAGATCTACCAGCCATGGAGTCACCTTCAACGGCCACCGTTTTGATTGCGGCGGATGGGTCACCCAACAGTTGGCTGTTAAGCCAATTTCCGCCGGCGGTCGCGGTTTACCGTGTCTCTGGCAATTTTCCTCGCACTGCTGCCTATGACAAACTAGTGCGTGCAAAGACAGCTGCGCGTGCTGGCAAGGTTTATGTCATTGCCCAGGCACTGCAAGATTTCAACTCAATGCGGCTGGTGCAACTCAATCACGAATTGGGTTTTTATTCTTTTGCAAGAGAGCCCGTCATATGCGCAGCAATTGGTCGAGCCACAGCTAAGATGAGTCGGTACAAGGCGTTTTCGATTGACACAGATTTGAGCGGCGCATGCCGAGCTCGCTTGATCAATGATGCAGCCACATCTCAGGAGAGCAATGCAGACTATTTGGTGTTGGCAAATCAGGAGTTGATTGCCTTTGGGTACCAACTGGCAACGGAGTCGTGTCGCACTTACTCGGCATTTATTGGCCAAATGGATTTTCCGTATCAGTTTTGCGAGGCCAAAAAAATGAAACTGAATAACGAGTAGTGAAAATGATATATGGCAACTAAATTATGTAAAAATATTGCCTCTAGCCCTTATGCAGCAAGCGCTACTAGCTACAAATATTGAAGTGGTTTATGAAGTGGTGTGGGGTGACCGAAATTGAGACGTTTATAAACTTTATGAAGATGAGTCTGCTACAGCACCTATGAACCGACAACTTTCTGCCTACCTTGACTTGATGCGCGTCGTCTGCGCTGTTGTGGTTGTGTTGAGCCATTTGGGGCATGGCCATCTTGTTGGTGGTTACCTTTGGCCGTTCACTTACTTTGGTAACGAGGCGGTGATGGCGTTTTTTGTGCTCTCGGGTTTTGTCATTGCCTTCGTCACTGACCAGCGCGAGCAGACGCTGGCAGTCTATGCAGCAGCAAGGCTTGCAAGACTTTATTCAGTGATCTTGCCAGCCATGTTGCTCACCGTGGTGTTGGATGCCATCGGGCAGGCCATCAATGCTGAAAGTTATTTGAACGCGCATGCAGCAACAGGTGGTGGCACCGTGTCGGGGTATGTGTTGTCTGCCATCATGCTCAACCAATCCTGGGGTATGGATCAGCACTTTGGAAGCGATGGTGCCTATTGGTCGATACCCTATGAATTTTGGTACTACTTTATTTTTGGTGCCGTCATGTTATTGAATGGCTGGCGGCGCATTGTGTTTGCGGTCGCTGGGGCCGCCATTGCAGGACCAAAAATTTTGATTTTGCTGCCAGTTTGGTTGCTGGGCGTTGCTGCCTATTACCTCCTCAAGCACCGGCAGCTTGGGCGATTTGGGCTGCTGGTGGCCATGGGCAGCCTGGCGCTGCTTGCCTTTATGTTGTGGGCAGACTATTCGTCGCTTGGCAAAGCCAGATTCCTGGGCGTCGTGCCTGATAGCCTGCCCTGGAAGTACCTGACTGGCTTGTGCATTGCGGTTCACATCTACGGGATGTCGCAGGGCGCGCAGTGGCTGGGCAGATTTTTCGCATGGATAGCACGACCCTTATCTTTTTTTTCTGGCTCTACGCTGGCGTTGTATTTATTTCATTTGCCGGTGATTGGTATTATCAACGCCGTTGCAAGCAACACGGGTCGTACCGGTTACATGTCGGCAGCAATGATCATCGCGCCCTTTGTGATAGCACTAACGCTTGGTTACTGGTGTGAGTTGCAAAAGCGGCCAATGCGCGCAGTATTGCTAAAAATTTGGCAAGTGAAGAAAAATCAAGTTTGAATGCGCCAAGGTTAAGAAAAATAATAAATTCAGATAATCGGAAGATAACTCAATGGCACTAATAAGCTGGTGATTTATGACAATAAATACCACACCTCAAAAATCTAGTCAGCGTATTCGCATCGTTCATGTGGTTTACAGCTTTTCGGTTGGCGGGCTTGAAAACATCATCGTACAGTTGATTAATCGTTTGCCCACCGATCGGTTTGAGCACGTTTTGCTTTCACTTACCGATTTTGGTGATTTTGCACAGCGCATTGTGGATCCAGGCGTGAAATTGATTGCGTTGAACAAGCCACCTGGGCACGCAGTGCCGCTTTACCCCAAGATATGGCGGCTGTTTCGACAGCTCAAGCCCGATGTTGTTCACACCTGCAATTTGGCAGCACTAGAACTTGTGCCTATTGCCTGGGCTGCAGGGGTACCGCAGCGGGTGCATGCCGAACATGGCTGGGATGCTCAAGACCCACAGGGGCGCAACCCAAAGTATCAGCGGTTGCGGCGGCTTTATCGCCCGTTTGTCAGTCACTATGTATCAGTGTCCCAAGACCTGGACGATTATTTGGCAAAGTCTATTGGTGTGCCAGCACAACGGCGCAGCCTGATTGCAAACGGTGTCGATACCGATGTGTTTGCACCCACTGCGTACCCGCAGGCACCTGAAGGCTGCCCGTTTGTGCCAGGACAGCATTGGTTGCTAGGTACCGTGGGACGGCTGCAAACGGTAAAGAACCAGCCATTTTTGGCTCAGGCATTTGTCCGGCTACTGGCCACGCACCCGCAAGCCGCAGCGCGTGCCCGCCTGGTCATCGTGGGTGAGGGGCCGTTGCGCCATGAGGTTGAAGGCATTTTGGCAAGCGCCTGTGTGCAGCACCTGGCTTGGTTGCCCGGTGCACGCCAAGATGTCGCTGCCATTTTGCACTGCCTGGATTGCTTTGTGCTGCCCTCACTGACCGAGGGCACCTCTTGCACCTTGCAAGAAGCTATGGCCACTGGCCTGCCCACGGTGGCCACTGCGGTGGGCGGCACACCCGATCTGGTTGAGGTGGGTGGCACCGGGCAACTGGTGCAGCCGGGTGATGTAGATGGCATGGCGCAGGCGTTGTGGGCTTACATGGCTGACCCGGCGCTGGCTTTGCAGCACGGTGGCTTGGCCCGCCAGCACGCACTACAGCGGTTTGCGTTGGCGGGTATGGTCAGCCGTTACGATAGGCTCTTTTCGGCCAAGCACGCCTGTGACTGACAAATTACCCAAAATTGTTGTTTTCTCAAGCCTATTCCCCAGCAAGGCGCAGCCTAACGCGGGTGTATTTGTACGCGAGCGCATGTTTAACGTGGCCCAACAGCTTGACTTGTGTGTGGTGTCGCCCAAGCCGTGGTTTCCGTTGCAGGGGCTGCTGCGGCTGGCCAGACCACATTTCAGGCCCCCAGTGGCTCGGCAAGAGTTGCAGTCTGGCATTGAGGTGTTTCAACCTAGGTATCTCTCGTTTCCGGGTGTGTTGAAGCGCCTTGACGGGGTGCTGATGGCACTAGGTGCCTGGACCACTATCAGGCGGCTTAAGAAGCAGCAGCGCCTGGATGTGCTTGATGCCCACTTTACCTACCCGGATGGCTATGCAGCCACATTGCTGGGCGAGTGGTTTGGCGTGCCCACCACCATCACACTGCGCGGCACCGAGCACCGCCATGCCAAAGACCCCGCCATTTGCGGCCGTATGCAGGTGGCGCTGCAGCGCGCAAGCCATGTTTTTGGTGTGTCAGAAGACCTGTGCAAGGTGGCCCGCCGCCTGGGTGTGCCTGAAGCCAAGCTGCAAGTGGTTGGCAATGGCATAGACCTTGCCAAGTTTAAGCGTGCAGACAAACTGCTGGCACGCCAGGCGCTGGGCTTGCAGGCTGAAGATATGGTGCTGGTGTCGGTAGGGGGGCTGGTAGAGCGCAAAGGCTTTCACCGGGTGATAGAGCTACTGCCCGCACTGGTAACCCAGTTTGCCAGGCTCAAGTTTTTGATAGTGGGAGGGGCAACCGCAGAGGGCAACAACCGTTCCCAGCTAGAGCAACAAGTGCAAACCCTGGGCCTGCAGGCACATGTGCAGTTTTTGGGTGCCAGGCCGCATCATCAGTTGGCTGACATATTGAGCGCTGCCGATGTCTTTGTGCTGGCCACTAGCAACGAAGGCTGGGCCAACGTGTTTTTGGAGGCAATGGCGTGCGGCTTGCCAGTGGTAACCACCGATGTGGGTGGCAACAAAGAAGTGGTGGTGAGTGATGACCTTGGCACGGTGGTGCCCTTTGGTGACAAGGCCGCGCTGCAAACAGCACTCGCAGCGGCGCTGCTAAAACCGTGGAATGCTGCTCAGATAACGCGTTACGCGCAGGCTAACTCGTGGGATCATCGGGTAGCGATACTGACTCAAAAATTTAAGGACTTGAAAAATGGTTGAGGGTGCGCTGTTTTGGCTGGACTTGGGATTGATGATTTACTTGTGCTGGAAAATCATCAAAAAGTCGCGTGGGGAGTCTGTTGACTTGGGCTTGTTTGCCTTTAAGAAAACGGACCAAACAAAATGAGAGACATGGTGATGTTTTTGGCCATGCTCGTCATGGTGCCAATGGCCATTATGAATGGGTTTGTGGCCTTTTTATTTTGGGGCTATACAACGGTATTAACACCAACGCACTATTTGTTTGGTTTTATGCAGGGTGTGCGGTTTAATTTAATATTTGCTGCTATAGCACTAGGTTTACTTTTTTGGGGTCGAGGCAAAGAAAAAGTAAAAAAGCCAGAGCTTGCGGGTACTTATTGGTTGTTAGTTGCATTTTTGATACACGCCAATCTCAGTGCGGCATTTTCATTGTCACCAAACCCAATGGTGATGGATACATATGAAAAAATCATGAAAGGGTTTGCTTTTGTGCTCGCCGTGCCATTTTTTGTTAAAGATAGGATGGGCATTCATGCTGTATTAGCAATGATTGCGCTTGGTTTGGGTTTGCACGGTGTGGTAGAAGGGCTTAAGTTTATTGTTTCTGGTGGTTCCCATCAAATGAGTGGCATACCAGACTCATCACTCACTGATAATAATTTGTTTGCTGTTGCCATGGTCATGGTGTTGCCAATCATTTTGTATTTTTCTACTACCTTAAGTAACAAATATGCCAAAAAATTATCATTAATTGCCTTTTTATTAACCATTTTGACTGTGATTGCTACCAATTCACGCGGTGGTTTTTTGGCATTGGCTGTATTAGGGGTGTGGTATTTTTTTATGAGTCGCCGCAAGGGCGTTGCTTTTTTGGCCATTCTTGTGGGTGTGGTCCTGGTGTTGGCTGTGGCACCAGACAGTTGGTTTGACCGCATCTCGTCCATTGAAACTGCCAATGAAGATAATTCATTTATGAATCGGGTGGCGGCGTGGCGGGTTAGCTTGGCGATAGGGCTCGATAACCCGATTTTTGGGGGTGGATTTTCAGCCATTCAAAACTACTGGATTTGGGACACTTATAAGGCGACGACAAGTATTTTCAATATTGATATGAATTTATATAGCCCCAAGGCAGCGCATAGCATTTACTTTCAGGTGCTGGGTGACATGGGTGTGGTGGGTTTATTTTTATTATTATCTTTGCTGGCAACTGCGAATTCTAATCGAAAGGCAATCCGGAGAAAGATAAAAAATAGCAAGCGCCAAGATTTGGTTTGGGCTATTGATATGGCAGACGCCATGTTTTTGTCTTTGCTTGCCTATATGGTAGGTGGTGCAGGGGTTAGTTTGACTTATTATGAAATTGTATATATTTTAATTTGCCTGCTTTCCGTACTTAACTTACTTGTCGACAAACATATTAAAGGGCAGTTGGATTAAGGTAGCTTGCGCCAATGCAAGGTAATTGGTTGGCGACAAGGTTTTGCCACCCATTTGGTTCAAGAAAAATGATACATATTGGTCTAGCACATTAATAAAGCTGCTTAACTCCTGCTGCGATCTAACATAGCTGGTGTTGCCGGGCACCAGTGATGGGCTGTGGTAGGTCAGCCCAAAATATTGACAACCCTGCTTCAAAAGGCATTGCGTCAGGTGCATGAGCTCCTGACTCGTGTAGCCTTCAGGGGTCAATTTAATCCGCTCCAGCATGCCAATGCGTGATGCTATGCCAGGTAGCCGGAGTCGACGCGCATTGCTGTTTTGCAATAGTGGGTAGAGCTTATGGCCCATGTGGTGCAGCTTGCCAGCGTAGCCTGCTGTAGCTGGCAGCTCAAGCAGGGTTTTGCCAGCAGCTTTAAACCAAAACGGGTTGACTCCATGCCTGGCAAAGTTAGGGCCGCCATCACCGCGCATGTCGGTGTAGGGCACCACGCTGGCATCTATCAGATACCCCAGCCTGGCAATGGTGTCGGCGGTGTGGGGGCCAACGCCATAGCGGCCGGCTTTAAAAACAAGGGGTCGTTTGCCAAAGGCTGCCTCAATGGCATCGGTGAGCATTTCAATCTTTTGGTATTCCAGCGCTTGGGGCAAATTTCCCGCATATGAATTAAAGGTGTTCACTTCTTCCTGATGGGGCGGTGATACCCACGGGTGCAGGTGGGTGCCAATCTCGCACCGGCCCTCATCCATTAAACCGAGCAGCACTTTGACTGCAGCCGGGTTGGTGACCACCGGCCAGTCAATTACATAGGTAGGCACCACGCTATGTTTGTCAAAAACCCGTTGATGCGCCAGTGGCTGGGCGGCGATAGATGTGGTGCTGGTATTGCTTCTGCTAAACGGCTGGCTCCAGTCAAATTCCTCTTCAGTGTCTACCACCACAGTTAAAACCGGTGGTGCACCCGCAGGTAACACCACGGGCTGATGCTCTTGCAGGTTAAACATCACTTCAATCTCTTAGCAAAATTCTTGAGGCACCGGTCAATCAGTGCGTAGGTTATTTGAAACTCGCCGATATCTTTGCCATCGGGGTCTGCAACGTAACCCGCTTCTTTTTCATCGTCAAAAGCGGACAGCAAGATCAGTTTACTCACTTGATCCGGATGCCGTTGTTTGAAGGATTGAAAGTTAATGTCATCAAATATAAAAATCAAGTCAGCCTTTGAAACCAGCTCAGTATCTGTGCATTTGGACAGGTGGTCACTTAAGTCCACATGGCTTAACTTGGCCGCTGCAATGGCGTTGGCTGGCGCTGGCCGTCGGTTGCGCGGCAGCATGCCTGCAGAGTCAACTGCAATGGGTAAATTTTTGCTACTAAATATAGAGCGCGCTATGCGCTCTGCATAAGGGCTGCGGCATATATTGCCTTGACATACAAAAAGCACATGCCGTGGCTTGCTGCTGGTGGCTTTTGCAATGGCCGCGCTGGTTTTGGGCAAAACCGCAGTTGGCAAAAGTCTTTTGGGCAGCCGCTGCGCCAAAAATTGGCGCATCTCGGTCCAGGCCGGGGCAGGGTCGTCTGCTACCCACACATCGTGTTTCTCCCGCAGCAAGATTAGCCGACCAAAGCCCGCTAGCCAACGCAACAAAGCGACACCTAGCGTGATTGGTTGCCTTTTTAGTTGCGCCACCAGTGTGCGCATTTGCCAAATATCTGCAATCAGGTTGCGGTTGTATCTGCCGCTGGGGTAGGCCACGGCGGGAGTTTCTTGCCTGGCACACAGCAACTGGAAAAGCCTATACGGAAAATCCACGCCCCAGGCTACGGGCAGGGGCAAAGAGCCCCAGGGCCGGGCGTTGACTTCAAGCAGCACCCATTGGCCGGTGTGGGTGTTGAGCTTGAACTCAAACATGGCCAGGCCGGTGTAGCTGACAGCCGCCACCATGCGCGCTACGGCATTAAGGCGCTCAGCATTAAGCGGCATGCTTTTGCGGTAGTAGCTGCTGCCGGCCAGTTCATTGGCGCGATGGTGCTCAAACGCTTGCAGTACCTTTCCCTGATGGCACAGCACAGACACACCCAAGCCAACACCTTCGACAATTTTTTCAAAAAATACGCTGTCTGGCGCTGGCTGTTGGCTTTGGAGCCACTGGTTAACTTCCGCAGCGTCTTGCAGAATGCGCACCTGCGTGCGCACATACAGCTGCTGCAGTCTGTAAGACTGGCGGTGCTTGGCCGCGACGGGCAAGCCAAGCTGTGCCTGCAACTGCGCCACGCTGCTGTCTGCCCGCCACACATAGCCATCGGGTATGGGCACGCTGCAACGTTGCGCAAGCTGGCGGGTGTTGAGTTTGTCAAAAAAAGCATCCAACGCCACTGCATCTGGTATGGCCAATACGGTGCTGCCAGGCAGCTCGGCCTGGTGTGCAAACAGGGGCAGCAGGCCCCGCTCTTCGCAGGGCAACACCATATCAAATTGCTCTGCCGCCAGCAGAGTTTGCATAGCGTGCAGCCACTTTGCACCGCCGTCCAGGTAGTAGGGCAACAAATGCACCTTGCGGATGTAGCGCGACTGCAAGGCGGGGGCATCTAGCGTATAGGGGGCCACATGCACCTCTACACCGCGCCGCCCCAAGGAACGGACGCACGTCAAAAAACTGCGGGTATCGTCACCAATGACGAGAACTTTTGGGGGTGAAACCATGTCCTGAGTCTAGCGGACAATTATGAAGGCCTGAGTGACTTGAGCCAGGCCAAGGCGCAGTAGGCGGCCCATTTGAACGAGAACCTGGCACCCAGAGCCTGGCAGGCAAAACCCAGGCTGGCGCGGGCTTGGCCGTGGTCAGCGCAATGCAGCGCCAGCCGCCGAAGCAGGTCGCCCTCGTGGGCAAGACAAAGCTGCGCAATGGCTGGCGACTTGACGCTAGCTGCAATGTGCTGGCTGACCATGGCTGCCACCAGCCAGCGCTCTTGCTGTTGAAGGGCCGATGACACGTTGACACGCCGGGTGGGGTCGGGCACATGGTGCTGGGCCACGGTGGCAGGGGTGTAGGACAGTGCGGTGCTGGCATCAACACAACGCCAAAAAAAGTCGCGGTCTTCTTCGTAGTTGACCGCCTCCCAAAAGCCACCCACAGCCTGCACCACGCTGCGCCGCACACAAATCATATTCAGGTGGCCAAAGCCGCCGCTTTGGATCAAGTCAGCGACGGTAATCGAGCCAAAGCGGTCGGTTAGCATGGGGCGGCCGACAGCGCGTGTGCCCAAAGTGGGCAGCCAAAGGTCACGTACAGCACCGTCTACATGCACAGCCCGCTGGTTGCCGATGCATAGCTCTACTGCAGTGTGGTCTTTGAATAACGTAGCCACTGCGCTCAGGTGGCAGGGGTCTAGCCACAGGTCATCATCATCACAAAAAGCGATGACCTCACCCCGAGCCGAGCGAATACCCAGGTTGCGACTGGCAGAGGGCCCCTGGCCGCGCTGGCCGTCTGTGCCTACAAGCATCAAGCTGAAAGCGCTGCCCAGGCTTTCCATCAGGGCGGGGTAAACGCTGCGCGTGGCAGTGTCTGAACCATCGTCCACCACTAGTACCTCATAACTTTCATGACCCTGGGATTTGATGGCTTGCAGAGCCCGCGCCAGCAGTGGCACACGGTTTCGAGTGGGGACAATGATGGATATCAGCATGGCCTGCCTGCGCTATCGCGTGTTCCACCAGCGCAACAGTGGCCGCAAAACTGCTACCCAAAAGGGTAGCGTCCGGCCAAGCTTTGGCGGGCCACCGCGACCAAACAGCCCATCACTCAGACCTAGCAAGCATGCCTGTGCTTTGGCAGCATGCCCCAGGCCATAGAGTTTTTCGGCCAAATGAAACGAACGGGTGACATATCTCACGCGCAAAAACCTGCGGTAAGCCGCCGGCACATGTGTCAAAGCAAAAAAAACGGCGTTACGGGTCAGGAGGTAAAAAAAATAGGGTTGACGCTGGAACATGTCGCCTTCAAAACATGCGTGCTCTACCTTGGCTTCCAAAACAATGCGGGTGTGCCAACCGTTGGTCACTAGTCTGGCCCCAAAGTCATCGTCTTCGTAGTAGGCAAAGTAGTCGCTGTTGAGCATGCCAATTTCTCGCACAGCAGCACAAGACAGCAGTAACGCAGTGCCTACTGCCCATACTGTCTTGGCATGTGTTTCAAGAAACTTTGGTGCCTCAGCCAAAGAATTGGGCCTTAACGTGTCAATATTAGACCACTCATGACAAGCGCCACAAAAATCTACAATCTCAGGCTGTCCCAACCGAAGAATAATGGGTGAACTCGCACCACACTTAGGATCAGATTCCATCTCTTGCACCAGCAAACCCAATGCATCCGGGTAAACCACCGTGTCATTATTCAGTAACCAAATATAATCATAGGCTTGGTCAAGCGCATACTGAATATTATGATTTTGGCCTCCCGTAAAACCTGTATTCTGAGTGCTAAAGTCAAAAGATACTGACGGGTAAGACTGCTCTAGGACTTTTAATTTAGCTAGTTGATCCAGGGCAGAGCCATTGTCACGCACCCGAATATCGACGCTGAGTTGCTCGTCGACTTGCAGATGCATCAAAGACTGGATGCATTCAGAAGTTTTGTCTGAAGAATTCCAGTTGAGAATGCTGATCAAAACGCGTGTCATGATATGGCCAGAAAGGAATTAACGAGAAGGGTGGGGAAAACCCCTAGTTTTTCTTGCGAGTTGTATGGACCGCCACGGTTTGTCCAGCCGTGCCAAATGCCAAGTTTCAATGCCGAGATAGCATCAATTTGCCCTGGGATATCTGCCTTTAACTTGCGAGCCAGTTGCAGATTCCAGCGGGCTAGGCGCATTAAATCTTTAAAGCTGACATATTTTTTCCAGGTCAAAAAACCGTTTCTTTGGGTGTAGTAATAATAATGTGGTTTTCTAGGGCCGACAGGTTGATGGTGAAGTATCTCAGCATTAAAAACAATTTGGTTGCGGTAACCATTTTTGATAGACCGCATGGAATAGTCAGTATCTTCAGAGTAGGCGAATAGCTTTTCATCCAGCAAGCCAATATGTTTGACAGCGGAACATCTTAAAAACAACGCAGTTCCCCACAAGATAATTTTATCTGGCTGCTCTTGCTGAAGTTCTCTGGCTATATCAATGTCGAGATATTCTTCGACACCTGTCTGCGTAGCATTTAGTAGGCTGATAACGTGCTGTAATTTGTGCGGTGGAGAGAGATTTTTAATGACTGGGCTAAACAATGCACCCTCTGTGTGTTGTTCAGCATGGTCTGTCAAATGTTCAAGGCATTTTTCTGCAACGAGCGCGTCGTTATTTAAAAGCCAAACATACTTGAAATCATGATCAAGAGCATATTGAATAATTTTATTGTGACCACCTGCAAAACCAAGATTAGTGGCACTTGTAATTAACTCAAAACCACTTTGAACCTGTAATTTCTGGATCGAATCATCAGTCGAGCCATTGTCAAGGACAATAATTCTAACATTCGATTGATTGATTTTTTTTAGGGATTCAAGACAATGCAAGGTTTCATCAGCATTATTCCAATTCAAAATACTGATGCATACAGAGGGCTGCAACTGATTGGTTACCATAGTTTTCTAATCAAACGTTGCAAGCGTGAAGCATCAAAAAACTCCATCTGATCAGGAGTTAGATACCCATGCTTGCGTAGCCATAATAAATTAGCCATAGTGTAAGCAGCATTGTTTTTAATTTTGTACAAATTGGCCCCAGCCGGTAATCCCTCTCTTAGGTTACCATCGTAACGATGCAAATATCTAGCGCAGACCATATAGTCTTGCCAATTGGCAGAATTGATGTGGCCCCAATTTTTGGAATGCACATTGTTGGCTAATCTAATGTCCAAGCGACGTTGAGTTTGGGAAGCTGATCTGAATTGAAAATGATGAATGAGAAATAATTTGCTACTGACAACCAATGGATGTGCTTTTTTCTTGATTTGGTCTGCTGTTAATTTTGTTTTAGAGTTGTATTTAAATATGCGAGGCTCACCATAGTTAATCAAATAATGCGGTCTTTGCTCTGCTGCAGCTATATCAGGTTTAAATTCGTGGTTTTTATTGTCATCGGTAAAGTAAAACTGTGCTGAGCGAGTTTCGATAAAATTGGCTTGCTCCAATTCAGCATTTAGAACCACTGGCAACAGGGGTTCTTGGTAGATTTCATCTGCGTCCAGAATCGCAAACCAGTCGCCATCTTGTAACAGGCCTACTTGCCGATAGACATTTTCGTACTTTAGATTGTCAGTAAATTGCTCCAAAAGCTGACTTACAACCACTTGATTGCTGGAGAATTGCTGTGCAGTTTGCAGGGTGGCATCTTTAGAGCCATTGTCATAGATGAATATCTTTTTAAAGCTACCAAACTTGATAAGTGACAGAATGGTTTGAGCCAATATGTCAGCCTCATCCTTGACGATCATAAATCCGTAAATATTCATCCACGCATCCTGCTTAATCTGCTTTTGATAAAACCAACGGCAGTGCTTTCCAAGCCTTCGGGCCGCCCCGCAAGCCGCCAAGTCAACATCAACCAACTTGTATAGAGCACGGCACCCAAGACCACATTACATAACAAGTTAATGAAGGGCTGACTAAAGCTGTTGCCCCATGTTGTTAGTGCACCATACATTAACATGGCGCCACTCAATGGGCGCACTAAAGTGGCTAGCGTTATCGTCAAAGAGAGCTGCATGAATTGACGTGCAGCCAACATCATTAACGCAGCTTGCAGCAAGCCGCTTCCTATGCGCGCCAGCATCAGCCCATGCAAATGGTAGGCGGGTGTCAACACCAGAGCCAGCAAAACAAACGCCAGAAACTCGGTCCAGACAATACGACTTTGCACCCGCACATGACCAGCCACGTTGAGCAGGGTATTGATCGGACTGGTGAGGTACTGCACAACTCCGATGATGGCAAATCCCGCTACAAATGGTGCAGCCTCCAGCCACTGGTTGCCCAATAACAGCAAAGTGGCTTGTGTGCTGACTGCAGCCAGCCCAAATCCTAGCGGCATGGTGATGCTGTTCACACTGCCCAGCGTTTTTAAGGTGGCAGACTTGGCGCGCGCCCAGTCATGCTGCATGGCTGAAAGAATAGGAAACAGGGGGCGCGTGAGCGAGGGGCCTAACTCGCCCGCTGGTAGCCCACCTATATCTGCACCCACGGTATACAAACCGTACTGCTGTGTGCTGCCTATACGACCAGCAATGAGCTGGTCTGTTCGATGCAAGAAAAAGCTGCCAATACCAGTGACAAGTAGCCACTTTGAAATTTTCCAGATTTCACCGATGCATTCGGTACACCAACGAGGGCGGTAAGGATGGAGGCGGTAAGACAAAAACCATTCAACAACAAATCCAGCGACGATACCGCTAACCAGCGCCCTGTAGTCCACAAAATACCAAGCTGCAAGTAATGTGATGCCAACTGACGCTAGCTTTGTATAAAGTGCCTGTTTGAATTCAACGGCAAATTTCAAATCTCGATAGGCCAGAGTCATGCCTATGTTTGAAAAGCCCATAAAGGCCAGGCACATGCTGACCACCCAAAGCACAGGCATCACGCGTGGCTCGTTGAAATAAATCGCTGCAAGTGGTGACACCGCCAACAGCACCAAGGCCATCAGACATCCTTGAATGCCACGCAATGACCAAGCCGAATTAATTTGTGCCATTGAAGGGTTGCTACCTAAACGCACTAGCGCCGAAGCGGCGCCGGTGTTCAAAAAGGTTTCCACCAAACCTACCACCAAAAAAGCCATAGACACAACACCATAGTCCTGCGGCTTTAAAAACCGGGCAAGGATTGCAGTGCTAACCAAGCCAATGGCTTTGACTGACCAACGCATGCCGACTGCCCAAAGAGCGCCGGTCATGAGATTAGCCTTGTGATCGACCTCCGCAGATGGGGGGACAACTGGCATCAATTGCACTCTAGTGCATGCTGTAACAGCTTGGCAGCACCCAGATGTGTTCGAACGGCGTGATCTGACTGGCTGCGTGTGTGATAGCGCACGCGGGCAAGCACACGACGGCACAACGCGGCACGCCCTTTTGAAATGGCCCGTAAGTTGAATTCCCAGTCATTAGTAATAATGCGTTGAAAGGCGGGGTCAAACCCGCCAAAAGGTTCATAAAACGACTTGCGTACTGTCATGTCTGTAACCCACATGCAGGGGTAGCGGATAGACTTGATGTACAGGTCAGGGTCGTCCACATAAAAACCTTGCTCCACCCGAACGCCATCAAAATATCCTTCGGGTGTTGCAAAAAATTTGTCTGGGTAGAACGGTCGGGCATCAAAGGTTGAGAAGTTTACATACGTCAAATCTACCTTGGGGTGGCTGGCCAGCCAGTTGCCAACTACTTCAACATAATCGGGCTCTAGCAAATCATCGGAGTCGCAAAAGGCCACACGTTCTGAAGACGCTTGCGCTACACCTGCGTTGCGCGCCTTTTGAACACCCTGGTTTGCTGTCTGGATATAACGCACATGTCCAGCAAATTGTTGTACAACCTCAGCAGTGTTGTCGATTGAGCCGTCGTCTATCACGATGATTTCGATAAACCGGATGGATTGGTCCAGCGTACCGGGCAGAGTTTGGGCCAAAAGTGGGCCATGGTTGTAAGCGGGGATGATCAGGCTGAGCATGGTGCAAGTGCCGGTCACGCAATTGCGGATGTCGATTTGAGCCAGTCGTTCCGAATGATCAGCAGTTTACCGTTCTGGGTTAGTTCTGGCGCGGCCCAAACAATGTTCCATTCGACCTCATCACCAATCTTGTCACGCAGATATTGCAGCACGCGCGCTTCATCCCAAGAGAAATTGGGGCCGCGAGCCAACCGCACGGTGACCTTGTCGGCATCGGTCTGAATGAACTGGTAGCTGTCAAGTCCGTCGATCCAGCGCATAACCAGCGTGAGGCCCGGCATGGGCACCTTGCGACCACTGGGAAAATGCAGCACATCACCTGCACGGCCATCTACTGGCCCAATGCGCGGCCAGCAAACGTCCGACGCTGATGGCGCACGGCTGTGCCAATGCACGCGGTCACCGGTCTCATAGCGAATAAACGGCATGGCCAAGTTTGAAAACAGTGTAGCCACGGCTCGGCCGGTTTGGGCTAGCGCATGAATTTGCTGGTTTTGCTCGTCCAGCACTTCCAGAATGCCACGATGAAAACTGAGGTGCAGGCCGTCTTGCTCCGGGCCTTCGCAGGCATGCAGGCCACCGTCATTGAGGCCGTATTGGTCAAGCACCTTGACGCCCAGCACCTGCTGGATGCGTTCGCGCACTTCAGGGCGCATGACCTCTGCCGTGCAGACCACGCCTTTCAGTGCAGCAGGCTTGGCATTGAGCTGGGCGAGGTATTCGCACAACTCACGGATGGAGTTGGGGTAACCGTAAATAAGGCGGATTGTGTTGAAGTACGGGGAGGCAACCAGTGCCTTGGCGCGCTCAAGTGTCATGTTGGAGCCGCTGTTGACCCAGCGGTTGATGACTTTGTCTCGGAAGGTGCGCTTGTCGCCCAGCCCCACGCCCACCGATTCGCCGCCCACCACCAAAAACGGGTCGCCAATGCTGTAGCCAGCCCATGACCAGCCTACATACATGTGCGCCCAAGCAAGCTGTTCGTCTATGTCGGTCATGCGAAAGATGATGGGGCGGCCGGTGCTGCCACCGGTGCGCGCCGGGGTGCTTTTGACGCTGGGGTCGGTGGTGGTGAGCGCGTCCAGGTTGTCGCGCACATGGTCTTTGGTTAAAAGCGGCAGTTGCTGAAGATCTGCGACGGTTCTTATTGCTCGGGGGTCGTCGATGGAGCCCTGCCAGTGGCTGCGGTAAAACGGCACATGCTGCCAGCAATAGGGGATGATTTTTTGCAGCTGTTTTTCTTGGTAATGCTGAATTTGCTCAGGTGTCCAGCTAGTGCGCTGTTTCATCAATGCATAGAGCCCAATGCGCTTGGGCACTGCGGCGCAGATCATGGCCTTGTGGAGCAACGTGTTCATGGGTTTGCAGGTTTGGAGGGTGTTTTGGCGTGAATGTGTCGCTTGTTTAGTTTACGTCACGTGAGGTGGGCAATTGGTTGCGCCTTGGGCGCTGAGGCAGATTCTCGCGAGGTTGAGCCGGTAGCCGGTGCCGGTAGGCTGAATTTGAGCGCCACAGCCCATCCGGCAATGATGTAAGCGAGCACTAGGTCGTTTCGGTTATTGAACAGACCGAGTGCTAAATAGGCTACTAAACTTAACTGGAGCATGCTTGCGATATCGGCTTGCCAGGTTGCATTCCGGTTTTGACGAATCCGAATTAAAAGAAGATAAGCAGATAAAAATAAGGCGAGATATAAAAATAATCCGATAAAACCAGTTTCCGCAAGCGCTTGCAGATAGCTATTATGTGCACCTAACCTGCTTTGACCGGGAGAATAAAATTTCAAAAAGTAGGCAAAATTACCTGGGCCTGCACCGAAAATAGGATAATCTTTGGCGATCTCCCAAGCGGAACGCCAAAGTGCCAAACGCCCCTCTGCCGTTGCACGATCTAGCCCAGAAGTAGATTGATTAACATGGGGATCCCACAGTGAACTAAAACGGTCATAGTATTGATTTGGCATGGCCAGTGCAATGATGCCAGCGGTGACACTTAAGATAAAAATCTTCTTTATCCACATTAAACGTAATTGCAGAATAAAGACCAGTACTAAAGCTAATAAAGCAACGGCTGCATTTCTATTTTGAGTCGCTATCAAGAAGAATAGCATTGCAACGGCAATAATGCCATAACCAATGCGCAGATATATTTTCTTCAATATCAGTATGCCAATACCTGCAATGGGTAAACTCATGACAAGCAGTGTTGCTACGTAGCTCTCAAGATAAACACCATCTAGTCCTTGGAGAATTGCCCGTCCGAGTGCTGTGCAGATAATTAGTAGTGCTAACCCGACGTGATAGCTTTTCTTTCGAAGTAGATCTGCAATCAGAACAAACATGATTGCTGCATGAATGTAAGTGACTGGGTCAAATCTCAAGATCGGTCCCCATGGCGTACCTTTTATCCACGCAATAGATATGCTTAACATAAGCCATAAAAAGTAGCTGCTAGCAGTAATTGGAATCAACTTCCATAGTTTAAATGATTCACCTGATTTGCGTTTTTCAATGATCCATGCAGCAAATGCCAGAAGCGCAATGCCATCCCTCAATCTCAAAGATAGAGATATGTCATATTCTGGCCCGTTGCTCGATATGCCATATCCGATTATGATATAAGTAACAACTCCAATGATGGGATGTTCTATGGTGAAAAAAAGAAGAGATAACCCTATGAGCCAATAGGTTAGCCATTCTATTCTTATGCCTTTGGCGTTCCCTGTAATAATTATGTAGATAATAAAACAAAAAACCGCGATGATATAAAGAAAATAAATCCAACGGGAAAATGGATCTTTCTCGGCACGGGGGCGCAGGAGACTAGTGCAAGCGTCGCGAGCGGGATTTATATCAACCGCACCTGATTGCGGGCTCTGACGTAAGTTGCCCGGCGACAACTGTGGTTTCCCAGATTGGCCGAAAAGCGGGAGCGCGAATGGGTTCAGCAAGTTCGTCGTGTCATGAGTTCGCGTGGGGCTTCGGCGGCCAAATGACACAATGAATGACACCAGCACCAGAGCCAGAAACAAGGGTGTTGTGTCGCCGTGATATCCCATTAGGTAAATACGAAAAAGCTCTAGCATCAGAAGCAAAAAAAACACACCGCCGAGCCACAGGGGGGATGGCTGGCTGACAGAGCTTTTCATAAACGTACCAGCCCAAAAAAGCGAGCCGATGACCAGGGCTTCAAATGCGGTTGGAGAAATGTCTTTGGTATTGCCCCACCAAAAAAGGTAAGAGAAGGGGGTCCAAGTGAAAGTTGAGTCGGCTGGCTGGCCTCTGTAGGGTGTTAAAACAGTGATCAAAAAGGCAGTCAAGGCAATCAGCACAACGACCACCCCGGTTCTTTTGTTTGCATCTTTGTCGAACCAATGCCCAAGAAACAGCCCGATGGCTATGCCCAAAAGTGTCTCGCGCCGCAGGCTGCCATAGGCTACAAATATTTCAAGAAAAACCGCCAGACCACCTAAGATGACTACATTGAGCCAACCCGGTCGCAGCCAGTTTGCACGTACGATGGCAACACCGGCAAGTGCTGCCGCCAGAGTGTGCTGCAGCAAGCGCATGGTTTCAAAAGGTGGGGCAAAGATGACCGTTTTTACATGGTCGCGAAGCAGCCCAACATCTAACGTTGGCACAAAGGGAAACGATTCATAGCAAAGCCAGATGGCAACCAAGAGCATGGCATAGTTGTCATGTCGGCCCATGTTGACCTGCAGAAGGCTCTCTGCAGCCAGACGAATCCGACTGAAGGCCAGCATGCCAACGCTCAGGCCGATGGTGTTCCACAGTACATCAGCAACAGAGGAAGTGCGGCTGGGCAGATAAAGCTGTAGCAACTGGATACCGATGCCTAACAACAGCAATGCCACAAATCCCGCGGCGAGTTTGGCGCTTCGAGTGCGAAAGCACGCGTCCAGGCCAATGCCCAAGGGGATGAAAAGCATGAAGTTGTCAACCGCGTCTGCTGCATTGCGCAACATATGCCATTGGGCATAAAACTCAGCTAACGGCTTTGGATCAGATAGAAAATTGAATGGAAAAAGTGAGCCATAAGTAATAAAGATTACAGCAGCCCACAAGAAAACCCACCAGTTGAGGCCACCGGGTGCTCTGGATATGACGCTATTGAGGTTACCGGTGTTGGTGGACATACATGGATAGCCAAAAGTGTGTGTTGAGCTAGCCTTTTAGGTAGCTACATTCATTCTGGCAGAAATGTATGTCAATGCCGGTTCCCTATCTGGATAGGAGTCTGCTAATTGAAAATTTGCGGCTCTATTGCCGTTTCGTGTGGGGCTTAGCATCACGGGCTGGACCCGGCATCCATGCCCCCTGAATGCATGGATTGCAGATCAAGTCCGCAATGAGAACCTGGCCACACAAAGACTCGGTGGCTAAATTTAGGCTATATTTGGCCAACAACCTTTAGTGAGGCAACCATGTCCCTAGCATCACAGATCAAGCCAATTTCATACCTCAAGTCCAACGCAGCGGATATTGTTAAAGAATTTTTGGTTAATCCAGAAGCAATCATCATCACCCAAAATGGTGAAGCCAAAATGGTTGTTATGGACATTGGCTCCTATGAAAGGCTGCAGGAGACGATGGCGTTGCTCAAACTTTTGAGTCTCGGCAGGAAAGATTTGCAAGAGGGTAGGTTTCAGTCAGCGGACGATTTCTTCAATGAGATGGACGCCGAGGCATGACGCGTGCTGCAGTTGTCCTCGATGGTGCCAAGGCAGACTTTTCAGAAATCAAGAAATATGTGAAGAGGCAATTTGGCGACTTGGTTTGGGCTGAGGTCAATCAAGAGTTTAAAGACACCATCAAGCGCATCGCAGCCAATCCCCTGCTTGGCACGCACGTCGAGCAGCTTGCAGGTTTGGGTTACGACAACTTCAGGAAGACTCTGGTAAGGCAGACGCGGGTTGTCTATGAATTCGACAGCCAGCAATTAATCGTCCACATGTTTATTCACACAAAAAGGGATTTCAAAACACACTTGGAAAAAAGGCTGCTGGCGCCGTAGCTGTTGGCCCACATATGTCATTGCGGGCTTGACCCGCAATCCATGCATTCATGAGGGCATGACAAGCTTGTTGTTTCGCGTTAGCGGCCAATGGCCATATATTTAAAACCGAGTTCACGTACCAGCTTGGGGTCGTAGAGGTTGCGGCCGTCAAAAATCAGAGGGGTTTTGAGCTTGGCTTTCAGGGTGGTGAAGTCAGGGCTGCGGAACTCTTTCCATTCGGTCACGATGACCAGTGCGTCTGCATCGTCCAGCGCAGCGGTCTGGCTTTCTGCGTAGCTGAGCTTTGGCTCATTGGGAAAGCAGTGCTTGGCTTCAGCCATTGCCACGGGGTCGTAAGCGGTCACAGTAGCCCCGGCGGTGATCAGGTCTTTGATGACCTCGCGGCTGGTGGCTTCGCGCATGTCGTCGGTGTTGGCTTTGAATGACAAGCCCCACAGGGCAAAGTGTTTGCCGGCTAGGTTGTCACCAAAATGCGCCTTGATTTTGCTGCCCAAGACGTGTTTTTGGGCGTCGTTGGCCGCTTCTACGGCGGTCAGTACTTTCAGGTCAATGCCAGCATCAACCGCTGCGGTTTTGATCAGTGCCTTGACGTCTTTAGGGAAACATGAGCCGCCATAGCCCGCGCCAGCGTACAAAAAGTCGTAGCCAATGCGGGGGTCGCTGCCAATGCCTCTGCGCACATTTTCAATGTCTGCCCCCAGCTTTTCTGCCAGATTGGCCAGCTCGTTCATGAAGCTGATGCGTGTGGCGAGCATGGCGTTGGCAGCGTATTTGGTGAGCTCTGCGCTGCGAATGTCCATCACGATCAGGCGGTCGTGATTGCGCTGAAAAGGCGCATACAGGGCGCGCATGTTCAGGGCGGCTTGCTCGTCGTCGCAGCCCACCACAATGCGGTCGGGCTTCATGAAGTCGTCAATGGCAGCGCCTTCCTTTAGAAATTCAGGGTTGCTCACCACGCTGAACGGAATGCTGATTTGGCGCTGGGCAAGCTCGTCATGGATGGCGGCGCGCACCGCATCTGCGGTACCCACAGGCACGGTGCTTTTGTCAACCACCACTTTGTAGTCGGTCATGTGCTTGCCAATGCTGCGCGCCGCAGAGATCACGTATTGCATGTCGGCTGAGCCGTCTTCACCGGGCGGTGTGCCCACGGCGATGAACATGATGGTGCCAAAGTGCGCAGCACGTGCCACGTCGGTGGTGAAGTGCAGGCGGCCGGCGGCCACGTTGCGGCGTACCATTTCTTGCAGGCCGGGCTCAAATATGGGCATGCCGCCATCTTCCAGAATCTTGATCTTGGCTGGGTCCACATCCAGGCACAACACATCGTTGCCCACTTCGGCCAGGCAAGTGCCAGACACCAAACCCACATAACCGGTGCCAATGACAGTAATTTTCATGAACGATTCCCATAGAAACAAAACAGAGGGTTTGATTATCACCAACCCGCAATCCATGACTTCAGGGACAGGGCGCCCTTGAGCCGTCTCCCCAGCACCTCTTTTCCCAAGCCAAGCAGGCCAGGCAGTGTTTTGGGGTTGTAGGCGATGATGCCCCAGCGCTCACGCCGTTGGTTCATCCACAGCTGTTTGTAGGGATCGTCGCCCATCAGGTAGTCCACTTCAGTGACTTGGTCGTGTTGCATCACATGCGCCATCAACATGCTAGTGAGCAGGGTGCCGGATGCGTAAGTCTTGAATTTTTCGTCATGGGCCAGCTTGTAGATGCTGGCTTTGCCGTTTGCCACAATCCAGAGTTGCACCGCAACGGGTTCACCATTGAGCCATGCAATGCCCAGCCGCAGCCAGCCGTGCGCGGCGCATGTGCGGATCAGGTTTGGTACAAATTGCGGAAATGGCTCGGGCGTTTTCCAACTGGATGCATACACCTGCAGGTAGGCGGCCACGCCTCGCTCTAGCTCGTCACCGCCTTGGACCAGCTCCAGCTTGCCGCCTACCGCAGCAAACTTTTTACCCATGCGTTTGAGGGTGCTGCGCACTGTGCCGTTGCGGTTTTGCAGGTAGGCGGGCCAGTCTTCCTTAACGGGTAGGTACCAGTTGCCAAAGCAGAAAAACTTGAACGGCACCAGACCAACCGTTTTAAGGGCATTCATCAGCAGGCCAAAGCCGGCAGACTCAGGGTCCATGGGCGCCAGCCGCACGGATGCAAGTGGCGCATGGGCATCATGAACGGCAGCCAATAACACAGCTAGGTCGCTGGACTCAAGCCCGGGTGTGATCAGCGGGGCATACAGCGCGGTGTAGTAGTTGCTGAGCGATTGCACCTGTTGACCCAAAGTGGCCATGGTTGCGCGCAGCGGCAGCGCGGCCACCGGCATGCCATTATTTTTCAGTACATAAATGTGGATGCCGTCATCGCCCGGGTACACCGAATCGATCAGGTTGGCGTACCAGGCGGTGCTGTGCTCAATGTTGTGTGTGGCACCCGCAGCAAACAGTTGCTGCACGTCGCCGGGGATTTCATCCGGGTGCCGGTAAATGCTCACAGTCAGCATGGAGGTGATTTTTTTGGGGACACCAAAGCGGATGGTTTGGGTTGCATGTGCGGAATTATCAGGCGCTATGATGCTTTATGAAACGGATCTTGATGATTGCATTCCACTTTCCGCCGCAGGCGGGGAGCAGCGGCATTCAACGCACTTTGCGGTTTGTGCAGCATTTGCCGGCCTTGGGTTGGCAACCGCTGGTGCTCAGTGCAAGCCCGCATGCTTATGACAAGACAGACGCTGATTTGCTGGCCGATGTACCGGCAGATACCGTGGTGCGGCGCGCCTTTGCGCTGGACACCGCACGCCATTTGCAGTTTCGCCGCCGTTACCTGGGCTGGATGGCCCGCCCTGACCGCTGGATCAGCTGGAGGTTTGATGCCGTTCGCCAGGGGCTTGAAATGATTGAAGCCTATAAGCCGGACGTGATCTGGTCAACCTACCCGATTGCCACCGCGCATGTGATTGCCTCTGCGCTGCACCGCAAGTCAGGCCTGCCGTGGGTGGCTGACTTCAGGGACCCGATGGCGCAAGACGGTTACCCGGCTGACCATCGCACCTGGCAGTCTTACCAGCGCATAGAGGCCGACGCAGCCGCGCGGGCGCGATTTTGTGTGTTCACCACGCCGGGCGCAGCGCGCATGTATCAGCAGCGTTACCCCGGCATGGCCGAGCGCATGGTTGTACTGGAAAATGGTTACGACGAAGAGAGTTTTTCGTCCGCACCAAATGCACCAGCCGTTCCGTTGGCTTCAGGGCGACCGCTGGTCATGTTGCACAGTGGCATTGTCTACCCCTCAGAGCGTGATCCCACTCAGCTGTTTGAGGCTTTAGGGCGGTTAATGCAAGCGGGCACGCTGATGCCCCATCAATTACGCATTCGCTTTCGGGCATCGGTACACGATGACTTGCTAAATAGTCTGGCGCAAACCCATCAGGCGCAAGATTTCATCGAGATTTGCCCGGCTATTCCGTACAGGGATGCGCTGGCAGAAATGCTTGACGTGGACGCGCTGCTGGTGATGCAGGCCAGCAATTGCAACGCGCAGATCCCAGCTAAGGTTTACGAGTATTTGCGGGCTGGCAAGCCGGTGTTGGGGCTGACTGACCCAAATGGTGATACCGCAGAAGCTTTGCGCAGCGCTGGCCTGAATGATGTGGTGCGCCTTAATTCAGCAGATGACATTGCCCTGGCGTTGCCAGCGTTGGTGCAACGTATTCGCGAGGGCAGGGCTACGCAGGCGCACCCTTTGGCTGTGCAGCAGGCTTCGCGTCTCGGGCGCTCAACATCTTTGGCACAGCTTCTTGTAAAAGCGGTGAACCCGGTGCCTTGATTGGACCGCCTGCGCTCACTGGCAATGGGCCATCCAGTTGACTGTTAGGTATTCGACCAGTTGACGCGATGCTGCGTTAGAAAAAGTGTGGTCTGCCCCGGGAATGTCACTGCGCGTGAGCCTGTCATGGCGTTGTGAGTTTTTCCAGGCAGCATCACTTCTGGTGTGCTCAAGGAATTCTTTTGCGGTGTAGTCGTCGCCACTTAAGAGTAGCAGCATGTGTCCAGAGAAACCGTGCCATGCGGCCGACATGCGGTGCTGAAATGTTTTTTGAGATGACTGTGATTGGTCGGGTGCATCAGTCCGTGTGTTTGAGCGACCTGCAATATTGAGGGCCACCCGAATGTTTCGTATCAGGTCCGTCATTGCTTGTGTGTCGATTTGACCACGAAGTAGCTTCAGCCAGAACTGTTTTTCCCTCAGCCGGTGTGTGTAATAGTGCTTGACTTGGGTGCGTGCAAGGCTGGCCTCGGACCGCACCCAGGGGTTCAGCAGGCATAAACCGGTTACACGTGGGTCTTGGGTGTCATGGCAATAGAGCAGGGCGGCGGCAGCGGCATCGCACAGGCCCCACAGAACCACACGCTTAATATTGGGCAGGTGTTGCTGCAGAGCATCAATGGCAGCGGCAATGTCGGCGCTGATGCCTTCAAAGTCGCGTTGCTCTCCGTTGCTATCGCCCATGCCACGGTAATCAAAGCGTAGCACGGCATAGCCAGCTGCAGCCAAGGCGCGTGACAGCAGTACAAACTGCCGATGGCTCCCTGCCCGGTATTGTGGCCCGCCTACCACCACCACTACCGCTGTGTCAGCAGGTGTTTCAGGCTTGGCCAGAATGCCCAGCAGCGTCTCACCCGCGCAGGTGAATAGTGTGGCTTCTTCGGTGTAGGTCATTTTTGTGGATTCTAGGCGGTGGGGATGTGAAGTGCCACTTCATTGCAAGCGCAGCGCGGTGATCCATGCCACTGCGGATTGATGTGTCTCCCATGAGACTCGTTGTTTTTGTGCTGCACTTGTGCTCCTAGAAATATAGTGAGGAGATAGGCAATTTGTGTCTTTTTGTAAGCAGTTCATGTATATTGCGTTTTGGCTTGACTCTGGCTTGGAAAGCGTTGGTGTAGTTGCTTGAGTTGCCAGGCCAGCGTTGTTTGGCTGTCGTGCAAATTATTGGCAATTGCATCCCTATAAAAATGACTCAAACCATTCAGGACATTCGAAATCAATTGTTGGTGGCAAGGCTGCCAGCCATGCCGCAGATTCTGCTCAAGTTGATTGAACTTTGTGAGGCTGATGAAGCCGGCATGAGCGAGTTGGCGAAGCTGATCGCCAATGATGCCGGCATGACGGCCAAGGTGCTGGGTGTGGCCAATAGCGCGGCCTACCACCGGGGTGGCAACAAGGTTGGGCTGTTGCAGGCGCTTAATGTGCTGGGCTCTGAGCTGATCAAAACGCTGGTGATTAGCGAGTCTGTGTTTCAAACGTTCAATGGTTTTCCGCATTCAAGCGGCCTTGATTTGCGTGGCTTCTGGAAGCATTCGCTGACCGTGGCGGTGCTGGCCCGTGAGATTGCCAAGTCCATCGATTATTCTCAGCCCGAAGAGGCCTATCTGACTGGTTTGTTGCATGATGTGGGGCGGTTGGCTTTGCTTGCGGCTGCGCCAAACCAGTATGTGCACAATTTTCTGATGCCGGACAACGCTGAGTTGTGCGCGATAGAGCAACGCGCTTTGCAGATCACGCATTCTGAAGCCGGTGCCTGGCTGATCGAGCGCTGGAACCTTGACTCGTTCATGGCAGACAGCGTGCTCTATCACCACGAAGACACCGCACGCCTGCAGTCTGCGCACCCATTGATACGTATCGTGCATCTGGCGCATTTGCTGGCTGACCTCGACCCGGCGTTGCCGGTGGCGGCCGACGTAGGCGCGTTGTGTGAGCTTGATGCGTCAGAGCTTCAGTTGATCATGCAGGGCGCAGCGGCCCAGATCAAGCGGGCCGCAGAGTATTTGGGGGTGGACATTTCGGATGTGCCAGATGTTTTGGCGCCGCCGGTACACATACCGGCGCCGTCTGCCAGCGACCAGGCCCAGGTGCGGCTAACGGACGAGATGCGTCACCGCACGCTGATGGCTGAGCTGGGGCAGGCCCTGGCCCGCCAGACCGGTGACGCCCAGCTGTTGGGGGCCATCCGGCAAAACGCACGCATGCTGTTTAACCTGGACGATACGGTTGTATTTTTAATGAATGGCAGCGGCCAGGCCTTGGTGGGCGTGTCGTTTGACGAACAACGCCAACGGCTGGCAGAGTTCTCGATCACGCTTGCTGGGGGCGGGGTGATTGTTGAGTCGGCACTGCAACGGCGCCCGGCTTTCGTTGGGCCGGAAAAGGGCTTGCGCAGCCTTGTGGAAGACCAGTTGCTGAGGATTTTTGGTGCGGAATGCTTGGTGTGTGTCCCTATTGCTAGTGCCACGCGGTGTCTGGGGATGTTGGTAGCGGGCGTTGCGGGGTGGCGCATGTCAGAACTCAAGCGCCAGGAAAAGTGGCTGCAGGCCTTTGGCGTGCAAGGTGCTGCAGCGCTCAGTGCTGCCGCAGACCGGGGCGAAATTGACCGTCGCATCGCGACTTTGAAGGACGACCACAAGCTAAGCTCGCGCAAGCTGGTGCATGAGGTGAATAACCCGTTGGCCATTATCAAAAACTACCTGGGCGTGCTGGACGATAAATTCAGCCGGCAAGAATCGGTGACCGAAGAGATTTTGATTCTGAATGAAGAGATTGATCGGGTGGGCAACATTTTGAGCGAGTTTGCCGGCGCGACACCCAAGGTGCAGGAAGGTGGGACTGACGTGAATCGGATAGTGAAAGATTTGGTACGCTTGTTTCGTGAAAGCAAGTTCATGCCGCCATCGGTACAGATCAGTGCAAAAATGCCCGAGCAGCCAGCCGAAATTGACGGCTCTGCCGATGCCGTCAAGCAGATTTTGATCAACTTGATCAAGAACGCCGTCGAGGCCTTGCCCGCGGGCGGTCAGATTGTGGTTCAGAACAGTGGCACGGTGGTGCGCGAGGGGCGCACGTTTTTTGAGCTGAGTGTGATTGACTCTGGCCCGGGCATGCCGGCCGACGTAATGGCCAATTTGTTTGCACCCGTGCGAAGTACCAAGGCGGGAAAAAATCGCGGAGTCGGTTTAAGCATCGTGCATGGTCTGGTGAAAAAGCTCAATGGTGTGATCACGTGCAGCAGCAGCAAAGAAGGCACGGTGTTTGAACTTTTGATGCCCACCCAAAAAACTGCCAAGTCGCTGGCTGTGCCAGTATCCACAAGAGACATGGCATGACATCAGTCGTTCGGAGTGAGCTCAGTGTTCAATAACGGTCTGGATCCATCAGTTTTTGGCTTGTCTGCTTCGGGTTGGGTTCCACCCCGCGCCACAGAATTGTTGCCGCAGGTGCTATTGGTTGAGGACAACCCCAGGTTGCTGAGCAGCTTAGAGGCGCTGCTTAAAAGCCGAGGGCTAACCCTGAGCAGTGCAGTTGATGGCCGTGACGCGATGCGGCAGCTTGGCGAGCGGGTGTTTGACTTGGTGATTCTGGATTTGGGCCTGCCCGATGTTAGTGGGCATGCGGTCATGGATTTCATGAACGCCAGGCAAATGGACGCCAATGTGATCGTGACCAGTGGCGAGACTGGCATTGACGCGGCCATTGGTGCGCTGCAGCGCGGCGCGTTTGATTACCTGCGCAAGCCTTATTCGCCGGCTGCGCTTTTTAATACCATTGACAATGCTTTGAAGCAGCGTCGCCTGTTGACTGAAAACAAGGCCATTGCAGTACAGTTGGAGCGCTCTGAGGCCAAATACCGAAGCCTAGTGGATAGCTCGCCGGACATCATCTTCATGTTGAACCATGAGGGGCATATCACCATCATCAACAACCGGGTCAATCAGTTGCTGGGGTTCAGTTCGGAAGAGTTGATTGGTCAACATTACTCCGCACTGGTTTTTGGCGAAGACCAAAAGCGTGCGCATTATGCTTTCAAGGAGGGGTGGACGCGCTTTAGCCTGACGCGCAACATAGAGCTGCGGCTGAAGTCGCGCCATGCAGATTGTGAAGTACGGACCTTCAGCATCGAATTGGTCGGTATTTCTTATAACCGGCCAGGCGAAACCAGTGGTGCGACAGCGGAGCTGTTTGAAGTGCATGGCACCTATGGCGTGGCTCGCGACATCACAGAGCGCATGAAGGCAGATCAGCTGATTTCGTACCAGGCATACCACGACATCCTGACTGACCTGCCAAACCGGGTGTTGTTTCGTGACCGCCTGAACCTGGCGGTGCTTCAGGCCAAGCGAAATGGTGCTGAGTTGGCTCTGATGTTCATTGACTTGGACCGTTTCAAGTTAGTCAATGACACGCTGGGGCACGCTGTGGGCGATGTGCTGTTGCAGCAGGCCGCCCTGCGGCTGAAGGCCTGTTTGCGGCGCGGTGACACCTTGGCCAGGTTGGGGGGTGATGAGTTCACTGTGGTGTTGCCTGAACTTGCCGGCCGCCAAGATGCGGTTTTGGTGGCTGAAAAATTCCTGGAGGGCTTGCGTCAACCCTTTGAGTTGGCTGGCCAGACGATTCATATTTCAGCCAGCATTGGCATTGCCATTTATCCCGCGGATGGCGAAACGATTGATGAGCTGATCAGCAATTCTGACATTGCCATGTACCACACCAAGGCTGAAGGCAAGGATGGCCACTCGTTTTTTGAGCGCGCCATGCTGGACGCATCCAGTCAAAAAATTGAAATTGAGCATGGCCTGCATATGGCGCTGGAGCGGGGTGAATTAGAGATGTATTACCAGCCCCAGATTGACGTGAGCACCCAAAAAGTTGTTGGTGCCGAGGCCTTGATGCGCTGGAACCACCCGGTGCGGGGGGTCTTGAGTGCCGGCGAGTTTTTGCCCTATGCCGAAGAAAGCGGCCAGATTATTGCCATCAGTGACTGGATGTTGGAAGCGATTTGCCTGGACCTGCTGGCCTGGAACAGACTGGGCGGGGAGCCTGTGAGGCTGTCACTGAATCTGTCACCGCAGTACCTTGACCGTGGCGATTTTTATAGCAAGCTGAGCAAAACATTGACGCATCACCACATTGATCCGATGCAGATTGAGGTGGAGGTGACCGAAAACATTTGTATTCGCAACCCCAAGACAGCCATTGAGCAACTTGAAAAACTGTGCCAATTGGGTGTCAGGGTGGCGATTGACGACTTCGGTACGGGTTATTCATCGCTGTCGTATTTGCACCGTTTCCCGGTTCATACTTTGAAAATTGACCGCTCGTTTGTGGTGGAAATCAGGGATGATCAGACCCAGTTTCCAGTGGTGCTGGCCATTATTTCAATTGCCAAGGGATTGGGCTTGAGCCTGGTGGCCGAAGGTGTTGAGACCTTGACGCAACTGCGCTACCTTGAAAATTCCGGTTGCAATGTGATGCAGGGCTATTACTATCACAAGCCTCTGCAACAGACAAGAATATTGGAACTGATTCGTGAGCAAGCAGGTTAAACAAAAACGCCTTCGCATGGCGCTTGCCGTGATGAGTGTGCTGTCCGTATGGCAGGCCCATGCCCAGGAAGGTTCGCTGGCGCATGGCCTTTTTCAGCAGGCTCTGGCTCTTGAGAACGGCGAGGGTGTAATGCGTGACGCACAACTGGCTGCCAATCTTTATTGCAAAGCCGCACGCCTGGGTGACGCTGAGGCGCAATATAACCTGGGCTGGATGCATGCCAACGGGCGTGGCATTCCTCGAAACGATGCCTTGGCCGCTTATTTTTTCAAGGCGGCTGCCGGGCAGGGCATTGAGGCCGCGCAGCGCATGTTGACCGTGGTGGGTGAACCAGTGCCTGAGAAGCCTGAGTGCATGCGCGAACCTGCAACACCAGTGGCTGAGCCCCAAGTGGCGGCGGCCTTGCCCCGGGTGGACTACCAAAGTATTGCACCACGCAAGATTTTTGACCTGGTGGCCAAGCTCGCACCGCTGTTCAAGATTGAACCGCAACTGGCGCTGGCGATCATTTCCGCCGAATCCAACTTCAATAGCTTTGCCGTTTCGCCCAAGAGCGCCCAGGGCTTGATGCAATTGATACCGGAAACCAGCGAGCGCTTTAACGTGAAGAATGCGTTTGATCCAGCCCAAAACATACGCGGTGGTTTGACATATTTGCGCTGGTTATTGGCCTATTTTGAGGGTGATGTGGCGCTTGTGGCGGCCGCCTACAACGCTGGTGAAGGCACGGTAGAGCGCTACAGTGGTGTGCCACCCTTTATGGAAACGCGCAGCTATGTGAAACGGATTCTTGCTTCTTTTGGCGGGCTGGTTCACCCGTTTGATGAAAAAATCACTCGGCCGTCGCCAGTGCTGAAGAAGCTCAGGGTCCGATGACCAGTATTTTGCTGGTGTGCATGGCCAATGTGTGTCGGTCACCGATGGCCCTAGTGGTGGCCAAGCAGAGGGTGCTTGAGCTGGGTCTTGTGAATGTTCTCAGTTTTGATTCTGCCGGAACCTACGCGCGGCGCTCTGGGGAGCGCACCGACCCAAGGGCGGCTTCTGTGCTTTTAAGTCACCAATATTTGCCCGAAAAGACCCGTTCACGCCAGCTCAATGAAAAAGACTTTGAACGGTTTGACTTGTTGGTGGCGATGGATGAGTCCAATCTGACGACACTGCATGCCAAGTGCCCGCCAAAATACCTTGGCAAGCTGCATTTGTTGCTTGAGTTTGCCCCTGAGCTGGGGTTGCGTGACGTACCAGACCCTTATTACGGCAATCTAGCAGGCTTTGAGCGAGTGCTGGAGTTGTGTGAGGCAGGCGTTGAAGGCCTGATCAAGGCGCAGGCACACACCTTGTGAGCCATGCGCTTGGGGCCTATGCCCTGTGCTAAGACCTTGTTCTTAGGCCTTGTTCTTAGGCCTTGTTCTTAGGCCTTGTTCTTAGGCCTTGTTCTTAGGCCTTGTAATAGTCGCGGTACCAGGCAATAAAGCGGTTGATGCCGTCTTGCACACCAGTGCCCGGGACAAACCCAACCCAGTCGTTCAGAGCGTCGGTGTTGGCGTAGGTGGCAGGTACATCGCCGTCTTGCAGTGGCAACAGGTTTTTTTCAGCTTTTTTGCCCAAAGCGTTTTCAATGCAGCCAATGAAGTCCAGCAGTGGCACCGGGTTGTTGTTGCCAATGTTGAACACCCGAAACGGGGCGCTGCTGGTGGCTGGGTCGGACAAGGCTGAGTCAAAGGTCGGGTCGGCAGTGGCGGTCCGGTCAAGCACGCGTATCACGCCCTCAACAATATCGTCCACATAGGTGAAGTCGCGTTGCATGTTGCCGTAGTTGAATACGTCAATGGGCGTGTCTTCCAGGATGGCTTTGGTGAACAAAAACAAGGCCATGTCGGGTCGACCCCATGGGCCGTACACGGTAAAGAAGCGCAGACCGGTGGTGGGTAGGCCGTACAGGTGGCTGTAGGTGTGTGCCATCAGCTCATTGGCTTTTTTGGTGGCGGCATACAGGCTGACAGGGTGATCCACGCTGTCATGCTCGGAGAAGGGCATCTTGGTGTTGCCACCGTAGACACTTGAGCTTGACGCGTAAACCAGGTGCTGAACCTTGTTGTGACGGCAGCCTTCAAGCACATTGGTGAAGCCCACAATGTTGCTCTCAATATAGGCATGCGGGTTTTGCAGCGAGTAGCGCACACCGGCTTGCGCTGCCAGATGAATCACGCGGTCGAACTTTTCGGTGGCAAAAAGTGCCTCCATGCCAGGCCGGTCAGCGACATCAAGCTTGACGAACTTGAAACCCGGGTGCGCTGTGAGTCGACTCAAACGGCTTTCTTTGAGGGTCACGTCGTAGTAGTCGTTCAGGTTGTCCAAACCCACCACTTGGTCGCCTCGGGCCAGCAGCCGTAGCGCGGTGGTCATGCCAATGAAGCCGGCAGATCCTGTCAATAATATTTTCATGTCGATGTGAGTGTGATGAGGCGCTAGATTTATTCAATGTCAGAAAAAAACGATTTGTCCAGTTTGATTGCGACGCCTGTCGTATCACCTTTTTGCTCGACCCTGACGACCTCGCCCTCACACACGAGTTTTAAATTTTGCCCCCGCACGACGACCTCGACCGTAAATTGCACATGTGAGCCCGTGGTTAGATGGGTGTCGGTCTCAATGTACATGCCAGTGGCACTGATGTTTCGGGTGAGACTAGAAATGCCGCCGATTTCAACTGGTAGCTCGGTGTCAAATCGATCAGCACTGCGCTGGATCTGGGGTGGGACAGTTGTATGTTTGTGTGATGTTTTTTTCATGTCTCAGCTTCTGTGACCGGGATCTGCCGATGGCGATACGGTAGTGAAAGCAAAAAATGCGCCAAACAGGCATTCATGTATCAGAGTGATAAATATCAAGCACTTAAACGTGATTTTTTTGGCAAATGACGGAAGCTTGTAAAAATGAAATTTAGACTGTAAAGCAAACCGACACTTTGCCTGCCCGGTTTTTGTCACGATAAATGCACCCCACCAGACCCAATCAAGTGATAATTTCAGACAGTTACATTTTTCAGCGACCTTATTGAGCGAACGAGGCTAGTAAAGTTGATTTGCAGGTCAACACGAGGAAGTTTATGGACGTCAGGCGATCATTACATCAGGGTGCGCGCAAGGCATTTTCTTTTTTGCCACGCAATGCCCGCTTTGCCATTTACCGTTCGTTCGTTGCGTGCGATGCCAACCCGGACCCGCGTCTGGTGCTGAAAATAGCTGAAACCAAGGAAGAGTTGGAAGCCTGCTTCAGGCTCCTGCATGACGCCTACGTTGCCAGCGGTTTCATGACGCCAGACCCCTCTGGCATGCGTGCCACCATCTACCATGCGTTGCCGACCACCACCACGCTTTGTGCCAAATTTGATGGCGAGGTGGTGGGCACCATTTCTCTCATTCGCGAGAGCCTGTTTGGTTTTCCCTTACAAGCCATTTTTGACCTGAACGAGGTGCGAACGCATAAAGGCAACATCGCCGAAGTTTCTGCTTTGGCGGTGCACCCCAAGTTCAGAAAAACAGGCGGCACCATTCTTTTTCCGTTGATGAAGTTCATGTATGACTATTGCACGACCTTCTTTGACACCCGGCATCTGGTGATAGCGGTGAATCCAAACCGCATTGAGATGTATGAGTCGCTGTTGTTCTTTCAGCGACTGGCTGAGAATTTCGTCGCCAACTATGACTTTGCCAACGGGGCGCCAGCGGTGGGCGCCTCGCTTGACTTGCACCATGCGCCCGAGGTGTTCAAGCTGGCCTATGGCCACAAGAAGCCGCAGAAAAACCTGTACCAATATTTCGTCAAAACTGTCCTACCCAACATTGTGGTGCCGAACCGACGCTACTACACCACCAATGATCCGGTCATGACGCCCGAGCTGCTTGATTATTTTTTTAACCAACGCACCCAGGTATTTGCCAATCTGGAAGATCGCAAGAAAGGTCTGTTGCACGACATCTACAACCTGGAAACTTATCAAAGTGTGCTTCCCAAACAGAGAGAGGCCGTATCGGGCGAATACATACACAGGCAGCATGAGCGTTACTCGGTGAAATGTCCGGGCACGTTTGAGTTAGCCGTGGGCAAACAGCAAGCGCCGTTCAAGGTGATGATCATTGAGCTATCGGCCTACAGTTTTCAGGCCACCTCATCCACACCGCTGCCACTTAACGCGTGGGGCGAGGCCAACATCCAGCTGGGTCAGAACGAAAAATCGCATGTCAAGGTGATGGTGATTAGTAACCGAAACACACAGCTTGGCACATCGTTCACGTTCAAGCTGTCAGAGCCCGACTTGGCCTGGCGCAAGTTTTTTAATGCCTTGAATGCCGGCATCACGCATGAAGACCTGGAAAATGCCACGCGGTTTTTGCCGCAGTAACCAACACCACATTACTGGCTTTTGTGCCTTTGGAGCAGCGTTGCGATGAATTTTGAGGGTATCGCGTAGCTGATGCCAGACGGGGCGCTTAATGCCGATTCGCGGGTACCTTTGATGAATACCATGTTCACGACCCCCAACACGGCACCCGTGTCCGGGTCAAACAAGGGGCCACCGCTGTTGCCGGGGTAAGCGGTACCATCCAGCTGAAACACATTGAAGCTACCCCCGCGCAGGCTGCGTATGGTTTTTTCATTGAGACCGCGTGCCGAAGGTGTGGGCAGGGCAGCTGCGGCTATCGATGAAATCGTGCCGCGATGCGTCACCGGTGAAAACCCCAGCGCGCCGCCAATTGGGAAGCCCGTGAACGCAATGGCTTGCCCTTCTTGAACCGCATCAGAGTCGCCCACGCTGAGTGCTGACACCGCCGGCCCCTCAAAACGCAGCAGGCTCAGGTCATGCAGTTTGTCCACTTCAAGCACCACGGCCGGGCGCATCTGCAATTCGTCAGGGCCAGTGCGCACCTGCACGACCACAGTGGCATCCATGTCAGCTTCTTCTGGCTGCGGCAGCACATGGGCATTGGTGATCACCAGGTTGCTGGTGTTGCTGCCGGCATCGCCCACCACAAAGCCTGTGCCGCGCAAGCCAAAACGTGGGCTGTTGGTGGCCTTGAAGGTGCCCACGATCACCACCGATGGCTTGACCTTGGCAATGGTGCCAGGCAAGTCGGCCCTGAGCGGGCCGCAGAAAAGTGCACCAGACAGCGCAAGAACGGATGCAAACAGCTTGGTTTTCATTTTTGTTCCCTTCAAAGAAACTCGTGACGCAATTGCGCAGACATTATGCTGCGCTGACTCTTGCTGGGCATTTTCGGACATTGGAACTTTGTTCTTTTGCTGGCTTCACCCTCTGTGAAAACGTCAAATCCCTAGCTTTTTTGAGGCCTGCGAACGAAAACCAAGTTACGCAAGGCGGCGACTGAGCACATGACAAAGCAGGAGCAAACGCCTGAGCGAGTTATTGACTCCCATCAGGTTGGCACGTCAAACGCGGCATAAAACTTCACCGTGCCGGATCAATAGTACAAACTTCCCTTCTTCAAGTTGAAAAAAATGCTACACGCTTCAGTCAATACGAACAAACCATGTACACATCAAAGCTTCGCGCCGCTGGTGGCTCCATTGCCGTGACTATTCTGCAGCCATTGGCCAAGTGCCTGCATAGTCAAGCGACTGATTCAAATGGCTATTTGTCACCAAGTGAGATCGACGCACGTAAAAAAACTGCGCAAAAACCGACACATCTACAGCCCCCTTAACAAGTCTGTAACCTCTGCCTGTCCTACAAACTTGTCCCCCAACTTCGCCAGTTCATCCAGCTCTTTCTTCGCCAAATCCTTCTTGCCACCCTTGATGTGGATCTTGGCTAAATTCAGCTTGAACAAGGGATTTTGCGGCTGCAAACCTACCGCTTTGTTTTGCAATTCCAAGGCTTTGGCGTAGTCCCCCTTGTCTGACAGCAACACAGCCAAGGTGTCCATAAAGGCGGGCTGGTTGGGCGCGAGGGTGTTGGCCTTTTCCGCAAAGGCAATGGCACCGTCTTTCTTTAGCTTGGCTGTGACCCAAGCCAGGTTGTTGTAGGCCACAGCGCTGTTGGCCTGTAGCTTGGTGACGGCCGTGTAATACTTTTCAGCCGTGATGAAGTCCTTGCGCGCAATGGCACCATCACCCAGGTAGAGCAAGAAGGCTGGGTCTTTGGGCTGGTCTTTTTGCCAGCTGGCCGAAAATTTGTCGGCCTCAGCCGTTTTGTTGGCGGCCATCAGCACCGAGTGGGTTTTGATGGCCAGTTCAGGCGACTTGACTAGTTTGAGCCCGTTTTGGTAAGCGGCTGTTGCGCCATCCCAATTCTTCTGTGAGGCTTGGATGTCGCCTTCCAGCACGTAACCCATGGCGTCTTTCGGGGCTTGTTTTTGCATGTTGCGAGCGGTGGCCAGCGCGCCCTGAATGTTTTTGCTGTCCACGTCGAGCATGATGCTGCCACGCTGGGCTTGTTGCAGGTCTGGCTTGATTTCCAGCGCTTTGCGCAGGCTTTGGGCGGCTGCCTCTTTGTCTTTATTGGCCATGTGAACGTCGGCCAGGCGCATATGCGGCAGCGGCGACATGGGCTGCATGCTGGCCAGCTTGTTGTAGCTGGTGATGGCTTGGTTGAACTCACCGGCAGCCAGCTGGGTACGGCCCTGGGCATCAAGCAATTCCGGGCTGTTAGGCAGTGCGGCCGTGGCTTCTTGGGCTGCAGAGGTGGCCAGTTTGATGTCTTTGTTGCGCAGGTGGAAGTCAATCAGCAGTAACCGTGGTGAGGCTTCCGTGGGGTTGGCGGCGACGGCATTGCCAATCAGTTTGGTAACTTCTTCTTTTGGTGCGCCGGTTCGGGCGGCGACCTCGGCCAGTGCCAGCAAGGCCTGGTTGTTTTTAGGATCTTTGGCCAAAACGGTTTGAAAACGTTTTTTCGCGTCTTCAGGCTTTTTGTCAGCCATGTCCAGCCCGGCCAAGCTGGCCACGGCAGGGAAGAAGGTGGGGTCAAGGATCAGGGCCTGCTCAAAACTCTTGCGTGCCCCAGCGACATCTTTTTTCGCCAGTAAGGTTCGCCCGCGCAGGTTGGCAGCCAGGGGCTTTTCTGGTTGCTTCTTCTCCAGAGCGTTAATGGCAGTCAATGCTTTGTCAAATTCCTGGCGGCGCAAATGAACGCTGATCAAGGCCAGGTCGGCGGTGATGCCGCCGTCAGATGCAGCAATGGTTTGCAATTCGTCAAAGGCGCTGTCAACCTGGCCACCCATCATGTGGGTGAGCGCCAGTGAGGTGCGTTTTTTGGCGTTTTTTGGGTCTTGTTGGCTGGCTTTGGCAAAAAATTCTTCGGCTTTTTTGACATCGCCGTTTTGCAGGTACACCTCGCCAGCCACAGCCAGCAGTTCAGGGTCGACGGTGTCACGGTTCAAGCCTGGCGTCAGGGTCTCCATGGCTTTGGCGGGCTGACCTGTGCGCAGGTAGATCATGACCAGTGCACGGCGTGCCAGCGCCAGATTAGGTGCGGCTTGCAGGGCTTTGGAGAAGTATGTCTCGGCCTGAACCAAAGCATTCAGTTGCAGTTCTACGGCGCCCGCCAATTGCAGCGCCTGCACATTGCCCGGCGTGGACTTCAGCACCTGTTGAATCAAATCGCGGGCGGGTAAGAATTCCTTCTTTTGGAACGCCAACTGGGCTTCGAGGTATTTTGTTTGTGGGTGGCTCGGGCTGTACTTTTTCAGCTGCACCATTTGGGTGGCAGCGTCTGCCAGGTTGTTTTGTTGCAGCAGCATCGTGATGACCGCTGCTTGACCCACTAAGAAGTCAGGCTTGATCTCAATGGCCTTGCGATAGGCAGCCATGGCTTCTACCGGCTGGGTTTTGGCGTAATGCAGCAAGTCGCCCTTGAACTTCCAGGCTTCATGGCTACTGGGTGTTTTTGCGATGACTTTTTCGAGCGTGGCGAGTGCCCCATCAATGTCGTTCTGGCTGGCCTTTTGGCGTGCCTGCATGATCAGGGCGGGCGCGTAGTCGGGGTCTGCAGCCAGTGCGGCGCTCAGGGCACTTTGGGCAGGCTCAGGCTTGCTTTGCATGGCATAGGCCGTGGCCATGGTGGTCAGCAAATTGGCCTTGGCCGCAGGTGTGCCCAGCTCAGTCTTGCCCAGCTCGTCAGTCAGTTTTTTCGCTTGACCCTGCGCCAGCATCGCTTGAGCCAGCGGTGGAATCACCTGGTCTTGCGGATGCTTCAGGTCCATGGCTTTGCGCAGCTCGGTCTCGGCACCTACCGGATCACCGCTGTTGAGCAGGGCTGTGCCCAGCATGAAGCGGGCCTCAGGCATGTCCGGGTTGCTTTGCAGCGCGTTTTTGATCTGGATGACCGCAGCTTTGGGGTCATTTTTGGCCATGTAGTCTTTGGCCGAGCTGAGCATGGCTTCGGGCTTCTCGCTGCAGGCCAGCAGCATGGCCAGCACCAAGGTGGAGAAGACCAGTTGTTTGCGAGTTTTTTTGAACTTCATTGCGTTTACCCTGAGTTTTATGAATGATTGGTGAGGAACAGGCGCTACTTCAAACCCAACCGGTGCATCAGATCGTACAGCGTGGGGCGGCTCACGCCAAGCAGTTCTGCGGCTTTGAGCACATTGCCGTTGACTCGGCCCAGTGCCGCAATGATGGCATTTTTTTCGGCGTTATCTCGAATCAAGCGCAAGTCCAGTGAAGCGTCCGCGTCGTTGGGTGTGCCGCTCTTGAGGCCTACATCTGCACTGGTGATCTGGCTGCCGTCAGCCATGATGGTGGCACGTTTGATGCAGTTTTCAAGCTCGCGAATGTTGCCTGGCCAGGGGTGCAATTCAATCGCCCGAACGGCATCCTCGCTCAAACTCATGTTGGAGCGGTTTTGCTCCTGAGAAAAGCGCCGCACGAAGGCATGCGCCAGCAAGGCCGGGTCGCCAACCCGTGCGCGCAAGGGCGGGATATTGACGACGATTTCAGCCAGTCGGTAATACAGGTCTTCCCGAAACCGGCTCTCTTTGCTGAGCGCGTTCAGGTCCTGGTGGGTGGCGCAGACGATGCGCACGTCAACTGGAATTTCCTGGCGGCCACCGACGCGCTCTATCACTCTTTCTTGCAAGAAACGCAGCAGTTTCGCCTGTAATTGAAAAGGCAAGTCGCCAATTTCATCCAGCATCAAGGTGCCGCCATTGGCGGTCTCAATTTTGCCCAGGGTAGTTTTGGCAGCCCCCGTGAACGCACCTTTTTCATAGCCGAACAATTCGCTTTCGAGCAGGTTTTCCGGGATGGCCGCGCAATTGATGGCGACAAATTTTTCGCCACGCCGGGGTGACGACTGGTGCAGGCCGCGAGCCAAGACCTCTTTGCCCGTGCCACTTTCTCCCAGCAGCATCACGGTGGCGTTGCTGCTGGCCACTTTTTCGATCATGCGACAAACGCGCATCATCTCGGGGTCGCGGGTGGTCAGGCCGGACAGGGCATCGGGCTGGTGCAAGGCTCGCAGGCGCCGGTTTTCGGCCTGCAACTCAAACAACCTGAAGGCCCGTTCAACGGTGAGATTGAGCAGTTCTGGCTCGAAGGGTTTGGCAAAAAAATCATAGGCGCCCATGGCCACTGCACGCAAGGCGTTGGCTTGGTCGTTTTGACCAGTCAACACAATGACCTTGATGTCGGGGTCAAAGGCCATCACCTGTTCCAGCAGCTTGAAACCTTCAGATACCGAGTCGGCGTCCGGCGGAAGCCCCAAGTCCATGGTGATGACAGCGGGCAGGCTCTTTCGCAGTTGCAGCATAGCGCTCTCACGGTCGCTGGCGGTGACGGAATCAAACCGATCAAGCGACCATTTAATTTGCTTTTGCAGGGCCAGGTCGTCTTCAACGATCAGCAAGGGGCGCGTTTTATCGGCGGTCATGTGGATTCCAGCGCATGTAAGTCTGATTGTTTTTGAGTGTCGAACAATGGCAAAAGTAATGTCACCGTGGTTCCCTTATCCAATTCGCTGGTGACATCAATGCGGCCACCCAGTTCCTGAACGTATTGAAAGCTTTCATAGGCGCCAATGCCCATGCCAGCCTGTTTGGTGGTCTGGAACGGTTTGAACAGGCGGTCGCGAATAAATTCGGGTGACATGCCTTGCCCGGTGTCACCGACCACAATGCGGGCCTGACCACCACTGCGGTCCAGACAAATCCAGACCCTTCCAGACACGTTAGTGGCATCAAACGCATTCTGCACGATGTGGCCAATGATGCGCTCCAGCCGTTCTTCGTGGCCGCGTGTGTCAATCGACTCCTGCACGTCGGCCTCAAGCGTTCGACCGCGTGCTTTGGCAACCTCGGCCACGCGACCAATGACGGTGCCCAGATTGACCCCAAAAGCCTTTCCCGGTGGCGTCGCACCCTCGCGCAGTTGCAACATCATCTGTCGCATGCGCTCCAGCGAGTTTTCAACGGTCAGCAGCATGTCTTGTTGAAACTCGGGGTTGCTGCCGTGGCGCTTGGCATTTTTCATCATCAACGACAGTTGCGTCACGATGTTTTTTAGGTCATGCACGACAAACGCCGACATGCGGTTGAACGAGTCAAACTTGCGCACCTCTAGCAGTGCCTCCGTTGCCTGCATTTGCGCCCAGAAACTTGCGGCTTGCTGGCCCGCTGTTTTCAGCAAGTCATTGACCTCCCAATTCACCTCGACCCGGGTGCGCGCGCTCGACAGCACCACGAATCCGATCAGCTCAGTGCCCACCATCAGTGGCACCACCAACCAAGCCTGCGGCAGATCCTGCAACCAGGTCGGCAGCTTGAGGGTGCCGTAGCGGCGCGAATAGGACCGGTATTCTTCCAGGTTGATGACCCAGCCGCTGGTGGCCATGAACTGGCACAGCGGCGAGTTAGCGTCTTCTTTTTCTGGCGTAGCGGCCTGGTTCCAGCGGGCTGTCTGGCTGAATGCTGACTCGCCCTTGTTTTTGGTCCAGAGCCCCCCGCCCGGGCTTTCCAGCATGTCAGCCAGGCCGCGCACCACTTGCTGACCCATTTCCTGGGGCGAGTTGCGCGCCGCCAATGTGTGGGTAAATTTCAGCCATTCTTCGCGGTAGTCGTAGCGGTAGCGAAAAAAATGCTTGCCTAAAAACACCCGCAGGCTGGCCCGCACCGACCCCGACATGGCCAGCACCAGCAACACAATCAGTGCCAGTACGACCACTCCAAGCTGCAGGGCGCGACCCCACTCGCCGCCAAAGTAGCGCACGTAGTAGCCCACGCTGGAGATGAACAGCAGGTAGATGCCGGCCAGCAACAGGGTGGCCGAGTGAAACGCCGCTTTGGGTGACAGACGAATTTTTGAAATCCAGTCACTACGGCGTGACATCGACAGCATCAAAAGCGGGACCACCACGACGTGTACGGCACCGCGGATGCTGAGGGCGTCGTCATCAACCCGGTTGAACAACACGGCTTGTGAAAAAAGGTACAGATCAAAGGCAAACGCCACGGCCAGGCCCAGGCCCAGCGGCTTGATGTTCCAGCGGGAGTCTTCGGTCGCGTTGCGAAATACCTGTTCCAGCAAGACCAGCGCAAACACCGATGTGGCCATGGCGCTGAAGAGAACGAGCCTGGCGCCGTCACCCCAAAGGTTGATGCCCAGTGTGGCAAAGCCCAATGCCAGCAAGCCAAATGCCATCAGCGCGATGGCCGTAAAAACCATGCTGCGCGCGCCGCTGGAGGATTTGTCCGAGCGGTTGAGCCAGATCAGCATCAGCAAAAATGCGAACCAGCCGCCGTAGCGCAGCAAGTCAAGCAGGGTGCTGAGCACCCAAAACAAAGGGGCTGAAGTGGCCAAGAAGGCCAACCCAAACCAACCCCACAAGGCGCTGCAGACCAGTGCCGCAAACACCACGGTTTTAAGCCATTCATGCTGGCTAGACAAATACCCCAAACGCAGCAGGTGCAGCGCAAAAGCCGTGTAGACCACGCCTACCAGGCCATAGCTCCACGCCGTCAGTTCCATGTCAATGCGCGCCCTTGCCCATCACCACGACACCCACGGTTTCAAACAGCACCACCAGGTCAAGAAACAAGGAGTGGTTTTTGACGTAATACAGATCGTATTGCAATTTTTCAGAGGCGTCTTCGACCGTGGCACCGTAGTGGTAACGCACCTGTGCCCATCCTGTGACGCCTGGTTTGACACTCTGACGCACTGCAAAATAGGGGATCTGCTGCGTCAATTGGTCGACAAAATAGGGGCGCTCGGGGCGGGGTCCAACCAAACTCATGGCGCCCGTCAGTACACTGAACAGTTGTGGCAGCTCGTCAATGCGCAGCTTGCGAATCACGCGTCCGACTTTTGTGGCCCGGTCGTCCACAGCGGAGGCCCAGCGCGGTTTGCCGTCTTTTTCCGCATCGGTGCGCATGCTGCGAAATTTGATGACGTTGAACAGCCGTCCGTTCAGGCCCACACGTTCTTGTAGGTACAAGATTGGGCCACCGCTTTCCAGCACGATCAAAATGGCGGTTACCAGCATCACAGGCAACGCCAGCACAATCAGGATGGTGGCGCAGACAATGTCAAAGACCCGCTTGACAAAGGCCCGCGACCAGCCCTGTTTGAAGCCGTCGCCAAAAATCAGCCAGCCCGCGGACACCGCATCCAGCCGGATTTGGCCCAGTGTTTTTTCAAAATGGGTGGCAATGTCGGTCACCCGTACACCTTGGAGTTTGCAGTCAAGCAATTCGCGCAAGGGCATGCTGCCACCGCGCCGCTCTGACAAGGCCACCACGATTTCATCGACTTGCTCGGCCATCACGATGTCGGTCAGGGATTGTTCGGCCGACAACAAGCCCCAGGCGGACACGGCTTGCGTGGTTTCATTGGGGCCGGCGTAGTAGCCCACCAGTTCCACTGTAGGGTCTGACTTTTGCAGTGTTTTGCCGACCAACTTGGCGCCGGTGCCAGAGCCGAAGATCAAGACGCGTTGACGCATCAGGCTGTTGGTTTTGGAGTGGACGGCATAGACCCGGTGCAACAGCACCAGTGCCACACCGGACATCAGGGCCAAAATGAAAATCTTGCCATTTTGAAGTTGCAAATGGGAAAAGCGAAACAACAGGTAAGCCAGCGGCAGGGTCATCGACCAACACATCACGGCCCGTGCCATGGATTGCCCGACCGTGCGGGTGTGGACCCGCTGGTAAAACCCCAGCGCCCCGTTGGTCAGCAAAATGCCGCCCGCCAGCAAGAAGGAAGGCACCAGCAGCGACCATGAATCACTGGGTGATTCCTTGAGTTGCCAGGAGATGGCCACCACCACAGAGGCCAGCAACAAGATGAGATCGAGTAAAAACTGCGACAGCGTTCGCTTATGAAAATAAAGATCGAATATTTTTATCATTGAAAGTCCTTTTATTCACGCTCTGCCATGAGCGCTACCTCAGCCACGGCGACTCCCTCGCCGTGCTCACATTGATTTGCAGTGTATCAATTTGGCATAGCGCCGCCCGCGGCAACATTGATTCAAAGTGGTAACACGGACCGTTTTCTGATTGGCAAGCACATCAAGGTTAGCAAGTACATCAAAAAAGCCACCCGGGGTACGTCCATGACACTGCTGACCAGGCCCACCAGCAAGCCCCCGCACAACGAGGCGGCCAAAAAGGGCGACAGCGCAGTTGACCTGGCGCGCCCAAAAACCACATGCCACAGCGCGCAGTGCACCAGTGCCAGCCAAACCAACAGCCCGAGTCCGCCGCGCTCCACCAGAACCTCAAGAAACAGGTTGTCCATGTGCCAGGTCACAAAGTACGACTGCGCTGCCGGGAACCAGTGCGCCAGACCGTGCGAAAAGTCACCGTTTTCAAGCGGCAGAAATCCTGAAGGACCGAGCAGCGTGACATTGTCAAAGTCGGCGCTGCCGCCGGCATTGGCGATGGCCAGTGAGAACATCTGCAAACGCGGTGCAAACCATGGCCCACCGTTCAAGGCTGGACCGCGCAGCGGCAGCACCAGCGTTTGCCATGCTTGCTCACCTGGCGTCACCCGCACAAACACACTTTGGCAGTTGCCGTCGTACAGCAAATGCCGCTCGCACAGGTCAATGGACACATCGGTGCGTACCTGGGTGCGCACCTGCAGGCTGACCCATTGCTGCCCCGCGGGCACCGCCGCCACCCGTTGCGTCAGGGCGTAGCCGCCAGCCAGCGATTTGCGGCTGTGGGGTCCAAGCAAGGTGACAAAGCCATCACCCGGCTTGGCGCTGCCGGAGAACTCGCCCCGCGGCACCTCGCGTGCATAGTGAGCGGGAAATCGACCCAGGCCAATGCCCAGCAGCCAGTCGGTGGGGTGTTGCAATAGTGACAGGCCATGCTGCCAATGGGTCAGCCGGCTGTCCAGGTCCCGGTCGGCCGTGTTCAGGCGCTTTATCATGAAAGAGCCAGCACCCAGCACCCCGGCCACCTCAATGAGCAGTGCCAGCGCCAGCATCACGCTGGCCTTGGGGCGCCAGCCAGCGAACCGATGGCCTGGTGCGCCGGGCGAACCGGACGCCAGCACAGAGATGCCTCGCTTTTGGACCCAGATCAACACCACCAGCAGCACCAGTGACCCCAGCACCGCACCATAAACCCCGCGTGAAAACGTGGTCAGGCAGGCATAACCAGCGAGCAAGGCCAGAGCCGCCGCAGCTGTCCACGCTAGGGGGCGACGGGACTGGATCAGTGCCCACAGCACAAAGGGCGCCGACAGGGCCAGATAGGCATCGATGGCTGCCCCGCCCACATGCATTTCCCAAAACAGGGCGACGGTGCGAAAGTGGGTGGAAAAATCGAACACCCCAGGGAACGCGGCACGCTCCCACAGCACAGCCAGCGTGACTTGCAGCAAGCCCAGCACCATGCCCCAGGCCAGCAGCTGGCCGGCGTGCGCTGGTCGGGTGTCATTCGAGCTGAGCAAGGGCACAAACAACAAGGCAAACCCCAGGCTTTTGAACACCCGCAGGCTGTTGAGGGCATCGGTGTAGCCAGCAAACCAGTCAAATGCCCAGCCGCCCGCGTCCATCACGCCGCGGCTCATCGACCACAAACCTGAGACACCCAGAAGCAGCAACAAGGCCACCGGAAACCACAGCCATGGGCTTCTTGGGGTGTCGGGATCTTGGGAGGGCGAGCAGGCCAAGCGGGCATAACCACCGGCCAGGGCGCCCAGCAGCAGCAAGTCAAACTCTTCAAACACCAGCCAGCCCGTCCAGGGCGAAAAGTTCAACCAGGGCAGGCAAGCGGGCACCAGCAGCAGCCAGGCATTGGGTTTCCATGCAGCGGCTGCGCACCATGCGCCAAAGGCCAGGCACATCACCAAAGGCCACAGCGGGTGGTGCCAGGCCAGTGCCAGCCCTGCCAGGCCACTGCCCAGCGCGGGCAGCCACCAGGCCCGTGAATTCAACGACAAGGCCTTAGACAAGGACCTCTACACAAGCGGGATGCCCCAAAAAACCATGCGGACTGGCGCTGGCGCCATAAGCACCCGACTGGTACACCACTACCAGGTCGCCAACCTGCGCCACGGGCAAGGTCATGCGGTCGGCCAGCAGGTCCAGCGGTGTGCACAGGGGGCCAACCACGGTGGCCGTCTCAACGTCTCGCGCGTTCATGCGGCTGCCAATGGCCACCGGGTAGTTCTTACGCACCACCTGGCCAAAGTTGCCCGATGCCGCCAAATGCTGGTGCAGGCCACCGTCCACCACCAGATACACCTGGCCACGCGACACCTTGCGGTCGAGCACACGCGCCACATAGACACCGGCTTCCCCGACCAGATAACGCCCCAGTTCGATCACGATCGATGCCTGCGGCAACTCGGTTTGTGCCCGCTGGGCCAGTTGTGCCAGGTTGTCGCCCACCGGCGTCAAGTCCAGCCGTTGCTCACCGGGAAAGTACGGAATGCCGAAACCGCCGCCCAGGTTCAAAAATTTCACGGGTGACGGCGCATCTTGCGCCAGGCGCAGCGCCAGCTCGTAAGATTTTTGCTGCGCCTCGCAAATGGACTCAGGCCGCAGGTTTTGGGAGCCGGCATACAAATGAAAACCCTCAAAAGCCAGCCCAGCGCGACCGATGTTGGCCAACAAATCGGGGATTTGTTCCACATCAAGACCAAACTGCTTGGGGCCACCGCCCATTTTCATGCCCGAGCCCTTGAGCTCAAAGTCCGGGTTCACGCGCACCGCCACCCGGGCCGGCAGACCAAGCTCGCTGCTGATGGCCTCCAGCGCCACCACTTCACGGAAGGATTCCAGGTTGATCAAGACCCGTGCTGCTACCGCTTGGCGCAGTTCGGCATCACGTTTGCCGGGGCCAGCAAAGCTGATTTCTGCCGGGTTTGTCCCGGCGTCCAGCGCGACTTTAAGTTCGCCCGCAGAGGCGACATCAATGCCATCGACCAAGCCGGCCATGAAGCCCACCACCGCTGGCATGGGGTTGGCCTTCATGGCGTAGTGCAGCTTGACGGTTGGCGGCAAGGCGGTACGCAATTCGCCTACACGTGCGCGCAGCAAGGCTCGGTCATAGGCGTAAAAAGGCGTTTGTCCAACCCGGGCAGCCAGCACGGACAAGCGTTCACCGCCCACCAGCAACTCGCCGTCGTGCGAAGCAAACTGGTTCATGGGACTGTGAACGGGCAGTGAACGGGCTGGAGTGGTCATAAGTTGGATGAGGGTTTGGGGTGGATGACCGCGCTGCGCAGGTCTTTCAGCTCAGCTGTCATGGCGCGCCAGCCAATCAGTGGCCAGCAGCTTGCGGTCGATTTTGCCGTTGGGGTTGCGTGGCAGTGGTCCTGCCACCAGCTCAATGCCGGTGGGCACCATGTAGGCGGGCATCCGGGCGCGGCATGCAGAATTTAAGTCTTTTAGGCATGTAGCCCCGGTCCCATCTGCGGGAGTAGCTATCACGTGAATCGCATGCCCCAGCGTGGGGTGGTCCACGCCAAAAGCGATGCATTCACCGACCAGGTGCGTGGCGTACAAAATTTCTTCGACTTCGGTCGGGCTGACGCGGTAGCCTGATGTTTTCATCATCTCGTCGCGCCGGCCAATGAAGTACAAGAAACCTTCTGCATCCATGCGCACGTTGTCGCCTGAGAACACGGCGTATTCAGGCAATTGCAAGCCGGCTTGGCGCCCTGGCGCATCGGCGGCCAGCAGTTTGTAACGCTCGGCAGTCTTCTCGGCGTCGTTCCAGTAACCCATGCCCACCAGGGCACCGCGGTGCACCAGCTCACCGGGTTCTTCCGGGCTGCAGGGTGAGCCGTCTTCGCGCAGCACCAGAATTTCGGCGTTCGGGATGGCTTTGCCAATTGAGTCCGGGCGGCGGTCCACTTCTTCCGGGGGCAGGTAGGTCGAGCGAAAGGCTTCGGTCAGGCCGTACATCAGGAACGGTTTGGCCAGTGGTACGCGCTGGCGCAGCAGGTTGAGCGTCTCACGCGGCATGCGCCCGCCGGTGTTGGCAAAGTAGCGGAGCTTGTCATTGATGGCAGCAGGCCATTCCAGTTGGGCCAGCTGGATGTAGAGCGGTGGCACGGCGGTCAGACCGGTGACGCCTTCGCGTGCCATGGCCTTGAGCACGTCACGTGGCATCAAATAATTCAGCAGCACGACACTGGCGCCTGAATGAAAGGCAGTGGTGAGCTGGCTGAAACCGGCATCAAACGACAGCGGTAGCGCGGCCAGCAGCGTGTCTTGCGGGGAATTTTCGAGGTAGGAGGCCACGCTTTTGGCGCCCGCCACCATGTTGCGGTGTGACAGCACCACGCCTTTGGGCTTGCCGGTGCTGCCCGAGGTGTAAAGAATGGCGGCCATGTCGGTGTCAATGATGCGATGGCCAGTTTGCGCGGGGTGCTTGAGCAACGCGCGCCAGTGCGTGAGCAGCACTGGGCCGAACCCTTTGTCGTCCAGCGTAGTCGCGTTGGCAGCCGCGTCAGTCACCACCAGGTGGCGCAGGTCATGGCATTGGGCCAGGGTGTCCGCCATCAGGGCCAGTCGCTCGGGGGATGTCACCAGCACGCGCACATTGCAGTCGCGCAAAATAAAGGCCACTTGCTCGGGCTTGAGCAGCGGGTTGATCGGCACAAACACGCCGCCAGCGGCAGGTGCACCAAAGCTGGCAATCACGGTCTCAAAACGTTTTTCTAGGTAGATGGCCACCCGCTCGCCGCGCGCCAGGCCAAGATGCATCAGGCCAGCGGCAAACTGGCAGACACGCTCGCTCAAGTTCGTGTAGGTCAGTGAGGCTGCGCCGTGCGTCAGGGCCGGCGCCTGCGGTGTGCGCTGCGCCGCAAGGGTGATCAGTTCGTGGAGCAAAGTCGATTCAAGCATGGTGAAAAGTATCTTACAGCGGGTGCAGGTTTTGACCCCCTAAAATCGCTCGACCCGGGCAACCTGCCCCAAATGGAGTTTGCATTGGACATCACCAAAGAAGTGCGTCGAATCCTTGACGACGTGTTAAGTTTGAACGGCCGCAGTGCGGCGTTTACCCATGACACCCCCTTGCTTGGGGCGATTCCTGAGCTGGATTCGATGGCGGTGGTCACCTTGATCACCACGCTGGAAGATCAACTGGGCCTGGTGGTGGACGACGATGACATCGGTGGCGCCACCTTTGCCACGTTTGGCTCCCTGACCGATTTTGTCAGCAACAAACTTGCCAGCTGACCCAGTGAAGGTGGTTCCGCCCGAGGTGTTTTTTCTACCTGCCAAAACTGCCGCAGGTGGGCAACGGTTTTGCATTTACCACACTGCCCAAGACGCCAGCCCACGTGGTTTGGTGCTCTATATCCACCCTTTTGCCGAAGAAATGAACAAAGCCCGCCGCATGGCGGCGCTGCAGTCTGTTGCGCTGGCGCAGGCTGGATTTGCGGTGCTGCAAATCGACCTGCACGGTTGTGGCGACAGTTCGGGTGATTTTGGTGACGCCACCTGGCAGAGCTGGGTGGACGATGTGCTGCTGGGTTGCCAATGGTTGCGTGAGCGCACCAGAGGCCAGATCGAGTTCGTCACAGCAGGGAATAACATTCAGGCCCAGCCACCCTTGTGGCTGTGGGGCCTGCGCGCGGGTTGTTTGCTGGCAGCCGAAGCGGCCAGGCAACTGGGCGAGCTCTGCAACTTTCTGTTCTGGCAGCCACCTGCGGCTGGCAAGCTGCTGGTGCAGCAGTTTTTGCGTTTGAAGGTGGCCGGTGACCTGATGGGCGGGCAGGCCAAGGGTGTGATGCAGACCATGCGTCAACAATTGGCAAATGGCGAATCGGTTGAAATTGCGGGCTACATGCTGGCGCCCGGTCTGGCCAATGGCTTGGAGCAGGCCCTGCTGGTGCCACCTGCCACTGTGGGCACCTTTCCGGCGCCGCAGGTGGCATGGTTTGAACTCAGCCCCCGGCAAGATGCCAATCTGAGCTCGGTTGCCACCCATATTCTGACGCCGTGGCAGCAGGCGGGCTTTCAGGTGGCCACCCAGTTGGTGCCGGGGCCAGCGTTTTGGCAAACAACCGAAATCGAAGACGCCCCGGCCTTGATCCAAGCCACCCTCAGCGCCGTGACGACGACACCGCAATGCCACCCACAATCAGAATGAAAGCCAACGCGTGGTAGATGTGTGGCACCTCGCCCAAAAATGCGCTGGACAGCACAGCGGTAAATAGCGGGGTCAGGTTGATGAAAAAACCTGCCACTTGTGGCCCGGCGCGCGACACACCCGCGCCCCAGGAGCGATAGGCCAGCACCGCTGGGCCAAGGGCCACAAACAGCAGGGCCGCAGCCAGAGGCCAACTCAAATGCAGTCGGCCCATCCCCAGCGCCCACTCGGTGCCTGCGAACAGGCTTGCCCAGACCAGACCAAACGCGATTTGGGCCAGCAAAAATGCCGACCAGTCGCGCCGGATGTCGGTTGGTTCGGTGGTCGGGTGCACCAGCATCCAACTGTAGTAGGCCCACGCGGCCGAGGCCAGCAGCATGTAGAGGTCGCCAGCCACCAGACGCACCTGCATCAGCAGTTCGAACTCGCCTCGGCTCAGCACCACCATCACCCCGGCGATCGACATGACCGCCCCAATCCATTGCTTGCCCGAGACGCGCATGCCAAAAAACACCCGACCAATCAGCAACATCCAGACCGGGGTAATCGAGCCGACCAAGGTCACGTTGATAGGGGTTGAGGTATTGAGCGACAGGTACAGCAGTGCGTTGTAGCCACCAATGGCCAGCAAGGACAGCCCGGCAAAGCGCTGCCAACTGGGCCACAAGGCACTGCCGCGGCGCAACACTGGCGCGGCCAGGGGAAGCAGCAGGGCAAAGGCAATGGCCCAGCGCAGCAGGTTGAGCGTCATGGGGGACACCAGGGGGGCCATCATGCGGCCCACCACGGCGTTGCCGGCCCAGAGCAGCGGCGGCAGCGTCAGCAAAAAAGCGGTCTTGGGGGTAATTTTTGGATGTGTCACGCAGGGGGCCATGGGCTGTTGAGCAGCACCTCGAAGTTGGCTAATGGGCCAGGTTTGCCAAACAGGTAGCCCTGGTAGAGCGTGCAGCCATGTTCGGCGAGAAAAGCCTGTTGCTCGGTGGTTTCAACGCCTTCAGCAATCACCTCCAGCCCGAGATTGCCCGCCATGCCAATGATGGTTTGGACGATCACGCCATCGCTGGTCTTGATGCCGATGTTGCGCACAAACGACTGGTCAATCTTGAGCTGATCCAATGGCAGGCGCGTCAGGTAACTCAGCGAGGACTGTCCGGTACCGAAGTCATCCATGGAGAAACGCACGCCCAGGGCTTTGAGCGCCGTCATTTTGGCAATGGTGTCATCCACGTTGTCGAGCACCAGGGACTCGGTTAACTCAAGCTTTAGGCCTTGCGGCGCCACACCGGTAGTTGCAATGACGCGTTGCACCAGGGCGACAAAGTCGTGTTGCCTGAACTGCCGTGCACTCACGTTCACCGCCAGTTGCAAGCCTGCCGTGGCCTTGTACTGTTGCCAGACCTTGAGTTGCTGGCAAGCAGTCTGCAAGACCCACAGGCCAATCTGGTTGATGAGGTCGCTTTCTTCGGCCACCGGAATGAACTCAAACGGCGGCACCATGCCACGCGTGGGGTGCTGCCAACGGATCAGCACCTCAGCGCCGATCACCCCAGTTGCCAGCGCCACCTGGGGCTGGTAGTACAGCACAAACTGGCGTTTCAATACGGCAGTTTGCAAGTCAGCCTCAAGCGCCGCGTGGGCTGAGATGTCGGCTTGCATCTTGGGGTCAAAAAAGCACAAGTCGTTGCGGCCACGGTCCTTGACTTTGTACATGGCAATGTCTGCCTGCTTGAGCAGGTCGGAGGCGCTGCCGGTATCGGCGCCAAACAACGTGGCGCCCACACTGGCGCTGCTTTTGTGAGTTTGTCCGGCAAACACATAGGGCTGACCGAGCGCAGCCAGTAGATTGTTGACGATGCGTCTGGCCAGTTCAGCGGCCTCCAGCGGCTGGGTGGACAGGTCTTCAAGCAGGATGACAAATTCGTCGCCCCCCAAACGGGCCACCGTGTCGTGGGCACGTACGCTGGATTTGAGCCGCCTGGCAACTTGCTTGAGCAGCAGGTCGCCCACATCGTGGCCCCGGGTGTCGTTGAGGCTTTTGAAGTTGTCCAGGTCAAGAAACAGCAGCACGCCGTAACTTTTGTTGCGCTGGTTGTTGCTCAGCGCATGGTTGATGCGCTCCATCAAAAGCAGCCGATTGGGCAGGTTGGTCAAATGGTCATAAAAAGCCAGTTGTTCAATTTCGGCTTTAGATTGTTTGATGGTTTTGCGCGCTTGTGCCATGCGCGCCAGGTACCAGCTTGACAGGCCCCCTGCGGCCAGCACCATGGCAGCAAAAGTGGCAGCCACCACCAGGATGAAGTTGCGTTCGGCACGCCACTGGGTCAGTGCGGCGTCAAGGGGAATGCTGGCGGCAATCAGCACGCTGTCATACAGAATGGATTGGGCGCTGACGATGGCAGGCTGCGCCGTGAGCCGCGCCGGGCGCTGCTGTGCATTCACGTAACCTTTTGGCATCGGGGCGGGTAGACGGGTGCCCAGCAGTTGGTCCTGTACCGGAAGCCCCGCCAGCAGGTGCCCGTCGCTGCGCTCCAGCGTGACCTCCAGGCCGCTGATGTCTGCACCTTGAACCATGATGGTGTTGAATTGCATCACCAGCACCTCGGCCAGTGCCACCACCTTTGAGCCATCAGCCAGTTTCAAATGTCGCGCCAAAAACAACACCTGTTCGGCGCTGCTGTTTTGGCGAACCGGTTGGCTGATGATGAGGTTGGACACTTGTGGCGCCAACACCCTGGCGATGAAGTCAGGGGGGATTTCCAGCGCGGTGATTTCAATCAGATCAGACGAGGCCAGTACATGTGATCGCTCATCAAGCAACATCAGGCGGCGCAGCGCCAGGTTTCGCCCAACGATGGTGCGCAGCACCCGGCTGGCGGCTGGCGCGTCCAGCGTGTCGAGGTGTTGCTCGTTCAGCGCAAGGGATTCTTCCAGGCTGGCCAGCAACACGTCCATGCCCAGCAGCGTGCGGTTCAAAGCGGCCACGGCACCGTTGACAAAGCGCTCAGCCTGCAAGGTGCTGTTGCTCAGCGCATCCTGCTGCTGCTTCCAGATCAAGCTGCCAGCGGCTGTCGCAATGGCCAGCAAAAATGCCACTGCCACGCCCCACACGGTCAGGTGAATGCGCTTGATGCCGGTATAGCTCATGGCTTTTGTGGCACGGCGGTAGTCAGGTGGGCGCCGATGGTTTGGCGCCAGATATCAGTACACGCGGTGCCGCAGCGTGCCAGCCAGCGCGGCAACACCACGGCGTCAAAGACCTGCTGGCGCAGGCGCTCGTCCTTGGCCGTAGCGGGCACTTGAAGCAGCTCGCCCCGGACGGCATCTTTGCACGGTGAACTGCCGGTGTTGCACGCTAGACCTTCGGAAGATTCGCGCTCACTTTCAACCCATATCGCAGTTTCTAATTTGGGTAATTCGCGGCGGAGCAGGGCTTTCAGGTCAGGAGGCAAGGCGTCCCAGGCGGTTTTGTTGGCCCCAAAAACCGCCAGTCCCCAGGTGATGGGCATGCTGTGAACATGGCTGGTGACTTGGTGCAGCCCCAGCGTGTGGCCTGACATGGTGCCGGTGATCGCGCAGTCGGTGTTGCCTGAGCGCATGTTGGCAATGATCTGGGCAAAGCCGGTGGCCACGGGAATGGCGCCGAGCGCGGCAATGAAGTCAGCTTGGGTGCTGGATGACACCCGCACGTGCCGTCCAGCCAGGTCTGCCAGTCCGCTGAACGGCCGATTGCAAAAAATCACCTGGGCCGGGTACACGTAGAGCGCCAGCATTTCAACGTTGTGGCGCTGGCGCAGCTCTTTTTCCAGAAAAGGGCGAAACGCCGCCACGTTTTTCTTCAGCGCGGTCATGTTGGGGTTGAGTCCGGCCAAATCGATGCCCGCGTATTGCGGAGATTGCTGCGCCAGGGCGCTGATGAGTGTGGTGCCGAATGGCATCACCCCGAGTTGCAACAAGCGCAGCATGTCGCCGCCTGGCACGCCGGCACGGTCAAATGGCACGATCTCAGCGCTGTATTTGCCGCCGCTCAGGCGCACCAGTTCACGGCTCCAGAACGGTTCTTCGTTGCGGGTGTACTGGTTAAGCCCGGCCAGGCCACCCACAATGCGCAAGTGCAATGCGGCGGGGGTGTTGGGGATTTGGGCGTGGACGCCTGCAGCGGCCAGCAGCAGGCCGAGTAGCCAAGCCAGTCGACAACAATGAGTCTGCGGGGATGTGAAGAGGGATGAAAACAAGGTTGGCAACGGTACAAAAGTGCAATCGACATTTTGGCAGCATACGCAAGGATCGCCAGACAAGCGTTAAAAAGGACCTTGTGATTTCTTTCAGAGTGATCTAGGCGAACTGCGCAGGTCTGATTTTCATGGCAACATTCCATTTTCTTGATAAGGATAAACCCATGACTGAACCCACCTCGCGCGCCATTCGCATTGACCAGCACGGCGGTCCAGAGCAACTCAAATTGGTGAATGTGACCGTGGGTGAACCTGGCCCGGGCGAGATTCGCATCCGTCACCATGCCGTCGGCCTGAACTTCATAGACGTGTACCAGCGCAGTGGCTTGTACCCCATGAGCTTGCCGCAGCAACTGGGCATGGAGGCTGCAGGTGTGGTCGAAGCCGTGGGTGCGGGCGTGATGCACTTGCGTGTGGGCGACCGTGCGGCCTACGCCAGTCAGCCGCCGGGAAGCTACTGTGAACTGCGGGTGATGCCCGCCAAATGCGTGTGTCAACTACCCGACGCTATCAGTTTCGAGACTGGCGCGGCGATGATGCTCAAGGGTCTGACGGCGCAGTATTTGCTCAAACGCACGCTGCCACAAGGCGGCCTGAATCCAGGCGACTTTGTGTTGTTTCATGCCGCTGCCGGGGGTGTGGGCCTGATCGCCTGCCAGTGGGCACGCGCGCTGGGTTTGCGCCTGATTGGTACTGCGGGCTCGGATAAAAAATGTGCACTAGCCATTGATAACGGTGCAGAGTTTGCTATTAATTACGCTACTGAAGACTTTTTGCTTCGCGTGAAGGAAATCACCGGTGGCCGAGGCGTCAAGGCTGTCTATGACTCCGTGGGTAAGGACACCTGGGACAAGTCGCTGGACTGTCTGGCGCCCTTTGGCCTGATGGCCAGCTTTGGCAATGCCTCAGGCCCGGTGGCGCCATTTGCCCCCGGCATCCTCGGCCCCAAAGGCTCACTCTATGTGACCCGGCAAACCCTGTTCACGCACATTGCCACGCGCGAAAGCACCCAGGTCATGGCGGACGATTTGTTTGAGGCAGTGACCAGTGGCAAGGTCAAGATTCACATTGACCAGCGCTACAGGCTTGAAGACGTGCAGCAGGCACACCGCGACCTGGAAGCGCGCAAGACCACCGGTTGCACGGTGCTGACGCTCTAACGTTCAGAGCAGCGCAGTCCATGTCGGAAAACAAGACATGGACGTCATGGTGGACTTTTTCTCATCCACAGCGCCCGCCAAAGCATCACTGCCACGTCCCAGGTGTTCAGCTTGGGGCGGGTGCGCCAGGTGGCAAAGTCCAGCGCCTCGATTTTGTCGAGAATCCTTAAACCACCTTGCACCACCAGCCGAAGCTCCCACCCGGCTCGTCCTGGCATGCTGTGCACAAGTTGCGAGCCTTTTAGCATCGTAGCCCTTGACTTTCTTGCGTAAAAAGCTATTAAATCTGAAGCATTTTTTGATTGGCTGGCGGGCTGCAAATCGGCATCGGTGACACCCAATTGGGCCATGGCCTGCAGGCTGGGGTACCAGCGGCCTCGGGCCACGTCCACACTCACGTCTTGCCAGAAGTTGATGAGTTGCAAGGCGCTGCACACCTGATCGCTTTGGTGCAGAGACAGCTCGTCGGTGATGCCATACAGGTGCAACAACAAACGCCCGACCGGGTTGGCAGAGCGACTGCAATAGTCCAGCAGCTCTGCGTCATTGGCATAACGGCGCCCCGCTGCGGTGAAGCGAATGTCCTGCTCAAAAGCGTCCAGCAGGTCCGTCAGCAGCGGCAGGGGCAGCGCAAAGGCATGAATTACCGCCGCCAGCGGGACAAACACCTGCGGCCAGGCACCGCTGTCGGTCTGGCCAGCAGCTGCTGCACACAGACCGGCGCGGTAGCGTTCCAAGTCGGCCAGTCGTTCGGCCGGGGCTGCCTCGCCTTCGTCGGCCAAGTCATCGGCGGTGCGGGCAAAGTGGTAAATGGCCACAATGGCTGGGCGCAGGTGTGGCGGGCACAAAAAGGAAGCGACCGGGAAATTTTCGTAATGGGCAATCGGTGGGGTGCTCAGGGTCATAAAAAATAATTAGAATTAATAACCCATTGGTCATTAATTTGGTTTGTCTGAAAGTTCACGCTCATGAATTCACTTGTTTTGTGTCTGCGGTCAAACCGCTTGGCGGCAACTATAGCGGCAGCCCTGTGGCTGACAGCCTGCAGCAAACCGGCGCCGCCAGAGGAGCCCATACGTGCCGTCAAGGTGGTCACGGTGGGCTTGCAGGCCACGCAAAGCACGCTTGAATATGCTGGTGAAGTCAAGGCGCGGGTTGAATCGCGCCTGGGTTTTCGGGTCGGCGGCAAACTTCTGGCGCGGCCGGTGGAGGCCGGGCAGCACGTGAAGGCGGGGCAATTGCTGGCGCAGCTTGATCCGCAAGATCTCAAATTGGCCGCCGATGCGTCGCGCGCCCAAACAGCGGCGGCGCGCACCAACCGTGATCTGGCCGCGGCTGATTTCAAGCGTTATCAGGCCTTGAAGGAGCAGAACTTCATCAGCGGCGCGGAATTGGAACGGCGCGACGCGGTGCTTCAGGCCGCGCAAGCGCAGCTCGACCAAGCGCAGGCGCAGTTGCGCGCCCAAGGCAATCAGGCCGATTACGCAGCCTTGCGCGCCGACGTGTCGGGTGTCGTCACGGCGGTCTTGGCTGAGCCGGGTCAGGTGCTGGCTGCGGGCGCACCCGTGCTGCAGATCGCCCAGGATGGTGCGCGCGATGTGGTGTTTGCCGTGCCCGAGGACAAGGTGGCAGGGGTCAAGCTGGGCTCTGACGCCCAGGTGCGTGTCTGGTCGGTGCCCGGCACTCTGAAGGGTGAGGTGCGCGAAGTAGCTGCCAGTGCCGACCCCATCACCCGCACTTTTGCGGTCAAGGTGGCGTTGCTGGCCAAAGATGATTTGCCTCTGGGCAGCACGGTGTCGGTGCTGCCAGGCGCGCTGCAACACACCGGTGTGCCAGTCATCAAGTTGCCCACCAGCGCGCTGCGCCAGCAAGGCCAGGCCACTGCCGTGTGGGTGGTGGACACGGCCAGCATGACGGTTAATTCGCAAGTGGTGCAAATTGCCACAGCCGATGGCAACGACGTCGTGGTGGTGGGCGGACTGCAACCGGGCATGCAGGTGGTGGTGGCGGGGGTGCATGTGCTGGCACCTGGTCAAAAAATCACTATTTATGTAGAAAATAAGCCTGTAGCCCTCACCAGTAAAGCGCAGACAGCTCCGGGAAACGTAGCATTCAAGACGCCAGCTTTGGTGCCATCAGCTCCTGCCAAGTGAGCCAGCCATGAGCGAAAACCACTTGCACCCTGAGCAGGGATTTAACTTGTCGCGCTGGGCCATTGAGCATGCGCCGTTGACGCGTTTTTTGATGATTGTGCTGATGGTGCTGGGCACCGCGAGTTACTTTCAGTTGGGCCAGGACGAGGATCCGCCGTTTACTTTTCGCGCCATGGTGGTGCGTGCTTATTGGCCTGGGGCTACCGCCCAGCAGATGGCCGAACAGGTCACCGACAAGCTGGAGCGCACGCTGCAAGAGGTGCCCTACGCCGACAAAATCCGCAGCTATTCCAAGCCGGGCGAGTCGCAAATCATTTTTCAGATCAAGGATTCATCCCGCGGCAGCGAGGTGGCCAACGTCTGGTACCAGGTGCGCAAGAAAATTGGTGACATGCGTGGCACGCTGCCTCAAGGGGTGCAAGGGCCTTTTTTCAACGACGATTTTGGTGATGTGTATGGTGTGATTTATGCCCTGCAAGCGCCGGGCTTCAGTTATGCCGAGGCCAAAACTTTTGCCGATGAGGTGCGCCAGCATCTGTTGCGCGTGCCTGACGTGGCCAAGGTGGAACTGTTCGGCGTGCAGGATGAAAAGCTGTTCGTCGAGATCTCGCAAAAACGCCTGGCGCAGCTTGGGCTTGACATGAATGCCGTGCTGACCGCTTTGGGTCAGCAAAACGCGGTGGAATCTGCCGGTGCCGTGCAAACGCCGCTGGACGTGGTGCAGGTGCGGGTGGCTGGCCAGTTCAAGGCGGTAGACGAATTGCGCGCCATGCCGATTCGTGCCGGGGCCAACCAGTTGCGCTTGGGTGACATTGCCACCATCAAGCGTGACTTCGCCGATCCGCCCACTGTCAAAGTACGCTTCCAGGGCCAGGAGGTGATTGCACTGGGGGTTTCCATGACCAAAGGCGGCGACATCATTGCCCTGGGCAAGGCCCTGACCGCCGCCACCCAGCACATCGAAAAAGCCCTGCCCATCGGTGTCACGTTGGGGCAAATTCAGGACCAGCCCAAGTCGGTGGCGACCTCAGTGAACGAGTTCGTCAAGGTGCTGATTGAGGCCGTCGCGATTGTGCTGGCAGTGAGTTTCATCAGCTTGGGGCTACATAAGCGCCCCGGCGTTCACCCCTTCTACCGGCGCTGGACTCTCGACATGCGCCCCGGCCTGGTGGTGGGTATCACCATTCCGCTGGTGCTGGCAATGACGTTTCTGGCCATGAACTACTGGGGCATCGGGCTGCACAAGATCTCGCTGGGCTCGCTCATCATTGCGCTCGGGCTGTTGGTTGACGACGCCATCATTGCCGTGGAAATGATGGTGCGCAAGATGGAAGAAGGCTATGACAAGGTGCGCGCCGCCACCTTTGCCTACGAGATCACCGCCATGCCGATGCTGACGGGCACGCTGATCACGGCGGCAGGCTTTTTGCCAATTGGCATTGCCAAGAGCAGCACGGGCGAATACACGTTTGCCATTTTTGCCGTGACGGTGATTGCGTTGTGCTTAAGCTGGATCGTGTCGGTTTACTTTGTGCCCTATCTGGGCACCCGTCTGCTGAAAGCGCCGCCCCATGTGCAAATGCAGGTGGCCGGTCAGGCGAACTCTCACGACATGTACGACACGGCGTTTTACAACCGGTTTCGTCGCACCGTGAATGCCTGCATCAGGCACCGCTGGATCACCATTGGGGTCACCGTGGCATTGTTCGGGCTGGGGGTTGTCGGCATGGGTCAAGTGCAGCAGCAGTTTTTTCCGGATTCGAGCCGCCCAGAGATCACAGTGGAGTTGTGGTCGCCTGAAGGCACCTCATTTGCCGCCACAGAAGCGGTGGCCAAACGGGTTGAGGCACGCTTGATGGCGGAGCCTGGCGTGGTCTCGGTCACGCAGTGGGTTGGCTCGGGCGTGCCGCGCTTTTATTTGCCGCTGGAGCAGGTGTTTCAGCAAACCAACGTGTCCCAGCTGATTGTGTTGCCCAAGGATTTGCCTACCCGACAAGCCCTTTTGCACCGATTGCCAAGCTTGTTGGCGCAAGAGTTCCCAGAGGTTCGCGGTCGTGCCAAGCTGTTGGCCAATGGCCCGCCGGTGCCGTACCCGGTGCAGTTTCGCGTCATCGGGCTTGACCCGCTGGTGTTGCGTGAGCGCGCCGATGAGGTCAAGGCGGTGATGCGGCAAAGTCCCAACACCCGTGGCGTGAACGACAACTGGAACGAGTCCATCAAGGTGATGCGCCTGGAGGTTGACCAGGCCAAAGCCCGCGCCCTCGGTGTCACCAGCCAGGTGATTGCGCAAGCCGCCAAGACGATGCTGAACGGCTCAACCGTGGGCCAGTACCGCGAGGCCGACAAGTTGATTGACATTGTGCTGCGCCAGCCGCTGGACGAGCGCAACGCCATCACCGACATCGCCAACGCCTACCTGCCCACGGCCTCAGGCAAGTCGATACCGCTGACGCAAATTGCCAAGCCGGTGTTCACCTGGGAGCCGGGCGTGATGTGGCGCGAAGGCCGTGACTACGCCATCACGGTGCAGAGCGACATTGTGGAAGGCCTGCAAGGCGCCACCGTCACCAACCAGCTGTTGCCTGAGCTCAAAAAGCTGGAGGCCGCCTGGGTGCAGGCCGGGCAGGGTGCTTACCGCATTGAAGTGGCCGGAGCTGTGGCCGAAAGTGCCAAGGGCTCGTCGAGCATCGTGGCGGGCATTCCCGTCATGTTGTTCATCACCTTCACTTTGCTGATGCTGCAATTGCACAGCTTCAGCCGCGCCGTGTTGGTGTTTCTGACTGGACCGCTGGGCATTGCCGGGGTGGCCGGTGCGCTGTTGTTGTTGAACCGGCCGTTTGGCTTTGTCGCACTGCTTGGGGTGATTGCCTTGATGGGCATGATCCAGCGCAATTCGGTGATTCTGATCGACCAGATCGAGCAAGACCGTGCCAAAGGTGTCTTGGCCTGGGAGGCGATTGTGGAGTCTGCCGTGCGCCGCCTGCGCCCGATTGTGCTGACCGCCGCTGCCGCCGTGCTGGCCATGATTCCATTGTCGCGCTCCGTTTTCTGGGGGCCAATGGCCGTGGCCATCATGGGCGGGTTGATCGTGGCAACGGTCTTGACGCTGTTGGCGCTGCCAGCGATGTATGCCGCTTGGTTCAGGGTGACATCGACCAGCAAGTGAGTGCTTGGCCGGTGAGGGCGCTCAGGCGGGTTAAAATTCTAAGTTGACCTAATTCCGGGGGTGGTTGTGATGACCGCCCCGTTGATTTTTGCGCGGGTGGCGAAATTGGTAGACGCACCAGGTTTAGGTCCTGACGGTAGCAATACTGTGCGGGTTCGAGTCCCGCCCCGCGCACCATGATGAGAATTTGCCTGACGGTTCGCTGCAGCATTGCAGCGGCGTCGCGGCATTTATTGTTTGTTGAATTTGCAGGATGGCTGTGGGTTGCTCGGCAACCGGCGCTGTCCTTACATTTAAATTTGGAGATTAACCATGGCAGTTGCTGTAGAAACCCTTGAAAAGCTTGAACGCAAAATGACGCTGAGCTTGCCCGTGGACACCATTCAGTCGGAAGTGAATGCACGTTTGAAGAAGCTTGCCCGCACTGTCAAGATGGATGGTTTTCGTCCAGGCAAAGTACCCATGAACGTGGTGTCACAGCGCTACGGCTACAACGTGCAGTACGAGGTCATGAATGACAAAGTTGGTGAGGCCTTCTTTAACGCCGCCAACGAAGCCAAGTTGCGTGTCGCCGGCCAGCCAAAAATCAATGAAAAAGAGGGCGCGCCCGAAGGCGAGTTGACATTCGAGGCCGTGTTTGAGGTCTTCCCGGAAGTCAAAATCGGCGACCTGAGCACCGCAGAAGTCGAAAAAGTGACCACGGAAGTATCTGGCGCCGCCATTGAGAAAACAGTCGATATTTTGCGCAAGCAACGCCGCACGTTTTCGCAACGTCCGCACGATGCTGCTGCTCAGGACAGTGACCGTGTCGCGGTTGACTTTGAAGGCAAGATCGACGGCGAGACTTTTGCCGGTGGCAAGGCTGACGACTTCCAGTTCATTTTGGGCGATGGCCAGATGCTCAAGGAATTTGAAGAAGCCACGCGTGGCATGAAGATTGGCGAGAGCAAGACCTTTCCGTTGGCGTTTCCTGCTGACTACCACGGCAAAGACGTCGCCGGTAAAACGGCCGATTTCATGGTCACCGTCAAGAAAATTGAGGCAGCGCACTTGCCTGAAGTGGACGAGGCCTTGGCTAAATCACTCGGTATTGAAGAAGCGTCTGTAGAAGGCTTGCACGCTGACATCAAGAAAAATCTGGAACGCGAAGTCAAGTTCCGTTTGCTGGCGCGCAACAAGACGGCAGTCATGGACGCATTGGTGTCCAAGGCTGAGCTGGACTTGCCCAACGCCAGCGTACAGGCCGAAATTGGCCGTCTGCTTGAAGGTGCGCGCGCTGATTTGAAGCAACGCGGCATCAAGGACGCTGACAAGGTCGCAATTCCCGACGATGTGTTCAAGCCACAGGCTGAGCGCCGTGTGCGTTTGGGTTTGGTGGTGGCCGAGTTGGTGCGTGCCAACAGCCTGCAAGCCACTATGGATCAAATCAAGGCGCACATTCAGGAACTGGCTGCCAGCTATGAGAAGCCTACTGAAGTCGAGCGTTGGTACCTGAGCGACAACAACCGCCTGGCTGAAATTGAAGCCATTGTGTTGGAAAACAATGTGACTGACTTTGTGCTGTCCAAAGCCAAGGTTAGCGAAAAAGCGCTTTCTTTTGATGAATTGATGGCACAGAACTGATCGTTCTAACCGTTTTTCGGTGGAAATGGGGCTTGTGCAGGACTTGTAGTCCCGCAGTCAAGCCCCATTTGTTTTGGGGCCATGTTTTTTAGCTACAGTAGCGCAAGATTTTTGGAGTCAAGATGAAATATCAGATGGATGCAATGGAAACGCAGGGTTTGGGCATGGTGCCCATGGTGATTGAGCAGTCTGGCCGGGGTGAACGGTCATACGACATTTACTCACGCCTGCTCAAAGAGCGGGTGATTTTTTTGGTCGGTCCGGTCAATGACTATGTAGCCAATCTTGTGGTGGCGCAATTGTTGTTCCTGGAAAGTGAAAATCCTGACAAGGACATTTCTTTTTACATCAACTCGCCGGGTGGCTCAGTGAGTGCGGGCATGGCTATTTTTGACACCATGAACTTCATCAAACCCAAAGTGTCAACCCTTTGCACTGGCATGGCCGCGAGCATGGGTGCTTTCTTGTTGGCAGCGGGTGAAAAAGGCAAGCGTTTTGCACTGCCCAATGCAAAAATCATGATCCATCAACCCTCAGGCGGCAGCCAGGGCCAAGCCACCGAAATCGAAATTGCCGCACGGGAAATCCTGAAAACGCGCGAGCAACTCAACAAAATTCTGGCCGAGTGCACGGGGCAACCCCTGGAACGCATTGAGCGAGACACTGAGCGCGACTATTACATGTCCGCTGAAGAGTGCAAAGCATATGGTCTGATTGACCAGGTTATTTCTAAAAGGGTGTAGTTCTCATGGCCGAAAAAAAAGGCACTGCTGGCGAGAAAACACTGTATTGCTCGTTTTGCGGAAAAAGTCAGCACGAAGTCAAAAAGCTCATTGCCGGTCCCTCAGTCTTTGTATGTGATGAGTGCATTGAGTTGTGCAACGAGATCATTCGCGACGAGTTACCAGCGACGACTGAAACAGCCGGCAAAAGCGAGTTGCCGACACCGGCTGAGATCAAAGCCAACCTTGACAATTACGTGATTGGGCAGGATCCGGCCAAGCGTATTTTGGCAGTGGCGGTTTATAACCACTACAAACGTTTGCGGCACCAGGAAAAATCCACCAAGGACGAAGTCGAGCTTTCCAAGAGCAATATTTTGTTGATTGGCCCGACCGGGTCTGGCAAAACGCTGTTGGCGCAAACACTGGCACGCATGTTGGACGTGCCCTTTGTGATGGCCGATGCCACCACCCTGACCGAAGCCGGTTACGTGGGGGAGGACGTTGAAAACATCGTGCTCAAGCTGCTGCAAAGTTGCAACTACGAAGTGGAACGGGCGCAGCGCGGCATTGTCTACATTGACGAAATTGACAAAATTTCACGCAAGTCAGACAACCCGTCCATCACACGCGATGTGTCGGGTGAGGGTGTGCAGCAGGCCTTGCTCAAGCTGATTGAAGGCACCATGGCCAGCGTGCCGCCCCAAGGCGGTCGCAAGCACCCGAACCAGGATTTTGTCCAAGTGGACACGACCAACATCCTGTTTATCTGTGGTGGCGCGTTCGCTGGCCTTGAAAAAGTCATTGACAGCCGTACCGAATCTTCTGGTATCGGGTTTGGTGCTGCTGTGAAAAGTAAGCAAAACCGCAACCTGACGGAAGTGTTCAAGGAAGTTGAGCCTGAAGATTTGATCAAGTTTGGCCTGATTCCTGAATTGGTTGGCCGGATGCCCGTGGTGGCCACGCTGGGCGAACTTAGCGAAGAAACCTTGGTGCAAATTCTGACCGAGCCGAAGAATGCGCTGGTTAAGCAGTACAGCAAACTGTTGTCAATGGAAGGCGTTGACCTGGAAATTCGTCCGAACGCGTTGAAAGCCATTGCCAAAAAGGCGCTGGCACGCAAAACAGGCGCCCGCGGTTTGCGTTCTATTCTTGAACAAGCGCTGATTGACACCATGTTTGACTTGCCCAACACCTCCAATGTTGAAAAAGTGGTGGTGGATGAGTCCACCATTGAAGAGAATAAGGCGCCACTTCTGGTTTACCGCGAAGTGGCCAAGAAAGCTTGATTTGGTTTGCCTTTGAGGGTTTTTTGCCTCAATTAAGGCTAAATACACGCCAGATAATGGGCTGTTGCTTGTAAAACGGCAGCCCCGCTTCACATTCAGTTGGTTACAAGAGGACTTTATATGTCTGGTCATACTCCCCTGCCTGCTACCGCGCTTGATTTGCCATTGTTGCCTTTGCGTGATGTGGTTGTGTTCCCACACATGGTTATCCCGCTGTTTGTTGGCCGTCCCAAAAGCATCAAGGCGCTTGAAGCGGCCATGGGCTCGGACCGTCGCATCATGCTGGTGGCACAAAAAGCGGCAGCCAAAGACGACCCCGTCGTGTCGGACATGTTCGACATGGGGTGTGTGTCGACGATTCTTCAAATGCTCAAGTTACCTGATGGCACGGTCAAGGTGTTGGTCGAAGGGCAGCAACGCGCTCTCGTCACCCACATCGAAGACGGTGAGTTGCACTTTACTGCCACTGTCATGCCAGTTGAGGCAGTGGTGGAGCCTGAAACAAAGTCGCGCGCCAAAAGTAGTGAAATCGAGGCGCTGCGTCGTGCGGTGATGCAGCAGTTTGATCAGTACGTCAAGCTCAACAAAAAAATCCCGCCTGAGATTCTGACCTCGATTTCCAGCATCGACGACCCAGGTCGCTTGGCGGACACCATCGCAGCGCATTTGCCCTTGAAGTTGGACAACAAGCAGGCTGTGCTTGATTTGTCGGGTGTGCGGGATCGCCTGGAAAATCTATTTGAGCAGATTGAGCGTGAGGTCGACATCTTGAATGTCGACAAGAAGATCCGCGGACGCGTGAAGCGTCAAATGGAAAAAAACCAGCGCGATTTTTACTTGAATGAGCAAGTCAAAGCGATCCAGAAAGAACTGGGTGAGGGTGAGGATGGCGCTGACATCGATGAGATCGAGAAGAAGATCAAGGCTGCCAAAATGCCCAAAGATGCTTTGAAAAAGGCAGAGGCTGAGTTAAAGAAACTCAAGTTGATGTCACCCATGTCGGCTGAAGCCACCGTGGTGCGCACTTACATTGATGTGCTGACTGGCCTGCCGTGGGCCGGCAAAACCAAGATCAAGCACGACCTGGCAAACGCCGAAGCGGTGCTCAACGAAGACCACTATGGTCTTGACAAGGTCAAGGATCGCATTCTTGAATACCTTGCAGTTCAGCAACGGGTTGACAAGCTGAAAGCGCCGATTTTGTGCTTGGTTGGCCCACCGGGTGTGGGTAAAACTTCGCTGGGTCAGTCCATTGCGAAGGCGACCGGGCGCAAGTACGTTCGCATGGCCTTGGGCGGCATGCGCGACGAGGCCGAAATTCGAGGCCACCGCCGGACTTACATCGGTGCCATGCCGGGCAAAGTGTTGCAAAGCCTTTCCAAGGTTGGCACGCGCAACCCCTTGTTCTTATTGGATGAAATTGACAAGCTCGGCACAGATTTCAGGGGTGACCCGTCCAGCGCCTTGCTCGAAGTGTTGGATCCAGAGCAGAACCACAAGTTTGGCGACCATTACGTCGAAGTGGACTTTGACCTGAGCGACGTTATGTTTGTGGCGACATCGAATTCCATGAACATCCCGCCGGCTTTGCTCGATCGCATGGAGGTGATTCGCCTGTCGGGTTATACCGAGGATGAAAAGACCAACATCGCACTGAAATACCTGTTGCCCAAGCAACTTAAAAATAATGGTGTCAAAGAGGGCGAGTTGCTGGTCACCGAGGAAGCAGTGCGCGATATCGTGCGTTATTACACGCGTGAAGCGGGTGTCCGTTCGCTTGAACGCGAAATATCCAAGATCTGCCGCAAAGTGGTTAAGAGCTTGCAACTGAAAAAGATGACCGGTCAGGTCAAGGTGGCAGGTGACAACCTCAATGATTTTCTGGGTGTGCGCAAGTACGACTATGGTCGCGCCGAAAAGAAGAACCAGGTCGGCCAGGTGGTGGGCTTGGCCTGGACCGAGGTCGGCGGCGATTTGCTCACCATTGAAGCCGCCATGATGTCAGGCAAAGGCGTGATCACCCGTACCGGTTCCTTGGGTGACGTGATGAAAGAGTCTGTGGAAGCTGCCCGCACCGTGGTGCGCAGTCGTTCTCGCATGCTTGGGATCAAGGATGAGTTTTTTGAGAAAAGAGACATCCACATTCACGTGCCTGATGGTGCGACACCCAAAGATGGTCCAAGCGCAGGTGCCGCCATGACCACAGCATTCGTGTCAGCCATGACGGGGATTCCCGTGCGCTGCGATGTCGCCATGACCGGCGAAATTACATTGCGTGGCGAAGTGACTGCTATTGGCGGGCTCAAGGAAAAATTGTTGGCTGCGCTGCGTGGCGGCATCAAGACGGTGTTGATCCCGGAGGAAAACGCCAAAGATCTTCAGGACATCCCTGAAAATGTGAAAAATGGTCTTGAAATCGTCCCAGTGCGCTGGATTGACAAGGTCTTGGAAATAGCGCTTGAGCGCATGCCGACCCCGTTGCCTGATGATGAGCCGGTCGCCGCTGCTCCGGTGGTGGTGGCCATCGCTGCGCCGGAGTTGTTGGGTTCGGTCAAGCATTGATAAATTTTGATGCACTCAAGATCAAGTGGGTGGAAAGTTACGCTATAATTTAAGGCTTGAAACGCGGGAATAGCTCAGTTGGTAGAGCGATACCTTGCCAAGGTATAGGTCGAGAGTTCGAGTCTCTTTTCCCGCTCCAGTGTTTCATTTTTCATAGGCGTGAGCCTGTGTTTTGCGGGAATAGCTCAGTTGGTAGAGCGATACCTTGCCAAGGTATAGGTCGAGAGTTCGAGTCTCTTTTCCCGCTCCAGATTTATGAAAAGGGAAGCAGTAGCTTCCCTTTTTTGTCAGGGTTTTGGCGCGATAGCAAAGCGGTTATGCAACGGATTGCAAATCCGTCTAGCCCAGTTCGACTCTGGGTCGCGCCTCCAGTTTTGGTTTGAATTTGTTTCTGAAAGCCCTGTCAGTTGCAGCGACGGGGCTTTTTTGTTTCACAATACAACCGTGCCCGAGTGGTGGAATAGGTAGACACATCGGACTTAAAATCCGCCGCTTCGTGAATAACGGGCGTACCGGTTCGATTCCGGTCTCGGGCACCACCGCTACACTTACATCTCATGGCCCGCTATAACGCTCCTCTCGAAATTCATGTGCATGGTCAAGTGACGTTGCGAGCAGACGTCACTTTTGATCATTTGCAGGACGCACTCAAGCCCCTGTGGAAGTACGCTGGTGCTCGCTCGCTCAAAGATGCATCGGGCAGTTTTTATGAAGATGAGCCAGGCATTCAGTTCGAGTCCGCAGATCATCTGCTTCAAATGTGCTGGACGGTTGAGGGCGACGACGATTTTCGTCAAGTACTTGACGAGATGTGCATGAACCTAAATGAAGTGGCACAGACCGGCGCAGCGATTGAGGTCACCTTTTACGATGCTGAGTTTGATGAAGAAGATGAAGGCGACACACCTGACGCCGAATCACGTGACGATTTCGTCATACTTTTTGTTGGTCCCGATCCAGCGTCCATCATGCAGGTTCAGCGTGACCTGTTGGTCCAGGACGTGGTCAGTTTGATGGAGCGTCATTTTGACGGTGCCGAACTCGGAGGTGTGGTCGCTGCCATTGACACCTTGTTCAGCCAGCGTTTTGATGACTTGGTCAGCTCGCTTCAGCTTGGCAAGCCGCCACGTGGCTCTGGCGGCGCTGGTGGTGGCATGGGTCACGGCGGTGGCCGAAAACCCCGCCACTTGCACTAAACAAACGCTTTGTTTTTGAGTCACCCCGTTGTTTCAGCTTGAACCGTGGTGACCCTTTAGGTGCCCGGGCGGCAAGAAAAGCTTCAGTTGGGCTGCATGTTTTTTCAGATAGTGCCTGATCTCTCAAGAGCGGCTACAGCAAACCCTTGAACTGGATGCCGGACTTGCAAAAAGCGTGATCCTTTTTTGATTGAGGCTGGCTTGAATATCGAAGTGCTTTTGGCCAATGGTTTACCAGGCAACTGCGGCTTCAGTTTATCAAGCTGTATGTTTCGATTGACTTTTATACTGACCGCAGTTTAACGAACAGATATTCCCGTTTTCATGCTCAAACGAATCCACGTCGATCAGTTGCAACTTGGCATGCACCTCAAGGAGTTTTGTGGCGCCTGGATGGACCACCCCTTTTGGCGCACTGGTTTCGTACTGAAGGATGCCAATGATCTGGCCCTGATTTTGGCCAGCTCCATCAAAGAGGTGTGGATTGATTGCAGCTTGGGCCTGGATGTGCCCGTGGGTGTGATGGTCGTTGCCCAAGCAAGCGAAGTGGACGCCCCCGAGCCGCCTGCCGCCGCATCACCCGTGGCGTCGCCCATCTCGCGAGACATTGCGCCAGCAAGCGCGGCCAAAGAAATGGAACGTGCTGCGCGCATCTGTCTGGAATCCAAAGCCGCCGTGGTGTCTATGTTTGAAGAAGTTCGCATGGGCAACGCGGTGGATGTTGGCGGCGCGCGCCAGTTGGTGGAAGACATTTCAGACTCTATCGCGCGCAACCCGGGCGCCATCATCAGCATGGCGCGTATTAAAACGGCCGATGATTACACCTACATGCACTCGGTGGCAGTGTGCGCCATGATGGTGTCACTGGCCAAACAACTGGGTCTGGACGATGCGCAAACCCGCGCCTGCGGCATGGCGGGTTTGCTGCATGACCTGGGCAAGGTGGCCATGCCCACCGAGGTGCTGAACAAGCCGGGCAAATTGACCGATGCAGAATTTGACATCATGAAGACTCACCCGACCGAAGGCTTCAAAATGCTCAAGGGTAGCCCGCAAGTGGACGCTGTCGCGCTCGACGTGGTGCTGCATCACCATGAAAAAATGGATGGCTCGGGTTACCCGGAGCGCCTCAAGGGTGATGAGATCAACCTGTATGCCAAGATGGGTGCGGTGTGTGATGTCTATGACGCGATCACCTCAAATCGGCCTTATAAGACAGGTTGGGATCCGGCCGAGTCGTTGCGAAAAATGGCTGAATGGAAGGGCCACTTCGACCCTAAGGTGTTTCAGGCATTTGTCAAAAGCATGGGGATTTACCCGGTAGGGTCGCTGGTGCGACTCACCTCCGGACGCATTGGCGTGGTGACCGAGCAGTCGGGCAAGTCATTGACCACACCCTTGGTGAAGGTGTTTTATTCCACCAAATCGGGCCTGCGCATCGTTCCTTATGTGGTGGACCTGTCGCGTTCCGATAGCCTGGAAAAAATTCACCAGCGTGAAGACCCGGATAAGTGGAATTTTCCTGACCTCAATGAATTGTGGTCAGGCGTCCTTTTTCCGAATTAATCGATTGATCAGGCGGTAGAACTTTAAGTTAAAGGTAAACGGGTGGCGAAGTCACCTTGCGGGGATTGGCAATTCTTAGGAGCATCGTGTCCACCTCAACTCAGGTGGATACATGGACACTCCAGAAATTCAAATGCCGCAGGCTGGTCGTCGGCGCGGACGCTACAGTGATAAATTCAAGCGCCAAGTCATAGCGGCTTGCCTTGAGCCGGGCATCTCGACAGCGGCGATCGCGCTGGCCAACGGCCTCAACGCCAACTTGGCACGTTGCTGGGTTGCAGAGTCTTCACAGCACAAGGACACCCGGTCATCGAAGACGGCCACAACGTTGGCACCAGCTCACACCGTCCCTGCCTTCATCCCCATCAAACTTGAATCAGTCCCATCAGCGAGCGCCACCCGGCAAGCCGACATTCGCATCGAACTCCAGCACGGCGCCACCACCGTGCATATCCACTGTAAGCGGCCAGCAACCGACACTGTAATCGGGCCTACGCGGGTGCGTGTCTGCAGCGAATCTTGCCCAGATTGGTGATCGGACTGGAATGCCTGGCTGCCTTGCTAGAGAAAGCCTTTGGTTTGCTCGGCGCAAATTCACACAAACGCAGACAAGGTCGAAAATCAGAAAGACCAAATCGGCATCTCAAACCGCATCCGAGCATGGCTTACAAAGTGTGAGGCTTAAGTTCGCGGCATTGTTGCCAAAGAGAGTCGGCAAACACAAGCCAAGTTTCTTTGGGTCGATTGTGGCTACGCCGAATATGCCAATATGGTCGGCACGATCAATCGTGTTCAAATTCGTACCGCCGCTTGGTAGCGATACGACATAACGTTGTGGCTCACGACAGGGTGAATTCCGGCTGCCCAGTTCGACGCTGGTCAGGTGCCGTCAGTAGCGGTCAAAGACATGTCGATACGTTTGAGGGACTAGTCAAGCGAGCTAGATCCATTCGTAACTGATTTCTTAAACTGCCCAGTTCTCAACGACTAATCCTGGGTAGCCTTTGAAATCATCCTAATTGTTTTTAACCAGGGTAAGGCCCGAGTTAACGGCTTGAGTTGTAATGAGCCTGTCATGGCGTTGCGACCTTGGTCAGTGACTGCCGCCCGTAATATGCCAAAAATCTCAGCGTCCGATTCTACAAACGGCAGGACTGGGATTTTGCGCCCAGCGTTCGTTATCAGGAATGACAGTGGCCGTGCGAATCAGCCAAACGCTAGATTCTTGTTGCTCAACCAAAATCTCGCGACCCTCAAATTGTCTATCAATCGACATCTATTTATCGGCGCCGTTGGACTTGAAGGTTGGAGCGACGCCATAATTTGAATGGTGTTCGCCTTGGTGTCTCACCAAATTAGTGCTGCACCAAATTTGGGTATTTTGCCGTGCCAATCTTTCATGGTAATTTGTCATGACGCATCGCTTCAAGTGTGGATTACCATGAGTCCACAAGCAACATTGATTCTGGCAAAAATTCGCATCATTTTTGTCCAAAAATATGTGTGATTTTGAGGGTCAAATCAGCAACCAGCTTTTGCTACATTGAGCGTCGGAGAAGCATTACATTTTGCTTTTTTATGCAGAATTTGAAAAAATCAAAATATGAACACTTGAAATCAAAAACCACTGTACTTGTGCGCATTACAGTTAATGAAACGAAATGTCAATGTAACAAAAATCCTGCATTCCAGTTAATGAAAATTCTCTCGAAAATGCTACGAATTCAATAGCATTTTCAAGACTGTCAATGTGTAGGTTATGGTCTCAACTATGCTTCAATAAGTTGCTTTTTTTTTAGAATTTTGGAACCATCAGATGGTGTTATCAAAAAGATTGAAATCCGAGCGTATGAAGGTTAGAGGAATTTTTTAGCTCTGAAAAATAGGGCATGATCATGAATGATCTGACTGGTTGCCTTTTAACCGAGATTGTTCATTAGGATTTTTAGCTGAATCCGTGAATGCCAAAGGCTCACCGGCATTGGCCCAAAACCCCTCAAACCAAGGCCTTCGCTGGCGTGCCACAGCCAGTTGAATCGTCTTTTTCCCCGACTTATCCATGCTGCTATCCCAGAATGCGCCGACAGCCAGAACCTTGTGATGCAGCGTCGCGAGGGTGTCCTTGTGTTGTGAAGACTCTGCAACCCAGCGACGTGCCAAGTTGGCGTTGAGGCCCTTGGCCAGTGCGACCGCCGCTGTCGAGATGCCCGGCTCAAAGCAAGCCGCTATGACTTGGCGCTTGAATTGATCACTGTAGCGTCCGCGTCTACGACCAGCCTGCGGCATTTGAATTTCTGGAGTGTCCATGTGTCCACCTGAGTTGAAGTGGACACGATGCTCTTAAGAATTACCAATCTCCGCAAGGTGACTTCGCCACCCGCTTACGCCAAAGTCGGCAAAAGTCTTAATGAACAATCTCGGTTTAACTCATGTCACATGGTTCACCATGATGTTCGTGTTCACGGGTTAAGTGTTTGGTCGGTCCAATCACTAAGTTGCGTATTGGAAATATTTAATTCATCGCGTACAAAATCGATGACGTCAAAAGATGATCGGCGATCACACGTTCTTGGTCCATCTGTGAGCGTTTTAAATGACTTTAAATCAACGATCTGATCTTTTCAATACTCGATTTGAAAAAAAATTGATTTAAACATCTTTCACAATGGGTAAATGCGCCAGTTTTTTTAAAAAAAGGGCAAGCCTGGACTATCAAGGATTTTTGTGCAATTTGAAGACATGTAAGTCTTAGCAGGAAATGATCTGCAGGGGAAAAATTGAACCCAGCTATGATTTCATATGGTCATAGCGAGATTTGGTTGGTTTCTGATTTTGCGTAGATTGTAAGATGTACATTGTAAGATGTACATTGTAAGATGTACATTGTAAGATGTACATTGTAAGATGTACATTGTAAGATGTACATTGTATATTTTTCTGAATTTCAGCTATAGGCCTTCAGTCAAAAAGTTTTTTATCGAGCTTCCACTGCTTGGAAAATTTATTATCTAAAGAGCAAGTCCATGAAAGATTGTGACTGAATGTTCGCCTTAGGTTTGCAGCATAAGATCAGTAGCAAGAGTGTGTTGCTGTCCAACTTTTCTAGAGGATGAAAATATTATTTGTGTGACTACTTGTGTTATCAATTTTCGTCAACATTTTCATTAGGAGTAAAAAATTTATGATGAAGGAATGTATATGGCTGATGAACTTAAGATGTTTCACGTTGCAGATGATGTTAACATGGTCAATGATGAAATCGACCCGGATTCGGTTATCACTGAATCTAATACAACAGCAAGGGCTAAATCGGCTAGGCCCAATTTAAATATTAACGTTTCTCTGCCACAAGTTATTGTTTTTCCAGACATTAGCGTGATCCAAATCGCAAATAAAGGGAAGCCAGCGGTAGCGGCAACTATGGTGCCAGCCACCACCATTCATGCACCTAGGTCATCTCGAAAACGTGGCCCTAAACCCAAGCTTGGTGGTAAAAAGAGATTAAATCAAGTCAACTGTGGACTAAACGACGATGAGTGGATGGAGTTAAATCGCGTCCGTGGCGCTCTTGTTCCCTCACAGGCCTTGCGCATCTTGGCGTTTTCGCGAACTTTGCCCCGCGAAATTCCTGCGATCAACTTGCGGGCTTATGGTGACTTGGCCAGCGCTGTTGACAATCTCAATGTATTGGCATCTCGCGTCCATGAACACCTTCAACTTGAGATCTCCGACGTGGTCATGATTTTGTCCAGGTTGCGCGCGGCACTGTTGGGCGTTTCTGATGAATTCATCGAAGCCATGAAAGTGCAGGAAGCACCTCTGACTGCTGTGATTAGCAAATCAAAGGCGATTGCCAAATGAAGGGCATGAGAAAAATCAGCCGTAGCAATGCCTTTAAAGAAGTGCTTGGGTATGCTTTTGGCGGCGAAATGAGGAGACCGAGCCATGGTCGCCTTATCGTTGGCAACTTGGCCAGTACCGGCATCAACAGCATGGTGGCTGAGTTTTGGGCAATTGCCGGACGCCGACCGGACATTGCCAAACCGGTCTGGCATAGCTCGCTTCGCATGCCTTTGGGGGAGGATGTCAGTGATGAGCGTTGGATTGCCATCGCCAAAAGTTATCTCATACGCATGGGGTTTGACCTCAAAAAAACCCAGTTTTTGGTGGTTAAGCATCCTGATCAGCACATTCATTTGATCGTTAACCGGGTTTTTATTGACGGGACAGTCTTTCATGGCCAGAACGAAAACTTCAAATCAACCCGCGTCATTGGTGAAATGGAGAAAGCCTTTTGCCTCACGCTGACGCCAGGTCCAAGTTATGACATGGACGGAAAAATTGTGATGCCTAAGAAGTCCGGCTTAAAAAAAGCTGAACGGGAAATGATGTCACGCACTGGAAGGACCCCTGCGCGGTTGGTCTTGCAAAATCGGGTGGCCATTGCCATGCAGGGGGTGCCAACAATGGCGATGTTTCTGCAAAGGCTGGATGAGGCTGGCGTGATTTCGATTCCCCATATCGCCGAAGCCGGTGCTGTCGACGGGTTTTCGTTCGGCTGGCAGGGCGTTGTCTTTTCTGGCTCACAACTTGGCGCGGCCTACAAGTGGGCAGCGATACAAAAGAACATTATTTATGTCGATGACGCAGATGACGCAGATGACCCAGAGCTTGCCAGACGCCAAGTAGAAACACGAACCGGGGGACCAACTCTCTTAGATGCGAGCCCAGAGATAGGCCTTGTCTGGCCAGATACTGGGTCTGAAAAGCCGGATGCTGGAGCAAACGCTGAGTTTGACTCCCCAGATTCAAGGCCTCGAGGCTTGGCTCCTGAACCTGAAAAGCCGGATCAACGTATCGCCACGACAAACCTCGCAATTGTCGGCGCCGATGCAACCGTCATCTCAGACGATCCGCAACCTCATGTCAACCTTGAAAGCGCTGACGCCACTGAATACGAACAAGAGAATCCCGTCGATCAGGTCGGTTTTACCCCAAAAGAAGGAGGGGGAGCTGGTCCAACTGGCCTTATACGCGTCAGTCCAGACAGTTTTGAAGGGAATACGAGGGCTCAAGACCCTCTCGAGCAGGTCCAAATCGGACAGACTTTTGAAAAAGCTTCTCGGTTAGCAAGTCGGCATGATGAGGCACTGGTAATCCAGGCTTGGCGCGTTCAGGCGAAGGCGCTTGATGCATCGGTTTATCGACTTATTTTGAAAGACCGTTTGTGTCCTTTGGGAGTTGAACGCATCGACCCCATTGGCGAATGCAAGCATGGGCAAGCTGCCCCTGCCTACACGGCCACCCAGATTGAGGCGATGATCCCGGCACTACGCTTGTCGAATCAGCGTGGATTTGATGTGTACCTGACCCCAGTCCATTTAAATACACATTACCTGTTGGTTCATGAGATAGCGCCTGAACGTATGGTAGCGATGCAAATGCAGGGTTACACGCCGGCGTTGATTTTGGGATCTGGTGACGATGAGCGACAGGCTGTGATCAAAGTGCCTCGTTGCATTGGGCGCTCGGACGATCAGGATGTGACCAATGCTATTGAAGCGGATATCAATTTGAGCTTTGGCGGTGGCGGCCACCTGCCAGCTGAAAAAAAGTTGCTGCCCATGGCTGGGTTTTCTAGCCAGAAGACCTCAAAAAAGGACTTAGTCATTGTTGTTCTTGATGCAATTGGGCAACCGTGCCACAAGACCTTCGACCGGATTGCTGCGCAACGCAGAGAGCTGGATCAAGTTAAAGATGATGAGCGCAGGGCGCTCCAAATGGAACTGGAAAAAAGCTTGCTTGCTGAAAAACTGTTGCAGCAGTTTGAGATTGATGCGCAGATGTATCTCCGTTATGCCACTGGACTGCAGTCTCAAAGCCAAGACCCGATCGATGATGCGGTGGCACTAGCAATGCTCCAAGAGGATTATCTTGTTAATGATGTCTTGGCAGTGTTGCGGACTTCGCCGCATCTGGAGCGTCGGCATTTAGATGTTGATTTGTATCTGGATGACCTAATTCAGCATGCGCAAGAAGCATGGGCTAACGAAGTGGAAAAACAAGAAGATCGCCACGGAGATATATCAAGGGCTTAATCTGGATTGGTTGCTCACGAGAATTTTTGAAAGTGCTGGGTTGCCTCTTTGGGTTGCTCAATCAAAAAAGCCACCGGCTTTGCCATGAATGGATACGGAATTGATTGCCATGACCACCTGAGGGCGAAGTCGCACCTGTGTCGAAAAACGGCCTTTTTTGTTTTCCGCGATCAGTAATCACGACAACTGGACATTTTCCGACGGACTGCAGCCAACAAGTCCAATGTACAAAGAAATTGCCAGCGGGCGGGTGGTGGCTTGCAATGCACTTGCACGTGGATGGGCAGAAAGAATATGGCAATCACTGGAATCAACGGTCATTCCTTTTTGCCTTGAACGTCGTCTCATGAAGAGTCCAAGAACTGACTGCGATTGACGGTGGTTCGCCTGGTGGCAATGGACTGTCTCCGATCAAACGCAGTGCCATTTCACAAGAGCCATATGACCAAGGTGACCTGCTCAATGACATGTTTGCAGCACGGACATGTGACAAGCACTTGCGCCTTTGAGCAGCAGCAACGCCAGTGACTAAACCTAAACCCAAACCAGCATCAAAATCCTTATCTAATCTACAGACTAGATAAGGTCGTAGGCCGTAAGCTTGCGGATCAATAGATATTACTCTGATGTTGCAAACAAAATTCTGAATAGCTAATATTCGGCGAAATTATTTACTAATAACTTAAAAAATAACCTTCTCAATTGGAGCTTAAAAGATCAATGTATCTCGACTTGGTCATCAGGTACATACACTGCTAGCGACCCAAGTTCACAATCAAAGTAACGGCATAGTGAATCTAGGTTGTGCGCTGAAGCGTTGTAGCCACGGGTGTTAACCATTCTGGACAACGTTGTTCTATGAATTCCTGTTGCCTCAGATACTTCGCGCCATTCAAGCCTTCGCCCCAACTTAAAAGAGCGTTCAGCAAGACGTTCTGATAGCAAAAAGCGGATCATTTATATCTCCCAAAGTGTGAATTTAGATTAGTATGCTTGATTTTCACGTCCCATATGTTGCATAAACGCTACATATGTAAATTAAGTTGCAAGAATGCCCGTACGTAGCGTTTATGCGTCATATACTACATATGTGCAACGCAATAAGCAGAAGGAGAGCACAATGAAACTGAAAGCACCAAACGTAACGCCATCAATTTGTGACTTTAGGAGGAGACTTGCTGAAAACAAGATTCGAGAACAGAGGCAGGGTGGACCATGAAGTCGCACCGCGGTCTTTTGTTGTCATCTAAATAAAGATTGAGTATGGGAAGAATATCGAGATATTTGTATTATGTATCTATCAATTTAATTGGCAAGTGGAATTTTATTTTATTATGTATTTTAGAATTATTTATTAGGGGTATTTATTATGAATTTCAAAAATTACATGGATTTTGAAAATTGCAAGCTTGCTATCAGCTTAAGTTTAACGTTTTATGAAATGACGGAGATCGCAGCGATTCACGTTTTACTAAACGAAGGTAAAGGTATAGATGGTAAAGCCAGAAAAATGTCAAGCTCAGAAATTTGGGACTGTGCTAAAAAATATTTTTTGGATTTATTGGATAATCATGGAATAGCCATATTTCAAGATCAACAACGGGATACATTTATTCAGTATCTATATAAGCATGTGCGTGATCAAAAATCACCAATAAACAGAATTGGTCAAAGAATGGGTTTCTATTTTGATATGGATAAAATATTACCAATTTCACAAACAGGTGAATCACTAGTAGCTGAAAATAATAGAAATTTATTTGCGAAAATTGGAACCGTCGCTAAAACAAATGTTTCGAGGGAAAACACGCTTTATTCTGTATTGCAATCCTGGCTTGTCACAAATCAGTACCAGGCAGCAGATATTTCATCAGAAAAATTGAATGGAAGATGGGGCAATCCTGATGTGGCGGGAATTAGAGTTTGCGAGAGCTTTAAAGGAATTACATTTGAGTTGGCAACAATAGAAGCTAAAACTAGCTCAAAGGATTGGCAAGTGAATATTTTTGAGGCAGTTGCGCATATGCGGTTCGCAAATCGGGCATATTTTGCTTATGCCGAACCCAAAAGTCGTCAATTTGTTGATTTGGAAGACATTAAGTATTATTCTGAGCTTTATAAAATCGGTGTAATTAAATTGGTGTTAGAAGATGCAGATTATGATAGATTGCTAAATGATAATGACTGCAAGCAACTCACATCTAGCGATGTGGAAATTATAGAAATTTGTTCAGCAAGTTTTAACATTCCGCAGGATAAATATCAGTTGCGGTTTTGTGAGAACCTTGGTATTAAGTCGACTAAGGATTTATATTCTTGGGGAAAATCTGTTCACTAATAGAGTTGTGCCCTGAGTCCGATGGGGTTATTCTTAGATATGTAGAACTGCTGCGCTGGTAGTGAAGACGATAGTACTTCCTACCAGCGCCGATTGCGGTCAACGTTCAAACCGAAGTTTCGCCCAAAACAATTTCACCATTTGGGACTCACTACTTTTCTTTGATGTTGTTCGGATGACGTCATCCGTCGGTAAGTTCAACAGTATTTTTCAATTCAGTTTGGATACGATTAAATTAAACATCCACAAATCCCATTACTTGAGTTCGTACCAAACACCTCGCCCACTGCCTTGCTGATTCAAATGGCCACGTTCGACCAAGTTGCGGAAGTGAAGCTTGAGCGTATTTCGACTGACGCCCGTCAATTTGATGGCGTCACCAATCGTGATACGTCCATGCTCACGGGCAAATTCGACGATCTCCAACGACAGGTCGGGCAAAGCTGCCAGCACTATTCTTTCGCGTTCGACCTTCCTCTCCAGTCGCCGAACCTGTTCGGCCAGCGAGCGCAGAAAGAAAACCAGCCATGGTTGCCAGTTGGGTGTATCCGATCGGATGGAACCCTGCGTCTGGCGCAAAGCCAAATAGTAGGATTCTTTGTTGAGCTCTATCACGCTTTCCAGTGAGCTGTATGGCACATAGGCATAGCCGGTCTGGATCAACAGCAATGTCGTCAGAACCCGGCTGAGTCGGCCGTTGCCGTCCTGGAAGGGGCGAATCTCCAAGAACACCACCACGAAAATGGCAATGATCAACAGCGGGTGCAGTTGCGCCTTGTCACGCTCATCATTGACCCAGGTAACCAGTTCGCCCATCAGGCGAGGCGTGTCAAATGGACTGGCCGTGTCGAACACGATGCCAATCTGCACACAGCTTTCGTCAAACGCGGCCACACTGTTTGAGTTGGTCTTGTACTGCCCCCGGTGTCGTGGGTCTTTCTCAGTGTGGCGCAACAAGATCTGTTGCAGTTGCTTGATGTGGTTCTCATTGAACGGGATGTCTCGCCAAGAGCTGAACATCAAGTTCATCAAATTTGCGTAGCCAGCGACTTTTTGCTCATCGCGGGTCTCAAAAGACTGGATCGCGAAGTTTGACAGCAGCTTTTCTACTTCCCGATCGGTCAGCTTGCTGCCCTCAATACGAGTGGACGAGCCAATGCTTTCGATGGTGGCCACCCTGCGCAAGGCTGAAAGACGTTTGGGTGCAAGTGTTCCCAGGGCACGCCAAGCGCCTTTGAACTAGTCAATCCGAGCGACCAGGTTCAGTATCTCAGGTGTGATGTGGAGGGAGCCAGTTCGAAGCATGAAGCCAATATTAGACCCAATAACACCCATTTATCAAAGCGGGCACCGATCGCGAGCAAAGGAATAAATGGATGTGAATGGAAGTTTTATTGGATCAGATTCGCCACCACACCATGGCCAGAAGTCCCTTAGGTCTCTTTTTTTAGAGAACTCTGATGGAACACAAAATTAGCCCTTGTTGCGGATAGCTCTTTCAACCGTTCCTCCATACCTACCAGCCATCGGCGGCACTTTGGTTGATGCGTTCCGCAAAAGCGCCAAAGAATGCCGTCAAAGTTCGCCGTGGCCATGCCGCTGTCCTGATTCGTGTAGACCCATACCCGCGACCTAACATCCACCTTGAACTTTCCGCTATGCCTTTGATGCCTTGACCACCTTGGCTTCAGCATCCCACCGCACCAAAGCCGCCTTGACACTGGGCACATTCGCACCAAAACGCTTGGCCAGTTGTTCAACATTTTGCCCAGCATCCCTGAGTTTGATGATTTCATCCCTCGGTAGCCGTCGCATGCGGGCCTTGCGCTGGGGTGCCTCTTGACTGGCCAAGCGCCAAGCGGTGAGCCGGGCAAAGTGCTGCCACAAACAATCAAGATCAAAAGCCGACTGCTGGTCTTGCAGTCGGACAAAGTCGGCATCTCTGACTTCTGTGACCGCTTGGTGCCCCACGGAATGCTGTGGCGTGTAGCCGCATAGCCACTGGGTAAAGAAATCGCGATGCAAGTCCGTCGGCACGGCAGCCATGGCTACTGGGTTGCTGCAAGCCAAGGCCAATCGCCCCAGAATGTCAGCGCAATAGGCCGCTAAAAATACCGTCAGCTCATGGGAAACGTCTTGGGCTGGGTCTGGCGGTTTCGGCGCGCCATGCAGCAACTGCGCCATCAATTTCTTCAATGACTCACACGTGTTGCTTAGGCGGTGCAGGTCAATCACATACCAGCCGATACGCACCCAGGTCAGTGGTGCTGCAGTCACTGGCCCTGCCAGTCTGTGCGCAATGATGGTTGAATATTCTTGTAGCAAGGCCAGCCCATCGGTCTGCCTCTGACCCGCAAGCAAACCCACGCGAGCGGTCTCAACCATGGCAGGCAAAATCGCCAATGATTTTGTTTGCAGCGCGTGTGCCGTTGTTAACTCGGGTTGGGGCAACGTCATGGCTTCACCTTGCAGCGCGCCAACTGACGCATGTTTGGTGGCTGACAACTTGAACAGCTTCAGCAGAGCGGCCTCATACTGGGGCACAAAGCGCAGCGCCCGCGTAATCTCCACACGGCTTTTGCCAGCAGTGTTCGCATGCACTCTGCAATATTTACGAAAACCACTGCTGCGATAACACACATTGCAAAAGCGCTGAAAGTTGAGCTTGCCCAACCGGGCTTCAGTTGGTTCATCCAAAGACTCGGCATTGGCAGGTGTGTCTGAATTGACAGAGTCGGTGTAAGCGTACTTGAGGTAATCGAAAAGCCGCGTCAGGCCACCAGGCATGCCGATATCCTGGAGTCTTTCCATTGCCCGATGAAATTCCATTGAATCGGCGGCACGCTCATCAGGCTCAGCTGTCTGCTTGCGACCGGCAGACGACTGTTGTTCAAGCTCGGCCCATTGTTCATCAGACAAATCTGGATTTATGTCATCCTGTTGCGGCGGCTCGAAGTCATCAGCTCCTTCAAGATCTGGCGCTTCAGAGTGACTGATGTCCTGTGAAGCATCACGCTTTTCCAGAGCGTCGAGCATCTCGTTGGCATCAATGCCTTCGTCGACTGAGCCTTCGGTCAGTTCATTGGCTTGAGCGCTTCGACAGATATACGCATACCGCAGCATCGTGGCAACGGTTAAAAGAACAGCGCGTGCCACTCGGTACGCCGAGCGCATCTCGCCAAATGCCGGATCTTCTGGTTGACCGGGATCCGAAATAGCCAGCGGTGGGTGCTGCAAGGCAAAAGCCAGGCGCTGGTAGTCGTCAGCAAGCGACATCACCTCCACTGGGTTGATCAGCCGAACGACCTCAACCGTTGTCGAGCCCGTTGAGCTGGTCATGCTCGGTGCCAACTTTCTGGGAAACAACAACTCAAGCTCCGTTGCCGGCCAGGTGGTGCCGTTGCTGCCAACGCTGGTTTGCACGGCAGCCCATAGGGGTTGAATGAAGGGTGGCAGAACGGCTAGCTTCTTTTGATTGTCTGAATAGTCACAGATTTGTCCAACCAGCCGGGTTGCCCGTGGTTTTGACAGCGCGCCACGCGACAGCAAACTGGCCAGCACTTGCGCCGCCACCGTTGCTGCGTTGGCTTGGGTTGTCCCGGTGAACGTCAGGGCGCTGTCTTTGGTTGTTAACAGCAACGCCGCCGTGGTGTTGTGCAGGTCAACACAACTTGCCAAATGTGCGCGCCATTCCTGATACTGTGGTTCAGTCAGGGTGACGTTTCGACTGCGTTTCCAGTAGTCCAGCAAGGACCGGTCTTGCTCCAACATGGCTCGCCCCAGGGGGGCATCGATGTTGTCGACTATTTTTAAGGTGTTGACTTGGCATTGAACAATGTGCTCTTCACAAGCATTGATGACATCGGTTACCGATTGGTCCAAAAGCGACCAGAGGGCACCAATCCATAGGTCATCTTCATTGTTGCCACTTGTGTGTGTGGCATCGTTTTTCCAAACTAACTGACTTTTTCCGTGAAGAAGCTCTTGTAAGCGCACTAACAGTGAGTCTGCACAGGCCATCGCTGGGTTCTTGCGCAGGACAGCACAAACTTGAAGTAGGGCGGGTGCAGACACGTTGCGAAAAAGAACAATTTTCCTCGTCGGTTCGGATTCGGCCAGTTTGGGGTTCGACATGAATTTTCTGTGGTGATGCTAAAAGTATAAATTCAACATTTGTGACACATATTTTAGAAGGTGCCAGCCAGAGATGAGGCATCAAAAAGCATGGATCAAACAACAAAAGCTAATTGCATTTACATAAAGCATTGATTTTGGTGATGTTTATAGTGTAAACTTCAGTCAATGCATTCGATATGCAGCAGTCACAAGCCATTCAAGCAAAGGACATCAGCATGGCATCAGATCAACAGGTGGCAAAACGGACGCGACAGGCACGCCGCCAAAGCCAGGAACGCTTCGCGTTCGGCTCTCTGCCTCCCCGGCGTGAATGCCGAGGTTTCCCGCGCAATTTCGATGAACAAACGCTCAAACTTCTCAAACTCTGAATATCCCGCTGGCTTTGTCATGATCGGCGCCCACGGCTTCAGCAACGGCCTGCTTTTTGTGCCGCAAAGGGCGGAAAAAGAGTTAGCCGAATGTCTCAAAGAAATTCGCTCGCGCGATGAAATGGCGCAGAAAGACCAAGTGGACGGCATCCTAAACACCATCGTCACTGCGTCCCGTGAAGAGGTGGCCTCGGACCCAGCGACGAGCCATGGGGCTGATTCAAGCCTGTCCACACCAGTGGCTGATGTGACAGTCCCGTCTGAACAGGGATTTGAACTTGTCGCTTGTGTGAGTGAGGCCGATGTGATGGCTCAAAAAGCAGCGACTGAGGTCAACACCAAATTCAGCGACCGTGACCGCAACAATGCGATGAAGGCCGTCATCAAAAAATTGACCTCACGTCCTTTGACTCGCAGAATCGGTCGACCACGCGACGTGGAAGAATCGATGAAAAAACTCGCCTTGATCGCGCCTCACATGCCCGAATTGGTCCAGACACTTAGGATTCCCTTGCTGGTGGCGGCGTCGACAGGGGCGCCACCGATGATTCCACCCATCCTTCTGGTGGGTGGCGCTGGTGTCGGCAAGTCACACGCGGCACTAATGATCGCTGAAATATTAGGTGTGCCATCCCACACGGTCAGTTATGCCGCGTCTGGTGCTGTTGGCAGCGTGTTGAGTGGCTCAGACAAGAACTGGGGAAACAGCTCAACTGGCGCCATTTTCAACGCATTAAGCGATGGGGAGTTTGCCAATCCCGTGATCTGCCTCGATGAAATCGACAAGGCATCCATTTCCACCACCGTGAGCGGACAGGAACGTAATCCACTCAATGAGTTGTTGGCATTGCTGGAACCCTTGACGGCAAAAGAGCACATGGATCGATGTGCCGAAATCCGGGTTGATGCCAGGCACATTGTGTGGGTTGCGACCGCCAACTCCCTGCAGGGTCTGTCTGCGCCACTGTTGAGTCGTTTCAAACTGATTTTGGTCAACAAGCCTGATGCCAGGGCGGCTGTAACGATTGCCTTGTCGGTGACCCAAGCGGTCTCGACCCAGATGGGTGTCAGCGTGAAGCCACCCAGCGGCGAGGTGCTGCAGTTGTTGGCCACGCTTACACCTCGCGTGATGCGTCGGATTTGGACTTTAGCGGCTGGTTGGGCGGCCGCCAACAAACGCGAGCGTGTCACCATGAACGACATTGAGCATTCGCTCGGGCATGGCTCAGGACTTGTTTCCAGGCTGCACTGAATAAGATTCAAACGAAGGCTTTGCTTGGCAATAAGTTGGGAGCTTCAATGTCTACCGACGGTGAGCATCAATACGCCGGTGTGACTCGATGCCTGTGTCTTGCAGCTCGCGCCTTGGGCTCACGGAGCAGACGAGTCAGCGAGCGTGTCCCGGTCGCTGGCAACGGTCACGTCAAAAGTTGATTGTCACAGCGGCTTTGTCAAATACGTCCAGAATCAAGTGGTTTGACGGCATGGGTGAATACGTCATCGACTGGGGGCCAGGTTATCGGATCTACCTCGCCAAAGATGGCGACACGATCATCGTCCTGTTCGGTGGCGGCAGCAAACGGGGCCAGCAACGGGACATCGACAAAGCCAAGGCATTGTTGGTTGAGTACATACAAAGCGCGCAAAAAGGCAATGACCGCCAGATCCGGTAGCAAACACAAGGGGTAACAAATGGCATTGACCAGAAATTTCAAAGATACCGTCCTTCAACGCGTTCAAAGCGACGCGTCTTTTGCGCAGGCGCTGCTTGATGAGGCTGCAACACTGTTTCTCAATGGTGAGCCAGAAACAGCTCGCCTGATTTTGCGTGACCTAGTGAACGCCACCATCGGTTTCGAGCAACTCGCAACGCTGACCGCCAAGCCAAGTAAAAGTTTGCACAGGATGCTGTCGCCTACCGGTAACCCCAGTATGGACAACCTGGCAGCCATATTTCGAGCAGTGCGCGAACGGCTACAGGTCAGCCTGTCTGCGCACTCGGTCGCAGCTTGACAGCCTCCGCGCCGTGAACGGCGATGAATCCTACGGTGTTACGGATGAGAAACATTGAGGCTGCCAACACCCTGCGGCTATTTTTTAAATTGCTTGGCAGACATGCGATTTACGAGTCGATCAATCAGCTGGCAGAAAGCAGCATGAGCACAGCAGCGAACCCATAAGTCAAGTCACTAATTTTGAACGCCCACCCAGATGCAGCCTCGAAAATTTTGCCCATGGGTCAAGCACCACATCATCAAAGTTCTGACGGCTTTCCTTGAGCCTGGTCTTACTTTGTGTTGGTGTAAGCAACGGGAACGTTACCCAATTGCGCTCCACCTTGACTTGGCCGTTGTGCAGGGTGGCGGCAGCCAGTAAATGCCTTTGTAAATGGTGCGTGGTGAGGGAATAACGTGAAAGTACAGGTAATCAAAAAATCGCCTGCGGGTCGATCTGGGTGTTGGCGTCGGCCAAGTCGTCGGCCCGGGGCGCAAAGCGCAGCTGGCCATCTACCACGCGGTAGCACAGGGAATGAATGGCAAAGTGGTTTACGCTCAGGCTGCCTGGTGCAATGGTGCAATGGTGCAATGGTGCAATGGTGCCGGGGGTGGGGGGTGGGGGGTGTTTGGGGTAATGGCGTGGCGATGAAAGAGTTCGGTGGGTGCGCTGGCGGCACAATTATCAGGCAGGCAAGGAGAGCCACGCTTGCCGTCCCACCCTACAGCGATATAGTGCAGATTCCAATCACAAAGGTAGCGAGGTATGCCCATACTTTCTGTATTCTTTGGCATCATTGTCCGGATGTGGCACGATGACCACCCGCCGCCGCACATTCACGTCGAGTACCAGGGGTTTGAAGCGCTTGTGGTGATCCGAACCGGCGAGGTCTCGGAAGGGCGCTTGCCCAGAAAGGCTGCAGCTATCGTGAAAGAGTGGTGTCTGACGCACCAGCAGGAATTGCTGGCTAACTGGACTCACGCAGAGCGCTTTGAACCAATGGAACGTATTGCAGGAGCTGACCAAGATGATTAAATTAATCAACGCCCATTACTTGGGTGACTTTCGTGTGGCACTGACTTTTTCTGATGGCCGAGAAGGTGTTTTCCATGGCCACGATCTATTGCAACGAACCGGGCCATTACTGGTGCCGTTGCGCGAAGAGTCTTACTTCAAGCGAGTGTTCATTGATGCCGGGGCGCTCTGTTGGCCAAATGGCCTAGAGCTTTCGCCACAGCGTTTGTATGAGACTTGCATCTCATTGGTTGCTGGTTGAAACCCACAACCTAATTGGATGTCACCTACAGCCCGAACCGCACGTTGCCAAAGTCTTGCACCTCATCCGCGCCCGGCGCCACCCTTAAAAACACGCCATTGGGCAATGGGTTGACCAGCGTGTTGCTGGACAAGTAAAGCGTGTTGCGCGGCCAGGTGTAGCCCTCAGCACCAAACGAGATCAGGTGAGGGTTTTCGGTGCGCATGCTTTGCGCAATGGTGTTGCCCACCACAAAAGCCTCGCCGCCATTGGGAAACTCCAGCTCGTAGCTGGCCGTGCCGTCTGCGCCGTCAACCAGACGGCTGTTGAGGATGTGGCTCAGCGCCGCCCGGCTTTTCAGCAGGTGGCCAATGTGCGCATGGTGAAAATAGCTGTTAACCAACGTGAGCCGGGCAATTTGCCCCGCATACAGGTTGTGGTTGCGGCCGTCTGGGAGCTGGTTGTAGGCAAATTCGCTGTCGTAATCCCTGACTGCGCGTCCAATTCAACGATTTTCGCTATGCTACGAACCCAGACGGACGGTATGGGTTCAAGCCACCGTTGGCTGAGCCAGTTCGGCGAAATTATTGATTCTTACAGCCCCATCTGGGAAACGTGCAACCACTTCCAATTGACCACCCATGGCTTCAATGTGACTGCGTAAAGTGGATAAATACATGTCGGTTCGTTTTTCCATTTTGGCAATGGACGGTTGTTGAACGTGCAGCATGTCAGCCAACATTTTTTGCGAAAGTCCACGTGCTTGACGCAATTCGTTCAGAGGCAAGAGCCCGCCAGAAGTCGTTATTCGCGGGCTTCAATGTGTCCATTGCCGACTTTCACACCATTGATCTGCCTCTTCCAAAGCTGCCATTGAGTTGGCCGCGTCAAGCGCGTTTCGCAAGCGCCTCAAACTCCTCCAGCGGCAACGGTTTGCTGAACAAATAGCCTTGGTAGGCATGGCAGCCCAAGCTGGCGAGGAAATCTCGTTGTGCCTGAGTCTCCACCCCTTCAGCAATTGCCGCCAACCCCATGCTCTCGGCCAAGGCGATGACCATCTTTGCAATGGCTGCGTCATTGGGGTCGAGCAAAATGTCGCGCACAAAGCCCTGGTCGATCTTGAGTTGATCCAGCGGCAGTCGTTTGAGATAAGCCAGCGAAGAGTAGCCGGTGCCAAAGTCATCGAGCGAGAAACCTACGCCGCGTCCTTTGAGCGCGCTCATCTTGGCAATGACTTCTTCAATGTCACTTACCAACATGCTCTCGGTCAGTTCGAGCTTGAGCCGGTGTGGGTTGGCGCCCGTGCGTTTGAGCGTATCGAGCACCTGGTCAACAAAATCGATCTGGTTGAACTGGCGGGCACTGACGTTCACTGCGACCGTAAGTTGAGCCATCGTGACTTGGCTGGCCCAGCGCGCCAACTGGGTACAGGCTGTGTCCAGCACCCATTGGCCCAATGGCAGGATCAGTCCAGTCTCCTCAGCCAGCGGAATGAACTCAGCAGGGGAAACCATGCCACGGCGCGGATCGTACCAGCGTACCAGTGCTTCAACGCCGGTAATCTGGTGCTCACTGTTCACCTGTGCCTGGTAATAAAGAAGGAACTGGTGTTGCACCAGAGCTTCGCGCAAACCGCTCTCAAGTACCGCACGAGCGCTGACAACGGCCTGCATTTGCGGGTCAAAGAAACGCAAGGTGTTGCGGCCCGCAGCCTTGGCCTGGTACATGGCCAACTCAGCCTGCTTCAAAGGTTCTTCGGTGTTTTCCATGTGGTTGCCGTCGAACATGGTGACGCCGATGCTGGCCGTGCTGTGATGTGATGAACCGTCAAGCTGGTAGGGCTGATTGAGCGCGGCAATGACCTTTTCGCCCATGGCCTTGGCCTGAGTGGCAACCTCCTGGTTAACTTGGCTCAAGTCTTCGAGCAGGATGACGAATTCATCGCCACCTAAGCGTGCCACGGTGTCGCTTTGACGCACACAAGCCCGCAAACGGCTTGCGACCTGCTGCAGCAGCAGATCGCCTTGGTCATGGCCGAGGGTGTCATTGAGAGTTTTGAAGTCATCCAAATCAATGAGCAGCAGCGCGCCCTGACGCTGATGACGGGTTGTCGCAGCCAAGGCGTGCTTGAGTCGGTCGATCAGAAGCCTGCGGTTGGGCAGGCCGGTCAAGGGGTCAGAGAATGCCAGACTCTGGATCTGGTCTTCAGCCGCCTTGCGGGTGGTGATGTCACGAGCGATGCCCAGTACGCCGATCAAACTCCCTTCCTCATCAAGCATGGGTGTCTTGATCGTCTCGAACAGTCCCCGATGCCCATCATCGGCGAACGTCAACCATTCCTCATTGACGCTGGGCACGCCTGCTGCCATCGCACTGCGGTCGTGCGCGCGGAAGACATCGGCCAATTCCTTGTCCACAAAGTCGTAGTCGGTTTTGCCAATAATGTCCGCTTCCTTGGCGTCGTAGAGGCGTCCGAACATTGGGTTGCAACTCAGAAAGATCCCTTCGGAGTCCTTCAGCCAGACCAGGTCTGGAATGGCTTGTACAAGGTAACGCATTCGGGCATCGCTCGTTATCAGCGTCAATTCCAACTGCTTACGCTGGGAAATGTTGCGCCCGGTTCCGTGATAGCCAGTGAAACGGCCTGTCTCGTCAAACCGAGGGTCACCATTTATGCTGTACCAGCGCACCTCACCATCATCACCTGTGATCGGATACTCCATGTTTCTGAAAGGCAAATGGGCATTGAGGATTGCGCGGTGCGCTGCCCATTGCTCTGGCGTTAGTTCAACATTGAGTTCCCAACGGGTTTTACCAAGGGTGTTGGCAGGGGGCGTAAAGTCATTGGCAAACGCACCAGAAAATTCAGTGAATCGAAAGGCCTCGTCTTGGCTCCAGAACCAATCAGAAGACATGGTTGATAGCGCCAGAAACTGCTTTTCGCGTTTTTGCAGATCTGCTTCTGCCTGCTTGATGGCTGTCAGGTCTCGCCAAACACAATAGATGACCGGGTGGCTCTCCAATTCAACAATTGAAGCTGTGACCTCAGCGTCAAAACTTGTGCCATCGGCCTTGAGATGTTTCCATTCAAAACGGTGTGCACCCTTTTCCCTGACGATCGCCATCATTCGCTCCGCCTTGACAAATGAGTCCTGACCATCAGGTTGAGTCGGAGGCGAGAGGATTGACGGATGAACATTCAGTAGCTCATCCCTGCAGGTGTAGCCCAGCGTCCTGACGGCAACATCATTGCATTCGACAAACTTGCTGTCATCGACAATCCAAACCGGGTCTGGTGACGACTGAAGCAGTTGCCGAAACAAGTCTCGGCTGGAATTGAAGTCGGTATGAGTCATTGGAGTGGATTTGTCTTTGGCTAATGATGCCACTTCTGCGCCCGACAAGGGAAAACACTAACCATGAGCTTTGATGAATGTAAGTCGACGTTAGCGCTGCACCAGCGTTGCACAATCGGTCAAGTTGGTGGTTACCTTCGAGCGGTGGTCCAAGGAGTTGGGCGACACAGACACCAGGCAACTGTCTCTTTCCCCAATGCATAAGACTATCATCTGAGTAAATCATGGTAGACGCTCAGAGCGCCACATGGAATAAGTAAAACATGATCTTGCCCCTGTTTTCCGGACTCCTTAAGCCACCAATTATGCGGACTTCTCGTCTTGCTGCTGGGCCGCTGTCCAGCGTTGCTCAAACGTCATTGGGCTGACGTAGCCCAACGTTGAGTGCAATCTCTTGTGATTGTAAAAGTTGATCCAGTCCATGACCTCATCCATGGCCTCGCGGCGAGTGGCAAACTTTCTGCCGTACAGCCTGCCGACCTTCAATCGGCCCCACAGGCTTTCAGTAGGGGCGTTGTCCCAGCAATTGCCTTTGCGGCTCATTGATGATTTCATCTCAAAACCTCTGAGTACGCTTTGAAATTCATGGCTGCAGTACTGGCTGCCTCGGTCCGAATGAAAGATCAAGCCAGGCTCTGGCCGACGCCGGAACCACGCCATTCGCAGCGCATCCGTCACCGCGTTGGCCTGCATGTTGTCTCTCATGCTCCAACCCACCACTTGGCGGCTGAACAGGTCGATCACGCCCGTCAGATACAGCCAGCCTTCGTCGGTGGCGATGTACGTGATGTCACTGGTCCACACCTGGTTGGGTGCCTCTGGCGTAAAGTTTCTCTCAAGTAGGTTTTCTGCGATGGGCAGGTTGTGTTTGCTGTCGGTGGTCACGACAAATTTCCTCTTGCCTCTGGCCTTGATACCATGACGCTGCATGAGTTTTCTGACGCGCTCTTTGCCGACCCGAATGCCCCGTGCCACCAGTTCCTTCCACATTTTTGGCCAGCCGTATTCCTGCTTGACCTCGGCATGGATGGCCTTGATGTGTACCAGCAGGGCTTCGTCGCTGATGCGTTTGCTCACCCCTGGCTTACTGGGCTTATCCGTGTCCTTGCGACGCCAGTGCTCGAAGTAGCCGCTGGGGCTCACACCCAGCACTTCGCACATCAATGTGAGCGGCCAATGGGCCTTGTGTTTGGCAATCCAGGCGTACCTCACAGCAATTCCCGCGCGAAGTACGCCGTCGCTTTTTTTAAGATGTCGCGCTCCATCTTCACCCTGGATAACTCCGCGCGCAGCCGGGCCAGTTCCATTTGCTCTTGACTGACAGGCTTGTCGCCCGCCCCCGCGAGCTGTCCTTTATCACTGAGTCGAACCCAGTTGCCCAACGTCTGTGTTGGCACGCCCAGTATCTTGGCTGTCACAGGTACTGCCTGACCACCTTTGACCAGTCTGACAGCTTCGAGCTTGTATTCCAGCGTGTATTGCCCACGCGCTTGTCCGTCTTTCCTTTTTCCCATTTCGTAATCTCCAATGTCTGAATTTGACCATCAGCTATGGAGTCCGTTTTTCGGGGGCAAGTTCAACATTCAGATTGACTCAAAATGTCAAATGCCACATTTAGCGAGGATGTGCAGGAATTCGTTAGACAGCTCGACGAAGCAGGGCAGGCACATATGGCATGGTCACATCGGTGTAAGCGCGCCATTAACCTCAGGTAGTCAAGGTAAGGGAATCGGCGATATTTCTGGTAAGCGCAGGTTCCATGGAAGAAGCGCTTCAACTTCTTCGGCCGTCTTTGCGGCTGGCAATTCACGTATC
>NZ_JAQTXM010000078.1 GCF_028688795.1 Rhodoferax sp. | reverse complement strand
CTGGGGCGAAAAACCCGTTCGCACGAGACGTAAAAATTGTTGCCATCCACCAGTGCGTACATGGTCTTCTCATTCAGGCTTTGAACTGCTTGATGGAAGCAACCACCACACCCCAAATCTCAACGGTTTGACCGTCAGCCGGATTGATGTCTGGAAAAGTGACGTTGGCAGCTTTGAGTTTCATGCGGCCGGAGCGCTGCCACAGGGTCTTGCAGACAAACTCTCCGTCCACCATTGCAATGACGATGTGGCCAGATCTCGCAGTGATGGCGCGGTCAACCAGCACGACATCATTGTCAAAAATGCCAGCGTCTTTCATGGACTCACCGCGCACACGCAGTAAAAAGGTGGCCTGTGGGTGTTTGATCAACTGCGCCATCAGGTCGACACGCTGCACCGCATGGTCTTCGGCAGGAGACGGAAAGCCAGCCGCAACCCGGCACGGCAACACACTGACCATGGTTGGGATCAGCGAAAGTGCGACGGGTTGGTTGAGAGGGATTGTGGCTAGGCTCATGTGATACTGCGTTTATGTACAGTATATGGCAAGACCTCAAGTACTGGCATCGAAACTGCCCAATGTTTGAGCACACCTCGCAAGTCCATGGCTGGCATTGCTTTGGGGACTTCTTCCGCCAGTTGTCCACAGCGTTGGGCACTGTTTATGGGGACAAAGATGCGGCTACGATCAGGCAATGTGCAGTCATTACCAAGCCATCAAGGAGCGTGAACGCTACGCCACACACTTCGGCATCGAGCCACCCGTTGAAATGGGCAAACACGATGTTTGGCCTTGCTACCCGGCAACTTTCATTCGCAGACCCAGGGAGGCTGATGTTGGTGATGAGGCTGTGGCTGATCGCGAAGCCTTACCCGGGCTGTTTGGCCTGATTCCACATTGGGCCACTGATGCCAACATCGGTCGCCAAACCTACAACGCACGCACTGAGACAGTTGCCGCCAAGCCAAGTTTTCGGGATGCCTGGAAAAACGCCCAGCACTGCGTCATACCGGTGGATGCCTTCTTTGAGCCCGATTGGCGCAGCGGAAAAGCCATTGCGACGCGCATTTCATGCGCCAGCGGCGAACCCATGGGGCTGGCCGGTCTTTGGTCGTCGTGGAAATCGCCCAAAGGCGTTGTTCACAGTTTCACCATGCTGACCATCAACGCTGACGGTCATGACCTGATGTGCCAGTTTCACAAGCCGGTGGACGAGAAGCGCATGGTGGTGATTTTGCCGCCGGATAGTTATGACCATTGGCTCAAGGCCACACCGCAGCAGAGCATGGAATTTATGCGTCAGTACCCGGCGCAGCGGCTACTTGCTGGCGCTGAGTCTCCCGCCCAACGCTCGCTGCTGGCCTGAACCACCTGCCATATCAAACATGGCTCGGTGCAAGCATTACCACGTCTATGTTGTTGAATTGTCCAACGACGTGCTGCTCAATGCCCGGTTCATGCGCTCGAACCCAGATTACCAGCCAGGAAAGCCATGCGTCTATGTTGGCATGACCGGACTGGACCCGGACGTGCGCTTTGACAAACACAAGGCTGGCATTCAAGCCAATCGATACGTACAGGAATTTGGTCAACGCCTGTTGCCGGAAATCTATGCGCTTTACAACCCGCTGACCTATGACGAGGCTCGGAGTTTGGAGGTTGAACTGGGCATTGACCTGCGCGATGGTGGGTTTGGAGTCTGGCAGGCATGATGTCGGGCCGAAATGGACAGGATTCGACCAGTCAATTACCGCCCTTGTGGTTTATTGCGGATAAGTGACGATTGATCTGCCCAAGTTCCCGCCAAACTGACGCGAGCTAACTGCTCCAATTTTGGCGCACCAAGACGATCTGAGAAGCAAGATTCAACAATTTCAGGTGCAAGCCGAGTCAATTGTGCAGTGCGACTTGCCTGACTGAGATCGACTCCCTCTGTGGCTGCAATATCTGTGAGTGATCGGTACTTGCCCTCATCAAGCAGCCGCTGCCAGTAGTGCGCCAACCCCAACGCCCGGACTGACGGGCTGACCTTGACTTGCTTGCGCGCGCTTCGCTCAACAACCGCTTCCTTCTCAAAATGCTCCGGCGCATCAATTGGCGTGATCACTTGCCGCCTGACCCCTCGCTTGACCAAAGTCCACGGAATGAACGTCTCCATCTGCACGCCACCTGCTGGCGCTGGGATTTGGTACGTGACGGGATCACCAGTCACCATGCCCCTGTCATTTTTTGCCATGTTGATTCCTATTTGAAGCCGTCGATGATGGCGCGCTGGCTCTGCCAATCCACAGGAAGCCGGTTGCGCTGAAACCACATCAAGTTCAGCCGCCGTGGTTGTGTGCCGGACATCAACTGCGTGATGATGTCGGGTGCCAGCAGTGTCAGACGCATCAGTTCGTTCACCACCGAGTGGTGAAGGCCTTCATTCTTGGCAATTTCGGAACCACTTTTCATGACACCGGTGTCGAGCAGGCTCTTCCAGTAAAACGCACGACTCAGCCCCACCAAAAACGTCGTGTCGTGCGCCACTGCACTGGTGGTGGCCAACCGCTGCACGCCACGCCGGGAATAAGTGAGGGGCACAAAGGATTCGAGGTCGGCGTTCATGCGGCCTCCGTTTCCACCAGTTCCGCACCAATGCCTTTCGCGGCGAACTCTTTGATGAGTGCCTTCCAGCCCAGGGCGTGCCACTTCACCTTCAGTCCACCCGCAACCAGATCAACTCGCTCGATCATCAACTTGACGATCCTGACGCGCTCGGCCGGGTACAACTGCTCCCAAGCTTCTCCGAGCTGGTGAAGTCCCATCACGATCTCGTCTTCGTTGATCCGGACACCTTGCAGTTCAAGTGATTTGCAAACGGCGGTGATAGCTTCGGGGCTGGAAAGCACCGTTTTGACTTGGTTGACCGTCGCGGCTTCCACCTCAGCAGCCGGAATGCGCTCGTGCGTTTTACCTGCGGCACCAAATCGCATTTCAGCCTTGGAGACGTAATAGCGGTACTTGCGTTTGTTCTTGCTGGCGTAGGTCGGGTACATCGGGTCGCCACTGGGGCCAAACAACAGGCCGCGCAACAGAGCATCCGTGCTCTCGCGTGTTTGCGTATCGACCGACCTCACATGCGGGTCACGCGCCAGCACTTCATGCACCTGACCCCACAGCCCATGGTCAATGATTGGCGCGTGCGCGCCAGGAAACCAGCTGCCCTTGTGCGACAACTCGCCCAAATAGATGCGGTTGCGCAGCAGCTTGTAAAGGTATTTCCGGTCCATCTGGGTGCCACTGCGCACCTGACCGTCTTGGGTTGTCCAGGCTTTGGTGGTGATGTCCTCGCTGGCCAAACCCTGCGCGATGCGCGTCGGCGACCCGATGGTGAGCATTTCACTAAAAATGCGCCGCACCAGATCGGCTTCAGTTTCGTTGACCACCAGCAACCGGCTGGCCACGTCGTAGCCCAAGGGTGGAACACCACCCATCCACAGTCCCTTGCGTTTGCTGGCGGCAATCTTGTCGCGTATCCGCTCGCCGGTGACTTCCCGCTCAAATTGGGCAAACGACAGCAGCACGTTGAGCATTAAGCGGCCCATGGACGTGGTGGTGTTGAACTGCTGGGTGACAGACACGAATGACACGCCCTGGCGCTCGAACACCTCCACCATTTTGGAGAAATCCGCCAGGCTGCGGGTAAGCCGGTCAATTTTGTAGACCACCACAATGTCGACCAAACCGCGCTCGATGTCAGCCATGAGGCGCTTGAGTCCGGGCCGCTCAGTGTTGCCGCCAGAAAACCCTGGGTCGTCATAGTCGTCCACCACCGGAATCCAGCCCTCGGAGCGTTGGCTGGCAACGTAGGATTGCCCTGCCTCTTTCTGCGCATCAATGGAGTTGAATTCCTGCTCCAGCCGCTCGTCAGAAGAGACGCGGCAATACACGGCGCAACGTTTGCGTGGCTTGGGCGATGCAATTTGGGAGGTGACGCTCATGCTGCCTCCTTGCGGTTTGTCTTCAAGCCAAAAAACAGTGGCCCTGACCATGGCGTGCCAGAGATGTGCCGCGCCACCGCAGACAGACTCTTAAAAAACTTGCCCTCATATTCAAAGGTGCCCTCGGCGGTCACGGTCACCTTGTGGTCACGCTCGCCCCATTCGCGCATCAAGACTGTGCCGGGTGCCAGTTCAATGTCGCGGGCAATCTGCCTGCTCTTGATCTTGGAGTGGCGCATTCCGATGTTGACCAGTCGGCGCTGGGTTTCTGCGCTCAAGCCACCAAACGCCTGTTCCTGGAGTTTGTAGGCTACTCGCGACTCGAGGTAATTGCGGTTCGGGTTGTCCGGGCGGCGTTTGAAAAACCGATCCCACAGTGCCCACAAGTCTGGCGTTGGCAGGTTGGACAGTGCGGCCACTTGGGCAGCCACTGAGGTGGTGGTGTCATTCATTTGGAACTCCTGGTTTGATACGGGTTCGTATGAACGCGCTGGTCACCAGAAAAGCCAAGTCCAACTTGTCTTTCTATTTGGTCTGTCGCGGCCTGACCACTGGCGTGAGTACGCATAATGGCTGCCGACAGGATGGATGTGATCTCGGCTGCTCGCTGGCGCGCTGACATCTGTTCGGGGGGAGTGAGTTTGATCGGTTTCATGGTTTGCAAAGGGCATTTGAAAGACCCAGAAATCATGAATCAAATCCTCCAAGACGATGGGTAACGTAGGGCAACACAGGGTAATCGGATGAAGATTTTTGGACTTGCGCTGGCGCTGATCGTGGTCTTCTGCCCAGTCGGTGCTGAGGTGCTGACCGGCCACGTCGTCGGTGTCACTGATGGCGACACCATTACGGTGCTTGATGCCTCAAAGGTACAGCACAAGATTCGAGTCGCTGGCATAGATGCGCCCGAAAAAAAGCAGGCATTCGGTCAGGTGTCCAAGGAAAACCTGTCGCGACTGGTTTTCGACAAAGAGGTCGACATTGAGTGGACAAAGCTTGATCGGTACAAACGGATCGTGGGCAAAGTGCTGGTGGCGTCGCCCAACTGCTCAAGTGCTTGTTCCAGGACGTTCGATGCAGGCTTGAGTCAGGTGAGCGCCGGTCTGGCTTGGTGGTACCGCAAATACTCCAAGGAACAGCCCGCAGAGGACTTGCCCAAATATGAGAAGGCTGAACTCGGCGCGCAGTCGCGCCACCAGGGTCTTTGGGGCGACAAGTCACCCATTGCACCTTGGGACTGGCGAAAGGGTGACCATGGCGAATGAATTTCCAACTACGGTGGATGCTGCGGTGCGCCTGCTTTTGAGCATGGTAGAGGAATCCGAGCAGGCCAAGATCGCGGCCATGGACAGCGAAGATATTTACACGCTGCACTTTGGATTGGGCGTTTGGATTCGCAACCACATGGGCTTTTATGCTGGCAACGACCAGTTGCTCAAGGCCACGGGTAAGACCGAACCCGATGATGCGAGCATGGTCATCATGCGGGCTTTTCGGGACCGCCTGCGAGCAGATCAGCCCAAAATTCACTGACGTTAAATTTTCCCAGTCTGCACAAAAAGACAGGGGTTTGCGGTATAGTTGCTAAATTAACTAATCGCGCAACTTAAATAACACCATGAGCTTCGGAGCATTCATTCGACTTCATCGAGAGGCAAAGGGCATGCAAATGAACGACTTTGCCCGTCTGCTCGAGATTTCGCCTGCCTACTG
>NZ_JAQTXM010000016.1 GCF_028688795.1 Rhodoferax sp. | reverse complement strand
GCAGACGTTTCGACTGGCTGTGGCACGCAAGCGAAGGCCTTGGTTTGAGGGGCTTTGGGCCAATGCCGGTGAGCCTTTGGCATTCGCAGATTCGGCTAAAAAATCCTAATGAACAATCTCGGATAAAGGCATATTTCTTATAAATTTTCTGAATCCATGCGTCTTTTGAGCGGATGCATCGTCTTCACTGTTATGAGCACCATCACCGCATCCCACAACCCCTGGCGCAAACGCCAGCCCATCCTGTTCCTGATCCTGGCCGCCTTGGTCTGGCTTGGGCTTTACAACACGCTGGTCCCCGCGTCTGAAGCCTTGGTGGCAGCCATGCCGGTCGACCGCGCCAGCCATTTGGGCGGTGCGCTGCAGTTTTTCTTTTATGACACGCCCAAGGTGCTGATGCTGCTGACTGCCGTGGTGTTTGTCATGGGCATGGTCAACAGTTATTTCACCCCTGAGCGCACCCGCGCCCTGCTGGCCGGGCGCAGTGAGGGCGCCGCCAACGTGATGGCCGCCAGTTTGGGCATCGTGACGCCGTTTTGCTCCTGCTCTGCGGTGCCGCTGTTCATTGGTTTTGTGCAAGCTGGCGTGCCGCTGGGCGTGACGTTTTCGTTTTTGATCTCGGCGCCCATGGTCAATGAGGTGGCGCTCACCTTGCTGTTTGGCATGTTTGGCTGGAAAGTGGCGCTGCTGTATTTGGGCCTGGGGTTGACGGTGGCCATCGTGGCGGGCTGGGTCATTGGCCGCTTGCGCATGGAGGCTTATCTGGAAGACTGGGTGCGTGACATGCCCAAAATGTCGGCTGACTTTGAAGCTGCTGACCAGACACTGGGCGACCGCATTGACGGTGGTTTTGCCGCGGTGAAAGAAATAGTGGGCAAGGTCTGGCCCTACATTTTGGGCGGCATTGCGCTGGGCGCGCTGATTCACGGCTACGTTCCCGAAGATTTCATGGCCAGTTTCATGGGAAAAGACGCCTGGTGGAGCGTGCCGCTGGCGGTGCTGATGGGTGTACCGATGTACACCAACGCGGCAGGCGTGATTCCGATCGTGCAAGCCCTGCTGGCCAAGGGTGCGGCGCTGGGCACGGTGTTGGCGTTCATGATGAGCGTGATTGCGCTGTCACTGCCTGAGATGATTATTCTGCGCAAAGTGCTCAAAATGCGGCTGATTGCCACGTTTGTGGCGGTGGTGGCCAGCGGCATTTTGCTGGTGGGCTTTGTGTTCAACGCGGTGCTGTAACCGCAAGCTTTCGCAATGAAATTATTTTTATAACCAGGAGACCCCATGACAAAACGCTTGTTCACCCTTACCGCCACCTTGGCCGCCAGCCTGATCGCCCTGCCCACCTGGGCTGTTGAGGTCACATTCAAACCCGTGGCTGACGGCGTGTACGCCTACATTGGCGACATTGAGGGTCGCAGTTATGACAACGAAGGCCTGAACGCCAACATTGGCTTGGTCGTCACCCCGGCTGGTGCGGTGCTGATTGACAGTGGCTCCAGCTACCAAGTGGCGGCCAAAATCGACGCGGCTGCGAAAAAAGTCACCACCCAGCCCATCAAATGGGTCATCAACACCGGCGGGCAAGACCACCGCTGGCTGGGCAATGGCTACTTCAAAGCCCAAGGCATCGAGACCATTGCCCACATCGATGCCCAAGCAGACATGACGGCGCGCTCAGGCATGCACATGGAGGGCCTGAAAGTGCTGAAAGAGCGCCTGGACGGCACCAGCCCCACCCTGCCCACACGCTTTGTCACAGGGCCAGACACCCGCCTGGAACTGGGCGGCACGGTGATCGAGCTGAAACACCAGCACGGTGGCCACACGCCGGGCGACACCTTGGTCTGGCTGCCGCAAAAAAACCTGATGTTCACGGGTGATGTGGTGTACGTGGACCGCACACTGGGGCTGATTGACGTGAGTTCAGGCAAAACCTGGCTGGAATCATTTGCCGTGATTGACGCGCTCAAGCCCGCCGTCATCGTGCCCGGACACGGTAAGGTCACCAACTTGGCCACGGCCCAGGCGCACACCCGCGACCTGCTGCTGGCCTTGCGCGCCCACATGAAAAAGGCCATTGATGACGGTGTGGACATCAGCGCCGCTGTCAAAAGCTTTGACGGCAAACCGTTTGCCCACCTGAAGCATGCCGATGTGTGGATTCCACAACTGGCCAACCAGACGTATCTGGAGATGGAGCGCGAATAATTTAAGCAAAATCAGGCTCTAGCCCTTATGGTTAAAGCGCAAGAAGCTATCATTTTTTTAGGAGATCCTCATGGACATCAAAGTACTCGGCACGGGTTGTGCCAACTGCAAAAACACCATCGCGTTGATTGGCGACGTGGCCAAAGCCAAAGGCGTTAACGTGACACTGAGCAAGGTTGAAGAGCTTCGCGACATCATGGCTTATGGCGTGATGAGCACACCCGGCGTGGTGATCAACGGTAAAGTAGTGCATGCGGGTGGTGTACCCAGCCGCGACAAAATCGAGGGCTGGCTAGCCAGCGCCTAAAGCCGCATCCATTTACCCGCCCCATCAGGGGCACAGCAAAGACCGCATGGCCCACGACCACGACCACACACCCGCCAACTTCAACCGCGCCTTTGCCATCGGTATCGTGCTCAACCTGGCCTTTGTCGGCATTGAGGCGTTTTATGGCTGGCAAGTCAACTCGCTGGCCCTGCTGGCCGATGCCGTGCACAACTTGAGCGACGTGGCTGGCCTGGTGTTGGCCTGGGGTGGCGCACTGGCAGTCAAGCTGGTACCCAACGCGCGCCATACCTACGGCTGGAAGCGCGCCACTATTCTGGCGGCATTCGCCAACGCCTTGCTGCTTCTGGTGGCCATGGGTGGCCTGGCCTGGGAGGCTGTGGGGCGGCTGATATCAGATAAGGTGTCGTTGCAGGAACAAGGCGTCACCATCATGGTGGTGGCCGGCATTGGCATTGCGGTCAACACCGCCACAGCGCTGCTTTTCATGCGTGGCCGCAACAGCGACCTGAACATTCGCGGCGCCTTCCTGCACATGGCGGCCGACGCACTGGTGTCAGCCGGTGTGGTGATTGCCGGCGCCTTGACGCTCTGGCAGGGCTGGACCTGGCTTGACCCAGTGGTGAGCTTAGGCATTGCCGCCGTGATTTTGTGGGGCACCTGGGATTTGTTCAAACAGTCTTTGCACCTGCTGTTTGACGGTGTTCCGGAAAGCATTGACCCGGTGGCCGTGCAACACTATCTGGCCTCACTGCCGGGTGTGGTGCAGGTGCATGACCTGCACATCTGGGCCATGGGAACCTCACAGGTGGCGCTCACCGCGCAACTGGTGATGCCGCAGGGCAACGCTGAAGATGCCTTTCTTGCACAGGCCACCGAGCAGCTTCATGACCGCTTTGAGATCACCCATGTGACCCTGCAAGTGGTCAAGGCGCCGTTCACCGTCAGCTGTGTGCCAACGTACGGCAAGGCGATGCCGAGTGAGGCAGAATCCACGCATGTTCACTGCGAACAACCCAGCCACAAAGGCCATCACCACGCTCATTAACCGCGACACATGACTTGTGGACAGTTTTTGCACCCTGACAAGCCTTTATGAACCCAAGTCCTACCACTGAGCCGTCCCTGACCACTGCCGAATCGCTCAACCGCGACTGCTTTTGTCGCACACTGAACATGGAGCGCCTGCGCGAGCAGCTGGAAAGCGACCCCAGCTTGAAGGGGATGATGGAAAACATCTTCCAATCGCGGCCCAATTTGTTTTCATCCACCGTGGTGTTTGTGTCGCACGACGTACAGCGTCAAATTGAGGCCACCGTGCTGGCCATCGAGCGTGTGGCGGCCTTGCCCGGTTACCAGGCTCAAGCCTTGTCAAGGGCGGATGCCAGCGCACAGCACAACTTTGGCCCGCTGGGGGTCTGTATGGGCTACGACTTTCACCTCAGTGCCCAGGGCCCGCAACTCATTGAAATCAACACCAATGCAGGTGGCTTGCTGCTGAACGTGGCGCTGGCACGGGCGCAAGACGCCTGTTGTAAGGAGTTGGACTGGGCGTTTCCGTCCAACGCGCGACGCGACACCCTGAAAAAAAGTGTGTTCGACATGTTCGCCGCCGAGTGGCAATTGCAGCGCGGGGCTGCGCCCTGGCGCTCGGTGGTGATCGTCGACCATGCGCCGCTTGAGCAATACCTGGCCCCGGAGTTCGAGTTGTTTCGCCAGTTGTTTGCCCAGCGCGGCGTCACCGCCGCCATTGCCGACCCGTCAGAACTGTCATGGCAAAACGGCAAGTTATGGCATCAGGGCGCACCGGTGGACATGGTCTACAACCGCCTGACCGACTTTTACCTGACTGAGACCCCTCACCTGGCGCTGCGCCAAGCGCATGAGGCCAACGCCGTGGTGCTCACGCCGCACCCGCGCGCCCACGCGCTGCTGGCTGACAAGCGCAACCTGATTGCGCTGAGCCAAAATGAGCTGCTGCTGGCCTGGGGCGCCAACGCTGCCGATCGCAAATTGCTCGCTGCCAGCGTGCCCGCCACCCGCTTGGTGACGGCCGAGCGTGCTGATGAGCTTTGGGCGCAGCGCCGCCAATTGTTTTTCAAGCCGGTGGCCGGTTTTGGTGCCAAGGCGGCCTACCGGGGCGACAAGCTTACCAAACGCGTTTGGAGCGAGATTCTGGAGGGCGACTTTGTCGCCCAGGCCTTGGTGCCACCCAGCGGCCGAAAAATTGAAGTCGATGGCGTGCAGACCGACCTGAAATTTGACATCCGCGCCTACACCTATGCCGGCCAGGTGCAACTGCTGGCAGCTCGCATGTACGCCGGGCAAACCACCAACTTTCGCACCCAAGGGGGCGGTTTTGCACCGGTGATTGTGGTGCCTTTGCCCGCTTCAGCACATGCTGAAGGAGCGCACTGATGTGCGGCATTTGCGGTGAATTGCGCTTTGATGGCGCGGCACCTGACATCGCGGCCATCTCGCGCATGTCAGACAAGCTGGCGCGTCGAGGCCCCGACCACGCGGGTATTTACCAGGATGGCCCGCTGGCGTTTGGGCATCGGCGGTTGTCCATCATTGACTTGTCTGCCCACGCGAACCAGCCCATGGTGGACGCCGCGCTGCAGCTCACGCTGGTTTTCAACGGTACCATTTACAACTATCGTGAGTTGCGCACTGAGCTGCAAACCAAGGGTTACCAGTTTTTCTCGGAAGGCGACAGCGAGGTCATCCTCAAAAGTTACCACGCCTGGGGCGAGCAATGCGTGACCCGCTTCAAGGGCATGTTTGCTTTTGCCATCTGGGACCAGCACCGCAAGCAGTTGTTTCTGGCGCGTGACCGTTTTGGCATCAAGCCGCTGTACCTCACGCAAGACAGCCACCGCCTGCGTTTTGCCTCCAGCCTGCCGGCATTGCTGGCCGGTGGAGGCGTGGACACCACCATCGACGCCGTGGCGCTACACCACCACTTCACCCTGCACACCGTGGTGCCAGCACCACGCACCGTGCTCAAGGGCGTGCGCAAACTCCTCCCTGCATCGACCATGCGGCTGGACCCGGACGGCAGCATCAGTGAACAGGTTTACTGGACACTGGACGCCACGCGACCAGACACACCTTTGTCTGAAGCCGAGTGGCTGGCCGCCACCCGCGAGCGACTGGCAGAAAGCGTCAAGCGCCGCCTGCTGGCCGCTGACGTGCCGGTGGGCGTGCTGCTGTCTGGTGGGCTTGATTCCAGCCTGCTGGTCGGTTTGCTGGCAGATCAGGTCAAAGACCTGCGCACCTTCTCGATCGGTTTTGAAGACCTGGGCGGCGGCGCAGAAAAGGCCGACGAGTTTGAATTTTCTGACCAAGTCGCCCAGCACTTTCACACCCGGCACCGCCAGTTCAGCATTCCCAACCATGAGGTGATGCAACGCCTGCCCGAAGCCGTGGCACAAATGACCGAGCCGATGGTCAGCCACGACGTGATTGCGTTCTATTTGCTGGCCGAGCGCGTCTCCAAAGACGTCAAGGTGGTCATGTCCGGCCAAGGTGCCGACGAGGTGTTTGGCGGCTACTTTTGGTACCCCAAGATGGATGCCGCCACCGGCACACCACTGGAGCGCTTCAGCCAGCATTACTTTGACCGCGACCATGCCGAATATCTGCAGATGATCACGCCGACCTTTCAGGTCGGCGACGTAACCTCAGAGTTGATTGCGAGCGAACTCGCCAAGCCGCAAGCCGACACCTTTCTGGACCAAGTCTGGCGGCTCGATGCCACCACGCTGATCGTCGACGACCCGGTCAAACGCGTCGACAACATGCCGATGGCCTGGGGGCTGGAGGTGCGCACCCCGTTTCTGGACCATGAACTGGTGGAGTTGGCGGCGCACATGCCACCCGAGCTCAAGCTGAAAGAAGGTGGCAAGTTTCCACTCAAGGCCATCTCACGCGGGTTGATTCCGGATTCCGTCATTGACCGCCCCAAGGGCTACTTTCCGGTGCCGGCGCTGAAATACGTGCGCGGCCCTTTCCTGGAGATGATGCGGGGTATTTTGATGTCGGATGCCTGCATCGGCCGCGGCCTGTACCAGCGCAGCTATGTGGACAAACTGCTGGCCAACCCGGAGGCGCCCGAGCACTTCACCCGCATCAATGGCAGCAAGCTGTGGCATCTGGCGCTGCTGGAGTGGTGGCTCCAGGTGCATGTAGACGGCATATCGCCCAATTAATTGGCATAAGTTCCGGTTTGTCCCGCAGCGTCAAGCTTTGCACAACGTGTTGCCCTTAGAATTCTTAACCATAAGAGCAAAAATACGCCGGCAGCGTTGGGTCGGAATTGTTTGACATTCCTCGCCATCCATCGGCAATGAAATAGATGCACCTAGCGGGCACGCGTTGGTGCATAGCCGCTCGCTCATGCCAGATACTGAAAACTCCCTGTTGATTCGACTGTCGATGGCGATGCTCATCGTCAGTGCAGGCGTGGCCTTCATTGCGCTGCCCTTTGTCACGCCAGATCTTGCCATAACGCTTGCGGGCGCGTTGTTGCTGGTTGCCGTTCTGCTGGTGGTCTTTTTTCGCCATATTTATCAAAGCCGCTTGCGTGAGTTGCGCGCCCTCAGTAGCAGCCTTGCCGAGCGAACCCAGGCGCTCGAATTGCGCACGGGCGAGCTCAAACGGGCACAAGTTGTGGCCAACATTGGTAGCTGGGTGTCAAACCTTGCAGCCAACAAAATCACCATGTCACTGCAGACCTGCCACATTCTGGGGCTGGAGCCCTGTCAGCCCGTTACTCATGAGGAGTACCTGGCAATGGTGCACCCGGACGACCGCGCTGGCGTCAAACACGCTTGGCAACTGGCCCTGAACCGGCAGGATTTTGACGACGAGCATCGGCTGATGGTGCACAACCGGGTCCGCTGGATTCGGCAAATTGCGGAGCTTGACTTTGACGACTCAAACCACGCCGTGAGTGCCGTCGGCACCACGCAGGACATCACCGAACTCAAGTTGACGCAACTGGCCCTGAAGGCCAGTGAGGAGCGCTACCGAACCCTGATTGAGTGGTCTCCCGAGGCTATTCTGGTGCATCGGGCCGGCAAAATTCTTTACGTCAACCCGGCGGCCATCCGGCTTTTTGGCGCATCTTATGCGCAAATATTGCTCGATACCCCCACCGCTGCGCTGATTCACCCAGCTGCGCTGGCCGAGCAGTTAGACCGCATGAAGAGCCTCTACAACCATGAAACGATTCAGCCCATGGTGGAATCGCAGTTTTTACGCCTTGACGGCAGCGTGATCGACGTGGAAGTTCAGGGCACCGCCATTGACTACGACGATGAGCTGGCCATTCATGTGGTCGTACACGACATCACGCAACGCAAGAAAATGGAAAGCCAGGTGCGCCGGTTGGCTTTTTATGACGCCCTGACACAGCTGCCCAACCGTCGCCTGCTGACCGAGCGCCTGAACCACGCCCTGGCGACATGCCGTCGCAGCGGCAATTTTGGCGCTGTGATGTTTCTGGACCTGGACAATTTCAAACCACTGAATGACCACTTTGGGCACTCCATGGGCGACCTGCTTTTGGTGGAAGCCGCCCGCAGACTCAAAGCCTGCATGCGAGAAATGGACACTGTGGCGCGCTTTGGCGGAGACGAATTTGTGGTGGTGGTTGAGGAGCTTGCTGCCGAACGCAGTAACGCCGAGCGCCTGGCGCTTCAACTGGCAGAAAAAGTGCGCACGGCGCTGTCCGAGCCTTACGTCCTGAAGAAACCCAACGCCGCGGGGCTAACCCAGAGCGTCACCCACCGCTGCACCACCAGCATTGGCGTGGCCATGATCGCGCGCAACGAGGACTCACCTGACGACTTGGTCAAGTGGGCAGATGCCGCCATGTACCAGGCCAAAAACAGTGGCCGCAACCGCGCCAAGTTTTTCAGCGAACGAAACCCACTCACTGCGCAATTCAGCGAATAACTGGCCGATCTGCTTTCTTTACCAGCCTGAGGTGCGCCAGCAAAAGTGCCTTACAGCGCCCTGCTAAGGCGTGCAATACCTTCTTCAATTTTGCTCACATCGGCAGTGGCAAAACTCAGGCGTAGCGTGGCAGGGTCGGGGTCATGGGCATAAAACGGTGCGCCGGGCACAAAGGCCACGCCTTGGTCAATGGCGCGCTTGGCGAATTCAGCCGCGTTGGCCAGCTGACCCCCGTTGCCAGTGAGCCGAGCCCAAAAGAACATCCCGCCTTGCGGCTGATTAAATTCAATCGCATCGCCCAAGGCCCGGCGCAGGGCATCAGCCATGACCCGCGCCCGCTCGGCGTAGGTGCTGCGCACCACAGCCAGCGCGTCGTTCAAGCGATTTTGCGTGAGGTAATGGGCGCAAATGGCCTGGGTGAGGTTGCTGGTGTGGGCGTCGCTGAACTGCTTGCACATGGTGGCTTTGGCCAACAACTCGGGCGGTGCAATCATCCAGCCCACGCGCAGGCCTGGGCTCAAAATTTTGCTGAAACTGCCGCAATGCGCCAGCCAGTCGCGGCTACCGGGCACACCATCGCTCAAGGCCAGCAGGCTGGGCGGCGGTGGCGCATCAAAATACAGCTCGCCATAGGGGTCATCTTCCACCACCAGTGTTTGGGTACGCACGGCAATGTCCAGAATGCGCTTGCGCCGCTCCAGGCTCAGCGTGGCGCCGCTGGGGTTGCCAAAGGTGGGAATCAGATAGACCAGCTTCGGGCGGTGTTCTTCAATCAAGGCCTCAAGCTTGTCCACGTCTACGCCGTTGGCATCAATCGGCGCGCCAATGATGTGCGCACCATACAGCCGAAAACATTGGATGGTGGCCAAAAACGTGGGTGCTTCCACAATCACCTTGTCGCCTGGTGAGATCATGGTTTTTCCGATCAAATCAAGCGCTTGCTGGCTGCCCGTGGTGACGATCAGGCCGTCAGCCGCCACACTCGCCCCCTTGTTGGCCATAAAGGTGCTGATGCCCTCGCGCAGCGGCTGGTAGCCTTCGGTGGCGCCGTATTGCAAAACCGGGCCGGGATTGTTGGCCAACACGGCCGCGCTGGCCTGCGCAATGCCCTGAACATCAAACAGTGCTGGGTCAGGAAAGCCCCCCGCAAAACTGATGATGCCGGGCTTGCCCAGCAACTTGAACAGCTCACGGATGGCAGAGGTTTCTACGTTTTGAAGGCGTTGGGCAAATTGCATGTATCGACTCGCGGGTTGCAGCTAAAAAAAACAGGTTGGATGAGCAAACCAAGGCTTCTACTTGGCCGTGACCCACCTGTAAATGAGTTAAATTGTGACCGATTGCACAAACACCTCAAACAGGAATGCCAGATGTCCAGCCTTGACTCATTTTTTGCCACTGTCAAATTGCCAACCATGTCAGAGGTAGCGCATGAGCTCATCAAGACACTCAACGACGAAGAGGTTTCCATCAAGGAAGTGCGCGACATCATTGCCAAAGACCCTGCCCTCACCGCCAAGCTTTTGCGTCTGGCCAACAGCGCCCAGTTTGGACTGCCACGTGGCGTCAATTCACTTGACGACGCCATTCACATGGTCGGTATGGCCAAGGTGCGTACCTTGTCAGTGGGGGCTTGCATGAATGACTCTTTTCCCGCCTTGCCGGGGTTGAACCAACACGAGTTCTGGAAGACCAGCATGGCCTGCGCCGGTTATTCGCAATGGTTGGCCAGCGCACTGAGCATGGACACCCAACAAGCCTGGTTGACCGGCATGATGCTGCGCCTGGGCGAGTTGCTGATTGGGCAGGCTGACCCCAAAGCGCTCGCCGAGATCGAGGCGCTGCCCCATTCGCCGGGCGGTCGCTGGGAACGGGAAAAGCGCCTGATTGGTTTTTCTGAAGGCCAGATCACTGCCGAATTGGCACGCCGCTGGAACTTTCCCGTGCAAATGGTCCAAGCGCTTGAGCGCAGCTATGACCCGCTGGTCGAACAAGCCTATTCCCGTCTGGGTGCCGTCATCAATCTGGCGGGCACCTTGGCCGATGTGCCCAACGCAACGGCAGACGCCATCGACAATTTGCCGCTGGATGTGATTTCCAGGCTGGAACTTGATGGGTCGCGGCTAAAGGCCACACTGCCAGCGGCCGACTCTTTTGTCAGCATGGCCTGAAACCCATGACGCGCGCCGACATTGAGGCCTTTTTTGCCACGCTGGCAGCCGCCAACCCACACCCAAAAACCGAGCTCGAATACACCAATGTGTTTGAGCTGCTGTGTGCCGTGCTGCTGTCTGCGCAGGCCACCGATGTCAGTGTGAACAAAGCCACCCGCCAGTTGTTTTTGGTGGCCAACACGCCACAAAAAATGCTTGATTTGGGGTTGGACGCTCTGGAGGCCCACATCAAAACCATTGGCCTGTACCACAGCAAAGCGCGCCACTTGCTAGCCACCTGCAAGATTTTGATCGAACAATTTGATGGCGAAGTGCCTCGCACCCGTGAAGCCCTGCAAACCCTCCCCGGTGTTGGCCGCAAGACCGCCAACGTGGTGCTGAACGTGGCTTTTGGCGAGCCCACCATGGCCGTTGACACCCACATCTTCCGCGTGGCCAACCGCACCGGCCTGGCCCCTGGCAAGACACCGCTTGAGGTGGAGCAAAAGCTGCTCAAGCGCATCCCGGCGCGCTACCTGGTGCATGCCCACCACTGGCTGATCTTGCATGGCCGTTACATTTGTCAGGCGCGCACCCCTTTGTGCTGGCAGTGTGCCGTCGCATCGCACTGTGATTTCCAACCTAAAACCAACAAAAAATCATCATGAACGAGCCTGCGCGCACACCCTTCACCAACATGTCTGAATTTCTGCGGTCTGTGAAATGGCCTGTGATGCCTGAAGTGGGAAAAGCGCTGGTCAGCACCCTCAACAACGAAGACGCGGACACGTTCACGGTGTGCCGCATCATCGGCAAAGACCCGGCCCTCACGGCCACCCTGCTGCGCATGGCCAACAGCGCCATGTTTGGCTTGTCGGGCACAGTAGACACGCTTGAGCGGGCGGTTAACGTGGTGGGCATGTCGCAGGTACGTGCCCGTGCCTTGTCGATTTGCATTGTGCAAAGCTGTGCGCTGCCAGTGGGCATTGACCGCATGGAATTTTGGCGCTACTGCATGCTGTGCGCCGGTTATGCGCAGTGGCTGGCCGATCTGTGCGAGGTCGATGACCAGGAAGCCTGGCTCTGCGGCATGATGCTGCGCCTGGGTGAAGTCAACCTGGGACAAGCGCGGCCTTTTGCCTTGCCGCAGATCGAAGCCAAACCCATTCTGCCGGGCGAACGCTGGGTGCGCCAGCGCCAGCTGATAGGTTTTGACGAAGGCGAAATCACCGCTGAACTGGCTAAAAACTGGGATTTTCCTGAGGCCCTGGTCACCGGTTTGCGCCACACCGCTCAGCCCTTGAACCCCAAAGATTTTCGCAAACTGGCGGTGGTGCTGCACCTGGCCGGCCGCTTGGCCGAAAGCGGCCCCATTACCCCAAAAATCATCGACGACTTGCCGGTGATCCTGCTGCAAATGCTGCAACTTGACCCACAGACCTTGTTCATCGACGCCCCGGATGCCGACGCTCTGGCTGACGTGTCAATGTTTTCAAACTGAACCCCCTTAACGTGCCGCAACGGCCATCAACTCGCAGCTGTCGTCGGCTTGATGCACCACACCTCACCAAAAGCAGGTGCATCGGCCGGCCACTGCTTGGCATCACACACCACCCGGACGCCCTTCGAGATCAGGCTTGCGGCACGAATCACCCCGGCGTGGGTGACCCAGACCTGCAGTTTTTCAGTACCAGCAGACAAGGCCTCATCCCACACCAGCGCCACCCGCGCCATGAATTCGGCCACGCTCTCCACCCCGCCAAAACGGTGCTGCCAGAAGTCAGCCGTCCAATTGTCATAGGCCTGCGCGCTGATGCTGTCCCAGCGTTTGCCTTCAAATTCGCCAAAGTTCATCTCGGCCAAGCGAGCATCGGTTTTATAAGACAAATCGGGTCGTAGCTCATACAGGGTATGCGCGAGTAGCTCACATCTTTGTAGTGGCGACGAGACCACCATGGCGTTTTTAGGCAAACATTCAGCCAAAGCCTGAGCCGCAACACGGGTCGCATCCGGGTCTGCAGCCACGTCCAACGCGCCGTAACAAATGCCGGGCGCGATCAGGGGTTGCGCATGGCGCACCAGCCAAATCACAGGCTCAAGGCCAAGCCGAGGTAAAAGGCCAGTTCGCACACCTGTTGTGTGGCCCCCAGGCAGTCACCGGTAAAGCCGCCCAGGCGTTGCCAGAACCAGCGCGTCATCACCCCCCAAGCCACCAGCGAGGCCAACAAGGCGTTGAGCAAGGCGTGCAGCAAGCCATCATCAGACAAATTGACAGCTATAAAATTAGTAGCTGTTTGCGCATACAAAACAAGGGCTAGAGTTAATAAAAGCCAAACAATCCCAGTCAGCAACGCTTTTTTACTGATCTGATCAGCCAAGGGCTTGGACTTGGAGCCTGCCGCGTCGCCCACATGCGGCAGCAGCCCAATGGTGAGCAGCGGCCAGGTGCGCGATGCCACATGCGCGGTGAACAGTGCCAGCACCATCAGCGGCCCACTCACGTCACCCAGCAGCGCCAGCAGTGCCACCTTGCACAGCAACGCCAACACGATGGCAATGGCACCAAAAGCGCCCACGCGCGAGTCTTTCATGATGGTCAGGGCGCGGTCGCGCTCGTGGCTGCCGCCCAAGCCATCCACCACATCGGCCAGGCCGTCTTCATGAAATGCGCCTGTGATCAGCACCCCCAGCGCCGTGCCCAGCGCAGCGGCCACCAGCGTAGCTGAGGCGGTCGGTGGTAGTGCCATCATCAGCAGTGCCGTGAATCCCGCCACAAGCAAACCCACCAGCACACCTACGCCTGGAAAGTGCCCGGCACTGGCCCGCAGCATGGCAGGGCTGTACCCAACCCAATCGGCCAGACGCCCAGTGACGGGGATGCGGGTGAAAAACTGCAGGCTCAGCAGGTAGTGGCGGATAAATTGGGTCATGGTGAAGTCGGTGGTGACTCGAAAGCGTGAATTGTCGGCCAGCACAAGTTGGCTTTTGGCTTTGAAATAGACCGTGAGCCACACCGCCCAGGGTTGTGGGAGACGGTCAAACTTTCGCTGCTTCTGCTTTTTCAGACACGCCCGCCGACTCAAAACTGGCCATGTCTCGCAGCATGGCGCATGCCGCCGTTAGCAGCGGCCAAGCCAGCGCACCGCCTGAGCCTTCACCCAATCGCAGACCCAAGTCGAGCAGCGCTTGCACGCCAAGATGCTGCAACATGAACTCGTGCCCGCGCTCACCCGAGCGGTGCGCAAACACGCAACGCTGCAACACCAGCGGCTGCAATGCGTGCGCTACCAGTACAGCAGACGAAGCGATGAAACCGTCCACAACAATGACACGGCGCTCATGCGCGGCCTGCATCACCGCGCCCATCATGGTGGCAATCTCAAAGCCTCCCAGCGCAGCCAAGGCATCCAGCGGCGCCTTTGCGTCCGGATGGCGCGCCAGCACCTCGCGTAACACAGCGGTTTTCCGCTGCACCGCGGGGGCATCCAAACCCGTGCCGGCACCAGTGCAGACCTCAATGTCCAGCCCGGCCAGGCGTGACAGCAGCAAGGACGCTGCCGAGGTGTTGCCAATGCCCATCTCGCCCAGCAACAGCGCGTTGCCTGGCAAGGTCTTGACCAAACTCATGCCATTTTGAATCGCCTGCTGGCATTGCGCGGCGGTCATGGCGGGCTGTTCGCTTGAATCGGCAGTGCCATGTTCACCGCCAGCCACCTTGCACACCTGCAAGCCTGGGCGCTGGCTGCCTGCAGGCAAGCCGACCAAAAAGTCGTGGTTGACGCCACAGTCCACCACCGTGAGCGCAATGCCATTCAGGCGAGAAAACACGCTGACCGCCGCACCACCGGCCAAAAAGTTTTCCACCATCTGCCAACTCACATCTTGCGGAAAGGCCGACACGCCGCGCGCCACCAAGCCGTGGTCACCCGCAAAAACCACCATCTGCGGGTCTTGCAACACGGGCCTGTCGGTGCCCAGAATTTCGCCAATTTGCAGCGCCAAAGATTCCAGCCGCCCCAGTGAGCCCAGCGGCTTGGTCTTGTTGTTCAGCTTGTGTTGCAGCGCCTGGGTGAAGGCTGCGCTACGAAGGTTGGTGAGTTGAGGCAAAAAAGTGTTCATGGGACTCCTTGTGAATGGCGTTGGATCGACGGGTTTGTTATGAAAAAATGAGCTGCTTACGCTTGTTCTATAAGACCTAGAGCCTGATTTACGTATTATTTTTTGCCATAGACTGAGGCTGGGTCAGCAAGGCATCAAGCGCGCCGGGCTCGAAGTGGGTTTCAATGAAGTCGGCCAAGCGATCAAACACCGTCTCCAGCGTGGGCACCGGGCCGCTTAAGCGTGCGCCAAACAGGGCTTGCAGCGCTGCCGAGTCTTCAAACAGGCCGTGCAGGTAAATACCCAGCACATTGCCAGAGGCGTTTTGCCAGCACAGGCCATCGGGCAACACAGCGCGTGCGACGTCGCCCGCCTTGGCCATCGCGGGGTGTTGCGCAGTTTGGCCCGTGTGAATTTCGTAGCCACTGACTGGCACACCAGCCAGCAAAGTCCAGGGGTTTTCAGACTTGACCATGTCTGCCGCAAACCGCGCTTGGGTGTGGCGCACGGTTTTGTCCGTCTCAAACACCGTCACCAGTGGCAACAAGCCCAAGCCTGGGGCGTTGCCTTCAATGTCGCTCGGGTCAATCAGCGCCTCGCCCAGCATTTGCAGGCCACCACACACGCCCAGCACTGCGCCGCCCTGCCCTGCGTGGCGCGCCACCGCCGCATCCAGACCCTGCGCGCGCAGCCAGGCCAGGTCGGCCGTGGTGGCTTTGGAGCCGGGCAGAATGACCCAGTCCGTGGGCTTGAGCCCAGCCAACTCTGACGGGGAACGCACCCACATCAAGCGCACGCCAGGGATGTTTTTCAGAGGCTGGAACTCATCCAGGTTGCTGATGCGCGGGTAGGCAACCACCGCCACTGTGAGCGTGACCACGCCTTTGGCGGTGCTTCGGTCATCAAAAACCCCGTCCTCTTCCGGCAAACCGTGCTGCCACCACATGGGCAAGGTGGCCACCGTGGGAATGCCGGTGAGGTCTTGCAGCATCTGCGGTGCCGGGGCCAGCAGACTGGCGTCACCGCGAAACTTATTTAAAACAAAGCCTTTGATCAACACGCGCTCGTTTTCTGGCAGAAGCGCCCAGGTGCCATACAGGTGGGCAAATGCGCCGCCACGGTCGATGTCGGTCACCAGCAGGCAGGCAGCGTTGCAGTGCAAGGCCACGCGCATGTTGACGATGTCGCAGCTGTGCAGGTTGATCTCGGCCGGGGAGCCCGCGCCCTCAATCACCACCACGTCGTTCTCAGCCCTGAGCTGGTCCAGCGCCACAGCAATTTGCGGCCAGACATGGTTGCTGCGCTCACGCCAGGGCATGGCGGTGAGTTCGGCGCTGACCTGGCCCATCAGCACCACTTGGCTGTGCGTGTCTGCCTCGGGCTTCAAGAGCAGGGGGTTCATGCGAACCTCTGGAATCGCCTTGGCGGCCAGCGCCTGGAAGTACTGGGCTGATCCGATTTCGCCTTGCCCGCTGTCGCTGGCGACCGCCCCGCCGCCGGGCCACTCCAAGGGGGCAACAACTCTGGCGTTGTTGCTCATGTTTTGAGCTTTGAACGGCGCAACCTTCAGGCCTTGGCGCGCGTAATGGCGACACAGCGCGGTGGTCAGCCAGCTTTTGCCGGCACCACTGGTGGTGCCCAGAACCATGATGCAACGGGCCGTCATGGGCAAACCTTCAAGGCGCTTAAAACTATTAAATTTATAGCTACTTGCGCTTTTTTTATATGGGCTAGAGGCTTATTTTCTTTAAATTTCATGTGGACTCAGATTCAGATTTGCTTGCCAAGAAACTCGGTGGCGTTGGTGGCAATGCCGCCAACACCGCGCGCACCCAGTCAAACCCAATGCGCTCCTGTTCCAGGCGCACAGCGCTTTCTGGCGCTTTGTTGGTCGGTAAATTGGCATGCAACCGCTTGCAGCGCAACTCATCAAACAGCGCGGACTCAACAGCATCCAGGCGCGGCAGGTCATGTTGCACGGGCTGCGGCTCATTGCCCCACTGGCTTTGGTGGGCGCACAAGGTAGCACGATCCATCAGCAGCGATTGCGCTGACGGAAACCGGGCACGCAACTGGTCCAGGATGGCAAAGCCATGCGTGTCAATATCGCCCCAGTAATACAAGCTGCACCGATGCAGCCAATGGGCATCGGCCAGCACCTCAAAACCATAGCCTGCACCAAAGATCACCAGGCTGTCCGGCAGCGACGGAAATGCCAGAAAGTTGACCTCGTTTTCGGTGATAAAGACCCGGCTGACCGGTAGCTGCAAACGGGCAAAGTCGGCCTGCGTCAGGGCGATGTCCTGGTCCGCCCCAGCGGTCAGCAAGCCTTGCAGCATTGACTGGCTTTGGGATCTTGGCTGGCCTTGGCGCACTGACAAACCTTGGGTCGGCCGTCGGCCGGGTTGCTGTGGGGCGAGCAGCGAAGCGTCCAGCAAGCGAAAGCGGATGCGCAGCGGCTTATCCTTAAAGCCGTAGCGTCTGCAAAACTGGCTAACCCCGCTGGTGCTGGCATCAATGGCCTGCTCGGGCAAGGCCAGGTCCAGCAGTTCAGACAGAACACCCCGGTTGGCCTCGATGAATTTGCTGTCGACGCCGGGCAAATCGACTTGACGCAGGTAAATGCCGGGGCACGGGTGGGCTTGCAACCAGGAGACAACATTGAGCAAACGCGGCCAAGCATCGGCCAAGTCCAGCGCGTTCAAGGTGCGCTTTTCCAGCCACGGCAGCAAAACCGGGTGCTGCGCACGGGTCAACTGCACCACGCTGGCAAAGCGCCTGGCGTCTTTTTGCTTGCCGATCAACGCCAGCAGGTCCTCGAGGGTGTCGAGCCAGACCTCATCCGGCACGGCGTTGCTGCCCAACACGCGATGGCGAAACTCGCGCATGACGATGCGCCAGCGCGGCGCACTGTCCGCAGGCGCATTGCAGCCCAGCGCCTTCATCCAGGCCCGCACGTCGTCAAAACGCTCGGTCAGTTCGGTCGAACTCGGCCCGATAAGCCGCAAGCGCCGGGGCGGCACCTGTGCGCCCCGCACGCAAGGGCGCAGCAAGTCGCCTTTGTCCCAGAGTTTTTGAACTTGGGCGCGCAGGTCGGCGGGAGTGGTCCAGGTCATACGGACAAATCGCTGAAGCACGGCGTCAAATTTGATAGCCCAAGTCTACGGCTGTTCGTCGCACGCCATTCACAAACATCTGAAAGCTGCTTGACATGTTTCCGGCTTCACGCAAACAGGGTGCCATAGCCCGTGCCCCGCTGCCCTTTTGGAAAGTGGGCTCCAAGCGGCTCAGTTCAACAGACGGTTTTTGCCAGTCGTCTGGTACTGCGAAACGCTTGCGCAATGCCGGTGTATCCAATTTCGGGTTATCAAAGGCCTGTGCCGAGGCTTGTAGATCACCCACGTACCAGCTTTCCAATTCTTGACAGACAAGGCGGATCAAAGTGTCCGGTCGGCCATTCGCTTCGCAAATAGCCTTGAACCTCGCTTTGAGCTTGATGCAATCGGCATTATCGTTATCACGCACGATAACAAACCGGTCACCGGGAATGCGCCATGCGCTGAGTTTGCGGGGAATGCTGCGGTCCAAGTCGCTTTTGCCATCATGCTTGATGCACTGAAAATGCTCGCCCTCGACCCAACCGGGCAACAGTCGGGGCAACAGCCCATCAAGCAAAATTTTCATGGAGGGTTCTTCGAGCATGAAAATAACGCGACCATTCATCGATTCAAACCCTCAAACAGTCCCTGCTTCCACAGGTAACCCGGCAGGTCACCCGCCTCGAAGAGCGAACGCAGGTTTTCAGAGTCGCTTGCCTGAGTCGCCGTGGTGAAGCCCGCGACTTTACGCAGACAGTAAATTTCATTGAGCGTCAGTGCATTTAGAAAGTCAGGAGAATGGGTCGAAATGAACACTTGCCCGCCGCGCCGGGCATAGTCACGGAACTCTTCAGCCAATTCGGGCAATAGCTCGGGGTAAAGCTGGTTTTCGGGTTCTTCCACGGCCAGCAACGGGTAAGGCTTGGGGTCGTTGAGCAACACAAGGTAGGCAAACATCTTGATGGTGCCGTCCGAAACGTGGCGTGCGATGAAGGGGTCTTTGAAGCTGCCGTCCTGAAAACGGAGCACAAGACGGCCATCAATAGTCTGCTCGGGCTGAACCAAGCTGATCCCGGGCACGCGACGTTTCATGGATTCAAGCACACGGTTAAAGCGATCTTGATGGTTTTCGTAGAGAAAATTAGCCACCAGCGGTAGGTTGTCGCCACGGGTGGAAAGATGCTCGGCAAAGCCGTCTTCCTGGCTCGGACGTGCTTCGGACACATGAAAGTCGGAGATGTGCCAGTTCTCAATCATCAACCGGAAGGCGCTTGCAGCCTTGAACCGCTCAAACTGACCTAGGCCCTTGATGGCAAGGATATCGGGGGCATCAAGCTCCTGATCTTCTCGTCTCAAAGCCTCTTCGGCCTTGGAGAAATCTTCCTCATTGGTGATGGAGTAACCTTTTCCATAGGTGAAGTCCAAAAAATGGTACGGCTTGCCATTGGCGCCGCGCTTATAGCGCAAGATTTCACGGGCCACGACAGCGCGCCCCGTCTTGTCGGGTTCAATTTTCAGGACATAGGTCACCAGACGTTCATAGCCCGTGATTTCCAGCCGAAATTGCAGCGTGAGTTCAATCGGCTCGTCTGTAAACCCCCTGCTCGCCAGTTCCTTGTAGCCACCCCGTTTGGCAACAGCCTTACCCACATTCATCTCCAAAGCGTCCTTGAGAAAGGAAAACACATCGAATAATGTGGACTTGCCCGTGCCGTTGGCGCCGACCAGCACACACAGGCGCGGGATGTTCTCCAGCTTGGTGTCGCGGAACAGTCGGTAGTTTTTGACTTCTATGGATTCAATCTGCATATACAAACCTCAGGGCGATGGCCCGGTGATGGATGATCGAAGCGATGCGCTTCCAAGGGCGAGTGTGATGTACGCGGCAAGTAGTTTCCATTTCACCTCGCATTCTTTTCAGAAGATGCCGCCTTGGACTTCTCCTCCCGATATTCTTCAATACTCAAATTGCGCAGCCGCGAATCCCTTCCCTCGGCGTTGTGCACAAAGCCAACGCTGGAGACAAAGGGCTCGATGATGTGGATTTTTTGCAGCGGGGTGACAATGAGCAGCTGCAGGTTGAGTTTCTCAAACAGCTGCAATCCGTATTGCGCCGACTCATCTGAGCCACGGCCAAAGGCCTCGTCAATCACCACAAACCTGAAGCTTTTTGAACGTGTTTCGCCCCAGGCCAGGCCAAACTGATAGGCTAGGCTGGCTGCCAGAATGGTGTAGGCCAGCTTCTCCTTTTGCCCGCCGGATTTGCCGCCCGAGTCCGAGTAATGCTCATGCTCGCGCTTGTCCTCGCGCCAGCGCTCGCTGGCAGCAAACACAAACCAGTTGCGCACATCGGTCACCTTGGCGGTCCAGCGGCGGTCTTGGTCGGTTTGGCCATCGCGGCCGCGCAAGCGTTCAATGATGTGTTTGACCTGCAAAAACTTGGCCTCGGAATACTGGCTGTCTTGGCCACTGCCAGCAGAATCTCCACTCAGGGCCCCGTCCAGGCAAGTGCGCAGCTCGGTCTGAAAATCACGCACTTCGGCATCGGTGGCGGTTTGAAACTCCAACGTGATGAAGCGGCCGGGGTTGTAGTCGATCTGCGTCAACGACTTGTTGATGCGCTCAATGCGCTCCTTGATGGTTTCGCGCTCTTTACTCAGCTGCGAGCTGAAATTGGCCACCTCACGGATCGTATTCTCGTTGAGCGAGCGTTTGAAGTCGGCCTCAAAACGCGGCAAATCGTCGGCCACCAGACGCTGCAGCAGGCTGCGGTATTCACCCGCAGAGCCCACCGACACATCGACCTCTTGCGTCTCGACGGGAAAGCGGTTGCTGAAAGATCGCATGGCATCAATGACCTTCTCCAGCACGTACTTGGCGCGGCCATCTTCGGCATCGATGGCGCTTTGCAGGGCATCGCGCATCTCGCGTTCGCGGCTGTCGCAGGATTCGACTGTGAGTGGGGTAGCGCCTTTCGCCTCGCCTTTCGCCTCGCCTTTCGCATCTTTTTTTGCCTCGCCCTGCATCTCTTGCTGAAAGGCTTCCAGGCGCTGTACCTGCTGTGCAAACCCTTCTGGCGCCTGTGCCATCAAGCCATCGGCCTCGCGGCGCAAGGTTTGCGCATCGGTAATTTTTTGCTCAGTTTTGGAACGCTTGTCACGCTGTTCAATGAGTTGGTCTTCGGTTTTCTTCAACTCGTCTTCCAACGCTTTGAGTTGCTGCATCAACGCGGCCAATACGTCAGAGGCGGCCTCCAACGCAGCCCGCTCGTCTGTCAGGCGCGATATTTCGCGGGCGTTGGCGGGCCAGTCCAGGTCGCTAAAGTCCTGAAACTCGACCAGCTTGGCCAGGGTCTCCAGGCGCTGGCGAATGGTGGCTTGCTCTTGCTGCACGTCGCCTATTTTTTTGCCAAGCTCCCCAAGGCGCGCCTCCAGCACGCGCAGCTTGCCCTCTAACACACCCAGCTTGGCGGCGTTGCTCCAGCCCAGCACATAGCGGCTGCGGTCGTCCAGGCGGTGGCGGTCGTCTTTCTCGTGGCGCTCGCCGCCCGCCTTGATTTGTCCGGCGCGGGTAATGGCGCGGGGCTCGGCACGGAACTGCTCTTGCGTGGTGCAGCATGCGATGTCAAAACGGCGTGCCACCTCATGCTCCAGCCAGCTGTAGCACATTGAGTCCGGCTTGACGGCAATCTTTTTCGCCAGCGACTGCGCGTGCAATGGCGGCCGTTCCAGACGGCCGCCTTCGCGCACCCGAAAGTACACCAGCCGCCCTTTTAGGTGCGTGTCGTCCACCCACTGCGCCACCCGGGCGTAATGCGCATCTGGAACCAGCAAGGACAGCGCAAAGCTGTGCAGCACGCGCTCGGCAGCGCCCTCCCAGTCGCGCGCATCGTCATGCACTTGCAGCAGCTCGCCGGCAAACGGCATGCTGTCTTCAAGCAGGCCCAGCGCCTGGCACAACGCGGCGCGCATGGCAATTTGCTGCGCATCGATGTTGCTGCGCCGTGCGCGCAGGCTCTTGACTTCGTCTGCCAGGCCTTTGTGCTCAAAGCGCCCCTGGGCCAGATCAACACCGCGCTCGGTTAGTTCGTTTTGCAGCGCTACCTCGCGCTCGGCGTCCATCGCGCGGCGCTGGGCACAGCCTTGCTGCTGGGTTTGAAGCTCTTCGCGGTTGGCCACCTGTAAAAGGCCCAGGCTCAAACGCAGCTCGTCGTAACGCTGGGCGTTTTTCTGGCGTTTGTACAGCTCGGTTTGCTGGCGTCGGATGTCGGCCTCAATTTGCGCAATGCGGTCACCGCCGCTCTGGGCAATAGTCAGGCGCAAGTCGCGCTCTTTGGCTTGGCAGCCCTGCTTGTGGGTTTGCAGGCGCTCGACCTTGGCCGACTCGTTGGCCAGATTAACGCCCAGGTTTTCCAGCCGCTGATCCAGCAGAACCTGTTTACGGCTGGCAAACCAGGGTTTGAGGGACTCGCGGCACAGGCGCAACTCAGCCACGCTGGCCACCAAGGCGGCATGTTTGTCGCAGTTAGCCACCAAGGGCGTGAGCAAGTCGACCTGCTCCTTGGCCCTGAGCACGGCGGCGTGGGCGCGGCTCAGGTCGTCAAAATGCGCCAGCAGCCCGGCAATGCGCGGGGCCACGTCAAAGGGCTCCAGCATGTGGTGGCGCACAAAGTCGGTCAGGTTGCCCACCGATTTCATCGAAACCGTTTGGTGAAACAGGTCCAGCGCCTGCTCGCCCATGTTGCCAAAGCGGCGGCGAAAGTGCGCGCTGTAAGGCGGAAAACTGTCAAACAAGCTCACACCACTTTTACGCAGGCGCGCGCGCAGGGCCGGCACGGCAGTGCCAAAGTCAGAAAAGTCTGCCTTGAGCGACAGCGCCCTATCGGCCACCGCGTAAAACCGCTCGGGCTGGCCAAACGTGTCTTTCATCCAAAACACCTGGGCCAGCGTGACCGTTTGGTCAAACCCCGTGTTGTGGAACACGCCCAAAATCACCGAATAGTCGCTGGCGCTGCGCAGCGCCACGGGTTTGGCGTTGCCACTGGTTTCATTGCGCTCAGATTTGTAATGCCCCAGCACATAAGAGCGCAGCGAGCGCTCCCGCGCGTCGGCACCGGCGGCCTTGTTGTAGGCCACGCGGTTGGCAGGCACCAGCAGTGTGGTGATTGCATCCACCAGCGTCGATTTGCCCGAACCGATGTCACCGGTCAGCAGCCCATTGCGGCCATCCAACGCCAGCGTCCACACCCGCTTATCGAACGTGCCCCAATTGAAGACTTCCAGGCTCGTGATGCGAAAACCGGCCAGAGTGCGAACAGCACCAAGATCAAGCGATGGCCCACTTGCAAATAGGTCTGGTGTCGCGGTGTCGTCACTCATCATCTGGCTCCAGGGTGAGGGGCGCCACCAGTTGCGCCTGGTAAGCGGTCAGGCGCTCATCAAAATCGGCCAGCCATTGGGCATCCACAAAGGCCTTGAGGATGCGGCGCACTTCATACACCGGTTCTTGCGAGGCACGGCTTGATGCACTGTCTGCCTGGGCTTTCAGGCGGCGCACAAAGCCCAACTCAATCACCTTATTGAGTTGGGTCTCGATCTGGTCGATCAGGCGCGATTCGTTGGAACCTGCGGGCAAAAAGACGCGCACCAGTTCCACCACCGCACTGCGCGTCAAGATCAGCCGGGTGTCGCCACCGCTGGCATCAAATTCGGCCAGCTTTTTACGCAACAGAGCCAACAGCAAACTCACAGAGAAGCTCAAGGGTTGGCGGCGCACCAGGCGCGGCAGCTTCGGGCTTGTGTCGTCACTTTGCGGCTGCGAGCGCAAAAAGGCGTAGCCCTCGGCCTCGTCCACCACCAGCTCCAGCGCTAACACTGCCACGTAATCGCGCACTCTGGGCAACAACTGCAACAGGGCAGCCCATTGGGCAGCGTCATCTTCGCGGTACAGCACGCCTTTTAATAAGGGCACAACCAGGCTGGTCAGGTCGGGTTGCATCACCGTAGCCTTAGCTGCAACGGCGTCGGACGCGGGCTCCTGCATGTTTATATCGAGGTCTTGCATGCTCAACTCCTGACAAAAATAACGCGCGGCAAGGTGGCGCGGCGCAGGGTGGGTTCGGTCAAAGCGGGCGGCGGGGTCTGCATTGAGGGCGCAGTTTGCGGGATTTGTGCGGCCTGCGTGGTTTCTGCCATTTGCAGATGGTCTGGCACCTGCCACATGACGGTGTCCTGCGTGGTCTCATCCACCACCGAGTTTGCTGATTCGCTTGCCAGTTGCAGATAGGCCACCAACTCACCGAGGCCTTGTTCCAGTGGCCGGGTATGCAGCAGTTCCGCCAGCGTGACCTGCGCGCGGGTCTGCAACGACTTGCGGATGTGCCCGGCGAGCGCCGCCTTGTCTACCCGCACCTGAGAAAACAGGGCGTTGGCATCCACATCTTGATCGCCCGCCTGTAGGGCCACGCTGGTGAGTGCGGTTTGCAGCGGCGGCTGGTACAGCGGGCGCTCCAGCGGCAAATCGACACCCGCGCCAATCTCATCGATCTGCATGAAATCGGGGGTGCGCAAGGCAGCCGGTGCGGTGTCGCGTAGCGCCAAGGCCTTGCCCTCGATGCCGCGCAAGATGTCCATGATGCGGCGGTTTTCCAGCCAGGCCTTGTCGTCCAGAAAGCGGCGCAACTGTTGCGAGAGCTGCGCCACGGTCCGCTGGGCATATTCACCTGCCTCCAACCAGTCGTAATGCACACGTTTCAAGCGTACATCGGGCGCCAATGCCGACACTGGCGGCAAGTCCAGCACGCGGGCCAGCAATTCAGTGAATTCTTCCTGGCGCGACTGCGACATCAAAAAATCCCAAAATGCCCGAAAGCTCTTGCCCTGGTCAGACTCGGCAATGGCATCACGCTCGCCCATAATCTCTTGCAGCAGGGTGCCCTTGGCGCCATCCCACAAGGCAATGCGTTCGCGCACGGTGCGGTCGAGCGCGCGAAAGTTGTGCTCTACCTCCCGAAAATCTGCCAGCAGCTCACGCGCCAGGCCGGTAAATTGCTGAAAGCGGTCTTTGAGCGCGGTGTCGTCCAGCAAGGCCATGTTGCCATCCACCACGCGAGCGATTTCCGCGTCAATGGCATCGCGCTGCTTGTGAAGCTCGGCCAGGCGGGTTTGTGGGTTGGTCTCGGCACCAAAACTCATTTGCTTGAGCAGACCAAACAGCGTGAGCAGGCGTGATTCGGTGCCAACAAAGGACCGGTCCGACAAGCTGCCCAGCCAGGCCAGGGCGCGCTCGGTGGGCGGGGTCAGGTCGAAATGCGGCTCGTCCGAGCCAGCCGGGTAAAACTTACGCAGCCAGCCTTTGTCATTGGCGGCCCAGTCGTTCAAATACTCTTGCGCTGATTTAGGGAACGCCTTGGCGCCCTTACTTTCCCCCAATAACTCGCGCAGACCATACAGCGTGTCTTCGAGCGCCTCGGCCAAGTTGGACTGCGCCATCACCCGCACATTCGGCACCACAAACACACGGTGCAAAAAACTTGCCACTAGCGGCGCCGAGTCCGCCGCGAGCAAACGCCAGGCCGGATGCTGGCGGCGCTGCATGTCGAGGGTGGTGTAGTCGAGGTTCATTTTTATAGGGCACTTGTGCTTGTCAGCGGTTTGCGCGTATCAACCGCGCCAGCAGGCCATCAAGCACCATCATTGCGGCTCGCTTGCAGGTGGCGTGGCGATCTCCTTCAGTTTCAAGCATCAATAGTAGCGCCATGTAATGCCATTTATCGTGCCTTAAAGGCTTCAATCGCCTTGCAAGGCTTGCGCCAAAGCGTCCTGGGCCTGCGGTGGCAAAACGCCAACGCGCACATGCCCTGGCAGTCCAAACGAGGCACAGTCGCGCAGCTTGATGCCGTGGTCCGCGCGCAAGGCGGTCAGGTCTAGGGGCTTAGGCGGTTTGGCACAAAAAAAGTTGGCCTCGCTGGGCTGAACCGTCCATTCCAAACTTTCCAACATCATCACTTGGCGGGCCTTCCAGCCGCGTAGCACGGGCACACAAACAGCCAGCCACGCCTGCACTGCCGGGCTGGCCCAAGCCTGCAGCATGGCCACACCGTGCGCGCCCACGGGCCAGGACGGGGCGAGCTGATTCAGTTCTAAAACTGTTGCGTCTATTTGCCCTTGAACGCTTACATTCATTGCGCAAGGCGCTATCACATAGGCAGCACGCACTCCGGTCAGGCCGAGCGCTTTGTTGGGGGTAAAAAGCTGCCAAAGCTGGTTGCGCTGCGCCGCGCTCAAACTGCTCACACCGCTCAGGCGCAGTGGGGCATAGGCGCAGTCGAGCACGCAGATTGGCAAACCATGCGGCACACTGATTGGCACACACGCCGCCATGCTGTCCGGCCCGCTGACCTCGGACGATGGCCCATCAGGCCACTCGGCAGATGTGCTGGGCTTGGTGGCCGACAGCCAAGCGGGCCACTCAACGTGGGCTTGCCCCAAGGGGCTGGACGGCTCGCAGGCCCAGACCAGAGCGGCTTCTGCGCTTAGCGCCACCCGTGGCAAACCCCAGGCCTGCGCAGCCTGGGCATAGTCACCGTAGGCATGGGGTGGCAGTTGCACCGCTGGCCGCAGGAGCGGGTCAGGCCAATGCAACGCGCCGCTGCCTTCTGCCCTGCCCACACCACGCGCCACGCAAGCGGTGATGCGAAAGATGAATTCGCTGGCACTGCCTGCCAGCACAATGCGCCCGGCGTCCACCTGGTGGAACGCGGCCAATTGCGCACGCAGCTCGGTGTAACTGGCATCCGGGTAGTGGCTGGCATCGGCTTGCTGCACCGCCAACAAGGCTTGCGGGCATGGGCCACAGGCGTTGCTGTTGGTTGAAAAGTCATGCTGCGGCACGCCCAAAGCGTCTGTTCCTCCATGAATACGTGGCTGGGTCATGCTTGTCCAGCGCCAAAATATGCTATCACATAGATAGCTACTAGCGCAATTATTACAAGGGTTACAAGCACTTTTGATGCATATTCTGTAGCACGCTGCGTGTCTGCCCGCTGAGGCGCACTACCCGCAGGGTTCAGCGTGTAAACACCCGGCTTGCCCAGGCGAATGTTCAGTGCCAGCGCCATCGCCGCCATCGGCCAGCCACTGTTGGGTGACGGGGTTTTGCGGGCTTCGCGGCGCAACTGGCACGCACTGAATCGCGGCCCCCATCCCAATCGGCCCTTATTGTCCGATGAGGTCACAGCCAAATGGGCATTGGCATCCGAGCGGACAGACCGCACCGCAAGGCTCACCCACCACAGCAGCAAGCCGGTAAGCCGCGCAGGTAGCCAGCTCAGCACGTCATCGGCACGCGCCGCCCATTTGCCGGCCCATTCCCAGTTGTGGCCCTTGTAAACGCCCTTGTAGCCCCACATGGCATCGGCCGTGTTGGCAAAACGGTACAGCGCCGCGCCAGGCAGACCGAGCAAAACGAACCAAAAAATGGGGGCCACCACCGAGTCATTCAGGTTTTCGGCAAGCGACTCGATGGCGCTTTCACGCACCTGCGCTTGTGTCAGCGCGGTGGTGTCACGGCTCACCAGCCAGCTCAGGCGCGCGCGGCCCGCAGTCAACGATTCGTCCAGCGCGGCATCGACCGCCAGCACCTCGTGTTTCAACATCGCCCAGGCCAGCAGTGGTTTGAGCAGCAGCGCCAGCATCACGGCGCCAAGCAATTGCCCGGCCAGCCGCCATGGCGCGCTGAGATTGCCCGCAGTCATGCTGGTCTCGTAGATGTTGGGTGCTGCGATGATGGCTGCGGTCATGTTGGCAGGGCTGCTACTGACCGCGCTGACCCAATTGACCAGCGCTTCTGGCAGCCTCAACACGGCGGCTTCAAGTTGCCACGCCGCTACAGTTAACAGAGCTGCTCCCGCAATCCAATAAAGGGCTGCAAGCCAAAATGCCTTGTAATCTTTGGGGCACGCTGCCACATCGCCCGTAGCCGGGGCAAGCGGCTGCCAAGCCACGCGCTGCACCCTGCGCCCTGCCCAGCCCAGGTAGTTGCCCATCCATACCACCGGGTGCAGGCGCGCAGGCGGCTCACCCCACAGGTGATCGATGAGCAGCGCGCCCACCAAAGCGGTCATAAAAAGCCAGCCGGAATAATGAAAGTACATCGTCATTTAAAGGCCTACCGCACTGCGGCAACCCATGCTCCCGGCGTCATGGGTTGCCACGCTTTACTTGCAATGCCGATGTTGCTTGCCGCGCTGCACCCGAAATGACAAGGTTCTTTCACGTTAATCTTCAATGCCCCGCTGCGCCGGAATCCCGGCTTTGAACGCGTGTTTGACCATCTGCATCTCGGTCACGGTATCGGCCAACTCAATGATCTCTGCCGGGCAACGCCTGCCGGTCAGCACCACATGCACGTGGCTGGGGCGCGCTTTCAATGTGGTCAACACGTCGTCAATCGGCATCCACCCGTAGATCAACGGGTAAGTGATTTCGTCTAGCGTCACCATGAAGTAGTCGCCGCTCAGAATGGCAGCCCGGGCTTTTTGCCAGCCATCTCGGGCCAACTGGGCCGAGTGCTCCAGGTCCTGGCTTTTCCAACTGAAGCCGTCGCCCAGCCCTTCAATGGGAATGCCGATCTGCTCGAACATGCGGTGCTCGCCAAAACGCGCCGTGGGCACTTTCATGAACTGGAAAATCTTGACCTTCTTGCCACGACCATGTGCACGCAGCGCCAGTCCAAACGCGGCCGTGCTCTTGCCTTTGCCGTCACCGGTGTTGACGATGACGATGCCGCGGCGCTCTCCCTCGGGCTTGTCATAAGGTTTGTCGGTGGGAGGGGTTTCGATGTGCATGGTGTTCAGAATTCAATTGAAATTAATTTGGCAACGCGACCCACTGGCCGGCCAAGGGGTGGATGGTGATGCGGTGGTCAAACACGGCTTGCAGTGCGCGGTGGGTGGCGGGGTCGCTGCTGGCCCCTTGGTGGGTGATGCGGCCAGCAGCCATGATGAGCATGTCGTCCGAGTGCAAGGCCATCGAAATCTCATGCAGCACACTCACCACGGTGACACCGGCTTCCAGCAGGCAACGCACCATGCCTAGCCAGTCGGCCTGGTGCGGTGGGTCCAGATTGGCCAGGGGTTCGTCCATCAGCAGCACCTGCGCCTGCACGGCCAGAGCGCGCGCCAACAGCACACGCTGGCGCTCACCGCCTGACAGCTGCCCCAAAGCGCGCATGCGCCAGTCCCACGCGCCGGTGGTTTTCAGGGCCATTTCCACCGCCTTGCGATCTGCTTCGCTGGGAGCGGCCAGCCAGGCCTGGTGCGGCAAGCGGCCCAGCATGACCACGTCCCACACCGCCAAATCATCCGCCGCCGATTCGTTTTGCCCCAGCCAGGCCAATTGGCGCGCCCGCAGCTTGGGTGCAATGGTGCTCAGCGGCTGGCCCAGTAGCTCAACCCGCCCCTGGTGCGGCAGCAAGCCGGCCAACACTTTCAGCAGCGTGGACTTGCCCGCGCCATTGGGGCCGACGATGCTGGTCCAACGCCCGGCAGGCAAGGCCAGCGACACATCGTGCAATATCTCGGAATTTCCGAGTCTGGCCCTTATGGAATGTGCACTAACAGCTATTGAAGTCATAGCGACAACCCACTGCCACGCGTGCCGCGGTGCATCAGCCACAGCAGATAGCCGCCACCCAACACGGCGGTGAGCACGCCCACTGGCAATTCTTGCGGCGCAATCAGCCAGCGCGCCAGCGTGTCGGCGGCCATCAACAACACGCCGCCCATCAGGCTCGACAGCAGCAGCAAGCGCCCATGTGTGGTTTTGACCACCGAGCGCACCAAGTGCGGCGCGGCCAAGCCCACAAAGGCGATCAACCCGGTTTGCGCCACCGCCGCACCGGTGGCCAGCGCCAGCACCGCCACCAGTGCCAAGCGCATCGATGCCAGCGGCAAGCCCAAGCTGTGCGCCGTGGCTTCGCCCAAACTCAGTGCATCAAGCAACCGCGCAAGGAGCGAACCCGCCACGCTGGCCAGCAGCCACACGCCCGCCATCACCGCGCAGGCTGTCCAGCCGACAAACGCGGTCGAGCCCAGCATGAACGCCTGCATGGCCTGCAAAGATTCTGGTGTCCACAGCAGCACCAAATGCGTCATGGCACCCAGCACCACACCCACCACCACACCTGCCAGCAGCAGACGCAAGGTGTGTTGCACGCCCCTGGAGAGCGCCAGTGTGAGCAACACCGCCAGCACTGCGCCGCCAAACGCCGCCCCAGTGAGGCCCAGGCGCGTCAGCCACCCGGTGCCAAAGACGGAAAAAGCCAAGCCGTCACTCATCATGCCGCCGACATTGCCAGCGCCCAACATGCCCCCAGCCCCACCCATGGCAGCCAGCGCCAAGGCCACACCCAGCGACGCACCCGAGGCACTGCCCAGCAAAAACGGGTCGGCCAGCGGATTGCGGAAAAGCCCCTGTGCCAGCGCACCCGCCAGCCCCAGCAAAGCGCCCGCAGCCCAGGCACCGAGCGTCCGGGGCAAACGGATGTCCCAGACAATTTGCTGCGCCATGGCGGTTTGGTCTGGGTCTATCAAGGGATTGAGCAGCGGTTGCAGCAGGTTTTCAAAACCGGCGCTGCCTACACAAATGCCTAGCGCCGTCAATGCCAAGGCCAGAGCCAGCAACACCCAGGCCAGTGAGGTGGCGCGACGCAGGTTCATGCGTTACTGCCCCTTGCTATCATCATTTGCAGCCCACATCCCAGCTTTCGCCCAGTCACGGAAAGTTGCAGTGCCCGGTCGTTCATCGCGCTAACCCTGCCTTGTCAATCAGGCACTTTGCCATCAGCCGTGCACCCTCGGCCATGCGCGGGCCGGGTCTCACCAGCACGTCGGACTGCGCCGTGGTGAACACGCACACACGTTGCTCACGCACGGCGCGCATGCCCGCCCAGCCGGGACGCTGGCCCATGCTGTCCAAGCTGCGCTGGCCGATCATGATCAGGTCCGGGTTGGCGCGCACGATGAATTCGGGGTTGAGCTTGGGGAACGGCCCCAAGTTGGCCGGAATGATGTTTTTGACGCCCAGGCGGGTCAGCGTTTCGCCAATGAAGGACACCTCGCCCGCGCCGTAGGGGCCGGGGTTGACCTCAAAGTAGACCCTGGTGTTGCTGGAGTTTTTGGGCAATGACTGCGCCGCTGCCTGCGTGGCCGCGTCGATCACCCGCCAGACGCGCGCGGCGTCCGGCACACCCAGCGCCTGCCCCACTTTTTCCAGCACACGCTTCACGTCTGCATGGGTTTTGGGCTCCAAAGCCAGCACTTTCACACCCAGCGACTGCAAACGGTCACCCACACGCGAGGACGTGGCCATCAGCACCAGATCGGGTTTGAGGGCCACGATAGCCTCGATATTGGGGTCCAGCCCGCCACCCACTTGCGGCAATTTCTTCACGCTGTCGGGAAAGTTGGAATACCTGTCCACCCCAACCAGCCGCGCGCACTGGCCCAGTTCACACACAGTTTCGGTCAGTGACGGCAGCAGGCTGACGATGCGCATGGGTGGTTGGGCGAAGCTGACGGTGACGCCGCGGTCGTCGGTGACTTCGACGGCGTGGGCAGCACCGCCGCAGATCAGGACACCAGCAACCAGGATTCGGCGCAAACGCGCCATCGCCGCAGCGCCGGCGGGGCGTGCCCCAAGGATTGCCGTGCAGCGCTCGACATGACGGACCATGGTATGTGTCACGTCGCATCCTTCAAAGTTAATGGCAAACCCGCCGCCATCAGCGTCACTCGCTGGCAAACCTGCGCCACGCTTTGGTTCAGTAGGCCCAGCGCATCAACAAAGGCGCGCACCTCGCGCCCCATCGGGATGACGCCCAGGCCAATCTCGTTGCCGACCAGCACCACGGGGCCAGAGGCATTTTTGATTGCTTCCAAAAAAATAGCTGCTTGCGCTTTATCCATAAGGGCTAGAGGCTCATTTTTCATAAATTTTTCGACAGAAGCGTCCACGCCTTCAAGTAGGCTTGGAGAGTCAACTGCGTCAGCCAGCGGCGCGTTAGCGGGCATCAGCCAGTTGGTGAGCCACAGGGTCAGGCAATCGACCACGATCAGGGTGTCCGGGCGGCTGTGCGCGGTAATGGCCTGCGCCAGGTGCAACGGCTCTTCTACCGTGACCATGCCTGGCACACGTTCGGCCCGATCCAACTGATGCCGCGCAATGCGCTGGCGCATCTCATCGTCCCAGGCTTGCGCGGTGGCGATCAGCACCGCCCGGTGCTGCGGCGACTGCGCCAACCACTGCTGCGCCAATGCTTCTGCCCGGCGTGATTTGCCGCTTTTCTGGCCGCCCAAAATGAGTTCGCTACGGGCCATGGCCTGTTGGTTCATGTGCGCCCCCGCTCGTTGCTTGAAGCGTTGGTGGCATCGATCACGGGCAGTGCGCCAAACTGACGCGCCCAATCCATGACGATGCGGTGCAATTGCGCCACACCATCTGTCAATGCTGCCGGGCCGGGTTGCAGAATGTCGGCGGACTTGATCTCGAAGATTTGCCCGGTTTTGACGGCCGCGACCTCACCCCAGCCAGGCCGCGCCGCTACCGACTCAGGCCGAAATTTTTTACCGCACCACGAGCCAATGATGATGTCAGGGTTGCGCCGCACAATTTCTTGTGGATCGGCAATGATGCGGTGCTTGCCCAGGCTTTGCACCGCCAACTCGGGAAAGATGTCGTCCCCGCCCGCGATGCCAATCAAGTCTGAAACCCAGCGGATGGCACTGATGGGCGGCGTGTCCCATTCTTCAAAGTAGATTTTGGGTCTACGCGTTAAATTGGCCGCCAGCGTTTGAATAGCTTGCATGGACTGCTGCATTTGTTGCAGCAATACCAAACCTTGCTCACCCTGCCCCACCATCGCTGCCACTTGGTACAAAACACTGAATATCTCAGCCACGCTGCGCTGGTTGAACACCGTGACCTGCACCCCAGCGCGAATCAGGCTGCTTGCAATGTCAGCCTGCATGTCAGAAAAGCCCAGCACGCAGTCAGGCTCTAACGCCAGAATTTTGTCGATCTTGGCGCTGGTGAAGGCACTCACCCGAGGCTTTTCGTCACGCGCTCGGCGCGGCCGCACGGTGTAACCCGAAATGCCCACAATGCGGTGTTCCTGCCCCAGCAAGTAAAGCCACTCGGTGGTTTCCTCGGTGAGGCAGACGATGCGCTGCGGGCCAGGGGCGAAGCTGAATGCGTGATCAGCGGCCATGGTCGGTGTCCTAGAAACTCACCCGCATGGCGGCGGTCACAGCCCGCCCGGCTTCTGGATAGATGCCGTTGGTGACCCCGACTGCGCAACTGAAGGCCTGGGTGTAGTACTTGGCGTCGAGCAAGTTGCTAAATCCCAGCGACAACTCCACATTGCGACGCTGGTAGGCATAACGTGCGTCGACCGTGGCGTAGCTTGGCACGGTACAGGCGTTGTTGAAGTCGACGTTTTGTGAGGACACCCAGACCACCCCGGCATTGACCGAGTGAGTTGGCGCGGGCCGCCAATCGGCACGCACCGAAAGCGTCGTACCCGCCACCAGCGGCACAGTCAGGCCGTTATGGGCGCCTTGGGTGAACTTGGCTTCTCGCACGCCCAGGTTAAGCTGAACGCCCACAGTTTTACTCAAGTCATGTTGGGCTTCAAGCTCCAGGCCCTGGCGCAATGTGGGGTCAAAGTTGACATTAGCGCCAAACCCGTTCCACGAATTGGCATTGGCCACAGTGGGGTCGTAGCCCAACTCGTTGGCTAAGCTGCTGCGGTAGATGCGCAATTCAACCCGGCCACCGGTGTATTTCCAACGGCTGCCCAACTCGAGGTCGCGCGAGGTCTGTGGCTGGAGCACTGCACCCGGGAGGGTGAAACCCAGCTCGTCCATATTGGCCAGGCGAAAGCTGTTGCCCACACGGCCAAACACCGACCAGGCGCTGGAGATCGGTTGCGTCAAGCCCAGTTCCCAGGCGGCTTGATCCTGGTCAGTGCCTGCCGTAAACGTGTCGGTTTGTTTGATGTTCTCAGACCGATACCCCGCTGACAGGCGCGTGCCAGATGCATAAGTGACCTCGTCCTGAACATAAAAGGCGCTGCTTTTTTGCTGCGACACCGACCCATACGCACCGGGCGTGGTGCGCTTCCAGTCTGCCTGATCGTGCCCCAGCGTCAACGCATTGCGCGTTTGCCCCAGCGTTAACCCATGTTTGGCGCGAACCGCTAGTGTGCTGGCATCAATGTCATAACGGTAGGTCGATACACCCTTGTTAAGACTGTCAAGGCTCTTCGTTCTCTGACCCGCGTCCAGGCCCAATTGCCAGGCACCCAATTCGGCATTGGCAAACAAAGTGTCGCGGGTGTTCTCGATGCTGCCCGTTTTGTTGGCATTGGCGGCTGTGGTCTGGCTCGGGTTAGTCTCGTACTGCACAGCAGTCAGCGAGCCCGGCAAACCGGTGTCCAACGTGTCATTGGCGTGGCTGGCGCCCACACGCAGCCAATCGTTGCTCCATTGCGCCTGAACAGACTGGCCGTCAACCGTCGACTTGAAGTTGTCGCGGTGGTTGTCCGTCTGGCGCTTGTTGCCAGCCACATCCAACGAGAAGCCACCAGAGGCCAAGGTTGCGTTGGCGCGTAGCTCGTTTAGCCCATAGCTGCCGGTTGCCGCATAAAGGTCGACCGAGTTCTGGCGCGCGACACCGCGACCCGCCTTGGTGGTGATCACAATCACACCTCCGGTAGCCCCGGCGCCATACAACACCGAGCCACTGCCCCGCATCACTTCAATGCGCTCAACCGTATTGATCGCAATTCCCGCCAGACGGGTGCCGCTCAGGTCAGCCTCATTCACCTTGATGCCATCGACGATGACCACCTGGTTGCTGCCCGCCGTCGTGCCAAAGCCGCGCAAATCCAGTCCGTAATCACCACCGCCATAAAAGTCCGCACGGCCCGGCACGCCCAGTAACTTGACCACGGCTTCATTTACGGTGGACACACCAGCACGTGCAATGTCGTCCTTGGTGATCACGCTGACACCAAACGGCAGGCTTGCGGCGTCAGAGTCAAAACGTGTGGCACTTACAACCACCTCCTTGAGGGTGGCACTCTGCCCTTGCGCCAAAACCGGAAATGCGGCGAAAACGGCCAGCACAGACGCGCCAAAACGCACGGGAGCGCGACCGCGCTTGTAAGTAACAAAAGTTTTCATGAGTAGAAATGAACCATCAAAAGCCCTCACCGTCGTCCCCGACAGTGCATGAGCGTCACGGTTGTGCGTTTTCAGGCGCACAGCCACCGTGTTGGCCGGTATCCGGGCTGGTGGAATCAACCTCCATCGCCTTCCCAAGCGCGTGTTCAAAAACGCTCAGTGGCTGTGATGGAAGCGGCACCTTGCGGTGCGTCCACTTACCGTTGCGGGGGCAGCGCAGGTTAGGTTTGACATGAATGCCGCGCCCTCCTGCTTCCCGTTGAACTGCGGCATGCGAACCACACCGCGAGCACCAACGGAGCAGATTCTAGCCGGGCCAGCTTTGCCAAACCCTACAATGCAGGGCTATGTCGGAACTCACCCAAATCGACCAAATCTCCGAGCGCGTTGAGCGCTTGCTGGTGCGCTATGAAGAACTCACGCGCACCAATGCCCTGCTCCACCAGCAAATTGACACCCTCACACAAGAGCGAGATTCGCTCAAAAGCCGCCTGAGCGCGGCGCGTGCGCGGGTTGATGCACTGCTGGAGCGACTGCCAGAAATGGCCGCCGCCAGCCAATCCAGCGCCAGTTCACAGGGGCCAACATGAAGCAACTTGACGTACAAATCATGGGCCAGAGCTACCTGCTTGGCTGCCCCGATGGTGGCGACGCGCGCCTGCTCGATGCCGTGGAAAAAGTGGACACCGCCATGTGCAAAATTCGGGAAGCTGGCAAAGTGCGCGCACGAGACCGCATTGCGGTGCTGGCGGCCTTGAATCTGGCCTTTGACCTGGCCGACCACACGGCCCAACAAGGCGAACCCAGTGCCGGTGCCCCGGTGGCCTCTGGCGAAGCGACACAACGGCTCAGCGCCTTGCTGGCCCGCCTGGACGATGCGCTCGCCCGCGACGAACAACTGATTTAAGCAGCGTTGCCGCTGACAGAGTGGCAGACCACTAAGACAGCTGCACTACGCTCGCGGTAACGAACTGTTGGCGTTACTGCACCGCGGCACTTGTCGGCGGCAACTCGTCGGGCTGGCGAAAAATCTGGGCGACGTCCACTGTGTCAAAGCGGTATTGTGTGCCACAAAAATCGCAACCCACTTCCACCTGGCCCAGCTCTTGCAAGATGCTGTGCGCTTCATCGGCGCCCAGGCCCTTGATCATTCTGGTGACCCGATCGCGGTTGCAGGTGCATGAAAAATGCGGGCCTGCCTCACCCTGCAACGGCTCAAAACGCAGCAGTGACTCGTCCCAGAAGAGCCGGTGCAAAATCGTTTCCACATCCAGCGTCAACAATTCTTCGCGCTTCAGGCTTGAGGCCAGCACGGCAATGCGGTTGTAGTGCTCGTTGATGCCAATCTGGTCTTCGTCGGCGCTGTGCGTGTTGCCTGCCAGGTTGCCCGTGCCAGACATGGGCAAGCGCTGAATCAGCAGGCCAGCGGCCACCTTGTCGTCAGCAGCCAGCACCAGCGTGGTGTCAAGCTGCTCACTTTGCAGCATGTAGTGCTGCAGCACATCGCTGAATTTTTCCAGCTTTTCTTTGTCGTCGCCAAACAGCGGCACCACGCCTTGGTACGGCTGCTGGCCGGGCTGGCGGTCCTGCGGATCAAGCGTGATGGCGCAGCGGCCTTCATTGCCCACGTTCACCATCTGGCTCAGCGTGGCATCTGCAGACACTTCACCATTCACGGTGGCCGTGGCCCGCACGGCAAAGTCGCTTTGCACCTCCACCACGGCGAGCTTGACCGGGCCGTCTCCAAACACCTGCAAGATCAGCGACCCATTGAACTTGATGTTGGACTGCATCAGTACCGCAGCGGCCGTCATCTCACCCAACAGCGCCTGCACTGGCAGCGGGTAAGCGCCATGTGTGGTGTTGCTGGCGCGGCGACGCAATATTTCTACCCAAGCGTCCGTCAAACGCACCACGGCGCCGCGCACGGGCAGGCCTTCAAAGATAAATTTATGGATTTCAGACACGTGGTGTTTCCGGATTAAATTGAACTGGCCCGACCATCAGGCAATTTTGTGCAAGCTGGTCTTGAAGCGCTTGGCGTTGGCCACGTAATGGTCGGCACTGGTGCGCAGGCCTTGCAACTGCTCAGGTGACAACGGCATCACCACCCGCGCCGGGCTGCCAAGAATCATGCAGCCATCGGGAAACTCTTTGCCTTCGGTGACCAGGGCGCCGGCGCCTACCAGGCAGCCTTTGCCAATTTTGGCGCCGTTGAGCACGATCGCGCCAATACCGATCAGGCTGTCGTCGCCCACCGTGCAGCCGTGCAATATCGCGTTGTGGCCCACCGTGACGCCTGAGCCAATCGTCAAAGGCATACCCACATCAGAGTGCAACACGCTCAAATCCTGAATGTTGGTGCGCGCGCCCACACGTATTGGCGAGGTGTCGCCGCGCACCACCACGCCAAACCAAATGCCCACCTCGTCCCCAAGCACCACGTCTCCCATCACCTCAGCGCTGCCAGCCACCCAGGCGGTATCTGCGATCTGCGGCGACACGCCATCCACTTCATAAATTGCCATTGCTGTCCTTCTGTGTCAAGTTACCTAGAATTGTAGGGAACCTCCAAACCCCATGAAACCCACGCCACCAAGCCCACACAACAGCCCGACCGATCCTCATCCATCAAGCTCGTTGCGTGCTGAGGCATTGCGATTGCTGCTGATCGACTCTACCCAGGACAAAGCCTCGCAAGTGCGCGCGCTAGGTGCCACCCCATGGCATCTGGACGTGCTTGAGGCCTTACCGGAACCGCCCAATTTGCCGGGTCGGCCGCAGCGGCCGCTGCTGGTACAACCCTCACAACTCAAAGCCCGGGCAGTGGGCACACTGGAAGGCCGCGCCGTCCTGATTCATGCCCTGACACACATCGAGGCCAACGCCATCAACCTGGCGCTCGACGTGCTGTGGCGTTTTGCTGGCATGCCCGCCGCCTTTTACCAAGACTGGTGGCAGGTGGCCCAGGAGGAAGCCCTGCACTTTGAGCTGCTGCAGGCGCACCTCAACGGCATGGGTTTTGCCTATGGCGACTTCCCGGCCCATGACGGCCTGTGGGACATGGCCGAGCGCACCAAAGGCGACGTGTTGGCGCGCCTGGCCTTGGTGCCGCGCACACTGGAAGCGCGTGGCCTGGATGCCACCCCGGCGGTGCGCAACCGGCTGATCTCGGTGCGTGACACGGCCGCAGCCAGCATTCTCGACATTATTCTGCGCGACGAAATTGGCCACGTGGCCATTGGGAACTGCTGGTACCGCTACCTGTGCGAGCAACAAGGCCTGGAGCCGGTTGCCACATATGCCGACCTGGCAAAGCGTTACCAGGCACCTGTGCTCAAAGGCCCGTTTAATATCGATGCCCGACGTGCCGCCGGATTCACCGAAGCTGAACTAGCTGCCTTGGCCCCGGCCCAGACCAGCCACGTGTAATTAACACCCAAGAAGCCCATGAGCAAACCACCTGAATCCACAGTCCACGCGGCGGCACCCGAACTTGGCGTGATGGCCATTGCGAGGCAGCCCATCCTGGACGTCAAACGCAGCATTTTTGGCTACGAGCTGTTTGACCGATCGCAAAACAGCCTACCCTACAGCGCGGCCAGTGATGCGGCGCTGTTATTCAACCTGCTGTCAAACGCTGACAGCGAGGTACTTAACGGGCGTGTCGTGATCTTCATCAATTGCACGCACCAGACCCTGACCGGCGGGCATCTGACACTGATTCAGCCCGAACATGTGGTGCTGGAAGTGCCACCCATGCTTGACCATCAGGCAGACCCTGAAGACATTGACACCTACCGTCAGACGCTGGCCGATGTACAAAAGCGTGGATTTCGGCTGGCCTTCACTGAAACCGTGCTGGCACCGGCCTATGCCAATTGGCTGTCATTTGCATCCTTCATCAAGCTTGACTTGACCCGAGTGAACCCGCAACAACTCGCGGCAATCGTCGCGCACGCCAAAAAGGTCACGTCAGCGCAATTGGTGGCAGAAAAAGTTGAAACGGCCGAGCAGTTTGAGCTAACCAAGAGTCTGGGCTTCAACCTGTTTCAGGGCTACTGGTTTGCCAAGCCGGTACTGATTCACGGCCAGGCCATTCGGCCCACGCAGGCCGCAGTCATTCAATTGATCAACTTGGTGCGCAAACAAGCCAGCACGGCCGAAATTGAAGACATCTTCAAGCGCGACGCCACCCTGTCTTACAACTTGCTGCGTTTCATCAACTCGGCGGGGTTTGGACTGAGCTGTGAGGTCACCTCGTTTCGCCATGCGGTGATGTTGTTGGGGTTGAAAAAGCTGTTTCGCTGGGCCGCGCTGCTGATGACCACATCGCAGGCGTCGGGGGGGTCGCCAGCGGTTGGTCATGCGGCCATCGTGCGCGGGCGCCTGATGGAGTTGCTAGCGGCTGAACTGTTACCCCAGGAAGAATGTGACAACGCTTTTGTGGTGGGTATTTTTTCACTGCTCGACACCATGGTCGGGTTGCCTCTGAAACAAGTGCTCGACAGCATTTCGCTGCCGCAAACCGTGACCGATGCGCTCTTGAACGGCACCGGGCTGCTCGCCCCTTTCCTGAAGCTCACTCTGGCCTGCGAAAACGTCGACGATGTGGCCTTTGCCGAACACACCAACGCCCTGCAACTGACTGACCACCAGGTCAACTGGGCACACCTGCAGGCACTGGCTTGGTCTGAAAGCCTGACGACGGCTGAGTAGCCGCAGGCGCCAGCTTCAGCCCCTGGGGTGATGCTGGGCGTGCAAGGTTTTCAGGCGCTCACGCGCCACATGGGTGTAGATGGTAGTTGTAGAAATGTCCACATGCCCGAGCAGCATCTGCACCGCGCGCAGATCGGCACCGTGGTTCAGCAAATGTGTGGCAAAGGCGTGGCGCAAGGTGTGCGGTGACATGGGCGCGGTGATGCCGGCCAGTAGCGCATATTTTTTCACCAGCATCCAGAACATCACCCGGCTCATGGCCGTGCCCGGCGTACTGCCGCGGTGGGTGACAAAGAGCGCGTCGCTCTGGTGCCCGGCCAGCAGCTCGGTTCTGGGCTGTGCCAGGTAGCGCTTGAGCCACAGGCTGGCCACCTCGCCAAACGGGACCAGACGCTCTTTGTTTCCCTTGCCAAACACGCGCAACACGTTGTCAGACAGGCTGACGTTGAGCACTTTCAGGCCCACCAGCTCGCTCACGCGCAAGCCACTGGCATACATCAGTTCCAGCATGGTGCGGTCGCGCACGCCCAACGCTTCATTGGTGTCCGGTGCGTTCAGCAGGGCTTCTACCTGCGGCTCGGTCAGCGTTTTTGGCATGCGCAGCGGCTGTTTGGCAGCCTGCAACTTGAGCGTTGGATCAACCAACACCAGGCGCTCGCGTAAGCCCCAGCGAAAAAACCGTTTAAACACCGTCAGGCGGCGGTTGGCGGTGGTGGCTTTGGTGGTGGCATGCGCTTGGGCAAAAAAGCCGTTGAGTTCAAGCTCGGTGACAGCCAGTAAGCTGTGGCCTTGTGTGGCCAACCAGGCGCAAAACAGCGTCAGGTCTCGCCGGTAGGCTGAGAGCGTGTTTTTGGACAAGCCTTCTTCGAGCCACAGGGCGTCAATGAAGGTGTCAATCACCGGGTCGTGCAAAGGTGTGGGTACTGCCATGTCTTGAGTTTAGTGGGCGCGCACATCGGCATTGCGAGCAAAGCGTGGCAGTCTACGCAACCCTGAGTCATGGATGGCTTCACTTGCGTCGCCGTGGCGTGTGGTGTTCATGCACGGTGCAGTGAAGCCCGTCGTGCCGCCTGCTATTCTCACCGCGTGAACTTTGCTCAACTCCTCTTCCCCGACTTCTCGCTGATTTTGCTTGGCTACCTGATCTGCCGCTTCACACCTTTGAGGCGCCCGGTGTGGACGCAGGTGGAGCAACTGGTTTACTTTCTATTCTTCCCGGTGCTGCTTTTTCACTCTATCCTGAAAAGCCCGCTGGACATCGGCGCAGCGGGCAACATGGTGGCTGCTGGCTGGGCACTGGGCTTAAGCGGCATTGCCCTGGCGTATTCGGTGCCTTACTGGCCCGGCCTTAAAAACCATGTGACGGCACGCCAGCACGCCGCCAGCGCACAAATCGGCTTCAGGTTCAACTCATTCATCGGGCTGGCGCTGGCAGATCGGCTGGCCGGGCCAGAGGGCCTGCTGGTGATTGCGCTGCTGATTGGCGTGAGCGTGCCGCTAATGAACATAGGCGCCGTGTGGCCGATGGCGCGCCACGGTGAGCGCGGGTTTTTGGGCGAACTGGTGCGCAATCCACTCATCATCGGCACTGCCGGTGGGCTGGCCGCCAACCTGGCTGGCTTGTCGATCCCAGCCTGGTTGGAGCCCACGGTGTCGCGCATTGGCGGTGCGTCCCTCACGTTGGGGCTGATGGCCGCCGGTGCCGGCATGCAGCTCAGCGCGCTCAACCACGCCAAGTTGCTGGGTGTGGTGGTGCTGCTGATTCGGCATTTGCTGATGCCGCTGCTGGCCTTGGGTTGGTGTGTTGTGTTTGGTCTGAATAGTGTGCAGTCCACTGTTTTGCTGCTGTTTTCTGCGCTGCCAACGGCGTCGAGTTGTTATGTGCTGGCGGCGCGGATGGGATACGACGGGGCTTATGTGGCGGCGTTGGTGACGGTGTCGACCGTGCTGGGGATGGTGAGCTTGCCGCTGGCGCTGGGGCTGCTTCGGGGGTTTTTATAGGTTTTAAGACCCTAGATCTTATGATTAATGCGTAGGTAGCTACATTATTTATAGCTTTTTGTAGGTTTTGTTGGGGCTAAGGTTGAATTTTTTATCGTTGCCCCCCCCTCACCCCCAACCCCTCTCCACCCCCGCCGGGGCGGAAAGGGGGGCCAACAGCCATATTTGGGCGTGTGTTTTTACAGACCGAGTTCTATTCGATGGGCAACGCAGTATTGCCGTTGCCGCTCGGTTATTTGCGTCGGGCAAATAGTTGAGCGCTGGCAAGCGGTCTACCAGCGCGGGTATTCGCGTGTCCCGCACCGCTCAATTAGCACAGACATCCGTGGGCCACAAGCCGCCCACAGTTGGCAGATGCCGTGTACGTCTTCAATAAAAAAACATGGCCAAATACGGTTGTTAAGCCCCCCTTTCGCCCGGCGGGGCGAGAGGGGTTGGGGGTGAGTGGGGGATCAACGATAAAAATCTCAACCTTAGCCCCGTAAATACTACAAATAAAATAGCTAACAGCGCTTATTCAAAAAGGTCTGCAGCCTGAAAACACTAACATTTTTCAGCCAAAGCCAAAGCCAAAGCCCAAGCCACATGCTCACGCACCACCTCACTGGGGTGATCCACCCGGCTGCGCAACGCAGCCAACACCTGGGCCACATCGACCTCGCCGGCAGCGGCAATGGCCCCGGCACGGTTCACATCACCATCGCCACGCAACCGCAGCGCATTCCCCATCGCCACTGCAATGTTGCGCAACCAGCGCTCATGCCCAATGCGCCGAATCGGGCTGCCCTCGGTCAGGCGTAAAAACTCGTCTTCAGTCCAGGCAAACAAGGTGACTAGTTGGCTGCCCGCCAAGCCCGCGCGCGCATCAAAGTCGGGCAAGCTGCTGACTTTGGCGAACTTATTCCAGGGACAAACCAGCTGGCAATCGTCACAGCCATAAATTCGATTGCCCAGCAATGGGCGCATTTCAAGCGGGATTGGCCCGGCGTGCTCAATCGTCAGGTATGAAATACAGCGACGGGCGTCCAACCGGTGCGGGGCAATGATGGCCTGCGTCGGACAAATGTCGATGCAGGCACTGCAACTGCCGCAATGCTCGCTGACAGGCACAGACACGGGCAGCGCCATGTCGACAAAAATCTCACCCAGAAAAAACATCGAGCCCGCCTCACGGCTCAGCAGCAGCGTGTGTTTGCCGCGCCAACCCTGACCGCTGCGGCTGGCCAGCTCGGCTTCCAGCACCGGTGCTGAATCAGTGAACACGCGGTAACCCAACGGACCCAGCTCGGCCGCGATCTGGTCGCTGAGTTTTTGCAGGCGGCTGCGCATCACCTTGTGGTAGTCCCGGCCCCGAGCGTAAACCGACACAATGCCTTCAGACGGGTGCTGGAGCCGATCAAATTCAATGGCCTGCCAACCCAGTGGCGTGTTGGCAGGCAAATAGTCCATGCGCGCGGTGATCACGCTCACTGTGCCGGGCACCAGTTCGGCCGGGCGGGCACGCTTCAAGCCGTGTGCGGCCATGTAATGCATGTCGCCATGAAAACCTGCCGCCAGCCACGCCGATAATCCGGTCTCTGCAGAACTCAAATCGACCCCCGTCACACCAATTTGTGAAAATCCAAGCTCCTGCCCCCATGCCTGAATTCTGGAGACCCATTGACTGCCGCTGATTTGACTGGTGCTGTTCACCTGCCCATTGTAAAAACCCTGCACTGGCCGGACGAAGCCGCCACAGCGCGCTTTGCGCTTGCCTTGGCCGCGCAGCCGCAAGTGCGCTTGGCCTATATCGAACTTCAAGGCGATCTGGGCGCCGGCAAGACCACGCTGGTACGCCACTTGCTGCGCGCACTTGGGGTGCAAGGGCGCATCAAAAGCCCGACCTACGCCGTAGTTGAGCCCTATGAGTTGCATGATCTCAACATCTGGCATTTTGACTTTTACCGTTTCTCCGACCCGCGCGAGTGGATTGAGGCCGGCTTTCGCGACATCTTTGCCAGCCCCGGCCTCAAACTGGCCGAGTGGCCAGAAAACGTCGCTGGCTGCGTGCCAAAGGCTGATCTGGTGGTGCAACTGGGCGTAACTGAAGATGAGTCCCGCCAAGTTACCCTGACCGCCCACACCGCTGTGGGCGCTGCGCTGCTGAGCGGCTTGGGTATCACCAGCGAGCACAACGCACCATGAAACGCCGCCAGCTGCTGCAATCGGGCGCCGTCGTGCTGCTGCTGGGTATGCAACACCTGGCGCGTGGTGCAACAATTTTGGCGGTGCGGGTGTGGCCAGCACCTGACTACTCACGCGTCACGATCGAATCCGACACGCTGCTTAGCTTCAGTCAGACCTTCATACCCAACCCGCCGCGTTTGGCGGTGGATGTGCGCGGCATTGACCTGAACCCGGCCTTGAAGGAACTGGTGGCCAAGGTAGGTGCCGGTGACCCGACCATCAACGGCATTCGCGTCGGGCAGTTTGGCCCCAGCGTGGTGCGCCTAGTGGTGGACCTGAAACAAATGGTGACACCACAGGTGTTTAACCTGTCCCCGGTGGCCGCTTACCAGCACCGGCTGGTGTTTGACCTGTACCCGACCCAGGTGGCCGACCCACTGGAAGCCCTGATTGCCGAGCGGCTGAAAGAAGCATCGGGCGCACCGACCAGCGCACTGGCACTCGACCCGCTGGGCGAGTTGATGGCCCAAAGGGCAAGGCCCACGTCCCCGGCAGCACCTGCTCCAGTCGCAGGCACAATGCATTCAAACACTACACCTTTAATAGCTGATAGCGCAACATCGACGAGGTCTAGAGGTCAAAAAGACTTAAAAAAACCACTGCCACAAAGCATGAGCGTGCCCTCCCCTGCGGCCACTGACCGGCTCATCATCATTGCGCTGGACGCTGGCCACGGTGGCGAAGACCCGGGCGCCATTGGCCCGGGCGGAACGCGTGAAAAAGACGTGGTGCTGCGGCTGGCGCACCGCATGCGCGAACGCATCAATGCGGCTTCAGTCAACGGCAACGCCATGCGGGCTTTTTTAACGCGTGATGCTGACTTCTTTGTACCCTTGCACATCCGCGTGGCCAAAGCGCGCAGGGTGCAGGCCGACCTGTTCATCAGCCTTCACGCCGATGCGTTTTTTACCCCGAACCCGCAAGGTGCCAGCGTGTTTGTCCTGAGCCAGGGCGGCGCGTCCAGCACCGCAGCGCGCTGGATGGCAGCCAAAGAAAACAAGGCCGACCAAGTCGGCGGGCTGAACGTCAAGGCCAAAGACATGCAGGTCAAACGCGCCCTGCTCGACATGAGCACCACCGCACAAATCAAGGACAGCCTGCTGTTGGGCGGTGCCATGTTGGGCGAGATTGGCCGGGTTGGCAAGCTGCACAAGCCGCGCGTTGAGCAAGCCGGGTTTGCCGTGCTGAAAGCCCCCGACATTCCCAGCGTGCTGGTCGAAGCCGCCTTCATTAGCAACCCCGATGAAGAAGCCAAACTCAACAGCGACGCCTACCAGGACCAACTGGCCGATGCACTGATGCGCGGCATTGAGCGCTATTTCTCCAGGAACCCACCGCTGGCACGGAATCGCACGGTGTGACCTGCCACCGACCCTGTCTGTAAGAATTTCAGGTCTCGGCTCGACCGATTCAATTTAAACCGCCCTCCCGGAGTTCCCCGCATGAAATTCACCGCTCTTACGCCGCTTGCTGTGCTCACCCTGAGCCTAGCCTTGCCGCACGTGGCCCACGCCGATTGGTCACAAATTCAGACCGAGGCCAAAGGGCAAACCGTGTACTTCAACGCCTGGGGCGGCGGTGAAGCCATCAACGCCTACATCGCCTGGGCTACCAAAGAAGTGAAGGCACGTTACGGTGTCGAGGTGAAACATGTGAAAGTGACCGATGCCGCAGACGTGGTCAAACGCGTGCAAACCGAACTGGCGGCGGGCCGCAAGACAGACGGCTCGGTTGACCTGATGTGGGTCAACGGCGAGAACTTCCGCAACCTGAAAACCAACAATCTGCTGTTTGGCCCCTGGGCCGAGAGCCTGCCCAACTGGGGCCTGGTTGACCTGAACAAGCCGGTGCGCAGCGATTTTTCCATCCCCACCCAAGGCTTTGAAGCACCCTGGGGCACGGCGCAACTCACCTTCATTGCCGACCGCGCCAAAACACCCACGCCACCACGCTCGGCGGCTGAGTGGCTGAGCTTTGCCCAAGCCAACCCGGGCCGGGTCAGTTACCCCAAGCCGCCCGACTTTCATGGCACCACGTTTGTCAAGCAACTGCTGCTGGATCTGAGCCCTGAGCGTGCCGCACTGCAACAACCCGTGAACCCGCAAGCATTTGCCACAGCAACCCAGCCGCTGTGGGCCTATCTGGACAAGCTGCACCCCAACCTGTGGCGCGACGGCAAAACCTTTCCGTCCAGCGCGGCTGAAATGCACCGCATGCTGGCTGATGGCGAATTAAAGCTGTCCCTCACCTTCAACCCCAACGAAGCCGCCAACCTGATCGCCAGCAAACAGCTGCCCGCCAGCGCCTACAGCTTTGGGTTTACCAATGGCACCATCGGCAACGTGCATTTCATCGCCATACCGGTTAATGCCAAGGCCAAAGCCGGGGCGCAGGTGTTTGCCAACTTTCTCTTGTCAACCGAGGCCCAGGCGCACAAGGCCGACACCCGCGTGTGGGGCGATGGCACGGTGTTGGACGTGACCAAAATTCCGGTGGCCCTGCAAACAGCCATGCGCGCCAAGCCGCCAGGCGCCTTGACCGAACCCGTGCCCACGCTGGCCGAGCCCCACGCCAGCTGGGTCGAGTCGCTGGAAGCCGAATGGCTCAAACGCTACGGCGCGCGTTGATGTGTGATGCCTGCGTGACATGCCTGCTGATTTTGGCGTAGACCGCAGCGCACGTCGGGTGTCCGACGCTGCGGATGTCCCCCAGCTTGGGGCTGGCCCGAGCCTCCTCCTTGATTTGGCAAAACCCCAAGTCCACGCTTCGGCAGACACCCGACGCACGCTGCTCGCCGCTTTGCCGGTTTTGTTGATCTTTGGCCCGGTGTTACCCGGCTTGGTGTGGGCCATGGCACCCACACTGGACACCGCCGTCTGGCTGGCGCTTTGGCAAAACGCCGAATGGCCCCAGGCCTTGCGCGCCACCCTGGTGTCATCCCTGTTGGGCAGCGGGCTGGCGTTTGCGCTGGCTGTTGCCTTGGTCACCCTGCACTACCCTGGCGCTATGTGGCTGAGATTGCAGCGGCGTTTGCCACTGCTGCTGGCCGTGCCACACGCCGCCTTTGCCGTGGGCTTGTTTTTTTTGATAGCGCCTTCCGGTTGGTTGGCAAGGGCTACAGCCCAGTTTCTTCAATGGACATCACCGCCGGACTGGGTCACCGTGCAAGACCCATACGGGTTGAGCCTGGCGCTGGCGCTGGCCATCAAAGAAAGCTGGTTTTTACTCTGGGTGTTGGCGGCGCTGCTGGGCGAACAACAGTTACGTCGTCGAATGGTGGCGGCGCGCGCGCTGGGCTACGGCAGGCTGCAAGTCTGGCGGCTGATTTTGTGGCCGCAACTGCTGCCGCGACTGGCCTGGCCGCTGGTGGCAGTGCTGGCCTATGGCTTGTCGGTGGTTGACATGGCCATCATCCTGGGACCCAACACACCACCCACGCTGGCCGTACTGATCTGGCGCTGGCTGAGCAACCCAGACCCCGCTTTTCAAGCCATGGGCAGCGCTGCATCCGTGGTTTTGTTGCTGATTCTGTTGCTGGTAGCCGCTGCGGTGCACAGCTTTTGGCAATGGCGGCAAGCCCACCGGGCTTACCCCAGCGGCATGCGCCACCCAACGCGTGCCCTGCGCTGGCTTAACCTGCACACACCGCTGTATGCCACGGGCTATTTGGTGGTGGCGGTGCTGCTGGTCTGGTCGTTTGCCGAAACCTGGTTTTTTCCGGCCCTGTGGCCTGACAGCCTGTCTTGGCATAGTTGGCTGAGCGCCGACTGGGCACCGTTCTGGACCACGCTGTGGCTGGCCAGCGCGGCCAGCTTGTTGTGCCTGCCTGCCGCGCTGGTCTGGCTCGAATGGGGCCCCCGGCAACTCAACGCCGCGCTTTACCTGCCACTGATCATCCCCAGCCTGCCCCTGGTGGCGGGCCAATATGCATCGCTGCTGCACCTGAACCTGGACGGCACCGTGGCAGGTCTGGTGTGGAGCCATTTGTTGTGGGTGCTGCCCTACATGGTGCTGACCCTGGTGGGCGCTTATCGGGCGTTTGATGCCCGCCTACTAACCAGTGCCCGCGCTTTAGGCTGCAGCCGCTCTCAATCTTGCCTGCGCGTGAAATGGCCGCTGCTGTTGCGGCCCATTCTGGCCACGCTGGCCGTGGGTTTTACGGTAAGTGTGGCGCAGTATTTACCCACATTGTTTGCTGGCGGTGGCCGGTTTGTCACCGTCACCACCGAAGCCGTGGCCTTGAGCGCTGGCGGCAACCGGCGCGTGCTGGCGGTGCAAGCCCTGCTGCAAATTGCCTTGCCCTTGGCCGCTTTTGGCCTGGCAGCCCTGTTGCCCTATTGGGCAGGCCAACACCGAAAAGGATGGCGCTGACATGCTGCACATCAAGCATTTGACCCTGACACGTGGCCCCCACCCGCTGCTGACAGACCTGAACCTGTCGGTGCAAGCCGGTGAAATCGTCACCCTAGCGGGCGTGTCCGGCTCGGGCAAATCGACGCTGTTGAACTGGATGATTGGCGACCTTGACCCCGCGTTTACCGCCACCGGCGAGCTGTGGCTGAACGAACAACGCCTTGATGGCCTGCCAATTGAGCAGCGCCGCCTGGGCCTGCTGTTTCAGGACGACCTGCTGTTTGCCCATCTAAGCGTGGGGCAAAACCTGGCCTTTGCGCTGCCCTCAGCATTCTCAAAAAAGCAGGAGCGCCGCGGCCACATCGAGCAAACGCTCTCCGACATGGGTTTGGCCGGTTTTCATGACCGCGACCCGGCCACGCTGTCAGGCGGCCAGCGCGCGCGCGTCAGCCTGATGCGCACACTGCTGTCCCAACCCCAGGCGCTGCTGCTGGACGAGCCATTTTCCAAGCTCGACGCGGCGTTGCGCACCCAGTTTCGCGCCCTGGTGTTTGAGCAAATTGAGCGTCAACGCATTCCCACCCTGCTGGTCACACACGACCCGGCCGATGTGCCGCCAGGCGGGCGAGTAATTGAGATAAGCGATTGGCAAGACAACCCTGTTTGATCCTGGGCAGGTGATGGGCTTGCGACGCTGAATGCCGACTCCGCATGCGCCACCGAGGACTGGCAAGACCCTAAGCTGACACCCAACTTTTCAAAATGATCGCTCTCATGCCGTCATTCAGCGGCGGTTAAACAGCGGTTCACAAACGCCTCAAACGCTTCCAGTGGGAGTGGTCGACTGAACAGGTAACCCTGATAATCATGACACCCCATCTCCGCTAGTACATCGCGCTGACCAACAGTCTCCACCCCCTCCGCAATAACCGCTAGGTTCATGCTTTCTGCCAGTGCAATAACCATCTTGGCAATGGCCGCGTCATTGGGGTCAACCAGAATGTCGCGTACAAATCCCTGATCGATCTTGAGTTGATCCAGCGGCAAGCGTTTAAGGTAGACCAGGGACGAATAGCCGGTGCCAAAATCATCGAGCGAAAAACCTACCCCGTTGGTCTTGAGGGCAGTCATTTTTCCAATGATGGCCTCCACATCGTTTACCAGCATACTTTCAGTGAGTTCGAGCTTGAGTCGCTCAGGTCTGGCACCAGTGCGTTGAATAGTTTCAAGCACCTGCTCGACAAAGTCATTCTGGTGCAACTGGCGCGCACTGACATTGACCGCCACCTTGAGATAGGCGAAAGCTGGATGGTCGGCCCAAATTGCCAATTGGGTGCAGGCCGTTTCCAGTACCCAGTGACCAATTGGCAGAATTAATCCGGTATCTTCGGCCATAGGAATAAATTCGGCCGGTGACACCATGCCACGTACAGGATGTTTCCACCGAAGCAACACCTCTGCGCCCGTCAGTTGTCCGGCGCCAGTCACCTGTGCCTGGTAATACAGAACAAACTGTTCTTTCAGAATGGCTTCTCGCATATCTGCTTCGAGCATGGCGCGTGTTGTCACCACGGCTTGCATCTTGGGGTCGAAAAAGCGCAGGGTGTTGCGCCCTGCAGCTTTGGACTGGTACATGGCCAACTCGGCCTGCGTTAACAATTCATCAACGGCCACCTTCTGATTTCCAAACAAGGTGACCCCGATACTTGGTGTGCTGACATGCGAATAATTGGCCAGTTGGTAAGGCTGGTTGAGCGCAGCAAGGATTTTCTCGCCCACCATTTTTGCTTGGGCTGCCGCGTCCTGCGGGTTTTCGTTTAGATCTTCCAAAATCATCAGGAATTCATCACCGCCGGGGCGCGCCACGGTATCACCTTCGCGGATGCAACTGATTAATCGCTGGGTCACCTGCTGCAGTAACAAATCGCCAATGTCATGGCCAAGGGTGTCGTTGATGGTTTTGAAATTATCCAGATCAATCAACAACAAAGCGCCGTTTCTTTGCGTGCGGCTACTCGAAGCCAATGCATGTTGCAGGCGGTCCAGTAGGAGGCGACGGTTTGGCAGCTTGGTCAATGCATCGTAGAAGGCAAGTGTGTAGATCTTGTCCTCAGCAGCCTTTCGGTCGGTGATGTCAGATTTCACTGCCACATAGTGAGTCATCAAGCCGTCGTTCTGACGGATCGGCGAGATGACCGCCAATTCGGTAAATTGGCTACCGTCCTTGCGCTTGTTATTGAACTCGCCGCTCCAGGATTGGCCTTCGGTCACGGCCTTCCACAAGGCAGCATAGGTCTCCTTGGGGGTGTTACCTGATTGCAGAACGCGTGGATTCTGGCCGATCGCCTCTTCCCGGCTGTACCCGGTATTTCGGACAAAGGCTTCATTGACGTATTCGATCTTCGCCTCAAGGTTGGTGATAACAATACTTTCCGAACTTTGTTCCACAGCCTGCGACAGCTTTCGCAGTTGGACTTCGGCAGCTTTGCGCTCGGTGATGTCTTCGTAAATACCGAGTACGCCGATCACATCGTTGGTTTCATTGTGGAGGGGCACTTTGGACGTGCGCAGCCAGATTTGCTCCCCACTGCTTCGTGTCTGCGGCTCTTCAAAGCCGAGTTTGGGAAGATCGGCTTGCATGACCTGGTGGTCGTCAGCACGATAAAACTCGGCTTGCTCGCGCCAAGCCATTTGGTAGTCGTCTTTGCCGATCACGTTTTTTGGGGTGCCTTTTCCGGCATCAGAAGCAAAAAGCGTGTTGCAACCCAGATAGCGTTGTTCGAGGTCTTTCCAAAAAACGCGCACGGGAATCGCGTCAATCACGGTCTGTAGCAAGTTCTTGGATTCATACAGCCGCTGATAAGGCGTCCTGATGCTGTCGATAAAAATGCTGTTGTAAATAAAGCCATAGGCAATGACTTTATACATATGACCGAGTAGATTGAATACATCGGTGACGTCGGCATAGAGGGTGAAAAAGATCTCACTTAACGCCATCACGCTAACGGCGGCAAACAAGCCTGTCACGTCATAAGGCTGGGGCAGGCGCATTTGCTGCAGGAACCTTAAGGCAGCAATGATGTAGATGGCACAAAGAATGTATTCGCTGTTGACCTTGAAGGCGGTCAATCCGCGTCCGGGGATAAAGGTCGAGGGTGTCCAATCCGGTTGCAGCAAGCCGATCCAGCCCACAGTGGCCACCAGCAACAGCATTCCAGCCAGCACCACCCAGCGTGTAAGGGCGGATCGCGTCTGCCGCCATGGCAAAAACGCGATAGCCAGCAAGCCCAACGCACAAAGTGCTCGCGCCGCAAGCCAAAAATCAATCGCTTTTTCTGTCCCACTGGGCGTCACAAAATCGGGCATACCCGGGTACGACAGCGCGTGCAGCAGATCGAGTATTGCCACGCCGCCAAAGGTGCAGGCAAGCAACATGAAGTTGCTCGGACGCTCCTTATCGTAGGCGCCCCATCCCACTGCAAACACCAGAACGGCTATAACGATGGCGATGAATTCGAGCAGGGTATGAAGAGGGGCGTAGTTGGCTATTCCCTTGGCCGAAAAAAGTGGTGGGGCCAACCAGACAAAGATCTGAATTGCCGCTAAAACCAACAATATCCAGAAGATCGGCCGTAGTGCGATTCGATATTTTTGATAAAGCAGCACCACGTTGTCCTCATTGAAGTCGGGAAAATATGAAAATCTTGCACTCTGTATGCGATATTAATCCCGCGATCAGCAAGCTTATCCTGTTTCCAGTCGGTTTTTTCCGAGCAAGTCGGAGGAGATTTGAACGGGCAGTTCATTGGTGACAAGTCAGTGGTGGCGTTTTTGAATCGTGGGACACATACTGGCCCGCTTCATTCCAGCCTCGGTTGGCGCTTTCGCACTCATGGGACGGGGTGTGGACGTGCGGTACTGAAGCGTTTGCGTATGGATTGGGGCAAAGTGGTTAAAGATCGCGCTTATGACGATTCGCCCGCGCCGGGGAACAGGGTCGTGATTTTGCGGTGGTCGCAAGCGAAGTGCGTTCATTGGCCGGCCGGTCGGCTGAAGCAGCCAAAGAGATCAAAGTCTTGATCAACACCAGTGTGGAACGTGTGGAGCAGGGCACTGTGTTGGCGGATCAGGCTGGAGCCACCATGAATGAAGTCGTGAGCAGTATCCAGCGCCTGACCGACATTGTTGGAGAAATCACGGCCGCCAGTCGTGAACAGGCCTCTGAGGTGTCGCAGGTCGGTGATGCCATCACCAGCATCGACCAGACCACCCAGCAAAATGCCGCACTGGTGGAGGAAATGGCGGCAGCCGCCAGCAGCTTGAAGAGTCAATCGCAGGATTTGGTGCAGACGGTGGTGGTGTTCAATCTGGGAGGCATTAACAGTCAACACAGTGCCGCCCTGCGCCCCAGCGCAGTTCGCGCCCCGGCAGCCATGGACAAAGCCTACAAGAGCCCGGAGCGGCGCACGCTGGGCGAAATTCGAGATTCCTAGGTAATGATTTCATTGGCATTGAAGGACGCAATGACTGAGATCCCGTCCGCTGCGAGAGACGAAGTCCGGACTGAGGTGGATCGCTATTTGTACCGACTTCGTGAGGCCAAGCGGAGAAGTTTTGATTGAGCAAAAGCAGCCGAGCTGTGATTCGATTCGCACTTTGACTTCCACATTGCGGGTATTCGCGGGTGACGGGTAACACTGCACTGCTGACAACCAGTCACTGTCATAGGCATCAAAACCACCCAATCAAAACTCAACGAGTGATGAAGAAAAGCATCGACTGATTGGTCTGCAAACTACATCAACGGCTGATGCTTCAATGCCACGGCATACACAAGCTGGCGTGCTTGCGAGTTTGCGCAATTCGCACCGCGTTGGGCTCATCCGTGCTGGCGATCCAGTCCAGCGCTTGCTGCTCACTTCGGCCAAATTGCATGTGACGCGCCAGTAGCCGGGCTTGGCGCAACTCATCGGGCACCTCCAGAAACCAGGAATCGTCCACCACCTCACGTACCTGACACCATGGGGCATCGTCCATCAACAGGTAATTGCCCTCGATGATGACCAGCGGCGTGCTGGCCCGCACCGCAATGGCACCGGCAATGGCTTCTTCAATGTCACGTCGGAACTCAGGGGCGTACACCGCGCCATCACCCGGCTTTTGGTGCTTGATGCGTTGCAGCAGGTTGACAAACCCAGCGGAATCAAAGGTGTCTGGCGCACCTTTTCGGCTGCGCCGACCCAGGCGCTCAAGCTCGCTGTTAGCCAGATGAAAGCCGTCCATGGGCACCACTTGAACCGCGTCTCCATAGTGCGCCAGCAGCGCCTGGGCCAGAGTCGATTTGCCGGCACCCGGCTGCGCGACGATGGCAAGTATTTGGCGTGTGCCGCTTGAAAGCAAGTGCGCGACTCGCTGTTGACATAGGGCGGGAGGCGTCAGAAGAGCAGCTTGGGTCATGGTGTCAGTGAAATAGGGGGTTGCGCATCGCCTTGCGGCAACACACGTCCGATGATGGCGGCGTGGTCATAGCCCAAGCCCTGCAAGGCGGCCAGGCACGCCTTGGCGTTTTCAGCGGGCACACTGGCGAGCAGGCCGCCGGCTGTTTGCGGGTCAAAAATCAGCGGGTAACGCGGGTGACTGACGAACGCATCCTGGTTGCGCAACGCCCGCCGCAGGCGCACATTGGCCGCTTGCAATGAGCTCACTATGCCCGCCGCCACAGTGTCCTGCGCACCGTCCAGCAAAGGCAAGGCCGACAACACAATCTCTGCATCCACGCCCGACGGTTGGGTCATTTCCACCAGATGGCCGAGCAGGCCAAAGCCGGTCACATCGGTGCAGGCGGTGGCACCAAATTCACGCAGGCACTGGGCACCCTGGCGGTTGGACTGCAGCATGGACTGCAGTGCGGCATCAATCCAGCGGCCCTTGGCAGCCACTTGCGCGTGCGCAGCAAACAACGTGCCGGTGCCAAGGGGCTTGGTCAATACCAGCACATCGCCCGGCTGCATGCCACCCTTGCGCGTGACGTTGACCAAACATTCGTCAATCAGCCCGTTCACAGCAAAACCCAGCGCCAGCTCACTGCCCTCGCCGGTGTGGCCGCCCACCAGCGCGCAGCCCGCCTCGTTGAGCACCGCCACAGCGCCGCTCATCATTTGAAACAGCAGGTCCTCCACTTTGGTTTCCATCCCGGGCGGCAACGTGGCGATGGCGGTGGCGGTTTGCGGCTGCGCGCCCATGGCAAAAATATCGCCCAAAGCATGGTTGGCCGCGACTTTGCCAAACAGGTAGGGGTCGTCAATAAAGGCGCGGAAAAAGTCCACCGAATGCACCAGCGCCTGGCCCGGCGGCACGCGCACCACAGCGGCGTCGTCCGGGTCATGCAGGCCAATCAGCACATCGCCGCGTGGCACCACGGGCAGCTGGCTCAGCGCCCGTGACAGCACCGTGGCCCCCACTTTGGCGCCGCAGCCGCCACAGCGCATGGCCACGGCCGAAATGGCTTGCAAGGCTTCGTCCGGCTTCAGGGCCAGCAGCATCTGGGAGCTGCCGGGCGTGGCAGCGACCTTGGCCGGCATGGCCGGAAATTCGGAGAAATTGCGCATGAAACGCTGGTCAATCCAGTCTTTCCAGCGCCACACCCAATCGCCCCAAAAACCCAGGGCACCACGCGAGGCCACGGCGTAGCGGTTACCGGTGCTGATCAAGGCCAGCCAGCGCGATTGCGGACGGTAGGTTTGCAGCGCACGCCCCTGCACACTCAGGCGCAAGTTGTCTGCCAGCGGCCGGCCCATGCGCACGGCGAACACACCGGCTTTTTCCAGCGGGTAGTTTTGCATGTCGGCGATGTCACCTGCGGCAAAGATGGCCGGGTCAGTGAGTGTTTGCAGCTGGTTATTCACCTGTACAAACCCGCCTTCGTTCAAGGCCAAGCCGGTCCCTTGCAACCACGCAGCACCGCACGCTTGCGTGACCCACATGACCTCATCAGCCTCAAGCGCCAGGCCGTTGGCGCAGAGCAGCTGCGCCGCCTCAACTCGGGTCACCTCAGCGTTAATGTGCACCTGCACACCACGCTCGGCCAGCACGCTGACAAACTTTTGGCGCACCCGGGCGTTGTGCGTCGGCATGATGCTGTCGGCCGCACTGAGCAGGTGAAACTGCAGCAGTTCAGGATCACGCCCGCGCGATGTCAGCTCTTGACGCAAGCGGTATTGCATGGACAAAAGCAGCTCCACACCACCCGCCCCGGCCCCCACCACGGCAATGCGCAACAGGCCTTCTCTGTGCTGCTGAACCCGTGCCAGCAGCGCCAGCCAACGCTGGTTGAAACGGGTGATGGGTTTCACCGGTGTGGCAAATTCATTGGCGCCGGGCACGCTCAGGCGCGGGGTCGATCCAATGTTGATCGACAAACAGTCATAGGCCACCGGCGGGCGGTTGCGACACAACACTTTTTGCGCTACCCGGTCAATGCCCACCACCTCGTCGTGGTACAACCGGGCGCCGGCAAACACGGCCAGACGCGCCAGGTCAATGTGCACGTCGTCATAGCTGTAGTGGCCCGACACATAGCCGGGCAGCATGCCCGAATACGGGGTGTGGACATCGGTGCAGATGACCGTCAGGCGCACACCCGGCTCGGGCTGCATGCCAAAACGCTTGAGCACGACCACATGGCTGTGGCCACCGCCAATCAGCACAATGTCTCTGGCGATGGGTTGGTTGGGGTGTTGCATCAGAAATGGTTCCGTTTCCAGTCATGGTAGCGGCGCGCCCAAGCCAACAGCTTGTGCGGCTGGTGCGCCCGCTTCCACTCGCCCGCGGCGTATTTGCTGGCCTCTGACAGCGTGGGGTAGGTGTGGATGGTGCCCAGGATTTTGCTCAGGCCCAGGCCGTGTTTCATGGCCAGCACGTACTCGGCCAGCAGGTCGGCAGCGTGGGTGCCCACAAGTGTCACGCCCAGAATGCGGTCTTTGCCAGGCACCGTCAGCACCTTGACGAAGCCACGGGTTTGGCTGTTCGGCCCTTCATCACAGATTTGCCGATCCAGGTCGTCGATGTCATACCGGGTCACTTCAAACGCCACGCTTTGCGCCAGGGCCTCTTGCTCATTCAAGCCCACGCGGGCCACCTCGGGGTCAGTAAAAGTGGCCCATGGGATGACCGAATAGTCGGCCTTGAATTTTTTGAAGTCACCAAACAGTGCGTTCACCGCCGCGTACCAGGCCTGATGGGCGGCGGTGTGGGTGAACTGAAACGGCCCGGCCACGTCACCCACGGCATAAATGTTGGGGTAGATGGTTTGCAGGTAGTCGTTGATCTCAACCGTGCGCTGGGTCGGGATGCCAAGTTCTTCAAGCCCGTAACCATCAAGACGCGCCACCCGGCCCACGGCGCATAACAACTGGTCAAATTCAATGCGCAGCTCAATGCCCTGATGCACCACCACCAGCACACCGCCAGGCAAACTTGCCGCGCTGGTCGCCTCGACGCGCAAAGCCTTGTGGCCGGTCAGCACCGTCACCCCGTCTGCTCGCAGGGCGTCCGCCACCAGCGCGGACACCTCCACGTCTTCGCGCAGCATCAGTCGCGGCGCCATCTCGACCTGAGTCACCTGCGAGCCCAGACGGGCAAAACTTTGCGCCAGCTCGCAGCCTATCGGCCCGCCGCCCAGCACCACCAAGCGTTTTGGTGCGTCATCGAGCGTGGCAAAGACGTCCCACAAGGTGTCGCTGGTGACATAAGCCACGTCACTCAAACCCGGCAGCGGCGGCACCAACGGGCGTGCGCCGGCTGCAATGACGATGTTGCGGGTGGTCAGCAGCCGCTTGCCGCCATCGTTCAACGCAATCTCGACCGTCCAGGGGTTGATGATTTTGGCGTGGCCTTGCAGCACCTCCACGCCCAGGCTGGTGTAACGCTCAATGCTGTCATGCGGCGCAATGGAGGCAACAACCGCCTGGACACGCGCCATCACTTTTTTAAATAAAACTGGCTTGTAGCCCTTATCTTTATTGCGTGAGCAGCTATTTAACCCATAGCGTTCTGCATGTGCCATCTGGTGTGACAAGCGGGCGCTTTTGATCAGGGCCTTGCTCGGCACACAACCATAATTCAAGCAGTCGCCGCCCATCTTGTGCGCTTCAACCAGCGTCACCTTCGCTTTGACGGCCGCCGCAATGTAGGCCGACACCAAGCCGCCTGCGCCCGCACCAATCACCACCAGATTGCGCTCGAACGTCTTGGGCCGCACCGCCTTCCAGCGGGCATAAACCTGGCGCTTTTTGACGGCGTCCACGCCCTTGCGCGCCAGCAGCGGAAACACGCCCAGCAGCGCCAGCGAACCAATCAGGGTTGGGCTCAAAATGCCTTGCAACGACGTGATCTGTGACAGTTGCGTGCCCGCATTCACAAACACCGCCGTGCCCGCCAGCATGCCCAGCTGGCTCACCGCATAAAACACCCAAGCGCGCATCTTGGTCAGGCCCATCACCAGGTTGATGACAAAAAACGGCACCAATGGCACCAGGCGTAAGGTGAACAGGTAAAACGCACCGTCTTTCTCGATGCCCTGATTGATGTCGGCCAGGCGTTTGGCAAACCTGGCCTCGATGCTGTCGCGCAGTACAAAACGTGCGGTTAAAAATGCCAGCGTAGCCCCCAGGCTGGAGGCAAACGACACGATCAGCAGGCCCCAGCCCAGACCAAAAATCGCCCCGCCCGCCAGGGTGATGATGGTCGCCCCTGGAAAAGACAGCGCCGTGGCCAGCACATACACGCCGAAATACACCGCAGCCACGGTGAAAGGCTGGCGGGCGTACAGGTCCAAGAAATCCGACTGACTCTGCTTGAGGTAGTCCAGGCTCAGGTAACTACCCAGGTCCAGCGCCACAAAAGCCGCGATGGCGGCGGCAAAAAGCCCCAGGAGCGCAAATTTTTTGATGTTCATAGAAGAAAAGTATGGTCGCCGTTTTGTCTGAAAAGGCGCCCTTTTCTTACATCCAGATGGTCGCTATGACCCCCCATCAAGCGCTTTTTTTGCGAGCCCGCCAAGCCCCTGCCAGCACCATCAGACCGGGGATCAGAATCATCGCCCAGATGATTTTGTCCAGGTTCGCCTTGACCCAGGGAATACTGCCAAAAAAGTAACCTGCGGTGCAAATACCCAGCACCCAGAGCAGTGCACCCGCCACGTTGTATAGCGTGAACTTGAGGCGCGACATCTCCGCCACGCCTGCCACAAACGGCGCGAAGGTGCGCAAAAAAGGCATAAAACGTGCTGCCATGATGGTGATGCCACCGTATTTTTCATAAAACATGTGCGCACTGTCAAAGGCCGCTTTATTGAACCAGCGGGAGTTTTCCCACTTGAACACCTTGGGCCCGAAATAGCGGCCAATGCTGTAGTTGCACTGGTCGCCCAAAATGGCCGCCACGATCAGCAAGCTGCACGCCACCGGGTAACTCATCAGCCCGACACCGCACATGGCACCCACCACGAACAGCAAAGAGTCGCCCGGCAAAAAAGGCATGACAACCACGCCGGTCTCGACAAAAATGATCAAAAACAGCAGCGCGTAAGCCCACGCGCCATAGGTTTGCACAAACACCTCAAGGTGTTTGTCCACGTGCAAGATGAAGTCGAGAAGAAAAGTAATGAGTTCCATGGGTTGGGATTATCCCCGGCGCGAGGGATCGAACCCAGGCAGGCATAAGCCAGTCGCAAAGTCAAACATTAAAAATTAATTACAGAATGTGAAGTCCGCTTGATTTACATCAACCAATCGAATGATCAAAACCAAGGGTTTACCCTGATTCGCATTAAAGTCGAATCTTCTTTGAAGGAGTTGGACATGGACATTTTTCTGCAACTGACGGTCATCCTGATCTGTCTTTTTTACGGTGCCCGCAAAGGCGGTGTGGCTCTCGGGCTGCTGGGCGGCATTGGCATCGTCATCATGACCTTTGTGTTTGGTCTGAAACCCGGCAAACCGCCGGTGGACGTGATGCTGACCATCATCGCGGTGGTGGCGGCATCGGCCACGCTGCAAGCCTCGGGCGGGTTAGAGGTGATGCTCAAAGGGGCCGAGAAACTACTGCGCCGCAACCCCAAATACGTCTCCATCCTGGCCCCTTTCACCACCTGCGCACTGACCATCATGTGCGGCACCGGCCATGTGGTCTACACCATGCTGCCGATCATTTACGACATCGCCATCAAGAATGGCATCCGGCCCGAGCGGCCCATGGCAGCGTCATCGATTGCCAGCCAGATGGGCATTCTGGCCAGCCCGGTGTCGGTGGCCGTGGTGTCACTGGTGGCGTTTCTGGCCAAAGCGCCGGTGGACGGCCACGTGATTGATTTCATCGGCGTGCTGTCAATCACCATCCCATCGACACTGGCTGGTGTGCTGATGATTGGCATTTTCAGCTGGTTCCGCGGCAAAGAACTCGACCAGGACCCAGAGTTTCAAAAACGCATTGCCGACCCCGAACAACGCAAAGTCATCTACGGCGAAAGCGCCACACTGATGGGCAAAACCCTCACCAGCAGCCAATGGACGGCCATGTGGATCTTTCTGGGCGCGATTGCGTTGGTAGCCTTCCTCGGCGCCTTCCCCAGCCTGCGCCCCGTATTTGAAGGCAAGCCGCTGTCCATGGTGCTGAGCATTCAGATGTTCATGTTGCTGGCCGGTGCGCTGATCATTTTGTTCACCAAGACTGACCCGTCCACCATTGGAAAAACCGAGGTGTTTCGCGCCGGCATGATCGCCGTGGTCGCGGTGTTTGGTATCGCCTGGATGGCCGACACGGTGTTTGAAGCGCACTTGCCCGAACTCAAGGCTGCTTTGACAGAACTGGTCAAGACCCAACCCTGGACTTATGCCATTGCCCTGCTGCTGGTATCCAAGCTGGTGAATTCCCAAGCCGCTGCCATCAGCGCCATGGTTCCCGTGGGTCTGGCCATTGGCGTGCCACCGGGCTATGTGGTGGCGTTTGCCGCAGCCTCTTATGGTTACTACATCCTGCCAACCTACCCCAGTGACCTGGCCGCCATCCAGTTTGACCGCTCGGGCACCACCCACATTGGCAAATACGTGATCAATCACAGCTTTATCCTGCCGGGGCTGATTGGGGTCAGCACCTCTTGTCTGATTGGCTTCTTGCTGGCGGACGCCTACGGGTTGATCTGATCTGTGGCGTCGTTGGTGGCCCTGGCCAAAACCGACACAAACAACCTGTCCTCGACCATGGAAGCGCTGTTGGCCGAGTTCGTGGCCCAACAAGCGCGAGCCCAGCGTGATCGATAGCCACTGGCCAACACTTTCATGGCCAACTGGACTTGGGGATAGAACCGCCCTGCCCGCCGAGCCTCGCGCCCGCTTAATCAATACGCATCGGTATAATTTTTTCCCATTTACGCGGTCGATTTTGATCACCCTATGAACGACCCACAGCCCCTCCGCCGCCCTATCCGTGAACTGCCCGATGAGCTGATCAGCCAGATCGCTGCGGGCGAAGTGGTCGAGCGCCCCGCCTCGGTGGTGCGCGAGTTGGTCGATAACGCGCTTGATGCCGGAGCCACCCAGGTCACCGTGCGCTTGGCCGCAGGCGGTGTGCGCCTGATCAGCGTGGAAGACGATGGTGGCGGCATCTTGCCCGAAGAACTGCCGATTGCCCTGAAGCGCCACGCCACCAGCAAGATTGGCAGCCTGGCCGACCTGGAGTCCGTGGGCACCATGGGTTTTCGGGGTGAAGCGCTGGCTGCTATTAATTCGATTGCTGACTGCGCAATATTGTCGAGGGTTGCAAGTCAAAATCATGCTTTTCTTCTTGAAGGACAAACCGGTGAGATCAAGCCCGTGGCGCGAAGCATGGGCACCACGGTTGAGGTCAAAGAACTTTTTTTCTCAACACCTGCGCGGCGCAAGTTCCTCAAAACCGACGCCACCGAGCTGGCGCACTGCGTCGAAGCCGTGCGGCGGCACGCCCTGGCCCGCCCCGACGTGGGGTTTGCCATCTGGCATGAGGGCAAGTTGGTGGTGCAATGGCGGCGCTGCGGCGAAGCCGGCAGCCTTCCCGCGCTGGAGCAGCGTCTGGCAGATGTGCTGGGCAGCGACTTTGTAGCGCGATCGGTGTGGGTCGATTTCTCCAGCAGTGCCACACCGGGGCGCCCGGACTACGCGCCGATCATCAAGGTCTGGGGCCGCGCCGGCATTCCAGATGCCGCCCGGGCGCGCGCCGACCAGCAGTTTTGCTACGTGAACGGCCGCTTTGTGCGTGACAAGGTCATCACCCATGCTGCCCGCAGCGCCTATGAGGATGTGCTGCACGGCCAGCGCCAGCCCATCTATGCGCTGTATGTGGCGATTGACCCGACGCGGGTTGACGTGAACGTGCACCCGACCAAGATCGAGGTGCGCTTTCGCGACAGCCGTGAAGTGCATCAGGCGGTGCGCCGTGCCGTGGAAAGCGCCCTGGCCGCACCGCGCGCAGGCCAGGTGGCAGCAGACGCCACTGAACTGGCCACCACGTCGCCCGTGCGACCCGGCCAGGCCACCGATGTGACTCAGGCACTGCCGCCTGACACTTATATGCAAAATCGGCCTCTAGCCCCCGTTAAATATGCGCAGGCAGCTATGCATTTTGAAACACCCATAGGCCACCGTGTCAGTGACCTGAGGGCGCTGTGGTCGACAAACTCTACTGCTTCAGAGACGTCAGGCGGTCCAACCAATTCAAACAATCAAACATGGCCCAACAGTGCCAGCCTGCGCGACGCACCCCAACGCGGCAATTACGAATTCGGTACAGATCAAACGCAGCGCGGGGCAAGCGCCGCTGCAACGCCTGATCAAAGCAACGCAGCAGCCACGCCCCTGCCCACCGGCAACTGGCCGCTGGGCCGCGCGCTGGCGCAGCTCAAGGGCGTCTACATTCTGGCTGAAAACGCGCAGGGCCTGGTGATTGTGGACATGCACGCGGCGCATGAGCGCATTGTTTATGAGCGCCTGAAAACGCAGTGGGCTGCAGCCCCGCACCTGAGCAGCCAGCCGCTGTTGATTCCGTCCACTTTTGCCGCCACCCCACTGGAAGTTGCCACCGCCGAAGCCCAAGCCGACACGCTGCAATTGCTTGGGCTGGACATCACGCCGTTTTCAGACAAAACCCTGGCGGTGCGATCGGTGCCCACCTCGTTGGCGCAGGGCGATGCCGTTGAGTTGGCGCGTAGTGTGTTGGCAGAACTTGCCCAACACGAGGCCAGCACGGTCATCCAGCGCGCCCACAACGAGCTGCTGGGCACCATGGCCTGCCATGGCGCAGTGCGTGCCAACCGCCATTTGACGCTGGAAGAAATGAACGCCCTACTACGCCAGATGGAAGCCACCGAGCGCTCTGACCAGTGCAACCACGGCCGCCCCACTTGGCGCCAGATTAGCCTGCGCGAGCTGGACGCTCTGTTCATGCGCGGGCGCTGAACAGCCCCACCGCCTCACGGCGCCAGGCGCGAAGGCCAATTGCATTTTCTGGAATGAATCAACCTGCGTGAGTCGCGCCCCAAAAAAAACCGGCCAGAAGGCCGGTTTTTTCAACTGAGGTGCAGATTTCAGTAACGGTTGTTGCCGCCACCGTAACCACCACCGCCGCCGCCTTCGCGACGAGCGCCACCACCAAAACCACCGGTACGTGGTTCCATTGGGCGGGCTTCATTGACCACCATGTCGCGGCCGTCAACTGCCTTGCCGTTCATGCCGCCGATGGCCGCTTGGGCTTCTGCGTCACTTGACATTTCCACGAAGCCGAAGCCTTTGGAGCGGCCGCTGTCGCGGTCCATCATGACCTTGGCAGACGACACGGTGCCAAATTCAGAAAAGCTTTCGTTCAGAGATTGGTCATCCACTGAGTAGGAGAGGTTGCCGCAGTAAAGTTTCTTACCCATTTTGGGATCTTTCAATAAAGCGTGCGCAGTTTCAATGAACCACGCGACGCGGGGGGAATGACGGTCCGGGTTAAAAAACCATCAATGGAACTGACGCTTGGCCATAGCCAGGCATACAGCAGAACTGGGGGGCCAAGAACCAAACACGAATCGGATTCTTGGGTTGGGTCAGAAAGGGGTAGGTTCAGACCGGAGGTAAAGCTCGCCGCTAGAGGGAGTTGACAACCGGCAGGGCCAGAACAAACGGCCAAAAAGGTGTGGAGGCGGCGTGTGAGGTGCCGCAGACCATGTCAGACTACAGCTGCTGCAAAGGTAAGCAAATTGCAACAACACGTATATTTTACGCTTGATAAAGAATCCCCTCTGGTGACCGGACTGCTTGCACGGCAGCCCGCATCTGCGCCCCGCCCCCCTGACAAACTTGCCTTCGCATTCCACCTAAAATCCTACGCTCAACCCCGCACCCAAAAGCGCAATACGCTGTCACTTTGATAAGCCCTCTCCAACACCTTTTTCACCACCCCGCCGCACGCTACCGTCTGGTCACCGAGTTGCGTGGCCTATGGCGCCTGGCCTGGCCAATTCTGGTGGGGCAACTGGCCACGGTGGGCATGGCCGTGGTCGATGTGGCCATGGCTGGACACGCCTCGGCACAAGACTTGGCCGGAGTGTCGCTGGGGGTGTCGATCTGGAACATGCTGATGCTCACCCTGATTGGCGTGGTCATGGCCATCAACCCGGTCGTGTCGCATCTGGTGGGCGCAGGCGAGTTGCGTCAAGTGCCCCACATCGTGCGTCAGGCGTTGTGGAAAGCTCTGGCGCTCGGCCTGATCGGCTGCGTGCTGGCCAACCTGGCCGCGCTGCTGTTTGATCACATGACACTCGAGCCCAGAGTGCATGAGCTGGCCAAAGACTTTGTCTGGATCACCAGCCTGGCCCTGCCCCTGTTTGCCTGCTACCGTGTACTGTACGGCTACAGCACCAGCCTGAACCAGACCAAGCCCCTGATGGTGATTGCGCTGCTGTCTTTACTGCTCAATATCGTGGTCAACTGGCTGCTGGTGTTTGGCAACCTAGGCTTTCCAAGACTGGGCGGCGCGGGCTGCGCCTGGGCCACGCTGTCAACCGTTGCCTTCAACCTGATCGCCCTGGTGTGGTGGATGCACCGCTCACCGGTCTACCGAGCCACTTGGCCTTTTTCACATTTCGAAGCGCCCCACTGGCCCCAAATTCGCAGCCTGCTGAAACTCGGGCTTCCCATTGGCATCACTTATTTTGCCGAGACCAGCGCCTTCAGCCTGATTGCCCTGTTGATTGCCAAATTTGGCAGCACACAAATGGCGGCGCATCAGATTGCGCTGAACTTCACGTCGCTGGCGTTCATGGTGCCACTTAGTCTGGGGCTGGCGTTGCTAACGCGCGTGGGCCAGTCGCTCGGCGCGGGCGACCCGGTGCTGGCGCGTTATCAGGCCTGGGTGGGCGTGGGGGTTGGCTTGGGATTTGCCGTGTTATCGGCCGCGCTGATGGCGCTCTTCAGCCAGGAAATTGCCAGGGCTTACACCAGCGATCCGGCCGTGATTGCCTTGACGGTGCAACTGCTGTTTCTGGCGGCCGTCTTCCAGCTCTCGGATGCCACACAGGTGGTCAGCGCTTGCGCCATTCGCGGCTACAAAGTCACGCGTTCACCCATGGTGATTCAGCTGACCGCTTTCTGGGTGTTCTCGCTGCCTGTGGGTTATTGCCTGGGGCTTGCACCCAGTTGGATGCCTTGGGCGCCAGCGCAACCCATGGCCGCACAGGGCTTTTGGGTTGCGTTGGTGTTGGGCCTGACGATTGCCGCGCTGGGCTTGGCCGCACTGCTGCGGCAAGTGGCGCGAAACCGGTTACCTGGCAACCATCCCGCCCACCGATAAATCAGTCCAACTCAGTGCAGGGGCACGCCAGTCTTTGCCTGCAACTCTTCCATGGTGACGCCAGGTGCGCGCGCCACCACCTTAAGCCCGTGCGGCGTGATGTCCATCACGGCCAGGTCGGTGATGATGCGGTCAACCACACCCACGCCGGTCAAGGGCAAGGTGCAGCTGGGCAAAATCTTCAGGTCAATCGTTCCGTCTTTTTTCTTGGCCACGTGCTCCATCAGCACCACCACACTTTTCACGCCACCGACCAGATCCATGGCGCCGCCCATGCCCTTGACCATCTTGCCTGGAATCATCCAGTTGGCCAGATCGCCTTTTTCGCTGACCTGCATGGCCCCCAAAATGCTCAGGTTGATCTTGCCGCCCCGAATCATGGCAAAACTGTCGTGGCTGCCAAAAATGCTGGAGCCAGGGATGGTGGTCACGGTTTGTTTGCCCGCGTTGATCAGGTCAGCGTCCACCTCGTCTTCCGTGGGAAACGGGCCAATGCCGAGCATGCCGTTTTCGCTTTGCAGCCAGACCTCAATGTCGGGGCTCACAAAGTTGGCCACCAGCGTGGGCAGACCAATGCCTAAGTTCACATAAAAACCGTCTTGCAATTCTTTGGCGGCCAAAGCGGCCATTTCGTCGTGTGTCCAAGCCATGATCAAACTCCTGTCTTAACGGTTTTTTCGGTGAGGGTGCGTTTTTCAATGCGTTTTTCAGGCGTGGCATTGAGTACGATGCGATTCACATAGATGCCAGGCAAATGCACACTGTCTGGGTCAAACGTGCCGGTTTCCACAATCTCTTCAACTTCCACGACCGTGATTTTGCCGGCCATGGCCACCGCCGGGTTGAAGTTGCGCGCCGTGCGACGAAACAGCAAATTGCCGCTTTTGTCGGCCTTCCAGGCTTTCACCAGCGACACCTCAGGCACCAGCGCGTGCTCCAGGATGTAGACATGGCCGTCAAACACGCGGTTTTCCTTGCCCTCAGCCACCAGCGTACCCACACCTGTGCGCACATAAAACGCCGGAATGCCGGCGCCACCAGCCCGCAGTTTTTCGGCCAACGTGCCTTGCGGTGTGAACTCCAGCTGCAATTCACCCGCCAGGTATTGGCGCTCAAACTCCTTGTTTTCACCTACATAGCTTGAAATCATCTTGCTGATCTGGCGCGTTTCCAGCAGCTTGCCCAGGCCAAAACCGTCCACGCCAGCGTTGTTGCTAATGACCGTGAGGTCTTTGACACCTGTGTCGCGCAGCGCATCAATCAGTGCCTCCGGAATCCCGCACAGGCCAAAGCCGCCAACCGCCAGCAACTGGCCGTCTTCGACAATGCCATCCAGCGCAGCGGCGGCAGAAGGGTAAATTTTGTTCACGTGGAAATCTCCATAAAAAAACTAAAAACCTTGCGGGACAGACCAAAGTCACGCGCAGCGAACCAGCGCGGTCCATCAACCAGCCAAATGGACGATACTACTTATTCCCATACGTAGTTTTCCGTAAGGTACAAACCCTAACCCAGCGTAACGACACCCATGGAAATAGATTACCGCCTGGCCTTCGAGATGGCACCCGTTGGGCTGGCCTTATCAAGCAACCGCACCATGCGCGACTGTAATCGCCACCTGTGCGAGATGTTTGGCGCCAGCCCTGAGCAGCTCATCGACCAGTCTTTTCAAGTGCTGTACCCCAGCGCAGATGAGTTCGAACGCACCGGAGAACGCATCACACCGATCCTGAACCGCCACGGCACCTATGCCGATGACCGCATCATGAAGCGGCTGGACGGCCGCTTCAAGGGCGAAACCTTCTGGTGCCACGTGACCGGCCGCGCCATGAACCAGGCCGCGCCGCACGAGGCAGGCATCTGGACCTTCGAAGACCTGAGCGCAAACCGCCCAGTGAAAGCCGAGCTGACTGCGCGCGAGCGTGAGGTGGCGGCGCTGCTGATGGACGGCCTGACCAGCAAGGAAATTGGCCGGGCTCTGGTCATTAGCCACCGCACCGTCGAAATTTACCGCGCGCGGCTGATGCGCAAATACAAGGCGTCCAACACTGGCGATCTGGTACACAAATTAATGGCTGGATGAGCCAAACTGGCGGTGGCAGCGACGCAGCCAGGGTCGTTTCATGACAAAGATCAAATTCCAGGGCCTTGCGGCGAACGACAATCCAGACTCATTTTTTACCTGCAAGGAGCACACCATGGTCACCGCCAAAAAAGTCAGTACACCCAAAGCCGTCGCCGTCGCCCCTGTGGCCGCCACAAAACCAGTGGTTGCAAAAAAATCCGCCGTGAAAAAAACGGTCAGCCCGGCTGCGTTAGTTACACCCGCCCCAGTTACCGCGGTGTCAGAAAAGCCCATGGATAAGCCCAAGGCCAAAGCCGTAAAAACAACAAAAGCAAGCCAAACCACGCCGCAAACGGCGGCAAAGGCAGCCCTTAGCGCAGAGCAGCGCAACAACTATGTTGAAGTTGCCGCTTTCTACATTGCCGAACGCCGTGGATTTGCACCCGGCAACCCGGCAGATGACTGGCTTGCAGCCGAGCAGGAAGTTGACCGCTTGCTGGCCAGCGGTCAATTCAACGCCTGAAACACACCCTCTTCAATGCCCGCTCAGTTGCCCGCAGCCGAGGCGATGGCTTCCTGTGGCGTTTCATAAATGTGAGCAGATAAGCCTCGTTTTTCAAGGGCTTCACCCAGTTTTAGGCGCATGAATGCACTCGTGGTGTAACGTGACACGTTGGTGTAAAACTGGTCAGTGAGCTGCCTGACCATGGCCGAGTAATCGTCCACCACGGCCTCGTCTATCTGGAAGTCGTCGTAGTTCACCACCACCGCAATTTTGTGCCCAATGGGGCGGCACAAGGTTTCGGTGGCGTGGCGAATGTCTTCCACGTCTTTTTTGCTGCGCACACACAGGCCCTGGAAGTTGTAAAAGGCAATGCCTTTGGCGGCCTCGTACTGCATGCGATCCACCAGGCTGATCGACAGCAACAAGTCTTTGAGCTGCATGGGTTCGGGCAAAAACAGGCGCGCATCCATCAACTTCGGGTTGTTGATGATAGGCTTGAAAGCCATGTGCGCCAAAATGTCGCGGTCAATGTCAATGCCCGGCGCCACTTCGATCAGTTCCAGGCCTTGCGGTGTCAGCGCAAAGACGCAGCGCTCCGTTACATACAGCACGTTTTGCCCGTTGCGCGCGGCATACGGGCCGCTGAAGGTGACTTGCTCAATTTTGTTGACGAATTTTTTAGCCCGCCCCTCCTGCAGAATTTTCAGTGCACCGTTTTCCACCGCAATTTTCAAACCGCCCGCGGTAAAGGTGCCGACAAACACCACAGTGCGGCTGTTTTGGGTAATGTTGATGAAACCTCCGGCGCCGGCCAGTTTGGGGCCAAAGCGGCTCACGTTAATGCTGCCCAAGGGGTCGCATTCGGCTAGCCCCAGGCACGCTAAATCCAGCCCGCCGCCATCGTAAAAATCAAACTGCTGGTTCATGTCAATGACCGCATCGGGGTTGGTTGCCGCACCAAAATTCATGCCTGAGGCGGGCATGCCGCCAATCAAGCCGGGCTCGGCCGTGAGCGTCATGTATTTCAGGATTTTTTCCTCGTTGGCCACAGCCGCCACGCCCTCAGGCATGCCAATGCCCAGGTTCACCACAGAATTTGGCAGCAGCTCAAACGCCGCGCGGCGCGCGATCACTTTGCGTTCATCCAGCGGCATGGGCTCCAGGGCATCCAGCGGCACGCGCACCTCGGCTGAAAAAGCCGGGTTGTAGGCGCCGCCCAGATTTTGCGGATGATTCTCAGGCTGCGCCACCACCACGCAGTCCACCAAAATTCCGGGCACTTTGACACGGCGCGGGTTCAAGGTGCCGCGCTCGGCAATCCGCTCTACCTGAGCAATCACCAGACCGCCACTGTTGCGGGTGGCCGTGGCAATGGCCAGCGTGTCTTGTGTGAGGGTTTCGCGCTCCATGGTGAGGTTGCCTTCGGCATCGGCTGTGGTAGCGCGGATGAAGCACACCGAAATCGGCAGGGTTTTGTAATACAGCAGCTCCTGGCCACCAAGCTTAATCACTTCAACGATGTTTTCGGTGGTTTTGCTGCCTATCTTGCCGCCCTCAAGGCGCGGATCAACAAAGGTCCCCAGGCCCACCTTGGAGGCGGTGCCTGGCAGGCCGCAGGCAATGTCGCGGTACATGTGCGAGATCACGCCCAAGGGCAGGTTGTATGCCTCAATCTTGCTTTGCATCGCCAATTGGCCCACTTTCGGCACCAACCCGTAGTGGCCGCCAATCACCCGCTTGAGCATGCCCTCGTGGCCCAAATGGTTGACACCACCGCCTGCCCCGTCACCGGGGCCACCGCCAAACAGCAGGGTCAGGTCTTTTGGCGAACCGGTTTCCAGAAAGCGCTGCTCCAGCGCCAGGATCAGTTCCACGGGCACGCCGTTGCTGCCAAATCCCGAGCAACACAAGGTATCGCCATCACGCAAAATGGCAATGGCCTCCGCGGCTGACACAACTTTCTTACGCATAAAAACTCCTTGTTTGTAAACCTGTTGAATGCCTGAAACCCAGGCACATGACTGACATGACTTAACTGACGATGGCCCGCATCCATTCGGGCAGGTCAATCGCCTTCTGCTTCGGAAAATCAACCCAGATGGTGGTCGCCCCGCCAGCGGCGTAAATCACGCCAGACTGGTCAGTCATTTCCATGGTGCCCCAGGTCTCAAACGTGGTGCGGCCAGGGTCGCTGGCGTACATCTTGACCAGCACATCGCCCGGGTATTCCAGTTGCTTGTAGAAGTTGCAGAACGCATTCACGATCACCGGGCCCTCTCCCAGCGGGTTGGGCATGCAGCCCGCCGCACGCATCCAGTCAATGCGGCAGGTCTCCAGGTAACGAAAGTAGGTGGTGTTGTTGACGTGCCCCATGGCGTCCATGTCGCCCCAGCGGATGGGAATCACCACCTCATAGACAAGTTTTTTTTGTTCTGGAATGTCAAATTTCATGTGGATCTCTTTCGTTTTAAACGGCTCGAACCGACTTCTTCAGGCCAGCGCCAGTGCGCCGGCGTTGCAGCAAATACTTCCATAACCAACAAGGCAGCACCATGGCGCGTGAATATGGAACGACGCGCTACCAGCGCCGCGCCAGACATCGGCTGATCTGAAGCCGCCTGCCACGACCTGATCACATGGCGGCGCAACGGCCCCTGCGGTTTCAGTTGAGCAAAGGCCAACGGCTGCCGGGTGATACCCGATCGCCGAAACAACACATCCGCCAAAGGCCGGCTGCCCAGACCGCGCACTGATCGCCAAGCCCCCACCGAGTCGCTGTGATTTGTAACGCTACGCGCAAACACCATCGGTTTGCTGTCGACATACAGGAGCACTTCGCGCACATAACCGGTACGCAGGGCACTTTGGCCCAAGGCCCGGGCTTCATCAAGTGTTAGTGGCTGGCGACCTTGACGCAGCACCCGCACGCTGAAATGCTCACCCGTTGCCGCCAGCCGAGCACTAAGCGAGCCGGTGGCCTGCAGCCAGCGCCGCAAGCCGCCAAGTGCCGGAATGGTGGTGCGCCAGACCATCACCGATGTGCCCTGATGGACGCAAATATGCCCAGCGTGAAAAGCACCGCCGCCAACCACTGCACCACGGCAGGCCAGGCACCGTCCCATACAAATGAGTAAAACAAGGCAAACAAGGTCTCGCTCACAATCAGTTGACCGCACAAACTAACGCTCAAGCGCTGGCTGGCCACGTTCCACAAGATGCTGGCCAACCACGCCGATCCAACACCTGTCGCTATGCAAACTGTAGCTAGTTGCGCTTTATTATCAAGGGCTAGAAGCTCATTTGAATCAGAACCTGCAACCAACCACAAAAGCAATGCACCCACACCGGTGGCGACACCAATCCAGTTGGCCCACTCGGTGGCGCTGACCTCAGGGTGGCGTTTCAGCCAGGCCGCGTTGACCAGGGCGAACACCGTCCAGCACAGCATGGCGACCAGCGCCAACAACACCCCTAGCCAAAACTGCCCACCACCAGCAGGCAACCGGGCCGCATGGCTGAGCGACGACTGCATCATCAACGCCAACCCGCCCAGGGTCAGCAACAGTCCGGGCAACAAACCAGCCCACTTCAAGTGCATGGGTTTGCCCAGCAACATGACCCAGATTGGAATGGTGCCAATGATCAGCGTGGGCACTTCAGTGCCGGAAAATACCACCGCTTGCGCCAGCAGCAGGTAATAGCCCGTGGCGCCCAACAGGCTCATGCCCAAAGCAGTGGTGGCTTGACGGGGCGTAGGCCAGGTGTGCTTGCGCCAAGTCAGCAACATGGCGAGCACCGCCATGCCCCCGAAACTGATGAACCGTCCCGCGGTCAAGTCAACCGAAGTCAGCCCTGGTGTCATGCGTGGCACCACAAACACCAGTCCCCACAAGGCACCCGCAGCCAAACCCGCCAGGATTCCGGTCAGCATGCGGTGTTAAACGCCGAACCCATCGTCAGCAGAAATCACGGCACCGTTGATGAAATGGCTTTGGTCTGAACATAACATCAGCAACAGCGCATCAAGGTCTTGTGGCTGGCCGATGCGTTTGCGCGGCAGCATTTGGATGAGCTTTTGGCCCTGCTCGGTTTGCCAATGAGCATGGTTGATTTCGGTGTCGATGTAGCCCGGGCACATGGCGTTCACATTGATGCCAAACTTGCCCCACTCAAGCGCCATGGCCTTGGTCATCTGGATGACTGCCGCCTTGCTCATGCAGTACACGCCAATTTTTGGCAGCACCTTCAGGCCCGCCATGCTCGCCACGTTGACGATGCGCCCACCGGTAAAGCTGCCTGGCGCAGAACCTTGCGCACGGGCCAGCATGCGCTTACCGACCTCTTGCGCAACAAAAAATGCACCTTTCACGTTGGCATCAAACACATAGTCAAAGTCTTCGCTGGTCACGTCCTGAATGCGCTGCGTGGTGCTGACGCCTGAGTTGTTAACCAAAATGTCAATCGAGCCGACCTCGGTCTCAGCGTGCGCCACGGCCGACCGGATGGAATCCTGGTCAGTTACGTCCAACTCAATCACGTGTGCGTCGCCGCCCTCGCCGTCAATCTGCGCCCGTAATTCCTTGAGTTTTTCTACCCGGCGACTAGCCAGCACCACAGCGGCACCCGCAGCCGACAAGGTCCGGGCAAACTGGGCGCCCAAACCGCCAGAGGCGCCGGTGATGAAAGCCACCCGGCCAGATAGGTCAATGCTGTATGTCATGTTCAGGTCTCCAGTAACAATAGAACGATCGTTCTATTATGAGCAATCTCTTGTCTAAAATCTGGGTTTGTCGAAGACAATTCACTGCAGTTTTAGCCAACGTCACCCTGGGTTCCAAGTTTAATCAGTTGAGGGCAGCGCAAGCTCATCCGCCAGCAATTTGATTGCACGGGACGGTCTGAAATACCCCGCCATTTTTTATATAGAAAAGAAAGAGTCGCACCATGACGCCACAAGAAATATTGACCCAGCACGGCCCGCGAGAATCGATGGACTACGACGTGGTTGTGGTCGGCGGCGGCCCCGCCGGCCTGTCCGCTGCCATTCGCCTGAAACAACTCGCTGCCGAAAAAAACAAGGAAATTTCGGTCGTAGTGCTTGAAAAAGGCTCCGAGCCCGGTGCCCACATCCTCTCCGGTGCAGTGCTTGACCCCAAATCCCTCACCGAACTGTTTCCCAACTGGAAAACCATGGGTGCCCCGCTGAACCAGCCGGTAACCGATGAAGCCATGATGTTTCTGAGCGAGAGCACCGGCTACCGCACCCCCAACATGTTCTTGCCCGAATGCAGCCAGAACCACGGCAACTACATCATCAGCCTGGGCGCCTTGACCAAATGGCTGGGCGAACAAGCTGAAACGCTGGGCGTAGAAATCTTCCCCGGCTTTGCCGCTGCGGAAGTGCTGTACGACGAACAAGGTGCAGTCATTGGTGTCGCCACCGGCAACATGGGTGTCGAAAAGAATGGCGAACCCGGCCCCAACTTCCAAATCGGCATGGAGTTGCTGGGCAAATACACCGTGTTTGCCGAAGGCTCACGCGGGCACCTGGGCAAACAAGTCATTGAAAAATACAAGCTCGACGAAGGTTGCGACCCGCAAAGCTACGCCATCGGCATCAAGGAACTGTGGGAGGCCGAACCCAGCCGCCACCAGCCTGGCCTGGTGGTGCACACTGCTGGCTGGCCGATGGAAAACGACACCTACGGAGGCTCGTTTCTGTACCACATGGATGACAACAAGATTGCCCTGGGCTTCATCACTGGCCTGAACTACAGCAACACCTACCTGAGCCCGTTTGAAGAATTCCAGCGCTGGAAAACCCACCCCAACATCCGCTGGTACCTGGAAAATGACCAAGGCGAGGTCACCGGCAAACGCCTGGCTTATGGCGCGCGTGCCATCACCGCCGGTGGTTTGTTGTCATTGCCGAAAACCGTGTTCCCCGGTGGTGCGCTGGTGGGGTGTGATGCCGGCTTTTTGAACGTAAGCCGCATCAAGGGCAGCCACGCCGCCATCAAGTCCGGCATGTTGGCCGCTGAGGCCGCATTTGACGCGGTAGCTGCTGGCCGTGCGCAGGATGAACTCTCCGCCTACCCAGAAGCCTTTGAGGCCAGCTGGCTCTACACCGAACTCAACAAATCGCGCAACTTCAAGGCCTGGTTCAAACACGGCCTGACGGTGGGCACGCTGATGAATGGACTGGAGCAGTTTGGCCTCAAAGGCAACATGCCCTGGACCATTCGCCGCGACAAGCCCGACCACGCTTACCTGAAACCCGCCTCGCAATGCCAACCCATCGATTACCCCAAACCCGATGGCAAGCTGACCTTTGACCGCTTGAGCAGTGTCTTCATCAGCAGCGCCAACCATGAAGAAAACCAGCCTTCGCACTTGACTTTGAGAGAGGCCTCTGTGCCGGTCAATGTCAACCTGGCCAAGTATGCTGGCCCTGAGGCGCGTTATTGCCCGGCTGGTGTTTATGAGTTTGTCAAGAACGATGACAACACCGACCGGTTGCAGATCAATGCCGCGAATTGTGTGCACTGCAAGACCTGTGACATCAAGGACCCGACGCAGAACATCGTGTGGGTCACGCCCGAAGGCGGTGGGGGACCTAATTATTCGGGCATGTAAGCCCTCAGCAGCAACCCACCAAGCCCGCCCTCAAACGCCCCAGACCACATCTTTGCCTGCTGCAGCGCTGTGCCGCAGCAGGTCAATGAATGGGGCGGCGCGTTGGCGCAGCATGACGCTGTCGCCTTCGATCTCAACACCCTGAGGTGGGCTGCTGGCGCGCAGTGATTGCACGGCTTCGTGTGCAACCACCGCCGCTTCTAGCGCAGCGATGGCAGCAGGAATTTGCGCCACCGTGATGATGCCCTGCGGGGACGCTTCTTTGCCGATGATGGCGAGCATCTGTTCCGCGTTGAATTTCATCATGATGACGTCTCCGGCAGCTTGTGATTTGAACTTGTAGATCATGATGTGATGCTCCTTAAAAGCAGGGAATGAGTTGCGGTTAACGATATGGCAGCAGGATACCCCGCGCTTGTGGCACAGGTGAATGACATAAATCAGTCAAACCAAACAAATCAGGGAGAACCTCACATTAGGTGCGTTGACAATTTCAGTCTGTTCGGCGAGCAACATAGCGCTTTGCAGCGCCTGCTCAGCGACTGCGGGTGGCGTAGGCCGTCGTCGCCGTCGAAATCTCAATTCTCAGGCAAGCGCCCTTGTTGATATTGACTGCCTCCAGACGACCATTCAGGTAGCTTTCGACAATCATCTTTGACATATACAGGCCGATGCCCGTCCCTTTGCCTTCGTCCTTGGTGCTGAAATAGGGCTCGAAAACCTTGTCCAGAATCCCCGCCGCAATACCACCACCGTTGTCCTCGACCTCAATACACACAAGATCTTCCTGGCGGTTTGCGCGCATCTGAATGTGGGGTGCAATTTGCCGGGTTTCGATCACTGCGTCGCGTGCATTACTGACGAGATTGAGCAAAACCTGCGACAGTTCACCGGCAATGCCAAAAAGCCGGATGCCTTGCTCGCACTCAATCGTGAGCTTGATGCCGCTGTTCTTGAACGTTGCCTCCATGATGTCACTCACGGCCGACATCGATTTGCGTAAATCAAACCATTCTTGGTGCTTGCTGGGCTTGAAGAAGTTGCGGAACTCGTCAATGGTCGAGGACATGCGTTCCATCAATCGTTCCGCTTTTTCGTCCAGCCGGGTCATGGACTCCTCGGTCAGACGCCCTCCCCGGTGCTGTATGCGGATATTCTGAAAAACGAGACCCAGCGCGTTCAGCGGCTGGCGCCACTGATGGGCAATAGCGCCAATCATCTCACCCATGGCGGCCAAGCGCGACTGTTGAATCAGCAGCATCTCCTGCCTTTTTCCCTTTGCAATCTCTTCGCGCACGCGTTGGTCGAGTGTGCGGTTCAGCTCATCGAGTTCACGGGTGCGCTCGGTCACCCGCAGTTCCAACGCCTCGTTGTAGTGGCGCATCAACTCGCGATTTTGCAACAGCGCCTCGGCCATCAGATTAAAGGTATCAGCGAGTTGGCCAATTTCGTCGTCCCTGCCAATTTTGACCTTGACATCAAGCTCACCCTTGCCCAGACGCGCAGCCGCTGCACTGATGAGGTTTATGGGGCTAACCAGCCAGCGGGCAAAGAAAAACCCAAGAATCAGGTTGATCAACAGAGCAAAGACGGAAATTCCGGCCAACTGGCGGTACATCTCGCTGATGTTGGCTTCATACTCACGGGTTTCGAAGTTGATCTGGATGACCCCCCATTTCACTCCGCTGAACTGGATCGGCATCGTGAAACGGTAATGGGGCGATCCATCCGGATCGGTCACCAGTTGCGCAGACTCCACTGACACCCCGGCGAGCGCCATTTTGTCGTCTTGGTCCGTGCTCCAACCCTGCCCAGTGATGTGTATCGAACTGCCACGAGCGGGCACGATCCAGACCGACTCAATGCTTTTGTTGTTGGCTAACACCTGCAAAATGTGTTCAACCACAAAGCCATAGTCATTGGTCAGCATGGCGTCTGAGCAAGCCTGGATCACGGAGCGCGACACGGTGGCCGCCTGCGAATACAAGACCTTGAGCAAAGAGTCTTTTTGCAGCGGAATGATCAGCAAGCCATAGAGCACTGTCATTGCCAACAACAAGCCACCAAACACACCGAACACGCGCAGAAAAATACGGTTGCTCAATTTCGGCCACAACGCCCCATCAGCAAGCATTATTTTTCTCGGTCAATCAAGGCCGCCGATGCCAGCCTGGCCAACAATACTGTGCAAGGCTTCACCGCACAGCCTTCTTGACTGGCTTGGCTGCGGCATTGAGGGTGTTGTAGGTCTGCAGCAATTCGTAATAAGGTTTGAGGTCTTGAACCCGCGTGCGTTCCATCACATCCGAGTGGTAGATCTGAAACATCTGACGAACACGCGGCGAATCACTAAGACTCAGGCTGCTGGCAGTCATCTGCTCGCGGTGCTGCGGACTGACCCGTGATGAAAACAGCGAAATATAAGGTGAACGGGTCTTGAATGTGAAACGATCCAGCACTTCCAGACGTTGACCGATTTGCGGATTCAGCGCCAGCGAAATTTCATAGGTGTTGCGATAGACCAGCGCGGCATCAGCGTTGCCAAAGAACAGGCTGTGCACTTGCTTAGGGGTCGTCGCCTCCCGGGTCACCGAACCAAGTTGACTCAAGTCACCTCGTTGCCCGGCTTGCATCAGCAAGATCGGCAGGTACACGTTGGTGAGTTCGTCGCCCTCCAGCAAGGACAAACGCTTACCCGTCAGATCAGCCGGCGTGTGAATCCCGGCATCGCGGCGAACCAGTAGCATAAGGTCATCAGGCTTGGCCTTGTAGCCCGAAAATCCGTCGGCCAGGTCCTCTGCGCGAAAGCTCTGTGCCAGTCCCATCGCCGTGGCCACAACAAAGTTGATTTTTCCACTGTCCAGATCACGCCGCATATCGGCCAGCCGCTCATACATCTGGACCGGTTTGGAGGTCAGTTTGACGTCCTTCACGAGTTCTTCGATCCAGAATCGCATGGAGATTTCCACATCTTTTCGTGGCACATCGCGAATCACCGGCAAATAAAAGCCCATGGAAAAGGCTGGCAGATCCTCTGCCGCCCTCGCCCCCAGGCTCATCAGCAACAGGGCCAGCATCAACCCCTGCAAAAATGACAAGTGCCGCAACATGGTTACGGCCTCGCCTTTTGGGCTGCCTTGCCGACCTGAAAGTCCAGGTCAGTCAGCGCGTCACGCAGATCATGGTGCGCCCGGTAGAGGCTGGCTGTGGCAAAGCTCTCCAACAGTTGCGCCTCGATCACGTCCTTGGTCTCCACCATTTCCTCCTGGTAGGCACGCACATTGAGTTTGCGGTTTTCTTCCGCAAAGCCTTGTGCCTTGGCGCTGTCATCGACCTGGGTCAGCGAACGCTGGATGCGCATCACATCGTCTTTGATCTGAAGTGCCAGGCCCTCGTCAAGCAACCCGCGCTGGGCTTCGAGTTTGGCTTTGCCAGCCAGCGCCTCATTGACATTGGCGCGGGTCAAGCCACCATCAAAGAGGCTCCATTTGAGTCCCACGCCAATTGTCCAGCCAGTGCGATTGGCATCATTGAATAGGCCACTCTTGTAGCCATTCCAGACTTGGTAGATCGATGCGTCCAGACCAACCATGGGCAGGTAGGCACTTTTGGCATCGGCAATTTTGTGCTGCATGACCTCAATGGCGAGTTCCAGGCGCTGCTTGTCAGGGTTAAAGGTCATGGCGTCGCTGATCAGACTCTCCAGCTGGCCGTCAAAACCCGGCGCGGCCAGCGCCGGTGCCAGGCTCAACTGGCTGTTGGGCGGCAAACCCATGGCATTGGCCAGTGCGTCCCTGGTGAGAGTGCTGCCATAGTTGGCCTCCTGCACCGTGGAGCGGACCAGCGCGGTGGTCGTCTTGCTGCGCAGGAAGTCGGTCTTTTTGACCTTGAGTGAGGCATTTTGGTAAAGCTGCCCGGTCAGCTCATCAAGGACCTGAAAACGCGCCAGCGTGTCACTGGCCAACTGGGCCATTTGCTGCGCAAACTGGGCGCCGTGGTAATACTTGGTGACGTCACGCACCACTTCGAGCTCGGTCTTGCGGCTGTCCTGGCGAGCCAGTTCCACGCCTTTTTGCGCCATGGCCGTGACGGCCTCTTTTTTGCCTCCGGTGTAGATCGGGTAACTCAGATTGACGGCCGCCTTGGTGACATCGCGGTCGAACATTTTGACCTCAACGTTCATGGGGATCGTTTGGCCCGGGATGGTGGCGCCTCCTTGGGCAAAGGCCATGCCAAATTGTTGTTGCGTGGCCGGTGGCAACCCCGCAATCACCGGACCCAGCACACCGCCCAGGGCGCTGCTGATGTCCATGGCTGGCGTTTGAATGGCCCCCGCGAAAGTGAACGTACGGTCCTGGTCAGCCCGTTGAAACCCTGCCTCCAAATTAACATGCGGGCGAAATGCAGCCATCGCCTGCTGGTACTGGGCCACGGCCATATCCAGACTGGCTTGCGACACCCGCAAGGCGCGGTGGTTTTGCAGCGCCAACTTGGTGGCTTGCTCCAAGGTCAATTGATCAAGTCGTTCGACCGCGCTGGCAGACGCCGTTACTGAAAGACAGCAAATAAGCGCCAGGTATTTCATTAAAAACCTCCAGTGATTCGATTAAAAAGGGTGGCTATTGCGCAGGCACCTGATGGTGTCCCAGTGGGTCACGAGCAAATCAACCAGCGTGGGGTCAAACTGCAAACCGCGTTGTGCACCAAAGTAATCGAGCACCCGCGGTTCTGCCCAAGCCGGCTTGTAGACGCGCTGCGCGAACAGCGCATCCAGCGTATCGGCAATCGCCACGATCCGAGCGGCAATGCTGATTTGCTCACCAACCAAGCCATTGGGGTACCCGGTGCCGTCCCATCGTTCGTGGTGTTGCAACGCAATGGTGGCGGCAAGCCTGATCAAAGGGCGGTTGACCTTACCCAAAATAGATTGACCAATAAGGGTGTGGTGCTTCATTTCTTCGTACTCATGCGCCTCATACTTACCCGGCTTGTTCAGGATCGCATCGCGGATACCCACCTTGCCAACATCATGCATGGGGGCTGCCGTTTCGATCATGTCCGCCATGTCTGGATCCAGTCCTGCTTTCAATGCAAGGAAGCGGGAGACGATGGCAACGCGCTTGACATGTTGCCCGGTCTCTTCGCTGCGACTCTCAATCACATCGCCCATCATGTAGAGCAACTCCCGCTGCGTCTCCACAATGTCTTGACTTAGCCGCAAAAACTCGGTGATGTCGTGGCAGATCAAAATGATGGATTCAATCTCACCAGACAGACTGTGCACCGCCACACAGCCAACACTGAATTGCATTTCCCGGCCATCGCGCCCTCGAAAACGCACAATGCGATTGGTATTGCCAACCGAGTCTGCATGCGCGATGTCATCAAGACAGTCACCCCTGGAGATGTTGGTGGCTATCTGGCAGAGTGATTTGCCTTTGAGCTCCAGGGCAGAATACCCAAGCAAACGTTCAAACTGCCTGTTTATGCTGATGATGGCCATGCGGGCATCTGTCACACAAACGCAGGCCCCCAGCTCCAATGCGTGCTTGTATTCCGCCAGAAAGTGGCGCTGCTCAAGCAGTGAAAAGTTGCTGCTGTCAAGTGCGGCGGCAAGTTTCGCGTGGTCCTCGTAGATGCCCGTGATGTCCACATCCAGGCAAATGATCTCGACAACTTCAGCGTTCTCATTGAGGATCGGCACCAAGCTGCTTTCGACCACATACGGCTTGCCCTGGCAGCTCCGGTTGCGAACGATACCCGTCCATTTCCGGCCGGCCCGTGCCACATCCCACCCCTCACCGCGCAATTGATTGTGGCGCAGCACCGCAAGGTCCCGGCCGATCAGGTCGCTCGATGTGAAGCCGCTGATGTCACACAGCTTGTCATTGACGTAGGTGATCAAACCGGTGTTATCAAGTTTGCAGATGATGGCACTTTGGTCTACCAGGTGCTTGTATTGCTCAAGCAGGATGCGGTTGCGCTCACGCTCCTTCAAGGTCAGCTGCACCTGGGCTGTATGGGCCAGTTTGGCGAGCATCCGTTTGACGTTGACCGGCTTCGGTATGTACTGGTCAATGCCCAACTCGATCGCCCGAAACAAATACTCCGCGTCATTGAAGGCACTGATCAAAATGATGGGTTGATCCAGCGCCAGCCGTCTGATTTCAGCACTCAAGGCCAGCCCGCTCATGCGAGGCATCTGGATGTCGGTGATGACGAGGTCCGGGCGTTTGTCCTTGAACAAGTCAAGCCCGGCTTGACCGTCAGCCGCCAAATGAAGTGTGCCAACCCAGGGCTCGAGCATCATCGCCAGTTCTTCACGAGTTTCAGCGTCATCCTCAACATAAAGCAGGCTCAGCTGCTTCAGCGCCTCAAAGCCTTGGGTGTCCATGGTGGGTCATTCCTGGTGATTGGTTAGTTGAATTTTTCAGGCAAAGCAAAATCGATTCTTGCAGGATGCGATCACCTGTGCCATGCCCGAGCTGATCGTTCACCTGCTTGCAACCATCGAGGTCAATGAACAATATTGAGGGCAAAGTAATGCTGCCTTGCCCTTCGAGCGCGGTCACCTCATCCATGCGAGCCAGAAGCAAATTGCGGTTGGCGAGCCCGGTCAGCGCATCGGTATCGGCGAGCCAGCGCAGTCGGTGCTCGCGCAAAATGAGATGGGTAATGTCGGACAGGCAGAAGACTTTCAGGGCGCGCAGTTCTGATTCGTCGCCCTGGATCTGCTGGGCCTGCAGCCAAAACGCCTGTGTCTGCCCGGCAGACTGGGCGCACATGCACTTCGCCTTGCCAGGCACCGTCGGCTGCAAGCTTTTGCAGCACCCAAGCGGTGGCAATGTTCAGGCGCAGTGCGGCGAAAACCTCACCGAGGGAGCGATTCCGCAACGCCTGGTTGTCGAGATTCGCCAGCAGTGAAGTTGCATCATTGGTGTAAACCACTTGGCGACGGGCATCGGTGATGATGACCGGGTAGGGCAAATGGTCGAGCAGCCGTTGCGTGTGGTGACCAACATTGCGCTCAATTTGCAGGTGGTTGGGTACGTGCCAGTAGATTTCATCCGCATCAGGTGCGATGGGCAAGATGCTCAGCGCCCCAAGCTGTAAATAGTCGCTGTGCTTGTCGCCCTCAGCATGACCGTCATCCATGCAAAGAATGAAAGGGACAGGGAGCACGAACGCGTGTTTGAGCGTCAGGCACAGCGCCATTGCATCGATACCTGGCAGCCTTGCATCGACCAACGCCAGCGCATACCGCCGGACAGACGCAGCTTGCAGGACCTGAACGCTGCCTTGAACACAGACAACGGTCATGCCGTCTGCCTCTGGACGGCGCCGAAGGGCATTCAACTGTTCTGGTTCAAGAACCGCCGCAATCAGCACCCAGGGTGCAAGTCCGCCGACTGCGTGAATCGCAGGCTCAAACGCATCCAAAACGCCACCGTGCACCTGGTCAATCACCGTTTGCAGCGAGCGACCCCGCCCTCCTCCAAGGGCCACTATTGTTTCTTTGAAAAGCATAGTATTTAACGGTCAATAAACCATCATCACCCTTGCAGATTTTTGCTATTCGTTTTGTCAAGCCCATGCTAGTGGAAGCCGTAGACTTCAGCTGTAGGGAGATATCAACTATCTGCGTAGTCAAATAGCAACAATTTGGGTGATTGCTTTCCGCCTGTAGAATTCCCACCGTTCAGGAGAGAGCCAGCCCGTTGAGGCAGCCGCCGAAGGCGCAGAGTTGCTGATTGCAGCAGTTTGAACGCTCAGGCAAAAGGACTGACAACCGTCATGAAGTCGCACGATTTTTTGACGATTCCTCACTGGAGAGAGGTCACTGCTGGCGCCATGCGTCAAGTGCTGATCCACCGAAGGAGCAACCCAAGGCCGGCGCACATGCTGCTGGCTTGGCGAATCTCTCAGGTAAAGTGGACAGAGGGGGCAACACCTGGCTTTGACACCGGTCAGGCCATGGAATTTGATTTGCCCCCCAACTCTATTGGAGTCCCGATGTCCACGCCTGACAACCTTCTTACCGTTCCCCTGAACGACCTGCACATTGCCATGGGCGCCCGCATGGTGCCCTTTGCGGGTTACAGCATGCCGGTGCAATACCCAATGGGCCTGATGGCCGAGCACAAACACACACGCGCAGTCGCTGGTTTGTTTGACGTGTCGCACATGGGCCAATTGCGCCTGGTTGGGCCCGATGCCGCGGCAGCTTTGGAAAGTCTGATTCCGGTCGATGTGATTGACCTGGCTGTTGGCAAACAGCGCTACGGCCTGCTGCTCAACGATGAGGGCGGCATCATTGACGATCTGATGTTCTTCAAACAAAGCGCAAATGAGTTGTTTGTCATTGTCAACGGCGCTTGCAAGGCCGGCGACATGGCGCACATTCAGGCCAAAATTGGCGCGCGTTGCCAGGTCATTCCAATGCCCGAATACGCCCTGCTGGCGCTGCAAGGCCCACAAGCCGTGACCGCGTTGTCGCGCTTGGCGCCCGGCGTGGAAAAGCTGGTGTTCATGACCGGGGGCAACTTTTCCGTCAGCACCGGCACAGAAAAGATCGATGTGTTTCTGACCCGCAGTGGCTACACCGGCGAGGATGGGTTTGAGATCTCTGTTCACCAGTCGCAAGCCCTGACCTTGGCCACTGCCCTGCTGGCGCAACCCGAGGTGAAACCGATTGGCCTGGGGGCACGCAATTCGTTGCGCCTTGAAGCCGGCCTGCCACTTTATGGCAACGACATTGATGCCAGCACCACACCGGTTGAGGCGGGTTTGCAGTGGGCCATACAAAAAGTGCGCCGAACCGGTGGTGCCCGTGCAGGCAGCTTTCCTGGCGCTACAAAAATTCTAGCACAACTCGCAGGCGATACAGGGGCTACAGGCCGAAAACGTGTAGGACTTAAAGCGCTTGAGCGAATTCCTGTGCGCGAGCACACCGAGCTGCAGGATTTGAATGGCCTGCCCATTGGCGAGGTCACCAGCGGCTTGCTTGGCCCCACCATTGACCAGCCCATTGCCATGGGTTATGTGCCCCCCGCATTTGCCACGTTGGGCTCACACGTTAACGCCATCGTGCGTGGCAAGCCAGTCAAAATGGAAGTGGTGGCCATGCCGTTTGTGCCCACCAACTATTTCCGTGGTTAAGCCCTTTTTATTACTTCTCTCCCTTATTAAAGAACCCATCATGACGATCAAATACACCCCCGACCACGAATGGCTCAACGTTGACGGCGACATCGCCACCGTTGGTATTACCCACCACGCACAAGATGCCCTGGGAGACGTGGTGTTTGTTGATCTGCCAGAAATCGGCAAAAGCTACGCCGCCAAAGACGCTGCAGCCGTGGTCGAATCGGTCAAGGCCGCCGCCGACGTTTACATGCCCGCCAATGGCGAGGTATTGGAGGTAAACGAAGCGCTGCGCGCCGACCCATCGCTGGCCAACACCGACCCGCTGGGCGCAGGCTGGTTCTTCAAGATCAAGCTGAGCAACCCGGCCGAGCTCGATGCCTTCATGGACGAGACCAGCTACACCAGTTTCGCTGCTGACGCCCACTGAACAGGCTTGCACACCATGTCCGTAACCGCAATTTCGCCTTTTGGTGAACTGGAAAATTCGTCTGAATTTATTGCCCGCCACATTGGCATTGACGCAGCCGACGAGGCCATCATGCTGCGCACCCTGGGTGCCACAACACGGCGCGAGCTGATCGACGCCATCGTGCCGCAATCCATTGCCCGCAGCCAGCCGATGGACATCCCCGCACCCGTGACCGAAGCCGCTGCCTTGGCCGAGCTCAAAGCCATGGCCGCCAAAAACAAGGTGTTCAAAAGCTACATTGGCCAAGGCTATTACGGCACCCACACGCCCGGCGTGATTCTGCGCAACATCCTGGAAAACCCCGCCTGGTACACCGCCTACACGCCCTACCAAGCCGAGATCAGCCAGGGTCGCATGGAAGCACTGATCAATTTCCAGACCATGGTGATGGACCTGACCGGCATGCCCATGGCCAACGCCTCGATGCTGGACGAGGCCACCGCTGCCGCCGAGGCCATGACGATGGCGCTGCGTGCCAGCAAGTCCAAGTCGAACACATTTTTTGTCGACTCTGAGGTGCTGCCACAGACCCTGGCTGTGATCCAGACCCGGGCCGAGCCTCTAGGTATTGAGGTCAAGGTGTGCAACGGTGACGAAGCCTTGGCTCAAGACAGCTTTGCCGTGCTGCTGCAGTACCCAGGCGTGAGCGGTGTGGTGCGTGACGACCGCGAATGGATCAAGGCCTACAAAGCCCGGGGCGGCCTAGTCATCATGGCCGCCGACCTGCTGGCACTGACCCTGCTTGTCGCCCCCGGCGAGCTCGGCGCGGACATTGCCATTGGCACCACGCAACGCTTTGGCATGCCTATGGGCAATGGCGGCCCGCACGCGGGCTACATGGCCTGCCGCGATGAACACAAACGCACCATGCCCGGCCGACTGGTGGGGGTCAGCAAGGATGCGCATGGCAACCCGGCTTACCGACTGGCGCTGCAAACGCGCGAGCAACACATTCGCCGCGAAAAGGCCACCAGCAACATCTGCACGGCGCAGGTGTTGCCGGCTGTAATTGCCAGCATGTACGCTGTGTACCACGGCCCGGCCGGTCTTAAGCGCATTGCCCAGCGCGTGGCCACCTTCACCGCGTTGCTGGCAACTGGCTTGAAGACTTTGGGCTATGACGTTGCCAACGCCAGCGCCTTTGACACACTCACCATCGACACGTCAGGCGCTACTGATTCAATAGCTTTTTGCGCAATAAATACGAGGGCTAACCTTCGATTTGTTTCAAAAAATGCTTTGGGCGTCTCACTGGATGAAACCACGACCCGCTTTGACATCGAACAGCTCTGGGGCTTTTTTTCCAAACCCGGCCAAGTCGTGCCCAAGCTTGCAGACTTTGAACAAACGGCGTCTACTCTTCTGCCCCCTGCCCTGCTACGCACCAGCAGCTACCTGACGCACCCGGTGTTCAACACGCACCACTCCGAGACTGGCATGCTGCGCTACATCCGCCGTTTGTCTGACTTTGATTTGGCGCTCGACCGCAGCATGATCCCGCTGGGCAGTTGCACCATGAAGCTCAATGCCACCAGCGAGATGATTCCCATCACCTGGCCCGAGTTTGCCGACATTCACCCGTTCTGCCCAGCAAACCAGCGCGCAGGCTACGCCGAACTGGACGAACAATTGCGCGCCTGGTTGTGCCAGGCCACCGGCTACGCCGGCATCAGCCTGCAGCCTAACGCCGGCAGCCAGGGCGAATACGCCGGCATGATGGCCATCCGCGGTTTTCATGCGGCGCGTGGCGAAAGCCACCGCAACATCTGCCTGATCCCCAGCAGCGCGCACGGCACCAACCCGGCCAGCGCCGCCATGGCGGGCATGAAAGTGGTGGTGACCGCCTGCGACGCCCAGGGCAATGTGGACATGGCCGATCTGGCTGCCAAATGCGCCCAACACAGCGCCAACCTGGCCGCCATGATGATCACCTACCCGAGCACACACGGCGTGTTCGAGACCAACGTGAAGGAGTTGTCCGCCCTGATTCACAGCCACGGTGGCCGCGTCTATGTGGACGGCGCCAACATGAACGCCTTGGTGGGCCTGGCCGCGCCGGGCGAATTTGGCGGTGATGTGAGCCACCTGAACCTGCACAAAACCTTCTGCATTCCACACGGCGGCGGCGGCCCCGGTGTCGGGCCGGTGTGTGTGGTGGCTGACCTGGTGCCGTATTTGCCCGGCGCTGGTGTCGGTGCCGTGTCAGCCGCGCCACTTGGCAACGCAGCCGTGTTGCCGATCAGCTGGATGTATTGCCGCATGATGGGTGCGCAGGGCCTGAAAGCCGCCACCGAGGTGGCCATTCTGAGTGCCAACTACATCAGCGTACGACTCTCAAGCCACTACCCCACGCTCTACACCAGTGTTCCGGAGGGAGGCAAACCCGGCCGTGTGGCGCACGAGTGCATTCTGGATTTGCGCCCCCTGAAGGAAAGCAGTGGTGGCGTCAACGGCGTCTCGGCTGAAGACGTGAGCAAACGCCTGATGGACTACGGCTTTCATGCCCCCACGCTGAGTTTTCCGGTGCCCGGCACGCTGATGGTGGAGCCCACCGAAAGCGAAACGCTGGCCGAGCTGGACCGCTTCATCGATGCCATGATCGCCATCCGCGGCGAGATTGCCAAGGTGGAAAAAGGCATTTGGCCGAAAGACAATAACCCCTTGCACAACGCGCCACACACGGCTGCGGCGCTCTTGGGCGAGGTCTGGGACAAGCCCTACAGCCGCGAATTGGCAGCGTTTCCGGTGCCGGGGCTTAAAACATCCAAATACTGGGTGCCGGTTGGCCGCATTGACAATGTTTACGGCGACCGCAATTTGTTCTGCGCGTGTGTGCCCGTGAGCGCCTACCAAGAGGCATGACCCCGTGAACGAGGAAGCCACGCCAGACAAAGCCGTTGACAGCGAGGCCTCTGGCGCGGTTTCTTCGGACACTGCGCGCCCCTTTCTCCGGTACACGATATTTGCGCTGTTGACCGGGTCACTGCTTTTCCTGGTGGTTCTCTTTTTAACCGTGCCCGACCAGACCAAACGCATGATCGGGCCAGCAGCAGTGGCAGTGATAGCGGCAGCAGGCTGGTTTTTTTTGGTGCGCGGCAAGACACGCACAGTCATTTACATCCTGACTTATGGCAGCTGGCTGGCCATTACCGGTATTGCAACCCTGAATGGCGGTGTGCGCACCCCGGCCGTCATCATTTACCCGTTCGTCATCATGATGGTGGGCTGGCTGATTGGGCCGCGCGCCGGACTGCGCATTGCAGCCCTGACGATCCTGGTCACAGGCCTCTTTGTCTGGGCCGAGTCCGTGGGAATTTTGCCAACCCAGCCCGCCACACCGCCCGGCCTGCACGGGGCCGTACAAACCGTCACCTTCATCATCTCAGCCGTGATGGTCGCGTCTCTGGTTCGCTCGTACACCGACAAGCTTGCCCAATTGCGCAACGTAAGCGCCACATTGACGCAACAAACACTTGAGCTTGAATCAAGCAGAGCCGACCTGCAGCGTGCTCAAGCGGTTGCATCAGTAGGCAGCTGGGTCTATGACATCAGCACCGACACCATGCACCTGTCACCCGAGACTTGCCGTATTTTCGGCCTGCCTAAGGGCACCATCGGAAGCCGAAAAAGTTACCTGACAAGGGTCCATGCGACAGACCGGGCCGCGTTGGACCAGTCCTGGCAATTGACCCTGCAAGCAGGCAGCTTTGATCACGAACACCGCATCGTGGTGGGCAAACAAGTTCGCTGGGTACGCCAAAAAGCTGACGTTGAATTTGCACCAGACCACACGGCGCTCAGAGCGGTCGGCATCACACAGGACATCACCGAACGGAAAAATGCCGAAGAAGCCCTGCGCATTGCGGCCACGGCGTTTGAGTCACACCAGTGCATGTTCATCACCGACGCCCGGCGGGTCATCCTGCGCGTCAACAAAGCCTTCACCCAAACCACGGGCTACAGCGCAGATGAAGCCATTGGGCAGAGCCCGCATCTCTTGTCGTCGGGTCGCCATGATCGGGTCTTTTTTGCCGACATGGATCACAGCCTGGCGAGCCTGGGCACCTGGCAAGGAGAAATCCAGAACCGGCGCAAGAATGGGGCGGTTTTCCCCGAACGACTCAGCATCAGCGCCGTCAAGGACGGTGCGGGCCTGGTCACCCATTACGTAGCCATCTTCACCGACATCACCGACCACAAAACAGCGCAAGCCCAAATAGAAAACCTGGCCTTCTACGACCCGCTGACCAGCCTGCCCAACCGCCGACTGCTGATGGACCGGCTCGACCAGGCCTTGAATGCCAGCACCCGCCACGCCCGCAAAAGTGCCCTGCTGTTTGTCGACCTGGACAATTTCAAGACCCTCAACGACACCCTGGGGCACCACCAGGGTGATCTTCTGCTGGCGCAGGTCGCACAGCGCCTGAAAACCTGCATTCGCGAGGGCGACACTGTGGCCCGCTTGGGCAGCGACGAATTTGTGGTGATGCTTGAAGACTTGAGCGAGAACGCGCTGGATGCCGCCAACCAGTCGGAGGCCGTAGGCGACAAAATACTGGCTGAGCTGGGGTTTGACTACCCACTTGCCAATGGGGCGCATCACAGCACGCCCAGCATAGGGGTAACCCTGTTTGGGGCTGAGCTCCAGGAAACCAGCGAAGGGCCATTGCGGCGTGCCGAATTGGCCATGTTCAAGGCCAAGGCCGCCGGGCGCAACACCCTGCGCTTTTTTGATGCCCAAATGCAAGCTGAGGTATCCATCCATGCTGCGCTGGAGGCCGACCTGCGCGATGCGGTGCTCAATCAACAATTCTTGCTGTACTACCAACCACAGGTGGTGGGTGATGGTCGACTCACCGGTGTAGAGGCGCTGCTGCGTTGGCAGCACCCACGACGCGGCATGGTGTCGCCAGCAGAATTTATCCCATTGGCCGAGGCCACAGGCCTGATTCTGCCAATCGGCCAGTGGGTGCTGGAAACAGCCTGCACCCAACTCGCAGCGTGGGCGAATCAGCCAAACCGGGCGCACCTGACGATTGCGGTCAATGTCAGCGCCCGCCAGTTCCATCAAGCCGACTTTGTTGAACAGGTGCTGGCCACACTGACGCGCACCCATGCGAAGCCCAAGCGGCTCAAACTGGAACTCACCGAGAGCATGCTGGTAGACGATGTCGAAGGCATCATTGCAAAAATGGGCGCACTCAAAGGCAGAGGGGTCGGCTTCTCACTGGATGACTTCGGCACCGGCTACTCATCGCTGGCCTACCTCAAGCAGCTGCCGCTGGACCAGCTCAAGATTGACCAGGGTTTTGTGCGAAATATCGTCACTGATGCCAACGACGCGGCCATCGCCAAAATGGTGGTGGCGCTGGCCGAGAGCATGGGGCTGTCCGTCATTGCCGAAGGGGTAGAGATACAGGCCCAGGTCGACTTTCTGGCGCATTTGGGCTGCCATGCCTATCAAGGCTATTTGTTCAGTCGACCGCTGCCCATTGCCGCCCTGGAGGCATTTGCTGATGGCATTCCGAACACCTGATTTCCAAAAACTGCACGGATGCCAGCGCGACTTGGCTTGGCTCAAACAACCCATTCACCCGTGGGTGCCTCATGGCTTGGGTACGGTGAACGTCAGCGCACCACCATCACACATGCCGTCAGACAACACCAGCAACTTGTAGGACTTGGGGCTTTCTTCTAGCACGGTCAGCGCCTCAGGTTTCAGAGCCCCATCGCATGAACGCATCTTGACCTGCCTGAGTTCCAGTGCGGCCAATAGCCTGGGTTGCGCCACGGTCGTCACCGGCTTGCCATCCCACCAAAAAACCGCCCAGCCTGTTGCAAGGCTGGCGGCATCGTCATCGGGGCCAGCCAGCAGCAAAAATCCGCCCGATACCGCCACCATGTCGCGAATGCCACGGTGTGCGCCCAGTTCCAATCGGGTCAAGTTGGTGTGGGGGTCACTGCCATTGAACAAGGCGTCTGCATCCACCGCCAGCACCAGGGCTTCGCCCTTCACCACCGGCCCGCGAAAGCCAAAATACAGCCGCCCGTTCTGCACGGCCAGCCCTTCGATGTTGATGCCCTGCTGACCAGCCAATTTGGGCGCTTTGGGTGGTGGCTCAGACCCCAGGCATTTGCGCTCACCTACATAGGCTTGCAGCGCGCTCTGTGCCTGCATCAACGGCCAAAGCCGCCCGGTGTCGGCCTGCCCGCCCTGCACCACCCGACCCGTGGCCGGGTCCAGCAACAGGCGAATGACGTGGCGGCTGCTCGGGTTGCTGCTGCAATCGGAGCGCTTGGCAGAGTGGGAGCCCGTGACGTAAACGTAACGCCCATCGGTCGCCGCACCCTCGGCATCGAGCTCACCGTGAATGCCAGCAAACTGAACGATTTCAGCATCTACTGCGAGCCGACCGTCTTGCGGATAGGCATAACGTGCCTGTGAGCCCTCATCAAATGCCAGCAGACAGATGCGCTTGCCCTGTGCGTCAAGGTTGCAGGCCACGCCACTCACCGACTGGCGAATCTTCAGTGTCTTCTTTTTACCCTGGTTAAACACAAACCCGGCACCGCTGTCCCAGCGGCTACTGCTTGGTTTGACGCTTTGAACTGAGGGTACCGTAACCTGTGCACGTGCTGAAAAAGTGCTCAGGGTCAACATCGCGCACAAAGCTACGAACACACTTCTGAATGGGGCAAGTTGGCAAATCATCGCGCACTGTAACCAATTCAGGCCAGCGGCTGTGCGTCCAAGTGACTTGGCACATCAGCCCATGGACAAGCCGCCGCTGCGCAAAATGCGTGACGCCGCGGCCTGGCGCAGCACCCCGACCTGAGGCACCACCAGGGTCAAACACTTTTTGGCCCGGGTGATGCCGGTGTAGAGCAGTTCACGCGTCAGCACTGGCGCGATGCGATCGGGCAACAGTAGCGCGACATGGTCAAACTCTGAGCCTTGGGATTTATGCACTGTCATGGCAAACACGGTCTCCACCGCGTCCAGCCGCGACGGCAAAACCCAGCGCAATGCGGTGCCCTGGGCAAAGGCCACGCGTAATCCTTGGGCCGTGGGCAGGCACAGACCCACATCACCGTTCATCAAATTCAGGTGGTAATCGTTGCGCGTGACCATGACCGGGCGGCCGGCATACCAGCCTTCCGGCACAAAGCCTAAAGCGCGGGCAATGGCACGGTTCAGCGCCGTCACACCCCAAGGGCCCTCACGCAAAGCACACAACACTTGAAATTTGCCAAAAGCAGCCAAGAGCGCCAGTGCCTGGGCATCGCTGAATTGGCCTGGTTGGGCGGACTTTATGGGGTCGACTTGCGACGACCTGGCCGATTGAAGTCGGCCCAACAGGGGCTCAGCCGACAGCGCACTGCCAATGGACACCAAATCTGCCAGCCAATCGTGCCAACCGACACGCACCAGCCTGGCCAGTGGGGCATCAAAGCCGTGTGAAGGCTCCAGTCGGGTGACGCTGGCGGCTTGAGCCGGTGACCAGCGTGGTGTGGCCGACCACAACTCAGCCACTTGCTGACGCTCGCCCGCATTCACCGCGCTGGCCCACTGGCCAATCACACTGTCGGCAGCAAAACGGCGACTCAGGCGCAGCATGACGGTGTGCTGCGCCAGGCTTGAGCCACGGCCAGCCACGCCGCTGACCCCTTCACGCAACTCGGCACCCACGCCAAGCCAGTGACCGCCTGGGCCATTGCCTGACCAGGCGCTGATGTCTTCGCCGCTATGGGTCTGTACCCATTGCACGGTATCTAAGGTGTAGCCGCCCCGCTCTGCCCCATCGCACAGTTGCCCCATCACCGCACCGGCTTCAACCGAAGCCAGTTGGTCTTTGTCGCCCAACAAGATCAGACTGGCGCTTATGGGCACGGCGGCCAACAGGCGCGCCATCGTTTCCAGGTCAATCATCGAGGCCTCGTCCACCACCACCAAATCCAGCGCCAGGGCGGGCGGTGGACTTGCCCGAAGGCTTGATCGCACCTGCAACAGCTTGTGCAGGGTTTGCGCCTGCGTGGGAATGTTTGCCTGCATGTGGGCGGGCAACTGTTGAATGGCCACGGAGATGGACTCACCCAGACGCGCCGCCGCCTTGCCGGTGGGCGCAGCCAGCGCAATCCGCAAGGGCTTGCCGATTCGAGTCGCCTGCGACTGCAGCAGACCCAGCAAGCGCACCACAGTGGTGGTTTTGCCGGTACCGGGGCCGCCAGTGATCAGGGTGAAGCGGCCGTGTGCGGCCACCGCGCAGACCACCTTTTGCCAGTCAGGGGAAGCTGTACCGCCTGATGGGGCTGCAAATAAACTGTCCAGCGCGGCTTTCAAGGTGTCTGGCACCGCGCAAGGCTGCGCCAGACGCGCCAAGATGGACCTGCGAATGGCTTGTTCAGCGGCCCAATTGCGGCGCAAGTACAGGCGCGTGCCGTCCAACACCAGCGGGCTGCCTGGGCCTTGAACCCAAGGTAATCCAGACGCAGCAGCAGCCAGACCGGCCGGCAACAAGTCTTGCAGCCGGGTGTCCCAACCAAGTGCTACTACGCCAAATTCGGTCAGTAACTGCAGATCCAGGCAGGCGTGGCCACGGCCGTATTGGTGGCTGACCAATGCCGCCAGTAGACTGTGACGAGGGTCGTCAGTTGACTGTGATTCGCTCAAGAATTGGGCAAATGCACTATCCAATGCGGTCAACGGCAGGGTCTCAGCCAAAACTGCCTGCGTCTCAGGCGACGTGAGCGACAGTGGACGTTGCACCTGACTCATGACGGCTCTCCAGCCAGGGCGGCATCCAGTGCCTCAATCAGTCCGCGCGACGGGTTCAAGGCCAGCATGCCGATGCCAGGCTGATCGACCCCACGCACAAACCAATACAGTGCGCCACCCATGTGCTGGTCAAAGTCATAGTCTGGCAGGCGGCTTTTCAGCAGGCGGTCCAAGGCCAGCACATAAAGCACGGCTTGCACGTCGTAGCGGTGGTCCAGCATGGCGGCTTTCAGGGTGGCCGGCGCGTAATTGGGCAGGCGGTTTGACTTGTAATCCAGCACGTAGTAGCGGCCATGTGCCTGGAATACAAGGTCCATGAAGCCAGTCAGCAGGCCTTCAAGCAGGCGCGCTTGCAGGGCGGTTCGGGGCAAATCCGGCCACACGGCTTGGCTGATCTTTTGGTCCAGCCAGACACTTTGCAGGCGCTTCACCGGCAGGGTAAAACCCATTTCTGGCCAGTAATCCGGCGTCTTTAATTCCCCTAAAGTCATCTCTCTCAAATTAATAGCTGCTCGCGCATGTTTTATAAGGGCTAGAGGCCAATTAGCCTTAATAATTTGAGAAACCCACGCCGCTAACAAGCCGCCCTGCGCACCGTCGAGCCCAGCACGCTGGCAGGCCCGCGCCAGTTGCGTGGCCCAGGCGCAGCTCCCGTCATCAGGTGCCACATGAGCTGCCAGCCAGCCGTGCTCTGCCTGCCACTGCAGCAGGTCATGCAAAAGTGTGCCGTAGCTGGCACCGGCGGGAAAAGCATTGAAGGTGAGGTCGGGCACAAACAGCTCAGTGGCGGTGGCGTCGTCGGGCGACAGGACATCAATTTCGGTGCTGTCCAGCTGGGCGTCGGTCACCAAATCGTCACGCTCGCTGCCCAACGACGTGGCTTGGGCGCTGGCCGCATCCAAGTCACGTGTCAGGGCGCTGAAACTGGCACTCCACCAGTTGCGCCGCAGCACCCGTTTGGCCACGCGCGCGCCCTGAGGCTCAACAGTGGTCGACACCGGCTCGAACATCACATCAGCGGCTTGCGGTGCGGTTTGCACCAAGATGTCCGGGCCAGCCCATGTGGCCAGCCGCTGCGCCTGGTCATCCGGCGCGCTGCGGCCCAGCAACACCGACAGCGCGCTTTTGGGCACGGGTTTCTTGCCATCCACATCACCGCTGACCTGCGCCACGCCCAGCCACAGGGCGCATTGGGCGCGGGTCACGGCCACGTAAAACAAGCGAATGTCTTCCGCCAGGCGCTCTGCATCGTCGCGGCCACTGCTCTTTTTCTCGGCACGGTAGTTGGACATGAAGGGCAGAAACACCAGCGGGTATTCCAGCCCCTTGGATTTGTGCAGGGTGACCACTTGCACCAGATGCGCATCACTTTCCAGGCGCAGCGGCGCGGTCTCGGCACTGGCACTGGGGCGGCGCAACTGGGCCTCCAGATGCCGCAGCAGTGCGCCTTCGCCTTGCAGTGAGGTGCTGGCGGCTTGCAGTAGTTCACCCAGATGCAACACGTTGGTCAGGGCGCGTTCGCCCGGCGCGCCTTGTTGCAGCAGCCGCTGCGCCAGGGCCTGATCGTGCAGCAAACGGTGCAGCATGGGCAACACACCCTGGTTGCGCCAGATTTGCTGCCACTGTAAAAATTGCTCCACCTGTGCGTCCCAGGCGGCTTCAATGCTCATCATGGCATCGAGTTCGGGCCAGCTCAAACCCCACAAATGGGTGAGCAAGGCCGCGCGCAGCAAACGCGTGTCACCGGGTTTGGCCACGGCCCGCAGCACGCGCCACAGGTCTTGCGCCTGGGCAGACGCAAACACGCTGTCGCGCTCTGACAAATACACGCTGCGCACGCCGCGCGCCGCCAGCGCGTCGCGGATTTTGGCGGCCTCAAAACGGTCACGCACCAGCACCGCCATGTCGCCCGGCTGGGCAGCGCTTGATTGCAGCAGGCTCACCATCTGCGTGGCAAAAACAGCAGACATGTCCGCCATGAAGTCGCCCTTGCTCGGGGTTTTGTCATACGGCAGGTGCCACACCGTCATGGCCACTTGAGACTGGCCCGCCACCTGCAGCGGCTTGATGCCGGGGTTGCAGGCCACCACGGGCGCAAACGGCACATCGCCAAACGGCGCGTTGGCGCTTTTAAACACATGGTTCACGGCGCCAACCAAACCCTGAATGGCGCGAAAGTTACCCGCCAAGGTGTAGATGCCCTGGGCTTGGTTGCGGGCCTGCAAGTAGGTCGCCAGATCGGCCCCACGAAAGCTGTAGATGGCCTGTTTTGGGTCACCAATCATGATCAAGCCCCCATCAATTAAGCGTGAGCCACTATAAATTTTGATAAGGCTACCAAACTGCCAAGGGTCGGTGTCTTGGAACTCGTCCACCAGCGCCACCGGGTATTGCGTGCCAATAGCCTGCGCCAGACGGCCGTCCGGGGCTTGTAGCGCACGGTACAGGTTTTGCAGCAGGTCAGAAAAGTCAAATTGCGCAGCTTGCTGTTTGGCGCGCTGGTAGGCCGCACTCACCGCCACAGCGGCGTGGCTCAAAAGCATTTCGGCGATGTCGGGCGCTTGCGCCAGGCAGTCGTAAAGGGTTTGCAGCGCATCGAACGCGGGAAAGTTTGCCGCTTGCGTCCAGCCTTTGCTGACCACGTAACTGCACGTGAAGCGCTCCAGCACGTCCAGCGCAATCTCGTCGCCCTGCGCCCAGGCGGCCATTTTTTCCAGCCAACCCGGTAAATGGTTGGACGCATAACCCTTGAGGATTTTGCCCGCCACAACCTCGCGCAATTGCGCCACCACCTCATCGGTCCAGGCAGCACGCGCCGGGGCTTCAAGGGCCTGGCGTTGCTGCAGCCAGCGCGACCACTCTGCCAGCGCCACATCGGGTGCGGTCAAGGTGGGCGCGTCGGCGGCCGGGGCGCGCTCGGCCACGCGCCAGCGGTCTTTGAGCTTGCCTAGCAAGGTTTGTGGCGTGTCGGCCACACCATCGAGCGCGGCCAGGTTGTCGGCATCGAGCCGGTAAAACCAGGTGCGCCAATAGTCTTGCACCGCCGTGAGCTTGAGCTGCTCGCTGTCTTCCACGCGGGTCTGGGTGAACAGGCTGGCGCTGTCAAACGCATGGGTCTTGAGCATGCGGCTGCTCCAGCCGTGAATGGTGAAGATGGCGGCCTCGTCCATCCACTGCGCGGCCAGATCCAGCCGGGCGGCGCATGCCAGCCAAGCGGCTGGATCAAGCTCAGCGCGCAGAGTGCGCAAGAAATCATCAGCCTGCGTGTCGTCACCTTTTTGAAAATACTTGGCCGCCTGTGCCAGCCGGGCCCGAATACGCGCCCGCAATTCGGCCGTTGCGGCATCGGTGAAGGTCATCACCAGAATTTGCGGCGGGTAAAGCCCAGCGCCAGGCTGATTGGATGCAGGTGTGTGACCCAGCACCAAGCGAACATAAAGGGCGGCCAGCGTCCAGGTTTTGCCGGTGCCGGCTGAAGCCTCAATGAGCTGCAGGCCAGAGAGCGGCAGCGTCAGGGGGTTGAGGGGCTGGCTAGGTGACTGGACAGATGGCATCAGCACGGGTTGCAGCTCGCTCAAGGTAACACCTCCGCCGTCGATTGCGTCACATCCACACGCGCAGCCAATTCGCCATAGAGCACTTGCGCCCAATGCGGCAAGCCCTCACGCACATCGTCATAACTGGCAAAGGCGCGTTGCAAGTAGGCGGATTGCGCCCACTCGCCCGGAAATCGCGCGCCGGGCTGGGTGTCAAACACCAGCCGTGCCGCCTCATGCGGGTCTTTGGGCGGCTTGTCTGGCGGCAGCTGCGCATTGGCGGCTTGTGTTTGCAGGTAGGCAAACGCGGTCTTGCAAGCCACAGGCAGCGGCTGGCCCCAGGCTTGGGTATAGGCCTGCACCAGCTTTGACAGTGCCGTGTGAGCGGCATCCGCAGACATCGGTGGCAACACCACCTGGCCGTCCACTCCGACCACAACACTGGTCAAGTGCAGCCCGCTGGCACATCCGGCCAAATGCCGCACCCACAAAGCCACCAGCACATGGCCGCGCGCTTGTTGCGCACCTGGTTTGCCTTGCAGCACGGCACCGGGGCGGGCGGCCAGTTGCAGACAGGCACTTGCCGGCGGGTTCACCGGATTGTTTGCAGGCATCTGACCATACTGATCACGTTGGCTGCCCGAGCTGGCCGTCTGAGTCCCTGCTTGGGCGAAAAGGCCATCCAGCGCACCGCTCAAACTGGTGCCGTGGTCAAAACTCAAATCCACTGGCTGCGCCGCCAGCGCCAACGGGTACCGGGCCAGCCACGGGTCGCGCCGCGCACGCACCTGGGTGGCCACGTCCAGCAAAACCTCAGATGTGTGCTGGCCAAAGGCGGCCAGCGGCAACTGGCCCGCGCCTTGCAAACGCGCCAGGCTTTGACTGCTGGCAAAGCTTTGCAACAAATCTGCGCCAGCCTGGTGTTGCTGCAACGCGTTCAGAGCGAAGGGCTCATCAGGCTCGGCCAGGTCGCTTAACTGGTCCAGCGTGGTTTGCAGACGGTTCCTGAAAAACACCTCCACCGGAGCCCGCAACAAGCGTTGCAGGTCGTCCAGCGTGAGGCTTGTTGGGCAGACGATATCGGGGTTTGATACTACATTTTCAATAGCTACTTGCGCTTTATTTATATGGGCTACAGCCCAATCTTTATCAAAAGTACAGAAACCCGATGCAGCCTCAAAATAGACCTTTGAGAACGGCTGCAGTGGCTGAACCTGCGCGCTGTGGGACGGAGTCCACAGGGCGTTGATGTGGTCCAGCAGCTGCGCCACCAGCACCGACGGCGGGCGCTTGCTGTTGTCGGTGGCGCTGTGGCCCTGCCAGCTCACATAGAGCTTTTGGCGCGCAGACAAAATGGCTTCCAGAAACAGATAACGGTCATCTTCTCGGCGCGAGCGGTCACCAGCGCGCCAGCTGCTGGCCATCAAATCAAAATCACGCGCGGCTTGCGCGCGCGGGTAAGCGCCATCGTTCATACCCAACAGGCCAATCACGGCAAATGGAATGGAGCGCATCGGCATCAGGGTGCCAAACTGCACACCCCCGCCAAAAAAGCGCTGCTGCAGGCCGCCCACCTCGATTTGCGAGAGCCAATGCTCGCGCACTACCTCCAGCGGGAATGGGGTGTCAAGGCCCGCGGCGTCACAGGCGTCAAGCCAACTTTGCAGCGGCTCCAGTACGCGGGCCAGGGCGCGTTCTTCCGAGTCATCCGCCGGGGCAAAAAAGCGCTGCAGCAGCTGGTTCAGGGTGACACCCCACTCGGCCGGGGTGTGGTCTTGCGAGAGCGCGGCCAAAGTGTCGGTGATGCTTTGCAGCCAGTCCAGCAACGAGCCCATCAGCGCAGCACTCAGGCCGCTCAGGGCGGGTTGCGCCAGCGTGTCGTGCCAAAGGCCGCCCGCGCCAGGCGCCTCCCCCGCATCTGCGACATCACCATCGTCATTTCCACCCCCATCGCCACGACCAGTGGCCGAGCCCAAATCCGCGCCCACCGCATAGCCCAACAACAAACGGCGCAGGCCAAAGGCCCAGGTGTTTTGTGCCAGGCCTTGGGTGCCTGTAGGCAAACCCCACACTTGCCGGTGGGCCGCGTCCAGTCCCCAGCGCACGCCTGCGGTGGCCAGCCAGTCTTGCAGCAGCTGCACATCGGCCTCAGACACTTTGAAGCGTTTGCGCACGGCCGCCACCTCAAACAGACTGGCCCACTCAAACAGCGTCAGGCGCGCCTGCGGCAGGCTCAACAGCTGCTCAAGGGCCTGCACCAGTGGCGTGCTGCGCGTGGTGGTGTCGGCCACCGCATACGGAATAAACCCTGGCTGGCCTGGCGCAAAACGGCCAAACACGGCTTGAATATGGGGCGCAAAGGCTTCCATGTCGGGCACCATCACCATCACATCGCGTGGTTTCAGGGTTGCGTCGTCTTCAAACCAGGCCAGCAGGCGGTCGTGCAGCACCTCAAGCTCACGCTGGGCGCTGTGGGCGCTGACAAATTCCAATGAACCATCATCAGACAATGGCTGCGGCGCGTCGGGCTCGGGGTTCAGGTTGAGCATGGCCGACTGCAGCAGCGCCAGTTGGCTGGCGGGGCGCTCTGGCGCAGCCGTGGTGGGGTCCACAAACACATCCACCCGCGTCCAGTGCTGGCGGTACTGCTCGGGCGCATCGAATCCATCAAGCAAATGCAGGTAGTCGCGACCCTGTTTGCCCCACGAAGCCAGCAGCGGGTGCGTGGCAGCCCGTGACGCATCCAGGGCCAGTGGCGCAGATGCCGGCTCGGCCGATGCCTTGGGGCTTTGGCGGCGGCGCACCTGGGCGCGCAGCGCAGCATGGCCTTCGACGATGTCACCCCAAAAATATTGACAAGGGTTTTGAACCAGCATCAGCACCTGGCTCACTTGGCCTAACGCAGCCAGCGCCTGCACCAGTTGCATCGGGAGTGACGACACGCCAAACACCACCAACCGCGCCGGCAAACCTGGCGGGCGCTGTCCCGTGGCGTCCACCTGGCGCTTGACTGCGGTCATGGCAACCAAAAAGCGTTCATGCACGGCGGCGCGGGAACTGTCCTCAAAATCTGCACCCACGTCAGCCCGAATGTCACGCCACAGTTGGGCTTGCCAGGCGTGTTCGGGCGGCAGAGCAGCCACATCCGCAGCACCCTGGCCCGCCCCCTTGGCGTCACGCAACACATCTCGGCCAGCGGCCCAATCCGCCAGCCAGTCGGCGCGGTAGCTTTGGTAGCCGTCCAGCACGTCCGCCAGTTGCAGTGCCAATTGGTACAGCTTGCGCGGCTGCAGCGGCTCGCCCAGATAACGTTTGAGCGGCGCGTAGACCGCATGGCGCTCACATAAGTCGGGCAACAAACGCACCAGCCGCCAGACCAGGCTATTTTTGTCGAACGGCATGGCGGCGGGCACGGCCTCAGGGCCCAGCACCGCGCGGTACACCTGCCACAGGTAAGCGCCGGGCAGCGCCATGCGGGTGGCAGCGCAAACGCCCAAGGCATCGTCACTGGCCAGCGCCATTTCCAGCCAGTGTTTCATGCCGTTGCTTTGCAGCAAGATCACTTCGGGCTCAAGCACCGCCAGCGGCTGGGCTTGAAGCACCTGCAACAACAGGTCGCGTAGGTCTTCCAGACGGTTGCCGTGCAGCACCATGAAGCCTGCAGGAAGATCAGAGGTCGTCATGACCGTCCCAACAGCCAGCCTGCCAGGAGGCAGACCTTCAAATCATTTATAAGCAAAATAGGCCTCTAGCCCTTGTATTCATTGCGCAAGTCACTATCAAATATATTTAGCGGCCATCACCACGGCCAACACCACCGTGAGCACACCAATCATCAGCATGCGCTTGCGGTTGAGCTCTACACGCTGCACCAACTGGGTGTTTTGCTCGGCCAGAGACTGGATCAGTGCGCTGGACTCCAGCATTTGCTGGTGCAGCTCGGAAGTAGCCACTTGCAGTGCTGCCACTTGCGCCTGTAGCGCGGCCACGGCGCCGTCTTGCCCGCTCAAGGCGCCCTGCCCGCTTTGGACTGGCGTGATGACGTCAGCCGCACCTGGCACAGGTTTTTTGCCTACTGTGCTCCAGAGTTTTTTGGCTCCCTGAGCCACCTTGGGTGCGTTTTCGATCACATCGCCCCAGGGAACAAGTTTCAGAACCGTGAGCCAGCCAATTGCCATAAAAACCCTTTGTTGTCGTCAACTTTGAACAAACTTGCACTTGAGTTTAAACGCCGCAGCTCAGGAACGTGGTGCTCAAGATACCAGGTGAATCTGTGGCGGCAGGACGCCAACCACAGGTCGGAACTTGACCGAAAAATCAACTGTATTGAAGACTAAATAGGCTCTAGGCCATGTGGATATTGCGTAAGCAGCTATTAAATAAATACCTATGCACGCATCCAGTCAAATCGACAAATCAAATTCGCTTAACAGCTCAACCGTTTCAAACAGAGGCAAACCAAACAAGGCGGAATGGCTGCCCTCGATGCGCGACACAAACGCGCCGCCGAGACCTTCGACGGCGTAGGCACCTGCCCGGTCCCGCCCTTCGTTGGCCATCACGTAGCGGCGAATTCTTTCGTCGGTCAGTGTCGCAAAGGAGATGTTGGTGGTGGTCAATCGACATGCCACGCGCGCCTGAAACGCGACAGCCACCGCACTGGTCAACAGGTGTTGGCGGCCAGACAAGGCACGCAACATGTCTGCCGACGCCTTTTGATCATGAGGCTTGCCAACGGCCGAGCCGTCGGTTTCAAGAATGGCGTCTGCCGCAAGCACCGGATAGGCACGCAAACTGCGCGACACCAAGGCGTGCTGCCCTGCTACTACCGTCGCACAACAAATGCGTTCGAGGTAGTGCTGAACCGTCTCATCAGCCTCTTGAACGTCATTGATGGCCAACTCTCGCCTTGGGTCGGTGCGCAGCAAAAGCATTTCAAAACCGACACCTATTTGCGCGAGTGACTCGCGATAACGTGGGTTTTGTGACGCAAGATAAATTCGGGAATTGAGCGGGTTCATAACACCGCATAGTTTAGTAATTTTGATCGCACCGTGGGTGCGTCATGGTCGACTTTGGCGAGCACTTCTGGCTGAAGCGTCATGTGGATGCAAGACTTGCCCGATTCGGCGTTACCTGCATGATTTGACGTCAGTGCGGCCTAGATCGCCACTCAAGGGCAGCGGCACATTTTCTTAACGCCGCAGACTCAGCAGACTTGGCCAGCGTCAAATAGCGGGCGGCATACAAAGGGTCACGGGTGAACTGCGCCATGTCAACCCACCAACCCAGGCCCGCCATCAGCCATTTGAAGTTCACCTCTTCAAGCAGCAGGCTGCGCTCATCAAGCACATCAACCGCTTCAACCCCATCGTTGGAGAAGGTGCATTGCTCTGTCTGACTTTGTTGCATGGCAGGACCAAGGTGTGGTGCTTAAAGCTTGAACGCGGTTCCCAAACGATTTGGGCATAAAAACAACAACGGCACCCAAAAGTGCCGTGTGTCTTATTTCTGCGAAATCAATGGATGATCAAGCAGACTTTGTTGCCTTCTTGACGGCTTCAGTGGCTTGCGCTGCAACATTTGTGAAGTTGGCTTGAGCGGCTTCAACAGCTTGCTTGGCCGAGCTTTGGGCTGTAGCGAAAGCGTTTTGACCAGCGCTGATGGCGTTGTTGAAAAAAGCGACGGCTGACTCAGAGCCTGCTGGTGCGTTTTTAGTGGCGCTTTCGATCAAGGCTGCGAAGCCTTTTTGCACTTCGGCCACATTGGCTTGGGCTGCCTTGGTGAACTCTTCGCTGGCACCGGCAACAATTTTCTGGAAATTCTGAGCGTAAGCGGCAGATTTTTCGGCCAGGGGCTTAGCCAAGCCAGCTTGCAAGGCGGCCAATTCTTGAGCGTCTTTTGCACCCAGCACCGCTTTGGCGTGTGCGAATGACTCGCCCAACACGGTTTTGCTGGTTGCCAGATTCAAATCAACCAACTTTTCAAGGCCGTCTTGACCCTTGGCAGCGAGCGCTTGCGCTGCTTCAAGAGTTGCTTTGGAGTTGGCGGCGAATTGTTCAGCAGTGTTGGTCATTTCAGTTTCCTTGGGTTAAAGACGGCCACATTAAGGAGTAGCCTGGACGATCATCAATGCTGCAGTGCAGCATTTGCGTCATTGTAGACAGAAAGTTAGTGAGCGCAATAAATTTCTGTCACAACCCAATCACAGGCGCCCGCTGCCAACCAGCCCAATCAGTCCGATCGCAATCAGGTAGATCGCCACAATGAAATTCAAAAGTTTAGGCATGACCAAAATGAGAATCCCTGCCAGCAGGGAAATCAAAGGCGTAAGGCTGAGGTGAAGGTTCATGGGTTATCCGATGCAGTTGAATAAATTAAAAACCCATGGTGCAACTGACACCCTGCGGTGGTCTGTGCGCTGCCGTACTAAATTCAACCAAAACACCCCTGGCAGGCCAATGCCATTGCGTCGCCAGACGGTTTGCTTGCGAACCTTCAGCAGGTGTTGGCAACGGGTGCACTGGGCACCGTTGCAAGTCGCTCAGGCTGTCATGCCTCGCTTGGCCATGCGCTCACCCACCAGCGCGAAAGCATAGGTGAGGGCCTCGGTCAGCGACTCATCAATGGCGTGACGCTCTTGCTCGGTCAGGTAAAACATCATGTCGACATCGTGGCGCACATAGCGCGCTGGCAAACGGTTAAGCGCCACACAAGCGACATCGGCGAGCATGTCGGCACTGTAGGTGGCATAAGCCTCTGACAACCGGGCGATGTCCTCAAAGACCAGTCGCTCGTAATAGTTGTGAACTTGTTCAAAATTGATGATCATAAATATCAATAAATAGGTTTAAAAGCACTGAATATGTGGAAACCATAGCATTTCGGCCGATGGCTGGCAAGTACCCAAGTGGGCTGTTTTCAGCATGCGGCCGATATTTTTTAGCTATGAAACATGTAGCACAGGATCAATCTGGTGATATAGTTTGACGTACCCGCCGGAGTGCTGGAAATGTCTCCAGGCGAGCCATTCACGCCTCAAGGAGACCAAGATAATGAGTAACAAAGAAAACGCGGCCATTGGCCCATTGTTGAGCCTGCTGGAGTCCCGCTATGCCATTCGTGTCATGTGGGCCCTCAAAGACGGACACCCACAGACGTTTCGTCTGCTGCAAGACAGCGTGGGCACCATCACCCCCAACACGCTGAACACCCGGATCAAGGAATTGCGCGAAGCCGGCTTGCTCACGCATGGCAGTGACGGATATATCGTGACCACACTGGGTGCCGATCTTCTCAAGCGCATGGGCGATTTGTCGGCATTTGCCACCAAGTGGGCTGCCAGCCAAGCCAAAAAGAGCGTCTGACAGCGTTTTATTTCAGCCTAACCTAACAAGAAACTTCTCATGACAACAACTGCCTCAGGTCTCGAATTTGATGACACAGTGATTGGCGAGGGCGATTTGGCCAGCAAAGGCCAGAGCGTCACCGTCCATTACACGGGTTGGCTCTACCAGGACGGCCAACAAGGCGCCAAATTTGATTCCAGCAAAGACCGCCGCGACCCGTTTGTGTTCAGCCTCGGGGCTGGCATGGTGATTCGCGGGTGGGACGAAGGCGTGGCCGGCATGCGCGTGGGTGGTACCCGTGTGCTGATCATTCCGGCCGCCTTAGGTTATGGCGCGCGTGGCGCTGGCGGCGTGATCCCGCCCAACGCCACCCTGAAGTTTGAAGTCGAGTTGCTGGGTGTGAAATGACATCAGTGTGGTGTTGATGAACCGTTGGTAAAAATTCTCACACCAACCCAAGCGGGCCTGATCAGCGCCCGCTTTTTTATGTCCAAATGGGTCGCGATAAGGCAGTTTTTTCAAAAAACTCTTGAAATTCCCCCGGACACCCCAAACTTGGATCATCGTCATTTTAAAAATCCAGAAAATCGAATGTCTGACCCTACCTCTACACCGCCCCATCCAAATCAGTCTTCAGCAGCAAGCAACAGCCCGCAAGATGTGAGCGACATCAGCGCTGCCATGGCCAATTTTGAAGCCGAGGCATTGGCCAAGTGCCAGGCTGACCTGGCCGAGTTACAGGCCAAAAGCGCCGAGTTGGCTGACCAGTATTTGCGCGCCAAAGCTGAGGCTGAAAACGCCCGTCGCCGTGCGGAAGACGAAATCTCCAAAGCCCGAAAATTTGCAGTTGAAGGGTTTGCCGACAGCTTGCTGCCGGTGTTGGACAGCCTGGAAGCCGGCCTGAACACCAAAGACGCCACGCTTGAGCACATCCGCGAAGGCGCGCAAGCCACCTTGCGTCAACTGGTCAGCGCCCTTGAGCGAAACAAAGTCGTGGCCATCAACCCGGTGGCTGGCGCCAAATTTGACCCTCATTTGCATCAAGCCATCAGCATGGTGCCAGCCGACCAGGAAGCCAACACCGTGGTCTCGGTGCTGCAAAAAGGCTACCTGATTGCCGACCGCATCTTGCGACCCGCGTTGGTGACGGTGGCAGCCACCAAATAAGTTGTTTGACTGGCTTGAAAAATAGCCCGTCATCCACAGATTAGACACATCCGAATTTCAAAAACCTCGTGGGATCTGGCTCAAGCCATGGCATCCCCACCCCTCTAAGGAAACATCATGGGAAGAATCATTGGTATCGATCTGGGCACCACCAACAGCTGCGTTGCCATCATGGAAGGCAATGTGCCAAAAGTGATTGAAAACTCTGAAGGCGCCCGTACCACACCGTCCATCATTGCGTATCAGGAAGACGGCGAAGTCTTGGTTGGCGCATCGGCCAAGCGCCAAGCGGTTACCAATCCCAAGAACACCATTTACGCCGTCAAGCGCCTGATTGGTCGCAAGTTCGCAGAAAAAGAAGTGCAGAAAGACATCGATCTGATGCCTTACAAAATTGCGGCTGCCGACAATGGCGATGCGTGGGTTGACGTGCGCGGCAACCGCATGGCGCCCCAGCAGATCAGTGCTGATGTGCTGCGCAAGATGAAAAAGACAGCAGAAGATTACTTGGGCGAAGCCGTCACCGAGGCCGTCATCACTGTACCCGCCTATTTCAACGACGCACAGCGCCAAGCGACCAAAGACGCGGGCCGTATTGCTGGCTTGGATGTCAAACGCATCATCAACGAGCCCACCGCTGCGGCCTTGGCGTTCGGCATGGACAAAAACGAAAAGGGCGACCGCAAGATTGCCGTGTATGACTTGGGTGGCGGCACATTTGACGTGTCCATCATCGAAATTGCCGATGTCGATGGCGAGAAGCAGTTTGAGGTGCTCTCCACCAATGGCGACACCTTCCTTGGTGGCGAAGACTTTGACCAACGCATCATTGACTTCATCATTGCCGAATTCAAAAAAGACCAGGGTGTTGACCTGAGCAAAGACGTGCTGGCTCTGCAGCGCCTGAAAGAAGCCGCTGAAAAAGCCAAGATCGAGCTCTCCAGCAGCGCCCAGACCGACATCAACCTGCCTTATGTCACCGCCGATGCCAGCGGCCCAAAACACCTGAACATCAAGTTGACCCGGGCCAAACTCGAGTCTTTGGTGGAAGAACTGATCGAGCGCACCATTGCCCCTTGCCGCACGGCTTTGAAAGACGCCGGCGTCACGGCTGCCGATATCAACGATGTGATTTTGGTCGGCGGCATGTCGCGCATGCCCAAGGTTCAGGAGAAGGTCAAGGAATTGTTTGGCAAAGAGCCACGCAAAGACGTGAACCCTGATGAAGCTGTCGCCGTTGGCGCGGCCATTCAAGGCCAGGTATTGGGCGGTGACCGCAAAGACGTGTTGTTGCTTGATGTAACACCGCTGTCCCTGGGCATTGAAACCCTGGGCGGTGTCATGACCAAGATGATCACCAAGAACACCACCATTCCAACCAAGTTTGCACAAACCTTCTCGACCGCTGACGACAACCAGCCTGCTGTGACCATCAAGGTGTTCCAGGGCGAGCGCGAAATTGCGGCTGGCAACAAGATGCTGGGCGAATTCAATCTGGAAGGCATTCCACCCGCTTCGCGTGGCACGCCTCAAATTGAAGTCTCGTTTGACATTGACGCCAACGGCATCTTGCATGTGGGTGCCAAAGACAAAGGCACCGGCAAAGAAAACAAGATCACGATCAAGGCCAACTCTGGCTTGACCGAAGCTGAAATCCAGCAAATGGTGAAAGATGCTGAATTGAACTCTGCGGACGACAAGAAAAAGCTTGAACTGGTGCAATCCAAAAACACGGCCGATGCCAATCTGCACAGCGTCAAGAAGAGCTTGGCCGAATACGGCGACAAGATTGACGCCCCTGAGAAAGAAAAGATCGAAGAAGCCATCAAGCACCTCGAAGATGCGCTCAAGACCGAGGACAAGGCAGCCATTGACGAAAAGAGCGCGGCCCTGATGACCGTGAGCCAGAAACTGGGCGAGAAGATGTACGCTGACATGCAAGCCAAGCAGGCGGCTGAGGGCGGCCAAGCTGGCGATGCATCACAGGCGGGACCGCAAGGCGGCGCAGCACCACAAGACGACAATGTGGTTGACGCAGAAGTGAAAGAAGTCAAGAAGCCATAAGCGCTTGCATCACCACAGCTCGTCAAACAGCTGACTCGCGCCGCGTTGAACCGAATACGTTCAATGCGGCGTTTGCATTGAAACCAGGCACACACTCACCATGGCAAAAAGAGACTACTACGAAGTTTTAGGCGTTCCTAAAAACGCTTCCGACGAAGAAATCAAGAAGGCTTATCGCAAACATGCGATGAAGCACCACCCTGACCGCAATCAGGGCGAGGCCTCCAAGGCTGCAGAGGAAAAATTCAAGGAATCCAAGGAAGCCTACGAGATGCTGTCAGACCCGCAAAAGCGTGCGGCCTACGACCAGCATGGCTTCGCCGGTGTAGACCCCAACATGCGCGGTGGCCCGGGCGGCGCCGAGGCTTACGGTGGGTTTGCTGAGGCGTTTGGCGATATTTTTGGCGACATGTTTGGCCAACAGCGCGGCGGACGTGCCGGTGGTGGGCGCCAAGTGTTCCGTGGTAGCGACCTGAGCTATGCCATGGAAGTGACCCTGGAAGAAGCCGCCAAGGGCAAAGACGCTCAAATTCGCATTCCCAGCTGGGACAGCTGCGATGTCTGCCACGGCAGCGGCGCCAAGCCAGGTACCCAGGCCAAGACCTGCGGCACCTGCGGCGGCTCGGGCTCGGTGCAAATGCGCCAGGGCTTTTTCAGCGTGCAGCAAACCTGCCCCACCTGCCGCGGCACGGGCAAGGTGATTCCTGAACCTTGCACGGCATGTCACGGGCAAGGCAAGCTCAAAAAGCAAAAAACCCTTGAGGTCAAGATCCCAGCGGGTATTGACGGTGGCATGCGCATTCGCAGTGCCGGCAATGGCGAGCCTGGCACCAATGGCGGTCCGGCAGGAGATCTCTACATCGAGATCCGTCTGAAAAAGCACGACATTTTTGAGCGTGATGGCGACGATTTGCACTGTTCAGTACCCATCAGCATCGTGACCGCCACGCTGGGTGGTGAAATTGATGTACCCACACTGGCAGGTAAAGCCGCCATTGACATCCCTGAAGGCACACAAACCGGCAAACAATTCCGGTTGCGCGGCAAGGGCATCAAGGGCGTGCGTTCCAGCTACCCTGGCGACCTTTATTGCCACATTTTGGTGGAGACACCCGTCAAGCTCACCGAGCATCAACGCAAGCTGCTGCGAGAACTTGATGAGTCGTTGAGAAAAGGCGGTGGCAAGCATTCCCCCACTGGCGACAGCTGGACAGATCGCCTGAAGAGCTTTTTCAGTTGATCCAAATCACGGATTGACCTGAAATTTCACCCAAAAAAGCCACGCTGTCTGAAAATAACAGCGTGGCTTTTTTTCATGCCACGCACAAGGGGGCGACAACATGAGCGTGACCATCACCTTTCTGGGCGGCTCGGGCACCGTCACCGGCTCCAAATACCTGGTGCGCTTTGAGGGCAAAAGCCTGCTGATTGACTGTGGCTTGTTCCAGGGCTACAAACAATTGCGTCTGCGCAACTGGACGCCACTGCCAATCGCCCCCAACCAGATCGACGCCGTGGTGTTGACCCACGCGCATCTGGACCACAGCGGCTACCTGCCCTTGCTGGCCAAAGAGGGCTTTGAAGGCCATGTGTATGCCAGCCGTGGCACACGCGACTTGTGCAAAATTTTGCTGCCCGACAGCGGTCATATCCAAGAGGAAGATGCTGCGTTCGCCAATCGGCATGGGTTCTCCAAACATGCCCCTGCCCTGCCCTTGTACACCCGGCAAGACGCGCTGGATGCCTTGCCGATGATCAAGGCCGTGGAGTTTGACAAAACCATCGCTCCGCTGCCCGGCTGGAAAATCACCTTCAGCCCGGCTGGCCACATCTTGGGCGCCGCCAGTATTTTGCTGGCCGTGGCTGGCCGACGCATCTTGTTCTCGGGCGATCTGGGCCGGCCTGACGACCTGATCATGAGCCCGCCTGATGCCGCACCACAAGCCGACACCGTGCTGATTGAATCCACCTACGGTGACCGCACCCACCCCAAGGAAGACGTGCTGGCTGAGTTGGCCCCAGCCCTGCAGCGCGTGGCCAAACGCGGCGGAGTGGCCGTGGTACCGGTGTTTGCCGTGGGCCGCGCCCAGGCACTGCTGCACGCCATTCACCTGCTCAAGATGAAAGGCGAACTACCTTCTTCACTGCCCGTTTTTCTGGACAGCCCAATGGCCGTGCACACCACCCATTTGTTTGAAGATCATCTGGGCGAGCACCGCTTGAGCCGCCAGGACACCCATGCCTTGACGCACAGCGCCACCATGGTCAACAGCACCGATGAATCCAAAGCCCTGGCCAGCCGCCATGGCCCGATGGTGATTTTGTCTGCCAGCGGCATGGCCACGGGCGGGCGCGTGCTGCACCACATTGCACACTACGCGGGTGACCACCGCAACATGATCATCTTGACCGGCTACCAGGCGCCCGGCACTCGGGGTGCCACGCTGGCCAGCGGTGCCAAGTCGGTACGCATTCACGGCCGCGATGTGGACGTGAATGCCGAGGTTGTGCAACTGGAATCAGCCTCAGCGCACGCCGACGCCAACCAGTTGCTGGCCTGGCTGCGCACCATGCCGCAGGCGCCTGATCAGGTCTATGTGGTGCACGGTGAACCCGGCCCGGCCGACACACTGCGCAGCCGAATCAAACACGAACTCGGCTGGCGCGCCATCGTGCCCGAACATGGCTCAACCTGGCCCACCTGATAATCTGGGCATGACGCAATTCCTGACCGCCGCCTTTTACAAATTTGTTGAACTACCAGACTACGCCTCGCTGAAAGAGCCCTTGCTCGCATTTTGCGAGCAACAGTGCGTCAAAGGCATGATCTTGCTGGCCACGGAGGGCATCAACAGCACAATTGCTGGTACCCCCGAAGGGGTTCACGCCGTGTTGGCTTATCTGCGCCAAGACCCGCGGCTGGCCGATTTGCAACACAAGGAAGCCTGGTCCGACAAAGCCCCGTTTTACCGCATGAAGGTTCGGCTCAAGCGTGAAATTGTCACCTTGGGTGTGCCTGAAGCCAACCCTTCAACACTGGCAGGCACCTACGTCAAACCTGCCGACTGGAATGCCTTGATCTCAGACCCTGACGTGGTCGTGGTGGATACCCGCAACGACTACGAAGTTGGCATTGGCACCTTCCAGGGCGCGCTCGACCCGAACATCCACAGTTTTTCCCAGCTGCCGCAGTGGGTGAGCCAGGCCGCCGTATTGAACCCGGTGACAGGCAAGAAACCCAAGGTGGCAATGTTTTGCACCGGTGGCATTCGCTGCGAAAAATCCACCGCGTTGCTGCGCACACAAGGGTTCGATGAGGTCTATCACCTGGAAGGCGGCATCTTGAAATACCTTGAAACCGTGCCGCCAGAACAAAGCCTGTGGCAAGGGGTTTGTTTTGTCTTTGACGAACGCGTGTCGGTGGGCCATGGCCTTGAGGTTGGCGAGTATGGTTTGTGTCGGGCCTGCCGCATGCCGATCAGCGATGCTGACAAGCTGTCAACGCTGTTTGAAGACGGTGTCAGCTGCGCGCGCTGCCACGCGGTCACCAGCGACACCCAGAAAGCCGGTGCCCGCGAACGCAAACGCCAGTGGGACCTGGCCAAAGCGCGCGGCCTCGACTGGGTCGGCGCCAGCAAGTGACCCAGCACCCGGTTCTCTACTCGTTTCGGCGCTGCCCCTATGCCATGCGGGCCCGCCTGGCACTGGCAGCGGCAGAACAAACCTGTGAGTTGCGCGAAGTGGTGCTGAGCCGAAAACCAGATGAACTGCGGCAGGTGTCTGCCAAGGCCACGGTACCGGTGCTGGTCGACATTAACGGTCAGGTCGTCGAGGAGAGCTTCGACATCATGCTGTGGGCACTGCATCGCCATGACCCCATGAAGTGGCTTCCTGGCGATGGCGCGATGGCGGGTGCGCTGCAGTGGGTCAGGCGTTGTGATGGCGAGTTCAAGCACCAGTTGGACCGCTACAAATACCCCAGCCGGTTTGATATCGGTGACCGTTGCGAACCGCGCCAGTTGGCCTCGTCCTTTCTGGCAGACTTGAACCAGCACCTGGGCCAATCCCCCTGTCTGACAGGTGGCCACTGGGGCATGGTTGATGCCGCGCTGGCGCCCTTTGTGCGCCAATTTGCGCATACCGACAGTGGCTGGTTTGCCAGCCAGTCATGGCCTGAATTGCAGGCTTGGCTGAGCGCATTTGAGGCCTCTGACCTTTTCAAAAGCATCATGACTCATCATGCACCATGGCACGCTGGTCAACAGAAAATACTACTTTTTACATAGCGCTTCACGCTTACCTAACAAGGGCTACAAGCCAAAATAATCTAAATATCAGGCACAGAGCCTTGCCCTTGCCACCGCGTATTCGCGCTTGAGTTGAGCAACAAAATCGGCCACGCTTTGCACCTGCTTCACGGCCCCAATGCCTTGCCCGCAGCCCCAAATGTCTTTCCAAGCCTTGCTCTTGTCGCCACCAAAATCCATCTTGCTCGGGTCACTTTCTGGCAAATGCTCTGGGTCTAGCTGTGCGCCGCGGCATTGATGTCCTCGCGCGCGCCCAACGACGTGATGATGATCGGCACCTTGTATTTCACACACAGCGCCATGTCATGCGCCAGCCGCCCATTGCTTTTGTGCACGATCTGGTTAATGGCAAAGGGCGCCGCTTTTTTGTCAGGATGTGCCAGGTTGTGCGCGGCCAAGGCCTCGGTGATCTCAATCAACCAATCTTCCAATTGCTCGGCCGGGCGTGCATTGAGCGCCAGCATGGCACCCACCACACCGGCAATGCACTGGGCAATCACCAGCTTGGGGTTGCTGATGATGAACAGCGGCGAGCCGCTGACAGGAAATGGCAGCGCATTCAAAGGCGCAGGCAGCGTGGACATGGCATCCTCCTCATTTTTATATATAAAAATAGCTGCTAGTGCTTATAAATAAAGCGCTAACAGCTATTTATTAAATAGCAAACAATGCCACCACAGGGTGGCAAATATTTAAAACGCGTCTAACGCCAGCGCCGTCACGCAGCCTGCACCTTCCACAATGCTGTCACGCAAGCCCGGCACTTTGGTCAGCAGATGATCTGCATAGAAACGAGCGGTGGTGATTTTGGCTTGCATGAACGCCACGTCGTCACCTTGGGCGATTTGCGCCTGCGCGGCCAGCAGGGCACGGCCCATTTGCCAGCCAGCCATCAGGTTGCCTGCCAGCATCAGGTAGGGCACGCTGCCGGCAAACACATCATTCGGATGCGCTTTGGTGTTGGCTGCCACAAATTCCACCACGTCGATGAAAGCCAGACGGGCCGCTTTCAGGCGTTTGGCCATGGCCATTGCATCAGTGCTGCCGCTTTGCGTCAGTTCAGCTTCAGTGGCCTCGATCTGGCCAGCCAACGCCTTGGCGGTTTGACCACCGTCACGCGCCGTCTTGCGGCCCACCAAATCGTTGGACTGAATGGCCGTGGTGCCTTCGTAAATCGTCAAAATCTTGGCGTCGCGGTAATACTGTGCGCATCCGGTTTCTTCAATAAAACCCATGCCGCCATGCACTTGCACGCCCAAGGAGGTGACTTCCAGGCTCATCTCGGTGCTGTAGCCTTTGATTAGCGGCACCATGAACTCGTAAAACGCCTGGTTTTGCTTGCGCGTGTCGGCGTCTGCATGGTGGTGCGCCGCGTCATAGGCGGCAGCCGCCACGCTTGACAGTGCACGGCAGCCCTCCACGTAGGCGCGCATGGTCATCAGCATGCGTTTCACATCGGGGTGGTGAATGATCGGGCCAGCGGCCGGCAGCGAACCATCAACCGGGCGGCTCTGAATGCGGTCTTTGGAGAATTGCACCGCTGTCTGGTAGGCCATCTCGGCAATGGCAATGCCCTGCACGCCCACGCCGTAACGTGCGGCGTTCATCATGATGAACATGTATTCCAGGCCACGGTTTTCCTGACCCACCAGGTAACCGACCGCGCCGCCGTGGTCGCCAAACTGCAAAACCGCCGTCGGGCTGGCCTTGATGCCCATCTTGTGCTCGATGCTCACGCAATGCACGTCGTTGCGCGCACCCAAGCTGCCATCGGTGTTGACCATGAACTTCGGGCAAACGAACAGGCTGATGCCCTTGACGCCCTCAGGCGCACCAGCCACGCGGGCCAGCACCAGGTGGATGATGTTCTCCGCCATGTCATGCTCACCCCAAGTGATGAAGATCTTGGTCCCTGCGATTTTGTACGTGCCATCGCCCTGTGGGTCGGCTTTGGTGCGCACCGCGGCCAAGTCGCTGCCAGCTTGTGGCTCGGTCAGGTTCATGGTGCCGGTCCATTGGCCACTCACCAACTTTTCGAGGTAGGTGGCATTGAGCTCCGGGCTGCCTGCGGTCAGCAGGGCTTCAATGGCGCCGTCGGTCAGCAGCGGACACAGGGCAAAACTCAGGTTGGCAGAGTTTTGCATTTCACCCACGGCAGAGCCAATGGTTTTGGGCAGGCCCTGGCCACCAAAGTCCACCGGGTGCTGCAGGCCTTGCCAGCCGGCCTCAGTGAACTGCTTGAAGGCTTCCTTGAAACCTGGGGTAGCGGTGACTGCGCCTTCCTTAAAGCTGGTGGGGTTTTGGTCACCGACCCAGTTCAGTGGGCTGAGCACGCCCTCGCAAAACTTGGCAGCTTCTTCCAGTACGGCTTGTGCGGTATCAAAACCGGCATCTTCCATGCCTGGCAGTTGGGCGATCTGGTCAATGTTGGCCAGGTGCTTCATGTTGAACAACATGTCATTGACAGGGGCTTTGTAAGTCATGGCGAATCTCCGTTAAGTAAAACAGGCCTGATGGCACAGGCATCAGGCGAAAAAAAAGGGCACCACATTGGATGCCCTGGTGTGAGCAGGCTTAAAGCGCCGCCACCAATTCCGGCACAGCCACAAACAAGTCAGCCTCCAGCCCGTAGTCAGCCACACTGAAGATCGGCGCCTCAGGGTCTTTGTTGATCGCCACGATGACCTTGCTGTCCTTCATG
>NZ_JAQTXM010000001.1 GCF_028688795.1 Rhodoferax sp. | reverse complement strand
TCCAAAAATGCAAGCATATTTAGTGACTACATTATGAAGCCAAAAAAAGACCGTCATCAGACGGCCTTCATTGGGGAAATGCGGTGAAATTCAGGGAATTTGGGGAGAAAATCGGGAGGAACTTCAGGCTAGCAGGGGCTTGCGCGGCTGGCGCCGAAGCGGCAGCTGGCGGTGCGCTGGCCGCTTTGGCGGGCGCGCTACCGGGGGCTTGCCACGGCACGGGCTTGACAGGTGCGCCACCGCGCAACTTCTGGAAGCCGTCCACCATGACCTGGTCGCCACTTTGCAGCCCGTCCAGAATCACCCACTGGCCACGTTGCTGCGCACCCACCTTGACCGGGCGCGTCAGCACTTTGCCGTCAGCGCCCACCACCATCACCGAGTCGCCTTGTGGTGTACGCGTCACCGCCTGCTGCGGCAGGGTGATTGCGTTGCTGACCTGGGCTTGCTCCAGACGCACGCGCACAAACAGGCCAGGTAGCAGCGTGCCGGCGGGGTTCGGCACTTCAGCGCGCAGCGTGATCTGGCCACTGGTGGCGTCTACCGTGAGGTCAGAAAATAACAACTTGCCGGGTTTGGCGTATTCCGTGCCGTCTTCCAGCACCACACGCACGCTGGCTGCCTGGGCACCGGCGCGCTTAAGTTGGCCGGATTCCAGGGCGCCACGCAGTTTCATGACTTCGGAGGCCGATTGGGTGAAGTTGACGTACATCGGATCGGTTTGCTGAATCACTGCCATGGGCGTGGCCTCACCTTGGCCGACCAAGGCACCTTCTGTCACGAGTGCCCGCCCAATGCGGCCGCTGATAGGGGCGGTGATGGATGCATAACCCAGGTTGATGCGCGCAGTTTGTTCTGCGGCTTTGGCCACGGCCACATCGGCGGCGGCGAGTTTTTGAGCCGCCTGAGCGTTGACAAATTCCTGCTGGCTGATGGCCTTTGCTTCGATCAACGGTTTGTAGCGGTCTGCCTGGGCTGCAGCTTGTATCAGGTTGGCCTCGGCTTTAGCCACTGAGGCCTGGGCGCTGGCCAGTGTGGCTTGGTAGGGGCTGGCATCTATTTGAAACAAGGCTTGCCCCGCGCGTACCGTGCTGCCTTCTGTGAACAGGCGTTTTTGAACTATGCCAGCGGCGCGCGCCCGCACTTGCGCGACGCGGGAGGCTTCCAGCCGGCCGGGTAATTCCGTGACCAGGCCCACATCACCGGTTTTCACCGTGACCACGCCAACTTCTGCGGGTGGTGGCGCGCTACCTGGGCCACCGGGACCTGCTGCGGGTGCAGTGCCCTGGCCGCAAGCCGCCAATAAGATGATCAAGCCCAGGCTCATGGGCGCCAGGAGGTGCTTGTGCGCGGCAGATGGCTTGGCGTGTGTGTGAGCAGAGGGCTTGCGGGCGTGCAGCATGGTGGATTCCTGGAAAAAAAGAAAGCCCGGTAGAGGGCGTCAGCAGGGTGGGAAAACGATCATTGATTTTTTCAGAAGTATACATACAATCATGAATGTAAGTTGATAACCCCTTGAAAGTAGATGCTGCCATGGTCCGTCGTACCAAAGAAGATGCCGAAGAAACCCGTCACCAGTTGCTGGAGGCGGCGCAGCGTGTGTTTGCTGAAAAAGGGGTGTCGCGCACATCACTGCAAGACATCGCGCAAGCCGCCGGGGTGACGCGTGGTGCGATTTATTGGCACTTCAAAAACAAGGCCGAATTGTTCAACGCCATGATGGACAGTGCCATTTTGCCGATGGAGCAAACCATGCAGCAGCTGGGCCATGACGCCAAGCAAGACCCACTGACCGAGCTGGAGCGCGCTATGTTGCAGACCATGCACAGCATTGAGTCGGATGCGCGCACCCGCGCCATTTTTGAAGTCGCAACCTTGAAGGTGGAGTATGTGGATGAGTTGCTGGCCGTCAAAGAGCGGCATGTGCAGTGTTATCTGGAAGGTACGCAACAAATGCAGCGCAGCTTGGAGGAATCGGCCATGCGCCGCGCGGTGACGCTGGCCATTCCGCCAGCAGTGGCAGCGCATGGCTTACATGCGTTGATGGTTGGGCTGATCCACACTTGGGTGCTGGAACCCACGGCGTTCAAGCTGGTTGCAGTGTCACAAGCGGCCATTCGCACTTATCTGGCAGGGCTGGGTTTGAAATTCAGATGAATTGACCGGCGGATGGTCGGTGATGCGTGCGCTTGACCATCCCCTAAACTTGCCCACTATGGCAAAAGACTATTGTGTGTTGGGTATTGAGTCCTCGTGTGATGAAACTGGGGTGGCACTGGTGCGTGTCAGTGGCCAGGATTTGCCGGTGCTGCTGGCGCATGCGCTTTACAGCCAAATCGAGATGCACCAGGCCTATGGCGGTGTGGTGCCGGAGCTGGCCAGCCGTGACCACATTCGCCGCGTGCTGCCACTCACCCAAGAGGTATTGCATGAATCTGGCAAAACCCTGAAAGACGTGGATGTGGTCGCCTTCACCCGTGGGCCGGGCTTGGCAGGCGCACTGCTGGTAGGTGCTGGTGTGGCTTGTGCGCTTGGCGCCGCTTTAGGCAAACCCGTGCTGGGTGTGCATCACCTGGAGGGCCATTTGCTGTCGCCATTTTTGAGCGCTGATCCACCCGAGTTTCCGTTTGTAGCCCTGCTGGTGTCCGGAGGGCACACGCAGCTGATGCGGGTTGATGGGGTGGGGCGCTACCAGATTTTGGGGGAAACCATTGACGATGCCGCTGGTGAGGCGTTTGATAAGTCAGCCAAGTTGCTGGGTTTGGGTTACCCGGGCGGCCCGGCGCTGTCCAAGCTGGCCGATGTCGGAAACCCAGAGGCCTACAAGCTGCCGCGCCCGTTGCTGCACAGCGATAACCTCGATTTTTCTTTTGCCGGGCTGAAAACCGCTGTGATGGTGCAGGCAAAAAAACTTGCCAACGTTCACGGTTGTGGGGTTGAAGCCTTGCCGGGCACCGTGCTGGCCGATCTGGCTGCCTCGACGCAGGCGGCGATTGTTGAGGTGCTGGTGAAAAAATCCTTGATTGCCTTAAAGCAAACCCGACTCACGCGCTTGGTCGTGGCTGGCGGCGTGGGTGCCAACCGCAACTTGCGCGCGCAGTTAAATGCGCAATGCGCCAAACGCGGCGTGCGGGTGCATTACCCCGAACTCCACTTGTGCACCGATAACGGCGCCATGATCGCCATGGCCGCAGCGATGCGCCTGCAGTCGGGCATTCAAACGGCCAATGCCGTTTATGCTTTTGATGTCAAGCCCCGCTGGCCGCTGGATGCGATTCAGATAGCCGTTGAATGAATGGGTCTTTGGTCCTGGCGAGCGGACAGACGCCTGTGCCGATCGGACGCCAAAGCTTTGCTGCAGGCGCTCTGGTTATAATGCGAGGCTCTGCAAATTTGCAGACAAGCACGTCAGGGGCAGTTCCAGCGCCTGACGCAAGTTCTATATCTACAGGAAAATAATCATGATTGCATCCAGTATCAAAGCAACAGTTGTCCAAGACAACGCACGTTCAGTTGGCGACACCGGTAGCCCTGAAGTTCAGGTGGCCTTGTTGACCGCCCGCATCAACGAGTTGATGCCTCACTTCAAAACCCACGCCAAAGACCACCATGGTCGCCGTGGTTTGCTGCGCATGGTGAGCCGCCGCCGCAAGCTGTTGGATTACCTCAAGTCCAAAGACGGTAGCCGTTATGTGGCCTTGATCGCCAAGCTGGGTCTGCGCAAGTAATTGGTTGACAAAGAATGATGAACGCCTGAGTTAGGTCACTAGCTCAGGCGTTTTTTACTTTAATTCACAGCGGAAAAGGCAAAAACGGAGCGAAGCTGTGTCATTCCAAAGCCTAGCAATCCCAAAAGGGGTGCGGCTCTGGAATGGCATCGTGTTCTGTGTTGCGGCTTCCGGGCTTTGGTGGGTGGCCTGCACCCACTAACTCACAGGAGATTCAAAAATGACAATGTTCAATAAAGTTAGCAAGACATTCCAATGGGGTCAACACACGGTCACCATGGAAACCGGCGAAATTGCTCGCCAGGCCACCGGCGCTGTGCTGCTCGACATGGACGGCACCGTGGTGCTGGCTACCGTGGTCGCCAAGACCGAGTCCAAAGCGGGCCAAGACTTCTTTCCCTTGACCGTGGACTACGCTGAAAAATCGTACGCAGCTGGCAAGATTCCAGGCAGCTTTTTCAAGCGCGAAGGTCGCCCAAGCGAGTTGGAGACCCTGACCTGTCGCCTGATCGATCGCCCAATTCGTCCCCTGTTCCCCGAAGGCTTCTACAACGAAGTTCAGGTCATCATTCATGTGGTGAGCTTGAACCCAGAAGTGCAGGCTGACATTGCGGCCATGATTGCCACCAGCGCTGCGCTGTCGATTTCCGGTATTCCGTTCAACGGCCCGATTGGTGCCGCTCGCGTGGGTTATGTCAACGGCGAATACGTGCTAAATCCGGGTCAAACCGCGCTCAAGGCCAGCCAGCTTGACCTGGTCGTGGCCGGTACCGAAGCCGCTGTGCTGATGGTTGAGTCAGAAGCTGACCAATTGCCCGAAGACATCATGCTGGGTGCTGTGGTGTTCGGTCACGCCCAGGGTGCGATTGCCATTAACGCCATCCACGAGCTGGTACGTGACGCTGGTAAGCCAGTCTGGGACTGGCAAGCGCCAGCTCCTGACGAAGTCTTGATCGCCAAGGTCGGTGCTTTGGCCAACGAAAAGTTGACCGCCGCCTACCAGATTCGCAACAAGCAAGCACGCACGCAAGCTTGCCGCACAGCTTACGCTGACGTCATGGCCGGCCTGAAAACCGATGGCGTCGTGTTTGATTCGGTCAAGGTCGAGAGCATGCTGTTTGACATTGAAGCGCGCCTGGTTCGCGGTCAAATTCTGGCGGGTGAGCCCCGTATTGACGGTCGTGACACACGCACCGTGCGCCCGATTGAAATCCGCAACAGCGTGCTGCCACGCACCCATGGTTCTGCCTTGTTCACCCGTGGTGAGACCCAGGCTTTGGTGGTGACCACCCTGGGCACTGAGCGTGATGCACAACGCATTGACGCACTGGCCGGTGATTTTGAAGACCGCTTCATGCTGCACTACAACATGCCTCCCTTTGCCACTGGCGAAGCCGGCCGTTTTGGTACACCCAAGCGTCGTGAAATCGGTCATGGCCGTTTGGCCAAGCGCGCGCTGATCGCTGTGTTGCCCACCAAGGAAGATTTCCCTTACACCATGCGTGTGGTGTCTGAGGTGACTGAATCCAATGGTTCGTCCTCTATGGCTTCGGTCTGTGGTGGCTGCCTGAGCTTGATGGATGCGGGCGTGCCTTTGAAAGCGCATGTGGCGGGTATCGCCATGGGCCTGATCAAGGAAGACAACCGCTTTGCCGTGTTGACCGACATTCTGGGTGACGAAGATCACCTGGGTGACATGGACTTTAAGGTGGCCGGTACCACCAGTGGCATCACCGCGCTGCAAATGGACATCAAAATTCAGGGCATCACCAAAGAAATCATGCAAGTGGCACTGGCACAAGCCAAGGAAGCACGCATGCACATTTTGGGCAAGATGACCGAAGCTATGGCTGAAGCCAAGACCGAGGTGTCTACCTTCGCGCCACGCCTGTTCACCATGAAGATCAATCCTGAAAAGATTCGTGACGTGATCGGCAAGGGCGGCTCGGTGATCCGTGCCTTGACTGAAGAAACCGGTACGCAAATCAACATTGACGAAGATGGCACCATCACCATCGCGTCGGCTGACCCAGCCAAGGCTGAAGAGGCCAAACGCCGCATCGAACAGATCACGGCTGAAGTTGAAATCGGCAAAATCTACGAAGGCCCTGTGGTCAAGATTCTTGACTTTGGTGCGCTGATCAACCTCCTGCCTGGCAAGGATGGCTTGTTGCACATCAGCCAAATTGCACATGAGCGCGTCGAAAAAGTCACCGACTATTTGTCAGAAGGCCAGATCGTCAAGGTCAAGGTCATGGAAACTGATGAAAAAGGCCGTGTCAAGCTGTCAATGAAGGCGCTGTTGGAGCGTCCCGCACAAGAAAATCGTTCTTGAAGCAACTCTTGGCCTTGATAAATGTAATAGCTACTCACGCTTTATTTATAAGGGCTAGAGGCTAAAAACATATGCAAGCGATTGAAATCACTGGTCATGGTGGCCCAGATGTTTTGCAGCTGGGTGAACGCTTCGTGCCTGTTCCGGGTGCCGGTGAGCTGCTCATTCGCGTGAGTGCCAGTGGCATCAATCGGCCCGATGTGTTGCAACGCAAGGGGCTTTACCCTGTGCCAACTGGGGCGTCTGACATTCCGGGGCTGGAAGTTGCGGGTGTGATCGAACAGGGTGACGCGCTTGAATTGGCCGCAGCGGGTTTTCATTTGGGTGACCGCGTGTGTGCCTTGGTTGCTGGGGGCGGTTATGCGCAATGGTGCGTGGCACCGATTGCCCAATGTCTGCCTGTGCCGCAAGGCTTCACTGACGTAGAAGCGGCGAGCTTGCCTGAGACGTTGTTTACCGTCTGGAGTAACCTGATGGACCGTGGTCACTTGGCTGCTGGTGAGACCGTGTTGATTCAGGGTGGTACCAGTGGCATTGGTGTCACGGCGATTCAATTGGCGAAAGCCATGGGTGCACGGGTGTTCACCACTGCTGGCAGCGACGCCAAGTGCGCCGCATGCTTGGCACTAGGCGCTGATGCGGCCATCAATTACCGAACCCATGATTTTCAGACCGAGGTGACGCGGCTCACCGACGGGCAGGGCGTCGATGTGATTCTGGACATGGTTGCGGGTAGTTATGTTGCCAAGGAAGTGCAGAGTCTGCGTGAGGATGGTCGTCTGGTGATCATTGCAGTTCAGGGTGGCGTGCAGAGCGAGTTTGACGCAGGTTTGGTGCTGCGTCGCCGCCTCACGGTGACCGGTTCAACCTTGCGTGCACGCCCAGTGGCATTCAAGGCTGCCATTGCGCAGGCGTGTTTGAAGTTTGTGTGGCCATTGTTGGCATCCGGGCAAATCAAGCCGGTGATTCACAGTGTCTTTGCAGCCGTTGATGCAGCCAAGGCGCATGCCTTGATGGAATCCAATCAGCATATTGGGAAAATTGTTTTGACTTGGGAAATAGCATGAAAAAGAAGCTGATCGCAGGCAACTGGAAAATGAACGGCAGCTTGGCCGCCAACGAGTTGCTGATAAAAGGGTTACTTGCCGGCGTCGGGCAACCGGTTTGCAATGTCGCGGTTTGTGTGCCGTCGGTGTACCTTGCACAATGCCATGCCTTGCTTGAAGGCAGTGTCATTGAGCTGGGTGTACAAGATATATCAAGCCACGAAAGTGGTGCGTTTACTGGTGAAATCGCACCGGCGATGCTGAAGGAATTCGGCGTTCACTATGCCATCGTGGGGCATTCGGAGCGACGCCAATACCATGGTGAAACTGACGAAGTGGTCGCTGCCAAAGCCCAGCGTGCCTTGAGCAGCGGTATCACGCCTATCGTTTGTGTGGGTGAAACATTGGCAGAGCGTGAGGCTGGCAAAACCGAGGAAGTGGTCAAGCGCCAATTGGCAGCGGTGATTCATGCCAATGGCCATTGCATCAGTGAAATTGTGGTTGCCTATGAGCCGGTTTGGGCGATTGGCACGGGCCTTTCTGCCACTGCAGAACAAGCGCAGCAAGTTCATGCGGTGCTGCGCGCGCAATTGAAAGCGGCAACGCCCAGTGCAGATCGCATCAAACTGCTTTATGGTGGCAGCATGAACGCAGCCAATGCAGCCAGTTTGCTGGGGCAACCGGATATTGATGGTGGCTTGATTGGTGGCGCTGCCCTCAAAGCCCAGGATTTTTTAACAATTATTGCTGCAGCCGTTTAAACAAACGAACGTGCCGCGCTATTTAATCAGGAGTAATTAATGAACATGATGTTGACGATTTTGTTGGCCGTGCAGATGATTTCAGCCGTCGCCATGGTGGGGCTGATACTGGTTCAGCACGGCAAAGGGGCAGACATGGGCGCGGCGTTTGGTAGCGGTGGTTCAGGTAGCCTGTTTGGCGCCAGTGGAAGCGCAAACTTTTTGTCCCGCACCACTGCGGTGTTGGCTACCATTTTCTTTGTCAGCACCTTGGCGCTTGCATATTTTGGAACGCCTCGCGCTGCGACAACCTCTGGCAGCGTGCTTGACAACACAACACTCACAGCGCCCGCTGCAGCTGTGCCGGCACCAGTTGTTCCTGCTTCGGGTGCGGCACAAATCCCAGCCAAATAATTGCCTTGCAAAATGCCTTTCCCTCAGGCGAGGTGAGGGAATTTCAGGGTAAACTCTAGGCTGCCCAACGAGGTCGAATTCCGTTAAGCGGAGCGTATCAAATTGGTCAGAAATAACAGCCGTCGTGGTGGAATTGGTAGACACGCTATCTTGAGGTGGTAGTGGCGAAAGCTGTGCGAGTTCGAGTCTCGCCGACGGCACCAAACTAATGTATTTGACGCAACCAAATGCGTTAAATATTCAATTGAATCAAACTCACAAAATGAATCTTGATCAATATTTGCCAGTCTTGCTTTTCATTTTGATTGGCATTGCAGTTGGCGTCATGCCACAGGTTATTGGGTACGTTCTGGGCCCAAATAAACCGGATGCGGCAAAAAACTCCCCTTATGAATGCGGTTTTGAAGCGTTTGGCGACGCCCGGATGAAGTTTGACGTTCGCTACTACCTTATCGCGATCCTTTTTATCTTGTTTGACCTTGAAACAGCATTGTTGTTTCCGTGGGCGATGACGCTCAAGGAGTTGGGTCTTTATGGCTTTTTGGTGGGTATGGAGATTGTGACCATTCTGACCATTGGCTTCGTTTACATGTGGATCAAGGGCGCCCTGGATTGGGAGTAACACGATGATTGAAGGTGTTTTTAAAGAGGGCTTTGTCACCACGAGTTATGACTCGGTTGTGAATTGGGCCAAGACGGGTTCAGTATGGCCGATGACCTTTGGGTTGGCCTGTTGTGCCGTAGAGATGATGCATGCGGCAGCCGCCCGTTATGACATCAGTCGCTTCGGCGCTGAGGTGTTTCGGCCTAGTCCGCGGCAGTCTGATTTGATCATTGTTGCTGGTACTTTGACTAACAAAATGGCACCTGCATTTCGCAAGGTGTACGACCAGATGGCCGAGCCGCGTTGGGTCATTAGCATGGGGTCGTGCGCCAATGGAGGTGGTTACTATCACTACAGTTATTCTGTGGTGCGAGGATGTGACCGCATCGTGCCGGTAGATGTGTATGTGCCGGGCTGTCCACCCACTGCAGAAGCGCTGATTTACGGAATCATCCAACTACAGCGAAAAATCCGTCGTACGCAAACCATTGCGCGCACATAACAAGGGTTAACAATGACTTTGTATGCTGTAAACCCACTCATGCTCAAGGCTCAGATTGATGTGGCTTTGTGTGGTTTGGTCAAAAGTAGCGCGGTGGCGCTCGATGAATTGACAATCGTGGTGGAGGCTGGCAGCTATCTCGATGTGGCAAAAATACTTCGCGACGATCCTACTTGTTGTTTTGAGCAAATGCTAGATTTGTGCGGGGTAGATTACTCCACCTACAAAGGTGAGGGTTTGCCTGGGCCCCGGTTTTGTGTGGTATTGCATTTGTTGTCGGTGAGTCTGAATCACCGGCTAAGGCTTAAAGTGTTTGTACCTGACGATCTGTCTCCTGTGTTGCCTTCTGTGTGCGACATCTGGAGTAGCGCCAATTGGTTTGAACGTGAGGCGTTTGATCTGTTTGGTATCGTATTCGAAGGTCACAATGATTTGCGGCGCATCTTGACTGACTATGGTTTCATTGGCCATCCATTTCGAAAAGATTTTCCGGTTTCCGGTCATGTGGAAATGCGTTACGACGCAGAGCAAAAGCGCGTTGTGTATCAGCCAGTCACGATCGAGCCGCGTGAAATCACGCCACGGATCATCCGTGAAGAAAACTACGGAGGCCCTGCTCAATAGCAGTTTGACCCATGGCTGACATTAAAAACTACACCCTGAATTTTGGACCGCAGCATCCGGCTGCTCACGGCGTTTTGCGCCTGGTGCTGGAGCTAGATGGCGAAGTCATTCAGCGGGCCGATCCGCACATTGGTTTGTTGCACCGTGCCACCGAGAAGTTGGCTGAGAGCAAAACGTATATTCAAGCGCTGCCCTACATGGATCGTCTTGACTACATGTCCATGATGTGTAATGAGCAAGCCTATTGCCTGGTGATTGAAAAAATGCTAGGGCTGGAAGTTCCCTTGCGTGCCCAATACATCCGGGTCATGTTTGCCGAAATTACACGGCTGTTGAACCATTTGTTGTGGGTGGGTGCGCATGCGATCGACTGCGGCGCCATGACGGTCTTGCTGTTTGCATTTCGTGAACGTGAGGACTTGCTTGATGCGTATGAGGCGGTCAGCGGTGCGCGCATGCATGCAGCGTATTTCCGTCCAGGTGGCGTCTACCGTGATTTGCCCGACACAATGCCGCGCCATTCGGCAAACAAAATTCGCAGCGCGAAGTCGACGGAAGCCCTTAACCGCAACCGTGGCGGCAGCTTGTTAGACTTTATTGATGACTTTACCCAGCGCTTTCCAACTTACCTGGCGGAGTACCACACGCTGTTGACCGACAACCGAATCTGGAAGCAGCGCACCGTGGGCATTGGTGTGGTAACACCTGAGCGGGCCCTGAATTTGGGCTTTACTGGCCCCATGTTGCGTGGTTCGGGAATCGCCTGGGACTTGCGTAAGACGCAGCCTTATGAAGTCTATGACAGGCTCGACTTTGATGTGCCGGTGGGTAAAACTGGTGATACCTACGACCGCTATTTGGTTCGCATGGAAGAAATGAAGCAATCGAATCGCATCATTAAACAATGCGTTGATTGGCTAAAAGTCAACCCAGGTCCAGTGATCACTGACAACCACAAAATCGCACCGCCAGACCGTGAGTCAATGAAGAGCAATATGGAGGAGCTGATTCACCATTTCAAACTGTTCACCGAAGGGTTTTCAGTGCCTGAGGGTGAGGCTTACTCGGCGATTGAGCATCCAAAGGGTGAGTTCGGCATTTATTTGATCAGCGACGGCGCCAATAAACCTTATCGACTGAAAATTCGACCACCCGCGTTTGTGCACTTGGCTGCCTTGGATGAAATGGGCCGTGGTCACATGATTGCCGATGCAGTTGCAATCATTGGCACGATGGATATTGTGTTTGGGGAAGTTGACCGATGATTTCTGAAGAATCCAAAGCACGCTTCGCTAAAGAAGTTGCAAAGTACCCTCCTGAGCAAAAGCAGTCTGCGGTAATGGCTTGCTTGACTATTGCACAAAAGGAGTTGGGCTATCTCGGTGCTGAGACAGAGCGGATGGTGGCTGAGTATCTTGGCATGGCACCGATTGCTGTCCATGAGGTGACCAGTTTCTACAACATGTACAACCAGACACCGGTCGGGAAGTACAAGCTAAATGTGTGCACCAATTTGCCTTGTCAGTTGCGAGACGGTGGCAAAGCCATGGCGCATTTGAAACAGAAGCTGGGTGTGGGCAATAACCAGACCACTGCTGACGGCATGTTCACTCTGCAAGAGTGTGAATGCCTTGGGGCGTGCGCAGACTCGCCAGTAATGCTGGTGAATGACCAAACCATGTGCAGCTTTATGAGCAACGACAAATTAGATCAACTGATTGATGGTTTGCGCAATGACGAGGCCAAGCCATGAACGCAGAAAAATTACTGTCTCAATTTCAAGCTACTGGCGTTCAAACCCTCTTTCACGGCAGGCATATCAATCCCCAGATTTGTGCGGATTTAAATGGAACGAACTGGCGCCTCAAAGATTACGAGACGCGTGGGGGATACCAGGCTTTGCGCAAAGTGCTGGCGCTGGATGGTGGTACCGGCCTCACGCAAGACCAGGTCATTGCCACGGTGAAGGAATCGGCGCTACGTGGGCGTGGTGGTGCAGGTTTCCCAACGGGACTCAAGTGGAGTTTCATGCCTCGCCAGTTCCCTGGCCAAAAATATTTGGTTTGCAATTCGGACGAAGGTGAACCTGGCACCTGCAAAGACCGGGACATCATGGAATTCAATCCGCACATCGTGATTGAAGGCATGATCATCGCGGCCTATGCGATGGGTATCACTGTCGGCTACAACTACATACATGGTGAAATCTTTCATACGTATGATCGGTTTGAAGAGGCCATTGAGGAAGCGCGGGCTGCTGGCTTGTTGGGCAATAGCATTTTGGGCAGCGGGTTCAGTTTTCAGCTGCATGCGGCCCATGGCTTTGGTGCCTATATCTGCGGCGAAGAGACTGGTTTGCTTGAGTCTCTTGAGGGTAAAAAGGGACAACCACGGTTCAAGCCCCCGTTTCCGGCAAGTTTTGGTCTCTACGGCAAACCAACAACGATTAACAACACTGAAACTTTTGCGGCTGTTCCCTGGATTATTCGCAATGGTGGGCAGGCCTACCTTGAGTGCGGCAAGCCCAACAATGGTGGTACAAAAATATACTCAGTAAGTGGCGATGTAGAGCTGCCTGGCAATTACGAAGTGCCTATGGGTACACCGTTTGCAAAGCTACTGGAGTTGGCTGGCGGCGTGCGTTCCGGTCGTCAGTTGAAGGCGGTGATTCCTGGGGGTTCATCCTCACCAGTGTTGCCCGCAAACTTGATCATGGACTGCACGATGGACTATGACTCCATTGCCAAGGCTGGGTCAATGCTTGGCTCTGGCGCTGTCATTGTGTTGGATGATTCGCGGTGTATGGTCAAGAGTCTGCAGCGCTTAAGTCATTTTTATATGCATGAGTCTTGCGGCCAGTGCACGCCCTGTCGTGAAGGCACGGGGTGGTTGGCGCGAATTGTGGATCGCATAGAAACCGGTCACGGCAAAACATCGGATCTGGAGTTGCTCAACTCGGTGGCCGAAAACATCCAGGGGCGCACGATTTGCGCGCTGGGCGACGCTGCGGCCATGCCGGTTCGCGCCATGCTCAAGCATTTCATGCCTGAATTTGAATACCACGTTGCGCACAAGACCTGTATGGTTCCTGCGTACGTTTGAGCGAGTCACATGATGATTGAAATTGAACTCGACGGCAAAAAGGTTGGCATCTCTGAAGGCAGCACGGTGATGCACGCGGCTGAAAAAGCCGGCACCTATATTCCTCATTTTTGTTATCACAAAAAGCTCAGTATTGCCGCTAATTGCCGCATGTGCTTGGTTGATATTGAAAAAATGCCCAAGCCGATGCCGGCCTGCGCCACGCCAGTGACACAGGGCATGATTGTCCGCACGAAGACTGACAAAGCCATCAAGGCGCAGCAGTCCGTGATGGAGTTTTTGCTGATTAATCATCCTTTGGATTGCCCAATTTGCGACCAAGGTGGCGAGTGTCAATTGCAGGATTTGGCAGTGGGGTACGGCGCTTCAGCGTCTCGCTACGAAGAAGAAAAGCGTGTTGTTGCCATCAAGGATATTGGTCCATTGATCTCCATGCAGGAAATGAGCCGATGCATTCATTGCACCCGTTGTATTCGCTTTGGTCAGGAGATTGCGGGCGTCATGGAGTTGGGGATGTCCCATCGTGGCGAGCACGCAGAGATTGAAACCTTTGTGGGCCATACAGTCGATTCAGAGTTGTCTGGCAACATGATTGACATCTGCCCAGTCGGCGCTTTGACCAGTAAGCCGTTCCGCTACAGCGCTCGCACATGGGAAATGTCGCGACGTAAGTCGGTTAGCCCGCACGACTCGACGGGTGCTAACCTGATCGTCCAGGTTAAGAACAACCGCGTCATGCGCGTGGTGCCTTTTGAAAACGAGGCGGTTAACGAATGCTGGATTTCAGATCGAGACCGTTTTTCTTATGAAGCATTGAATGGTGACGATCGACTGACCACACCAATGATCAAGCAAGGTGGTGAGTGGCAAGCAGTGGAGTGGCAGACGGCTCTCGAATATGTCGCGAATGGGTTGAAGCAGATCAGTGCTGAATCTGGCCCAGCCAGCATTGGTGCCTTGGTCAGCCCGCATTCAACTCTGGAAGAGCTTCAGCTCGCAGTCAAACTGATGCAAGGCTTGGGCTCACCGAACATTGACTATCGTTTTAGAAATGCAGAGTTTCCAGTCGCTGAGGGTGTGCGCTATCTGGGTCGGTCCATCGCCTCTTTGTCAGATTTGCAAAGTGCGCTGGTGATTGGCTCCAACCTTCGCAAAGATCATCCACTATTTGCTCAGCGAATTCGGCAGGCTGTCCGCAAGGGATGTGTTGTGAGTGTGATTGCGTCTGCTGAACAAAACTGGGCTATGCCCATCGGTAACAGCAAAATACTTGGAGCGGGTCAATGGGTGCAGGCTTTGTCTGCAGTTGCTGCTGCCGTTGCAGTTGAAAAAGGCCTTGCAGCTCCTGTCACTGGTGTTGTCGACGACACGGCGCTTGCTATTGCCCGGTCACTGTTGACCGGTGATCAAAAGGCGATATTGCTGGGAAATGCGGCGGCGCATCATGAACATGCCTCCGGTTTACTCGCCCTGGCCCAATGGATTGCAGACCAAACAAATTCAACCGTTGGGTATTTGACCGAAGCCGCGAACACCGTAGGCGCACAATTGGTAGGTGCGTTGCCTACCGCCAAAGGATTAAATGCCGGTGAAATGCTAAGTGGATCGCTGAAGGCGGTCTTGCTTCTCAATACGGAACCTGAATTTGATTCGGCTGCCGGTGTCAAAGCCATTGCGGCGCTTGGAAAAGCGCAGATGGTGGTGTCCTTTAATCCGTTTAAAGCAAACATGGCGTTCTGTGATGTTGTGCTCCCTATTTCACCTTTCACAGAGACCTCTGGCACGTTTGTCAATGCTGAGGGACGTGCGCAAGGCTTTCATGCCGTGGTTAAGCCTTTGGGTGAGACTCGCCCTGCCTGGAAGGTGATTCGGGTATTGGGCAACATACTTGGTATTCCCGGTTTTGACTATTCATCGTCGCAAGAGATTCTGCAAGGTGTTCCCGGTTTGAGTTCTGGTGAGACATTGCAGGTAGCTGCTGATCGGCTGAGCAATCGTACGGCTACTGCAGTACATCTGAGTGGTCCTGCAGGCGAACCAGTTGTGGCTGATATCTACCAACTTGATGGCATCGTACGTCGTGCACCTGCGTTGCAAAAGACTGCTGATGCCAAATCCTCTGAGACACAGGAGGTGGCGGCATGAGCGATTTCATATTTTCGTATGGCCAGGGGCTGTTGGCGGCAGCTTGGTGGTCAGGCATCGTGTGGCCCGTCATCTGGGCGCTTATCAAAGTAACTGTGGTTCTAATGATCGTGCTTGGGGCCGTGACTTACGCGACGTTGTGGGAGCGTAAGTTACTTGGCTGGGTGCAGATTCGACTCGGTCCTAATCGGGTTGGTCCGTTCGGGTTATTGCAGCCCATCGCAGATGCCCTGAAACTGATGACCAAGGAGATCGTCCGACCTGCCAATTCTGATAAATTTCTTTTTTATCTTGGCCCGGTTTTGACCGTAACCCCCGCCCTTGCTGCATGGGCTGTGGTGCCCTTTGGGCCAGAAATTGCGGTGGCTAACCTGAATGCAGGCTTATTGTTTTTGATGGCCATCACTTCGCTGGAAGTCTACGGCGTCATTATTTCAGGATGGTCCTCCAACTCAAAATATGCCTTCCTCGGTGCGCTTCGTGCCTCAGCCCAGATGGTGAGTTATGAAATTGCCATGGGCTTCTGCTTTTTGATCGTGTTGATGGTGTCGTCAAGCTTGAACATGACTGATATCGTAATGGGTCAAGGTAAAGGTTATTTCGCACAGATGGGTTTGACCTTCTTGTCCTGGAACTGGTTGCCGCTGCTGCCCATCCTTGTGGTCTACTTTATTTCGGGCCTGGCTGAAACCAATAGAACACCGTTTGACGTGATCGAAGGCGAGTCCGAGATTGTGGCTGGGCACATGGTTGAATATTCTGGTATGTCCTGGGCAATGTTCCAGATGGCGGAATACGCCACGATCTGGCTGATTTCAATCCTGGCAGTGACATTATTTTTTGGTGGCTGGATGTCACCGATTGACAGTGCATTCTTCAACTGGATCCCCGGTTGGATATGGCTCGGTATTAAAACCTTCTGTGTGATGACGGTGTTTATTTGGGTGCGAGTGACCTTCCCACGGTTTCGTTATGACCAGATCATGCGTTTGGGTTGGAAAATTTTTATCCCAGTGACATTGGTCTGGTTGGTTGTGGTCGGGGTTTGGATGCAGACTCCCTGGAACATTTGGAAGTGATTCGAGTTGTCTATGACTACCCCAACTTTAAATTCTGTTGATACCCCATCCGGGGGGGCCTTCGCGTTGAAGGACTTTCTGTCGAGCTTTATGCTGGTCGAGTTGCTCAAGGGCTTGCAGCTCACAGGTAAATACGCTTTCCGCAGCAAGATCACCATTGAATACCCTGAAGAAAAGACGCCTCTGTCGCCAAGGTTTCGTGGCCTCCATGCGTTACGTCGTTACGAGAACGGTGAAGAGCGGTGTATTGCCTGCAAGCTGTGTGAAGCCGTTTGTCCAGCAATGGCGATCACGATTGAGTCTGAAGTGAGGGCCGATGGTTCACGCAGGACAAGTCGCTACGACATTGACCTTACCAAGTGTATTTTTTGTGGATTTTGCGAAGAAAGTTGTCCGGTTGATTCGATCGTCGAGACCAATATTCTGGAGTACCACGGGGAAAAACGCGGCGATTTGTACTTTACAAAAGAAATGCTGTTGGCCGTGGGTGATCGCTTTGAGCATCAAATTGCAGCCGACAAGGCCGCAGATGCCAAGTACCGCTGACCTCTAAGAAAGAAGTGTTAATCATGGATGTCAAGACTGGTCTGTTTTATGTTTTTTCGACGGTGCTGTTGCTGGCCGCGTTTCGTGTCATCACGGCGCGAAATCCGGTTCATGCCGTGCTGTTTTTGGTACTGTCATTCGTTCAGGCATCCATGATTTGGATGTTGCTGAAGGCCGAATTTCTAGCGATCATTCTGGTGCTGGTTTATGTAGGCGCAGTGATGGTGTTGTTCCTGTTTGTGGTCATGATGATCGACATCAAAATGGATGGTGTGCGTAAGGGTTTCTGGACGCATTTCCCTTTGGCCGCAGTGGTTGGTGTTTTCGTCATTTTGGAAATGTCTGCTGTACTGATGGGCGGTTTCAGGGTCACTGAAGAGCCAAAGTCATTGGCGGTGGTAGCGCAAACTGGTGTTGCAGTGTCAAACACGCGCGAACTCGGTTTATTGCTTTACACGCAGTATCTCTACCCGCTTGAAATCGCTGCAGCGTTGCTTTTGTTGGCCATGATCGCTGCTATTGCGCTGACCTTGCGTCATCGTAAAGATGTCAAAGCCATCAACCCTGCCGATCAGGTCAGGGTGAAATCGGCTGACCGTCTGTTGGTTGTGAAAATGGCTGTTACTCAGCCCTATTTGCCGCAGCAGGCGACTGAAACACCATCTGTGGAGAAAAAAGCATGACGCTGACACTGGGCCACTTTTTGTCGGTGGGGGCGATACTTTTTGCACTCTCTGTTGTCGGGATTTTTCTAAATAGGAAAAATTTAATCGTTTTGTTGATGTCCATCGAACTGATGTTGCTGGCTGTTAATACCAATTTCGTCGCTTTTTCCCATTACCTTGGTGATTTGAATGGCCAGATTTTTGTGTTTTTCATCTTGACGGTGGCTGCAGCTGAAACAGCAATCGGTTTGGCGATTCTGGTGTTGATTTTCCGTGGTAAATCGACGATCAATGTTGATGACCTCAATTCGCTGAAGGGTTAATAAAAATGAGTCAAACCCTTTCTTCTTCAACACTGCTTGTGATTGCATTGGCACCTTTAGTGGGTGCTGTTGCTGCCGGTGTTTTGGGTACCAAGTTCGGTGGAAACGTCATGGGGCGGCGAATGTCGCACTCCCTTACTATCCTGGGTGTGTTCGTGTCATTTGTGTTGTCTGCCCTGACACTGAAAAGCGTTGCTTTGGATGGTGCACGTTTCAACGAAACCATCTATACGTGGATGGTGGTGGGCGATTTGAAAATGGAAGTCGGCTTTCTGATTGACAGCCTGTCCGCCATGATGATGGTAGTTGTAACTTTTGTGTCTTTGATGGTGCATATTTACACCATTGGGTACATGGAAGAAGATGAAGGTTACAACCGATTTTTTGCATACATCTCGTTGTTCACGTTTTCCATGCTGATGCTTGTCATGAGTAACAACATGCTGCAGTTGTTCTTTGGCTGGGAAGCGGTCGGTTTGGTGTCTTATCTATTGATCGGGTTTTGGTTCAACAAGCCGACGGCGATCTTTGCGAATATGAAGGCTTTTTTGGTCAACAGAGTAGGTGACTTCGGATTTATTTTGGGTATTGGGCTATTGGTGGCTTATACCGGCACCCTTAACTATTCAGAAACTTTCGCCAAGTCCGCTGAACTTGCCAAGCTGACATTGCCTGGTACGGACTGGATGTTGGTCACTGTTATCTGTATTTGTCTGTTCATTGGAGCCATGGGTAAGTCGGCCCAGTTTCCATTGCACGTTTGGTTGCCTGACTCCATGGAGGGCCCGACGCCCATTTCGGCACTGATTCACGCTGCGACTATGGTTACCGCAGGTATCTTTATGGTTGCCAGGATGTCGCCTTTGTTTGAGTTGAGTGATGCGGCATTGAACTTTATTTTGATCATTGGTGGTATTACTGCCCTGTTCATGGGTTTTCTTGGCATTATCCAAAACGACATCAAACGTGTTGTGGCCTATTCGACCTTGTCGCAACTGGGTTACATGACCGTTGCGTTGGGTGCCTCTGCGTATTCTGTAGCGGTGTTCCATTTGATGACTCACGCCTTTTTTAAGGCTCTGCTGTTTCTTGCGGCAGGCTCTGTCATCATGGGGGTGCATCACAACCAGGACATCAGATGGATGGGTGGCTTACGTAAATATATGCCCATCACTTGGATAACATCTTTGGTGGGTTCATTGGCCTTGATCGGAACCCCCTTGTTCTCCGGATTCTATTCAAAAGATGAAATCATCATGGCCGTTCATGCCAGCCATTTGCCAGCCGCCGGGTTTGCTTATTTTGCTGTGCTTGCCGGTGTGTTCGTGACAGCTTTCTATTCTTTCCGCCTCTATTTCCTGGTATTCCATGGCAAGGAGCGCTTTGACCAGAACCCGGACGCGCATCACGGGCACGACCATGGTCACCACGGCGCTGACAGCAAACCCCATGAATCTCCCTGGGTCGTCACATTGCCATTGGTTTTACTTGCGATTCCTTCCTTATTGATCGGGTTTGTTACCGTTGGTCCCATGTTGTTTGGTGAGTTCTTCAACGATGCCATATTTGTCAATGCAGAACTTCACCATGCCATGGAAATGTTGCGTGAGGAATTCCACGGACCCCTTCAGATGGCGCTCCATGGATTGACTTCAGCGCCGTTTTGGCTGGCGTTAGCAGGCGTGGCATCTTCCTACTACATGTACATGGTTAATCCCGCACTGCCTGCGGCCATCAAACGTAGGGTTGAACCTTTGTACACCTTGCTTGAAAACAAGTATTACATGGACTGGTTCAATGAAAAGGTATTGGCTCCTGCGGCCCGCGGCTTGGGTGTTGCACTATGGAAAGTGGGCGACCAGGGTTTGATTGATGGTGCGGTCGTTAATGGTTCATGGCGGATAGTGGGATGGATTTCGGGCGTGGTTCGAAAGGTTCAGACGGGTTACCTTTACGACTATGCGTTGACGATGGTATTGGGTGTCTTTGTCTTGATGACGTACTTCGTCTGGCTCAAATAGGAGAAATATAAAAATGGGTTTGCTGAGCCTGGCTATTTGGACACCGATTGCCTTCGGTGTGATATTGCTCGCTCTTGGTCGCGATGACCAGGCGCAAGCGGTTCGATGGGTTGCGTTGATCGGTGCTGTGATCAGTCTTCTGGTGACATTGCCGCTGTACACGCGCTTTGATGTGACCACGTCTGCCATGCAGTTCGTAGAAAGAGCGCCATGGATTGAGCGCTTCAACATCAATTACCACTTGGGTATTGATGGGATTTCCGTTTGGTTCATTCTGTTGACCGCGTTCATCAACGTCATTGTCGTGATCTCCAGTTGGGAGGTCATTACCCGCCGCGTCAATCAGTACATGGGTGCTTTTTTGATCTTGAGTGGCCTCATGATCGGCGTGTTTTGCGCGCTTGACGGCATGTTGTTTTACGTCTTCTTTGAGGCCACATTGATTCCCATGTACCTCATCATTGGTGTGTGGGGTGGTCCTAACAAGATCTATGCAGCATTCAAGTTTTTCTTGTACACGTTGTTGGGGTCGTTACTGATGTTGGTGGCCCTGATATATCTCTACACCACTTCAGGCGGTAGTTTTGATTTGGCCACGTGGCACAAATTACCGATTGGTAGTTCTGCTCAAACATTGCTCTTTTTTGCATTCCTGGCAGCTTTTGCAGTCAAGGTTCCGATGTGGCCTGTACATACTTGGCTGCCGGATGTTCACGTTGAAGCGCCCACGGGAGGGTCAGCAGTATTGGCTGCCATCATGCTGAAGCTTGGCGGCTATGGCTTCCTGCGGTTTTCATTGCCGATCGCACCAGACGCTTCCCATGAGTGGGCTGGGTTGATGATTGGGTTGTCACTGGCGGCTGTGATCTATGTGGGTTTTGTCACCATGGTCCAGAAAGACATGAAAAAGCTGGTGGCTTATTCCTCAGTTGCGCACATGGGTTTTGTCACGTTGGGGTTCTTCTTATTCAATGATTTGGGCGTCGCCGGCGGGATCGTCCAAATGATTTCCCATGGTTTTGTGTCTGCCGCCATGTTCCTCGGTATTGGTGTGCTGTACGACCGGGTTCACTCACGTGAGATCGCCAGTTATGGCGGCGTCGTTAACACCATGCCAAAGTTCACGGCTTTTGCGTTGTTGTTTGCCATGGCCAATTGTGGCTTGCCAGGTACAGCAGGTTTTGTTGGTGAGTGGATGGTGATTTTGGGTGCGGTCAAGGTCAATTTCTGGGTTGGCATGGCAGCAGCTAGCGCGCTGATTTTTGGCGCTGCTTATACCCTTTGGATGTTCAAACGTGTTTATCTCGGACCCGTCGCCAACGACCATGTCAAAGACCTGAAGGACATCAACGCACGTGAGTTTTTCTACTTGACCTTGCTTGCGGTCGCCGTTCTTTACATGGGTTTGTATCCCAAGCCATTCACCGATGTCATGGACGTTTCAGTGGCCGAGCTGCTTAAACACGTGGCACAGTCGAAACTGAATTGATCAGTCTGCGCTGACATCACCGAGATAAGAGATTCCTATGATTGACAAACTCAGTTTGATCGCCGTTTACCCTGAAATGCTCCTGTTAATCATGGCGTGCGTGATCGCCTTGTTCGACTTGAGTGTCAAGAGCCGCACGCGCACTGCAACATATGTGGTGACGATGCTGACCTTGGCGGTAGTGGCTGCACTGCAAGCCAGTTACGCGACCTCCGGTCAGACGATTTATGGTTTTGGAAACATGGTCGTCAGTGACGTTATGGGCAATTGGCTCAAATGTTTTGCTACCTTGGCCGTGATGGTGACGCTGGTCTACGGCCGGCCTTACGCCGCTGATCGGGACATGTTACGCGGTGGCGAATTTTTTGTGCTGAGTCTTTTTGCGCTGCTTGGCATGTTTGTCATGATTTCGGGGAACAACTTCCTCGTGATCTACATGGGCGTTGAATTGCTGACCTTGTCGAGCTACGCGTTAGTGGCGCTGCGGCGAGATCATTCGTTGTCCATCGAGGCGGCGATGAAGTATTTTGTTCTAGGCGCTCTGGCCTCAGGCTTCTTGCTCTACGGCATGTCCATGTTGTACGGTGCCACTGGCTCACTTGATCTGCATGAAGTGTTTAAGGCCATCAATTCGGGCCAGATCAAGCATCAGGTGCTGGTTTTTGGGCTTGTGTTTTTGGTGTCGGGGTTGGCGTTTAAATTGGGCGTGGTGCCATTTCACATGTGGATCCCTGACGTTTACCAAGGTGCACCCACTGCCGTCACATTGTTGATTGGCGGGGCTCCCAAGTTGGCTGCTTTTGCCGTCACGATTCGTCTGCTGGTTGAGGGCCTGTTTCCGTTGGCCATAGATTGGCAGCAGATGTTGATGCTGCTGGCGGTTGCATCCTTGGCTATTGGCAATCTGGCCGCCATTGCGCAAACCAACATCAAACGCATGTTGGCTTTTTCGACCATTTCACACATGGGTTTTGTTCTCATTGGCATGATGTCTGGCGTGGTTGATGGGCACGCTGAGGCTGCAGGTAATGCTTACAGTTCGTCGATGTTTTATGTGGTGTCTTACGTCTTGACCACACTCGCGACCTTTGGTGTTATTTTGTTGTTGTCGCGTAATGGGTTTGAAAGCGAAGAAATTTCTGATTTCGCCGGGTTGAACCAACGAAGCCCGTTCTACGCTGGCATCATGGCGATATGTCTTTTTTCGCTCGCTGGCATACCACCCATGGTGGGCTTTTACGCCAAGCTTGCCGTGTTGCAAGCGCTGGTGGCCTCAGGTGGTGCCATGCATTTGGGTTTAGCTGTTTTTGCGGTTCTGATGTCCTTGATAGGTGCTTTCTACTACCTGCGGGTTGTCAAGGTGATGTATTTCGATGCGCCAATCACTGCGGCCAAGGTGAGCGCACCTTTTGATGTTCGTGCTGTGTTGTCCCTCAATGGTGCGTTACTGTTGATCCTTGGTTTGGTCCCAGGTGGGCTCATGACCTTGTGCGCTAATGCCATCATGCAAATGCTTGCCAGCTAATGTGTCTGGCTTAACCAGGCGGGTCGCCCGCAAATGAACAATACGGATTTCAGCGGGTTGATCGAAGAGAAAGTTCGGACCCACGAACTCTTCAAAGGCAAGTTTCTCCATGCCTTTCGGGATGATGTGAAATTGCCTGGCGGCGGGTTGGCCACTCGGGAATATGTGGTTCACCCTGGCGCGGTCATGATCGTTCCGCTGCTAGAAGCGGAGAACGGGGAACTGCAAGTGGTTCTTGAGCGTCAGTTTCGCTATCCTGTGGGTCAAGTCATGATTGAGTTTCCGGCTGGGAAGCTTGACGCCAGCGAAGACTGTTTTGACTGCGCCCGACGCGAGTTGCGTGAAGAAACGGGCTATACCGCCTTGCAATGGGCACACGCTGGCGTGTTGCACCCAGTCATTGCCTATTCCACCGAGTTCATCGACATCTGGTTCGCCCGGGGCTTGCAAGCAGGTCAGAGGCAACTGGATGAAGGTGAGTTTCTGGAAGTGTTTACAGCCACTCCTTTGCAGTTGCTTGATTGGTGTCGGGACGGCCTGGTGACAGATGGCAAGACGCTCACGGCAGCTTTATGGTTGCAAAACATGTTGTCGGGTGCATGGACACTTGATTGGCAAGATGCAAGTGTCTGATGGCTTGGTAGGCCCGTCATGAAAGTGCTCGACCTGCAATGTGGGCAGACACATGTTTTTGAGGGCTGGTTTTCTTCTGAAGATGATTTTTTGACTCAAATGGCTCAGGCAAAAATCCACTGTCCGGTTTGTGGCAGTGCCAGTGTGTCCAAACGCTTGAGTGCACCTCGTCTGAATTTTGGCGCTGCACGCGCACCTGTGGCTGATGGGGCATCTGATGATGTGACGGTTGCACAGGTTGGGGTAGATGTGACTGATCCCCTAAAGGCCATGCAGCAGCTTTGGTTGAATGCCTGTCGGCACATCGTGGCCAACACGGCAGATGTCGGAACCGGCTTTGCAGAAGAGGCAAGAAAGATGCATTATGGGGAGGCGCCCGTGCGTGCGATTCGAGGCCAGGCAACGTCGCAGGAAACTCACGCACTGATAGATGAGGGTATTGCCGTGCTGCCGTTGCTGCTGCCTGATGGCATGCTTGGTCCGTCGCAATAGCAGACGGATCGAATGCGCTTGTGTGGTTATGTGATTTTTGCATCAGGCAATGAATTGGGTAGTAAGGGTTCATTTTTGTTATAGCGGCTCCCTAGAATTAGGTTCTTCAAAAAGAACAATCGGAGACTTGCATGACTCATGCTGCCCTTTCTGCCCTGCGCACCTACACCCTGGAAAACGCTGGCTCAGCCTCTCATGAATTGGCTGACTTTGTGTCAGCTTATTTTGACAGCGCCGACCCTGACGAACTGCAAAACCGCAAGCTGTCCACGTTGTTGGCACTTGCCAACGCGCATTGGCGTCTGTTGACCGCGCTGCCAGACGCAACCGGTTCCCGTATCCGTGTTTTCAATCCCACCCTTGCTGAAGACGGTTTTGTCAGTGAACATACCGTGATTCAGATCGTTCACGACGACATGCCTTTCCTGGTGGACTCGGTCACCATGGCGGTTAACCGAAGCGGAAGAGTTGCACATTGGATCGTTCATCCTTTGTTGGCAATTGAACGCAATGCCAACGGTATGGTTGCACGTGCTAGTCTGGCGACATTGGACGCGACACACCCGGATGCCATTTCTTCCCTGATTTTGGTGGAGTGTGATCGTATATTGCCAAGCGCCGAGCGTGAGCAACTGGCTGCCGACCTGGCGCAGGTTTTGGCAGACGTTCGCGCAGCAGTCACCGACTGGGGTTCCATGCTGAATCGTCTGCAGGCGGTGCGTGAGGCATCGTCACGGTCTAGCACTTTGTCATCCATAGGACATCAGGAGGGGGTGGCGTTTCTCAGTTGGCTTGAGGCGGAGCACTTTACCTTTCTGGGTGCGCGTGACTACCAGCTGGTCCGAGAAGGTGACGTGGTCGACTTGCGTGCAGTGCCTGACTCGGGCCTTGGCATTCTGCGGGGCGAAGCGAAGACGGCGGCCTATCGTTTGCCCGCAGATGCCCTTGATTTCTTGGAATCCGACCAGTTTGTGCTTGTCACCAAAGCCATGACCCGTGCCACGGTGCATCGTGCGGCCTGGCTGGACTGTCTCACGGTCAAACGCTTTGATGAGTCGGGAGTCGTCACCGGCGAGGCACGCTTTTTGGGTCTTTACACCTCCAAGGCCTACGCGTCCAGGGTAGACGACATCCCGCAAATCCGGCGCCGTGCCGAAGCCGTCAGAATCGCCGCCAGTGTGTTGCCAGAGAGCCACGCAGCCAAGTCCTTGCAGGCGATTCTGGACGCTTATCCGCGCGATGAATTGTTCCAGGTGGACACCCCAACCCTCATTGAACACGCTGTGGGCATCTTGCGACTTCAGGAGCGCCAGCGTAGCCGTGTATTTTTGCGCCGCGACCCCTTTGGCCGATTTACCTCGGTTCAGGTGTTTGTGCCGCGTGACCGTTACAACACAGAGTTACGTATCAAAATTGGTGACGCTCTGAGTCGCGCGTTGAACGGTCAGTCGATTGAATTCACCCCAACGCTGACAGACAGTCCGCTGGCGCGCATTCATTACCTCGTTATCGCCCGCGAACAAGCGCCAAAGAACGTTGACGTGGCTGCGCTTGAAGCGCGGATTGCCCAACTGGCTCGGCGCTGGGAGGATGAGTGCCAGCAGACGCTATTGCAGATTCATGGCGAGAACCTTGGGCTGGCGCTGGGTAGCCGTTTTGCAGACAGTTTTCCGGCTGTTTACAAAGAGGACTTCTCAGGGCCCGTGGCTGCTGAAGATGTCAAAGTGCTCGCCGACTTGTCTTCCTTGACGCCGATGGCGGTGCGCCTGTATCGCCCACTGGACAGCACCCCCGGCTTGGTGCGTTTCAAGATATTCAGTATGGGCAAAGTGACCTTGTCAGATTCTTTGCCGGTGCTTGAGCGCATGGGTGCCCGCGTGCTTGATGAACACCCCTACCAATTGACGGTGCAGGCGCAAGGCGGTGAGGCATGCGACTACTGGATTCACGACTTGGGTTTACAGCTTCCGCAAACGGTTGAGTTTTCAATAATTCGCGAGCGCTTCGAGGCTTTGTTTGTACTTGTTTGGTGCAAAGAACTTGACAGTGATGACCTCAACAAGCTGGTGCTGGTGACCCGCCTGGATGCTCGCGCTATTGCGGTGTTGCGCGCCTACACGCGCTACTTCAAGCAGTTGGATTTTCCTTATAGCCAGAGTTATTTGGAAGCCACTTTGTTCAAGCATGCAGCCTTGACAGAAACCTTGTATCAGCTTTTTGATGCCCGATTTAACCCCGTGCAGGGCGAAGACCCAGCCGCAATGCAGTCGAGCCTGAATGGTGCCATTGACCAGCAGTTGAGCGCCGTGGCGAGCCTGGACGAAGACCGTATCTTGCGGCAGTACCACCGAACCCTTCTCGCCACGCTGCGCACCAACGTCTGGCAGGCTGCTCCTTCTGGTGCCGCCAAACCCTACATGAGCTTCAAGTTCAAATCGCATGACGTACCCGGCATGCCCGAGCCCAAGCCCTTGTTTGAGATATGGGTGTATTCCCCGCGTGTGGAAGCGATTCATTTGCGGATTGACAAGGTGGCTCGTGGTGGCTTGCGCTGGTCTGATCGACCCGAAGACTTTCGCACAGAGATACTGGGCCTGGTCAAGGCACAGCAGGTAAAAAACACGGTGATCGTGCCGGTTGGCTCCAAAGGCGGCTTTGTGTTGAAAAACCCGCCGCCTGCCGGTGATCGCGAAGCCTTCATGGCTGAAGGCATTGCCTGCTACAAGCTCTTGCTGTCGGGGCTGCTCGATTTGACCGACAACTTGGTCAAGGGCGAAGTTGTGCCGCCCAGGCAAGTGGTTCGCCACGACGCGGACGACCCCTACCTGGTGGTGGCTGCCGACAAAGGCACGGCGAGTTTTTCGGACATTGCCAACAGCGTCTCCGCTGAGTATGGGTATTGGTTGGGTGATGCCTTTGCTTCAGGTGGCTCGGTAGGTTACGACCATAAAAAAATGGGCATCACTGCGCGCGGTGCGTGGGAGTCGGCCAAACGCCACTTCCGGGCCTTGTCGCATGACATTCAGACCACGCCTTTCACCGTGGTGGGCATTGGCGACATGTCGGGTGATGTTTTTGGCAACGGCATGGTGCTTTCCACACAAATCAAATTGGTGGCGGCGTTTGATCATCGGCACATCTTCATCGACCCCCATCCCGATGTGGCGCGCAGTTTTGCCGAACGCCAGCGCCTGTTTCATTTGCCACGCTCCAGTTGGGATGATTTTGACCGCAGTGTCATGTCTGAAGGCGCTGGCATTTACCCGCGGGCTGCCAAGACCATCAGCCTCTCAAACGCCGCGCGCGACGTGTTGGGCATCGAAGCACATGACCTCTCCGCTACTGACTTGTTGCACGCCTTGCTGCAAGCGCCGGTGGACATGATTTACAACGGTGGCATTGGCACCTACGTCAAATCATCGGCGCAGAGCAACGCCCAGGTAGGCGACAAAGCTGGCGATGCCTTTCGGGTCAATGGCCAACAACTGCGCTGCAAGGTGTTGGTGGAAGGTGGAAACCTCGGCTGCACCCAGTTGGGACGCATTGAGTATGCCCAGGCCGGTGGTCTGATTTACACCGACGCCATTGACAACTCGGCAGGCGTTGACTGCTCAGACCATGAGGTCAATATCAAGATTTTGCTGGACCGCGTGGTGGAGGCGGGCGACCTGACGCTCAAGCAGCGCAATGACCTGCTGGCCTCCATGACGGAAGAGGTGGGCCATTTGGTGCTGGCTGACAACTACTACCAGACGCAGGCGCTCGATGTGGCTTGCCATCGGCCACTGTATTTCCTGAATGGTCAGCAGCGCCTGATGCAATGGCTTGAAGGCGCCGGGCGCCTGAGCCGTGCGGTCGAATTTTTGCCAACAGACGATGAAATCATGCGTCGGCGCGCGCTCCGGCAGGGCTTGACCGCGCCAGAAGGTGCGGTGGTGTTGGCCTACGCCAAAATGTCGGTGTTTGATGACTTGCTGGCCAGCAATTTGCCTGACGACCCGTATTTCATTCGCGTGCTGAACGCGTATTTCCCCAAAGCGCTGACCGAAAAATTTGCCTCTGCAATTGATCAGCACCCCCTCAAGCGGGAAATCATTGCCACCTATGTGGCCAACACCGTGGTCAACCGCACAGGGGCCACCTTTGTCAACTTTTTGGCTGCTGAAGCTGCCGCCAGCACGGCAGATGTGGTGCGGGCCTACACCCTGGCAAGGGAAATTTTTGACTTGACGCCTTTGTGGGATGAGATTGATGCACTTGATGGCAAGGTAGCCAGCACGCTGCAGCTTGACCTGTTGGCCAAATTGATCGCCATTGCGCAGCGTGCCTCACGCTGGATGTTGCGCGCACGGTCCAAGGAGTCTGATCTTCCGACCCTGATTTCACGTTATCAGCCTGGCGCGCGCGAGCTGCGCGCCCACTTGGAAGCCTGGTTGCCCGCAAGCGCAGTCGCCAACTGGGAGCAGGCTGCACAGGCTCTGATACAAGCCGGGGTTGCCACTGAATTGGCACGAAACCTAAGCGCACTGGAGTTTGTTTTTCCGGCACTCGATCTGGTGGACCTGACCGAACAAGCCAACACCACCATGGCGCAAGCGGCGCAAACCTATTTTGCTGTGGACACGGTGTTGGGCCTGAGCGCCTGGCGTGCCCAGATCAACCGTTTGCCAACCGACACCCTGTGGCAAACCCAGGCCAGAGGCAGTGCCCGCGAGGATGTTTACGCCATTGCGAATCAGATCAGTCAGACTGTGTTGCTGCGTTTTGAAGGAGTAGAAGCTTGGTCAGGGGCCAACGCGGCGGTCATTGCCCGCCTGTGTCATTTGTTGCAAACCATCAGCACCCAAGGAGCTGATTTGGCACCGGTGTCGGTGGCCCTGCGCGAGTTGCGTCACCTGGCATGACACCTGTCGCTGCCTCGCACCGGGGCGGCGCGGTCAAGCGCTCATGTTGACAATGCGCCCGGTGGCTTGCCCTTGTGTGTTCAACACAGGGGCCGCATCGGGGTTATTTTTGAGACCGTTGCCGCTGGCCTGACGCCGTGAACTGGTGGCGTCATACAGCCCAAAGAGCAATTCCTGCGTTTTTACCGGCACGGCCGATTGGCTGGCTTGCACAGCCGCTTTATAAGTCGGGTCGGTTTGACTCGACTGGCTCGCTTGGCTGGTCAGGCTGCGAACTTTGCCCTGCGTTTGTTGCGATGTGGTTTCAGCAGCGTCAACCTGCGCGCGCAAAGTTTGCACATTGGCTTGCGCCTGATCGGCTTCGCGGCGCGCAGCCTGTAGCCGGTTGCGAATCAGGCTGGACTGCAGTGATGGGGTAGCACTGTTGGTGGCGGCAAGGGCAGCCATGATGAGCCTCTGTGTCGATTGGGCGTCACATGGACCGCATCAAGCGGTGACGTTCAGCAGTCGACCGGTTGTTTGCCCCTGCGTGTTGACCACCGGCGTGGCTTGGGGTGGTGCCGATTTTTTGACTTCAGGGGCCTGCTGGCGCGCCTGCATATCTGCTTGTTGCTCGGCCTTCTGTATTTGCGTAGGCCGTTGGGTTGATTGGACTGCCGTGGCTTTGGGTGATGAAACGTTCATAAGAGGCTCCTTTTAGGGGTAGTTCTGAGTTTACAAGCCTTGGTCGCAGGATTCAATCCCCCTTTTTTTACGGGCTTGCCTTTGACGGCTGACCAAAGCGGGTTCATGCCAAGCTCAGTCGCTGAATTGCAGTGCCGCCAGCCCGGCGTACAGCCCATTTGCTGCCACCAACTCAGCATGTGTGCCGGTTTCTACCACCCGCCCCTGATCCAGCACCACAATGCAGTCGGCCTTTTGTACCGTGGCCAGTCGGTGCGCAATCACCACCGTGGTTCGCCCGCGCATGGCCGACTCCAGGGCGGCCTGCACCATGCGTTCGCTCTCGGCGTCCAGCGCACTGGTGGCTTCGTCGAGTAGCAGCAAGGGTGGGTTCTTCAGCATGGCGCGGGCAATGGCGATGCGCTGGCGTTGCCCGCCTGACAGGCGCACACCGCGCTCGCCCAGAAACGTGTCGTATCCCTGCGGCAGGCTATGGATGAATTCATCTGCAAAAGCTGCTTTGGCCGCAGCCTGCACCTCGGCATCGGTGGCGTCGGGCTTGCCGTAGCGAATGTTCTCCAGTGCGCTGCTGGAAAAAATCACCGCGTCTTGCGGCACGATGCCAATGTGCTCACGCAAGTCCTGCAGCGACAGGGTCTGGATGGGTACGTCGTCCAGCACAATGCGCCCGCTCTGCGCGTCAAAGTAGCGCAGCAGCAGCTGAAACACCGTGCTTTTGCCGGCGCCGCTCGGCCCTACCAATGCCACTGTTTGCCCTGGCAAGACTTTCAACGAGAAATTTTGCAAGGCCATCTGCGCCGGGCGTGACGGGTAATGAAACGTGATTGAATCAAATTCAATAGCGCTTCCCGCAATCGGCATAGGGGCTGGAGCTGGATTTAAAGGTGATTTAATGGTTGACTGGCTGGCCAGGAGCTCCATCAGCCGCTCGGTCGCCCCTGCAGCACGCAGCAAATCGCCGTAGACCTCGCCCAGCACCGCAAACGCACTGGCCAGAATGATCACGTAAACCACGGTTTGGCCCAGATGCCCGGCGCTGATGCGCCCGGCCATCACCGCCTGTGTGCCCTGGTACAAGCCCCACAGCAAGGCGGCTGAAGTCGCAATGATGATGAACGCCACCAGCACTGAGCGTGCCTTGCTGCGGCGCACCGCTACCTCGAACGCATTGTGGGTGGCCAGGTTGAAGCGCGCTGCCTCACGAGCCTCCGCCGTGTAGCTTTGCACTACGGGAATAGCGTTGAGCACCTCGGCGGCAATGGCGCTTGAATCCGCCGCGCGGTCTTGGCTGGCGCGCGAGAGCTTGCGCACACGTCGGCCAAACCACAGCGCTGGCAAGACAATGAGCACCAGCACGCCCAGCACCTGCACCATCACCATCGGGTTGGTCCACACCAGCACGCCCAAGGCACCAATACCCATCACCAGATTGCGCAGCCCCATGCTCAAGGATGAGCCCACCACGGTTTGCACCAGCGTGGTGTCGGCTGACAGCCTGGAGAGCACTTCGCCGGTTTGCGTGGTCTCGAAAAACTCGGGGCTTTGTTGCAGCACATGGCCGTACACCGCGTTGCGCAAGTCGGCGCTGATGCGCTCCCCCAGCCAACTCACCATGTAAAAACGCGCGGCCGAAGACAGCCCCAGCGCCACGGCTACGGCAAACAGCGCAGCAAAGTGCTCACGCAGGGCCATCACCTGTGCGCCCTTGTCGGTAGGCGACATACCGGCGTCAATCAGCTGGCGCAGCGCCAGCGGAAACGCCAGGGTGGCCACGGCTGCAGTGACCAGAAAAACGAGCGCCAAACCAATCCGAACGCGGTAAGGCATTAAAAAAGGCAGCAACCCAGAGAGGGACTTGGGGCTTTGGGTGGGCTTTGACGACATGGGGCGATCAATTCAAAAAAACAGAAATGGCAGGATTCGCAAAAAAAGCGCCATTGCGGCGCGCCTTGAACGGGTCGGAGGGCGTTTGCGTGGATCACCCGGATGGTCACCATTTTGCGCAAGTTCTGCTGCCCTTGAATAATTTAGACCAAATTGGCCCCTAGCGCTTATGGCTATTGCGCAAGCAGCTACTTAATTTGTAGTAATCTAAATCAACAGCGGGCTGGCGTAGCCGGTCATTTCTAGGTAGCCGCGGCCAATCAGTTTGCCTTGGCTGTCAAACAGTTCGCTCAAACCTTCCCAGTAAATGGCCCCGGTGGACTGGCGGCTGTCGAGTTCTTGCTGATCGACAACAGCGTTCACAACATAGCGTTCAGTGCTTGGCACGCCAGTGACTGTGCGGCGGGTGATGGCCACCGACCAGGCCACCGGGTAGGTGGTGCCGGTGGCACGGCTCTTCCAGAAACGTGTGGCCGCAAACACCACGTCTTCTGGCCTAAACACCTCCGGGCTGACCTGGCCCGCCACGCGATACGACCCACCGGACCACAGCGCATCGCCCGTCTTTGTGCGCAGCCTGAAAGCGGTAAGCGCGCTGCCGTCAGACAAGTTCATGCCGATCCAGTCCCAGCCGACGGCATCGGGGTGCATCAGCGACTGGCTCCACTCGTGGTCTAGCCAGGCCTGGCCTCGCGCGTTCAGCGTTTGCCCGTCCAAGCGCAGCTGCCCGCTGGCCTGCAACTGCGGCAGGCTGTAGTAAAAACTCATCTGCTCAGCTTGCGGCCCCTTGCGCGACAGCCCCTGGTCGCCTTGTAACAACAGCGGCTGGGTTTCACGCAAGGCCAGGGTAAAGGCAAAGCCCGGCCCACTGGCTTGCGCCTGGTACCCAGCGGCCTGGCGCGTGAGCGACCAATTACCCAGTGTGATGTCGGTATCAACGCTGCTGGCAGAGGCCAGATCAACCTGCGCCGCTCCAGATGCGCGGGCAATGCGCTGGTCGTGCAGCAAGCGCTTGCCTGCCACATCGGTGACGGCGGCGTGGGCGAAAATCAACTGCTTGGCGGCAAAGGCGGATCGCATGCCTTGGGTCACCGGCACGCGCGATCTGAAAAATGTCAGCTGAAAACCAAACTGGCGTTCTTCGGCTTGCAGCTGACCCGTGATGTACCACCACTCAATGGCAAAGTCCGGGTGGCTGCCCAGATCACGTGGGAACTGCAGGGCTCGTTTGGCAGGCAGGGTTGACGGCTGCGTGGTGCTGCCACTTTGTGCCTGCGCCAAGCCGGGCCAGAGCGGTGCGCTCAAGCTGGTGGCGAGCAGCTGGCGGCGCGATAACGATGGATAAAGCGGGCTTTGCAAAATGGTGGGGGAGACAAAAAGTCTATGAATTCTCAGCCCAATCGGGCGCGCAGGTCAGCCAATGCACAAGTGCAGTCGCCGATGTTTTTATCGACCCATGCCGGGTCATGGTACGAGCCCAGGTAGCGTTCCCCGGCATCACACAGCAGCGACAAGATAGAACCCTGCTCACCGGTTGAGCGCATCTCGCAGGCCAGCGTCAGCATGCCGACAAGATTGGTGCCGGTGGATGGCCCAACCTTGCGGCCCAGCAACTCTGACAGCAGCTGCATGGCGGCCAATGAATCGACATTGCTCACCGTCAACATGCGGTCAACCAGCGTGCGGATGAAGCTGGCTTCCACGCGCGGTCGGCCAATGCCTTCGATCTGCGAGCCGGGCCCGGTCAGGGTGGCGTCCCCGGTGCGGTGGTAGTTGCCAAACACCGAACCTTCGGGGTCAGCCACCAGCACCTGGGTATCGTGACGCTGGTAACGGATGAAACGGCCAATGGTGGCGCTGGTGCCACCGGTGCCAGCGCCTACCACCACCCAGCGTGGCACCGGGAATCGCTCACGCGCCATCTGGTTGAACATGCTTTGGGCGATGTTGTTGTTGCCGCGCCAGTCGGTGGCGCGCTCGGCGTAGGTGAACTGGTCCATGTAGTGGCCACCGGTTTGCAGGGCCAGCGCACGCGCCTCGTCGTAAACAGCAGGGGCGCTGTCGACCAAATGGCACTGGCCACCATAAAAGGTGATTTGTGCAATTTTTTCGGGTGAGGTGCAACGCGGCATCACGGCAATGAAGGGCAGGCCGAGCAGCCTGGCAAAGTAGGCTTCACTCACCGCAGTGGAGCCGCTGCTGGATTCCACCACGGTGGAGCCTTCATGCAGCCAGCCGTTGCACAGGCTGTAGAGAAACAGCGAGCGGGCCAGGCGGTGTTTCAGGCTGCCAGTGGGGTGGGTGGACTCGTCTTTCAGGTAAAGGTCAATGCCGTGGCTGGCAAAGGCCGGCAAGGGCAGGGGAATCAGGTGGGTGTCGGCACTGCGCTGGTAGTCAGCCTCAATGCGGGCCAGTGCCGTGTTTAACCAAGTCATTTAAATTACTATAAAAATAGTAGCTGTTCGCGCTTACTGTATAAGGGCTAGAGGCCTGAATTACTTCAAACTTCCGGATAAAAACTGCGCTAGGCGCACGCTCTTTGGGCTGCCCAGCACGGTGGCCGGGTTGCCTTGCTCTTCAATCTGGCCCTTGTGCAGGAAGATCAGGTGGTTAGACACCTCGCGGGCAAAACCCATTTCATGCGTCACCACCACCATGGTGCGGCCTTCCAAAGCCAGGTTTTTCATAACCTTGAGTACCTCACTGACCAGCTCGGGGTCAAGTGCGCTGGTGGGTTCGTCAAACAGCATCACCTCGGGCTCCATGGCCAAGGCGCGGGCAATCGCCACGCGTTGCTGCTGGCCACCGCTCAGGTGTGCTGGGTATGCGTCTTCTTTGCCTTCCAGGCCAACTTTGGCGAGGTATTTGCGGGCAATGTCCACCGCCTGGTCGCGTGGCACACCCATCACATGCACCGGGGCTTCGATGATGTTTTGCAACACCGTCATGTGCGCCCACAGGTTGAAATGCTGGAACACCATGGCCAGCTTGGTGCGCAGGCGCGCTAACTGTTTCGGGTTGGCGGCGTGCAATTCGCCCCTGGCATCAGGGTTCAGGTGCAGCTCTTCACCGGCCACGGTGATCCGCCCTTGGTTTGGCTTTTCCAGCAGATTGATGCAACGCAAAAACGTGCTTTTGCCAGAGCCTGAGCTGCCGATGATGCTGATCACATCCCCGGCATGCGCCGTGAGCGACACGCCTTTGAGGACTTCGTTGGCGCCAAAGCGCTTGTGGATGTTGTCAACCTGCAGTTTGAGCGATGTGGTGGTCATATTTGAACTTTGGGTTGAAGACTGGGCGGCCTCAAGCACCGAGCAGTTCGCCGCTGCGAAACGCGGTTGCACTGGCAATCTTGCCAAGCTCGCCACCTGCGGTGATGTAGCGGTCGCGAATGCGGGCGTAGAAAATGCCGGTTACGCCAGCGCACACGCGGTGAGTCTGGTTGGCAATCGGGTCGATGACCTCGGCCACCAAATCGCCAGCCTTCAAGACTTGGCCAATGTCTGCTGCAAACACGACCACGCCGGGTGCGGGTGCGTGCAATGACTCTGAGCCCGCCAACGGCGTGGCAGCGCACAACGCAGCTGGCACGGCAGGCGGCTGGCTGCAGGCCAAAACTCCAAGGTGCTGCAGCCAGGCAACGATGGCTTGCGCGTCTTTTTGTGCCCAGGCGTGGCTCACATCCAGTTCGCCACGCAACTCAATGGTGGTGCTGCAGCAGCCTTGCGGCAACGGCACATCAACACCCTTGGCCTTGAGCCGGTCGGCCAGTTGCCACCAGGCGCCCGACAGGCATTCGTCAATGGGGCGGTTGCCTGAGCTTTTGGCCAGCAAAATGGCCTCAGCCCCCAGGAAGTGCGCCAATTCCTGCATGTGTGGCCAGCAAGCCTCTTCGGTGTAGAAGTGCAACACCCCTTCGCAGTCGCAGTGCAGGTCCAGCACATCGTCGGCATCGTGCGCCAGGGTCAGCAAAGTGCGGCGCAGGCTCTGCAACTCGGTCTCAGGACGCCAGTTTTTCAAGTAAGTGCCCACCGCTTGGCGCACGGTTCGCACGTTGGCTTGCGCGTCTTGCCCAAGCACATCGCGCACGGCAGGCTCTACCGCCGCAGCCAGGTCAGGGTAGTGACGGTTGAAATTTTCCGAGGTGTCCAGCTCAAAACGGCCCATCGGCTTGTGGTCCAGCCGCTGCGCCAGACCAATTGGGTTAGCCACGGGCACCAGCACAATTTCGCCCTGAAGTTGCCCGGCTGTCTCAGCGGCTTCAAACAAGGCACGCAAATGGTGCGCCACCAGCATGCCGGGCAGTTCCTCGGCGTGCAGGCTGGCTTCGATGTAAATCTTGCGGCCGCTGCCGGGCGTGCCAAAGTGAAAGCTGGTCAGGGTTTTATGGCTGCCCAGACTGGGCGACAACAGGGGGTGATCAACACGTTGCATGGCAAGTCGTCTTTTGGGTTAGTGTTTTTGGGGGGCCAGATACGCCAGCAGCCGGCCTTCCGAGAAGCGGAAGAAGCCAATCAGACAAAACGAGGCTGTCAGATAGATGGCGGCAGCCGCCAGATAGGCCTCAAACGGTAAATAGTAGGTGGCATAAATGCGGCTGGCGGCTGACGTGACATCCAGCATGTTGGGCACGGCACTGGCCAGACTGGTGCTGTGCAGCATCATCACCACCTCGTTGCTGTAGGCGGGCAAGGTGCGGCGCATGGCGCTGGGCAACACCACCCGCAGCATGGTCTGAAAACGGCTCATGCCATAGGCGTGTGCGGCTTCAATCTCGCCCGCACTGGTTTCCCTGATGGCTCCGGCCAGCATCTCGGCGGTGTAGCCAGCGGTGTTCAGGCTGAAGGCCAGCAGCGCGCAAAAGAAAGGCTCCTTGAAATGGGTCCAGGGCCAGACCGAGTCCCAGCGCACCTGAATCCACTCCAGTTGACCCAGGCCGTAATAAATCAGGTAGACCTGAATCAAAAGCGGGGTACCACGAATGACAAAGGTGTAGGCGCTGACCAGCCAGCGCAGCGGTGCCCACGGCCCGGTCAGGATCAAGGCAAAGACCAGTGCCAGCACCGCGCCCACCGCCAGCGACGAGAACAGCAGCCACAGGGTGATGACGATACCGTTGCCAAACAGCGCCAGGTTGTCGGGCTCAAAAATGACGGCCCATTCCATTACAGCTGCCCCCGTTTGGTGCCTAGGCTGTAGCGGGCGTTAATTTTTTTCAGGACATACAAGCTGATCGTGGTGTAAAGCAAAAAAAGCGCCCCCGTGAACAAAAAGAACATGAAGGGCGAACGCGTGGCAGAGCTGGCCTGCTTGGCCAGATACGTCATTTCCTGCAAGCCAATCAGGCTCACCAGTGCGGTGGCCTTGATTAGTACCAACCAGTTGTTGGTGAAGCCGGGGAGGGCGTAACGCACCATTTGCGGCAGGGTGATGCGTACAAAGGTCTGTGTACGGCTCATGCCAAAGGCCCAGGCCGCTTCCATCTGGCCTTTGGGAATGCTCAAAATGGCACCGCGAAAGGTTTCGGTCATGTAAGCGCCGTAAATGAAGCCGATGGTGATCACACCCGCGGCAAAGGGTTCGATGTCGATAGTGGCCTCAGAGCCCATCTTTTCAAGCAAGGTATTGATGCCGATGGTGCCACCGTAAAACACCAGCAGCATCAGCACCAAATCGGGGATGCCGCGGATGATGGTGGTGTAAAAAGTACCCAAACCCACGAGAGTCGGGCGGCCTGAGAGCTTGGCAGCAGCGCCCAGCAACCCCAGGATGATGGAGACCACCAGCGCGCCCAGAGACACGCCCACCGTGAGCAAGGAACCCTGCAAAATAACCAGAAGGTACGACTGCGTGTTGGACGTCATTTGGAGAAAATCAGGAAACCGGTGGGTTGGCCCGTGCAGCGGTGCAACAGGCCAACCATTTAAACAATTGCTTACTTGCCGTACACGTCAAACGTGAAGTATTTGTCGTTGATGGCTTTGTATTTGCCGTTGCCACGAATCGCCTTGATGGCGGCGCTGAGTTCTTTCTTCAGGTCGGCCTGGCCTTTGCGCAGGGCCACGCCAGCGCCGGTGCCAAAGTACTTGGGAATGTAGAGCGCGTCGCCGACAAACTGGTAAGCGTCGCCACCTGGCTTGCTCAGGAAACCGCCCAACACTTCCTGGGTGTCAGCCACGGTGCCGTCCAGACGGCCAGCCTTGATGTCCAGGTAAACCTGGTCTTGCGCGTCATAAGACACCACTTCCACACCCTTGGTCTTGAGTTCGCCCAGGGCGTATTTTTCTTGTGTGCTGGCTTTCAGCACGCCAATTTTCTTGCCCTTGATGGAGGCTGGGTCGGTGAACTTGATGTCTTTCTTCAAGACGATCTTGCTCGGGGTGTTGTAGTACTTGTCGGTGAAGTCGACTTGTTTGAGGCGTTCTTCGGTGATCGACATCGAGCTGATGATCACGTCGTATTTCTTGGCCATCAGACCGGGAATCATGCCGTCCCAGGCTTGTTCGACAAACACGCACTTGCGCTTGATCTGTTCACACAGGGCGTTGGCAATGTCCACGTCAAAACCGGTGGGTTTGCCGTCAGCCGTTTTGAAGGTGAAGGGCTCATAGGTGGGGTCAATGGCAACCTTGAGGTCTTTGCCCTGGGCAAAGGCAGTAGCGCACAGGGCGCTGATGGCAGCAGCTAACAAGAGTTTTTTCATGGAGCAACTTTCTCAAATAAGCCGAGGTTTTCCCCGGTGGGTTAACGAAAAATTAAAAACTGATTCTACGGCTGGGGTCAGCGGGCAAAGGTTCTGGTTTCTACTAGGGCTTTGGTTTATTCCGGAACACTTGGAATCACATGCAATCATCGTGCCCAAAAAGACCGGGGCATCGGGCCATAATTGATTTGTCATGACACGCCGCACAAATACCGCCATTTCACGACGCCACTTGCTGGGCGCGATGGGCAGTGCGGGGATGCTGCCCGCGCTGTCAGCGTGCAACTGGTGGCAAGATTCGGCCGTGGCGGTGGCCGCTCATGTGTGGCTGGGTTACGAGCCGATGTTTCTGGCGCGTGACCGGGGTTGGCTGGACGCCACCCGGGTGACGCTGCTTGAAACACGTTCGGCCGTTGATTCCATGGCGGCACTGCGGGCCGGCACGGTGCAGGCAGCAGCCCTCACGCTTGATGAGGTGCTCGGGGCAAGGGCCACCGGCTTGGCGCTTTCCGTGGTGCTGGTGTTCAATGTGTCTTTGGGCGCAGACATGTTGCTGGTGCGCCCCGGCATCACCCAATTGGCCCAACTCAAGGGCTTGCGTGTGGGTTATGAGGCCAGTTCGGTCGCTGAGGTGATGCTGGCTGAAATTTTGCGGGCCGCCGGCTTGGCGCGCCAAGACATTGAGCTGCTGCAGATCAGGGTGGAGGACCAACCCAAAGCCTGGCAACGCCGCGCGGCGGACGCCTTCATCAGCTACGAGCCGATGGCCACCCAGCTGCTCGCGCAGGGCATGACGCGTCTCTTTGACAGCAGGCAGATTCCCAACACCATTGTTGACGTGCTGGCGGTGCGCAGTGACGCACTTGACCACGCCCATGCCAAGGCGCTCAGGCACCTGATTGACGCCCACTTTCACGCGCTTGATGACCTGACCCGTAACCCTCAGGATGCAGCTTACCGCATGGCCGGGCACCTGAATTTGCCTGCTGCGGGGGTTTTGTCCGCGTTTCGGGGTTTGATGTTGCCCACGCTGGCCAACAACCACCGCCTGCTTGCGGGTAATGACCCACAATTGCTGACAACCGCCAGGCGGGTGGCAGACATCCTGCTTCGCATCGGCATCTTGTCCCGAAGCGATGACTTGACTGATCTGATCAATGCCCGTTATTTGCCCACTGAGGGGTTGCTTAAATGATGGTTGCACGGTTTTGGCGTTTGTTTTGCCTGCTGGCATGCTTGGCGTGCCTCACCGGTTTGAGTGGGCTGGCTCAGGCCGCCGAGCCGATACGGATTGCAGTGCTGGCGTTTCGCCCGAAGCCGCAAGCGCTGACCCAGTGGCAACCCCTGGCTGCCGCCCTGAAAGCCGCCATCCCAGAGCGTGATTTTGTCGTTCAGGCCTACACCCTGACTGAATTGGATGCCGTGGTGGCCGCCCGACAGGTGGACTTTGTCCTGACCAACCCGGGCCACTATGTGCTGCTGACCCGACGCAGTGGCCTGCAAGCGCCCCTGGCGACGCTGTTGATGGATGAGGGCGGCCAAGAAACATCGGCGTTTGGCGGTGTCATGTTGACCCGGTCTGATCACCCGCCGATTGCAAGCCTGGCTGACTTCAAGGGCCTGACCCTGGCCACCGTTGGACAGGATTCTCTGGGTGGCTACCAAATGCAGGCCTATGAGTTGCTGCAAGCGGGTGTCAATCTGACACAAGACACCAAGTTGTTGGTCACCGGCATGCCTCAAGACAAAGTCGTCAGCGCGGTGCTTGAGGGTCAGGCCGATGTCGGCTTTGTGCGCTCTGGTCTGCTCGAAGCCATGGCGCGCGAAGGCAAGCTGGACCCCAGTCGTGTGACGGTCATCAATGCCCAAAAATTGAGCGCTTTTCCTGTGAAATCATCCACCGCCTTGTACCCTGAGTGGCCTTTTTCTTACCTGGTGCATGTAGATGAACGGCTGGCGCGGCAAGTGACCGCGGCGTTGTTTTTGATTGGCAGCGATTCGCCAGCAGCGCGCGCCATGGGCATTCGCGGTTTCTCTGTGCCAGCTGATTACACCCCGGTGGCTGATGTGTTGCGTGCCCTGCGCATGCCACCCTTTGACGTTGCACCGGCATTCACCTGGCGCGATGTGGCCATGCGTTACCGCTTGCCGCTGGTGATAGCAGGTGTGGCACTGACGCTTATTTTGCTGCTCAGTGGCCGGCTGTGGCTGACGGGCCATCGTTTGCGCGCTGAGAAACAGCGGGTGGTGCAGCAGCAGCAAGCCTTGATCGAGAGCGAATTCCGCTGGAAATTTTCAGTGGGTGCGGCCGGTGGTGGCTTGTGGGATTGGGATGTGGCGGCTGGCACCTTGTTCCTGTCAGACACCTGGAAAGCCATGCTGGGTTATGCGCCCAACGCGTTGAGCCAAAGCACCGATGAGTGGGAATCGCGCGTGCACCCGGACGACCACGATGCCGCCCTGGAGGCCCTGAACCTTTGCTTGAGCAGCCAGACCGAGTTTTACGTCAGTGAAAACCGGGTGCGCTGCGAGGACGGCAGCTACAAGTGGCTGCTGGAGCGCGGCCAGGTGGTGAGCCGCGATGCGGCTGGGGCGCCACTGCGCATGATTGGCATCGACACCGACATCACCGAACGCAAGTTGTCTGAAGAAAAAATCCAACTGGCCGCGAGCGTGTTCAGTTCGGCCCGCGAGGGCATTTTCATCACCAATGCCAACGGCATCATCATCGACATCAACAGAGCCTTCTCCCTGATCACCGGCTACAGCCGCGAAGAGGCCATTGGCCAAAGCCCGCGCATACTGAAATCGGGTGTGCAAAGCGAGGCTTTTTATGCCGCCATGTTTGCCGATCTGAAGGCGAAGGACCATTGGTACGGCGAGGTCTGGAACCGGCGCAAAGATGGTGCGTTGTATGCCGAGATGCTGACCATCAGCGAGGTGCGTGATGCCCGTGGCCAAGTCACACACTACGTGGCCATCTTTGTTGACATCACCGCCCTCAAAGAGCACCAGAAGCAGCTGGAGCACATCGCCCACTTTGATGCGCTCACCAACCTGCCCAACCGGGTGTTGCTGGCCGACCGCATGCACCAAGCCATGGTGCATGCGCAGCGCCGTGGCCAGACGTTGGCGGTGGCTTACCTGGACCTGGACGGGTTTAAGCTCATCAACGACACCTATGGACATGGCGCCGGCGACCAGCTGCTGGTGGCGGTGTCACAAGCGGTGAAGCTGGCCATGCGCGAAGGCGACACGCTGGCGCGCATTGGTGGTGACGAATTTGTCGCGGTGCTGGCTGATTTGACCGATGCCACTGATTGCCAAAACACGCTGAACCGCTTGCTGACTGCTGCCGCCCAACCCATGCCGTTTGGCGACTTCCAACTGCAGGTGTCGGCCAGCCTGGGCGTCACATTTTTTCCGCAGGCAGACCCAGTTGACGCCGACCAGCTGATGCGCCAAGCAGACCAGGCCATGTACCAGGCCAAGTTGTCTGGCAAAAACCGTTACCACGTGTTTGACGCAGTGTTAGACCGCAGTGTGAGGGGCTTGCATGAGCGCATTGACGAGATCGCCCGGGCGCTCAGCAGCCAGGAATTTGTGCTGTATTACCAGCCCAAGGTGAATCTGCGCACCGGCCAGGTGGTGGGGGCCGAGGCACTGATTCGCTGGCAACACCCGTCCAAAGGCTTGCTCAGCCCGGCGTTGTTTTTGCCAGTCATTGAAGACCACTTGCTCAGTGTGGCACTGGGCGACTGGGTGATTGATGCGGCGCTGAAGCAGTTGGGCCAATGGCAGGCGCTGGGCCTGACTCTGCCTGTAAGCGTGAACGTGAGTGCGCGCCAATTGCAGGGCGATGACTTTGTGAAAAAACTGTGCGACGCATTGGCCCAGCACCCCGCCGTGTCGCCCGCCTTGCTGTCCATCGAGGTGTTGGAAACCAGCGTACTGGAAGACCTGGGGCATGTGGCCGACATCATTTCGGCGTGTGCCCGCCTGGGCGTTACCTGCGCGCTGGATGATTTTGGTACGGGTTACTCGTCGCTGACCTACCTCAAGCATTTGCCGGTAACGCTGATCAAGATTGACCAGAGTTTTGTGCGCGACATGTTGGCCGATGCCGATGATTTGTCGATTTTGCAGGGTGTGATTTCTCTGGCGCGGGCCTTCCAGCGCGACGTCATCGCCGAGGGCATGGAAACTCGCGAGCACGGCACACGCTTGTTGCAACTGGGCTGCGAGCTGGCGCAGGGTTACGGCATTGCACGGCCCATGCCGGCCGCCGATGTGCCGCACTGGCTGGCCACCTGGCAGCCTGACCCCGCTTGGCAATTGTTGGTGGATGCCCCGCCAGCGCTGGAGCCGACTTGACCGAGACACACCCATGAAGACACAAATAACTCAATATCTGCATTCACTTGCAGCGGCATTGGCCTTGATTGCAAGCATGGGTCTTACCCATGCCGGTGAACTTTTCAAGGTGCCAACGCGGCCGGATATACGGACGACGGTGTTTTGGCATGCCACAGAGGGGGCAACGGCAACGCTGCTTGTTTTTCCTGGCGGCGGCGGTGGTTTTGGCAAAGTCGAGGATGGTTGGCCGACCAGCAATAATTTTCTGGTGCGCACAGCCAGACTATGGGCGGCGCAGGGTTTCAACCTTGCCATTTTCGGGCGCCCCAACGACTCTGCCGAACTCGGCTATGAAGACCGTATTTCGGACAAGCACATGGCTGATGCAAAAGCCGTGCTGGATTGGGTTAAGAGGAAAAGCCCGGCACCTGTCTGGATCATGGGCACCAGCCGGGGCACGGTCAGCACGGCCGCCATGCTCATCAACATTCAGGACACCCAGATTGCGGGCGGTGTGGTCAGCTCAAGTGTTGTCGAGTACAAATATGCTGGCGCCTTGCCCCGGCAAGACCTGCCAATGATCAAAGTTCCGGTGCTGGTGTATCACCATGAACGAGACGAATGTCATGCCTGCCGGCCACATGAAGTGCCAAGCATCATCAGTGGTTTGAAAGGGAGCCCTGTCAAGAGGCTGATGATGGTTTCAGGCGGCGCGGACCCAAAAGGCAATCCCTGCGAGGCCAATCATTGGCATGGTTTCATCGGCATGGAGCCGCAAGCGGTCCTGGACATCAGCGACTGGATCAGGAAGCCAACGGCTAAATAAGCCGCGCATCACTCACCAATCTTCCTTCACTGCCAGCACCGCATCTTGCCCAGCCGCCGCGCGGGCAGCCAGCCAGGCGGTGACCGTGCCGGCAGCCACCACGGCCAGACACAGGCTGATCAGCTTGAGCCAGGGCAGCATCAAATCCATGGTCCAGTGAAAGCTTTGCGGGTTCACCACATGCACCAGCACGCCTGACACCACCAGGCCCAGCCCTAATCCGGCGAGCGCGCCCAGGCTGGTCCAGGCCATGCCTTCGAGCGCCACCACCGTCAAGATTTGCCGCTTGGTCAGGCCCAGGTGCACCAGCAAGCCAAATTCTTTGCGCCGTGCCAGCACCTGCGCGCTGAAGCTGGCGGCCACGCCAAACAGGCCAATCGCCACCGCCACTGCCTGCAGCCAGTAAGTGACGGCAAAGCTGCGGTCAAACACCTTGAGCGAGGTGCTGCGAATCTGGGCGGACGTGCCAAATTCGAGCAGCTCGCCCGCACCAGAGCCAGCAGCCAGGCCTGAAAGGTCAGGCTTGCTTGCCTTTTCAGTGCGGGTCGCTGGGTCTGACAAGGCGGCCTGATTTGCTGTGTTTCCCGACTGGGAGGTTGCCAGAGTTCGCAGCGCCTGCTGCACCTGCTCTGCCTGCGCCGGGTCATCCAGCCACAGCGCCAGGTCATTGGCGCGCTGGTCGCCGGTGAGGCGCTGAAAATCTTCTCGGCTGATGGCAATCGCACCGCTTTGGCGAGCGTAATCACGCCACACGCCTGCTACATAAAAAGTAGCTTCTTGCGCATCATTTATAAGGGCCAGAGGCCTAAAAGCCTTATAAATCTGTGGAAAGGCCTGGCCCACCCTAGCACCGTGCAAATCGACTACTGCTTCACTCACGTAGATGCCAATTTGCCCCTTTGGCACGGGCAAGGGTGGCGCCACCATGGGCAGGTTGCGTGCCGGGTCGTCGAGCTCGCGGGCCAGCAGCGCCACGGCGGGTAGTGACGCTTCTAACAACAGCGGCACTTGGCGCTGCGCTTGCAGCCGCGTCACTCCCGGCAACTTGGCGGCGGCCCGGACAAATTCCGGGCTGAAGAACACCGTGTCTGACGCACCCAGGTTGCCGCTGCTGCGCACATACAGATCCGCCGGTAGCACCACGTTAAGCCACTGCGTGACCGATTCGCGAAAACTCGCCACCATCACCGTGAGCGCCACCGCCAGGCTGAGCGATGCCACCACACCGCTCACCGCCACGGCAGCCGTTTCACGCTGGTGCCGGGCGCGCGCCACGGCCAGCAGTGGCAAGGTCTGGCGCGCCACCAGCGGGGCGATGCGGTCCAGCAGCAAGCCCACCAGCCAGGGCAGGGCGGTGATGCCACCCAGCAACAGAAAGGCGACCGACACATATGCAGCTATTGGCATGCCAAATACGGCTGGGACCCTTGTCAATAATGCGCCAGCAGCTATCAAAAAAAGACTAAACCAGTGGCTGTGAGCAGCGCCAGAATGCCCCAGACCTTTGAGGGTTTGCGCTGGCGGCAAGGCTTGGGCCTGGCGCGCTGGCCACCAGCCACCCGCCAGCGCGGCCGCTACACCCAGCACGCCGTAGCCGGCGGCAGCCCAGCCGTCTAACTGCAAGCGGGGCGCGGCCCCGGAAAAAAAGCCGCCGCCCAAGTCACCACCCAGTACGTTCAAGGCCAGCGCCGCCAGCCCGGCACCCAAGGCCAGGCCGCACACGCTGCCCACGACCCCTAAGCCCAAAGACTCCCACAGCACCAGCGTCAGGCGCTCACGTCCACTCAAACCCAGTACTGCCAGCAGGGCAAATTGCTGCGCGCGTTTGGCCACGCTGAGCGCCAGCACCGAAAACACCAAAAACGCCCCGGTGAACAGGGCAATCAGCGCCAACACCGTCAGGTTGACCCGGTAGGCCTGCGACAAATTGTTGATTTGCGACTGCGCATCACTTGGTTGTGCCACGGTGACACCTGCGGGCCAATCGGGCAGCGCTTGCAGGCGGCGGGCGAAGTCGTCACGGTTCACGCCGAGTTTTAGCGTTAAGTCAATGCGGCTGAGCTGGCCCAGTTTGCCAAACAATTCCTGCGCTGCGCCAATGTCCATTACCCCCAATGCCGGGCCGCTGGCGCGCACGCTGCCTGCCACGTTCACATTGAGCCATTGCATGCCGCTTTGCAGTTGCAGGGTCTGTGCTGCCGGTTTGGGGCTCACGGCGCTGTCGTGGGCCTCGGTGTCCAAGACCGCCAACAAGCGTTGCGCCGCCGGGTTAAGAAACACCTGTCCCGGCGCAAACAAGGCAAAGCGTGTTGTCTTTTTGTCTTCATTTACGTCAGGCCGGCGCGGTATCGGAATCAAGTCTGGCGCCATGCGGGCCACCGCCAGCGCATCCACCCCCACCACTTTGAGCGACTGCTTGCCGCTGGCAGTGCGCAGGTAGCTGCCCACTTCAAGCACTGGGGCGGCCTGCGCCACCTCTGGCAGCTTGGCCACCCGGCCAAACAAGGCCTCGTCAAACTGTCCTTGTGCGGCGCGCAATTCAAGGTCGCTCTGGCCCGACACGGCGCGTGTGGCCTGGGCAAATTCGTCGAGCGCGCTGGCGTTGATCAGGTGCACGGAAAACGCCAATGCGACGCCCAGCATGACCGCCACCACCGCTGCGGCATTGCGCCACGGGTGCTGGCGCAACTCTTGCCACGAGAAGGTTTTGAGGAGGTCAAGCATGGGGTCGGGGCCGTCCTGACTGTCGGGTGCCAATCTGGACAGGCATCAAGTCATTGTGCAAAACTGTATTCTCGCGTGAGTTCAGCCACCTGCACGGTGTAGGACTCGTACCACGTGCTGCGTCCGAGTTGCTGGGCAAGCACATGTTCCGAGTGCGCCTTCCAGGCACGGATGTGTGCCTCAGACGGCCAATACGACAGGGCGATTTCGTCCTGGCCTTCGGTGACGGCGGTGAACTCAAGGCAGCCGAATTGCCCCAGCGCCAGCTCACGCATGCGGGCAGCGACCACGGCGTATTCGTTATCGGTTTGGCGAACCTTGGCGCGAAAGATCACGACGAACATGGCGTTCCTTGAAGTCGGCCACTGCAGGCAGTGGGGTAGGTGAAGCATTTACACATTCTGGTGCCTGTCGTTCTGCAGAAACCAGATGGGGTCAGCATAGCGGCGAACGAATTCTTCTACAGACTAGCCATTTAAGTTGGCGGTCGCTTTCCTGCTTTTGTTTACCGTCAATGAAGATCGTCATGTAGGTCAATTAGCGCTGCTCTTTATCGACCTTTTCCTGGGGCGCGAGTTTCCGTTTGGTCATGCAGAGGACGCGTAGACATGGTTTTCAAAAGTATCAGGCCCGTGGAAATCTAACGGGATCTGTGCCACGTTTTTTGCCCTGAAGTGTGTCTTGGCAAGCCAAGAGAAACATTGAAGCGAGCTTCTGTCAAGGGTTCCAAACCAGCAGCTATTCAAACCAGCCGCGCATCCAGCCAGCCGCGCAAGCTGTTCACAAACGCCAGCGCCTGCACACGTGGCAAGTCCGCCACGCGCACCACGGCCTCAACCAGGCGGCCTTCTTTCAAACACATCTCACGCCCGACGCCGTCCAGCAACCCGCAGTGCAAGGGCGGTGTCACCCAGCGACCGTCCAGCAGCAGGGCGATGTTGCCGCGGGTGCATTCGGTCAATTCACCGGCGGCGTTGTAGAGCAGGGTGTCGAACACGCTGGGGTCGGTCGGGGCAAAGGCTTCGTAGTGCGCACGGCGGGTGGTTTTGAAGCGGGTAAATTCGCTGTGTGCTTCTTCAAAATGTGTAGCTGCCAGCGCAATATTAACGGGGGCTATAGGCTGATTTAATATAAATTTTTCAACGTGAGGCTCGCCATTGGCATTCAGCAGCAGACGCACGCGCCAAGCGGTGGTGGGTGCAGCCAGTGCCTCTGCAGTCAGCGCGTCCAGCGGCTTCCGCACACAGACTTCATCAAATACATAGCCAAAATGCCTTGCAGCCCTAGATAAACGTGCGAGATGCACTATTAAATTAATATAAACACCGTTTTCCAGACGCAGCGTTTCCAGCAACTCAAACGCCTCGCTGGCGCGGTCCAGAAAGCCGCGTTTGTGCTGCCACTCTTGCCATTCGGCTTGCGCTGTGGCGTCAAAGGTGATGCCGCTGCCAATGCCGCAGCTGGCTGCATTGCCGCGCAAAGTGACGGTGCGAATGGCGACGTTAAAGGTGGCGTGCCCACCCGGGCGCACCACGCCAATGGCACCGCAGTAAATACCGCGCGCTTGGATTTCGAGCGTTTTGATGGCGTGCATGGCCTGCACTTTGGGCGCACCGGTGATGGAGCCACACGGGAACAGCGCGGCAAACACGTCGGTCAAGCTGGTGCCGGGCCGGGTGCGGGCGGTCACGTCGGACACCATTTGAAACACCGTCGGCAGGGTTTGCACCGTGAACAGCGAGGGCACTTGCACAGAAAAAGGTTCGGCGATACGCGACACATCGTTGCGCAGCAGGTCGACGATCATCACGTTCTCGGCCCGCTCCTTGGGCGACGCCAACAGCGCTTTGACCAAGGCGTCGTCTTCTGCGCTGGTGTTGCCGCGCGGCGCGGTGCCTTTCATGGGGCGCGTCAGGATGCGACCGCTTTGGCCTGTGGGCCCGGGCTGCCAGTCAAAAAACAGCTCGGGCGACACTGACAGCACCTGCTCAAAACCAGTGTCCATAAAGGCCGCGTAGCCGTTGGGCTGGGCGCGCTGCAGGCGGTTGAACAGCGTCAAGGGTTCACCCGTGAACGCGCCGTGCAGGGCTGCGGTGAAGTTGACCTGGTAAAACTCACCCGCCGCAATGGCTTGGTGAATTTGGGCCATGTGGGTGTCAAAGTCAGCGCGGCTCAGGGTGCTGTGCCACTGCGCTCGGGTGTCTGCATCGTGGCTTGTGTCGTCCTCAGGCCAGGGCAAAGGCTGGGCGTAGACGCCAAACCAGACCAGCGGGCCATCAGTGTCATGCACGGCAAATGCCGCATCAAACGCCGGGGCCGCTTCATAACGCACATAACCCACGCACCACAGGCCTTGTTGGCTCAGGGCATCGACCGCGTCAAGCACGGGTTTGACCTGTGCGTGTGTGTGCGCTACCAGAACTTGCAGCGGCGCATCAAAGGCGCAGCGCAAGGCGGCATCGGTGGCGTGTGGGTTGCAAAAATCAATCAGAACTTGCATGCAAGATTTTCAGGTTGCCGCGACGTTGGACGCGTTCAGCACCGTAGTATCAGAGCCCTCTGGGCTGGCGGCCGTGCTGTGCGTCACCAGCCCGGCTGCGGTCAGGGTCAGCACCCGATCAGCGCGCTGGGCCGCGGCCACCGAGTGCGTCACCAGCACCATGGCGGCGCCACTCAAGCGTGCTTGGCCGATCAAGGCGTCCATCACTTTTTCTGCGGTGCGCGGGTCAAGGTTGCCGGTGGGCTCGTCGGCCAGCAGCAGCTTGGGCGCGTGGATGAGCGCGCGGGCAATGGCCACGCGTTGCAACTGGCCGCCACTGAGCTGCTGCGGCAGGCGCTCACCCAAGCCTTGCAGGCCCACCGCCTCCAGCATGGATTGCACGCGTGCGTCGTCATGGCGGCCTAGCAGCATCAGTGGCAGCGCCACGTTTTGCGCCACGCTCAAGTGCGGAAGCACGTGAAACGCCTGAAACACAAAGCCGGTTTTGGCGCGGCGCAGGTGCGCCAGTTGCGCGTCACTCAACTGGCTCAGGTCTTGCCCGTCTAGCCGCACGCTTCCCGCTTGCCAGGTGTCAAGGCCGGCCATGCAGTTGAGCAAGGTGGATTTGCCCACGCCCGATTCGCCAATGATGGCGACAAACTCGCCCGCTGCCACGTGCAGCGAGACATCGCTGAACACCGGCACGCTGCCGTAGTGCTTGCTCAGATTTTTGACTACCAGGCTCATGCTGGGTCGTCCAAAAATTCTTTAACCAGTTTGAGCGCATGTTCCAACGCATCGGGTGCGTCGCACGCCACCACTTGCCGATCTGGCGTTGAGCGCAGCCAGGTGATTTGGCGTTTGGCCAGTTGGCGCGTGGCGGCGATGCCTTTGTCGCGCAAGTCGTTCAAGGCGCTTGGGCTGGTTGGGCCGGGTGTGTCAAGCGCGTCAAGGTATTCCCAAGCCTGGCGGTAGCCCACGCAGCGCATCGACGGTAAATCGGGGTGCAGGTCGCCGCGCGCGCGCAGGGCCTTGACCTCGTCCAGAAAGCCAACGGCCAGCATGGCGTCAAAACGCTGGGCAATGCGCTGGTGCAGCCAGGCGCGGTCCAGTGGCTCCAATGAAATCAGCAGGCTGTCTGCATTGCTTAAGCTTTTTTGACCTGTAGCCCTTATAGATGTTGCGTGAGTAGCTATTGAATCAGAAGCAGTAAATGCGTTTGCCAACGATGTTGAAGAATTTATAACTATTTGGGCTGTAGCCCCCGTGGATGTTGCGTCAGTAGCTATGTTTTTTGCTGTATGAAAGGATGACAGCGGCTGGCCGGTGGCGCGGTACACCTCTAGCGCGCGGGAGATGCGCTGCGAGTCCGCCGGGGCCAGACGTGCGGCGGTGATGGGGTCAACCTGCGCCAGTTCGGCATGCAGGGCGGGCCAGCCCATGCGCTCGGCCTGAAGCTGCAACTCGGCGCGAATGGCCGGTTCGGCGTGCGGCATGTCGTCCAGCCCGTCACGCAGCGCTTTGAGGTAAAGCATGGTGCCGCCCACCAGCAGCGGCAGCTTGCCGCGTGCGGTGATGTCTGCCATCAAACGGCGCGCATCGGTGGCAAATTCAGCCGCGCTGTAGGCGTGCAGTGGGTCGCGGATGTTGATCAGGTGGTGCGGCACGGCGGCCAGTTCAGCCGCCGTGGGCTTGGCCGTGCCAATGTCCATGTCGCGGTAAACCAGGGCTGAGTCGACGCTGATGATCTCGACCGGCCAGGCCTGTGCTATCGCCATAGCGGCGGCAGTTTTGCCAGATGCCGTGGGGCCGACGATGGCCAGGTAGCGGGGCAGGGCGGCATGTGATGGAACTCCGGCTTCCATTATTTGGGTTCCCCATATTTCTGCACCAGTGTCCAGGCGGTCAGCGCAATCATTGCGCTCCAAAACCAGACCCCCAGCGTGAGCGGCCGCACCGAGCCATCCATGTGCCCACCCAGCCAGCTGCCCATGGCAAAGGCCGCCAACATCATCAAAAAGCCATTCACGGCAGACGCCGCACCCGCCGCATGCGGAAACGGGCCGACCGCGCCGCTCTGGCCACAGGGCTGGTGAATGCCATGGCCGATGACGAACAGAAGCTGCGCGGGCATGATGGCCCATATGCTTTGCACGCCCATCAGGCTGGGCAGCGCCATCAGCGTGCCACCGCTCAAAGATAACGCACCGGCCCATTTCAAGCTGCGGCGCACGCCAAAGCGCGGCAGCCAGTGCCGGCACAAAAAGGTGCCGCCGATGTAAGCCAGCGAGTTAAGCGCCATCAGCCAGCCGTATTGCGTTTTGCTCAAGCCCAGCACGTTCATGAAGACAAACGAAGACGCTGCCAAAAAGGTGAACAGTCCGCCGTAAGACGCCGCTGAAAGGGCTGAGAACGCCAGAAACGTCGGGTTGCACAGAATGCTTTTCCAGGTGGCCAGCAAGGTGGCGCCCTGCAGTGCGTTTGGGTTTTTGCGCTGCAGGGTTTCCTCAAATCGCCAGGCGATAAGCCCCAGTGTGATGGCGCCAAACACGGCCAGCGCCAGCAGGGCTGCGCGCCAGCTGAAGGCATCGGTCAGCAGCCCGCCGATGGGTGCGCTTAAAAATGCAATCACACCCAGGCCACTCAAACCCTTGCTCATGACCCTGGCGCCTTGGGTGGGGGCATACAGGTCTCGCACGATGGCGCGCGCGCACATCACCGCTGCGCCCATGGCCACGCCCTGCACAGCGCGCCAAACAATGAGCGCCAGCATGCTTGAGGCCAGGGTGCTGCCAATGGCCGCCAGCACATAGGCAGTCAGGCCAATCAGCAAAATGGGGCGCCTGCCAAACCGGTCAGACAGCGGCCCCCACGCCAGTTGCGACACGCCAAACGCCAGCAGTAGCGCGGTCAGGGTCAACTGCGCCTGTGCCATGGGGGCCGCAAAACCGCTGGTGATGATGGGCAGGGCGGGTAGATACAGGTCGGTGGTGACGGGTTGCAGGCCCAGCAATAGGGACAGCAACAACACGATCACGCCCGACGGCATGTTGGTGGGGGTGGCGTTTGATGTGGTTTCTGGCATGTCTTGGAGGGTATCAGACTGAGGTTTGCGGCTGGTCAAGTAAGCTGACTTTCCACACGATGCCAAGCAGGTGATCTTGCGCGTTAATCAGGCCTTTTTTGAGTTGACAGGTTATGCCGCGCACGATGTCGTTGGCCAGCACAGCAGTGTTTTGAAGGCCGACGATGCCATGTACCAGGCCAAGGCCGCTGGCCGAAACGCAGTACGGGTGTGGGGCGCGAAAATTTCGTGAATAGATGTAGAGGGCTTGCGATTTGTCCTCTCCGGTGATTTTTACTTGCGGTAGGGTTGAACGCAGGCGTGACAGACGCCTGCGTTCAATCACTTCCAGGAGTTCAGCATGACGAACAAACCAAACCCGCGTGACAAACAAAGCCCACAAACCGGCAAGGTCGAAAACGACACCAACAAGATGGGCGAGCAAGACGCCACCCAGTTGAATCAGGGCAAGCGCACGCCCGACAGCCGCAGCGACCGAGAGGCCCACGTGGGCGGCAGCAACCAGTCCCAGTCACGCCGCGGGCCAGTGGGCACGCCCAATCGGTGAGGCTACTTTAGTCGGCCACCGTCAACACATTGCCGGCAAAGGTGATCCGGTCTGCCGCGTCAGCCACGGTCTTGATCGGTGGCACATTGGCGGCGGTGATCGGGTTGGTGGCTGTGCCGTTCAGGCCGCGCGGCGTGGTGCGCACCACCTGGCTGGCGGGCAGTGCGGTGCCGTTTTTCAGGTTGGCGTAGACCATGTCCAGCGCCTGAATGAAGTAGCGGTGAAGCGGCACCAGGCGCTCAGCGTAGCCTGGGAAGCTCAGGAACGCGTCAAAGTGCTGCGCATTGGCCACCTCAATGTAAGACAGCTTGCTGCTGCTGCCCTCAGTGATCTGGTTCATGCCAAAGTAGGGTCGCCCGGTAAAGGCCACCGGCAGCAGCGTGTCAGACCGGCCTTGCACAATCACCGCCGGCTTGCCGCGCAAATTGGTGCTGCGCACCACTTCACTCATGCCTTGTTTGACCCGCGCCGCGTTGGCACTGGTGCCTGTGACCAGTTCACGCAGGCAAAGTGCACCGGCCATGTTGTAGTCCTGCACACCACCGGTTGACAATGAGGCCGCATCCAGCAACGGTCCGCCCACACTGTTGTTATTGACGATGTTGATGCCAACAGTGGGCGGCACGCCGTTGCCCGTGCCAAACGAGCTTGCCAGCCCTGCTGCGGAAGCTGGCACAGGTGCAAACGGCGTGGCTGCGGTGGCGGCCCCTGTGGCGGCGTAACTGAAGCCGCACAGGTTGTCAGCCACGCCGAAGCGGCCGTAGGTGTTGGCGTAGGTGAGCGTGACACCCAGGGTGGCAAAGGAATAGTGCGACGCCTGTAAGGCATTGCCGTCCGCCTGCCAGCCAGCGGCCAGCAACGCTGCCAAGGCGCTTGTGGCTTGTTCGGCTGTGGTGTTGCCGGTGATCAGGCCGTTGGCCTTGAGGGCGCTGCAGCGGTTGCCGGCAATGGTTGCATTCACCGTGTTGAAGGCATTGGTGGTGGGCGATACCAGTGCTGCGCAGGGTTGCAGCAAATTCGCCAGCGTGAAGTAGTCCAGCAGTTGCCGGCCGGTGCCAACCAGCGTGTTGGCACCGCGCTTGACGCTCAGGCGGTTGTCGGCTGCCAGCTGTACCTCAGGCTCGGCCACCGCCACGCCGCTGATCAGGCCTTGGGTGTCTTGCTCTGCCGCAGCCAGCGCCGCGCCCGCACCGTTAGACACACTGGACGCAATCACGATGGTGTTACTGGGCGTGAGCTTTTTCAGGTGGGTGGCGCCGTCGCGGGCCAGGTCGCCATATTTTTCATTCAGCACAAAGTAGGCAAACTCGACCGATTGCAGCGTCCATTTGCCCCAATCTTTTTCAGGGTTTTGTTGCGAGTGGGCGTGCTTGACGGCAAAGCGGTTGGGTGTGGCTGTATTGAAGGCGGCCAACTCGGCACTGGTCAGGTTAGCGGTAAATATGGCATCTTTTCCAGCGGCGACGGCATCGGTGCGAACACCGTTTTGCACGCTGACCGTGTTGTTTTGCAGGTCATGAATGCCGTTGCCTGTGCCTTTGTCGGTGTAGGCCACAGCGCAGCCGTTTTTCAGGCCCCATTCACCTGAGGAGCCAATGGCCCCATAAATGCCGCGCGAGCCGCTTGAGGTGCCGGTGACGATGCACGGGCTGGCCGGGTTGAAGGTGGCCGGCACCTGAACCAGCATCGTGACATTTTGGCGGCCGGTGCCGTCATCTGAATAGGCGGTGTATTCGGTGCCGGCGATCTTGCCTTCGCTGGTGGTGATGACGCCTTTGGCATCCACATTGGGGCCATACAGGGTGCCGTAGCCACCGCCCGCCGTGATGTCCAAAATGGCGCGGTAGTTGTTGAAAATGGCCAGCTTGCGCAACTCGGCTGCGGTGGGTTTAAGTGGGTCCGCCAACACCGGTGCGCTGCCGCCCAGCCCGGTTTTGCCCAGGCCTGCGGTGAGCAGGTCGTCGCTGGTGCCATCAAAGGTGGCGCTTGCCACGGCACTCAGGTAGCTTGGCTTGATGTTTTTGTTCTCGTAAGCCTCGTCGTTGCCGCCACAGGCGCTCAAGCCCAGCACGGCAGCGGTAAGCGCGCTCAATTTGAAATGGTGATTATTTGCAAATGACATGTGTCTACCTCGTTTCGTTGGTTTAGTTGTTCGTCAGGTCACCCCACACACCGGCGCACGGTCAACTTGTCTCCGTAGCAAGTTGGTTTGCTGGTGTGCGAACCCTCAGCCGCCCGTGGCGCATTGGCTCGGTTCGGTGAGGGCTGGGCGGATCATGATCGGTAACCCGCGTTTGAACAATTCGGTATTACTACCTACCAGGGAAAGCGAGCTTGACAGCGTTGCAACTAGCTGTAAGAGGTGACGGGTTTGTCAAATCACCCCGTCAAACATAATCACATCCACCTCGCCACCGGGGGCCACGTTGCCTTGCCCGTGGTGCAGCACGATCAGGCCATTGGCGCGCACCATGGAGCTGAGCACGCCTGAGCCCTGGTTGCCGGTGGTTTGGACTTGCAGCGAGCCATCTGCTGCGGTGCTGACGATGCCACGCTGGTATTCGGTGCGGCCGGGTTTCTTGCGGATGGGCTCAATGCTTTTGGCTTTGAGCAGGGGTGGAGCGCTGGTGGTTGCACCCATCATGCGCAGCAGGGCCGGGCGCACAAAGGCCAGAAACGTCACCATCACCGCCACCGGGTTGCCGGGCAATCCAAATAACACAGCGTTGCCAGATGTTGCCCCGTCAGCCGCAACCGAAGCAGCAGCTGATGCGGTGTTTGATTCGTTGGCATTGGTGCAGCTGGTTGGCTGGTTTGTTGCTATGCTACTATTTAAATAGCTTATTGCGCTTGTTTTATAAGGGCTAGAAGCCAATTTGTCTCTTGAAATGTGGCCCACGGCCATGGGGCGTCCGGGGCGCATGGCAATGCGCCAAAACGCAACGTCGCCGAGTTTTTTCATCATGGCTTTGGTGAAGTCTGCCTCGCCCACGCTCACCCCGCCACTGGTGATGATGGCGTCGGCTTGCAAGGCAGCCTGCACAAACGCGGCTTCCAGCGCCTCGGGCTGGTCACGCACCACGCCCATGTCAATCACCTGGCAGCCCAACCGGGTCAGCAGGCCAAACACGGTGTAGCGGTTGCTGTCATACACCGCACCTTCACGCGGCGGCTCGCCCAGGCTCAAGATTTCGTCACCGGTGGAAAAATAGGCCACTTTCAGGCGGCGCAAGACGGGTACGGATTTAATGCCCAAACTGGCTACCAGTCCAAGTGCAGCGGGCGTGAGTAGCTCGCCTTTTTGTAGTGCCGGTTGGCCTTGCATGAGGTCTTCGCCCAGATGGCGGCGGTTGTCACCGGGCTGCAGCATGTTGGCTGCAATGGTGACCAGGTCACCCGCCATGGTCGTCAACTCTTGCGGTGCCACCGTGTTCAGGCCCATGGGCATGATGGCTCCGGTCATGATTTTGACGCACTCGCCTGGCAACGCGGTACCGCTCCAGGCTTTTCCGGCAAGCGCTGTGCCGATCACTTTCAGGTTCAGTGGGGTGTTGATTGAGAGTTGCGCGCCATCAAAGGCGTAGCCGTCCATCGCCGAGTTGTCGTGTGGCGGCACGCTGACCGGGCTGATGACATCCGACGCCAGCACGCGGCCAAGCGTGTCAAAAATGCCCAGCTCTTCGGTATCGGTCACGGGCTCGACGAGCTTGGTCAAAAAGTCGTTGACCATGTCGGCGCTCAAGGCTTGCGGGTCGTAGCCCGCCAGCTCACTGGCGATTTGCTCCAGGGTTTTCATCAGGCGTTGGATTCCAGTTGGTGCAGCTCAGCCAGGGTGTTGGCGTTAAAAAACGCTTGGCGGTCGTCGCCCGCTTGGTCAAACGGCACCACGGCGGTTTTATGCAACGCGGTCCAGGCATCAATTTTCCGGCCACCGTCTTGTGTGAAGCGCACCAGGCTTTCCAGCAACTCGACACGCAGCAGGCAAAACACGGGTTGGGTGCGCACCTGCATGTGGCCATCTTTGCCCGCCTCGGGCGCGGCGACCATGGCGATGTCGGCATCTTCCGCTTCAAGTGCTGCCGCCAGACGCTGCGCCAAGTCAAGTGGCAGCAGCGGCGTGTCGCATGGCACGGTGAGCATGTAGGGGGTTTCGCAGCGCTCCAGTCCGGTCAAAAAGCCGGCCAGTGGCCCGGCATAGTCGGCCAGCCCATCGGGCCAGACCGCCACACCAAACGATTCGTAAGCCGCCAGGTTGCGGTTGGCATTGATCATGATCTCGCCCACGCCGCCGCCCATTTGCAGACGGGTGAGGGTGTGCAGCGCCAGTGGCATGCCGTTAAAGGTTTGCAGGCCCTTGTCGACGCCGCCCATGCGTGAGCCGCGCCCGCCGGCCAAGATCAAGGCCGTGATGTCAGTAGGATGAATCATTGTGTTTTTTTCAGGATGATTTGTCGCAGAGTTGGCAGTGAAGCGCGCGGAGCGACAAGCGTGGGGGCCATGTTCTAGCCTCCGATGTAACTCATTTCAACCCGTTTCACCGGGGCACCTTGGTCGGCAGGCATGCTGCTGCGTTGCTCGGAATAGTTGTCGCTGCGGCCTTGCCAGATGTGGGCCACGGCGCTTTGCAAATCGGCGTCTGAGGCCTGGCCGCGAATCAGGCTGCGCAGGTCATAGCCTTTTTCTGCAAACAGGCACAGGTACAGCTGGCCTTCGGTGGACAGGCGGGCGCGGTTGCAGTCACCGCAAAAAGCTTGTGTCACGCTGCTGATCACGCCAATTTCACCGGCCGCTTTGTCATGCTGGCCCAAGGCATCGGCGTAGCCCCAGCGCTCGGCGGTTTCACCCAGGTTGGATGGCTCAAGTTGCACCAGTGGCAACTCCGACTTGATGAGTTGCACTACTTCTGCCGAGGGCATGACTTCGTTCATGCGCCAGCCGTTGGTGGCACCCACGTCCATGTACTCAATGAAGCGCAGCACGATGCCGCTGCCCTTGAAATGGCGCGCCATCGGCAAAATTTCTTGCTCATTGGTGCCGCGCTTGACCACCATGTTGATCTTGATCGGCCCCAAGCCCGCAGCGCGCGCGGCTTCGATGCCATCCAACACGTCAGCCACCGGAAAATCGACATCGTTCATGCTGCGAAACACCGCATCGTCAAGCCCATCCAGGCTCACGGTGACACGCTGCAGGCCTGCGTCCTTCAGGCTTTGGGCTTTGCGCGCCAGCAGTGAGCCGTTGGTGGTCAGGGTGATGTCGAGCGGCTTGCCTGTGGGGGTGCGCAACTCCGCCAGCTGTTCAATCAATTGCTCCAGGTTTTTGCGCAGCAGCGGCTCCCCTCCGGTGAGGCGAATTTTTTCCACGCCGTGCGCCACAAACACGCGCGCCATGCGGGTGATTTCTTCAAACGTCAGCAGGTCCGTGTGTTTGAGGTAGGCGTAGTCTTTGTCAAAAATCTCTTTGGGCATGCAGTAGTTGCAGCGAAAGTTGCAACGGTCGGTGACGCTGATGCGCAGGTCACGCAGAGCCCGGCCGCGGGTGTCGGCCATCAGCCCGCTGGCGGTCAGGCGCGTGTCCGGATGAAAGGCCGCGGTGGGCACCACCAAGCCGCGCGGGCGGTGGTCCATCAGGGGAATCACGCGGTGGGTGTCTCGTTCAGTCATTGTGGTTATGCAGGCATTTGCCTAAGTGATAAACGATTTTGGCATGAATGAAAAAACCCGCCGAAGCGGGTTTGATTAGAACTTGAACCAGATCAAGCGCCGTGAATTTTCATCATCACTGGCACGATCAGCAGCGCCACGATGTTGATGATCTTGATCAGCGGGTTGATGGCCGGGCCAGCAGTGTCTTTGTAGGGGTCACCCACGGTGTCACCCGTGACCGCAGCTTTGTGGGCCTCGGAGCCCTTGCCGCCAAAGTTGCCGTCTTCAATGTATTTCTTGGCGTTGTCCCAGGCACCGCCACCGGTGCACATCGAGATGGCGACAAACAAACCCGTCACGATGGTGCCCATCAGCAAGCCACCCAAGGCCGCTGGGCCAAGAATGAGGCCAACCAGAATCGGCACCACCACGGGCAGCAATGACGGGATCATCATTTCCTTGATGGCAGCAGTGGTCAGCATGTCAACGGCGGTGTCGTACTCTGGCTTGGCCGTGCCTTCCATGATGCCCTTGATGTCACGGAACTGGCGGCGCACTTCCACCACCACGGCGCCTGCCGCGCGGCCCACAGCCTCCATCGCCATGGCACCAAACAGGTAGGGAATCAGGCCACCAATAAAGAGGCCAATGATGACCATCGGGTTGCTCAAGTCAAAGGTGACGTGGGTGCCATAGGCATCGAGCTTGTGGGTGTAATCGGCAAACAGCACCAGCGCAGCCAAGCCGGCAGAACCAATGGCATACCCTTTGGTGACGGCCTTGGTGGTGTTGCCCACTGCGTCGAGCGGGTCGGTGATGTCGCGCACGCTTTTGGGCATCTCGCTCATTTCGGCAATGCCACCGGCGTTGTCAGTGATGGGGCCATACGCGTCCAGTGCCACCACAATGCCGGCCATGCTGAGCATGGAGGTGGCTGCAATCGCAATGCCGTAGAGGCCAGCCAGCGCGTAAGCGGTGTAAATGGCTATACAGACAAACAGCACCGGCCAGGTGGTAGAACGCATCGACACACCCAAACCAGCAATGATGTTGGTGCCGTGACCGGTGGTGGACGCTTCGGCGATGTGCTTCACAGGCGGGTATTGCGTTCCGGTGTAGTACTCGGTGATGACGATCAAACCGGCGGTCAAAATCAGGCCAACCGCGCAGGCGCCAAACAGGGCCATCTGGCTACCAGAGGCCTTGATGGCGTTGTCAGGAATCAGCCATTGCGTGACAAAGAAGAAGGCAATCAACGACAAGACACCGGCCACAGCCAGACCCTTGTACAGCGCTGGCATCACGTTCTTCATGCCAGGCGAGGCCTTGACGAAGAAGCAGCCAATGATGGACGCCACGATCGACACCGCGCCCAAGGCCAACGGATAAACCACAGCGCTCATGCCTGCGCCGGTGACCAGCAGGGCACCGAGCACCATGGTGGCAATCAGCGTTACAGCATAGGTTTCAAACAAATCCGCGGCCATGCCAGCGCAATCACCCACGTTGTCACCCACGTTGTCGGCAATCACGGCCGGGTTGCGCGGGTCGTCTTCCGGGATGCCTGCTTCAACCTTGCCGACCAAATCCGCGCCCACATCAGCACCTTTGGTGAAAATGCCGCCGCCCAAACGGGCAAAGATCGAAATCAGCGATGAGCCAAAGGCAAAACCGATCAGCGGGTTGAGCAAATGCGCCAGGTTTTTGTCGGGTGTCATGTTGCCGTTACCGACCAGGAACCAGAAGAACCCCGTGACACCCAGCAGCCCCAAACCCACCACCAGCATGCCGGTGATGGCACCACCGCGGAAAGCCACGTCAAGCGCCGGGCCAATGCCTTTGGTGGCAGCCTGCGCCGTGCGCACATTGGCGCGCACTGACACGTTCATGCCAATAAAGCCGCAAGCGCCCGAGAGCACGGCACCGATGACAAAACCGACCGCGCTCAAGCTGTCAAGAAAGACGGCGATGAGGATGGCCAGCACCACGCCGACCACGGCAATGGTTTTGTACTGACGAGCCAGATAAGCGGCAGCACCGGTTTGAATGGCAGCAGCAATTTCTTGCATGCGGGCGTTGCCCGCGTCTTGGGAAAGAATCCAGCTGCGGGCCCAAAAGCCGTAGCCGACGGCGATCAAGCCGCAGATGAGCGCCAAAATCAGCGCTGAGTTGCCTGTCATAGAAATATCTCCTGTCTGTTGTTTCGCGAGGTGGTGGTGCAACGCATTGGGCCCCACCGCTGCGTTGCTTCCTCGTCGAAGTGCGCCGGGTGGTGCGACAAGAGCGATTGGCCAACTGCGCAACTGTACCGCCGAAATATGACGTTTCAGTGAGTCGCAAGTGGCAAGTAAGTAAAATCAGGGTTAATCCTCCCGGTTAATGATTTAACTCAAATTCCAACTCCTAACCAAGGCGACAACATGTCCTTAGATAACGTTACCCCCGGCGCGAAATGTCCTGAAGAATTCAACGTGATCATTGAGATCCCGATGAACGCTGACCCGGTCAAGTACGAAGTCGACCACGAGACCCACGCCATTTTTGTTGACCGTTTCATGAGCACGGCCATGCATTACCCCACCAACTACGGTTACGTGCCGCGCACCATCAGCGGTGATGGCGACCCGGTGGACGTGTTGGTGATCACCCCCGTGCCCCTGATTCCCGGCGTGGTGGTGACCTGCCGCGCCATTGGCATGATGCGGATGGAAGACGAGGCCGGTATTGACAACAAGTTGCTGGCGGTGCCAATCGACAAGATTTTGTCGCTCTACACCCGCTGGCAAAAGCCGGAAGATTTGAGCCCGGTGCGCCTGAAGACCATCGCCCACTTCTTTGAGCACTACAAAGATCTGGAACCCAACAAGTGGGTCAAGGTGATGGGCTGGGAAGGCCCGGAAGCTGCCAAGCAAGAGATTTTGGAAGGCATCGCGAATTTTGACGCCGCTCAAAAATAATTTAGATGTTTTGAGCTTCTAGCGCTTACGCTGATTGCGTAAGTAGCTATTTAATACATAGCGCCTGCAAGTGGTATCACTTGCAGGCGTTGTCGTTTCTGGCTTTTTTTGAAGTGGCAAAAGTTAGACTGCACAGTCATTTATTCAATGGAAGACCTGCCATGAAGTTGTTGCGCTACGGGCCTATGGGCCAAGAAAAACCTGGTGTGCTGGATGATCAGGGCCGTGTCCGGGATTTAAGTGCGGTGGTGTCCGACATCGCAGGCGCTGTGCTGTTGCCCGCCAGCCTGGACAAGTTGCGCAGCCTCAAGGTGGAAGACTTGCCTTTGGTCGCGGGAGTACCGCAGCAGGGTTTGCGCTTGGGCGCATGCGTGGGCCAAGTGGGCAAATGCATTTGCATCGGCCTGAACTATGCCGACCACGCAGCCGAATCCGGCATGCCGGTGCCACCCGAGCCGGTGGTGTTTAACAAATGGACCAGCGCCCTGTGCGGGCCAGATGATGCGGTGCAAATCCCACGCGGCTCGGTCAAGACCGACTGGGAGGTTGAACTGGCGGTGGTCATTGGCCAAGGTGGTCGCTACATCACCGAGGCTGACGCGATGCACCATGTGGCGGGCTATTGCGTCATGAACGATGTGTCTGAGCGCGACTACCAACTCAACCGCAGTGGCACCTGGGACAAGGGCAAGGGCTGCGATACTTTCGGCCCGCTGGGCCCCTGGCTGGTCACCGCAGACGAAGTGCCTGACCCACAACATCTGGCTTTATGGCTTGAGGTAGACGGCAAGCGTCTGCAAAACGGCAGCACCGCCACCATGGTCTATCAGGTGCCTTTTTTGATCAGCTATCTGAGCCAGTTCATGAGCTTGCAGCCGGGTGATGTGATTTCGACCGGCACGCCGCCGGGCGTGGGCATGGGGCAAAAGCCACCGGTGTTTTTGCGCGCTGGCCAAACCATGCGCTTGAGCGTGGACGGCCTTGGGGTGCAAACCCAAAACACGGTTTTGGCTTGACCTAAACGGTCAGACAGATTTGAACGGACTGTGGCTTTTGAGTTCGTCCAAATACTGCGCCACGCCTTGTCCTTCGGCGTTTAAAAAATCATTTACGGCGTTGGCAAAAGCGGGGTGCGCCAGCCAATGCGCGCTGGTGGTTTTGACCGGCAGCAGGGCGCGCGCCAATTTGTGTTCGCCCTGCGCGCCGCCTTCAAAGCGTGTGTAGCCATTGGCAATGCACCACGCCAGCGGCTGGTAATAGCAGGCCTCGAAGTGCAGGCAGTCCACCCGTTCAAGGGCGCCCCAATAGCGGCCATACGCCACGCGCACCAACGATTCATAGTCTTTTTGGCCCGTAGCCTTTGTGCAGCTTGCATTAATAGCTATCAGACTCGTAGCAATGGGCTGGCCCGCGCGCTCGGCGGTGAACAGCAGCCAGTCGTCGGGCATGTGTGTTGCCATGGCGGCGAAAAAGGCCCGGTTCAGGTAGGGTGCGTTGCCATGCTCAAGGTAGGTGCGTTCATAACAACGGTAGAAGAAATCCCAGTCTGACGCGCTGATGTCCCGGCCTTGGGCATGGCGAAAGCTTACACCCGCGTCAAGCACCTTGCGCCGTTCTTGACGGATTTTCTTGCGCTTGTCTGCGGCAAGGGACGCCAGAAAGCCGTCAAAGTCAGCATAGCCGCTGAGGCTGTTTTCCCAGTGAAATTGCACCGTATGGCGTTGCATCATGCCAGCGGTCTGGCAGGCTTGCAGATCATCCGCGCTGGCAAACAGACAATGCAGGCCCGACACGCCTTGGGCATCGCACCATTCGATGAGCCCTTGGGCTAGCAGCCCACGGTCTTGGGCGTTGCGTGCCAGCAGCCGGGCGCCTGGTACCGGTGTGAACGGCACCGCCACCACCGCTTTCGGGTAATAGGCCAAGCCGTGTTGCTCGTAGGCATTGGCCCAGCCAAAGTCAAACACGTATTCGCCACGCGAATGGGTCTTGAGGTACAGCGCGCAGGCTGCCACCAACTGGCCTTGGTGTTCGAGCAACATAAACCGGGGCGACCAGCCGGTATGCGGTGTGGCGCAAGCGCTGGTGTGCAGCGCACTCAGGTAAGCGTGCTGCATGAACGGCGTGGCATCTGCTTGGGCAAAAAGCAGTGCGTCCCATTGGTCTGCATCGACTTGTTGCGGCGAGTTCATCACCCGAATGACATAATCATTTGCCTCGGGGGGCGTGTTGTTTCCCATGTTTTTTCAATCGCTTTTATGACACTAAAAATCTGCGTGGCGCAACTCAATCTGGTGGTGGGTGACCTGGCGGGCAACGCGCAAAAAATCATTTTGGCCGCGCGCAACGCTTATCAGGAAGGTGCCCGTTTGGTCTTGACGCCTGAGTTGTCCATTTGTGGTTATGCCGCCGAAGACTTGTTTTTGCGCGCCGCCTTCATGGCGGCCTGCGATGATGCCGTGAACGCCGTGCGGCTTGCCTTGGCCGACCTCAAAGACCTTTGCGTGGTGGTGGGTCACCCCACGGGTGGCGACCATCGTACCCGCTCGGTGGCGGTGCAAAGCCGCTTTAATGCAGCCAGTGTGCTGTGTGAAGGGCAGGTGGTGGCCACTTACGCCAAGCGTGAACTACCAAACTATCAGGTGTTTGACGAGCGCCGCTATTTCACGCCCGGTCATTGTGTGTGTGTTTTTGAGGCGGGCAAACAGGGCGCCCGTGTCAAGGTTGGCTTGCTGATTTGCGAAGACGCATGGTTTGAAGCGCCGGCGCAGGAAACCGCGCAGGCTGGCGCTGAGCTGCTGGCGGTGATTAACGCGTCGCCGTTTCACGTGGGCAAAGGCAATGAGCGCGAGCAGATGATGCGTGAACGGGTGCTGGCCTGCGGGTTGCCGCTGGTCTATGCGCATCTGGTGGGCGGGCAGGATGAGGTGGTGTTTGAAGGCCATTCGTTTGCGCTTAACGCCGATGGCACACTGGCCGGGCGAGCCCCGAGTTTTATAGAAAATAGCCTTCTAGTCCAGGTAAATAAAGCGCTGAAAGCTATTTTTTTAGTAGCACCTATTGCGCCAGATCGCTCGCCAGATGCTGACCTGTGGGACGCCTTGGTGTTGGGGGTGCGTGATTACATCAACAAAAATGGCTTTCCTGGCGTGCTGCTGGGTTTGTCGGGTGGCATTGACTCGGCGCTGGTGTTGGCCATTGCCGTGGACGCTTTAGGCAAAGACAGGGTGCGCACGGTGATGATGCCGTCTCCCTATACGGCTGACATCAGCTGGATTGACGCCCGTGACATGGCCGCTCGGGTGGGTGTACGCTACGACGAGTTGTCGATCGTGCCCGAGTTTGAGGCGTTCAAAGCCACGCTCGCCGGTGAATTCAAGGGCCTGGCAGAAGACACCACCGAAGAAAACATCCAGGCGCGCGTTCGTGGCACGTTGCTCATGGCGCTTTCCAATAAGTTTGGCAGCATTGTGCTGACCACGGGCAACAAGTCTGAAATGGCCACCGGCTACTGCACACTTTATGGCGACATGGCGGGTGGCTTTGCGGTGATCAAGGATCTGGCCAAAACCACGGTGTTTCGCCTGGCGCGCTGGCGCAACGCGCATGACCCGTATGGCACCGGGCAGGCACCGATTCCAGAGCGCATCATCACCCGCCCGCCAAGCGCAGAATTGCGCCCCGACCAGGTGGATCAGGACAGCCTGCCACCTTATGAGGTGCTGGATGCCATTTTGGAGCGCTACATGGAAAACGATGAAAGTATTGAACAAATCATCGCCGCTGGCTTTGCGCCTGCCGATGTGGAGCGTGTCACCTGGCTGATCAAGATCAATGAATACAAGCGGCGCCAGTCCCCCGTGGGGATTCGCGTGACGCATCGCAGCTTTGGCAAAGATTGGCGTTATCCTATAACCAACAAGTTTCGGGCCTGAGCTTTGGTCGGTGCTTTACAAGTCGTTGACTATTTTTAAACAAGGAATTTCATGAAACAAATCACCGCGATCATCAAACCGTTCAAGCTTGAGGAAGTTCGCGAAGGCTTGGCTGAGTGTGGCGTCACAGGGTTGACGGTGACCGAAGTCAAGGGTTTTGGTCGCCAGAAAGGTCATACAGAGCTGTACCGTGGGGCGGAATACGTGGTGGATTTTTTGCCCAAGGTCAAAGTTGAAGTGGTAGTCAAGACCGATGATGTTGACCGTTGCGTCGATGCCATTGTGAAAGCTGCGCATACCGGGAAAATCGGCGACGGAAAGATTTTTGTGACCTCAGTGGAACGTGTGGTGCGCATTCGCACCGGGGAAATTGACGAATCAGCGATTTGAGCCTGATGGACTGAGTCAGGGCTTGGGTGGACTGGTGTCCACCAGTTGAGTGCCTGCAAGGGCGTCGTGCCAGAACTGTTGCTTGGGATGAAAACGGCTGAGCACCGCCCATACAAGCACCCAGCCCACCAAGATCACCAGCGACTCGCCGCCTTTGAGGTCAAAGCCCCATGAGACCAACAGCGGCGGCAGAAACCACAACCAACTCCACAAGTAGCGCACCAAGGCACGGGTTTGCGTCAAAGGACGGCCCGTGCGATCCAGCACGCGAATGTGCCAGGTTTTCATGGCCAGCGTCTGGCCTTTGGCCCACAGCCAAACGAAGTAAATGCCAAACACCACAAACAAAAATGCTTGCAGCGCATGGCGGTTGTCCATGGCGTTTTTGGTCTGGCTCAGGGTGCCAAACAAATAGCCGGCAATGAACACCACACCGAACAGAAGCATGCCTTCGTAGAGCCAGCAAGCCATTCGGCGCATTAAATTCGGCGTGGTGTAGCCCTCTAACGAGGCTGATTTATTGTGGGTTAGCGCCATGGGTGACTGTAGAGGCAGGGGCTTTAGGGGGTGTCGGTGCGGTGGGTGGTTTAGGCTTCACCAGCAACGTATTTTTTGAAACGCTTGCCGCAGGTGTCGGCACAACCATGCCGTCGGCCTTTTTTGTCATGGGCATTCGACTGATTTTATCGCTGGCCACAGGTTGCGCAGCCAAAGCTGTTCTTGGCGGTTTGGGTTGTGCGGATTTCGCCAATTTATGTTTTTCTTCCGGGCTGAGCGCTTGGTAGGCTTGCCATTTTTCATTCTTTTGCTCTGGGGTGATCTGCTTTGCTTCGGCAAAATTGAGTCTGGCCAATTCCCGTTGCCTAGGGCTTAGCGCGGCCCACTGCGCCATGCGTTCATGCAATTTGGCTTGCTCGGCCGCAGACATCCGGGGGTAGTTGGCGCTGAGTGTGATCCATTTCCGTTTTTGCCCGTCACTTAGGTTTGCCCAGCTAGAGGTCAGTGGTGTCAGGGCGTTTCGCTGCGCTATGGTAAGCGAGTTCCAGTCGGCTGAGTTGAAGCTTCTCGGTGATGAAGCTGTGTGTGCTCTGGTGCCAGCATCAGGCGAACTTGCGCCATTTACAGGTGCTGCTCGTGCGATAAGCGCCTGCGTAAAGCCTGGCGTTGGGGCGAACAGAAACGCTGTTGAACCCAGCAAACAACCCAGAATACGGAATGGGGTTAATGCTGGATGAGTAAAACGTGGGATCAGGAATTTCAGCCTCATCAAACTAGGGTTCCTGCCGATTGCCGATTTTTAAAAATTGAACAAAGCCTGCGTCCACGTAAGCCGCTGGAGGAAGGTCATCGGTCAGAATGGCTGTATCAATGTCGGCCAATTCACTGGCGCCGATGTCATTCTGGACGACGTTGATGACCAGCATGCCGGCGGCTAAAACCAGTAGCAAACCCGCAGCGCCCAACCGGTTCCACCAGTTTGAATGCCCACCCGCTCGGGTTGCCGTGAGCGTGCCAGAGCGGTCATTGTTAAATAGCACTGCGGAGCTCTGCAGCAGCATTTGTTTTCGTTTTTCGACTGCCTGAACACGCGCCGCCCTCAAGCGCTCACTGATGTCGTGAGGCAATTGGTCCGTGGCTTCGGTCAATCGAGCGGTAATGCGCGCACCAAGCGCATCGTCGTCATTTTCTGAACTGCGCAGAGATAAGCTGTTCATAATTTGATGTCTTTCGTTTTGAGGGCCTTGGACAGGGCATGAACTGCACGCGAACAATGGGTTTTTACACTGCCTTCTGAACACCCCATGGCGGTTGCGGTTTCTGCCACGTCCATATCTTCCCAATAACGCATCAAGAAGGCTTCTCGTTGACGATTTGGCAGCAATAATAATTCCTCTTCAATCGCGAGCAGAGTCTGTGCGCGCTGGTGATTGGTTTCAGGGTTGTCAAATGATGCGACAGGCTCAATGCCCGAAAGTGCCTCAAGAATGTCAAAGCCTTCCTCATCCCCCTCCGACTGGAAGTCACTGAAGGATGAAAAAAGTGCATTTTTAACTTTTTGACGCCTGAACCAGTCCAGTGTGCTGTTAGACAGAATGCGCTGGAAAAGCATGGGCAGCTCGTTAACTGGCTTGTGCCCATAGTGTTCGGCGAGCTTCATCATGCTGTCTTGAACGATGTCCAAAGCAGATTCGTCATTGCGAACGTGATAAGTCGTACGTTTGAATGCGCGCTTTTCCACACTTTTCAAAAAATCCGAGAGTTCAGCAGGCGTAGCCAATGGAGAGGTTTTCTTGGAGTCAGTGTTAACTGTGGCTCAGGTACAGTGGATTGGTTCAGAGTTCTTTTTGACTGGCCGGGATTATTGCACTGCAGAGGTGGTCGAGGTCGCCACGGACAGTGCGATAATCTTCGCTGCTCAATAACGCAAACGGGTCAAGGTCCGGCGCATAAATCAATGCGCTCATGGTTTTGGCCTTAAGTTTCGATGCAACGCCAAAAGTGTTTGCAAAGAAGCACCCAAGGTTTTTCGTCAGAGAAATTCACAAAGGTTCATCATGGAAACATCAAAAGCCGAAGCTGCTTCGGTATCAAATTCTTCAAACCCACAGCATTCTGCCAAGACAAGGCCTGTGTCAACAGGCGCTGAGCACGAGCTCAGAGGTGCAGAGATTCTCATCAAAGCCCTGCAGGCTGAAGGTGTCAAGTACGTTTGGGGTTACCCCGGCGGTGCAGTGCTGCACATTTACGACGCTTTTTTCAAGCAGGACACCATTCAACACGTCTTGGTGCGCCACGAGCAGGCCGCCGTGCACGCGGCCGATGGTTATGCGCGGGCAACCGGTGACGTGGGTGTGGCATTGGTGACCTCTGGTCCCGGCGTGACCAATGCGGTCACGGGTATTGCAACGGCCTACATGGACAGTATTCCCATGGTAATTGTGTGTGGCCAGGTGCCCACCCATGCCATTGGTATGGATGCCTTTCAGGAGTGCGATACGGTCGGCATCACGCGTCCCATCGTGAAGCATAATTTTTTGGTGAAAGATGCCCGCGATCTGGCTGAAACCATGAAAAAGGCATTTCACATTGCACGCAGCGGCCGCCCAGGTCCGGTCGTGGTGGATATTCCAAAAGATGTGTCGTTCAAAAAAGTGGCCTACCACGGTTACCCAGAGACGGTTGAAATGCGGTCTTACAACCCGGTTCGCAAAGGCCACGGTGGGCAAATTCGCAAGGCTTTGCAACTGTTGCTCGCTGCCAAGCGACCCTACATTTATACCGGTGGTGGTGTGTTGCTCAGCAATGCCTCCAATGAACTGCGTCAGTTGGTCGACATGTTGGGTTACCCCGTTACCCATACCCTGATGGGCTTGGGTGCGTATCCTGCCAGCGACCGAAAGTATTTGGGTATGTTGGGTATGCACGGCACTGTAGAGGCCAACAACGCCATGCAAAACTGCGATGTGCTGTTGGCAGTTGGTGCGCGCTTTGACGATCGGGTGATTGGCAACCCCAAGCACTTTGCGCAAAACGAACGCAAGATTATTCACATTGACATTGATCCATCAAGCATTTCCAAGCGTGTCAGGGTGGACATCCCAATCGTTGGTGACGTGAAAGACGTGTTGACAGAGTTGATCGCCATGATCAAGGAAAGTGCCGTCAAGCCTGATGCCAATGCACTGGGCGCATGGTGGGACACCATTGAAGGCTGGCGCAAGCGCGATTGCCTGAAATATGACCACGGCAAAAATGACATCATCAAGCCGCAGTATGTGGTGGAGACGCTTTGGAACATGACCAAGGATGCCGACACTTACATCACGTCAGATGTCGGTCAGCATCAAATGTGGGCAGCTCAGTACTACCGCTTTGATGAACCCAGGCGTTGGATCAACTCCGGTGGATTGGGCACCATGGGCGTTGGCATCCCGTACGCCATGGGCATCAAATTAGCCAAACCGGAGAGCGAAGTTTTTTGCATCACCGGCGAAGGCTCAGTGCAAATGTGCATTCAAGAGCTGTCAACCTGTCTGCAATACAACACACCGATCAAGATCATGGCGCTGAACAACCGCTACCTTGGCATGGTTCGTCAGTGGCAAGAGGTGGAATACGAAGGCCGTTACAGCCACAGTTACATGGATGCGTTGCCAAACTTTGTGAAGCTTGCAGAGGCGTATGGACACGTGGGTATGCTGATTGAGCGCGCCCAAGATGTAGAGCCCGCCTTGCGGGAAGCCCGCAAGCTCAAGGATCGCACGGTGTTCATGGACTTCCGCACGGATCCGACTGAAAACGTATTCCCGATGGTGCAGGCTGGCAAGGGCATCACTGAGATGTTGTTGAGCTCGGAGGATCTTTGAACATGAAACATATCATTGCAGTTTTGCTTGAAAATGAGGCCGGTGCGTTGTCGCGTGTGGTGGGTTTGTTCTCAGCACGGGGCTACAACATTGAGTCGCTCACGGTGGCGCCCACTGAAGATCCCAGTCTGTCGCGAATGACCATTCAGACACATGGTTCTGACGAGGTGATTGAGCAAATCACCAAGCATTTGAATCGCTTGATCGAGGTGGTCAAAGTGGTTGATCTGACCGAGGGTTCTTACACTGAGCGCGAGCTCATGATGGTCAAGGTGCGAGCGGTGGGCAAAGAGCGCGAAGAGATGAAGCGGATGGCGGATATCTTCAGGGGTCGCATTATTGATGTGACCGAGAAGAGCTACACCATTGAGTTGACGGGAGACCAGTCCAAAAATGACGCGTTTTTGGATGCGATTGAGCGCGGTGCAATCCTGGAGACCGTGCGTACCGGCTCCAGTGGCATTGGTCGTGGTGAACGAATTTTGCGCGTCTAGTCGGTCGGGGATATAGCTAAACATTTCCCCCAAAAGTTATTTATTTTTTACAACGGAGAGATAGATGAAAGTTTTTTACGATAAAGATTGCGATCTGAGCCTGATCAAAGGCAAAACTGTTGCCATCATCGGTTACGGCAGTCAAGGCCACGCTCACGCGCAAAACCTGAATGACAGTGGTGTCAAGGTTGTGGTTGGTTTGCGAAAGGGTGGCGCATCTTGGGACAAGGTCGGCAAGGCCGGGCTTAACGTGATGGAAGTCAACGATGCGGTGAAGATCGCTGACGTGGTCATGATCTTGTTGCCTGACGAACAAATCGGCGACGTGTACACCAACAATGTGGCGCCCAATATCAAGCAGGGCGCGTCCCTGGTGTTCGCCCATGGTTTCAATGTTCACTACAACCAGGTCACGCCACGTGCTGATCTGGATGTCTGGATGGTCGCCCCCAAGGCGCCAGGTCACACGGTGCGCAACACTTACACCCAAGGCGGTGGCGTGCCTCACCTGATTGCCATTCATCAAGACAAGAGCGGCAAAGCCCGTGATCTGGCTTTGTCATATGCCATGGCGAATGGTGGCGGCAAAGCGGGCATCATCGAAACATCGTTCAAGGAAGAAACCGAGACCGATCTGTTTGGTGAGCAAGCCGTGTTGTGCGGTGGTGCCGTTGAACTGATCAAGATGGGTTTTGAGACACTGGTAGAAGCCGGTTACGCGCCTGAAATGGCTTATTTTGAGTGCCTGCATGAATTGAAGTTGATTGTTGATTTGATCTATGAAGGCGGCATTGCCAACATGAATTACTCGATCTCCAACAATGCCGAATTCGGTGAGTATGTGACTGGTCCCGAAGTGATCAATGCGCAGAGCCGTGAAGCCATGCGCAATGCACTGAAACGCATTCAAAATGGCGACTACGCCAAGATGTTTATCCTGGAAGGTCGTACCAACTACCCAAGCATGACAGCGCGCCGTCGCAACACTGCAGAGCACAAAATTGAAGTGGTTGGTGCCCAGCTGCGTTCGATGATGCCTTGGATTGCGAAAAACAAATTGGTGGATCAAACCCGCAATTGATTGCCTTGCGTTTGTTTTGCAAAGGCCACTTCGGTGGCCTTTGCTATTATGGAAAACTTGCTTAGGCGTAACGAATGGAAGATGTGAACCCACATAACGTTGATCATGGTGAAGGTGTGCTGCTGAAAAAGCGCCGCAAAGGCATTTATATATTGCCAAATTTGTTCACGCTTGCAGCACTATTTGGGGGGTTTTACGCCGTTGTGATGGCCATCAATGGCCGCTTTGATCTTGCGGCCGTGGGCGTGTTTTGTGCCATGATTCTCGACAGTCTGGACGGGCGGGTGGCTCGGATGACCAATACCCAAAGCGCCTTTGGCGAGCAGATGGATTCATTATCTGACATGGTGTCGTTTGGTGCTGCACCCGCGCTGATTGCTTACGTATGGGCACTCAAGGGGTTAGGGCGCTGGGGCTGGATTGCAGCCTTTGTCTACTGCGCCTGTGCTGCATTGCGACTGGCGCGCTTCAATGTCAATACCGCGGTGGTTGACAAGCGCTATTTCCAAGGCCTTCCATCTCCTGCTGCAGCCGCGTTGGTGGCGGGCTTTATTTGGGTCATGACAGATCTGGGTTTTGAAGGCAAGCAGTGGGCTTGGCCAATGTTTGCGATTGCTTTGTACGCAGGCTTGACGATGGTGACGAATGTGCCGTTTTACAGCTTCAAAGACATCCAGATGAAAAAGAGTGTGCCATTTGCAGCGATTGTGTTGATCGCTCTAGGTATTGCCGTGGTTAATATTGATCCGCCTATTGTCATGTTTTGCATTTTTGTACTTTACGGTTTAAGTGGCTATGCAATTTATTTCTGGCGCAAGGCCAAAGGTATTCCAACGAGTGTGATCAGCACGTCTACTGATGAGCCTGAAGAGCGGGGCCTGCACAAATGAGTGGAGGGGCAAGCCACTTGCTCCAAAGTTTCGCGGCTCTCTGAACTTGTGTTATATTAATTTTATGCATCAAATTTCACTAGCACTAAAACTATCGTCTGTCGGGCGGAGTGGTTAGCGTGTGATCGCATCAACCCCAAAAGCCCGTATGCAGCCGCTACGGGCTTTTTTGTTGCCTGAAACCCACCTTATTGCATTCGCAAGAAACCTTGGAGACATGAGATGTCCGATAAATTAGTGATTTTTGACACCACATTGCGTGACGGCGAGCAGTCGCCAGGCGCATCCATGACACGCGATGAGAAGTTGCGCATTGCACGTCAATTGGAGCGACTGAAAGTTGACGTGATCGAGGCAGGTTTTGCCGCCAGTTCCAATGGTGACTTTGAGGCGATCAAGGCCATTGCCACTGCCATCAAGGATGCCACTGTCTGCTCGTTGTCGCGTGCGAATGACCGTGACATCACGCTGGCCGCTGACGCCCTCAAAAATGCAAATCGGGCGCGCATTCATACTTTTATCGCAACTTCTCCGGTGCATATGGAAAAGAAGCTGCGCATGACGCCAGAGCAAGTGTTGGAGCAGGCCAAACAAGCGGTGCGATTTGCACGAAACCGCGTGGCCGATGTCGAATTCAGCGCAGAAGATGCTTATCGCAGTGAGGAAGACTTTTTGTGCCGCGTTATTGAAGCGGTCATCAACGAGGGCGCGTCGACCATCAATGTGCCAGACACGGTCGGGTACGCGATCCCAGAACTTTATGGAAACTTTATCAAGCGTTTGCGTGAGCGCGTTCCGAATGCGGACAAGGCGATTTGGTCGGTACATTGCCACAATGACCTTGGCATGGCGGTTGCCAATTCATTGGCCGGAGTCATGATTGGTGGTGCGCGTCAAATCGAATGCACCATCAATGGGTTGGGCGAGCGTGCCGGTAACTGCAGCCTCGAAGAGGTGGTGATGGCCATACGGACACGGCGCGATTATTTTGATTTGGAGGTGGGTGTCGATGCCTCTCAAATTTTGGCCGCAAGCCGTATGGTCAGTCAGACCACTGGTTTTGTGGTTCAGCCGAACAAGGCAATCGTAGGCGCGAACGCGTTTGCGCACGCATCGGGTATCCATCAAGATGGCATCATGAAGGCTCGTGACACTTACGAGATCATGCGCGCCGAAGATGTGGGCTGGGCAGCTAACAAAATCGTGTTGGGCAAACTTAGTGGGCGCAATGCGTTCAAGCAGCGACTGCAAGAACTTGGTGTCCAGATGGACAGCGAGGCAGAAGTCAACTTGGCGTTTGCTAAATTCAAGGAGCTTGCGGATCGAAAGAGCGAGATTTTTGATGAGGATATTCTGGCCTTGGTCAGCGAGGAAAGCGTCGCGCAAAGCAATGAACACTATGGTTTTGTGTCACTTTCACAGCACAGCGAAACTGGTGAAATGCCCCAGGCAACGGTGGTCATAACCATTGGCGGCAAGGAGGTGACGGGTACAGCTAATGGCAATGGACCAGTGGATGCGTCGCTTAAAGCCATTGAGGTCCACGTCAATAGTGGTGCTGAAATGGTGCTTTACTCCGTCAATGCGATCAGTGGGTCGACTGAGAGCCAGGGTGAAGTTACTGTGCGGCTCCAACATGGTGGACGTGTGGTCAATGGGGTGGGTGCAGACCCAGACATAGTTGTGGCCTCAGCCAAGGCATACCTGAGTGCGTTGAACAAGCTTCAAAGCCAGGCTGATCGGGTGGCAGCGCAGGGGTGAGTGCGTAAATTTGCTTTAAGAAAGTCTCGCAAGTACTTGCCACTGCGAGACTTTTTAAGATTAAACTCGATTCCTGACTACTCAATGGCTGGAGACAATGAAATGACAAACTTTCGACAGAGCGTTTTTGGAAAGAAGTCACGCGGTTTGGCATGTCTCCTGGTCTTATTGAGTTGGTTGGCATGGGTGCCAGTGGCTCATGCAGCGCCTGCCAAGACACATGTGAGTAAATCAAAGAAAGTAGTAGCTGCCAACAAGACCAAAAAATCGGTCGTTGTTGGTAAGCGTCGCGTGGCGCACACGTTTGCGACAACCAAACACAAAGCAGTGCCTCAAGCGTTATTTATTGCACCTAAGCTTTCTTTTGGTGAGTTGGCAGGCTTGCATGGTGCCCAAGATAATCTGAATTTGAAATCCAGCGTGGCGCTTGTTGTTGATCAAGAAACAAACGAGGTTCTTTTCAGTAAAAATGATCAGGCCATTTTGCCCATTGCCTCATTGACCAAGTTGATGACAGGGTTGATCATCAGTGAGGCTATGTTGCCCATGGATGAAAAAATCATGATCACGCAAGAAGACGTTGACACAGAAAAAGGCAGTTCCTCACGTTTGCGTGTGGGTACCGAACTGAGCCGTGGAGAGTTGCTGCATTTGGCGTTGATGTCGAGTGAGAATCGGGCTGCACATGCGCTTGGACGCACTTATCCTTCTGGTGGCCTGCCCGCATTCGTCAAACTGATGAACAGCAAGGCCCAATTGCTGGGAATGAAGGACACGCGTTACGTTGAACCCACCGGCCTGTCCAGCCTGAACCAGTCAAGTGCACGTGATTTGGTGAAATTGGTCAATGTGGCACATCGCCAGCCCTTGATGCGTGAATTGTCCACATCGACTGGTTACCAAGTGGCCATTGGTAATCGAATGTTGCAGTTCAACAATACAAATAGGCTGGTCAAGAACCCAACTTGGGACATTGGACTACAAAAAACTGGTTATATATCAGAAGCCGGGCGTTGTCTGGTAATGCAAACAAAGGTGGCTGGTCGCCAATTGATCATGGTCTTTCTGGATTCGGCGGGCAAGCTTACCCGACTTGCTGATGCCGAACGCGTGCGTCATTGGGTTGAGTCTTCTCCCAGTGCATCCACTGTATTGCATCCGGCCGCGATTCTGAGTGGGAAAGTCTTGTAAGTTTTTGCTTCGCCAAAACAGTTCCACTTTGGAAGCCTAGGCGTCCAGCGGCCGAAATCCTAGATTTTCTGAAATCTCACGGGCTGTCGCTTTGAGTTTTCCGAGCCATGCCTCATCCATCCGACCTGCAGGGGCTGAAATTGACAGGCCTGCAACGAGCTTTCCTTGGTCGTCGTAGATGCCAGCAGCCATGCACCTTACACCTAGTTCTAGCTCTTCATTGTCGTTGGCATATGCGGCTAGTCGCACCTTTGTGAGTTCCCGCTCAAGTGCGGGTAATTGCGTCAAGCTGTTTTTTGTGTGACCACCCAAGCCTGTTCTGGTTGCGTAATTCCTGACTTTTTGAGGATCATCTGCCGCGAGAAATAGTTTGCCCACAGAGGTTAGATGTAATGGTGCTCGCCCGCCAATGGCTCGAACGACCTGCATGCCAGACCGCTCGCTGTATGAGCGTTCAATGTAGACGATTTCATCGCCCTGACGCATGCTCAAGTTCACCGGCTGCTGAGTGATTCGGTGCAACTCACGCATTGGGCCCACCGCGGCATCACGCACATTCAAGCGGTTTTTGACAAGGTTCCCTAACTCAAGGAGTCGCATACCCAGCCGGTAGTTGCCTGGCTGTGGTCGATCAACGAAACGTCCAATGGCCAGATCGTTCAGAATGCGATGTGCCGTTGAAGGATGTAGACCAGTTTTTTCACTGATTTCTTTCAGCGAAATGGGTTCTTCGCGGGATGCCAGCACGTTCATCAGCGCAAACAATCTTTCGATCACTTGAACTGTTGGTGTGGCTGGAATCACAGTCGCTGCGTGGCTCATGAAATCTCCTTATTGCCTCCTATTTTACATGGTGAAAAATGGGGTTTAGCATAGTGAATTTTGGTCGGCCCGAGTCCACTTCCCGTGGGACAACAATTCACTCGGTTGAAAGCGGGTTTTGTAAGACATCTTGCGGCAAGTCTGAATCCAATACCCAAGGTAAACGTAGGCCAAGCCCAAGGTCTGGGCAAATTCAATTTGCCAGAGCACGTTGAAAGTTCCGTAGCTCTGACCACCAAGTGGTTCAAAAAATGTATAGACCGCCGACAGCCCATCGCTGAGCTGGTCGACGATAGACACCATTCTCAGCGTGCTTGTTGAACCATCGCAGACTTCTTCCCGAAACTCAATCATGTATGAGTCGACCCGTGTATTTACCAAAAACTCGACATAGTGCTCAGCATTGTCGAAATCCATGCCTCCGTCTTTATGCCTGGCTTTTTGGTACCTTTGGAAAAGGGCGTAGTGCTCCTCAGAAAAGTGAGGCTTGCTGAGATAGGCAGTCAGGTTGCTGTGTTTTCTTCGCGCGCGGCGTTGACTTTTGTCAGGTCGAAATTCGGTAACTGGGACACGTATCGATCTGCAGGCTTGGCAATGGTCACAGTGGGGGCGGTACACAAAGTCGCCACTTCTGCGAAAACCTTGGTGAATCAAGTCACTGTATGCCGCAGTGTCAATTTTCTCGCTTGGGCCTGCAACTTGCGAGCGGGCGATTCGGCCTTCAAGGTAACTGCATGGATAGGCAGCCGTTGCGTAATACTGAACTTGACTGAGGGGAGGTGTTGGGCAGTGTGTCACGCGTTGGCAGATGTCAATGCAACAAGTTGATTCCAGTATACGGGGTCAAACTTCCAGTGGGGCGACGCGTGGCGTGCAAGCCTTTGAACGCCTTCCACGAATACCGTTCTGGAAATTTCCTGGGCACCCAAAGAAGCCAGGTGCCGGGTGTTTTGCTGGCAATCAATGAGGGGGATGCATTGGTGGCGGCAAAGCGCAACCAGTGCTGCCAGCGCAATTTTGGAGCCATCGGTAGCGCGGTGAAACATGGACTCGCCGAACACAGCTTGGCCAATGGCAACGCAGTAAAGCCCGCCAACGAGTTGCCCGTTCGCCCAAGTTTCAATGCTGTGAGCAAATCCAGCCCGATGGAATTCAATGTAGGCATCAATCATCTCGGGCAAAATCCAGGTGCCTGCCTGGCCATCCCTGGGGCTGGAACTGCACGAGCGAATCACCTCTTCAAATGCCGAGTCGACGCGAATTTCACAGGATGCTGTGTTCGCAAATTGTTTCAAGGTCTTCTTGAGTGATGGATGCAAGCGAAACTCGTTCACGCGCAGCACCATGCGCGGTTCTGGACTCCACCAAAGTACGGGCTGACCTGCGCTGTACCAGGGGAAAATTCCCTGTGAGTAGGCACTTCGCAGGGTTGGAGGTCGTAAGTCACTGCCGGCACACAATAAGCCGGGCGCTGGACTATCCGCTCCCCATGCCTGGGACACAGCGGGAAATGCTTGCCCAGGTTCCAACCAGGCTAGCACGGAATCTTTCTTGATCGTCATGAGGCTATTGTTGTTTGATATTCTGTACGGTTTGGACCGTTGGCACGCATTGGATCAAAAAGAAGTCTTATAGCTGACTGGTCTTGGCTGAAAACGGTCAGTTGAGCTATTACAATAGTGTTGTCGGGGCGTAGCGCAGCCTGGTAGCGCATCTGGTTTGGGACCAGAGGGTCGAAGGTTCGAATCCTTTCGCCCCGACCATATTTTTCATCTCGGGACCTCAGCCCGTAGCTCATCCGGATAGAGCAATGTCCTTCTAAGACATGGGTAGGGGGTTCGAGTCCCTCCGGGCTGGCCATTCGTGCAATTGCCCTCTCCAAAAAATTTTCAGTTTGCAGCTTCAAGACCGTTTCGGAAATGCTCTTGCATGCGCTGTTGGCAGAGAACAGAGTCTCTGGTAATCAAGGCGTTCATGATGGCGCGGTGTTCGCCAAGTGATTCCTGAATGCGGCCATTTTTTAGCAAGGAATTATGGCGATTAAGTTTCATCACCTTGCGCAGATCGGCCACCATTTGGTCGCGCCAGCGGTTGTTGGCAATCTCAAGCAGGCGCATGTGAAAGCGCTCATTGATCTCAAAAAAACGTTCCTTGTCCTGTTTTTCAGGCAGCGCAGCCAGTTCAAGTTCTTGGTGAAGCGACTGCAGCTCACGCATTTGGCCTTCTGAAGCCGTTTCTGCAACGACGCCGGCAGCATCAGACTCAAGCAGACTGAGTAGGTGATAGACATCGCTTAAATCCCGTTCGGAAACCTCTGTCACGTAGGCCCCGCGGCGTACTTTCATTGTGACCAAGCCTTCTGCAGCCAGCACTTTGAGTGCCTCGCGCAGGGGCGTGCGACTGATGCCATAGGCTTCGGCAATTTTGAGCTCGTCGATCCAGCTTCCGGGTTCGAGCTCACGGTTAAATATGCGTTGGCGCAGCAACTCCGCTACTTCCTCGTAGAGTGCGCGCGGTGCTAAAGAAAGTGCTGCCATGGCAATTATTGTAAGCTGGACGGAATTTTTTGCATCAATAATTATAAATAATGTAAACTCAATTTGCTAAAGTTGGTGCGCTTCTTCAAATGCAGGAGCCTGCCGTTTACCTAATCTTTATTGCTTGCTGCCATGACACAAAATACCCCTGAATTTCAGCCCAGTAACCTGGACGCTTGGGCTAAAGCAGCTGCCAAGTCTGCGCCGGGTGGTGATGTGAACGCACTTAACTGGCATACACCTGATGGTATTTCCGTCAAGCCGTTGTATACCGCAGAGGACACCAAAGACCTCAAGTACACCAACACTTTGCCAGGGTTTGAGCCTTATTTGCGTGGTCCACAGGCCACAATGTATGCGGTGCGCCCCTGGACCATTCGCCAATACGCAGGGTTTTCTACTGCGGAAGAATCCAATGCTTTTTACCGCAAGGCGCTGGCTGCGGGCGGGCAGGGTGTGTCGGTGGCGTTTGATCTGGCCACCCACCGCGGCTACGACTCTGACCATCCTCGGGTGACGGGTGACGTGGGCAAGGCGGGTGTGGCCATCGACTCGGTCGAGGACATGAAGATTCTATTTGACCAGATTCCGCTGGACAAAGTGAGTGTGTCCATGACCATGAACGGCGCGGTGCTGCCGGTGCTGGCCGGCTATGTGATCGCGGCTGAAGAGCAGGGTGTCAGCCAGGACAAGTTGAGCGGCACCATTCAGAATGACATTCTGAAAGAGTTCATGGTGAGAAACACCTACATCTATCCGCCAGCACCCAGTATGCGCATCATTGGCGACATCATCGAGTACACGGCCAAGAACATGCCGAAGTTCAACTCGATCAGCATTTCGGGTTACCACATGCAGGAAGCGGGTGCCAACCAGGCGCTGGAACTGGCCTTTACATTGGCTGATGGCAAGGAATACGTCAAGACAGCCATTGCCAAGGGTATGGATGTCGATGAATTCGCGGGCCGCTTGAGCTTTTTCTGGGCGATTGGCATGAACTTCTACCTTGAAGTTGCCAAAATGCGCGCCGCACGCTTGCTGTGGTGCCGCATCATGAAGGGCTTTAATGCCAAGTCTCCCAAGAGCCTGATGCTGCGCACCCATTGCCAGACATCCGGTTGGTCGCTCACAGAGCAAGACCCCTACAACAATGTGGTGCGCACCACGATTGAGGCCATGGCGGCGGTATTTGGCGGCACCCAGTCGCTGCACACCAATTCGTTTGATGAGGCAATCGCCTTGCCCACCGAGTTTTCAAGCCGCATCGCGCGCAACACCCAGCTCATCATCCAGGAAGAAACGCATATTCCGAACGTGATCGATCCGTGGGCTGGCAGCTACATGATGGAAAAGCTGACGCAAGACATGGCCGATGCCGCATGGGCCATCATCGAAGAAGTCGAGGCCATGGGTGGCATGACCAAGGCCGTGGATTCGGGCTGGGCCAAGCTGAAAATTGAGGCTGCCGCCGCAGAAAAGCAGGCCCGCATTGACAGTGGCAAAGATGTCATCGTGGGTGTCAACAAGTACAAGCTGAAGACCGAAGACGCTATTGAGTCCCGTGACATTGACAATGTGGCGGTGCGTGATTCGCAAATCGCCCGCTTGAATAATATCAAGCAAAAACGGGATGCCGCCCAAGTAAAACAGGCGTTAGAAGCTATCGAAAACGCAGCAGCGCACGGTACTGGTAACTTGTTGGACTTGTCCATCAAAGCCATGCGCGCCCGGGCTACTGTGGGTGAAATCAGTGATGCCATGGAAAAATCATTTGGCCGCCACCGCGCCGATACACAAAAAGTGACTGGTGTGTATGCAGCCGCTTATGACTCGGCCGAAGGATGGGACAAACTCAAGGAAGAAATTGCCCAATTTGCCACCGACCAGGGCCGTCGCCCGCGCGTGATGATCAGCAAGCTTGGCCAAGACGGCCACGACCGTGGGGCCAAAGTGGTGGCCACAGCGTTTGCCGACCTCGGTTTTGACGTGGACATGGGCCCTTTGTTCCAGACCCCCGAGGAATGCGCACGCCAGGCGATTGAAAACGACGTGCATGCTGTGGGTGTGTCCACCCTGGCTGCAGGGCATAAAACGCTGGTGCCGGCCATCATTGCCGAGCTCAAAAAGCAGGGTGCCGACGACATCATCGTGTTTGTCGGTGGCGTGATTCCCCGCCAAGACTACGACATGCTGTACGAGGCGGGTGTCAAAGGCATTTACGGCCCGGGTACACCGATTCCGGCCAGCGCCAAGGATGTGCTGGAACAAATCAAGAAGGCTTTAGGCTAGCCGCTGCAGTAGCTTCTGTAGGGCATATATGGTCACGTCACAGTTACATGGCGCAGCTTTGGAAGACATCACGCGGGGCAACGGACTGCGTCAGCGCCGCGCCGTCGCAAAAGCCATCACGCTGCTTGAATCTACCCGTGCCGACCACCGGGAGCAGGCGGATGAGTTGTTGACGGCGTTGCTGCCTCACACCGGAAAGTCATTTCGGTTGGGCATCAGTGGTGTCCCGGGTGTGGGCAAATCCACCTTCATTGAGGCCTTGGGTTTGTACCTGATTGCGCAGGGCCACCGTGTGGCCGTGTTGGCAGTTGACCCCAGCAGCACGGTCTCAGGCGGTTCGATTCTGGGTGACAAAACCCGCATGGAATTGCTGTCGGTGCATGAAAACGCCTACATCCGGCCCAGCCCGAGCAGCGGCACGCTGGGTGGTGTGGCGGAGAAAACCCGCGAAGTCATGCTGGTGTGTGAGGCGGCAGGTTATGACGTGGTGATTGTGGAAACCGTAGGTGTGGGCCAAAGCGAGACGGCGGTGGCCAATATGACCGACATGTTTGTGCTTATGCAGTTGCCCAACGCCGGGGACGATCTGCAGGCCATCAAAAAAGGTGTGATGGAGCTTGCCGACCTGGTTGTTATCAACAAGGCCGACATTGACCCCGATGCCGCCACCCGCGCACGGGCTCAGATTTCATCAAGCTTGCGCTTGCTTGGTCTGCACGGTAACCCTGATCACATGCACCATGACGAAAAAATCTGGCATCCACAAGTGATGCAACTCAGCGCACTGCGCGCTCAGGGCGTTGACACGTTCTGGGCCAAGGTGCTTGAATTCAAGGCGTTGCAAATGGGTAGCGGCAAATTTTCCTCGCGCCGTCAAAAGCAGGCCTTGTCGTGGATGTGGGAACGCATTGATGCCGGTTTGAAACTGGCATTTGCCCAGCACCCTGCCGTCAAGAACCTGTTGCCCAAGCTGACCCAAGACGTGCTGGAAGGCCGGGTAGCAGCCTCTACTGCAGCACGAAATATGCTCCTAGCCCATGCAGAATAAGCGTGAGCAGCTATCAAATATATAACAATTAATTCAACCACATTTCTGACCCTAGAGAGACCAAGCCATGCACGATATTCTTGAACAACTGGAAAAAAAGCGCGAACTAGCCCGCTTGGGCGGAGGACAAAAGCGCATCGACGCGCAACACAAAAAAGGCAAACTCACCGCCCGTGAGCGTCTGGACGTGTTGCTGGACGAAGGCACGTTTGAAGAATGGGACATGTTTGTCGAGCACCGCTGCTCAGACTTTGGCATGCAGGACAACAAGATCCCAGGCGACGGCGTGGTCACCGGCTACGGCATGATCAATGGCCGTCTGGTGTTTGTTTTCAGCCAGGATTTCACTGTGTTCGGTGGTGCCTTGTCTGAGGCGCATGCCGAAAAAATCTGCAAGATCATGGACCAAGCCATGAAGGTTGGCGCGCCCGTGATCGGTTTGAACGACTCGGGTGGTGCGCGCATTCAGGAAGGTGTGGCGTCCCTGGGCGGCTATGCCGACGTGTTCCAACGCAACGTGATGGCCAGTGGCGTGGTGCCGCAAATCAGCATGATCATGGGGCCATCAGCTGGCGGTGCGGTGTATTCGCCTGCCATGACCGACTTCATTTTCATGGTCAAGGACAGCAGTTACATGTTTGTCACAGGCCCCGAAGTGGTTAAAACGGTGACGCATGAAGAAGTCACCGCCGAAGAGCTGGGCGGTGCCATCAGCCACACCACCAAGAGCGGTGTCGCCGACCTGGCGTTTGAGAACGACGTAGAGGCGTTGCTCATGCTGCGCCGCTTGTACAACTACCTGCCGCTCAACAACCGTGAAAAAGCGCCAGTGCGCCAAAGCGGTGACCCCAGCGGCCGCATCGAGCACAGCCTGGACACGCTGGTGCCAGACAACGCCAACAAGGCGTATGACATGAAAGAGCTGATCCTCAAGACGGTTGATGACGGCGACTTTTTTGAAATTCAGCCTGAATACGCCAAAAACATCATCATTGGCTTTGCCCGCATGGACGGCCAAACCGTGGGCATTGTGGCGAACCAACCCTTGGTGCTGGCCGGTTGCCTGGACATAAAGAGCAGCATCAAGGCCGCGCGTTTTGTGCGCTTTTGTGATGCCTTCAACATTCCTGTCATCACCTTTGTCGATGTGCCCGGTTTCATGCCCGGCACCGCACAGGAGTATGGCGGCATCATCAAGCACGGTGCCAAGTTGCTCTATGCGTATGCCGAATGCACGGTGCCAAAAATCACGGTGATCACCCGCAAAGCCTACGGCGGCGCGTATGACGTGATGAGCTCCAAGCACCTGCGTGGTGACGTCAACTTTGCCTGGCCCAATGCTGAAATCGCTGTGATGGGCGCCAAGGGCGCGGTGGAAATCATCTTCCGCGAAGACAAGGGCCATCCAGAAAAGCTGGCTGCCAAAGAAGCGGAATACAAAGCCCGCTTTGCCAACCCGTTTGTGGCGGGTGCCCGTGGCTTCATCGACGACGTGATTTTGCCCAGCGAGACGCGCAAGCGCATCTGCCGCAGCCTGGTCATGTTGAAAGACAAAAAGCTGGAAAACCCGTGGCGTAAGCACGGCAACATCCCGCTCTGATGGTTGCTGAGAACAAGAATAGGAACAACAACATGTTTACAAAAATACTGATTGCCAACCGCGGTGAGATTGCCTGCCGTGTCATCACCACCGCCAAAAAGATGGGCATCAAGACGGTGGCGGTCTACTCTGATGCTGACAAAGATGCACGCTTTGTGCTGCTGGCTGACGAAGCCGTACACATCGGCGCACCACCTAGCCGTGACAGCTACCTGGTGGGTGAAAAAATCATTGCGGCTTGCAAACAAACCGGTGCGCAGGCCTTGCACCCCGGCTACGGTTTTCTGAGCGAAAACGCCGAATTTGCCAAACGGGTCGAAGAAGAGGGCATTGTTTTCATTGGCCCCAAGCACTATTCCATGGCTGCCATGGGCGACAAGATTGAGTCGAAAAAACTGGCTGGCGCAGCGGGCGTCAACTGCATTCCGGGCGTTAATAGCGCGATTGAAACACCTGAAAAAGCGGTTGAGATTGCCCAAGGTATTGGTTACCCGGTGATGATCAAGGCCAGCGCCGGCGGTGGCGGCAAAGGCTTGCGCGTGGCCTACAACGACAAAGAAGCCTTTGAAGGCTTCACCAGTTGCACCAACGAGGCGCGCAACAGCTTTGGCGATGACCGCGTGTTTGTCGAAAAATTTGTCGAAGAACCCCGTCACATCGAAATTCAGCTGATCGGCGACAGTTTTGGCAACGTGGTGTATTTGAATGAGCGCGAATGTTCGATTCAGCGTCGCCACCAGAAAGTCATAGAAGAAGCGCCCAGCCCGTTCATCAGCGATGCCACCCGCAAAGCCATGGGCGAGCAAGCTGTGGCGCTGGCCAAAGCGGTCAACTATCAAAGCGCTGGCACAGTAGAGTTCGTGGTGGGTAAAGACCAGAGCTTTTATTTTCTGGAAATGAACACCCGTTTGCAGGTTGAGCATCCGGTCACCGAGTGCATCACTGGCCTGGACTTGGTGGAGCTGATGATTCGCGTGGCGGCTGGTGAAAAACTGCCCTTCACGCAAGCGGAAGTTAAACGCAACGGCTGGGCCATGGAATGCCGCATCAACGCTGAAGACCCGTTTCGCAACTTTTTGCCATCGACCGGTCGGTTGGTGCGCTTCTCACCGCCCAAACAAACCATGTTCCAGTCCAACACCACCGACTGGTTCGGTGTGCGGGTAGACACGGGTGTGCAAGACGGTGGCGAAATCCCGATGTATTACGACTCGATGATTGCCAAGCTCATTGTGCATGGCACGGATCGGCTGGACGCCATTGCCAAAATGCGCGAAGCCCTCAATGGCTTTGTCATTCGCGGTATCAGCAGCAATATTCCGTTTCAGGCGGCGTTGCTCGCGCACCCCAAGTTTGTTGCGGGTGATTTCAACACCGGCTTTATTGCCGAAAATTACGCCCATGGCTTCAGGGCGGAAGACGTGCCGCATGAAGACCCACGCTTTTTGCTGGCTCTGGCTGCTTTTGTACGGCGCAAATCGCGCGAACGCGCGGCGGGCCTGAGCGGCCAGTTGCCAGGCTACGCCGTCAACGTCGGCAGCGACTATGTGGTGGTGACACTGGGTGACGAAGGCGCCAATTCCTACACCCCGGTACATGTCGATGAGTTTGCCGGTAAATCTGGCTTTGCATGCGTCAGAATGGGCGCAGCTAGCTATGAAATTTGCAGCGATTCAAGGCTTAACGACGTGTGCATCACGGGTACGGTGAATGGCGCGCTGTTCACCGCGCAAGTCGAACGCGGCACCCCCAAGAACCCGTTGGCGCTGCGCTTGCAGCACAACGGCACGCGCATCGACGTGCTGGTCGTTTCCCCTCGCATGGCCGAACTGCATGCGCTGATGCCGTTCAAGGCCCCGCCTGACATGAGCCGCTACGTGCTCTCGCCCATGCCTGGTCTGCTGGTCGATGTGGCGGTGCAGGTTGGCCAAAAGGTTCAGGCGGGTGAGCGTGTGGCGGTGATTGAGGCCATGAAAATGGAAAACGTGCTGTTTGCCGCTGCCGATGGTGTCGTTGGCAAAGTGCTGGCAGCCAAGGGCGAAAGCCTCACGGTAGACCAACCGATTGTGGAGTTCGTATGACACAAGCTAGCCTAAATCGTCCGTTCAAGGTGCTTGGCATCCAGCAGATTGCCATCGGAGGCACCAGCAAGACCCGTTTGCAAAAACTCTGGGTTGACATGCTGGGCCTGGAAGTTACTGGGACGTTTCAGAGCGAACGTGAAAACGTCGATGAAGACATTTGCGCCATGGGTGTCGGGCCTTTCAAGGTCGAGGTGGACTTGATGCAGCCCATGGATGTGGACAAAAAACCGGCGGTGCACACCACGCCACTGAACCATGTTGGGCTGTGGATTGATGACCTGCCCAAGGCAGTGGAATGGCTTACCGCGCAAGGCGTGCGCTTTGCACCGGGTGGCATTCGCAAGGGCGCCGCCGGGTTTGACATTTGCTTTTTGCACCCTAAGGCGAATGACGAGTTTCCGATTGCGGGCGAGGGCGTGCTGATTGAGATGGTCCAGGCACCGCCCGAGGTGGTGTCGGCATTTGCCAAACTGGCGGCGGTTGTTTAGCGCTGGTTTTCCCTTGGCCCTGGAGTGATTTTCAGGGCGTAACATCTGCGTACTTTTCTTATTAAAGATTGTCGCGATGTTGGAACTTTTTCTGAAGCCAGGTCTTTGGTTGATGCGGCGTTTGTCGACAGGAGGCAAACTGGCTATTTTGCTCCTGATCAGTGTGGGGGCCTTGGCTGCACTGGTGCTTGCGCATGCATTCATGGCGCCGGTGGGCGCTGGGCTGAACAGCATGGTGATTTTTTCTGGGCTGCTGGCCATTTACCTGGGTGTGTCTTTTTACGCGGCTGTGTCGGGCGACCTGAAACAGGTGCAGGTCGCAATGGATCACCTGGTGCAAGGCAACTTGCGATTTAAGCCGGTGGTTCAGGGGCAAGATGAGTATGCGGCGCTGCTCGCCACAACTGGCCGCATCGGCACCAGCATCTCATCCATGGTGGCCAATGTGCGCAGCAATGCCGCTTTTGTGGCCCATGCCGGACAAAGCCTGGCCAGCGGCAACCGGGAGCTGTCTGACCGCACCGAACAACAAGCCGCCAATCTGGAGCAGACGGCTGCCAGCGTGCAAGAGCTGTCATCTACTGTCTCGGGCAACGCCCAGATGGCGGCACAAGCCAACACACAAGCCACCAGTTTGCGTGATGTGGCCGAACATGGTGTGGCCGCCATGACGCAAGCGATCACCTCTGTAGAGGTGATCCAGGGCAGCGCCAAGCGCATGGATGAAATTGTCAGTGTGATTGACGGGCTGGCGTTCCAGACCAATATTCTGGCGCTCAATGCGGCGGTGGAAGCTGCGCGCGCGGGCGAGTCGGGTCGGGGGTTTGCCGTGGTGGCCAGTGAGGTGAGGTCACTGGCCCAGCGTTCTGCCGCATCAGCCAAAGAGATACGCCTGCTGATTGGTGCGTCATCTGCGCAAGTGGCCACCAGCGTGCAAAGCATTCGTTTGGCGGGCAGTCAGATCACGCAAATTGTTTCAGGCATTCGGGACGTGGCCGCCAATATGTCGCAGATATCGGCTTCTAGTGCGGAGCAAAGTGTCGGCTTGACGGAAATCACCTCGGCGGTGCGCCAGCTTGATGAAATTACCCAGCAAAACGCCCAGATGGTGGAACATGCCGTGACGCAGGCTGCGAACCTGGAGCAACGCGCCTCAACGCTGGTGGATGATTTTGCCTTGTTCAGACTGCAACAGGGGGCGCCTGAGGAAGCGGTGGCGCTGGTGGCCCGGGCCATGCAGCATTGGCACCGAACGGGCTCCAGACCAAGTTTTGTGCGGGACATCACCGACCCAGATCAAGGCTATTCAGACCGGGACATGTATGTGTTTGTGCTTGACCAGCGGGGCACTTATTTGGCCTTTGGCGGTAACCAGAGCAAAGTGGGTACGCGCGTGCAAGACATTCCGGGCATTGACGGCCAGGGTTTGGTTGACGCCATTTTTCGTCAGGCGGCGCAGGAACCGGGTTGGGTTGAATATGACATCAGCAACCCTTCAACGGGGAAAGTGCAGTCAAAAATGTCGTATGTGATGCAAGCAGATGATCTTGCGGTGGGCTGCGGGGTTTATAAAAGCCTGGCAGCCAGCTGACAGCCGCTACAGGTTACGGCACCAGGTGCTCATGCTCGTCCGGGCGCTTGGGCTCGTTAGCCAGTTGTTTGGCTCTGGCCCGGGCCAGCGCTGCTTCAATCACCGCGCGTTTCTTGTCGAGCACGACCGGATCGGTGTGCTGGGAATGGGTGTTTAGGTCGGACAGCTTCAATACCGCTTTGGCTTCAAGCCTTTTGTCATTCTCAGCCTCTTCCCGTTTGCGCTTGTAGCTATAGAAATCATAGCGATTTCTGGCCTGATCAGCTTGCTCGGGTGACCATGCCGCCCAGCCCGTGGCGTTGCCGGAGACATTCTCAAGCTCAATGCAATCCACTGGGCACACCGGCAAGCACAACTCGCAGCCGGTGCAATAAGGCTCGATCACGGTGTGCATGAGCTTGTTAGCACCCACTATCGCATCCACCGGGCAAGCCTTGATGCACAGCGTGCAGCCAATGCACCAGGCTTCATCGATGAAAACGACCGTGCGGGGACCCTCAACCCCATTGACCGGGTTCAAGGGCAGTGCCGCGTGACCCGTGAGCACTGCCAGTCGTTGCACGCCCGCCATACCGCCGGGAGGGCATTGGTTGATAGCAGCTTTGCCGTCAACAATGGCTTGGGCGTAGGCGGCGCAATCAGGAAAGCTGCAGCGCGTGCACTGCGTTTGCGGCAGCACCGCCAAGAGGTCGGCGGTGCTGGGTGTCATGCCTTTTTGGTGGGGGTTGGCTGCTTGCCCAGCACGGCAGGCGCTGCCTTGGCGTTGGGCAATACGGCTGGCTTTGCCGCAACTTTTTCCGGTGCGGCGCCAGTGCTGGGCGCAACCACCGGCTTGGGCAATGGCTTGGCCACCACTTCAACGGCCTTGGCTGGGCTACTGACTGCGACCGCTGCTTTGGGTTCAATCGGAGTTTGTGCCTTGGCAACGGTGACTGGTACCACTGGCGCTTGTGGCTGAGGCGCTGAGACAGCGGATTCAATCGCTGGCGCAGCCAAGGGTGCTGCGGCCTTGGCTGTGACAGCCGCCTTCTTTGGCTGGTGGCTTTGAATGAATGCCACCACTTTCGGGTACACCATATCGCGCCAGCGGCGACCGGCAAAAATACCGTAGTGGCCCGCACCTTCGACTTCGTAATGCTCTTTATTTGCTTCAGTGACACCGCTGCAAATGGTGTGCACGGCAGCGGTCTGACCCGAGCCAGAAATGTCATCCAACTCGCCTTCCACCGACAGTAGGGCTGTGGTTGTGATGTCTTCTGGGTGAACGCGCTCGACCTTGCCGTCTACGCCTTTCACGTCCCAAGTGCCCTTGACCAGGTTGAATTCCTGAAACACCGTGATGATGGTTTCCAAGTAGTAATGCGAGTCCATGTCCAGCACAGCGTTGTACTCGTCATAGAACTTGCGGTGGGCTTCCGCGCTGGCATCGTCCCCCTTGACCATGTCCTTGAAGTAGTCGTAATGGCTGCGGGCATGGTTGCTGGGGTTCATGGCAACAAAGCCAGAGTGCTGCAAAAAGCCTGGGTAAACCTTGCGGCCGGCACCAGGGAAACGGGTGGGGACGCGGTAAATCACATTGTTTTCAAACCACTCAATGTTCTTGTTCATGGCCAGGTTATTGACCGCAGTGGGTGACTTGCGGGCATCAATCGGGCCACCCATCATGACCATGCTCAGGGGTGTGAGCTCTTTGCGGCTGGCCATCAACGACACGGCTGCCAGCACTGGCACGGTGGGCTGGCAAACGCTCATCACGTGGCAGTTGCCGTAGCGCTTTTGCAGATGGCGGATGAATTCCTGCACATAGTTGACGTAGTCGTCCAGGTGAAAATCACCTTCAGACGTGGGTACCAGGCGGGCGTTGGTCCAGTCGGTGATGTAGACCTTGTGGTCTTTAAGCATGGTCTTTACGGTGTCGCGTAGCAGCGTGGCGTAGTGGCCCGACAGGGGCGCCACGATCAGTACTGCAGGCTGGCCCTTGAGCTTCGTCAGTGTGGTGACGTCGTCAGTAAAACGCTTGAAGCGACGCAATTCGCAGAACGGTTTTTTGATCTCAATGCGCTCATGCACGGCCACTTCAACACCGTCCACGTCCACCGTGCGCAGGCCAAATTCTGGCTTTTCGTAGTCTTTGCCCAAGCGGTGCAGCAGGTCATAACCGGCCGAAAGACGCTGGGACATGGGGAGTTGGCCCATCATCGACAAAGGGTTGCCGTAAAGCTTGGCGGCAGATTGCGCCAGATCTGTGAACGGCTCCATCAGCGAACGTTGGGTTTCGTATAGTTTGTAGAGCACGGTAGATCACCTTTTATAAAAATGTTGCAGTGCAATATAACAGGTCTGGCTGTGCTGTAACTGAATGCAATTTTTAAACCGGTCAACTAGCCATTGATAATTCGCAATTGTTGTTGAAAAGTCCACAAAATTTAATTTTTGTTAAAGTCTCGTGCTGATTGACGTGCTTGATGGGCTGGGCTTAGCGCCGCCCCAATTGCCCTGCCAGCTCGCTGAGAGACCGGTAAGCCACACCCGCCTGCGCATCCCACTCCGCGACGGCCGCGCCTTGGGCTGCTACTAAAGAGGTGTCGCCCCGTGCGGCTGGCCCGGTAAGCGCGCCTTTGGGGCCAAGGGCGACGATGTTGTGGACCGCGTTGGCCAACAACGTGGCGCGCATTTGGTGCGCCAGGTCGGGCGGCATACCGCTTTGTTGCCACAGGCGCTCGGCCACATCTTGCAGCACCGGTAAGAAGTTGGTGGCAAACACGGCGCCAGCGTGGTAAAGCAATTTGTCAGCGGCAGCCAAATCAAAGCACTGAGCACCCAGGCGGGTAAAAAATGGTCGCAGTTCAATAAGCGCCGGCACATCGCCCTCAAGCGCACACGGCGTGCCGGCAAACTGCAGCAGTGCCGTAGCCGGCTCGGCGAAACTCATCAGGCAATGGGCACTGGCTATTTGCCAGCCTTTGTTTTTCATGGGCACGAGTTCTGCGGCACTGAGCGCGCCACTGCAATGAAAGGCCAGGGCAGGGGCCTGAGCCAAATCCAGCTGCGCCAAGGCGCTGGCCAAGGGCGCAATCTGGACGTCGGGCACGCCCAGCATCCACACATCGGCCGGGCGCAATTGGTGCATGTCTGACAAGGCCCGCCCGCCACCTATAAAGGCCACCGCCTGGGCGGCAGACGCAGCGCTGCGAGTCAACACGTCTTGCACCTGGTAGTGACCATCGAGCACCAGCAAGCGCCCCAACGTTTGTCCCACGCGGCCGCCGCCAATGAGGTTGATGGTTTTCATGAGGTGATTTAAATTGCTATAAAAAAAATAGCTGCCTGCGCTTATTATATAAGGGCTAGGCAGCTAAAAGTCTTATAAAAATCGGGTCGGACTCTGGCCCGCGTCACCCGATCAAAAGCATCACATCACTTTGGCAATGGATGCGCACACGTAGTCAATGTTTTTGCTGTTGAGCGCGGCCACACACATTCGGCCGGTGTCGGTGCCGTATACGCCAAACTCATTGCGCAGACGCACCATTTGGTCTTTGCTCAAGCCGGAGTAGCTGAACATGCCGATCTGGCTGGTAATAAAGCTCATGTCTTGCTTGACACCGGCCGCCTTCAGGCCGTCCACCAGCTTTTGGCGCATGGCCTTGATGCGCACGCGCATTTCACCCAGCTCTTTTTCCCACAGGGTGCGCAACTCGGGGTTGTTCAACACACCCGCCACAATCGCGCCGCCGTGCGTGGGTGGGTTGCTGTAGTTGGTGCGAATCACTACCTTGAGCTGGCTCAACACGCGGCCAGCCTCTTCCTTGTCCTGGCACAGCACACTTAAAGCCCCGACACGTTCACCATACAAGCTGAAGCTTTTGCTGAACGATGTCGACACGAAGAAGTTCAGGCCAGAAGCCACAAACTTACCAATCACTGCGCCATCTTCGGCAATACCAAAGCCAAAGCCCTGGTAAGCCATGTCCAGAAACGGCACCAGAAATTTGTCCTTAATCACGGCAATTACCTCGTCCCATTGAGCCGGGCTGATGTCATAACCCGTGGGGTTATGGCAGCAGGCATGCAGCAAGACAATGGTGCCCACGGGCGCGGCGTTCAGGTCGGCCAGCATGCCGGCAAAGTCCAGGCCACGGGTGGTTTCGTCATAGTAGCGGTAGCTTTCCACCACAAAACCGGCATTGGTGAACAAGGCGCGGTGGTTTTCCCAGCTTGGGTCAGAAATCAGCACCTTGGCATCGGGGTTCAGGCGCTTCAGAAAGTCGGCGCCAATTTTTAGTCCGCCGGTGCCACCAACGGCTTGCACGGTAGCAATGCGGCCACTCTTCACGGGCTCGCTGTCGGTGCCAAACACCAAGCCCTTGACGGCTGCATCGTAGGCGGCAATGCCATCGATCGGCAGGTAGCCACGCGGCGTGGGCTTGTCCATCATGGTCTTCTCGAACGCCTGCACGCACTGCAACAACGGCAGCTTGCCGTTGTCGTCAAAGTACACGCCCACGCCCAAGTTGACCTTGGCTGGGTTGGTGTCGGCGTTGTATTGCTCGTTCAGACCCAAAATGGGGTCGCGCGGGGCCATTTCGACAGCGGAAAAGAGAGACATGAGAGGGTCCTGTTCAAAAAAGTTGAAAGAGAAAGCCGAGAGGGTGAATCGGAATGCTGGTTTACCCGCATTTTACCGACGGTTTTCTTGGCCACAGGTGGTACCGCGCACTGCACGCAGGCCAGCAAATGTGTTGTTGATGAGTGTCCGATCCCTGCGACCGCCGGAAATATTAGCGCCAACAATCTGCTACTGAACCAGTTCCTGACTCTGTCTTTTCACCCAAATGGTTGATCGAGAGCGTGTCGCACTTCGTATCGCCAACTTGTGCACCTGTTGGCGTTGCCTCAATTTTGTAAGTTGAGGCTGTTGGTTCGCTGGTTGCAAATGCAAAGGTGTAAAAACTGGCTAGATCGGTTTGACAACTTGCCGCAGGTAGTGCCACCACGTAAGACATGGCTGTTGCATACTGGCGTTCCATTTGCTGTGACAGCTCCATCAAGCAAGCGCCGGCGGTGACGCGACGCGTTCGCAACACATGCTCTTGGTAGCTAGGCAGTGCAATGGCTGCCAAAATGCCAATGATGGCGACAGTGATCATGAGTTCAATCAATGTAAAGCCCAACTGAAAACGTTTATTCATAGTAATTAGTCCCGAACAATTTCACGCCACGAAATGCGACCCTTTAGGGGCGTCAGACCCAGATTGACACCAATGTCAGCGACGCGTTTGTCCAAGTCTGGACTGGTGCCACCTACAACCAGTCTGCCGCCTATCAATGTTGGTCGACTTGGCAGACCAATTCCCAGATCGACTGATCCAATAAATAAAGTTGAGAGTAAATCGTCCGTAAAATTTTTGTTGTTGTTAACGTCCAGAATACCCTTGGTGACTGAACCGCCAGTGAACGGGCTGAGGGCATTGATATAACCCGTGCCGCCCGGTATGCATGGGTCCGTGGCTGCGGGGATGATCGAGCTCGACACCAGCACTGGCAACGCCAACTTATAAACGATGGGCTCTGTGATCATGCGCTCACCCGGGGGTGCGGTGAAATCTAAGTACCACCCGTGCTTTCCGACCATGTCACCCGCAGTTGCTGCGGAAAACGCGCGTACCGGTTTGCCTGCAAAGGTTCCAGATGCTGCGACGGTTCGTTCCCTCAATTGCGTCCGGTCGGTTATTGCTGTGCTTTCATCAATCAAGCCATACCAAGTTTGAATTGCAGTAGCAGCCGGGTCGCCCGTGCGGAAATACGAGCCTGTACCAAAAAAGACAAAGCGTTTGCCTTCGTGGGTGTCGCCGCTTACGGTGTCAATCGCTACAGTGATTGGCGCGGTTATCGGTTGGGGGTTGTCTAATGCATCTTTTGCAACAAACAAGGGTTTGACACTCAGAGCAACTGACCAGGTGCTGATGGTGCTTGAGCTCACGTCAAACTTCCAAACATTGCCTTTAAGGTCGCCAGCGTAAATATAGTCAATGGTGCCATTGCCGTCGGCATCAAACACGCCTGGTGTAGCCAAGCCGTTGTCGCTGCCGACCAAAGTGTCGAGTTTTTTGACGCTGGTGATCTGGCCGCTGCTGTTCAATAAAAAGATATACAGCACAGCCTTGCCGCTGGAGCTGTTGTACCCGTTGCTCACAATGACAGCGCCTGTGCCGTTGTTCATTTTTGCGTAAATTGGTCGCCCTAACATGAGTCCAAGATCTGCATCTGCGGCGGCGGCTGTGCTACCAGCGGGCGTGTATTCCCAGAGAAAGTTTGAGCTGCCAAAAGTGGTTGGGGTGGTAACGTTAAGCCCAAACAAACCCTTGCCACCTCGGCCAAGTGCTGCAAAAAGCAGATTGCTGTTTCCCGTTTCCGCGGTCTTGGGTGATACCACCACATCGCCATCAGCTAAATATTCATGGGTGTAGCCGGGTGAGGTTAGCGCTTTGAGTCGCGATACGGCTTCGGACGGGATGAACCCAAATAACTCCGTGCCAGCGCTATTTGCGACACTGCCGTTGCTGGCTTTGAAGGCATGAAGCATGCCGTCATTTGCGTTGACATAAATGGTGTCGCTGTCTTTTTCATAAAAAGGGGATGAGTGCACGATGTCGCCCAACACATGGGTAGACCGATCACGGAAGTTACCGGAGTTTTGCAACTCCTTGGTACGCACCCCACGCAAGTAATCAACAACATCCTGGCTGTTGTCAATTGTGGTTGAGATGTCTGCATCAAAGTAAGCTTTGTCTGTCGAAGACAGGCTGCCCCATGAGAAAGCGGATGTTGCCCCACTGGGGGTGTGAATATACAGTTGACGTGAAGTCGGCGCTGGTACCTTTGCCGAGGCCTCCCACTCGGTGGTGGTGCTGACACCTGAGCTTGTCACAGGGTAGGCAACCAGATCGCCAGACCAGTAACTGGAGTCAAAGCGCGCCTGGAAAACCCGGGAATTGGTCGTGATGCTGGAGCTATTGGCAATGACGTTGCTGGCGCTGGAGTTGGTTTTGAAAATGCTGTCGAAAGCCTTCTTGAGCGATTCTTTGAGTTTGAGCGGGTTTTGAACGAGGAAGTAAGTGTCGGGCACACCGTTGCCGTCGGTGTCCCATTCGCTGGTCAAATCTGGCTTGTCATTGTTGTTTTTGTCATTGAAACCACCCCATTTTGCAGCGTACCAAAGCGGGTCTTTAAGGAGGGTAGCAGAGGCAGTCGAGCTTGATGTAAATGTGATGTTGCTTTTGTCCAGGGGACTGGCACCACCGATGTAAGGCAGCTTTTTGCATGCTGCCGGCATGGTCGCTACGTCACAGTCGCCGGGGGCCTTCCCCGGAGGAACGTTCAGGAAATAAGGAATATCGACATTTTCGTCTTGCACCACCAAATAGACACCGTCTTTGGTAGTACCTGAAATGATGTAGCCGATGCTGTGTTGAATTCCACCGGCTTGGTAGGTGGGCGTTAGGATGACTTGAACAGTGCTATCTGCATTCGCTTTTATCTCGTACTCAACAATGGCATCCATATCGTGGTCGGCACCTTGCTCAACGTCTTCATAGTTGATCCGGAATTTGGCGTAAAAACGTCCACCATTGACAGTGCTATCCGCATCGGCCGTGCTGGAATTGGCGATTGTTTCAACATAAAAATCGACAATCTGGTTGGTTGGCTGAAAGTCGCCTTTCACATTGGAGATACTAGATCCACCTACGGATTTGGCAAAAGGAACTAGCGTAACCCCGCGGCCGTTAGGAAGTTTGACTTCCATACGTGGCAATGGTGAGGCCAGCGCCACGTTGAACGTGTCAATGTTTTGTGTTCCTGTGAGATCACTGCGCAGGTCCGAGCGCTTCGCAAAATACGCCACTGCCGCGGAATAGTAACTACCTTGTTTTGTCGGTTCCTCGGGTGCCAGCCCCCGGATATTGCTCAACGAACTGACCGCCTTGGCTGTCGGTGCCGAGTCGCTGACCGTCCCTGATTGCCCAATAAAGCGCTGCCCAATGATGCCGGATTCCACTGCAGTGATTTTGTCTGCCTCATTGGTGACATTTAAAAGTGATAAGTCGCCAGTAAAGCTGGCGAATGCGCTACCGGGCACTTGGTCAGAATCAAAAGATGGATTGATATCAGAAATGGTCAGAAAGTTTGCTTTGGCGCAGCGTGGGGCCTTGGCAGCGCTCGTACTTGCATATGGGTCGTCCCAGGTGACGGTGGATAGACCTACTTCGGAGTCTTTCGTCCCCGCAGAAGTGAAGGCACTGGTCCCGGCACTTTTTCCGGAAAAATAGCGTACCCCTTCGTACATCATTTCACCTATGGGGTTACCCCAGTCTGGAAACAGACCTTCCGTCATGGCTGATGTGGTTTGCCAGCCGCCTTTGTAGGCATTGTCAGTCCTGTCGTTGTTGAAATCCCGGATTCGCAGGCGATCAAAGGTTTTTACGATCTTCGCGCTGCTTGTGAATATGCCAGTAGTGGAACTCACCTCATCTGCAAAAGATGAGACCACTTTTCTTAAAACACCCCCCGACATATTCTTGTCATAGCTGCCAGTGAGCAATCCGAAAAGCATAGAGTTGTTTTCACCATAGTCATGCAGCAGGCCGATGGGCTTGTAGACCGTGCCGTACTGCTTGCAACCCTCGTTGAATGTTGCGGTGCAAACCTTAACCCTCACCGTGTAGTCTTTGCGTGTGCCACCATGTGTGCCGTCCAATACGGGCCGCTCTTTGGAAGCCCATTCCCAGACTCGTTTGCTTGAGTTTGTGACCACTGACATGAGTGGCGGCAAATCGCTGCAGTCGTCCAAGTCTTTGCAGTTTTTGCCAGCATTGGCAGTTAGGTTCCCGAAAAAGTGACGTTTTCCGCTGCTTGGCGATGACAGAGTTGTGTAGTCACTGATCTTGTAACCATCCACCGTAGCACTGGCGTATTCTTTGGCCCAAGAATGAGCGTCTTGCGGAATATAGGCACGGCGCAGAATGGTTTGCGTTGTGCTGTCGACCTCCCGATAGCCTCCATAAAGTACTTTTCGGAGCGAGTCGATGCGGCTGGTCGTGATGTAATTTAGCCAGTTACCAGACCACCCGCTAGCGCATGTGTTCAACGCTCCTGCTGCGGAACTTGGTGTGAATAAGCCACTATTGCCTTCGCCGCTGCCATTGTCCGAGTAGCAGACCTTTGAATCAAACAGGCCGTAATAGGTGATGCTGGGTTTAAACCGAATGTCAATGGAGCCATCTCCATCGATATCTGCCGTGTCGTTATAGGCTTCGTAGAATAATTTGTGGTCTTTGCCTGCCACCAGCATGACCATAGGTTTTGCGCTGATTTGGGTGACCAAAGGTGTGTTGGGGATGGTCACGGCGCTGGACGCCAGGGCGGCAAGCGTCGCAGTAGTCAGCGTTGCAGACTTGACGCTTAAGGCAAAGTAATTACTGAACTTCATGGCAGTTCCTTGTGAAATTGGGTTGCGTGTTAGTCAGTGGCGTAAATCGACTGCAGCATGACCGATGACCTTGCGCTGCTGCCATCGTGGCTGCGTGCGGTGACGCGGTAGCGTTTGCAGGTAATGCCTGAGGCAGTTCCCTCACCGGGGCGACATTCAAAGTCGGCACCAAGAAACTCTACAAAATATTCAGGTGTCACGGCCAATACACCTGTGCCGACGGCTGACAAAGCTTGCCATGACGTAAAAGTGTCATCAAGCCAGCGTGGTGTATCGGTTGCCGCGGGGGGGGCGCAGCTCATCAAGGTGGCCACCACGCTGCAGCCTGCTGTAGGGGTGGGTTTGTTGGCCTCGACCAACTGTTCGACGTCACGTAGGGCTGCTTCGGTGGCCTGAAATGCCAGGCTTCTGTCTAGGCTGTGGTTGGCCATTCTTTCTTCCTGGGTGATACCGCGAATGCCAGCCAAACCCAGTAGTGTCATGATGACCAGAAGGATCAGGCTGATGATGAGGGCAGCACCGCGTTGCCTTTGCGGCTGTTGACTGCGCATGAAATGATGTGTATTTGTCATGGCGCAATAAATGTGTCGCGGTTGCGTAGTCCAACCACATGGATCAAATGCCGCTGAATCGGGGTCTGGCTGGTGCTCACGTTGTCGCTGGTTTGCAAAGTCAGGTCAATGCGCACCGCGACGACTTGTGCGGTGGTGTTGTCATCAGTCCAGTTAGTGATTGAATCGGCAGCCACCCAGTTGTTGGCAAGGATACCGGTCGTGCCGTCTCTGGTGAGGTAGGTGATCTGCAGGTCTTGCACGCCTGGAATCATCTCATCGGGTGGATTGGTTACGCTGGTGTTGGTGCTTTTGATCATGGTACGAAACAAGGAGCGCTGCCCCTGGGCGTTATGGCCTACGTACCAGAAAGATGTGACCAATTTCGAAACCGACCCATTGGCTGAAAATATCTTGTTTGCGCTGGTGGTACAGGCGACATTTGTATCCAGACTGTTTGTACAGTTAAGAGGAGCGAAATCTTTGTCGTAGCTAATGTGTTTCCAGGATCCTGCTCCTACGGTGCCTATTTGAAACAATGCCGCCTGTAGACCGTCGCAAGCTAGAGCAATGTCGTCAGCCGCCAAGCCTGTGACTGTTGCCAAGTCGATTTCTGTGTCTGCGTGACTTGTAATGACGTGCTGGTCAGTTGCTGTGTGTATCGATGTCAAGGCATCGGTACCAGAGACGCGGGTATTCGCTGCCGTACCAAAACCTACTTGCGATGCGGTATCGTCTGCGCCGTCGTAACCACGAATCGTGCCACCATTCCAGTCAGACCACCACGGAATGGCACCAGATACCCGTATCACGTTGACCACTTTTATTACACCGCATGGATTAAGCCCTGCTTCACGAATATCGCGTGCCATCAGGTCAAACGCTGTTCTGGCGTTCTCCTGAATGCGCATCAAGTTGTCATTGACCTTGGCTGTTTGATTGGTGGAGATAAAGATATTAAGCACACCTCCAACGATGACCAAACCCAGTACCAGCGAGATCATCAACTCGATTAGTGTTAGGCCGCGTTGGTATCGACGTTGCCTTGGCGCTGCGGTAATGCACTTCACGCCTGACTGGTTTGTATAGGGCTTTAAATGGTTCATAGGTCTGCCCTAAAGCCTGGAAAAGGTTTCAACAATTTGTACCCCCAGCCCACCCGCACGGCTGTCATCCCATCGCACTTGCACGTGGCAATTGCCATCGGCATCACACAGTACGGCACCACAGGTGGTAGTGTCAGCACTGTTTCCTATCGCTGATTTGAGTGAAGTTATCCAGTCCTTGAGGTTGTTATCGGCCAAGGTTGTGCCTGTCACGGCGGCTGGATTGCAAATCGGCCCAATCTTGCCAGCGACCAGTGAGCCTGTGTTGTAAGCCAAAGCTTTGGCACTGGCCTGGTCTACCCGCATGGCGTCCAGGATGTAGTAGCTCATCACCACCGCCTGTGTCTTTTGCATACTGCTTTGGTTGCCTTTGATGGCGCGCGCTTGCAGGGCGGCCATGCCAAGCAGGCCAAAACTGGTGACTAGCAGCGCCACAAGGACTTCTATCAAACTGGCACCACCTTGGGTTTTTAACGAGTTGGGTTTCATAAGCATTTGATGAACAACGATAACGATTTCATGTTGGCGCAGGACAAGTAGCAGCAACGCCAGCTGGTTTTTCAATATTGACGCGCCCGACCCAGTTGATCTTGATGTCCCGCGCTCGTGTGTCGTTAGTCAATGCAGATGAGGGGCTACAGACGCGAATAGTGCCAGCACCTGAGCCTCCATTCATCAGCTTGGCTTGCCCGTCGGCACCGTAAGACACATAGGGCATGCTTCCCTTGGTTTTGATGATGATGGTGTTAGTCAGTGCAGGGCTGATGGCGGTGATGGTTTCATCGGTGGTATCGACATTGGCGCTTGCGCCGCTGTGGTCATCATCGTTGAACATGATCCAGCCTTGTGACCAGTCGCCAGTGGTGGTGCATTGGGCACTGTCAGCGCTCATGCAGACCGTAACGCGTTTACCCCGGCGAATCGCGTCTGATCTTGCGCGCCCAAAGGTGGCAATCAGGTCATTGGTGGTCGATGTCAGGTTCGATGCGGCGATCATGCCTTGAAAGCTGGGCACTGCTAGCGCAGCAAGAACCGCCACGATGCCAATCACCACCAGCAATTCGATCAAGGAAAACCCATACAAATTTTTCATATGTATGCAGCATGCCCGAAGTGAAAGGATTGTTTTAGTCCGAAATGGACGAGTGGTTTGTTTTGCCCTATCAGCGGTAGGGTGTGCGTAGCTAATGGCCTACCGCCCCACCTCATCCACCAGCGTCCGAAACTCATCAATGTCCTCAAAACTCCGGTACACACTGGCAAAGCGCACATAAGCCACCTTGTCGAGCTTTTTCAGTTCGTGCATGACCAGCTCGCCAATGCGGGTGGACAGCACCTCGCGCAGGCCCAGGTTCAGCAGTTTTTCTTCGATACGCTCGACCGCGCCATCGACCTGCTCAATGCTCACGGGCCTCTTGCGAAGCGCCAGCTTCATGGACGCCAGCAGCTTGGCGCGTTCATATTCAATGCGACGTCCATCTTTTTTGACAATCGCCGGGAAGGTGACATCAGGCCGCTCGTAGGTGGTAAATCGCTTGTCGCAAGACGCGCAGCGGCGCCGGCGGCGGATAAAGCCCCCGTCTTCAGACACCCGCGTTTCAACCACTTGGGTGTCGGGGTGACTGCAGAAGGGGCATTTCATCGTTGCTTAATCAGTTGCGGACAGTGCTGGTGCACTGCGTGTCACTGCGGTCTGTCCCGCAATCAACCATAGACCGGGAACCGCGCGGTCAATGCGTTCACCTTGGCGCGCACGGCGGCAATGTTGGTCTCGTCGCGCGGGTTGTCCAGCACGTCAGCCACCAAGTTAGCCGTGATGCGTGCTTCTTCGTCCTTGAACCCACGGGTGGTCAGGGCCGGGGTGCCAATGCGCACGCCGCTGGTCACCATGGGTTTTTCCGGGTCGTTGGGGATGGCGTTTTTGTTGATGGTCATGTGGGCAGCGCCCAACACGGCTTCAGCTTCCTTGCCGGTGATGTTTTTGGAGCGCAAATCGACCAGCATCACATGCGATTCGGTGCGGCCGCTCACAATGCGCAGGCCACGCTCAGTGAGCGTTTCGGCCACGATGCGGGCATTTGTCAGCACTTGTTGCTGGTAGATCTTGAAATCAGGTTGCAACGCTTCCTTGAAGGCCACAGCCTTGGCTGCAATCACGTGCATCAGCGGGCCGCCTTGCAGGCCGGGGAAGATGGCGCTGTTGATGGCCTTTTCATACTGCGACTTCATCAGAATGATGCCACCGCGTGGGCCGCGCAGGCTTTTGTGGGTGGTGCTGGTGACGATGTCAGCGTGCGGTACGGGGTTGGGGTAGACACCGGCAGCAATCAAGCCGGCGTAGTGGGCCATGTCGACCATGAAGATGGCGCCCACGTCTTTGGCCACTTTGGCAAAGCGTTCGAAGTCAATGCGCAGGCTGTAGGCGCTGGCACCGGCAATGATCAGCTTGGGTTTGGACTCATGCGCCTTGCGCTCCATGGCGTCGTAATCAATGGCTTCATTGGCATCCAGGCCGTAGCTCACCACGTTGAACCATTTGCCGCTCATGTTCAACGCCATGCCGTGCGTCAGGTGGCCACCTTCGGCCAGGCTCATGCCCATGATGGTGTCGCCGGGCTTCAAAAAGGCCAAAAACACCGCTTCGTTGGCCGATGCGCCGCAATGCGGTTGCACGTTGGCAGCTTCAGCGCCAAAAATCTGTTTGACGCGGTCAATGGCCAATTGCTCGGCAATGTCAACAAACTCGCAGCCACCGTAGTAGCGCTTGCCGGGGTAGCCTTCGGCGTATTTGTTGGTCAGCTGCGTGCCTTGCGCGGCCATGACGGCGGGCGAGGCGTAGTTTTCGCTGGCAATCAGCTCAATGTGATCTTGCTGGCGCTGGTTTTCAGATTGGATGGCGGCAAACAGCTCGGGGTCAGTTTGCTCGATGAGGATGTTTCGGTTGAACATGGCGGTCCTTAAAGACGTGGGTTAAGGTGCCCAGGCGAACGGCTGATCACAAAACCGCAATGGGCTTTGCGGCACGCTCCCCCGTGGTGTTCCCACTTCAGCAGCACACCCCTTTTCAGGGCGCTGCCTATCGCCAGTCGCGTGCGGTGCGCAGTTTAACTGAAGCGGTTAATTCAGGGCCACGGTGGCCGCTTTGTCAGGGTTACCAGCAGGTGCTGCTGGTGTTGCTGGCACAACCAAAGCCTCAGTTCTTGCGGGGGCCGGATTGGGTTGGGCGGCTGTTATGGACATTTGACGGCCCTGAGCCACCTGTTGCAGGCGGGCGTATTCAGCCATCACCTTGGACGCATAGCCGTTGTCGTCTTCCAGGTTGGCCGCGCCGACGTAGTATTTCAGGCCACCTTCAGTAGAGCCAGCCACCCGAATGCAGTCTTGCAGCACCTTCACACCCACACGCAGGTTGGCCAAGGGGTCAAAGGCTGCGAACGTGCCACCAAAGCTCTGGTATTTGTCACTGTGGATTTTGGTCATGACTTGCATCAAGCCTTGTGCGCCAACCGGGCTCTGGGCAAACGGGTTAAAGCCGGATTCAATCGCCATGACTGCCAGAATCAGCGTGGGGTCAAGTTTGGTGCGTGCGCCAATTTCATAGGCCTCAGCCACCAACGCGCTAACGGGCTCTGGCGCCACGCGGTACTTTTTGCTCAGCCAATAGGCCACTGCGGCTTGTTGCTTGGGCAACACTTTGGGGTCAGCTGCGGTAGCGCGGTCACTGGCGACCAGGTCGCTCACCACACCACTGACTTCAGCCTGGCGATCTTTCAGCCAACTGAACAACTGGATCTCGCCAACCTGGCGAAGTTCGGGACGGGCCACCAGGGTCATGGCGGCAAATAAAACAGCCAGGCCGATCAGGGCGAAACTGTTGTGCGTGATTTCGAAAAAGCCTTTGGTGACGGTCGCTGTGATGCGCCGCAGGCTGGTGGTCATTTTTGTAGATGCTGACATAGCTTCTCCTTCTTGCGCGCTGATCTGTCGAGGCGTGATGCACGGGGCACACGGATCGCCAGGGGCAGCGCCTGGGTTGTTACGCTATCAATATCCTGCGGGTATTTCTCCAGTGAGTGCAGAAACTTGATGTTGCCGGGGTCGGCAGCGGGGGGCGGGTTTTCCCTGATAGTGCCAGGGACGGCGGATTCTAAGGGGCTTGAATATACCAAGTCAACCATATCAAATCTATTTGTTATATTGTAAATCGTGATTTAATTCGCATTTTTGAGGGTGTTGCCTCGGGGGTTTGGCGCCGTTGGATTCAAAATTGCCAGCTATGAAATCAGATGCTTTGATCCAAACCAAGGGGGTGCGCCGGCTGGGTATGGCGATTGGTGGCTTGTTGTTGCTGTGGCTGTTGTCATGGCTGGCACTGCCACCCTTGCTGAAAAGCCAGCTTGAAACACGACTGTCCGGGCAACTTGGGCGCCAGGTGACTATTGGGCGCGTCGACTTCAAACCTTGGTCACTTGAGCTGGCGGTTGATGACTTTGTCGTGGCCCATGCGGACGCGGCCAACCCCAGCCCACAGTTCGCCATCAAGCACCTCTATATAGATATGGAAGCGCAATCGCTTTTCAGGCTGGCGCCTGTGGCGGATGCGATTCAAATTGACGCGCCGCAACTGCGGCTGAAGCATTTGGGCGCTGGGCATTACGACGTGGACGATGTGCTGGCGCGTTTGCACCAGTCCCCAAGCGAACCCACTGCCACACCCCTTGGTTTTGCGCTCTACAACCTGGTGTTGGCACAGGGTGAGGTCACGCTGGACGATGCGGCAGTGGGCCAAGTGCATCGGCTGACTGGTTTGACCGTCAAACTGCCGTTTTTGAGCAACCTGGACGCCAAACGTGACGTGCAGGTGCAGCCGCAGCTGGCTTTTGAATTCAATGGCAGCCGGTTTGACTCTAGCGCTCAGAGCACACCGTTTGCTGACAACCAGAAGACCGAAGCCAACTTCAAACTCAAGAGCCTTGACCTCGCGCCTTACCTGGCCTACCAACCCGCCAGTTTGCCGGTGCGGCTGACCTCGGCGGTGCTCAACGCAGACCTGAAGTTGGCATTCGAGCAGGCCCAGCAGACCTCGGTGGTCTTGAGCGGGCTGGTGACGGCCAGCCAGGTCAAGCTGGTGGCACCAGCCCAAAAGACAGCACCAGCGCAGGATTTGATGGCTTTTGAGCGCTTGAGTGTGCAGCTCACCGATGTGCGCCCGCTGACGCGCAACGTGCAGTTGGGGCGCGTGGACTGGCTCAAGCCGCAGATCGCCTTGCAGCGCAATGCTCAAGGTGTGCTTGATTGGCAGGCATTGTTTACGACGCCTAACGCAGTCAAAAAAATTGCTCCTGATAATATAGCTACTAGCGCATTATCTAAAAGGTCTACAGGCCTAAATGATCAAAATTTATCGCCATGGACCGTGGCGGTGGCGCAGGTCAACGTGCAGGGCGGTGAATTGAGCTGGAAAGATCACACCACGCTTGCGCCTGCTCGCTTGGCGCTTCGCGCGCTGGATTTGTCGGCCCAGGCGCTGCAGTGGCCAGTCACGCAGCGTGTGCCGTTCGAGGGCAGTGCCCTGCTCGACACGGCAGCCTTGTCATTTAAGGGAACGGCCACCGACCAGACCGCCAGTGCCACGGCGAAACTCACCGATGCGCCCCTGAATCTGGCGGCGCCTTATCTGGCTGATGTACTGGTGCCCGGGCTGAGTGGCCTGTTGAGTGCCGAGTTGGGTCTGACCTGGCAAGCCGCGCGGTCGCCCCAAGAGCCCATGCAGCTGATGCTTCAGGTGCCAAGCCTGTCGCTGGACAAGCTTGAACTTTCCTCGGCCCCATCTAAAACAACCAAGGCTGCTGGCAAAGCGCTGTTGGCCAGCGTCCGGCAGGTGCAGCTGCGAGACGCAACGGTAGATCTGACGGGCCAAACCGTCACGCTCGGTCAAGTGCGTGTGACGCAGCCAAAAGCAACGCTGGCGCGCCAGTCGAATGGTCGCTGGATGTTTGAAGACTGGCTCAAAACCAACTCAAAAGTCAGCTCCGAGCCAGATTTGAAGGGCGGCCCACACACGGATCGGGTCCCATCCCAAAGTGCCGTCCAAGACGCGGCCAAGGCTACCGCCAAAGTCGCCCCCGGTCTGCCTCCCAAACCCTGGCTGGTCGCCATCCAGGATGTGAGTGTGACCAACGGTGCGTTTGGCTACACAGACGCCGCAGCCCCCAAGCCGGTCGCGTTCGACCTGTCGGGTGTGTCAATGCAATTGAAAAACTTCAGCTCACAAAGCAGCAAGCCCTTCAGTTGGACCTTGGCCGCGCGCATGCAGCACGGCCAAACCGAGCCGGGCAGTGTGGCTGGACGCGGCACGGTGGTGCTGAGCCCGGTGGCGGTGCAGGGTGATGTCACGGCCAAACGTCTGCCCCTGCACGGGCTAGAGCCCTACGTGGCCGACGCCTTGAACGTGGCCCTGCTGCGCGCCGATGCCAGTTTCAAAGGGCGAGTCAACTTTGCCCAAAAGCCTGGTGGCATGGCCTTGCAGTTGCACGGCGACACCCGGTTGGAAGATTTTCAGGTCGGCAGCCTGGCGCAGGCCGAGCCCTTCGCGCCCGCCGAGGAGTTGCTGAGCTGGAAAGACCTGAGCCTTACTGGACTCGATGTCGCGCTGGCCCCCGGTGCCGCCCCGCGCGTGGCCGTGGCCCAAACCACCTTGAGTGATTTTTATGCCAAGCTGACCTTGAGCGAGGCCGGCCGGCTGAACTTGCAAGATGTGCTGGCCACGGGCAGCAACAGTGCCGCCAGCGCCGCAGGCACGGCGACGGTGCCAGTTAGTGCACCGGATGATTCAAAATTAATAGCTTCTCACGCAGTTTCTATAAGGTCTACAGGTCTAAATGATTCAAAAGATGCCACGGCAGCCGTGATCGACTTTGGCCCGGTCAGTCTGATGGGTGGCAGGGTTGACTTTACCGATCGCTTCATCAAGCCCAACTATTCGGCTCGTCTGACAGAACTCACCGGCAAGCTCAGCGCGTTTTCCTCTCAAGCCAGCAACGGTGAGGTCCAGCTGGCTGACCTGGAACTGCGGGGGCGCGTAGAAGGCACCGCCACGCTGGAAATTGTTGGCAAGCTCAACCCCTTGGCCAAGCCGCTGGCGCTGGACATTGCCGGCCATGTGCGCGACCTGGAACTGGCGCCGCTGTCAACCTATTCGGTGCGTTACTCGGGCTACGGCATTGAGCGCGGCAAGCTCAGTGTGGATGTGGCCTACAAGGTGCAGCCCGATGGCCAGCTGACTGCCCGCAACAACATCGTGCTGAACCAGCTCAAATTTGGCGAGCAGGTGCCAGGCGCCACCGCCAGCTTGCCGGTCAAGCTGGCGGTGGCTTTGCTGGCGGACCGTCATGGCGTGATTGACATCAATTTGCCAGTCAGTGGCTCCCTCAACGACCCGCAGTTTCGGCTGGCGCCCATTGTTTTCAAGCTGATTGTGAATTTGATTACCAAAGCCATCACCGCGCCGTTTTCGCTGCTGGCCAGCGCCTTTGGCGGCGGTGGTGACGAGCTCAGCATGGTCAGCTTTGCGCCCGGTTCAGCGGCACTGACGCCAGAGGCACGCGGTGGGCTGGACAAGGTGGCAAAAGCATTGCTGGCGCGCCCGGCTTTGAAGATGACGGTGGTCGGCACCGCCAGCCTGGAGGTGGAGCGCGAAGCCTTCAAGCGTGAACAGCTGCAAGCGCTGTTGCTGGCTGAAAAACGCCGCACCCAGCCGGATGCAGCAAGCCGAGCCGGGCCCGCCGTCGCGGCTTCGGCCACCGCCCCCACCGCTGTGGCGATCTCTGCTGGAGACTACCCGGTGTTGTTGAAGGCCGTCTATAAGCGTGCCGACTTTCCCAAGCCGCGCAACCTGATTGGTCTGGCAAAGGACCTGCCGGTGCCTGAGATGGAGGCGCTGTTGCTGGCCAACCTGAGCGCCACCGAATCGGCCATGCAAGCGCTTGCGCTCAAGCGCGGTGTAGTGGTGCGTGATTACCTGGCCAGCTTGAAGCTGCCGCTTGAGCGACTGTTTTTGGGAGCTGCCAAAGCCGTGTTGCCCGAAGCCACATGGCAGCCGCGTGCCGAATTGAATCTGGCGGCGCAATAGTCGCAGCACGACGGCTGCGTTGGCAGATGTCCGCAATGGCCCGCGCCTACTCCTGCATCGACACCAGGCTGCCCGCTAAAAATTCACGCACTTGCATACCGTCGGCCTCAACCACCACCAATACTTGCCACACGTGTTGGCCTTTGATATCCCACAAACATGGGATGGCGCGATAGCCACAACCCGCCGACATTTGTGATGCAGGTCAAGAAAAGCCCAAGTGGCGTTTCTTCATGACCTGTGTCCAAAACAACTTGATGAGGGCCTTATGAAAATTTTTCTGAAAAATTGGGCGTATGGCGTTGCCAGCGCTGGGTTACTTTCACTTTATGGCTGCGGTGGCAGCGATGGTGGCACGGTGGCAGACGCACCGGTAACACCCGTGCCCGCCGTGCCTGTGGCCGGTGAACTCACCTTGAGCAGCTTAAGTTTCACCGATGCTGCGAACTTCTACACGCGTTTGCTGACTTCTTCGCCAGCACAAAACACCCCCGACGCCAGCGGCAACATCAAGCAGGTGGAGCGGCGCCAACGTAGCGCGGCGGGCAACTTGGCCAAGTGGGGTACGGGCGGTGACCCATGGCGTCAATCCGACGTGCATTGGAATGGCAGCGCCTGGGCCAATTGCCCTATCAATTTTGAGAACACCGCAGGCGTGCCTGACGCGCTGGGTAACAACGCCTACAACTATTGCGGCAACTTCGAAACGGGCAACAGCGCGCGTACCACGTCTGACATTGGCGGCAAAACCATGGCAGAGGTCTACGCGCAAGTGCGCTCGGCGGGCCACACCAACCTGAGCGTGGCTGACCCTGCGGTGCTGGGTAGCACGGTGTTCCCGGTGGGTTCGTCGCTCTATGGATACACATTCACCACGGTCACTGCGGCCATCAGCTATTACCCAGGAGGCAGTTTTCCAGTGGGCGAGAGCAATTTGGTGACCCAATATTCCCTTGCGGTGTCCTCTGGTGGTGTGGTGGCCACGCAACCCGCAGGCACCGGTTGTAATTCGCCTGAATTTGACGGCAATGGGGCCAACAGCACCACGCTGGAGGGCATGATGGGCGCCATGACCGGGACGCCGTGCGAATACACCGGCGGCAGCTTTGTTTACGGCGGTGTCACGTACACGAACCCGGATGCTCCTCGGAATGAAGCTTGGGGTCAGAGCAGCGTCGACATTGGCAAGGTTGGGTCAGCACCAGTGGGCACGGGCACCGCCCCGGGCTTCTTCACAACCAATACCAAACTTCGCGTGGCGTTCAAGGGGCCTGGCACCAATCCGGTCACTTATTACGCCTGCAAAGAGCGGTTCAACAATGGCTCCACCCGCAATTGCACACCGATTGGAACGGGCACCTACACCATTGCCACTCTGGCCGATGCGCGCGTGCTGACGCTGAACAATTTGCCCACTCAAGCCGCACCCCTGTCCTTTACCCGGGTGTTTGTCGAACGCAATGGCGTGATCTATCAGGGTTATCAGAATAAGCTGGGTGTCAGCACGGCGGCTCGCTTGAACACCGTGGCCACCACCGCCTTGCTGGCCAAGCTGGGGGTGAGCGCAGAGAACCCGTCGGCGCCTTTGACTCTGACGGCCGGGTCTTACCAAGGCACCTGGGATTTGCGTGACCCGCGGTACACGGACGGCACCACGGTCTTCTTCAAGGCAGACGGCAGTTTCACTTGCCAAAGCAGCGCGGGCCTGGCCAACACGTGCACGTTCGCCATCACCGACCCCGCAACCGGCGCTTTCACCTATTCAGAGCCTGGCAACAGCGCGGCCAGTGGTACTTTGAGCGCCTTGTTAGGCACCGGCAGCGGCACCTATAAAAATACTGACGGCTCCACCGGCAGCTTCGTGGCACAGCGCCGGTAACTTTCATGCCTTCAAAATCCCGCGCGCCGTCCAGGTTCGCGAGGTTTTGTTTTGCAGACGCTACAAACGGTCTTGCCGCATTGGTTTTGTGACCTCGTTTGCCTCATCGCCGGGCTAATTCAGGGTGGTTCAAATTGTTTTTCTGGGCCCTGCGCAAAACCCGGCGAAAATACGCGTTTATTCCCGCTGCCTTGCGGCGGGCACTTCTCATCTTTAGTGCGCGATGTCGATGTTCCCTTTTTCTACCCAAAGCAAAGCAGCCCCCACCCCTGACGCACCTGCCGTCACCGCCAAAAGCCATGAGGCGCACCCGCTGGATGCGCTCACGCGTGGCGCGTTTTCTGCCCACACATCGGGCGAGCGCATGGCCTGCATCCGCGAGTGGCTGGCCAGCAACCCCGGTGGCGAGCAGCTTCAGCAGGTGTTCAAAGAGCTCAGTGTCAAGGACAAGGGCGCCGCCAAGCTGGTGCGGGAAAAGCTCGACGAGATCAAACGCAGCAAAACCCAGGCCACCATTGCACTTGAATGGACAGACAAGGCGCAAGCCCTGTTGGCTGCCTCCAAGCTCAACCTGGCCGACGCCCTGGCTTGGCAGCGTGATGCCGCCAAAGCTGGCGCGCCCTTGAGCAAAGAACCCCTGGCCGGCCTGAAGGTCCAGCTGGTGGAGCGTGTGCGTACCATTGAAGACCTGCAGCACCGCGTGCAGGTGCAGCGTGAAGCCGCTGTGCTGCTGGCCCAACGCATTGAAGTGTTGTCCACCAAGCCATGGGCCGATGCCCAAGCCGCCCAGGAAGCCCTGGCCGCGGATGTGGCGCATTGGCAAACTGAGGCGCAAGCGCTCTCGGGCGATGCCAATTGGCCCAGCGTGGATGCGCGCTTTGTGCCCCAGTTGCAAGACTCGCAGGCGCAACTGCTGTTGGTGTGGGAGGCCTTTAGCGAGGCCTTGATGTTGACCATTGCGGCCGCTGCCGATGCCAGCTCACCGCTGCCGAAGGTGCCAGTCTGGGCTGACGAAATTCGCGTGGCGCGTGGTATTCCGCTGGAAGCCCCCGTGGCAGCGTCCAAGCCCAAGGTTGACCCCGAAATTCGGGCTAAAGCCACGTCTTTTGTTCGTGAGGTGCTCGCAAAGCTAGAGCATGAAATGGCGCAAGGCCATGGCAAGACCAGTGTGGGTGTGGCCAATGCGCTGCGCCAGGCACTCAAGGACAACGGCCGTTTGATTGACGACAAGCTCGAAGCCCAGGCGCACGCCGCGTTGGTGGCAGCGGGTGAGTTGGAGGGCTGGCAGCGCTGGCGTGCCGATCAGTTGCGTGAAGAATTGGTGATCAAAGCTGAAGGCTTGCTCAAGCGCCCTGAAGGCCAAGCCATCGGTGGACGCAAGATGCAAGACACCTTGCGTCAAATGCGTGAGCAGTGGAAAACCACTGACCAAGGCGGTGTGGCCAACCACGCCTTGTGGAAACGTTTTGATGATGCCTGCAACGAAGCCCACAAAGTGGTCGAGGTGTGGCTTGAAAAAGTCAAGGCCGAGTCCGCCGAGCACCGCGCCCAGCGCCTGGCGCTGATCGAAGAAGTCAAGGCCTGGGCTGAGGCCAACCGGGTCGCGCTGGACGACGACTGGAAAGGCTTCAGCCGCGTGTTGCACCAGTTTGGCGACCGTTGGCGCGAGTCTGGCCACGTGGGTGAAAAAATGTTCGCTGAGCTGCAGCCCATGTGGAAAGCCGCCATTGACCATGCCGCCGCTCCGCTGGAAACTTTACAGAAGCTCAGCCTGGAAGCCCGCCACGCCATGATCGACGAGGCCCGCGCATTGGGTGCCGAAGCCATGCTTCGCATTGATGCCGTCAAGGCCCTGCAACAACGCTGGCAGGCAGAAGCGCACCGTGTGCCAATTGACCGCCGCCACGAGCAAAAGCTGTGGGACGCGTTCCGCAAGCCAATCGACGAAGCCTTTAACCGCAAAACACAAGAGCGTGAGAAAGCCCAAAGCGCCTTGAGCGACCGCGACCGCATCGTGCTTGATGCTTCCAAAGCCTTGCAAACTGCCAATGCGTCGGGTGATGTGCAAGCCATTCGCAGCGCCATGGCCTCACTTGAGGCTGCGCTCAGTGGCCAGGCGCAAGCCCAAGCCGCTGTGGTCGCGGCTAAAGTTTCTGAACAAAATACGGCTCTAGCCCAAGCAGAACATGCGCAAGGAGCTACTGATAATGTAGCAAACGTCAGTGCGTCCGGCGATGCGAACGCAAGCGATGCTGTTGACACCGCGGGCGGTGAATCTGCGCCAGCGTCGGCCGATGCCGCTGAAGGCACCGAGTCGTCGGAAGTGGCCAGCCCCAGCGCCGCAGAAGCGGCGCCCGAAGCCGAACCCGTCAAACCCGTGGTGGCGCCCAAGCGCGTCATTGCCATGCGCGGTGATGACCGCCCTGGCATGAAAAAAGAAGAACCCGCTGCCATGGGTCGTGGCGGCAAATTTGGCGACCGCAAAGACGGTGGCCGACCCGCTGGCCGTGACGGCGCGCGTGACTCCCGTGGCCCTGGTGGCCCAGGCCGCACTGATGACCGTGGTGGCCCGCGTGGTGAGCGCTCAGACCGCCCGGCTTATGGCGAGCGTTTTGACGCGCCGCGTTTGGGCGACGCCGCATTCCGCGCCCAGCGTGACGCACTGGAGCAAGCCCAGTTTGCCTTGCGCAAGCTGGCCGCTCAGGCCCACGGCGAAGCCTTGACCCATTTGCTGACCGCCTGGGAAACGCGTGACACCGAGCAAGTGCCCAGCGTGCAAGAACTTGGCAACCGTGTTACCCCGGTGGTGCGTGGTGCCTGGGTCAAAGCCCTGTCGCAACCCGCCTCGGGTGACGCCGCCACAGCGCTGTTACGCCTTGAGATGGCGGCTGAGGTGCCGACACCTGCCGAACAATTGAGTGCGCGGCGCATGTTGCAACTGCAGTTGTTGACCAAGCGCAATGACCCGGCGCCAGCGCAAACCTGGGCGCAGGATGCCGCCACGGTGTTGGCGTCCGGTTTTGATGCGGCGCAGGTGCGGCGTGTGCAGAACGTGTTGAAGGTGTTGTTGAAGGCTTGAGGTTCTGGGGGAGCCCCCACTCCCCCCAACCCCCTCGCCCCGCCGGGCGGATTCAAGTTGTGGGGGTGAAACGTTCGGGTGCAGACCCGGTCTGTAGCCGCAGCACTTCCAGCCTTGGCGGCTTGGCATCTGCATCCCAGTCGCTCAGAACCAATCGTCGCAGTGGCTTGTCATTAAGTTGACCAAGCGTGTGGTCCGCCGGGTGATGGGTGTGGCCGTGGATCAGGGTGTTGGCTTGGGCGGTTTTTAGCCATCGCAGGGCCATGGCGGTGTCGACATCGGCGTAGCTTGCGCCGCTGGTTTTGCGCGCTTCGCTTTGAGCGCGAAGGCCGTGTGCGACAGCTTGGCGTTCGGCCAATGGTTTGGCCAAAAACGCACATCTCCAGGCGTCACTGCGCACTTGCTGGCGAAATTGTTGGTAGTCCACGTCGCCCAGGCACAGTGCGTCGCCATGCGAGAGCAGCCAGCGTTGGCCGTCAAAGCTCAGCACGGTGGGGTCAGGCAGCAGGCTAAGTCCGCCATTTTTGGCGAAATCTTCCCCCAGTAAAAAGTCGCGGTTGCCGTGCATGAAATACACCGGCAGGCGCGCAGCAGTCGTCTGGATGACTTTTTGGCATTGCAGCGCAAATGCGCCTTCCGGGTCGTCTGTAGCCTGGGTGATGTCGTCGCCAACCCACACTTCAAACAAGTCACCAAGAATGAACAGCGCATCAGCTTCGGTATGCGCCATGTAGCGCTGCCAGGCGTCAAACGTGGCGTGCTGGCTGGCCTGCAAGTGCTGGTCTGAGATGAAATCAATGCACCGCCAGAGCACCGGGGCGGTGATTGCCGCGCGGGCCGGGAGATCAGGCGGATGGGTCATGAACTGTGGGTCAGCCAAAACAAAGAAAGCACACGGCCAGGTTGTACAGGCGGTGTGCTTGGAGGCAAGCGTGGTGGGTATGACGCGGCTTACAGCGCGACGGCTTTCTCAATGATCACGTCTTCCAGTGGCACGTCGTCATGGTGACCCTTGCGGCCGGTTTTCACAGCCTTGATCTTGTCGACCACATCGGTACCTGCCACCACTTTGCCAAACACGGCATAACCCCAACCTTGCTGGCTGGGTGCGGTGTGGTTCAGGAAGGTGTTGTCGGCGATGTTGATGAAGAACTGGGCGGTGGCTGAATGCGGGTCGCCGGTGCGGGCCATGGCCACGGTGTAGTTCAGGTTCTTCAGGCCGTTGTTGGCCTCGTTTTCAATCGGTGCGTCACAGGCTTTTTGGGCCATGCCGGGCTCCATGCCGCCGCCTTGCACCATGAAACCGGGGATGATGCGGTGAAAAATGGTGTTGTTGTAGTGGCCTTTGTTGACGTAGGCCAAAAAATTGGCTGTGCACTTTGGCGCTTTGTCAGCGTCGAGTTCAAGAGTGATGACGCCGTAGTTTTTGACGTGAAGTTCGACTTGTGGGTTGCTCATGTTTATTTCACCAGGGTTGCAGAGTTGATAAGAATGGGTGTTTTTGGCACATCAGAGCCAAAGGGGCCGCCGGGGCCAGTGGGCGTGGCTTTGATCTTGTTGATCACCTCCATGCCAGAGACGACTTTACCAAAGACGGTGTAGCCATACGACTGCGCGTTCGGATCAAGGAAGGCATTGTCTTTGACGTTGATGAAAAATTGCGATGAGGCCGACTGTGGGTCATTGGTGCGCGCCATGGCCAAGGTGCCCGTGGTATTTCGCAAGCCCTTCTCGACCGCCTGGCGGCCTTCATGAACCACCGGGGCGCGGGTGGGCTTTTGCACGTAGCTGGCATCAAAGCCGCCGCCTTGCACCATGAAGTTGCTGATCACACGGTGAAAAATGGTGCCGTCGTAGTGTTTGTCCTTGACGTATTGCACAAAGTTTTCAACCGTCTTGGGGGCTTTTTCAGGGTAGAGCTCTACCTCGAAATCGCCGGCGCTGGTGGCAAATTTAACCCGTTGCAGGTTTTCGGCGGTCGCCAAGGTTGCTATTGAAAAAAGAGCTGCTACCGCAATAGAGGCGCGGGCTAGAGTGCCAAAAGTCTTAAAATTCATCCCACAATTCCTTCGTAAAAAATACGCCACTGCTTGCCCTCTCGGGCCCAGTATTGGCGTTTGGTCAAACCCGTACGCTGGCCGGTGGCCACTTCGCCAAACGTGACCACCATGGTCTCGTTGGCATCCACCCAATGTAGCAGGGACAGATCTTTGAGCTCCAGCGCACGGCCTCGTGTGGCGCTGACTTCACGGCGCAAAGTGGGTAACCAGTCAGTCAGTGTTTTGCCGCTGTTGTTGAAGTCTGGGGCGTAAAACGCTGTGAGCTGCGCCATGTTGCCGCTGGACTTGGCCTTCAGCCAGGCGTCCAAATGCCCCTTGAATTCCAGGCTGCGCGGCTGCTGGGTTTGGGCTGGCACCCACTTCAGGTTGTGAGCGATGAGCACCGGGGTCGAGCGAATCTCCACCGTTTGAGCCAAGTGAGTCAGGTCGGGGTTGGCCAGCACCACACAGCCGTCACTGGCCAAAGGAGCCCGTGAAAACTGCCCTGGCGGCGTGCCATGCAGCCAGATACCGCGGCCGGTCTTGCCGCGCTTGAGGTCCAGAACGTTGGGGTAATTGATGGGCAACGCGCCAGAGCCATAAAAGTCTTTCAGGCTTTTGGGGTCCAGCTGGCTGGTGATGAAGTACACGCCCAGCGGTGTGCGTTGATCGCCTTCGGTCTTTTTCTCCAGCCCCAGTTTGCCCACCGAGATGTAGTAATCAGCCACCAGAGTAGGTCCCGTGGCGCGGTTTTCAAAGAGGTACAGCCGTGCCCGCGATGCGTCAATGGCAATGGCGTGTTTGTTGCTCGGGGACAGTTGCAAAAATTCAGCTGGCACGCTGCCCAGCGGCGGGCGCTCGCGCAGCGCCTTGAGCCGCAGCAAGGACTCGCTCTTGAGTTCATTCAAGGCGCCGTCTGCTGTTTTGAGTTGCTCTGGTGACACATCACCAAAATTCTTGACCGGGCGCGTTCGGGCTGACAACAAGTCACCGTAGACCAGTTGCGCCAGCGCAAAGCTAGGAAAGTCTTTGACCAATTGCTCGGCCTGGCGCAAGGCGCCTTGCGTGTCGCCCTTGCCAATTTGACGGTAGATGTTGATTAGCCGCGCCTCTGCCAAGCCGCCTTTAGGGGTTTGGGCGGCAGCGGTTGATGTCTTGGCGGACTTGGCGTGTGGCTTCCAGGGTTGAGCCTGGACGTGGCTGCTCGCCAGTGCCAGAAACAGGGCACCGCGCATGATAAGCAGGGATATCTTGGTGACATGCGTCATGCAAAGACGTCAAAAAAACTGGCGGCAAGCGCCGCCATGAGTTGAGTAGACAAAGGTGCGCCGGGCATCAATTGCCAGTGGATTCCTGGGTGATGAGCCAACGGTTGCCACGTTTCTTGAGGGTCAGGGTCTTGCGGCTGGCCACCGACAGCGCATCGGCCTTGTATGCCTGATGGAACTTGACCACGGCTTCGTCGCCATTCACCTTGGCGCTCATGTTGTCAAGGGTCAGGCTGATGCGCGATTTGCCCATGATGCGATCACGGCGGTCTTTTTCCCATGCGCTGCGGGACTGTTTGCCACTTGGCTTGAACTCAGGGCTGTAAGCCCCCAGGTAAGCGTTCATGTCTTTGGCGGCCCAAGCTTTTGCCCAGGCCATCACGGCGGCTTCAGCGTCCTTGGCTGCGTCGGCCTCAGCGGGCACCGGTACTGGTTTGGCGGCAGGGGTTGTTGGTGCTACCACCGGTGCTGCCGGTTTGACGGGCACGACCGTCGCCACGGGTTTGCTTGGCGGAGCAACTGCTGGCGCTGGGATGGGTGCCGGCTTGGCGGCAGGCGCTGGCGTGGCCGCAGCGACAACGACGGGTGTGGCAGAGGCCGCCCGCGCCGTGGGCAAATTGGGCTTGAAAAGCTCGCGAATCAAGGCCAGCTTGGGCGGCACGGCGGCATTGTTGTTGTCAAGTTGCAAGGCCTTGTTGTAGGCCTGGCTGGCCAGCCGGGCATACACGTCGCCAATGTTTTCATGGGCGGTGGCGTAGCTCGGGTTGGTGCGGATCGCCATTTCAAGCGCGACCCGTGCCTTGTCGTACTGGCCTTGGCCTGCATACAGCACGGCCAGGTTGTTGTAGGGCTCGGGGAGTTCCGGGTAGTCTTCGGTGAGCTTGGTGAATGTGGCAATGGCATCGTCTTGCTTGCCAAGATTGCGCTGGATCACGCCCTTGAGAAACCGCAGCTGCGGGTCGGCTGGTTTTGCTGCCAGCTGGCTGTCGACCCGGGTCATGGCCTCAGGGAACTTGTTGGCGCGCAGCAGTTGGCTGATGTCGGTGTAATCGTCGGCGTGGCTGGAAAGCGCGGTGCAGGCCCCCACCAAAGTCAGCAGGCGTAGGGCTTTGAAAAGAACTGAACGAGCGTGCATGATGGGCAGAGAAGGTGAATTTGGGGAGGTTGACCTGCGGGATACGAGACTGGGGCAGGGCTTTATACTGCTGTGCATTGTAGCCGAGGCAGTGTTTTTTGCCCCTCCTTTACGGCCTGCTGAAGGCGCTACCTTCCCACCCCACCACCGGATTTTGATCGATACATGAGTTTGCGCATCTACAACACGCTGCTGCGTGATTTGCAGCCCTTTTCGCCGCTTGAGCCCGGCCATGTGCGCATGTATGTCTGCGGCATGACGGTGTACGACCTGTGTCACCTGGGCCACGCGCGCTCCATGATGGCGTTTGACCTGGTCCGACGCTGGCTTGAGGTCAGCGGCCTGCGCGTGACCCATGTGCGTAATGTGACTGACATTGACGACAAGATCATCAAACGCGCGCTGGAGAATGGCGAATCCATTCGCGCTCTGACCGACCGCATGGTGGATGCGCTGCATCAGGACGCCGATGCCCTTGGCATCTTGCGCCCCACACTGGAGCCACGCGCCACCGATTACGTGCCGTCCATGCTCAAGCTGATTGGTCAGCTTGAGCAAAAAGGTCTGGCCTACCAGGATGGCGCGGGCGATGTGAATTTTGCCGTGCGCAAATTCCCAGGCTACGGCAAGCTCAGCGGCAAATCGTTGGACGAGCTACGCGCCGGTGAGCGTGTGGCTGTGGCCGACGGCAAAGAAAACCCGCTGGACTTTGTGCTCTGGAAGTCGGCCAAACCGACCGAGCCTGATGACGCCAAATGGGACAGTGCCTATGGCTTGGGCCGCCCGGGCTGGCACATTGAATGCTCAGCCATGTGTGGCGAGTTGCTGGGCCAGACGGTGGACATTCATGGCGGCGGGGCCGACCTGCAGTTTCCGCATCACGAAAACGAAATTGCCCAGAGTGAAGGCGCCAGCGGCAAACCCTTGGCTCAGATTTGGATGCACAACGGCTTTGTCACACGCGACAACGAAAAGATGTCCAAAAGCCTGGGCAATTTTTTCACCATTCGTGAAATTCTGGCCCGCTTTGATGCCCAGACCCTGCGTTTTTTCATTGTGCGCGCGCACTATCGCAGCGCCCTGAATTACAGCGACGTGCATTTGGAAGATGCCCGCCAGTCGCTCAAGCGCCTCTACACAGCCCTTGATCTGGTGCCGCCTGAAGTCGTGGCGATGGACTGGGCTGACCCCTTTGCCGCACGCTTCAAGGCGGCCATGGACGAAGATTTTGGCTCGCCCGAGGCGGTGGCCGTGCTGTTTGAGTTGGCCGGTGAAGTCAATCGCACCCGCTCTGCTGCCTTGTCCGGCTTGCTCAAGGCGCTGGGTGGCTGCCTGGGGCTGTTGCAGGACGACCCCAAGGCCTACCTGCAGTCTGGCGCGACTGTGAGCGAAGACACCATTTCCCAGCGCATTACTGAGCGTGCTGCCGCCAAGGCCGCGAAGAACTTCGCCGAGGCCGATCGCATTCGCCAAGACTTGCTGGCCCAGGGCATCGTGCTGAAAGACTCGGCCACGGGCACCACTTGGGAAGCCACCAAATGATGTTGATCGCGCGATGCCGGTCTTTTTATGAAGTTAGGGGTGTTTTATGCCTGTAGCCCCTGCTATTAAAGCGCAAGCAGCTACAAAAACAATAGTATTTGATGCCACGGCACCGCTCTATTGGTCCGAGGCCTGCAAGCATCTGATGAAGAAAGACCGCGTCATGAAGCGGCTGATTCCGCAGTTTGGCCAAGCTTGCCTGCAAAGCCGGGGCGATGCGTTTGCCACGCTGGCGCGCAGTGTGGTGGGCCAGCAAATCTCGGTCAAGGCGGCACAAACGGTGTGGGACCGCTTTGCCAAGTTGCCAGAGCAAATTTGCCCGTCGCAGGTGCTCAAGCTCAAGATTGACGACATGCGCGCAGCTGGCTTGAGTGTGCGCAAGGTCGAATACCTGGTCGATCTGGCGCTGCATTTCGACAATGGCGCGGTTCATGAAGACGCCTGGGGCGCCATGGACGACGAGGCCATCATTGACGAGCTGGTGGCCATTCGTGGCATTGGCCGCTGGACCGCCGAGATGTTTTTGATCTTTCACCTGATGCGCCCGAACGTTTTACCGCTCGATGATGTGGGCCTGATCAACGGCATCAGCAAGAGCTATTTTTCGGGCGACGTGGTCAGCCGCAGCGACGCGCGTGAAGTGGCGCTGGCCTGGGCGCCGTATCGCACGGTGGCAACTTGGTATATTTGGCGCTCGTTGGACCCGGTGCCGGTGGAATACTAAACCGTTTATTTGAAGCTAACAAATGTCCGTCATTGTTGGGAAATAAAAACGTGCACAAGCGTTTGATTCCCAATCGTTTAACAGGAGCCCGTTTTGGCTAAAAAAACTTTCCTCGATTTCGAGACCCCGATTGCCGAGCTGGAAAACAAGATTGAAGAGCTGCGCTACGTGCAGACCGAATCAGCGGTCGATATCTCGGCTGAAATCAGCCAGCTGGCCAAAAAAAGCCAGCAGCTCACCAAAGACATCTACAGTGATTTGACGCCCTGGCAGATCACCAAGATTGCCCGCCATGCCGAGCGCCCCTACACCATGGATTATGTGAACGAGTTGTTCACGCATTTTGTCGAGCTGCATGGCGACCGCCATTTTTCAGATGACTTGAGCATCGTCGGCGGTCTGGCCCGCTTCAACGGCACGCCCTGCATGGTGATTGGCCAGCAAAAGGGCCGCGACACCAAAGAGCGTGGCCTGCGAAACTTTGGCATGAGCAAGCCCGAGGGCTACCGCAAAGCCCTAAGGCTGATGAAGACTGCCGAAAAATTCAAGCTACCGGTGTTCACGTTTGTCGACACGCCCGGCGCTTACCCTGGTATTGATGCCGAAGAACGCGGTCAGGCCGAAGCCATTGGCCGCAACATCTTCGAGATGGCGCAGCTTGAGGTGCCCATCATCGTCACCATCATTGGCGAAGGAGGCTCCGGTGGTGCGTTGGCAATTTCTGTGGGTGACCAGTTGCTGATGCTGCAATACGCCGTCTACTCGGTGATCAGCCCTGAAGGCTGCGCCTCTATTTTGTGGAAAACTGCTGACAAGGCGCAGGAAGCCGCAGACGCCCTGGGCATCACGGCGCACCGCCTGAAGGCGCTGGGTGTCATCGACAAGATCGTCAACGAGCCGGTTGGCGGCGCACACCGTGACCCGAAACAAATGGCGGCTTTTCTCAAGCGAGCCTTGACCGATGCCTTCCGCCAGGTCAGCGACTTGAAAATCGAAGACCTGCTGAGCCGGCGTTATGACCGGTTGCAAAGTTATGGCCGCTTCACCGACACCAAAACCACTGGCAAATAGACTGTCTGTCGTTTCCGAACGGGAATGACCCATCCACTGCGTCGCTTATGACACGCTCCTTTGAGCAAGCCATTGCTGCCTTCGAGCCCGCCTTGCCGTTGGCCGTGGCCTACAGCGGTGGGGCTGATTCCACGGCGCTGCTGTTGGCCTGCGCGCGCAAGTGGCCGGGGCAGGTCATTGCGGTTCATGTGCACCATGGGCTGCAAGCGGCCGGGGACGAATTTGAGCGGCACTGCCAACACTTTTGCGCCGCGCTGGGTGTGCCGCTGGTGGTGCAAAAAGTGGATGCCCGCCATGCCCCGGGGCAAAGCCCTGAAGCCGCTGCACGGCATGCACGTTATATGGCTTTTGAGGCTGTAACCCTTATAAATAATGCGCAAGTAGCTATTCAAACAATAGCAATTGCACAGCACGCAGACGACCAGGTAGAAACCCTGCTGCTGGCCCTGAGCCGCGGTGCCGGCTTGCCCGGCCTCAGCGCCATGGCAGCGCTCTGGCAGCGCGGCGGCCTGAGCTATTGCCGCCCGTTGCTGCAAGTCAGCAGTGCCGACATTCGCGCTTGGCTGCAGGCGCAAGGTGCAAGCTTCATTGAAGACCCCAGCAATGTCGATGAGCGCTTCACCCGCAACCGCATCCGGGCCCGCGTGTTGCCGGCGCTCCAGGCGTGTTTTCCGCAGTTTCGCGACACCTTTGCCCGCAGCAGCCGCCATGCGGCGCAGGCGCAAGCCTTGCTGGTTGAGGTGGCCGCCGAAGACTTGCTGCGCATGGGCGTGCCGCCCGACATCAAGGCGCTGCAAAATTTGAGCCCGCCGCGGCTGGCGAATGTGTTGCGCCATTGGTTGCTGAGCGTGCACCACGCCACCCCCACAACCGCTCAGCTGGATGAACTGATGGCGCAGCTTGCCGCCTGTCGCACGCGAGGCCACCAACTGCAACTGAAGGTCGGGCAGGGCCTGTGTGTCAGGCGTGGGAAAGGCCTCGATTGGTACAATCCGAAGCTTTTCTAACCCACCTCAAACCCCTTCATGTCATTGATTGTTCATAAATACGGCGGCACCTCGATGGGCTCTACTGAGCGCATCAGCAATGTAGCCAAACGCGTGGCCAAGTGGGCCCGCGCCGGCCACCAGATGGTGGTGGTGCCCAGCGCCATGAGTGGCGAAACCAACCGCCTGCTGGGCCTGGCCAAAGAGCTGGCGCCGTCTTCCTTTTCTGACGCCTATTACCGCGAGCTGGACATGCTGGCCGCAACCGGCGAGCAGGCCTCAAGCGCCTTGCTGGCAATTGCCCTGCAAGCGCAGGGGGTCGAATCGGTCAGCTATGCCGGCTGGCAAGTGCCCATTCGCACCAACAGCGCTTACACCAAGGCCCGCATCGAGTCGATTGACGACCAAAAAGTGCGCGCTGACCTGGAAGCCGGCCGCGTGGTCATCGTGACCGGTTTTCAGGGCCTGGACGATGTTGGCAACATCACCACGCTGGGCCGTGGTGGTTCGGACACCTCCGCTGTGGCTGTGGCTGCGGCCATGAAGGCTGACGAATGCCTGATCTTCACCGATGTGGACGGCGTCTACACCACCGACCCACGCGTGGTGCCTGATGCGCGGCGTCTGCACACGGTGAGCTTTGAAGAAATGCTGGAGATGGCCTCCATGGGCTCCAAGGTGCTGCAAATCCGCTCGGTGGAATTTGCTGGCAAATACAAGGTCAAACTGCGTGTACTGTCAAGTTTCACGCCGTGGGACATCGACATCAATGAAGAAGCCAAATCTGGCACCCTGATCACTTTTGAGGAAGACGAACACATGGAGCAAGCCATCGTTTCAGGCATCGCGTTCACCCGCGACGAGACCAAAATTTCAGTGTTGGGCGTGCCCGACAAGCCCGGCATTGCGTACCAGATTCTGGGTGCCGTGGCCGATGCCAATGTCGAAGTCGACATGATCATCCAGAACATCAGCAAAGACGGCAAAACCGACTTCAGCTTCACCGTGAATCATGGCGACTACGCCAAGACCATGGATTTGCTGAAGAACGTGGTGGTGCCCAAGCTGGGCGCACAAGAAGTGGTGGGCGACACCAAGATTTGCAAGGTGTCCATCGTCGGCATCGGCATGCGCAGCCACGTTGGCGTGGCCAGCACCATGTTCCGCGTGCTGAGTGAAGAAGGCATCAACATCCAGATGATTTCCACCAGCGAAATCAAGACCTCGGTGGTGATTGACGAGAAATACATGGAGCTTGCCGTCAAGGCCTTGCACAAAGCATTTGGTCTTGATCAGGCTTCCGCCTGAAAAAGTACCCCAAGTCGTGACATAATCGCGGCTCTGAAATTCAGGAATCGTGACCGAGTGGCCGAAGGTGCTCCCCTGCTAAGGGAGTATGGGGTGTAGAGCCTCATCGAGAGTTCGAATCTCTCCGATTCCGCCAAATAAAAACCCCAAGTGATTGATTCACTTGGGGTTTTTTCATTTTTCTTGAATGAATGTCGCACCACCGACAGCCGCACAGGGGGCAGGTTGGTTGCAGCTCAACACCACAGACCTTGCGCTTTGACAACACACAGGTGTCAAAGCTTGGCCAGAATCACCATCAGCCGCCAAACGAAGGGCTGTTCACCAAAACAAGTGACCATTCTTTTTTGTCCAGGCGCTGTTCTTCTACTTTTGGAAAGCAACAGGTGATGAAGATGACAATGTTTTCAAATTTTTCATTGAGATTACCGATGCCACGCAGGTTGTCGGCGGCGGTTGGCGTGCTGTGCGCTGGTGCGCTTGCATCCCTTGTGCTGCTGGCCGGCTGCGCTGTTGAGGTGGAGAACACGCAGGCCGCCAGGGAACTGGCGCAGCGCGCTGAGCCGCCCGGTTCTGTGTATGCTGGCTGGCGGGTCTTTCAGGACCGGTGCGCGGGCTGTCATGGCGCGGCGGCCACTGGTTCGGCGGGTGCGCCCGATTTGTTGCCACGGGTGCGTGACATGACCGCCCAGCGGTTCGTCAACCTGGTGCTCGTGCGGTACGACTGGCAGTTGTCCGTGACGCAACCGGGTGGCGATGCTGCGGCACAGTCAGCGCTGGTTGAAGAGGTTGTGCAGGGCAGGGAGGGGCGGCTGGTGATGCCTGCCTGGCAAGGTGAACCACGGGTGAACGCCCATGTGGTCGATTTGTATGCCTACCTTTCGGCGCGTGCCAATGGCACACAAGGTGTGGGGCGTCCGCCCCGCTAGCTGGCCATTCAACCCAGGGGCCTATTTGTCAAACGACACGCTCCAGCGGTCGTTCCATTCCCCATCGCGCAGGTTTTCACGGGCTTGTTCGGTATCGCGACGGTCACGTTTGGTGGGGCGGCCCTGCAGTAGGGTCAAGGCGGGTTCTGGGGCCAGTTGGCGCTGTTCAGCGGCTTGCAGGCGCTGGGCGACCGAGTCTTCGGTTTCCTGATACAGCTTGGCTGCTACGGGTGCCGGGCCACGTTTGTCACTGATGCCGAGCACCGTCACAGTCCGTGTCACCGGCCCGCTGCGCAACTGGACGCTGTCACCAGCCTTGAGTTCGCGAGCGGGCTTGACGGCCACGCCATTGACCTGCACGCGGCCTTTGTCGATCTCTTCACTGGCCAGCGTGCGCGTCTTGTAAAAGCGCGCGGCCCACAGCCATTTGTCAATGCGCAATTTTTCCATCGGTTGGGTCGTCAGGTCGGGTGGTAGGTGCGGTTTTGCGGCTTTGACACTGCGTCAAAGCAGCTTTTCGATGTCCGCTACCAAAGTCTTGCTTTGCGGCTTGGTCATGCTGTTGTAGCTGTCGACCACTTTGCCGTTGCGATCAATCAGGTATTTGTAAAAATTCCACTTGGGTGTGGTGCCGGTTTCTTTGGCAAGTTGTGCATAAAACGTGGTGCGATTCGGGCCAGACACCACGGTTTTGGAAAACATCGGGAACTTCACGGCGTAGGTGTTGTAGCAAAAGTCGGCAATTTCCTTGTCGGAACCGGGTTCTTGCTTGCCAAAGTCGTTGGACGGGAAACCCAGCACCACCAGGCCTTTGTCCTTGTACTTGGCATACAGCGCTTCCAGCCCTTCGTACTGCTCGGTGAACCCGCAAAAACTGGCGGTGTTGACCACCAAAATCACCTTACCTGCGTATTGGCACAGGTTTTGGGGTGCTTCGTCTTGCAGGCGGTTGAAGCTGTGTTTTAAAACCGCCGGACAGGCGGTGCTGGCAGCGACCGCAGGCGCGGCTTGGACAAGTGCGCTGGCAAGCAGCGCGGCCAATGCCGCCATCTTGCCAACACAACGCATCGATTGGGTTAATAAAGCCATGATGAAAACTCTTTGGTAATGTTTTGGTCGAGCAAGTTTATCGGCTTGTTGGCGAGATTGCAGGGGGCACCGCCAAGGGCAGGCGCACGGTGCTGTCAAGCCCACAGATCTGGCCATGTGTGCTGCGGTTGAGCAGCTCGATTTGCCCGCCCAGGGTGTGGGCAATTTCATGGCAAATGGCCAGCCCCAAGCCACTGCCGCTGTGCATTTGGCCCGCTGAAAAGGGCTGGAACAAGCGCTTGCGCAGTTCATCGCTGATGCCTGGCCCCTCGTCGCTGATGACCAATGCCGCGTGGCTGGCATCGCACAGCAGGCGCACCTGCAGCTTGCCATGCTCAGGGCTGTAGCGAATGGCGTTGTGCAGCAAGTTACGCGACAGTTCGCGCAGCATCCAGGCGTGCGTTTGAATCGGGGCCGGTTGGGTGTCAATCTCAAAGTCAAGCGCCTTGTCGGCCGTCAAAGGTGCCAGGTCCAGCGCTACTTCTCGCAGAATGCCTGCCCAGTCGACCGGCTCGGTGGCCTTCTCCTGCGCCAGTTGCGCTACCTTGGCCAGTGCCAGCATTTGGTTGGCCAACTGCGTGGCGCGCTCGACCGTGTGGCTGATTTCAAGCAGGCCCTGGTTGGCATCCACGTCACCACGCAGGGCCGATTGCACCTGCACCTTGAGCACGGCCAGCGGGGTGCGCAACTGGTGGGCGGTGTCGCGCACAAAGCGTTTCTGGTTGTCCAACAGATGGTGCAGGCGCTGCATGGTGGTGTTGGTGGCGTCGAGCAGCGGTCGCAGCTCGCGTGGCGCGTCGTCTACCACCAGTGGTGTCAGGTCATCCAGGCGGCGCTGCTGCAGTTGCAGGCTCAAGTGACGCACCGGTCGGGTGGCGCGCTGCACCACCACAAACACCACCAGGGCAATCACCGCCACCAGCGCCAGTTGTCGCCACAGGGTGTCGAGCAAAATTTGCCGAGCCAGGGTGCGGCGCAGCTCCAGAGTTTCAGCCACCTGAACCACGGCCATGGTGCGGGCGCGTTGCATGGCTACTGGCTGCAGCAGCACTGCCACACGTACTGCATCGCCTCGGTAGGTGTCGTCATAAAAGTCGACCAACGCGGCGTATGGCCCCAAGGCGGGCAGTTGGCCGCGCCAAAGCGCCAGGTCGGCGAACCCGTCAATCAGCGTGCCCCGGGTGTCCGAGATGCGGTAAATCATGCGGCTGCGGTTGTCGGCCTCAAACACTTCCAACGCGGCGTAGGGCACCAAGGCACGCAGCTGGGCGCTATCTGCCTCACCATCGGCCTGGATGTGTTCGCCAATCGTCTTGGCTGAAGCCAGCAGGGTGCGGTCGTAGGCGGTGTTGACAGCGGTCAAGGCCTGGCGGTACAGCACCATGCTGTCGACCAAAATGAACAGCGCCACGGGCAGCAAAATGCCCAGCATCAGGTAGCTGCGCAGTGACAGGTGGCGCAGGTCAAGCCTCATGGCCGGGACGGGTCTGAGTCGGCTTGGGGGGTTCAAGCTTGAGCAAATAGCCCAGGCCGCGTAGCGTGGTCAGGGTGGCACCCGTGCCCTGGAGCTTTTTGCGCAGCCGGTAGGCCACCACCTCAATGGCTTCAAACTGCACTTCGGCCTGGCCTGGAAACACCAGTTCAAACAGCTTTTCTTTGGTGACGGCCTGGCCAGCGCGGGCCAGCAGAGGGCGCAACATGGCGAGTTCGCGGCTGCTCAGGTCCAATACCTGGCCGGCGTGGTAAATTGCTTTGCTCTCATTGTCATAGCTTATGACGCTTGATTCATATGGTTTAGAGCTTGAATTTTCATATTTTTCAGGGTGGCGGCGGTGCAGGGCGCGTACGCGTGCTTCAAGCTCATCCAAATCGAACGGCTTGGGCAGGTAGTCGTCCGCCCCGGCATTCAGGCCTTGCACCCGGTCGCCTACTGTGCCGCGCGCGGTCAGGATCAGCACCGGAGTGGCCAAGCCTTCATCGCGCGCCTGTTGCAGCACGGCCAAGCCATCGCGCCCGGGCAGGGTCAAATCCAGCAGCACCACATCAAAGTGGCCGGCGCGCCACTTGGGCAGGGCAGCGCGGCCATCCTCACACACCTCAACCTGCCAGCCGAGCCGGGTCAGGGAGCGGCTGAGCGCCGTGTGCAGCGCGCTGTCGTCTTCAATCAGCAGCAGCTTCATGGACCTGGCCCGGGGCAGGTGCTGTCGCTGGCTTATGCACCGCCAGCCGCCACAGCGAGGTGATCTCTTTGGCACGCGCCTGGTGCAGGGCGTCGGTGGTGTCCTCGGCTTTGGGGTGCAGTGGCTTGGCATCAATGCGGCTGACCACGCGCAGGCCGTGTTGCTCAAAAGCTGCCAGCAGCTCTTCGCGCGTGCGCATGCCCAGCAGTTCCGCCAGGTTGGACAAGATCAGCCAGCCTTCACCGCCGGGGGCGAGGTGCTCGGCCAGTCCGGCCAAAAAGCCTTTGAGCATGCGGCCACCCTCGTCGTACACGGCGCGCTCCAGCGGAGAGCTTGGCCGTGCCGGCAGCCAGGGTGGGTTGCAGACAATCAACGAGGCCAGTCCTGGCGGGAACAAATCCGCCTGCAGCACCGAAATTTGGCGCTGCAGCCCCAGACGCGTCACGTTGTCTTGGGCGCAAACCAAGGCGCGGGGCTCACATTCGGTGGCCATGACATGGCGCACGCCCCGCTGCACCAGCACAGCGGCCAGCACACCGGTGCCGGTGCCAATGTCAAACGCCGTGATGTCGGTCTGTCCCTTGGGTGGCTTGGGTAGGTGGGCGCTAGCCACCAAGCCAATGTATTCGCCGCGCACTGGCGAAAACACACCGTAGTGCGGGTGGATGCGGTTGTTGGGCGCGTCCCCAAGGGCGGCAATCTCGACACCCACGCGGCGCCATTCATGGGCGCTGGTGACGCCCAGCAGTTCGCGCAGCGACACCACCGACGGGCCTAGTGAGGCGTCGGCCTCGCCCCAGGCTTCGGTGCAGGCCTGGCTCACATCGGGTGCGCGGCGCAGGGCAATCTTAAAGTTGGCATCGAGCTGGATGAGCACCATGCCCAGCGTGCGGGCGCGTTGTGCCTGGGCCTGGCGGTGCAGGTTGAAGGCCTCGGTGATGGGAACGGGCAAGGCCGCTTTGCTGCGTTTGCGTTTTGGCACCTGGTCAATGCGGCGTGCGATGGCTTGCACCAGTTGGCGGGCGTTTTGAAAGTCGCCGCGCCATAGCAGGCCAGTGCCGGCGCAGGCCAGGCGGTAGGCGCTGTCGGCGGTCAGGGTGTCGTCGGCCAGCACCACCTGTTTTGGCGGCGAGCCGCCTCGTTCACTGCGCCACAGGGCGTCGCAGGCCAGGTCAGATTCGGTCCAGTGGATGCGCGGGGCAGGGGTGGCGGGGCTTTGGGAAGTTTGGGACATGGAAACAGTCATAAATTTTGAATGACGACGGTTGTAACAGATTGGGCCAAGCGCTTGCCAGATTGGTATTTCCCCTAGGGTGTGCGGACAGCCGATTGACAGCCTGGCCGCGCATCATGGCCGTGTTATCAACCCACACAGGAGACTTCGATGCGTCGTGATACTTTTCTGAAATCCATGGCCGCAATGGCTGTCGCTGGCGGCTTGCCGCTGTCGGCGTTTGCTGCCACCAACGTCAAAATGATGATTCCGGCGAACCCGGGTGGCGGCTGGGACGGCACCGGCCGGGCTCTTGGCAAGGCGTTGATGGACGCCAAGGTGGCAGACACCGTGACCTATGAGAACAAGGGCGGTGCTGCCGGTGCTTTGGGCCTGGCACAGTTTGTTAATGCCAGCAAGGGCGACCCGAACGCCCTGATGGTGATGGGCGCTGTGATGCTGGGCGGCATCATCACCGGCAAACCTCCGGTGTCTATCACAGCGGCTACCCCGATTGCCCGCCTGACCAGCGAGTACAACGTGTTTGTGCTGCCCGCCAACTCGCCGTTCAAAACCATGGCCGACGTGGTGGCCCAGCTCAAAAAAGACCCTGGCAGCGTCAAGTGGGGTGGCGGTTCACGCGGCTCCACCGAGCACATTGCTGCGGCCATGATTGCCCGCGTGGTGGGTGTTGACCCGGCCAAGATCAACTACGTGGCTTTCCGTGGCGGTGGTGAGGCCACGGCGGCCATTTTGGGTGGCAATGTGACGATTGGCGGCAGCGGCTACAGCGAGTTCTCCGAGTACATTAAGACTGGCAAGATGAAGCCGATTGGCGTCACATCTGCCGCCCGACTCAAAGGCATTGACGTGCCCACGCTGAAAGAGCAGGGCATTGATGTCGAAATTGGCAACTGGCGCGGTGTTTATGGCGCGCCCGGCATCACCCCGGCGCAGCGCAAGGCCTTGACTGACATGGTGATCAAAGCCACGCAGTCCAAAGCCTGGGCCGAAGCCCTGGAGAAAAACAACTGGACACCCGCCGTGCTCAGCGGGGATGCGTTTGAGAAGTTTGTTGACAACGACTTTGCCGCGCTGCGTGCGACCATGGTCAAGTCCGGCATGATCTAAAACCCCTCTGGAGAAGCACCCATGCGTAAGCGCGACCTGGCAAGCCATTCACCGTATTTACAGGCCCTGGTCGGTGTCGGGGTGCTGCTGATTGCACTCGGGCTTGCGCTGGGTGCCGCGTTTATTTCGTCCAACGCTGGCTACGCCGGTGTTGGCCCCAATTTTTTACCCTGGGTGGTGTCTGCCGCGTTGGGCTTGTGTGGCGTCATGCTGATTCGCAAGGCACGCCGGGGTGGGTTTCTCAACATGGAGGAGCATGGTGGCGAACACCCGTACTGGGCGGGTTTTGCCTGGATGTCGTCTGGCATGTTGCTTAACGCCGCGTTGATCACCCAGATAGGTTTCATTTTCAGCTGCGCGCTGTGTTTTGTGTGTGCGGCACGCGGGCTGCGCAATGCCCAGTCCAGCGCACAGACGGGTGCCAAAAGCTGGCTGATTGATATTGTGGTGGCGCTCATGATTGCGGCGCCGGTGTACTGGATGTTCACCAAGTTTTTGGGCATCAACCTGCCCGGTTTGACCGAAAGTGGGTGGTTGTAATGGATGTGATGGAAACCTGGAACCTGTTGCTACAGGGCTTTGCCACTGCTGGCACGCCAGTGAATCTGCTGTGGGCTTTTGTAGGCTGTGCGCTTGGCACGGCTGTGGGTGTGTTGCCCGGTATTGGTCCGGCCACGGCGGTGGCCATGTTGCTGCCCATTACCACGCAGGTGGAGGCCACCGCCTCGATGATCTTTTTTGCCGGCATTTATTACGGCGCCATGTATGGCGGCTCCACCACCTCGATTTTGCTCAATACGCCGGGCGAGACCGCCACCATGGTCACCGCCATGGAAGGCAACAAGATGGCCAAAAGCGGGCGTGCTGGCGCGGCGCTGGCCACCTCGGCCATCGGTTCGTTTGTGGCTGGCACGATTGCCACGGTGATCGTCACCCTGTTTGCTCCGGTGGTGGCTGAATTTGCCGTCAAGCTGGGCCCGCCCGAGTACTTCATGCTGATGCTGCTGGCCTTCACCACGGTAAGCGCCGTACTGGGCCAAAGCACGGTGCGCGGTTTGACGGCTTTGTTTGTTGGCCTGGCCGCCGGGTTGGTGGGCATGGACCAGATCACCGGACAAGTGCGTTACACCGGTGGCGTGCCAGAGTTTTTGGACGGCATTGAGATCGTGCTGGTGGCGGTGGGTCTGTTTGCCGTGGCCGAGGCCATGCACGCGGTGCTGTTTGAGGGCAAAACGGTGGAATCCGAGAACCGCATGAGCCGAGTGACCATGACCATGAGCGACTGGAAGCGTTCAATTCCTGCCTGGTTGCGCGGCACGGCGATTGGTGCGCCATTTGGTTGTATTCCCGCCGGTGGCACCGAAATACCGACCTTTCTGAGCTATGCCATGGAGAAAAAACTGGCCAAAGGCGAGCACCAGGCCGAGTTTGGGACCAAAGGTGCGATTGAAGGGGTGGCCGGGCCCGAAGCGGCCAACAATGCCACGGTGACGGCAGCGCTGATTCCGCTGCTCACCTTGGGCATTCCCACCTCAAATACCACGGCGATCATGCTAGGGGCCTTTCAAAACTACGGCATTCAGCCCGGCCCACAACTTTTTACCACCTCGGCGGGACTGGTGTGGGCGCTGATAGCCTCGCTCTACATTGGCAACGTGATGCTGCTGGTGCTGAATTTGCCCATGATCGGCCTGTGGGTGAAGTTGCTCAAGGTGCCCAAGCCGCAGCTGTATGCCGGCATTTTGATTTTTGCCACGGTGGGTGCTTACGGCATGCGCCAGAGCGCGTTCGATTTGTTTTTGCTCTACGGCATTGGCCTGCTGGGGCTGGTGATGCGGCGCTTTAACTTCCCGACGGCACCGGTGCTGGTGGGCATGATTTTGGGCCCACTGGCCGAGGCCCAAATGCGCAACGCGATTTCCATTGGTGAGGGCAGCCCGATGATTTTCTTGCAGCGCCCGATGTCACTGACGATTTTGGTCGTCATTGTGCTCATCATGGTGCTGCCACGGCTGCTGAAAAAACGCTCTTAAATCAATAGCTGCTTACGCCCGGTGATTAAGGGCTAGATGGCTATTTGATTCATTTATTTTAAATGCGCTGACAACTTGCTCCAGGTGTTGTGCCTGGTCTTGCAGCGACTGCGCTGCAGCGGCGGCTTGCTCCACCAGCGCAGCATTTTGCTGGGTCACCTGATTCATCTCGTCGATGGCGTTGCCCACGCGTTCAATGCCTGCCGTCTGGTCTGCGCTTGCCGTGGTGATCTCGCCCATGATGTCGGTCACATGGCGGATGCTGTCAACAATGTCATTCATGGTGCTGCCGGCTTGCTGCACCAGGCTGCTGCCGGCTTCGACCTTGCTCACTGAGTCGCCAATCAAGGCCTTGATTTCCTGCGCGGCATCGGCGCTGCGTTTGGCCAGGCTGCGAACTTCTGCCGCCACCACCGCAAAACCACGGCCTTGTTCGCCGGCGCGAGCTGCTTCCACCGCGGCGTTCAGCGCCAGAATGTTGGTCTGGAAGGCAATACCGTCAATCACCGCAATGATGTCCACAATGCGGTTGCTTGAGGCGTTGATCGAGGCCATGGTGTCAATCACCCCTGCCACCACGCTGCCGCCACGCACGGCCACGTCTGATGCGCTTTTAGCCATCTGGTTGGCGCGGCGCGCATGCTCCGCATTCTGGTTCACCGCCGAGGTCACTTCGGCCATGGAGTTGGCGGTATTTTCCAGCGAGCTGGCTTGCAGTTCGGTGCGGTTGGATAAGTCCAGGTTGCCACTGGCAATGTCACTGGAGGCACTAAATATGGTGTTGGTGCCCACGCGCACCTGGCGCACAATTTTTACCAGGCCGGCGTTCATGTCTTGCAGCGCTTGCTGCAACTCACCCATTTCGTTGTGTGAATCGACTTCAATGTGCTGGGTCAGGTCGCCTGAGGCAATGCCGCGCGCCATGGCCACACTGCGCTCCAGCGGGCGCGTCACCACCCTGCGAATGAACGGATAGATCAGCATCAGCACCGGAATGCAAGTGATGAGCGCCGCCATAATGGACTTCCAGCGCTGGTCCGCCAAACTGGCGTTCACCTTGTCGAGCGACACCTTCATGCTGACCACGCCCAGCACGGTGCCTTCTGTGGCCAGATGGCAGCTGGTGCAGTCTTTGCCCAGCGAGTTTTTCAGGGCCAGAGCGGGGCGCACCGCGCGCAAATACTCGCCCTTGGCATCGGATTCAACCTGCACAACCTGTTTGCCGCTTTGCAGCACTTGCTGCTCAAGCGCATCGGGATGGTTGTCGTCTTTCTCGGTTCCCTTGCCAAACAACTTGGTGACCGCCTCAGCGCGCAAGACCCGCACGTCGCGAATCGAGCCGAGCTGCTTGATCTGGTCCAGAAACACGTCGCGCTGGCCCACGGTGCCTGTGACCATCATGCCGGTGAGCCCGGCCATGGTGGCATCGTGCATGCTGGCTGAAAAATCAGTGGCCTGATCCAGCGCAGCCTGGCGCGTGACATGGCCTTGCCAGATGATGACGCCAGTCCAAACCACTAGCAGCGCTGCCGCGATGGTTGTCAGAAGCTGGACCCAGATCTTGTATTTGGTAACGTGCACAGTGTGATTCCTAACGACGGATGATGCTGAGGATACCGTTAATCGGTAGTCTTTTTGTGTTGATGAAGGGTTGCCTGGGCCTTGTCGAAGGCAAATTGCTGCAGCTGCGTGGTCAGCAGGCTGAAGTCATCGCCAAGGACTGCCACCAGTGTATCGGTGTGTTGTTGAAACAAGGCCAAAGCCGCCGTGTCACTTTGGCCCAGCAGGTGGTCAAGCTGATTCATCACGGTGTGCACCAGCTTGGCATCGGGCATGTGGGTTGGGCATGGGGCGACAGTGGCTTGTGGGGTGGCGGCTGATTCAGTGGCCATTTTGGGCAACCAGTCCAGCAAGGTGGCATAAAGCGTTTCGGGCACGATGGGTTTCGCCACAAAATCGTTCATGCCGGCCTCGCGGGCAGCTTGGCGGTCTGGTGCAAAGGCGCTGGCAGACAGGGCAATGATGGGCAGCGCCTTGCCACGCGGCAAAGCGCGCAGCGCGCGGGTGGCTTGCAAGCCGTCAAGCCGGGGCATTTGCAGGTCCATCAGGATCAGGTCAATGTGTGACGGTGGCGCTGCCAGCAGGTCCAGCACCTGTTGCCCGTCGTTGGCGGTGGTCACTTGCAGGCCCACGCGGCTGAGCATCTCCTGGGCAACTTCCAGGTTGAGCGGGTTGTCATCGGCCACCACCACATGCTGGCCCTTGTGCTGCGCCAAGAGCTGTTGCGCTGATTCGGTAGCCACCGCTTGCAGCGGCAGGCCCATCAGGCTGTGGCTGATGATGACCCTTGTGGTAAACCAAAAAGTGCTGCCCACACCCGGTGTGCTGGTCACGCCGGCCGCACCACCCATCAGCTGCGCCAAGCTTCGGGTGATGGCCAGTCCCAACCCGGTGCCGCCATATTTGCGGGTGGTCGACGCGTCCCCCTGCTCGAAATTCTGAAACAGCCGGCTCACCGTGTCGGCATCCATGCCAATGCCGCTGTCTGCCACTTCAAAGCGCAGCATGGCGTGGGTGTCTCCGGCGGCCACTTGGGTCACGGTCATGGTCACGCTGCCAGTCTCGGTGAACTTGACGGCGTTGCTAACCAGGTTCAGCAAAGCCTGGCGTAGCCGGGTGGCATCGGCTTGTACCCATAGCGAAAGTGCTTCCCCATGCAATTCCAGCGCCAGCCCTTTGGCCAGTGCGTCGGGCTCCATCAAGGTGTGCACGTTACCCATCACCTCGGCAATCTGAAACTGCCGGGTTTCCAGAGCCATCTTGCCGGCCTCGATTTTGGAGATGTCCAGCACGTCGTTGATGATGGACAGCAGGTGTCGACACGCGCTGTCGATCTTGTTGAGCTTGTCCATTTGGGCTTTGCTGGTGGTGTCGTGGCGCAGCAGGTGGCTCAAGCCCATGATGGCATTCATGGGGGTGCGGATTTCATGGCTCATGTTGGCCAAAAAAACGCTTTTGGACTGGCTGGCGGCGTCGGCTTCTTCGCGGGCCTGGCTGAGCTCCAACGTGCGTTGCGTCACCAGTTCTTCCAGGTGGTGACGGTGGCCGTCAAGCTCAATGCCCATGTGCTCTTTCTCGGTGATGTCTTCCTTCACAGCCACGTAATGGGTGATACGACCATCTTTTTGCCGCAGCGGGGTAATGATGGCGAACTCAACGTATTCGCTGCCGTCCTTGCGCTTGTTGTAAAACTCACCGCGCCACATCTGGCCATTGGCAATGGCTTGCCACAGGTCGTCATAGGTGCGTTTGGGCGTGTTGCCTGATTGAAGCAGCTTCGGGTTTAGTCCCAGCACCTCGTGCGGCTGGTAGCCCGTGGCGAGCACAAAGGCGTCGTTGACGTACTCGATTTCTGCGCGGGTGTTGGTAATGACCACGCTCTCCGGGCTCTGCGCCACGGCCTGCGACAGCTTGCTCAGCTGCTCCTGGGTAGCCTCACGCTCAGTCACGTCGTAGGCCAGCACCAGTTTGGCAGCCCGGCCCTCAAAAGTCAGGGGGTGCGAGGCGATCTCAACCAATCGGATGCTGCCATCCTTGAGCTGATGTCGCCACAACACACCGTTTCCGCGGCCTGTGCGGTTAAGGCGAATGTCGTCAAGCAGCCGTGGCACGTCTTCGGCCGGGCGTATGTCTCGCAGCGTCATGGTCATAAACTCAGCGCGGCTGTAGCCATAGTGGGTCACCGCGGCGTCATTGACGGACAGGAACCTGAGCGTTTCCAGGTCAAACACCCACATCGGCAGCGGGTTGCTGTCAAACAGGCTTTTGTAGTGGGCCTGGCTGCTTTGCAAGGCCGCATCGGCGCGGCGCTGCTGCACGATGCGCCATATGGCCTCAGCCATCAGGCGCAGGGTTTCTACATCGGCTTCTGTGTAGTCACTGGCCTTGTTGCCTACACCGGCCATCATGCGCACCAGCCCGCCTTGCAATACGGGCACGCTGATCAGACGGTTCAAATGGGCGTGGCCTTCGGGCAGGCCGTGTTTGCCAGTGGCACTGGCGTAATCATTGAACACCACAGGCGCGCGTTGGCGCAGGGCATTGGCCCAAATGCCGGCCTGGCTGATGGCGTAGTGGCTGTCAAACGCCGCGGTGCAGTAATGCGCCAGCGTACCGCTCGACCAGGTCACCAGCTCAATGGTTTCCTGATCGTCATTGACGAAATGGATGAATGAAATCTGGCTGCTGGTGAGGCCTTCAGCCAGCGCCAGACCGTGCTGCAAGAAGGCGCGCTCATTCATGGTTTCAGCAGCGGCCGGCAAAGCCAGCATGGCTTGGCCGCGTTTGGCAAAGTGCGCAATGGTGTTTTGCTCTTGCAACAAGTCATGGGTGGCTTTGCTCAGCCAGCGGTGGCTCAAGGTAAACAGCCCCAGCGCGGTGATCAGCACAAACAGAGCGCCTTTCGCTGTGCTGGCGAGTACCAGCTGGTCCGGGTCTTTGATCAGCCACGCCACAGCCTGGTCTGAAAACACGATCCACAACATCGCAAAAGCCGCATAACTCAGCGCAATTTTCAGACCAACCCGCGTGGCCGTGTGATCACGCGGAACCGGTGCGGCGGGCTCGGTTGGCAGGCTCATGGCAAGGTTGTGGCGAACGAGCCGGGTGAGTTGATCAGGCGCCGGTTTGGCTGTCGTGATGCTGCGCAGCGATGGCCACAAAGTCCTGGTAGTGAGACAGGAAAGCGTCCAGGATGTCAGGGTCGAAATGAGCGCCACGTTGCACAGCAATCAGGTCGTGCGCCACATCAAATGCAAAGGCTGGTTTGTAGACGCGTGGAGAGATCAGGGCGTCAAACACATCGGCAATGGCCATCAGTCGGGCCGACAGGGGAATGGCATCGCCGGACAAGCGGTCGGGGTAACCCGAGCCATCCCATTTTTCATGGTGCCAATGGGCAATTTCCTTGGCCAGCGCCAGAAAATCCAGCGGCTTTTCAATGTCTTGCTCAGCCAGGTCAATGGCATCACTGCCGAGCTTGGCGTGGGTTTGCATCACCCGCCACTCTTCGGCATTGAGTTTGCCAGGCTTGTTCAGAATGTGGTCAGGAATGCCAACCTTGCCAATGTCATGCAGCGGGGCTGAACGCGCCAGCAAGTCGATATAGCGGGGCGTCAGGCGTTCTTTGAAGCGCGCGTGGGGTTCAAGCAACTTGGCTAGCAGCCTGACATAGCCCTGGGTGCGCGCCAGATGCTTGCCAGTTTCGGGGTCGCGGATTTCAGCCAGGTGCGCCAAGGCACGAATGCTGACCTGCTGGGTCAGGTCGTTCTCGGTCATGCGTCGGGCCACCTCGGCTTCGAGTGTGGCGTTTTGGTCTTTCAGCCAATCGCGTGCCTGCTTGGCCTGCAATTGGGTGCGCACCCTGGCCAGCACGGTGGCCGGCGTGATGGGCTTGGCAATGTAGTCGACCGCGCCCAGGTTCAGGCCACGCTCTTCTTCGCGCGGGCTCGACAGGGCGGTTAAAAATATCACCGGTATATCGGCGGTGCGGGCATTGGCTTGCAGCGCCTGCATCACCTGGTAGCCATTCATGCCGGGCATCATCACGTCCAGCAAAATCAGGTCAGGCAAGGGTTCGGCGGCGGCCACCAGCAAGCCGCGCTCGCCATTGTTGGCCGCCAGCACACGGTAGTGCGGCTGCAGCAATTCGCTCAGCACAAACAGGTTTTCTGGGGCATCGTCCACGATCAGGATCGTGGCGTGCGGGTATTCAGTCATATTGTTTAAAAGTTGCTACCAACGAGGCCGAATTAGACAACATTTGTGGCTTTTCGGTGTGGGGTTTGTGATGTAAAGTGGTGCGACTGAACAACGAGATCGACATACATTTGTAATGCGGCAACATGAGTGCGATGAATCCTGACTTGTCTCTTCGACTCGCCGCTGCCGTCGAGCAGATGCCCGCGTTTCCAAAGAGCGTTCAAAAAATCCTCGACCTGACGCGCGACGTGGCCTGCTCACCGAAAGATCTGGTGCAAGTGATTGACCGCGATCCTGTGGTCACCGTCAAGGTCTTGCGCGTGGTGAATTCAGCTTATTACGGGCTGGCCAATCAAATCACCTCGGTTGACCATGCGGTGGTTTTTTTGGGGTTTAACACCATCAAAAATCTGGCGCTGAGCATTGCCGCCATTGGCATGTTGCCCCATAACCAGTTGGCAGGTTTTGACGGTCAGCGTTATCTGCTGCACTCGCTCAGCACGGCGGCTATTGCCCGCCAACTGGCACAACGCCTGCCCGACGCCGATGTGCATGATTGTTTTATTGCCGGCTTGCTGCATGATTTTGGCAAAGTGGTGGTGGCGCAGTTCATGCCCACAGAATTTCGCCGTTCGATGGAATTGAGCCTTTGGAGCAGCCGGCCTTTGCATGTCGCCTTGTTTGAAGTAATTCGCGTTGACCATGCTGAAGTGGGCGCCATGCTGGCCGAAAAATGGCGTTTTGCATCAAATTTGGTGGAAAGCATCAGGCACCTGCACACCCCCGAGCAATGTGACACCGACATGCTGGCCTGCGTTTTTGCCGCCAATCAAATCAGCCAGCGCCTGGGCCTTGACTATGGTGGTTGCCTGGTAGACGCCCCGTTGCCTGCCACGGTAGAGAAGCGCCTTGGGGGGCAGATTGATGCGTTGCAAGCCAGCCTGGGAGACCTCGGCCCCTTGCTCAATGAGTCAAGGCTGTTCTCCAGTTTTTGATGCCGCTTAACCCCATTTAAAACAACATCACCATGACCGTTCTCTCCACAAATCCGCCCCCCAATGCGCAGGCCGGTGCGGTGTTGTGCGTTGATGACGAGCCCAGCATTCTGTCGGCGTTGCGGCGCTTGTTTCGTGCCCGGGGACTGCAGGTCAAGGTGGCCGAGAGTGGTCAGGCCGCCTTGACGTTAATGGAGAGTGAGACTTTTGACCTGGTGATTTCAGACATGCGCATGCCCGAAATGGACGGCGTGGTGTTTCTGGAACAGGTGCGCCAGCGCTGGCCCGACACCATGCGCCTGCTGCTCACAGGTTATGCCGACATTTCTTCCATCATGGGGGCCATCAACCGCGGAGAAATCTACCGCTACATTGCCAAGCCCTGGGACGACAACGACATCATCTTGATCGTGCAAGCTGCCTTGCAGCAGCGTGCCATGGCCATTGAGCAGCGGCGATTGCAAGCGCTGGTGCAGCAGCAAAATGACGCACTCAAGGCCTTCAATGCCAGCCTTGAGCTCAAGGTGGAAGAACGTACGGCCGAGCTCAAACAAGCCAATGCGTCACTCAACAACGCCAATGAGCGGCTTAAAAACAACTTCATCACCTCCATCAAGGTCTTCACCAGCCTGATTGAGTTGCGCAACAGCAAGTTGGCTGGGCATTCCCGACGTGTGGCCGACCTGGCGCGCCGCCTTGCTCAGCGCATGGACCTCAATAGCCGGCAAATCCAGGAAACCTTTGTGGCCGGCCTGCTGCATGAAATTGGCAAGGTTGGCTTTGACGACATCCTGATGGACACGCCCATTGTCATGATGAACACCCGGCAACTTGAGGGCTACCGCAAACACCCCACGCGTGCTGCCCAAATGTTGATGCCGCTTGACGAGCTCAAGGGTGCTGCCGACACGATTGGCAGTCACCTTGAGCGCTTTGACGGTGCCGGCTACCCGCAGCAATTGGTTGGCCAGCACATACCCGTGGGCGCGCGCATTCTCAGCGTGGCGTGCGACTATGACAGCCTGCAAATTGGCTTGTTGGGGCAGTGCCAGTTGCCAGTGGCCGAGGCACTGGCCGTGATCGTGCGCGGCAGCGGTCGCCGTTATGACCCGGTGGTGGTGCAGGCCTTGGTCGCTTTGTTGGGCGAGCCCGTTGCGACCTCAGGCATCAGTCAGGCAGACAAGCTGGTGGAGTTGTCGCTTGGCGCCGCAGAACTCCACGCCGGTATGGTGCTGTCGCGCGACTTCATCACGCCCAGTGGTTTGCTCATGCTCACGGCCGGGCATGTGTTTGATGACGCCGTCATCAGAAAAATAATCTCCTTTGAGAAATCGATCGGTACACGGCTCAAAGCCGATGTCTGGCGTGACAACCCGGGCACCCTGCCTTAACGACAACCTGAACATTTAGCGCCATGGATTCCTGTCCACTCACTGCCCCCAGCGCGAAAGGCATCACCGACCCGCAAGCAGCGCCACTTGTGTGCCCGGCTCAGGTCAGTTGCATCGATACCGCAGAAGCCTTGGCCGAGAGCGAATCCCGCTACCGAGCCATGTTTGTCAACAACTGCATGCCCATGCTGTTGGTCAACCCCGACAACGCGCGCATTGTGGACGCCAACCTGGAGGCCGTGAAGTACTACGGCTGGGACAAAGCCACGCTGACGTCAATGAACGTGATGGACATCAACACCTTGACGCCGGACCAGATTCGCGCCGAGATGGCGCTGGCCGCAAGCGCCCGAAAAACACACTTTGATTTCAAGCACCGACTGGCCAGTGGTGAGGTGCGTGATGTCGAGGTGTTCAGCAGCCTGGTGAATTTCAATGGCGAAGCTTTTTTGCTTTCGACGATCCACGACGTCACTGACCGCCAGCGTGACCAGTTGCAAATGAAGAGCATGCAGCGCATGTTGCAGCGCTTCATTGACGAGTTTCCCGGCACGATCTATGTCAAAGACAGCCAACTTCGCATGCTGATGGTCAACCAGCACCTGGTGCAGGCACTGGGGGTTCCCCCGCAGGCACTGATTGGCAAGACCGCTCACGAGATATTCCCCAAAGAATTTGCCGATGTGATCACGCAGCTGGACCTGCAAATGCTGGCAGACGGTGGCCGACGCATGGTTGAAGAAACGTTCAATGGCCAACACTTTGAGACACACATGTTTGCCATTGAAAACGATGCGGGCGAGCGGCTTTTGGCCGGGCTGAGCCTGGACGCTACCGAACGCTACCAGGCAGCAGAACTCACCTCGGTGTTGCTGCAGGTCAACGAACTGGGCGGTTTGCTGCCAGAAAAAGAATTTTTGTCGCGCGGCCTGGAAATGGCAGAAAAACTCACCCGCAGCAGCATTGGTTTTTTGCACTTCGTCAATGACGATCAGGAAACCCTGGAGCTGGTCACCTGGACTGCTGGCGCCCTGCGTGGCTGTACCGTGGCCTACGACGCACATTACCCGGTCAGCCAGGCAGGCATCTGGGCCGACTGTGTGCGCGAAAAAAGGCCGGTCATGTTCAATGACTACGCCTCTTACCCCGCCAAATGTGGTCTGCCTGAGGGGCACGCAGGCCTGCAGCGGCTGATTTCGGTGCCCGTGGTTGAAGGCGACCAGGTGCGCATGATCATGGGGGTTGGCAACAAAGCCATCAACTACTCAGATGCTGACATCGACACCCTGACGCTGATCGGTAACGACCTGTGGCGTGTGGTGCGACGCGCCCGCGCCGAGGCGGCACTGCAACGCAGGCTGGAAGAGCTGGAGGTGGTCAATAAAAAGCTCTCAGAGGCGCAGGTGCAACTGCTGCAGTCAGAAAAAATGGCCGCTATTGGTCAGTTGGCCGCCGGTGTGGCGCATGAAATCAACAACCCCATTGGTTTCGTCAAGTCCAATCTGGGCACGCTGGCCAACTACATTGAAGAACTCTTGGGCTTGGTCAATGACTATGAAGCCATTGAAAACAAATTGGGCGCGGCGCAGGCGCCCTTGTTCGAGTCGGTTCGGTTGCGCAAGGCATCGGCAGATTTTGCGTTCATGGCCACAGATTTGCCGCAGCTGATTGATGAGTCGCGAGACGGTGTGAGTCGTGTCAGCAAGATTGTGCTGGACCTGAAAAACTTCTCACGCTCCGGTGACAACGACTGGGGTTGGGCTGACCTGCAAGCGGGTATCGAGAGCACCATCAACGTGGTGTGGAACCAGCTCAAGTACAAGGTGCAGGTGGTTCGTGAGTATGCGGACCTGCCGCAGGTGTATTGCGTGGCGTCCCAAATCAACCAGGTGGTGATGAACCTGCTGGTCAATGCCGGGCAGGCCATTGCCGAGCGCGGCACCCTGACGGTTCGCACGGGTGTCGAGGGAGACCAGGTGTGGATAGAGGTTCAGGACACGGGTTGCGGCATCGCAGCAGAAAAACAGGCGCAAGTGTTTGCACCGTTTTACACCACCAAAGCGGTTGGCCTGGGTACCGGGCTGGGGCTGTCGATTGCGGCTGACATCATGAGCCGACACCACGGAAAAATTCTGTTGCAGTCGACGCCGGGTGTTGGCTCTACGTTTCGTCTGGTGCTGCCCATCAATGCCAAGCAGGCCGAGCTTGAGCCAAACTGCAATTCGAGGGAGCTTTGATGCAACTAATGGCCTGGAACCCCCATTTTGAAACCGGCCTGGAGCTGGTAGACACCCAGCACCACGCGCTGGTGGACATGATCAACCTGGCGGCGCCGCATCTGGCGCTCAATGACGATGTCGCCAAGCGCGCAGTTGGCCCGCTGCTGGACAACCTGACCAAGTACGCCGTGGTGCACTTCCGTGATGAAGAGCGCTTGATGGCACAAAAGGGAATGGCCCCCGACTACCTTGCGCACCACCATGTGACGCATCAGGCGTTTGTCGACGAGATCATCCAAATGCGCCGGCAATATGAAGAAGATGGCTCGCTTACCGGCACCGAGCTGTTGCGCTTTTTGAGCAGTTGGCTGAGCTTTCATATTTTGGAAGAAGACCAGCGCATGGCGGCCCAACTGAAAGACATGGCTGCCGGGCAAACGGCGTTGATGGCTTATGAGCATGCGAACCAGCCGCCCGATGGTGCCCACGCGGTGTATCACAGTGCGCTGTTGGACTTGTTCACCTTGCTCACCGAGCGCAACCAAAAATTGGTGCTTGCCAATGAAGCCGTGCGTAAAACGCAAGCCGCCTTGACGATGGCCAACCAGTCGCTGGAATTGCGCGTGCAAGAGCGCACACGTGACCTGGCAGACACCGTGACCCGCCTGAAGCAGACACAAGCCCAGCTGCTGCAGTCTGAAAAAATGGCAGCAGTGGGGCAACTGGCGGCCGGCGTGGCGCATGAAATCAACAACCCCATCGGCTTTGTCACCTCTAACCTGGGCTCACTTTCTGGCTATGTTGGTCAGTTGTTTGATTTGATCGGCGTGTACCAGGCCACAAACGCCACCCTGACCACCGAGCAGCAAAGCAGCGTGGCAGCGGCGCGCCAAAAAATTGATTTTGACTACCTGCAAGAAGACATGCCCGGCCTCATCCGTGAATCACGCGAAGGCCTGGAGCGGGTCAAAAAAATCGTCAGTGGCTTGCGTGACTTTTCTAGCGCAGACAACAGTCAGTGGGCTCCGGCTGATTTGAACCAGGTGTTGGAGAGTGCGCTTGGCGTGGTGGCCAGCGAGATCAAGTCAAAAGCCAGTGTGGCCAAAGCGCTGGCAAGCCTGCCGCCGGTGTCCTGCATGGCCTCACAAATCAAGCAGGTGCTGGTGAATTTGCTGACCAATGCGGCGCAAGCCATTGACAAACAAGGGCTGATCACGGTGCGCAGTGGCGCGCAGTCAGGCCAGGTCTGGCTGGAGGTCTGTGACACCGGTTGCGGCATGGCGCCAGACGTGCAAAAGCGCATTTTTGAGCCGTTTTACACCACCCAAGCGGTTGGCAAAGGCACCGGTTTGGGCTTGTCCACCAGCTGGGAAATCATCAAACAGCACCATGGCGAATTGGCTGTGCACAGCGAGCCGGGCAAGGGCAGCACATTTCGGGTGAGTTTGCCAGTGCCTCAGCCCAACTGATTGAGCCGTTCAACGAAAGCCATTGATGTTTGAATCCGCTGAAATTGGCCACAAGCTGGCCAAGTCTGCCTACCGTGAAGCCGTGCCCACACTGCGTGCCGCCTTGTTGGCCGCGCAAGTGGACTTGTTTGAAAAACACAAAACGCCCGTGGTGGTGCTCATCAGTGGCCAAGATGGTGCTGGCAAGGGTGAAACCATCAACACGCTCTATGAGTGGATGGACCCGCGCTTTATTTCAACCCTGGCGTTTTCGCAGCCCAGCGACGAAGAACGCGAGCGCCCGCCCATGTGGCGCTACTGGCGCAGCCTGCCGCCCAAGGGCCGGGTGGGTATTTTTGCGGGGTCTTGGTATTCCGAACCCATCCGCGAGCGCATTTATGGCGAAATTTCTGTCAAAGAGCTCGATGCCCGGGCCGAGCAGATCAACCGCTTTGAAGAGATGCTGGTTAACGAAGGTGCGCTGGTGCTCAAGTTCTGGTTTCACCTGACCAAAGACGGGCAACGCCAGCGACTCAAGGCGCTCTCTAGCGACCCGCGCACCGCTTGGCGAGTCACGCAGTGGAACTGGGACCGTCTTAAAACCTACGACCAGTTGCAAGATGTTGCTGGCCATTTGCTGCGCATTACCAATACCGCCGCCGCGCCCTGGGTGGTGGTGGAGGGCGCTTGCGACCGTTACCGTTCCATGACGGTGGGCCAAGTGTTGCTCAAAGCCTTGCAAAACAAACTGGCCGAGGCAGCGCCACCGCGCGCACTCATGCCGCCCATGGTGCGGGTCGACCTGGATGGCCGCAACGTGCTCTCGGAGCTTGATCTGACGCTGGCCTTGGCCGACAAACCCTACAAAGACCAGTTGGCCAAATGGCAGGGCCGCCTGTCTGAACTGGTGCGCGACGCCCGCTTTCAGGGGCGCTCTTTGGTGTGTGCGTTTGAAGGCGCTGACGCTGCCGGCAAAGGCGGTGCCATTCGGCGCATTGCAGGCGCACTGGACGCACGCCAATACCAGGTGACGCCAGTGGCAGCCCCCACCGACGAAGAAAAAGACCAACCCCACTTGTGGCGCTTTTGGCGGCATTTGCCGCGCCACGGTCATGTGGCCATGTTTGACCGCACCTGGTATGGCCGGGTGCTGGTGGAGCGCGTTGAGGGCTTTTGCACTGAGGCCGACTGGCTGCGCGCCTACAGCGAGATCAATGACTTTGAGCACGAAATGATCGAGGCCGGGGTGGTTGTGGTCAAGTTCTGGCTGCAAATCAGCCAGGCCGAGCAACTCAAGCGCTTCAAAGAACGTGAAAAAATTGAGTTCAAACGCTTCAAGATCACCCAGGAAGATTGGCGCAACCGCGAAAAATGGCACGACTACCAGCAAGCCATTTGCGACATGGTGGAGCGCACCAGCACCGGTGAGTCACCCTGGACGCTGGTGGAGGCCAACGACAAAAACTACGCCCGGGTGAAGATTTTGCGCACCCTGTGCCAGCGGCTTGAAGCCGCTTTGGCACAAGCGCCTGAGGTATCGCTCAGGCTGGCCAAAAAACCAAAAAAATAGATATGCCAAATATTGGCATCATCTGGGTCCCCAGATCTGCTCCAGGGCCAGACTGCGGCATCACAATTTGTTGATGGCGTTTTCAGCAATTGCTAGCTCTTGCAACAGCGTGTCAAAACTTGGCGGTTCGGTCATGAACATGGGGCGCATCGTCGCGTAATCCCGCGCCAAAGCGGCCTGCCGCACTTTCGGCGGTACCAGTCGGAAAGTGCCATGCTGGGCCAAATCGTAGCGCGCCCAGCCGCGGGCAAACACCCGGCTTTTCCAGTCCACCACCCGCTCGCATTGCGACTTGTCAGCCCAAAACCGTGGTGCGCTTGCGTGTGCCAGCAAACGGACCATGTCGAAATAATGACGTGCATACCGGTCAGGTGTGGGCGAATCGGGCGGGCGATGATATTCAGCATGCAAGATAGTCGCTTTCTCCCAAAAAGTGCGCTGCAATTCCAGGGCCACCACGTCGCAATGCCAGTCACTGAACAGGGCCGGATAGGCACTGACGATGAGCGCTTGTATTGGGTAACGCCCGGTGGGCTGCTGGTCCGTGAGCGTGCCAAACTCCAATTTGACCTCGCGGCGCATATAGCCAAAACCTTGTGTTTGTGTCGTTGGGTAGCGAAAGTAAAGAATGGGCGACTTCGCATCTGTATCAAGTTCGTAGTGCAGCCACTCGCCCCCAGGCGCGGCGCCTAAAGCATCGGTGATCACACTTGTCAGCAGCGGCAATACCACCTGCTGCACCTTCGCAGCACACAGGTGCTGCATTTTCAACACAGCCGCATCGCGCTTGACGCGACTGGTCAATGCGTCAAAGCCCGGCGCATCTGCGCCCACAAACTCCGGCACCAAGCACAGATCAATATCTTCGGAGAACCGGTCAATCACCCCAAACACCTTAGAAAGGGACGTGCCACCCTTGAACACCAAAAATGGTGCCAGCTCAGGCTGCGCGAACAACAGACCCAATAGCCACGACACCCAGAAGTCCTTTTCCAGAATCACGGCATTGAGGTGCAGGGTGAGAGCCGCATTGTCAAACGCCAGTTTGCGGTCTTGATTCGACATTGCCAAGAAAAGGCTGCTCATGGTTTGGCCACCTCACGTAAATGGGCATGCATCCACTCAGGAGCCAGCGCAATGTCGTGCAACAACTTGGCACGCTCCACATCCGGCAATGACTCACGTAAGTGCGCAATGCGTTGAGGCGTGATGTTGGCCGCACCAAGGCTGCGAAACGCCTGAATTAGCAGGCCGCTCAATCTGCCCGCCGCCGCCATGTTGCGTGGGGTCGTGCGAGTAAGGCTGATCTGGGTGGGCCCCACCTTCACAGACCGCGTTGCACCGTCAGACAAAAACACCACTTTTGCCGGTACTTGCTCAGACAAACCCAGCAGGTTGGCCGCGTAAACACCTGAAGGTTGCAACCGAATTCCCTCTTTGCGCTCTAGCGCCTTTGCCACCGTTTCAATGGCGGGCCAAAGCAATCCTAATACCGGATGGACAATGGGGATGTCATACAGGCCGCGCCCCAAAAGGCGAATGGTACCTGCCGCCTTCTGGCGCTTGAGCGCCGTAGCCACCGCCGTGCGGCTGCCAAGATCGGCGAAATCGGCGGGCGTGAACACCCAACCCTGCCCATGCGACTGGAGGCGCATCAGGATGTTTGCATCAACAGAATCAGTGTGTTTTCCCATTTTTGCCACGAATAATACTATTTTTTTGGGGCAAAAAACTCAAAAAATGTCATCCGTAGGTAGCTATTGAATAAGTAGTACCGATTGCCGCGCTTCGCTCGCAATGGTGGCCGCACCATCACACGGCCAAAGATCATGGCGATCTAGGGTGGCATCTACTCAAGCTGCCAAAGCCGCCGTAATCTGCTTCACCGCAACTTCAGGCGAAAACAGCTTGGCTGACAGCGCCTGGCAACGGGCCGACATCGTCGTATCAGCCGCTAGCTCATGCACAAGCGCTTGCGCCAGGCGTTGCTGCGTGGCTACCGAGTTGTCTGTGCAAACCTGCCCACACGCTCGGTCTGAATCACATCTGCCAAGTCATTGCCAGCGTTAATTGTGGCCAACACCGGCAACCCGCTTTGCATATAAGAGAGAAACTTGCCCGGAATATTGTGCGTCTTGTGGCGCGGGTCTAGGGCAGCCATGGCATCTAGATCATTGATTTCAAATCATATTCAGTATTATTTGGAATTATCCACGACTAATGTGTAAAGTTTTTCGACAAACCGGAGGGGCTTCAGCGTGTAGCGCCCAACGCCATTGCGGCCGCTTTGGATGCAGCCAGCGCGGCGCTGTCGGGTGCCGCCAGGGTGGGCCAGCCTTGCAGGTGCTGCTGGGTGATGTCGGCCAGCGCGGTGATCCAGGCCGGGTCGTCATTCAGGCAGGGGATGTAGTGAAATTCTTTGCCACCGGCGTGTAAAAACGCCTCACGTGCTTCCTGGTTGATTTCTTCCAGGGTTTCCAGGCAGTCGCTGGTGAAGGCCGGGCAGATCACATCGACACGCTTCACACCGCTTTTGCCCATCTCGATCAAGGTGGGTTCGGTGTAGGGCTCCAGCCATTTGGCGCGGCCCAGGCGCGACTGAAAAGTGACCTTGTATTGTTCTTTGCCCAAGCCCAGTTGTTCGGCCAGCAGACGCGCCGTTTTGAAGCATTCGCAGTGATAGGGGTCGCCCAGGTGCAGGGTGCGTTCTGGCACGCCGTGAAAGCTCATCACCAGCACGTCGGGGCGGCCATTGGCCTGCCAGTAGCGTTGCACGGTGCCCGCCAGCGCGGCAATGTAGCGCGCATCGTCGTGGTAATGGTTGATGAAGCGAAGCTCTGGCAAATGGCGCACCTTGCCAGCCCACTGGTACACCGCGTCAAACAGGCTGGCGGTGGTGGTGGCCGAATATTGGGGGTAGGCCGGCAAGATCAGCACACGGGTGGTGCCTGCGGCCTTGAGTGCGTCAAGCTGTGAGGCAATCGACGTGGCGCCGTAACGCATGGCGTAGCGCACTTGCACGCTGTGCCCCCGCTCGCCCAGCCAGCCTTGCAGCAGCTTGGCTTGCTTTTCTGTCCAAATCTTCAGGGGCGAGCCTTCGGGGAGCCAGACCGTGGCGTATTTGGCGGCCGACTTGGCCGGGCGAAAGCGCAGGATGATGCCGTGCAGTATCAGCAGCCAGAGCAGTCGGGGTACCTCAACCACACGTGGGTCGCCTAAAAACTCGGCTAAAAATCGCCGCACTGCGGGTGTGGTGGGGGCGTCTGGTGTGCCCAGGTTGCAGTACAGCACGGCGGTGCGCGGTGTTTGTCCATGGGTGAACGAGGGCTCTTTGGCAAATGGTGAGGTCAGTAAGGTCATGCGGCATTTTCGCCGACCGGTGTGATCAGCCCGTTTTGAGGTGTATTGGCCAGCCAGCGCCTATTTGGCTGCTGGTGCCGCCGCAGGCTTGAGGGTTAGCGTGCTGCGAGCGTTGGCCGCCACGTCTTTCTCGCTCAGGTACTGCGACATGTAGCCGCCCACCATGTAGGCGGCGGCCTGGTCGCTGTAATGGGCATCAAATAACACGCCACTTTGGCCCACCGGGTTGATGCCACGCGCTTTGCTGGCATCGGCAAAATCAATGATGCGCCGGGTGGACGGGCCATAAGTGACAGCCCACGGGGCGGGGCCAATGGGGTAAGACAAGTTGTTGGGCACCTCGCGCCCACCGGGTGCGTCAAACGGGCCCACATTAAACACCGTGCCCAACGCTTTCTGTTTCGCCAGCGGGTGCACGTGGGTCAGGGTGTGGGCATGGCCCCAACCCCAGTCGTTGGGGCTTTTGCCCAAGGTGTTCTGAAGGTGCGTGATGGTGGCGCGCCAGGCTATGCGCACGATGTCGCGGCGGGTTTCCACTTTGTCGGTCTTGATGTCGTCCCACCAAGGCGAGGTTTCATCGCTGGCCAGGCGGGGCAAGGCCAGGTCGAGCGCGCGGGTGCCCAGCAGGTTGGCAAATTGCGCTTTGTCTAGTTCATCAGCCATGGCGGCGCGGGTCAGCTCGTACAGAAACTGGGTGAACACGGTGGGTGGAATGTTTTGCACGGTGTATTGGCCGTCCCACTGGGACAGGCTGTCAAACACCGAACGCTCCAGCGGGTCGCGCACCACGTCGCTCAGGTCGGGCATCAAGGGCCCGAGCACGCGCCAGAAGTAGGCGGTTTGGGTGCTGAGTTGCAGCGACTCGGTGTTGAGCTGGTTCCATTGCAGGGCGTCGTTGCCCAGCCGGTCTTCCAGGGCCTGCGCCCGGTCGGCTGGGTTGTAGTAGCCGGGAACGGGCAAGCCGCTGGTGCTGTGGGGCTGGTGGTTGGCTGACACGATGTAGCCGCGCAGCGGGTTTTCTTCTTGCGGGTTGTCGCTGAAGCGATAAAAACCGAGTTTGTCGGCCTCTTCCGAGTCGCCGTCGAGCATGAAGGCCGGGTTGACGTCGGCCGGGCGAATGGGCAGCTTGGCGGCGGCCCACCAGCCAATGTCGCCCGAGGCGCTGGCCCACACCACATTCAGGCCGGGTGCATGTATTTTGCTGGCCGCGTCTCGCGCCTTGGCCAGGGTGCTGGCGCGGTTTAGCTCGTAAAACGCTTCTTGCAGGGGGTTGTCGGTTTCCAGAAATGTCCACCACATGGCCACCGGGGCACCACCCAAGGTGTCGCGAAACGCGTTGCTGATGATTGGGCCGTGCGGCGAGCGCTGCAGCGTGAGCTTGATGGGCTTGAGGTCTTTGACCTTGATGAGCTCTTCGGTGGTTTCAAGGTCAACCCACTCGCCCTGAAACCACACCTGGTTGGGGTCGGCTGGGTTGACTTTTTCAATGATCAGGTCAAGGTCGTCATTTTGGAACATGGTCAGGCTCCAGCCAAACTGCTGGTTGTGGCCCAGCAGCGCCGATGCATTGAGCGCCTGAAAATTGCCATACAGCTCAAAGCCCGGCATGCTCAGGTGGGCCTCGTACCAGACCGAGGGCAAAGAGAAACCAATGTGCGGGTCGCCCGCCAGCATGGGCTTGCCGCTGGAGGTGCGCTGGCCCGACACGGCCCAGGCGTTGCTGCCCTCAAACAGCGGCACGCCGGCCAGGGTTTGCGCTTCCTGGCTGACTTGGGCAAGCTGGCTCAGGGCGTGCCAGTCGGGTGTGCGGGTTTTGGGCGTGGACCGGTTCATGGCCGTTTTGGGCGCTGCTTCGATCACGCCCTGCGGGTTCCATTCCAGGTCAAATATATTGAGATGGTCATCACTCAGTTCGTCACGCACAAAAGTCAGCAGCGGCTCGGTTTTGAAGGCGGCAGCAAAGCTGTAGGCCAGGTAGCCCGACACGGCCACGGTGTCTTGCAAGGTGAACCGGCGCTTGGGAATGCCCAGCATATCGAACTCGATGGGTGCCGGGTGCGTGGCCTGAAACTGGTTGATGCCGTCAAGGTAAGCGCTTTGGGCCTGGATGGCGGGGCTTTGCAGGTCCATGGCGGCCACGGTTTTGATGGCGTGAGCGCGTAGCCCCAGGGTGCGAAACAGCCGGTCGGTCTTGATCAGCTTGGGGCCCATCACTTCGGCCAGTTCACCCTGCGCCAGGCGGCGCACCATTTCCATCTGGAACAGGCGGTCTTGCGCGTGCACATAGCCCAGCGCGCGGTACAGGTCAGACTCTTTGCTGGCCTTGATGTGCGGCACCCCAAGCTCGTCATAACGCACCGTGACCGGGGCGCTCAGGCGCTCCAGCGTCAGCTCGCCAGAGCGCTTGGGCTGCTTGCTGTAGACATACCAGGAGCCGCCGATCGTGGCGACCAGCAACAAACCCAACAACGTGCCGAGAGAAATCTTGAGTGCGAGTTTCATGAAAAAGGTGTGCAAAATGCCCGTTTAGCAAAGTGATCATAAGGGCCGATGGCGTATCAACGCCGTTTGCCCCTGACAATTTGCAGCTTCAATTTAAGGGGGAACCTATGAGTTTGTTTGATTCGGTGTTGGGCGCTGTCACTAACCATGTGCAGCAGCAAGGTGGTTTGGCGAACGTGTTGAGTGGTTTGCTGGCCAACAACGGTGAAGCCGGCGGCCTGAATGGCCTGGTGGAAAAATTCCGGCAAGCGGGCCTGGGCGACGCGGTGAACTCATGGATTGGCACGGGTGCCAACCAGGCCATTTCGGGCGACCAGCTGTCCGATGCGCTGGGCAGCGACATGGTGACCAAGGCGGCCAGCCAGCTTGGACTGGACCCGTCGCAGCTGTCTGGCCAATTGGCGCAAATGCTGCCCGGCTTGATTGACAAGTTGACCCCCAATGGCACGGCACCTGAAGGTGGCTTGGGCAATGCCGGTGACCTGATGGGGATGCTGGGTGGTTTGCTGGGCAAAGCCTGATAAACCAGACGTCAAGCGGCGAGGGCGTGCGCGGCAGCCTGGCCGCTGCGCACGGCACCTTCCAGTGTGGCCGGGTAAGGCCCCGCCACATAGTCGCCGCAGGCCAGTAGGCCTGGTGCAATCTGGGTTGGCGGGCGCTGCAGGCCGGGCGTGCAGGCAAAGGTGGCGCGTTTTTCAACCACGGTTTGAACCGCCTGCAAGCTTAAGCCCAGCTGTGCCTGGGCTTGCGCCAACACCTGGGCCTCAAGCGTGGCCCGGTCGCCCTCGGCGGCACTCACCACAAACGCCAGCAAGCCTGCCGGGCCGCCCAACTGGCCCCGGTCAAAGGCAAATTGCGCAGGGCAGGGCGGGCTGCTGCGCAGTGCCAGCATGGGGTGCGCCAGCTTTGCATCAGCCGCCCACGCATAGACGGTGGCAATGGCTTCAAAACGCAAAGCCTGGCATTGCATGGCCCAGGTTTGCATTTTATTTGCTATAGGTTGAGTAGCTGCTTGCGCATTATTCATAAGGGCTAGAGCCGCATTTGATGCTGAAGTTGCAAGAATGACCGCGTCAAAGACCTCACCATCTACCCACCAGCTTTCGCCTTGTTTTTTAATGGTTTCAACCCGTTGGCCTAGCCGCACCTGGCCGCCGTGTTGTTGTAGCCAAGCCGCTGCGGCATCAGGAAACAGCGCGCTCAAGTCGACACGAGGCAGCAGCAGGCGCGAGCCGCCTTGCATGCCAAACAAGGCGTCGCGCAGCACACGCAAAAACACTTGGGCGCTGGCGCGCTCTGCTGGCGTGTTCAGGGCTGACACGCACAGCGGCTCGATCAGCTCGGCGTTGATTCTTGGGGTCAGGGCGCGGCACAGCTCAGCCACCGACACATCGGCCGCGCAGCTGAAGCCCTGCAGCCGCCAGCCCACGGAAGCTCGCAATAGTGAAGCCTTGTCGCCCAGCGACCAGCCGCGCGCGGCCAGGATGCCGCCCAACGCGTCCAGCGGTGTCGGCCAGTCTTTGAACCGGATGCCTTCGCCTTGCGGGAACAGCAGCGCCATGGGTGTGCTTAGCAAGGCTTGAGCCGGGTTGACGCCCACTTGGCGCATCAGCTTGAGGGTTTCGGTGTAGGCCCCAATCAGGATGTGCTGGCCGTTGTCTAGCGTCACCGGTGTGCCATTTGGCAGGGTGCAATTTTTTAAGACATTTAGGCCTCTAGCCCTTCCGCCATAAGCGTGAGTAGCTTCTAAAACTGTAGCGTTGTGACCGGCTTGGGTGGCCGTGACCGCAGCCGCCAAACCAGCCCAGCCCGCGCCAATGATGGCGATTTTCAAGGCGTGTTCTTTCGGCTCACAGGCGCCCCAGCGCTTGCACTTTCCAGGCCAGCCAAAGCTTGCGCAGCGGCGTGAGGCTGATGCGCTGGTGCAGCACGGCAAAGTTCTCAAGCTCAATCTCGCGCAGCAGGGCGCGGTAAATGCTGGCCATCATCAGGCCCGGTTTTTGCGCCCGCAAATCGGCCACGGGCAGCAGCGCCAGCGCTTGGTCATACAAGCCCTGGGCGCGCTCGGCTTGAAAACGCATCAGCGCTGTGAAGCGGTCTGAGTAGGTGCCGTTGAGAATCTCTTGCGCGGTCACGCCAAATTGTTTCAACTCATTGACTGGCAGGTAGATGCGGCCACGCCGCGCGTCTTCGCCCACGTCGCGGATGATGTTGGTGAGCTGCAGCGCTTGGCCCAGCGCGTGGGCATAGGCGGTGGTTTGTGCATCGGTCTGGCCAAAAATGCGCGCAGCGACTTCGCCCACTTCGCCCGCCACCAGATGGCAGTAGCGCTGCAGGCCAGCAAAATCAAGGTAGCGAGTTTGGCTCAGGTCCATCTGGCAGCCTTCAATCACGGCTTGCAGGTGGCGCTGCTCGATCTGGAAGGTGGCGGCAAGTGGCATCAGCGCCTGCAGCACCGGGTGGCTGGGCGTGCCGGCAAATGCCTGCGCCACTTCTGCGCGCCACCACTGCAGTTTGGTGGCGGCCACGCTGGGGTCGACCATGTCGTCCACCACGTCATCCACCTCGCGGCAAAACGCATAAAACGCGGTGATGGCGGCACGCTTTTGTGTTGGCAAAAACAAAAAGGCGTAATAAAAGCTGCTGCCTGAGGCAACCGCTTTTTGCTGAACATAGTCTTGGGGGGTCATGGGTGGGAAGGGCTTGTCGGGCGCAGACGGCTGGGCTCCAGCGCGCCGACTGAATCAAGAATGGGGTAGGCGATGCTTGAGATGTGCGAGTTGATGCGTTTGAGGTCGCTGATCAGGTCCAGGTGCAGCGAACTGGTCTCGATGCTTTGCAGCGTGTTGTCCGACAGGCGGTTGAGGTGGTTGGCCGCGTAGGCCAGTTCCATGTCACGGAAACGGGTTTTTTCTTCGAGCAATTTCCTGGCGTCCCGCACATTGGCATTTAAAAAGACGCTCATGCCCAGGCGCAGGTTGTCGACCAGCTGGCCGTGCAGTGCGGTGATTTCGGCCATGCCAGCCTCGGAAAAATTGCGGCCAGCCTTGATTTTCTTTTTTTCGATGTCGCCCAGCACGCGTTCGATGATGTCGCCAATTTGCTCCATGTTGATGGTGAAGCTGATGATCTCGGCCCAGCGGTGGGCTTCTTTTTCGCTCAGAGACTCGCGCGAGATTTTGGTCAGGTAATACTTGATGTCAGAGTAAAGCTCATCGACCGTGTCGTCCATCTTTTGCAGTGCCTTGGCCATGGCCATGTCATTGTTCTTGATGACATCGGCCACCCCGCGCAGCATGGTTTCCACCACGTCGGACTGGTGCATGGCCTCGCGTACTGCGCAAGACAGTGCCACCGAGGGTGTGGCCAGCGCAGACGGGTCCAAGTGGCGTTGCCGACCGTTCAGGTTGTTGCTGATCGGCTTGGGCAGGAAAAACGTCACCACACGTGCCACCACGTCGGTGAGCCCAATGAAGATGACGCTCACGATGACGTTGAACGTCAGGTGAAACAGCACCACCACCGTGGCCACATCAGGCAGAAGCGGTGTCGCGTGGTGCAGCCAGACACCTGCCAAGGGCGCCATCAGCGCGATACCCAATACCTTGAAGATCAAGTTGCCCAAGGGCACCTGGCGCACTTCTACCGGCCCGCCGAGGGTTGTCAGCACGGCCAGCAAGCCGCTGCCCAGGTTGGCTCCCAGCACCAGGCCGAGCGCCACGTCCACGGGGATCACTTGTGTGCTGGCCAGGGTGGCGGTGAGCAGCACAATGGCCAGGCTGGAATAGCTCAGCACCGACAGCGCCGCGCCCAGCGTGATTTCCAGCAACCGGTCACTGCCCAGGGAGGCCAGCAAGGCGCGCACAGCGGGGGCTTGGGTGAGTTCGGTAGCCGCCCCCCGCACCAGACTCAGCGCCAGCAGCATCAGCCCCAGCCCAATGAAGATGCGCCCGACATAACCCACGTTGGTGGACTGGCGGGCAATGAACAGCACCACGCCACAGAAGATGAACAGCGGTGACAGCCAGGACAGGTCACGCGAAAACACCAGTGCCATCAGGCTGGTGCCCAGGTCGGCCCCCAGCATCACGGCCAGCGCCGACGGCAAGGCCATCAGCCCCTGACCAACAAACGCCGAGATGATGAGTGCGGTGGCGGTGCTGGACTGCACCAGCGCCGTGACCCCGATGCCCGAGGCCATGGCGTTAAACCGGTGGCTGACACTTTGTGCCAGCACCCGGCGCAAATTGGCGCCCAACACACGCAAGGTGTCTTTGCGTACCAGATGCGTGCCCCATACCAGCAGGGCAATCGCGGCCAACAGGTTAAGCAGATGGGTCAATGCAGCCTTTGTTTATTCTGCGGCTGGCCTGGCTCAGCGACCGCGCCGAACCCGCAGCAGCTCATCGAGAATCAGGCAGGCAGCACCCACGGTGATGGCGCTGTCGGCCACGTTGAAGGCCGGAAAATGCCAGCCCTTGGCGTGAAAGTCCAGAAAATCGACCACGTAGCCGTACAGCACGCGGTCAATCACGTTGCCCACCGCGCCGCCCAGCAGGCTGGCGATGGCAAAGGCAAACAGTTTTTGCCCGGGGTGGGTTTTCAGCAGCCAGACCATCAACACCGCCGCAGCAATGCCGATGCCGGTAAAAAACCAGCGCTGCCAGCCGCCGGCACTGGCCAGGAACGAGAACGCCGCGCCGGTGTTGTGCACCCGCACCACGTTGAAAAAGCTGGTGACCGGGGTGCTGTCACCCAGCTGGTAGTAGCCCAGGATGAGCACTTTGGTGAACTGGTCCGCGATCAGCACCACCATGGCCCAGCCCAGCCAGGCCATCAGGGTAATGCCGGCGGGCAGGGCGCGGCTGGCGTTCGGGGCACTGGTCTTGCGGGGCGGCGTGGCCATCAGGCAAACACCCGCGCTTCACCGGCACCAAACAAATTGCTGGTGCAGCGGCCACACAAGGTGGGGTGGGCGGGGTCTGAGCCGATGTCGTCACGGTAATGCCAGCAGCGCTCACACTTTATGCCATTTGAGGTGCTAGCCCTTATGGATATTGCGTCACCAGCTACTAACTCAATAGCAGATGTGATGAACACAAATTTCAGGTCATTGCCCAAACTGGCCAGCAGGGCGTGGTCATCTGGTGCCACCGTCAACGCCACGTTGGCTTGCAGCGATGAGCCCAGCTTGCCATCGGCGCGCAGCACCTCGATGTCTTTGTTGACCAGGTCGCGAAGCTCGCGAATGCGTGTCCACTTGGCCAGCAGCGCAGCGTCTGGCTCGGCCAAGGCGCTGTAGGTGTCCATGAAAATCGACTCGCGCGTGGCGACCGGTGTTTTGCCTGCCGCACCCAGCACAGTCCAGGCTTCTTCGGCGGTGAAGCTCAGGAAAGGCGCCATCCAGCGCAGCATGGCCTGGGTGATGGTCCACAGCGCGGTTTGCGCACTGCGCCGCGCCAGTGAATTGGGCGCGGTGGTGTAGAGGCGGTCTTTCAGGATGTCGAGGTAGAACGAACCCAAATCCTCGCTGCAGTAAATCTGCAGCTTGGCCACCACCGGGTGAAATTCATACACCTCGAAGTGCGCCAGGATGTCGGCCTGCAATTGCGCGGCACGGCTCAGGGCGTAGCGGTCAATCTCCAGCATTTGCTCAAACGGCACGCTGTCTGCTGCTGGGTCAAAGTCCTGGGTGTTGGCCAACAGGAATTTGAGTGTGTTGCGGATGCGGCGGTAGGTGTCGACCACACGGGCCAGGATCTTTTCGTCCCCGGCGATGTCGCCAGAGTAGTCGCTGGCGGCCACCCACAGGCGGATGATTTCAGCGCCCAGCTTTTTCGAGGTTTCCTGCGGGTCGACGCCGTTGCCGGCGCTCTTGCTCATTTTGTGGCCCTTGCTGTCCACGGTAAAGCCGTGCGTCAGGATGCCTTTGTAGGGCGCGCGGCCATACATGGCGCAGGCCGTGAGCAGGGAAGAGTGGAACCAGCCACGGTGCTGGTCGTGGCCTTCCAGGTACAGGTCGGCTTCAGGGCCGCTGTCATGGCCAGCGCCTGCGTGGGAGCCTTTGAGTACCGTGGTGTGGGTGGTGCCGGAGTCAAACCAGACCTCCAGAATGTCGCTGCTTTTGGTGTAGTTGGGCGCGTCAGCTTCGCAGTCGAGGGTGGCAAAAATGGCTTCGGTGCTGGCCTTGCTCCAGGCCTCAATGCCACCGTGCTCCACCATGTCGGCCGCAATGTCCAGAATCTCCATGGTTTTGGGGTGCAGCTCACCACTGTCTTTGTGCAGGAAGAAGGGCAGCGGCACGCCCCAGCTGCGCTGTCTAGAGATGCACCAGTCTGGCCTGCCGGCAATCATGTCGCGCAGGCGGACCTTGCCGTTTTCCGGGTAAAACGCGGTTTGCTCGATGGCTTCCAGGGCGATTTTGCGCAGGGATTTAGGCGCTTTGTCTTTGGTGAACACGCCCTCGCCGTCGTCCATGCGAATGAACCACTGCGCTGCGGCGCGGTAAATCACCGGGGTTTTGTGGCGCCAGCAATGCGGGTAGCTGTGCACGATGTCGGTGGTGGCAAACAGGCGGCCGGCCTCGCGCAGGGTGTCGATGATGACCGGGCAGGCTTTCCAGATGTGCTGACCGGCAAACAGTGGTAACTCTGGCGCATACACGCCGTTGCCCTGCACCGGGTTCAGGATGTCGTCATAGGCCATGCCATGCGCCACGCATGAGTTGAAATCCTCTACCCCATAAGCGGGTGAGGAGTGCACGATGCCGGTGCCGTCTTCGGCGCTGACGTACTCCGCCAAGTACACCGGGCTGAAACGGTCGTAACCGGCATCGACGTGGGCCAAGGGGTGCTTGAAGTTGATGCCTGCCAAAGCCTTGCCATTGGCGGTGGCCAGCACCGTGCCAGTCAGGCCAAAACGCTCCATGCACTTGGCGACCAAATCAACAGCTAGCACCAGCAGGCCGCGCTCGGTATCGACCAGCGCGTAGGTCAGTTCGGGGTGGGCGTTGAGCGCCTGGTTGGCGGGAATGGTCCAGGCGGTGGTGGTCCAGATGACGGCAAAGGCATCTTTGGTCAATGCATTCAGGCCAAAGGCGGTGGCCAGTTTGGCCGGTTCGGCACACAAAAAGCCCACGTCCAGCGTTTGCGATTTTTTGTCGGCGTATTCGATCTCGAACTCAGCCAAGCTTGAGCCGCAGTCAAAACACCAGTACACGGGTTTCAGGCCACGGTAGACAAAACCGCGCTCCACGACGCGTTTGAAGGCGCGGATTTCGTTGGCCTCGGTGGCGAAGTCCATGGTGCGGTAGGGGTGGTCCCAGTCGCCCAGCACGCCCAGGCGTTTGAAGTCTTCGCGCTGCAGGTCAATTTGTTCGGTGGCGTAGGCGCGGCTCTTGGCCTGCATGTCGTCACGGGCCAGTTTGCGGCCAAACTTCTTCTCGATCGCGTTCTCGATTGGCAGGCCGTGGCAATCCCATCCGGGGATGTAGGCGGCGTCCATGCCTTTGAGCTGGCGCGCCTTGACGATCATGTCTTTCAGGATCTTGTTGACCGCGTGGCCCATGTGAATCTGGCCATTGGCGTAGGGCGGGCCGTCGTGCAGCACAAATTTGGGAGCGCCCGCTCTGGCCGCGCGCAGCTTTTGGTAAAGGCCTTGGTTTTCCCATTGCTTGACCCATTGCGGCTCGCGCTTGGGCAGGTCGCCGCGCATCGGGAACGGGGTGTCGGGCAGGTTCAGGGTGCTGCGGTAATCGGCTTTGCCGACAGCCTCAAGGGCTTCTGGGGTCTTATTGGTCATGGTGGCGCAGGGTCGCAAAATAGGCACGGGCATCTTGGCAGTCTTTTTGAATGCCAGTGGTCAACGCGTCCAGGGAGTCGTATTTGAGTTCGTCGTGCAGTTTGTGGAGAAGTTCCACGCTGGCAATTTTACCGTAGGCCCCCTCAAGCCCCAGGCTGTCAGGCCAGTCCAGGCAATGGGTTTCCAGCAGCACCCGTCCGCCATTCACATCGCGCGGGTCAATTGATGGGCGCACGCCCAGGTTGGCCACACCCCGCAGCGGCTGCTCACTCAGGCCGTACACCAGCACGGCAAAAATGCCGCTGGCGGCCGGTTTCCAGTGGGCAAAGCGTTGGTTGATGGTTTTGAAGCCCAGCGTGCGCCCCAATTTGCGACCATGCACGACGTGGCCAGAAATGCGATACGGGTGACCGAGCAGCCGGTTGGCATCTGCCATGCGGCCTTGTCCCAGGGCCTCGCGCACCGCCGAGCTTGAAACCCGCAGGCCATGCACTTCGTAGCTGTTCATACGCGCCACATCAAAGTTTTGTTTCAAGCCGGCTGCGTCGAGCAAGGTGTAGTCGCCAGCGCGGCGCTGGCCAAAGCGAAAGTCGTCGCCCACCAGCACATAGCGGGCCCCCACGCCTTGCAGCAACACCTTGTCGATGAAGGCCTGAGGCGACAAATTGGCCAGATGGGCGTCAAACGGCAGCACCACGGTTTGGTCGACCCCGCAGTTGGCCAGGTCGCAGAGCTTGTCGCGCAGCGTGCCCACACGGGCCGGGGCCAGGCCGGGGTTGTGCGTCAGGGCGGCAAAAAAATCGCGCGGATGCGGCTCAAAGGTGAGCACACAACTGGGTACGCCGCGCTGCTGTGCCTCGCCCTTGAGCAAGGACAGCATGGCTTGGTGGCCACGGTGCAGGCCGTCAAAGTTGCCAATCGTCAGGGCGCACGCCGGGGCAATGCCAGGGTGCTTGAAGCCACGGAAAATCTTCATGATTTGTTATAAATTTGATAGCTATGTGCGCAAGGAGCTTAAGCGCTTGACGTCAATTTGACTTATAAAAGATGTATATTGTGGCCCAGATGCGGTGCCAGGGCGGGCCGGCTTGCAGCGCAAGCTGGTGGACCGCTGCAGAAGGTTTTGGATAGGTTCGGATAACGTCTTTTTTCAGGAGTCGTGTTTTGAAAGTCTTGAAGCTGTCAGCCCAAGGGCTGCCCCAATCGTGGATTTCGCTTGAACAGGCGGTGATTCATTACGCCGCCGAAGAGGTGCGCTGGGAAATGGGCCATGAGGTGGCGGTGTTTCACGGCGGCCACAACGCGGTCACCGGCAAGCAGTCGATCATCACCGTGTCAAGCATCATTGGCACCAAGGGGGTGCCCAACATCAACCCGTTTGAGTTGCGCCCAGGCCTCACCAACAGCAAGCTGTTTGCGCGTGACCGCAACCTGTGTGCCTACTGTGGCAACCCGTTTGACGAGTCCGATTTGACGCGCGAGCACATCATTCCGTTTGCCCAAAACGGCATCGACACCTGGATGAATGTCGTCACGGCGTGCCGCCCGTGCAACCACCGCAAAAGCCACCGCACACCCGAGCAGGCGCACATGCCGCTGCTTTACACACCTTATGTGCCCAGCCTATGGGAAGATTTCATCTTGCGCAACCGCCGCATTCTGGTTGACCAAATGGAATTTCTCATGGCGCATGTGCCCAAGTCGTCACGACTGGTAGCGTGACAGCGCAGTGTGCTGGCATGATTGACTGTCGTCATTGCGGGCGCAGTGACGCCATCCATGTCGTTCTGATGTGGTGATTAGAAATTACAGGGAAAAAATGAAACATCACGAAACTGGCACGTCCATCTATGTCGCCCTGATGTTAGGCAGCGTTTTTGCGCCGACTTTGGCTGGTGCTGTGGTGGCTGATCCGGCTGCGGTGCAGGCTGCTGCTGCATCAGCACCGGCCCTCATGCACGCCCGGTTGTGGCACGAAGGGGACGACCCCAAGGCCTATTGGGTGAGCGAAAAACTCGACGGTGTGCGCGCTTTTTGGGACGGGCAAGCCTTGCGTTTTCGCAGCGGCTTACCCATTGCCGCGCCCGCCTGGTTCACCAACGCGTTGCCAAAAACTGCGCTGGACGGTGAGTTGTGGCTGGGGCGTGGGCGGTTTGATGAGTTATCCGGCACCGTGCGCCGCCATGTGCCGGTGGATGCTGACTGGCGTGGCGTGAAGTACATGCTGTTTGACCTGCCGGGTGCTGCAGGCCCGTTTTCCGAGCGCACACAGCGCTTGACAGCCTTGGTGGCCGAGGCGAACCAAGACTGGTTGCAGACGGTGGCGCAACAACGCGTCGCCAACGCGGCAGCCTTGCACACCTTGCTGCGAGCCACAGTCAAAGTAGGTGGTGAAGGCCTGGTGTTGCACCGCACCAACGCGCTGTGGTCGCCCGGACGCAGCGACGCTTTGCTGAAACTCAAACTCCAGCCCGACGAAGATGCCCGCGTGGTGGCCCATTTGCCGGGCAAAGGGCGTCACACCGGGCGACTGGGTGCTTTGTTGTTGGAAATGCCCGATGGCAAGCGCTTTGCTTTGGGCACGGGTTTTACTGATGCCCAGCGCGAGGCGCCCCCTGCGATTGGGTCCGTGGTGACTTATCGCTACCGCGACCGCACGCCCAAGGGGCTGCCCAAGTTTGCGTCGTTTTTGCGGGTGCGTGGGCCGGAGTAGCGCGATTTACAGCGGTTGGCGTCAGGCCACGGCGTCCAGTGTGCTGGCGCTGGTAGCTGTGTTGCCAGACGAGATCTGCTCATAGATCTGTTTGGCCAGTTGCATCAGGTTGTCGCTGGCGCTTGAGCCTGAGGAAGTGGCATCTGCCGAGTTGACAAATTCCTTCAGGGCCCCAGCCAGCTTTTCTAGCTGCGAGACGGTGCCGTCCTGGTTGGTGTCCAGCGGGTCAAAACTGCTGCTGGTTTCGCTGGTGCCGCCTGCACCGCGGGGCCCACCATGCCCACCCGGTGGGGGTGGGCCACCAGCGCCCTTGACGCCGCCGGAACCCTGGGCGCCTTGTGCGCCCTCTGCCGGACGGCCCGCCTCAAATTCAGCTTGGGTCAGCTTGCCGTTGCTGTCGGTGTCGAGCTTGGCAAAGCTGGTCGCGCTGTCCTGGCCGGTAGCTGCTTTCATTTTGTCGGTGAAGGCTGTCATTTCAGCTTGGTCTACCGAACCATCCGAGTTGTTGTCAACTTTGCTGAACATTTTGGCCTGCATCTGACTGCGCTGGGTGGTGGCATTGGCGTTTGCCCAAGCGTTACTTGAAGCGCTGACGCCTGAAATTGAGCTCATGGTCTTTCCTTTCATAGGTCGTGAAGAATGGCTGCCTGACATTCAGGTCGGCCTGTCGGGTAACGCTTTGATTGTTGGTGTGGCAGGTAACGCGGTGATGTCTGGTTTGTACCAAGTCCGTTACAAAAGCCCTTGGGTTCTGGACAACAGGGATGCAATCACAGCCCAGTTCCAGTGATCTGGCGCAAGGCCCAGCCACTAGACTGGTTGGGTCAGCCAGAATGCCCTACGCCATGTCCCTCCAGCCCCATATTTTGATTGTTGATGACGACGAAGAAATCACCGAATTGCTCAGTGACTACCTGAAGCGATTTGATTTCTCAACCCATACCGCTTGCGACGGCAGCAGCATGTGGGCTGAGTTGGCGCGTCATCCGGTGGACCTGGTGGTGCTGGACGTGATGATGCCCGGCGCCGATGGCCTGCAGCTGTCGCGGGAAATTCGCCAGCGCTCCAGCTTGCCCGTGATCATGCTGACCGCCCGTTGTGCCATGGTTGACCGCGTCATCGGGCTGGAAAACGGCGCGGATGACTACGTCAGCAAACCTTTTGAGCCACGCGAACTGGTGGCGCGCATTCACACCGTGCTGCGACGCGTTGCCAAAGCGCCTGAGGACGGCTCTGATGTGTTGCGCAGCGATGTGGTTCATTTTGATGGTTGGGTGTTGCATCGCGACGACCGGACCCTGGTGTCGCCGGCTGGCCTGGCGGTGGCACTTTCCAATGCCGAATTTCGCTTGCTGACCACCTTCCTGCAGACACCACGCCGCCTGTTTAGCCGGGACCAGTTGATGGAGCAGGCCAGAGGCCGCGCCATGGACGTGTTTGAGCGCAGCATCGACCTGCTGGTGTCGCGGCTGCGGCAAAAGCTGGCCGACGATTCAGACGCGCCCTCCATGATCAAGACTGTTCGCGGGGCTGGCTACATGTTCAATGCCCGGTCTGTGCAGGGGCGCTCGGCATGGCGCAATTGATGCCTTGGGCCTGTCAGCGTATCCAGGGACTGGCGCAGCGCCTGCTACCTGACAGCCTGTTTGGCCGCTTGGCCTTGTTGCTGGTGGTGGCCGTGGTGAGCAGCCATGTGCTGGCATTGACCCTGATGTTTGAACTGAATCCGTTTCCGCCGCCGCATCATTCGCCACCCCCACCTGGGCACGGACCACCGCCCATGTTTCATGTCGGGTTGCTGATGGACATCACGGTGCGGCTGCTGGCCTTGGTGCTGGCCGCCTGGGTAGGTGCGCGTTGGCTCTCAGAACCGGTGCGCAAGTTTGGGCAGGCAGCCAAAGAACTGGGGCGCGACATCCACCGACCTGCCATGCCGGAAGAAGGCACGCTGGAGTGCCGCGAGGCGATTCGGGTGTTTAACCAGATGCAGGAGCGCATGTGCCTGCAGTTGGCGCAGCGCGACCAGTTTGTGGCCGCGGTGTCGCACGACTTGCGTACCCCACTGACGCGCCTGACCTTGCGCGTGCAATCGCTCAGTGACCCGCAAACGCGTCAGAGCTTTGGCAAAGACATCACGGAAATGGACCACATGATTCGCACCACGCTGGACTATTTGCGCGGCATGGCTGACCCTGAGCCTAAGGTGCTGCTGGATGTGGGCTCGCTACTGACCAGTCTGGAAGAAGACTTTCAGGACAGTGGTCAGGACGTGCGGGTGCAAGGTAGGGTGGCGGCCGCACCCCTGTTGATACAAGCCTCAGCCTTGCGTCGCTGCCTTGGCAACCTGGTGGAAAACGCCGTGCGTTATGGCAAGCGCGCCCGCATCAGCTTGACAGACGTGGGCGACCAATTGCAGATCTCTGTGCAGGACGATGGGCCAGGTATTGCCCCAGGCGAACTCGACAAGGTGCTGGCCCCTTTCTACCGGGTTGAGTCCTCGCGTAACCGCAACAGTGGTGGTGTGGGTTTGGGCCTGGCCAGCGCACATGAATTTGCCCAAAAACACGGTGGCAGTTTGACGCTGTGCAACCCAATAGAAGGTGGCCTTCTGGCCACGCTGTGCTTGCCGCGGCAAAAACCAATCGATCGCTGATTGATTGCCGAGAGCTCACTCAGCGGTGGCGACCGCCGTGACCCCAAGCTCCGCACACAATTGGTTCACCGTGGCGCGCAACGAGGCCACTTCAGCCTCTAGCCGGTCGATGCGCTCCAACGTGCTGTTGTCTGCGGCGCGATGGCTTACCCCACCGGCACCGCTGGCCCATTGCGATTCATCCACCGGGCCACACAACAAATGCGCCCAGCGCTGCTCGCGGGCACCGGGCGCTCGCGCCAGTTTGACCACCAGCGCGCCGCCTTTTGTCTCTGACCGGTCTTGTAACTCTTCCAGAAAACCCTCGACCGATGAGATGTCGGCAAATTTGTACCAGCGTTCGGTGTTCAGGCGCAGCTCTGCGGAGGTTTGCGGTCCGCGCAGCATCAAGACGCCCAGCAGCACGGCAGATTGCTCGGGCACACCCACGCCGCGCTGGAAGTTGTGCTCAAACCGCGCCACGCGCCCGCTGGTGTTGGTGCGCACCAGCGAGAGGTTCTGCAGGCTGTCAATGGCGCTGGCCACCTCGGGCTCAGACAGGTCCATCACCGGGTCGCGGGTGGTTTTTTGGTTGCAGCCAAGCAACAACGAGTTGAGCGACAGCGGGTAGCTGTCGGGCACGGTGCGGGCTTTTTCCATCAGGGTGCCAAGCACACGGGCCTCGACCGGGGTCAAGATGAGGCCAGCCTTGGTTGTGGGCTGAGAGGCCTCGGTGGTGTCAGAGAGAGGGGTAGGGGTCAAAGTCATAATTCAGCCAGTTATGAAAAACATCGTTATTTTGATCTCAGGCGGCGGCTCCAACATGGCCGCCATTGTGAAAGCCGCACAAGCCGAGCGCTGGGCTGACAAGTATGGCACCCGCGTGGCGGCCGTCATCAGCAACAAGGCAGACGCCAAAGGCCTTGAATTTGCCCGCAAGCAGGGCATTGACACAGCGGTGCTTGACCACAAGGCCTACCCAAGCCGTGAGGCGTTTGATGCCGCGCTGGCCGAGCGCATTGATGCGTTTGAGGTGCCCGGGCAACCAGTGCTGGTGCTGTTGGCGGGCTTCATGCGCATTTTGACGCCTGGTTTTGTCAACCGTTATGCGGGGCGTCTGGTGAACATTCATCCCTCTTTGTTGCCCGCCTTTGCCGGTTTGCATACGCACCAGCGCGCCATTGATGCCGGCTGCAAAGTCGCTGGCGCCACGGTGCATCTGGTAACACCGGAACTCGACCACGGCCCGATCTTGGCGCAGGCAGTTGTGCCGGTGCTTGCAGGTGACACGGCAGACACGTTGGCAGCGCGGGTGCTCACGCAAGAGCATTTGATTTACCCGCGTGCGGTGGCTGAATTGTTATATAAAAAATAGCTCATAGCCTGACCACATTGCCCGAAGTGCTAACGCCCTGGTGGCGTTGTTTTTTGGTCGAACGGGCGCTGCCCTGGGCCAATACAGATATTGAAGTCAAGGCCGGCTCGGCGGTTAGAGCTGATTGCTTCAGTCACTTGGGTTGACTTTGCTCTGCTAGTAACCATCCCCGGCAAAAACGGGGATGCTTACTCGGCCCCATGATTGAAACTGCATAATCACACCAAGCATGGAATCCCGTCACTTGCCAGTTGTATTTCGTTGGAAGAACTTCAAGTTTTTCTTTTTCTCAAATGAGGGCGATCCACGAGAACCACCGCATGTTCACGTTCGCAACGGTAGTGCTCGGGCAAAGTTCTGGATCGGACCCGTATCGTTGGCAGAAAATATTGGTTTTGCTGCGCATGAGTTGAATAGTCTGATGGGCGTCATCGAAAAAAATGAGGTCTTGATAGAAAGGGTATGGCATGAATATTTCAGCACTTGAGTTGAATTTTGACGCGACGATGATGTGGGTAAATTTGGCTGATGGTCGCAAGCTGGGCGTGCCTTTGGTCTATTTTCCGCGCCTGTTGCGTGCCTCGCCTGAGCAGCGCCTGCGCTATGAGTTGTCCGGGGGTGGGACGGGCGTCCACTGGGACGAAATTGATGAAGATATCAGTGTCCCTGGGCTTTTGATGGGCATAGGAGACAAGACGCGAACCCGGCAAATGGCAGCGTAAGCCTTGGCCGTGACCACCACACTTAAGAAGATTTGTCAGACTGTGCACCGCAAGGGCGCATCTCGGATATTCTTGGCGGCAAACGCGCGGTAAATATGGACGTCGCCAAACCCTTGGTGCAGCGTTTTAACATGCGTGCTGATGTGTTTCTGGGGTGACTGAGATGCCCGGCCCGGCCGATACCTCGGTCAGGGATATCTAAATCAATTCGCTATATAAAAAATAGCTTCTAGCGCTTATATATAAAGCGCTAGAGGCCAATTTCTTATATAAAAATCACTCGTGCCGCAACGCTTCAATCGGGTCCAGCCGCGCGGCGCGTCTGGCCGGGAAATAGCCAAACAGCACGCCAATGCCGGCTGAAAACACAAACGACAGCAAATTGACACCGACGTTGAACACATAGGGCACGCTCATCAACTTGGACAAGCCAATGGATGCGCCGGTGGCCAGTACAATACCGATCACGCCGCCCAGGGCCGCCAGCACCACGGCTTCTATCAAGAACTGCAGCAGAACCTCACGCTCCAGCGCGCCAATGGCCAGCCGCAAGCCGATTTCACGGGTGCGCTCGGTCACGCTCACCAGCATGATGTTCATGATGCCAATGCCGCCCACCAGCAGGCTCACGGCCGCCACCGCGCCCAGCAGCATGGTCATGACCCGGGTGGTGCTGGAGAAGGTTTCACCAAGCTGCTTGGTGTCGAGCACGTTGAAGTTGTCTTCGTCACTCTCTGCCAGTTTGCGTCGCTCGCGCAGCAGTTGGGTGATGCTGGCCTTGACGCGCTCGGGGTCGGCGCCGTCTTGCATCGACACCAGCAGGGTGTTGACGCGGGTGTTGCCGGTGATGCGCCGCTGCAAGGTGTGCAGCGGCATCAGCACCACGTCGTCCTGGTCGTTGCCAAAAGCCCCCTGGCCCTTTTCGCCCAGCAAGCCAATCACCTCGCAGCTGATCTGCTTGACCCGAATGGACGCACCGATGGCCATTTGACTGCCAAACAGCTCGCGCCGCACGGTCTCGCCAATCAGGCAGACACCGGCACCAGCCACTTGCTCTTCGGTGGTGAACTCGCGGCCATCGGCGATCTTCCAGTTGCCGGTGAACAGCCAGTCGTTGGTGCTGCCGATGACGCTGCTGCTCCAGTTGCGGCCATCGAGCACGATGGTGGCGCCACTGCGCGCCTCGGGCGCCACCGCTGTGATGCCGCCTAGCTGGCTGAAGAGTGCCTGTGCATCGGCTTCCTTGAAGGAGGGTGAGCTGGCACCGCCGCCGCCCATCATGCGTTGCCCGGGGCGCACCTGCAGCAGGTTGGTGCCCAGGCCGGAAATCTGGTTTTGAATGGCCAGCGTGGCGCCGTTGCCCACCGTGACCATGGTGATGACGGCGCTGACACCAATCACGATGCCCAGAATGGTTAAAAAAGAGCGCATCAGGTTGCGCCGGATCGAGCGCAGGGCCAGTAACAAGGTGCTAAGCCACATCGGACACCTCCGCAGCTTTGTCAGTGGCATGTTGGGCTAGCCCGGCGGGATTCGGGTTGCGGGTGTCGCTGTCAACCACGCCGTCAACAAAATGCACGATGCGTTTGGCGTAGGCGGCCATGTCGGCCTCGTGCGTGACCATTAGCACGGTGATGCCGTGGTCTACGTTCAGGCCCCACAGCAGCTCCATGATCTCGCGGCTGCGGTGGGTGTCGAGGTTGCCAGTGGGCTCATCGGCCAGCAGCACTGTGGGCTCGGTAACGATGGCACGGGCAATGGCCACGCGCTGCTGTTGACCGCCCGACAGTTCGGCCGGGGTGTGGTGTTCCCAGCCCGCCAGGCCGACCGAGGCCAGTGCTTTTTTGGCAGCCGCATGGCGGGTTTTGGTGGGCTCGCCCCGGTACAGCAGGGGCAGTTCCACGTTTTCTTGGGCCGTGGTGCGCGCCAACAGGTTAAAGCCCTGGAACACAAAGCCCAGGTAATGCCGGCGCAGCAGTGCCCGTTGGTCGCGGGTGAGGGTCTCGACATGCACGCCATTGAAGATGTATTGCCCGGTGGTGGGGGTGTCCAGGCAACCCAGCGTATTCATGGCGGTGGATTTGCCCGAGCCGCTGGGCCCCATGATGGCGACAAAGTCACCCGCCTCAATGGTCAGGTCCACGCCTTTGAGCGCCTGCAAGGCCGTGGCGCCCTGGCCATAGGTCTTGGTGACGCCGATGAGTTCAATCAGTGGCTGCGCGCTCATGGTTTGCTGGCGGTGCCTGTGCGCTGGTCGGTGATCACGGCCATGCCCTCCGTCAGGTCGCCGCCGGTGATCTCGGTCATGCGGCCATCGCTAATGCCTGGGGTGACGTTGACCGCCACCGGTGTGTCGCCCTGTAGCACCCACACCTGTTTGGCCGAGCCGCCGCTGGCTTTTTTGGTAGCCCGCGGCATGCGCGGCATCATGCTTGACATGATGTTGCCGCTCGATTTGGCTGCTGCTGGCGTGGCTTGTGGGCTAAAGCGCAGCGCGGTGTTGGGCACCAGCAGCACATTTTTGCGCTCGACGGCGGTGATGGTGCTGGTGGCGGTCATGCCTGGGCGCAGGCTCAGGTCTTCGTTTTTCACATCCAGCAGGGTTTGGTAGGTGACCACGTTGTCGGTGATGGTCGAGCCATAGGCCACGCGGGTGATGGCGGCAGGGAAACGCCTTGACGGAAACGCACTGACCGTGAAGGTAGCCGGCTGGCCGACCTTGACGCGGCCCACATCGGCCTCATCCACATTGACTTGCAGGCGCATCTGGCTCAGGTCTTCGGCCACCGTGAAGAGGGTCACTGCCTGCAGCGAAGCCGCCACGGCATTGCCAGGGTCCACCGTGCGGGTCAGCACCACGCCGTCGGTGGGCGAGCGAATGGAGGCTTTGGAGCGGTTGGTTTCATCGGTGGCCAACGACGCGCGAGCCGAATCGACGTTGGCGCGGGAACTCAACTCGGCGGCAATGGCACGGTCATGCGTGGCGCGGCCACTGTCTAGCTCGGCTTTGGAAGGCACTTTGCCGCCGGACAACCTGGCCACTTCTTCCAGTCGGGCCAGGCTGGCGCTGCTCTCGACCACGGTGGCCTTGGCCTGTGCCAACTGGGCCTGCGCGCTGGCCAGTGCAGCCTTGGATCGCACCACTTGGTCATTGAGCTTGGCGGTGTCAAGCTCCACCAGCACCTGGCCTTTTATAATCTTGTCATTCACATCCACCAACACGCGCAGCACCGTGCCCGAGAGTTCGCTGCCAATGTTGACCGAGCGGGTGGGCTGCAGCGTGCCGTTGGCCGTGACCGTGAGCGTCAGGTTGCCGCGGGCGGCGGGCTCGGTGATGTAGGTGGGGGCGGCACTGCGCGCCTGGCTTTGCTGCCAGTAGTAATAGCCGCCACCGGCCGCTGCCAGCAAAACCAGCGCGACCCACAATTCGCGTCGCCGCCACCAAGTGGATTTGGGCGCCTCTTTCAGTAGCGTTTGCAGGTCGCCGGGCTTGGGGGTTTGAGGCTGGGAGGTGGTCTTGGTTGTATCAGGCATGGGGTTGCTCATGGAGAACGGGGTCAATATTCGGTGACAGGAATGGGTGAATGGCGCGTGTTATTGCCAGCCGCCGCCCAGTGCCTTGACCAGGCGCACATGGTCACTGCTGAGGTCGGCTTGCAGCCCGGCTACGCTGTCTTGCGCGCTGAGCAGGGTGCGCTGGGTTTGCAACACGGTCTGAAAATCAATGAGCCCGCTGCTGTAGCGGTTTTGTGCCAGCAAGGCGGCGTTGTTTGCGGCGGTGGCGGCTTGTTGCAACAGTTGCAAGCGCTGGCGGTCACTTTGTAGGCTGATCAGAGCGTCTTCAACGTCTTTCAGGGCGGTCAGCACGGTGTTTTGGTAAGCCGCGCGGGCTTGCTCCAGAGCGGCTTGCTGGGCCAGCACCTGGCTCTTGCCTGCCCCGGCGTCAAACAGCGGCACCGACAGGCTGCCCAACAGCGAGCCGGCCAGACTGGCGCCGTTGGTCAGGCCCGCCAGTGTGAGTGCGCTTAAAGACAGTGAGCCACCCAGATTGAAGCTGGGGTAACGTGCGGCGTCTGCCGCGTCCACGCGGGACAGGGCGGCTTGTATGCGGTGCTCGGCAGCGCGCACATCGGCACGTTGGCGCAGGGTGTCTGCAGGAATGGCGGTGGTGTTCAGGTCGGCGGCCTGTGGCACGGGTTGGCTGGTGGACAGCAGCAAGTCAAGTTCCAAAGGCCGTTGCCCGGTGAGCACAGCCAGGGCATGACGGGTTTTGGCGATGCTGGCGGTCAAGGCGGGAATTTGCGCGGAAGTTTGCGCGGTGGCGGCCTTGGCTTGTTCAACTTCAAGCGAGGTCACCAGTCCGGCCTGTTCGCGCCAATCGGTGAGTTGCAGTGTTTCAGACTGGCTGCCCAGGTTGTTGCGGGCAATTGCCAGTTGCGCTTGTTGACCGCGCAACTGGATGTAAGCCAGGGCCACTTCGGCGGCAATGCTGACCTGCACATCGCGCAGGCTGGCTTGTGAAGCAAGGGTGTCGGCCTCGCTGGCATTGATGTCGCTGCTCACCGCGCCAAACACGTCAAGTTCCCATCGGGCATCCAGGCCGGCCCGGAAGCTGTTGTTGCCGTCGGCAAATTCGGTTTGGTTGCGCTGGGCCGAGCCCGACAGCGTGACACCGGGCAAGCTATTGGCTACCTTCACGTCGCGCAAGGCACGTGCCTGTTGCAATGACGCTTGCGCAGAGCGAATGCTGGTGTTGGCTTGCAGCGCCTGCTGAACCAACTGGGACAAAAGTGGGTCGTTGAAGTTGCCCCACCACGCCATGTGCTGCGCCTGTGTCTCGTTTAAGTTTGTTTGGACGGGTGGCGACACACTGGCACAGCCTGACAAAAACAGGCCAAGCGAGAGGGTGGCAGCACAGGTCAGACGGCCAGGCCAGCGGCCATTACAAAGGTTCAACATGGGGTAAGTGGAGAGCACAGACATCAGAAATTGGGTGAGGTGAAATGCAAAAAATTTGTCAACTGCCATTGCAGCGTCGAGTCATTGTGCAACTTGAATTTGACATTCAAGATTCAGAGCGGTGAAGTTGCGTAAAGTTCCCGTGGGACAATCGCGGGCTATGCATCCAAAAGCTCTCCTCGAAGCCTGTTCCGAATTGGTCCGGCTGACCCTCAAATTTGACCACCCGGCTGATGCCATCGTGTCGCGGTTTTTCCGTGATCACCGTGGTCTCGGGCCGCGTGAACGCGCCACCATGGCTGAAACGGTCTACACCGTGCTGCGTAAAAAACAGCTGTTTGACCACTTGGCGCCCTCAGGCAGCGGCTCAAAAGAACGTCGCCTGGCCATTCTTGGTTTTTACGGCCCCGGTGATTTTTTGCGCAGCGCCTTGTCTGATCAAGAAATCAACTGGCTCGATCAATGCGAAAAAATCAAGCCTGAAGACCTGATGGAGCGCCATCGCCACAACCTGCCCGAGTGGCTGGTGCAGCCGCTCAAAGACCAGTTAGGCGACGAATTTTGGCCACTGGCCGAGAGTCTTAACAAAGGCGCCGGGCTGGATTTACGTGTGAACGATTTCAAGGCCAAGCGCACCGATGTGCAAAAAGAGCTGGCCGCTCTGGGCATCAAGGCAGTGCCAACACCGTTTTCACCCTGGGGTTTGCGCATTGCCGGCAAACCAGCCTTGAGCAAGATGGAAGCCTTCAAGCGTGGCGACTTTGAGGTTCAAGACGAAGGCTCGCAACTGCTGGCCATGCTGCTTGATGCCAAACGCGGCGAGATGGTGGTCGATTTTTGTGCCGGTGCCGGTGGCAAAACCCTGGCCATTGGCGCTGCCATGCGCAGCACCGGGCGTTTGTATGCGTTTGACACATCGGCCGGGAGGCTCGATGCGTTCAAGTCACGGCTGGCGCGCAGCGGTTTGTCCAATGTGCACCCGGCGGTCATTGCGCACGAGCGTGATGACCGCGTCAAGCGCCTGAGCGGCAAGATTGACCGCGTGCTGGTGGATGCACCTTGCACTGGCATGGGCACCTTGCGCCGCAACCCTGACCTGAAATGGCGCCAAACGCAAACTGCGGTGGATGAGATGACGGTCAAGCAGACGGCCATTTTGCAAAGTGCGGCGCGTCTGGTGAAACCCGGTGGGCGTCTGGTTTATGCCACCTGCAGCGTGCTGCCGCAAGAAAATGAGGCCATTGCCGCCGCTTTTTCTGCTGCCAATCAAGAGTTCAAGGTGTTGGATGCGGGCGAAGTGCTCACCGGCTTGAAGGTCGAGCGGGCCGCTTCGCTGTGCAGTGGCGGCGAAACTGGCCAGCGCTATCTGCGTCTGTGGCCGCACCGGCACCAGACCGACGGTTTCTTTGCCGCGGTGTGGGAACGGGTATAGGCTGCAAGGCAGGGGGCGTGCATAACCCCTAAAATTGTCTGGTTGAGTCCACAGGAAATGGTTTCTGTGGGCGTCAGCAATAATTATTAAAGAGACAAAGTTGATGATTTCGTTGGACAACTCGACTGTTTTGCAGGCCTTGCTGGACTGGGCTGTGCACGGTGTTTGGGACTTGAGCGCGTGGCAATTGGTGCTGTTTACCTTGGCCGTGACCCACATCACGATGATCAGCGTCACCATTTTCTTGCACCGCCACCAAGCCCACCGTGCGCTTGATTTGCACCCCATCGCCTCGCATTTCTTTCGTTTTTGGCTATGGCTCACCACCGGCCAGGTAACGAAGGAATGGGCCTCCATTCACCGCAAACACCATGCCAAATGCGAGCAACCCGATGACCCGCACAGCCCGCATGTGTACGGCATCAAAACCGTGCTCACGCAGGGCTATGAGTTGTACCGCAAAGAGGCGAATAACAAAGAGACACTGGCGCGCTTCGGGCACGGTACGCCCAGCGACTGGATCGAGCGCAAGCTTTACACCCCGTTTTCTACTGTTGGCATCATTTTGATGCTGTTGATTGATCTCACGCTGTTTGGCGCCGTTGGCCTGACCGTTTGGGCGGTGCAAATGGCCTGGACGCCGGTGATGGCCGCTGGCATTGTGAATGGTGCGGCACATTATTGGGGTTACCGTAATTTTGAAGCCCCTGACGCCAGCACCAATATCTCGCCATGGGGCATCCTGATTGCGGGTGAAGAGCTGCACAACAACCACCACACCTACCCGACCTCTGCCAAGTTGTCGGTTAAACCCTATGAGTTCGACATTGGCTGGATGTACATCAGCCTGCTGCAACGCATGGGTTTGGCCAAGGTCAAGAAGACGCCGCCACGACTCGCTTTGGGTGCCATTCGTCCGGTGGCTGATGAACAAACACTTGAAGCACTGATTCAAAACCGGTACGAGTTGATGGCGGGTTATGCCCGGGGCATGCGCCAAGCCTTCAATGATGAGGTGGTCGCCCTGAAAGCCCGCAGTGCCGATGCGTCCATGATCAAGGCAGCTCAAAGCTGGTTGCACCGAGACGCCGAGAAGGTGCCTGCCTCCGTGGTGGCACACTTGACCACGGTGCGCGCCGCCTCGCCAGTGCTTGACAAAATGGTGCTGATGCGTGAAGAGTTACGTCAGTTGTGGTTGAACCGCTCGCACACCCGTGAGCAGTTGGCCGCCGAGCTGCACGCCTGGTGTCAACGCGCTGAAGCCAGCGGCATCGCGTCGCTGCAAGAGTTTTCTTTGAAGCTGCGCGCCGTTCGCGCTTGATTTATTGGTCTTTATGGCCTCTAGTCCTTATGGATAAAGCGCTAGCAGCTATTAAATACGTAGCTATTTGAGGGGTGGCTACCCAAGCTATTCTGTCAATCTGGAAAATTCAGAACACAAAAAAGCCCGCAGTCTGCGGGCTTTTTTACAAGTGGATGACGCTGAATTACTTCAGTTTCATTTCTTTGTAGTCCACGTGCTTACGGGCTTTTGGATCAAATTTCTTGATCAACAGCTTTTCAGGTGTGGTTTTCTTGTTCTTGCTGGTGGTGTAGAAGTGGCCAGTGCCAGCTGTCGATTCCAGCTTGATTTTTTCGCGTCCGCCTTTGGTTGCCATGATGCTCTTTCAGTTAAAGGGTTTAGGCTTGACCACGAGCACGCAAATCTGCGAGCACAGTGTCGATACCTTTTTTGTCGATCAAACGCAGACCGGCATTTGAAATTCGCAGGCGAACCCAGCGATTTTCAGACTCAACCCAGAAACGGCGGTATTGCAGATTTGGCAGAAACCGACGCTTGGTTCTGTTGTTGGCGTGGGAAACCTTGTTCCCGACCATGGGGCCTTTGCCCGTGACTTCACATACGCGTGCCATTTGGACACTCCGATATTTTTAAACGGCCCATGCTGACGCATGAAGCCTCACCTCGCCAAGATCAGGGTGGCGGTAACCCATCTGCAGCCAAATCCCTCACGGGAGGTCAGCAGCAAAGCCCGAGATTATAGCCCGGGCTTTTGTGGCCGCCTGGCCAGCATTTATTCCTGTTCCAGAAAGCGCTGCGCGTCCAGTGCCGCCATACAACCGGTGCCGGCGCTGGTGATGGCCTGGCGGTAAACATGGTCTTGCACGTCGCCTGCGGCAAAGATGCCTGGAACGCTGGTTTGGGTGGAAAAGCCCTGGTTGCCGCCCTTGGTCTGGATGTAGCCGCTTGCCATGTCCAGTTGCCCTTGGAAGATGTCAGTGTTGGGGGCGTGGCCAATGGCAATGAAGCAACCCTTGAGCGTGATGTCTTCCAGTGCCCCTGAGGTCACGTTTTTGATACGCACACCGGTGACGCCGCTGGCATCGCCCAGCACCTCATCCAGGGCACAAAATGTGCGAAGTTCAATCTTGCCACTCGCCACTTTTTCCATCAGTTTGTCGATCAGGATCGGTTCGGCCCTGAATTTGTCGCGGCGGTGAATCAGCACGACTTTCTTGGCAATATTGGACAAATACAGCGCCTCTTCGACGGCTGTGTTGCCACCGCCAACCACGCAGACGTCTTCGCCGCGATAGAAGAAACCGTCGCAGGTGGCGCAGCCCGACACGCCTCGGCCCATGAAGGCTTCTTCAGACGGCAGCCCAAGGTATTTGGCGGACGCGCCGGTGGCCAAAATGAGCGAATCGCAGGTGTAAGTGCCACTGTCGCCGGTTAGGGTGAATGGGCGCTTGGAGAAATCAACCTGGCTGATGTGGTCAAACACGATCTCGGTATTGAAGCGTTCGGCGTGGGCCAGAAAGCGTTGCATCAGGTCAGGGCCTTGTACGCCGTCTACATCGGCGGGCCAGTTGTCGACCTCAGTGGTGGTCATGAGTTGCCCCCCTTGGGCAATACCAGTGATCAGCAGGGGTTGCAAATTGGCGCGTGCGGCGTAAATGGCTGCGGTGTAGCCAGCGGGGCCAGAGCCCAGAATGAGAACTTTGGCGTGTCGTGTGTCTGTCATGGGGTGCCTTTCGGAAGCGGTGTGATGGCCGTGTACAGTTAAGGGTGATACAAAAAAGCGAGTACGTTGTGTTGTATCAGACGGCGGTGTGACGAGTTTTAAACAAGGATTATGCGATGGCTGTGCTTACAAATCTGGATTTGCTGCGGCGGGTGCCAATTTTTTCGGCGCTCTCCACGCACCAAATGGCGCAGCTGGCCGATGCTGTGACCAAACGGCGTGTGAAGCGGGGAGAGTTGATTGTGGAGCAGGGCAAAAAATGCAATTCACTCTTCATTATTCTGTCAGGGCGGGCCCGTGTCGTCATGACGGACCGGCGTGGCAAAGAGGTCATTCTGGCGGTGCTTCAGGTGGGTGACTACGTGGGCGAGATCAGTCTGATTGATGGCAAAAGCCACTCGGCCAGCGTACAAACTGAAGTGCAGACGGATTTGCTCGTGTTGGAGCGAGCCGAGTTCAACCGCTGTCTGGCCGAGAACCACGCCACCGCCAGTGCGGTCATCAAGGGGCTGGCGAGCCGCCTGCGCAAGGCCGACGAAAAGATCAGCTCGCTGGCGTTGATGGATGTGTACGGCCGGGTGGCGCAGGTGCTGATGAGCTTTTCACAACCAGCAGAAGAAGACAGCAAGCAATTGCTGATCAGGGAAAAGATTACACGCCAGGACATTGCCAAAATGGTCGGTGCCTCGCGTGAAATGGTTAGCCGGGTAATGCGTGACTTTGAGGAGCGGGGCTTCATCAAAACCCATGCGAATGGCTCGGTAGAGTTGACTGAGCGTCGCTCTTTGCCGCGCTGATGTTTGTTGAGACCCTTCGAGCCATGACCTATTCGCTTCACACCTTGACTTCTCCCACGGCTCGCCAAGCTGCACCGACACGCTCAGGCGCCGCCCGTTTTGCCAATGAACTGACCTTGGTGGCCGGCTTTTTGTTGCTCGCACTGTGGTTGCTGGCGCTGTCCACTTACGCGCTGCAGGACGCGGCTTGGTCCACATCGGGCACGGGTGAGCCCGTGCGCAATGGCGCCAGCTGGTTGGGCGCCTGGCTGGCCGACGGCAGCTATTTTTTGGCGGGTTTTTCGGTTTGGTGGTGTGTGGCAGCCGCCTTGCGGGTGTGGTTGTCGGCTTTGGCACACTGGCTGCGTGGGCAGGACATGCTGGTTGCGGGCCAAGCCGCAGTGGCACGCGCACCGTGGCTGCGCTGGTTTGGCCAACGGCACAAATTCTGGCTCGGCCTGGTGTTGTTGGTGGCTGCCAGCGCTGTGCTGGAATGGACGCGTTTTTATAGCTACGAGGCCCGTTTGCCCGGCCACAGTGGTGGTTTGGTGGGGTATTTTCTGGGGCCGTTGGCGGTTAAGTGGTTGGGGTTTGCGGGCTCAGGGTTAGTGGCCATTGTGGGCGGGGTGGTGGGGTCGTCGCTGGTGTTTGGTTTTTCCTGGGGACAATTGGCTGAGCGGTTGGGGGGCTGGCTGTTTGGCAAGATCGAGACACACCGCGAACTACGCGAAGAGCAGCAAGACAAAGCCCTGGGGCAGCAAGCCGCACAGGCACGTGCTGAAGTCTTGGTCGAAGAGCGCCAGGATGTAGCGGTGCACCGCACCAAGCCGGTGCAAATTGAGCCGGTGATGGCTGAAGTGCCCAAGAGCGAACGGGTTGCCAAAGAGCGACAAAAACCCTTGTTTAATGAGTTAGTCGACAGCAAGCTGCCGCAGGTTGACTTGCTGGACGCGGCCTTGACGCGTCAAGAAACCGTGTCCCCCGAAACGCTGGAGATGACCAGCCGCATGATCGAGAAAAAGCTCAAGGATTTCGGTGTGGATGTCACCGTGGTGCTGGCGCAGCCCGGTCCGGTGATTACCCGCTATGAAATTGAGCCTGCCACCGGTGTCAAGGGTTCACAGATTGTCGGTCTGGCCAAAGACTTGGCGCGTTCTTTGAGCCTGGTGTCGATCCGCGTCGTGGAGACCATTCCTGGCAAAAATTACATGGCGCTGGAACTGCCCAATGCCAAGCGTCAAACCATCAAGCTGTCAGAAATATTGGGCTCAAAGACTTACCACGATGGCAAATCTCTGCTGACCATGGGGTTGGGCAAGGACATCATCGGCAATCCGATCGTGGCTGACCTGGCAAAGATGCCGCACGTGCTGGTGGCTGGCACCACAGGTTCGGGCAAGTCGGTGGGTATCAATGCCATGATTTTGAGCATTTTGTACAAGGCCGAGGCGCATGATGTTCGGATCTTGATGATCGATCCCAAGATGCTCGAAATGTCGGTGTATGAAGGCATTCCGCACCTGTTGTGCCCGGTGGTGACCGACATGCGTCAAGCCGCCAATGGCCTGACCTGGTGCGTGGCCGAGATGGAGCGCCGTTACAAGCTCATGAGCAAAATGGGTGTGCGCAACCTGGCTGGTTTCAACACCAAATGGGATGAAGCCAAGGCGCGCGGGGAATTCATTTACAACCCCTTCAGCCTGACGCCTGAAAGCCCCGAACCGATTGACCGCCTGCCGCACATTGTGGTGGTGATTGACGAGCTGGCCGACCTGATGATGGTGGTCGGCAAGAAGATTGAAGAGCTGATAGCCCGGCTGGCGCAAAAGGCCCGTGCCGCCGGTATTCACCTGATTTTGGCCACCCAGCGCCCCAGCGTGGACGTGATCACCGGCCTGATCAAGGCCAATATTCCGACGCGCATTGCGTTTCAGGTCAGCAGCAAGATCGACAGCCGCACCATTCTGGACCAGATGGGTGCCGAGGCCTTGCTGGGCATGGGCGACATGCTTTACATGCCCAGCGGCACCGGCCTGCCCATTCGTGTGCACGGCGCGTTTGTGAGTGACGAGGAAGTGCACCGCGTGGTGACTTACCTGAAAAGCCAGGGTGAGCCCAACTACATCGAGGGCATTCTGGAAGGTGGCACCGTGGATGGCGAAGACGGTGCCACGGGTGACGGCGCTGCGGGTGGTGAGAAAGATCCACTCTATGACCAGGCGGTCGAAATTGTCCTCAAGAACCGCAAGGCCAGTATCTCGCTGGTGCAGCGGCACCTGAAAATTGGCTATAACCGTGCAGCGCGCTTGGTGGAAGACATGGAAAACGCTGGCCTGGTCAGCAGCATGAGCAGCAGTGGCCAGCGTGAAATTTTGGTGCCCGCGCGCAGCGAATAAGGAACTGTGTGAAACGATTTTTAATTACTGTAATTTTTATAGCTGCTTACGCAGGATTGGCGGGGGCTACAGGCCTAAATAGCCTTGAAATGTTTGTTAAGAACGTCAAGTCAGGGCGCGCAGACTTCAGTCAGGTGGTGACCTCGCCCGCCAAAGAGGGCCAGTTGCCAAAAGTGAAAACCTCTACCGGCCAGTTTGAATTTGCCCGGCCCAACCGGTTCAGGTTCAATTACACCAAGCCGTTCGAGCAAACCATCGTGGCAGACGGCCAAACGCTGTGGCTGTATGACGCGGACCTGAACCAGGTCACCGCGCGCAAGCAGTCGGCCGTGTTGGGCTCAACCCCGGCGGCTTTGATTGCCTCAGCGGCAGATCTACAAGCGCTCAAAGCAGATTTTTTGCTGGCTGACGCGCCTGATGCGAATGGTTTGCAGTGGGTCACAGCCACGCCGAAGTCCAAAGACGGCCAGTTGCAGTCGGTGCGGGTGGGTTTTCGGGTGGCGGGTGAGGCGGCTGCACCTACCAGCACACTGGAGGTGCTGGAAATTCTGGACAGTTTTGGCCAGCGCTCGGTGTTGACCTTCAAACAGTTTCAAAGCAACCCCGCGCTGCCCAGCACTGCCTTTGCGTTCAAACCGCCGGTGGGGGCGGATGTGATTCGTCAGTAGCGCTCAATGGCAAGCTGACGGTGAAAGTGGTCAAGCCATTGGCTGAGGTGGCCCGGATGCGCCCGTCGTGCGCGGTGACGATGGACTGGGTGATGGCCAGCCCCAGGCCGGTCCCTTCAAAACTGCGTTGACGCGCCGGATCTACCCGAAAAAAGCGGTCAAACACCCGATCAATATGCTCGGGAGCAATGTCGTCGCCAACGTTCGATACGCTGATCTGCACGCCGGTATGCAGGGTCTGCAAGCTGACCGACACAGTGCTGGAGGGATGTGCATGGCGCACGGCATTTGACAGCAGGTTAGCCACGGCACGGCGCAACATCAGCCGGTCGGCGCTGAGCTTGCAGTCTCCCTCCAGGCTCAGCGTGATATTCTTTTCTTCAGCGATCGCTTCAAAATAATCAAACAGGGCACGAATCTCGGTGGCCATAACCAGGGGCTCACGCTGGGGCAGCACCAGCCCGTTGTCCGCTTTGGCCAGCAGCAGCATGTCGGAGATCATGCGGGCCATGCGCTCGAACTCTTCGGCGTTGGATTCCAGAATGTCGCGGTAGGTCTGGGCGCTTCGTTCACGGGTCAGGGTGACTTGAGTCTGCGTCAGCAAGTTGCTGACAGGGGTACGCAGCTCATGCGCAATGTCGGACGAAAAGTCAGACAGCCTTTGAAACGCATCTTGCAGGCGCGCCAGCATGTCGTTGAGGGACTGGGCCAGCTCAGCCAGTTCGCGCGGAACGGTTTCTACCGGCAAGCGCTGGTTGAGTTGCTGGGCGTTCACCCCTTGGGCTTGCACCTGCATGGCGCGCAACGGTGCCAGGCCGCGCCGCACCACCGCCCAGCCGAGCAAGCCCGTCAGCACTGCAGCCCCACCTACAAACAGCCACAGTGTTTGCAGAAACGCGTGCATATAGGCTTGATGGTGCGCCATGTCGGTGGCAACTGCCACCCACACCGTGTCGAGCTGGTAACGGTCACGCTGTTGTTCCAGGGCCTGGCCGCTGATCAGCTTGCCTGGCAACCCGGTGGGCAGCTCAGCGGCAACCACACGGAAGTTTTGAGGTCCAAATGACCAGACCATGGGCCGCAGTGCGTTGGACGAATGTGGGGCCGCGTTGGCCACAACCTGGTCTACAGGAAAGGTGGCGTTGGGTGTGGCAAACAGCCGGGTGTGATCGGCTCCGATGATGAGCACCTCAAGCCCATGGTGCCCCACTAGCGAATGCTCCAGTTGGTGCCCGATGTGACTCAACGCATCGGGTGTCTTCACGGTGACCAACGTCTGGCGGATCAGATCCATTTTGCCAACCAGCACCTCCATGTCCAGATCTTCAAAATGCTGCTCAACCGACGAGGCCACAACAAAACCAAGCGCCAGCAGCACCGCCGTGGAAGCCGCGACAAACAGCAGCGTCAACCGCCGGGCGATGGAGGTGCGGCCAGTTACGCGCACTCAGGGTCTTCCAGCACATAGCCCATGCCGCGCACGGTGCGGATCAGCTTTGGGCTAAAGGCGTCGTCCACCTTGGCGCGTAGGCGGCGCATGGCGACCTCGATCACATTGGTGTCGCTGTCAAAGTTCATGTCCCACACCTGCGAGGCAATCAATGAACGGGGCAAGACCTCGCCTTGGCGACGCAGCAGTAATGCCAGCAGGGCAAATTCCTTGGCAGTGAGGTCGATGCGCTGGCCAGCGCGGCTGACACGCCGGCGCAGCAAGTCCAGTTCCAGATCGGCAGCGCGCAAAAAAGGTTCGGTGGGTGCCTTGCTGCCCCGGCGCAACAGGGTGCGCACCCGGGCCAGCAGTTCAGAAAACGCAAAAGGTTTGACCAGGTAATCGTCAGCACCGAGTTCCAGGCCTTTGACCCGGTCATCCACCGCATCACGTGCTGTCAAAAACATCACCGGCATGTCTTTGCCGGCGCGGCGAATGCCTGCCAGCACACCCCAGCCGTCCAGACCCGGCAGCATCACGTCCAAGATGGCAAGGTCGTGGTCTTCGGTGACTGCCAGATGCAAGCCATCGGGGCCGTTGTGGGCCAGATTGACCGTGAAACCAGCCTCGGACAGGCCTTGCTTGAGATAGTCCCCGGTTTTGGGCTCATCCTCGACGATCAGGATTTTCATGGCTGCATTCTGCCTTGGCCGGGTACGCCCGCGAGGCGCGGGTTGCTGGATGACAAAAAAGTAATCTGGCGGTCAGCTTGCGGTGGGGCGCTGGCGGGCAGACTTCAGACATTGCCATTTTCAGTACCCCATCAATTTTTGAAAGAAATCGCATGCAAGCCCATATAAATAAAGCGCTAGCAGCTATTGTTTTTGTAGTTTCCATGCCTGTCTTGGCGCAGATGGATCACAACGCCCACATGGCGCAGGCCACCAAACCGGCCGCCAAGGCAAGTGCTGATGCCGCACTGAGCGATGCGCTGGTGAAAAAAGTGGACAAATCCAAAGGGACGGTCACCTTGGCACACGGCGCTTTGCCCAATGGCATGCCGCCGATGACCATGGCGTACAAGGTCAAGGACGCAGCCATGCTTGGGCAGCTGCAAGCGGGGCAAAAAATCCGCTTTGCCACCGATCCAGCCGACGGTGGCATGACGGTCACCAAAGTCGAACTGGTCAGGTAATTCATAGGTGACCATTTGCCACTTATGAAACCCACGGCCCCCACGCTTATTTTTGCCGCTTGGCTGGTTGCTACTGTGGCGGCGCTGGGCGCGCTGTTTATGAGTGAAGTCATGGGCCTGGCACCGTGCGTGCTGTGCTGGTGGCAGCGCATCTTCATGTTCCCGCTGGTGCTGATTCTGGCGCTGGGGCTGTTCCCGTTTGATGCCAAGGTGCTCCGCTATGCCTTGCCGCTGGCGGTCATCGGGCTGCTGGTGGCCGGCTTTCATGTGCTGCTCACCATGGGCATCATCCCGGAAGCCCTGGCCCCTTGTCGTCAGGGCATTCCGTGCAAGACGATCCAGATTGAATGGTTTGGTTTTGTGACGATTCCCTTGCTCTCTTTTCTGGCTTTCTTAACCATCAATGGCTTGCTGTGGGCAGCCACCCGGAGTTCTTCCAAATGAAACAAAAAAATCTCTTCATCGCAGTGATTGCATTGCTGATTCTGGTGTTTGCCGGTGGCGCGTTCTTTTACAAAAACCAGCAGGCCCAAGCAGCCGCGCAACTGGCACAGCAGAACATGGCTGCACTGGTGCGCGCAGATGCACCGAGCTTTGGCAACCCCAATGCACCGGTGCACATCGTTGAATTTTTTGACCCGGCGTGCGGCACCTGCCGCGAGTTTTATCCGTTGGTCAAGGCCATGATGACCGCGCACCCGGAAAAGATTCGCCTGAGCATGCGCTACGCGCCATTTCACCCCGGTTCTGAATCGGTGGTGAAAGTGCTGGAAGCCTCGCGCAAGCAGGGCAAGTTTGAGCAAACGCTGGCGGCATTGTTTGCTGGCCAGGATAAATGGGTGCTTAACCACACCGCCAATGTGCAGCTGACCGGACCGATTCTGGAAACCTTGGGCATGGACATGGCCAAGTTACAAAGTGATGCCAATGCACCTGAAGTGGCGACCATGATTGCGCGTGATCTGGCGGATGCCAAAACCATGAACGTGACCATGACCCCAGAGTATTTTGTCAACGGCAAGCCCTTGCCCCAGTTCGGGCTCGATGAGTTGAAGAGGCTTGTCGACAGCGAACTTGCCAACACTCAATAGGCTCCCCATGAAAACTGTTTTACAAGCCACAGCTCTCACTGCGCTGTTGGTTCTAGGGGGGGGGTCGTCTGCACTGGCCCAAGAGACCTTGCCCGGTGCCACGGTAGAGAGCTTGCTGGCCCTGGCCAAAGCCAACAACCCGGACTACACCAGCATGCGTCACGAATCTCAGGCAGCTAACGAACGCGTGACGATGGCAGGCGCCCTGATGGACCCGAAGTTCCGCATCGAATGGATGGACATCACCAAGGGAGATTCGCAGTCACCCACGCTGTGGCCCAATGAAACGGGCAGCACCAAATACACCTTCATGCAAGACCTGCCCTGGTGGGGCAAGCGCGATCTGAAACGTGCCATTGCCGTGCAAGAAGCGCAGGCGGTAGACGGCAAGGCGCAAGGCACCTGGAGCATGCTGGCGGCCAAAGTCAAAACCACGCATGCCCAGCGCTACTTTATTTACCACACCAAAAAGCTCACCCAAGAGTTGCTTGACCTGACCAACCGCTTGGCCAATGTGGCGCAAGTGCGCTATGCCGGTGGTTTGGCCATGCAACAGGATGCGATTCGCGCCCAAGTGGAGCAAACCGCCATGCAAACCGAGTTGGTGGCGTTGGACGGCGAAGCGCGTCAGGTCGATGCACGGCTGAATGCGTTGCTGGCACGCCCTTCCAATGCACCGTTAACCGCACCTGAAATTTTGCCGGTGTTGCCCGCTGAGGCCAAGCTCAATGCCGATGCCTTGATGGCGCGGGTGTACAGCAGCAATCCGCAGCTGTTTTCTGAAGAGGCGCGTATCAAGGCCGCAGAACTCTCACGCGAGTTGGCCGTGAAGAACCGCTACCCGGACTTCACGCTGGCCATCACGCCCACGCAGATGCAAAGCCGCATCCGTGAGTGGAGTTTGATGCTGGAGATGAACATTCCGCTGCAACAAGGCACGCGCCGTGCGCAGGAGCGCGAAGCGCTGGCCATGCTCAATGCCGCGCAAACCCGTCGCGCCGCCGTGGCCAACCAAGTGGCCTCGGATTTGTCTGAAAACCTGGTCGGCATTGATGCGGCACAGCGCACCGAACGGCTGGCCAAGACCAGCCTGTTGCCGCTAGCCGAATTGACTTTTCAGGCGGCCTTGGCAGGTTATGAGAACGGCAAGCTGGACTTTGCCACGCTGCTCGATGCCCAGCGACAGGTGCGCCAGGCCAAACAAAGCCAGCTCAAAGCCCAGTTAGAAGCGCAAATGCGGCTGGCTGAAGTGGAAAATTTAATTGGGGAAGCATTATGAAAACAGGTGCCGGGCTTGCCCTTGGTTTGGTGGTGGCATTGGCCGCGGCAAGTGGTTATTACGCTGGAACCCGCGGTGCAGCGATGCCCGCGTCACACAACAGTGACACGGGGGCGACGGCTGCAGGAGCTGAAGCCCCTAAACCCGCCAAGAAACTGCTGTACTACCGCAACCCCATGGGCTTGCCCGATACCTCGCCCACGCCTAAAAAAGATCCGATGGGCATGGATTACATCGCGGTTTACGAAGGCAGTGACGCAGACGAGGCGGCCGCACCAGGGCAGGTCGTGATCAGCACGCAAAAGGTGCAAAAACTGGGCGTGCGGGTCGAAGCAGCGCAAAAGCGCATCCTGGACAAAACCGTGCGCGCGGCTGGCCGCATTGAGCCTGATGAACGCCGCCTGTTTACCATTGCACCCAAGTTTGAAGGCTATATCGAGCGCTTGTTGGTAAGCACCACCGGTCAGTCCGTTGCCAAGGGCCAGCCTCTGTTTGAGGCTTACAGCCCCGAGCTGGTCTCTGCGCAGCGCGAATATGCCATTGCGGCGCAAGGCGTAGCCGCGCTCAAAGATGCCGGCAGCCAGGCGCAGACGGGTATGCAGCAGCTGGCACAGTCCAGCCTGTTGCGCCTGAAAAACTGGGACATCTCTGATGAACAAATCAAGGCCTTGACGAGCACCGGTGCAACGCAGCGCACGCTCACTTTCCGCTCGCCTGCCACCGGCATTGTGATGGAGAAAAAGGCCGTGCAGGGCATGCGCTTCATGCCCGGCGAAATGCTGTACCAAGTGGCCGATTTATCACGAGTTTGGGTGATGGCTGATGTCTTTGAGCAAGACCTGGCGCTGGTCAAAAATGGTGCCAAGGCGCAGGTCAATATCAACGCCTATCCAGACAAGACTTTCACGGGCGTCGTCACTTACGTTTACCCCATGCTGAAAGCTGAAACACGTACCGTGCCGGTGCGGGTGGAGCTGGCCAACCCCAGTGGTTTGATCAAGCCGGGCATGTTTGCACAGGTAGAGCTGCAGGTGGCTGTCAAGGCCGCGGGCATCACCGTGCCGGTGTCGGCGGTGATTGACAGCGGCACGCGCCAGATTGTGCTGGTGCAACTGAAGGAAGGCCGCTATGAGCCTCGCGCGGTGAAAACCGGTGCCCGCAGCGACAGCTACATCGAAGTGCTTGAAGGCGTGCAAGAGGGCGAGCAAGTGGTAATTGCTGCCAACTTCCTGATTGATGCCGAGAGTAACCTGAAGGCAGCGGTGGGCGGTTTTGCCGGCGCACCAACTGCAACCGCTTCATCGGCTACTGCGGCCGTCAACGCACCTGCGGCGGCGGGCCATCGCGCTGAAGGCACGGTTGAAGAAATCGACAGCAAGACCGGCACGGTCACTCTGATCCATGGCCCGATTACTAGCCTGAAATGGCCGGCCATGACGATGGAGTTCAAGACTGCCAACGTGGCGTTGTTCAAAACGCTCAAGCCCGGTGCCAAGGTTGCCGTGGAGTTTGTCGAGCGCGCACCGGGCGAGTGGGTCATCACCAGCGCCAAGCCGCAGGCCGCGCAATAACGGAGCCGCACCATGCTCTCGAACATCATCGACTGGTCTGGCCGCAACCGCTTTCTGGTGCTGCTGGCCACGCTTTTCGTCGTGGTGGGCGGCGTGTTTGCCGTGCTGCGAACGCCCATTGACGCGCTGCCCGATTTGTCCGATGTGCAGGTCATTGTCTACACCGAATACCCTGGCCAGGCCCCGCAGGTGGTGGAAGACCAGGTGACGTATCCGCTGACGACCTCGATGCTGGCGGTACCCAAATCCAAGGTGGTGCGCGGTTTTTCATTCTTTGGCGCGTCGTTTGTTTACATCATTTTTGAAGATGGCACCGATATCTATTGGGCGCGATCACGCGTGCTGGAATACCTGAACTTTGCCGCAGGCCGCATGCCCAAAGGCATCACGCCGCAGATCGGGCCGGATGCCACGGGTGTGGGTTGGGTGTACCAATACATCTTGATTGCCAAAGACAAAACCCTGGCCGAGTTGCGCAGCATTCAGGACTGGTATGTGCGTTACCAGTTGACCAAGGCGCATGGGGTGGCCGAGGTGGCGTCGGTGGGCGGCTTTGTGCAGACCTATCAGGTGACGGTGGACCCGGTCAAGCTGCGTTCTTACGGCATCCCGTTGATGAAGGTGGCGCAGGTGATTCGCGACTCCAACCGCGATGTGGGTGGCCGCGCGGTGGAGATGGCTGAGACCGAATACATGGTGCGCGGCAAGGGCTACCTGCGCGGCAAGGACGACATCGAGCTGCTGGTAGTGAACGCCGACAAGGGCACGCCGGTGCTCGTGCGTGACATTGCGCGGGTTGAGATGGTGCCCGACGAGCGCCGGGGCCTGACTGAACTCAATGGTGAGGGCGAGGTGGTTTCCGGCATCGTGATGGCGCGCTACGGTCAGAACGCCTTGGAGGTGATTGCCAACATCAAGGACAAGATCGCCGAGATTGGCCCTGGCTTGCCCGAAGGCGTGAGTGTGCAGACGGTGTATGACCGCTCGGAACTCATCAACCGCGCCATCGACACCTTGAAACGCACGCTGATTGAAGAGTCGTTGATCGTGGCCGCCGTGTGCATCATCTTTCTGATGCACGTGCGCAGCGCCCTGGTGGCTATTCTGATGCTGCCGGTGGGCATTTTGATGGCCTTCATTGCCATGCGGCTGCTCGGCATGAGCTCCAACCTGATGAGCCTGGGCGGCATCGCCATTGCCATCGGCGCGATGATCGACGCGGCCATTGTGATGATCGAAAACGCCCACAAACACTTGGAGCGTTTGCCAGAAGAGCATACCAAGCTGCAACGCTTTGATGCAATGCTGGCAGCCTGCCGGGAGGTCGGCCCGGCCTTGTTCTTCTCGCTGCTGATCATTACCGTGTCTTTCCTGCCCGTATTCGCCCTCGAAGACCAAGAAGGTCGCCTGTTTTCCCCTCTTGCGTACACCAAGACCTTTGCCATGGCCAGCGCAGCGGTGCTGTCCGTTACGCTGGTGCCGGTGTTGATGCTGTTGTTCATCCGTGGCAAGGTCATGCCAGAGGCAAAAAACCCGGTGAATAGAGTGCTAATTTTGGTCTACAGACCAATCATTTCTGGCGTACTTCGCTATAAAAAAGTGACTATCGCGCTGGCTCTGCTGGTGCTCGGTGCATCGTTTTTCCCAGCCTCCAAGTTGGGCTCGGAATTCATGCCAACGCTCAACGAAGGCAGCTTGTTGTACATGCCCGCCTCGCTGCCTGGCATGTCCATCACCAAGGCAGCTGAATTGCTGCAAACACAAAACAAAATCATCAAGAGCTTCCCTGAAGTGGTCTCGGTCTGGGGCAAGGCGGGCCGCGCCAACACCGCCACCGACCCGGCGCCGACCGAGATGTTTGAGACAGTGATCAACCTCAAACCCGAATCAGAGTGGCGCGCGGGCCTTACCATCGACAAACTGATCGCCGAAATGGACAAAGCGCTGCAGTTCCCCGGCGTTGCCAACAGCTGGACCATGCCGATCAAGGCGCGCATTGACATGCTTTCCACGGGCATTCGCACACCGATTGGCATCAAGGTGTTTGGCAAAGACCTCGATGAGATGGAGAAACTGGCCAAGCAGATCGAGTCTGTGGTCAAGGCCGTGCCCGGAACGACCAGCGCCTTTGCCGAGCGCATCACCGGTGGCTTTTACCTCAATATCGAGCCCGACCGCACGCAACTCGCCCGCTACGGCCTGGCAGTGGGAGATCTGCTGGATGTGATCGGCACCGCCCTGGGTGGTGAAATGGTCACCACTACTGTTGAAGGCCGGGAGCGTTATGGCGTGACAGTGCGCTACCCGCGTGAACTGCGCGGCGACCCGCAGCAGATTGCGCGTGAGGTGCTGATCCCCACCATGGATGGGGCGCAAATTCCGTTGGGCCAGTTGGCCAAGGTGGTGGTAGCCAAAGGCGCACCTGGTATTCGCACCGAAAACGCGCTGTTGTCTGCCTACATCTATGTGGACATTCGTGACCGTGACATTGGCGGGTATGTGGCTGACGCGAAGAAGGCCGTGGCCGAGAGCATCACCTTTCCGCCGGGTTATTACGTCACCTGGAGCGGCCAGTTTGAGTACATGGAGCGCGCCATTGAGAAGATGAAGGTTGTCATCCCGGTCACGCTGCTGAGCATTTTCTTGTTGCTGTACCTGAATTTTCGGCGCATCACTGAGACGCTGATCGTCATGCTGTCTGTGCCGTTTGCCTTGGTGGGCGGGGTTTGGCTGATGTGGTTTCTGAATTACAACTTGTCTGTTGCCGTGGCGGTCGGCTTCATTGCACTGGCGGGCGTAGCGGCGGAGACCGGCGTGATCATGCTGATATATCTGGATCATGCGTGGGAAGCCATCAAGCTAAAGTGCCGCGCAGCGGGGCGTGAACCCGGTGTGGGCGACCTCTATGAAGCGGTGATGGAAGGTGCAGTGGAGCGTGTGCGCCCCAAGATGATGACCGTGGTGGCGATCATGGCTGGCTTGCTGCCTATCATGTGGGGAACGGGCACAGGCTCGGAGGTGATGAGCCGCATCGCCGCGCCGATGGTCGGCGGCATGATCTCAAGCACCGTTTTGACGCTGGCGGTGATTCCGGCGATTTATGCGCTGGTCAAGCAGTGGCGGCTGGCAAGAGGCATGGAAAGCTAGGCAGGCGCCTGGCTTGAGATTTTTTCGGCTGTCAAACCAAGCCAGCCAAACCCACAAGCTCGCGCCAGGCCGCCAGCTTGCGCTCGAAACTCCAACTGGCGTTGGCCGGGCTGGTGGAGGGCAAGCGGTACACCGGCAGGCCCAGCGCGCGGGTGATGCGGGCATGCCGAAAGCTCTCACCGCCGTTGTGTGCAATCAGTTGCAGGTTGGGGCAGTCGCGCAACAGGCCCGCCAGGTCATTGACTTGCGGCGTGCGAATGGCGCTGTCCAGACTGCCCACGCGCTCGCATGAAGCATAAACATCCCACACGCCCAGACCTTTGCCAAGCATCCAGTCAACACGTTTTTGATAGCTATCTGCGCTTATTTCATAAGGGCTAGAAGGCCAAATGGCTTGAAGAATTCGCCAGAATGCATTTTGCGGATGGGCGTAATACTGCTGGCGCGCCAGCGACGTGGCGCTGGGGAAACTGCCCAACACCAGCATTCGGGTGTTGCCATTGACCAGCGGCGGCAAGCCAGTCAGGCGCGTTGATTCAGTCGTATTGGTCATGGCTTTCATCTTATCGATACCTGGATCCATGGTCATGCCTGCCAAGTCACAATATTGCCCATGACTTCGCCCCCACTCACGCACATTCCCTTGGCCGAGCGCCTGCGCCCCAAAACCCTGGGCGAAGTGGTGGGCCAGCAGCATTTGCTGGGCGAGGGCATGGCACTGCGCCTGGCCTTTGAATCTGGTCAGCCGCACAGTTGCATTTTTTGGGGCCCGCCGGGCACCGGAAAAACCACCATTGCCCGGCTGATGGCCGACGCGTTTGACGCGCAGTTCATCACCATCAGCGCGGTGCTGGGTGGGGTTAAAGACATTCGTGAGGCGGTTGAAAAGGCGCAACTGGCCCAGCAGCAAGGCTTGCGCACCTTGGTGTTTGTCGATGAGGTGCACCGCTTTAATAAAAGCCAGCAAGACGCGTTTTTGCCGCATGTGGAAAGCGGCCTGTTCACCTTCATTGGGGCCACCACCGAGAACCCGTCGTTTGAAGTGAACTCGGCTCTGTTGTCACGCGCGGCGGTTTATATGCTGCAAGCGTTAACGGCCGATGATTTAAAGCAAATAGTGGCGCTAGCCCAATCGCATCATGCGCTACCAGCTATTGAAGATATAGCGGTTGAGCGCTTGGTGGCGTATGCCGATGGTGACGCCCGTCGACTGCTCAACACGCTGGAAATTCTGGCGGTGTCGGCCTTGCAGGAAAAACGCAGCGAAATCACCGATGTCTGGCTGCTCAAGGTCCTGGGCGAGCGCATGCGCCGTTATGACAAAGGCGGTGAGCAGTTTTACGACACCATTTCGGCGCTGCACAAATCGGTGCGCGGCTCGGACCCCGATGCCTCGCTGTACTGGTTCATGCGCATGCTCGACGGCGGTGCCGACCCCAAGTACATGGCACGCCGCCTGATCCGCATGGCCAGTGAAGACATTGGCCTGGCTGACCCGCGCGCGCTGCGCCTGGCGCTGGACGCCGCTGAGGTCTATGAGCGCCTGGGCACGCCCGAGGGTGAGCTGGCGCTGGCTGAATGCGTGGTGTACCTGGCGATTGCGCCCAAGTCCAACGCCGTTTACAAGGCTTTCAACGAAGTCAAGGCCTTCATCAAGCAGGACGGCACGCGCCCGGTGCCCATGCACCTGCGTAACGCGCCAACCAAGCTGATGAAAGAACTTGACTACGGCAAAGGCTACCGCTATGCCCATGACGAAGCGGGCGGCTTTGCAGCGGGCGAGCGCTATTTACCCGACGGCATGACCGACCCCGGGTTTTACCGCCCAGTTGAGCGTGGCCTGGAGATCAAAATAGCCGAGAAGATGCGCAGCCTGAAACAGCGCAATGATCAAGCGCGCTGATGTGCCGTAAAGCTTGCTAATCATGCTTGCGCGCAAGGGTAAACCCGGCCAAGCGCTGTCTGATGCCACCAAAACCCTTCACTACAATCGCGTCCACTTATCTGTCGGATCACTTAAGTTGGCAGGTTTATTGCTAACTCACCGGCAGGGCTCACAAGGCTGTACCGCACATCACACTTTGGGTGCTGATGAAATCACCCGTCAAAAATCGGAGAAGAAAATATGGAAACCTTCATACAGCAGATCATCAATGGTCTGGTGTTGGGCAGCATGTATGCCTTGGTCGCGCTGGGCTACACCATGGTGTACGGCATCATTGGCCTGATCAATTTTGCCCACGGCGAGGTGCTGATGGTCGGCGCACTCACCAGTTGGACCATCATCGGCCTGATGCGCGATGCCATGCCGGGCACACCGGGCTGGCTTATTTTGCTGATTGCGCTGGTGATTGCCTGCGTTGTGGCGGCCGCTTTAAATTTCACCATTGAAAAAGTCGCCTACCGGCCGCTGCGCAACAGCCCACGACTGGCGCCGTTGATCACCGCCATTGGCATGTCGATCTTGCTGCAAACGCTGGCCATGATCATCTGGAAGCCCAACTACAAGTCGTTCCCCAATTTGCTGCCAACAGTGCCCTACGAGATTGGTGGCGCGGTGATCACGCTCACCCAGGTGCTGATTCTGGGCGTGACGGTGATGTCGCTCGCCACCTTGATGTGGTTGGTGAATTACACAAAATTAGGTAGGGCCATGCGTGCCACGGCTGAAAATCCGCGTGTGGCAGCGCTCATGGGCGTCAAGCCAGACGTGGTGATTTCAGCCACCTTTGTGATTGGCGCGGTGCTGGCAGCCATTGCCGGTGTGATGTGGGCTGCCAATTACGGCACCGTGCAGCACACCATGGGTTTCCTGCCAGGCTTGAAGGCCTTCACGGCAGCGGTGTTTGGTGGCATTGGCAACCTGGCCGGTGCCGTGGTGGGGGGTATTTTGCTGGGCCTGATCGAGTCACTGGGTGCGGGCTACATCGGCGCCATCACCGGCGGTGTGCTGGGCAGCCATTACTCGGACATTTTTGCGTTCATTGTGTTGATCATTGTGCTAACGCTGCGGCCTTCGGGCTTGCTGGGTGAGCGGGTGGCTGACAGAGCCTGAAACTTTGCGGGACAGACCGCAGTTACGCGAAGCGAACCAGCTCTGTCCTCAACTGATTAGAAAGTGTTTATGACTCAGAAACAAAAACAAATCGTCGTGTTCTTGCTGGCCGCTGTCGGTCTACTGGTCGCGCCACTGATCCTGCAAAACTTTGGTAACGCCTGGGTGCGCATTGCCGATATGGCGCTGCTGTATGTGCTGCTGGCCTTGGGCCTGAACATTGTGGTGGGCTACGCGGGCTTGCTTGACTTGGGCTATGTGGCGTTTTTTGCCATTGGTGCCTACATGTATGCGCTGTTGGCCTCGCCACATCTCACAGAAACGTTTCCGGCCATCGCGGCCATGTTTCCTAATGGCTTGCACATGCCGATCTGGGTCATCATTCCGGCTGCGGCGGGTTTGGCGGGGCTGTTTGGCGTGCTGTTGGGCGCGCCCACCTTGCGCCTGCGGGGTGATTACCTGGCCATCGTCACGCTGGGTTTTGGTGAAATCATTCGCGTGTTTCTGAACAACCTGGATCACCCGGTCAACATCACCAATGGCCCCAAGGGCATGGGTGAGATTGATTCACTGACATTTTTCGGCACAAGTTTTGGCAAAACCCTGACCATTGGCGGGTTCGACATCCCCTCGGTCACGCTGTATTACTACTTGTTTCTGGTGCTGGTGGTGGTCAGTGTGATCATTTCACACCGTTTGCAAATGTCGCGCGTTGGCCGGGCCTGGATGGCCATTCGGGAGGACGAAATCGCTGCCAAGGCGATGGGCATCAACACCCGCAACCTCAAATTGCTGGCGTTCGGCATGGGCGCGACCTTTGGCGGTGTATCTGGCGCCATGTTTGCGTCGTTCCAGGGATTCATCTCCCCCGAGTCCTTCAGTTTGATGGAGTCGGTGATGATTGTGGCCATGGTGGTGCTGGGCGGTATTGGCCACCTGCCGGGCGTGATTCTGGGTGCGGTTGCCTTGTCGGCCTTGCCAGAGGTGCTGCGTTATGTGGCCGGCCCATTGCAAGCCATGACCGGTGGCCGGCTCGATTCGGCCATCCTGCGCCAGTTGCTGATTGCCCTGGCCATGATCACCATCATGCTGATGCGTCCGCGCGGGCTTTGGCCGGCGCCTGAGCACGGCAAGGCCTTGCAATCTACCAAATCCTGAGCCGGCGCAGACCGCATCCCAATAGATCGAAAGGGGCCGCTTTGGTGTGCCCCATAGAAGAAGGAATCACATGACAGACACCGTACTCAACGTGGCCGGCGTGTCCAAACGCTTTGGCGGCTTGCAAGCCTTGAGCGACGTGGGCATCCAGATCAAGCGTGGCCAGGTCTATGGCCTGATTGGCCCCAACGGCGCGGGTAAAACCACATTTTTCAACGTGCTCACCGGCTTGTACACGCCAGACACTGGTACGTTCGAGCTGGCTGGCAAGCCTTATCGGCCAACCGCTGTGCATGAGGTGGCGAAGGCCGGCATTGCGCGCACGTTTCAAAATATTCGCCTGTTTGCCGAGATGACAGCTATTGAAAATGTCATGGTGGGGCGCCACGTGCGCACCCACTCGGGCTTGCTGGGGGCGGTGTTTCGCACCCCTGGCTTCAAGGCAGAAGAGGCGGCCATTGCGGCCCGAGCCTACGAGCTGCTGGACTATGTGGGCATTGCCAAGCTGGCCGACTTCAAGGCCCGCACCCTGAGCTATGGCGACCAGCGCCGGCTGGAAATTGCCCGCGCGCTGGCCACCGACCCACAATTGATTGCGCTCGATGAGCCCGCTGCCGGCATGAACAGCACCGAAAAAGTGCTGCTGCGTGAGCTGATCGACAAAATCCGCAACGACAACCGCACCATTTTGTTGATTGAGCACGATGTCAAGCTGGTCATGGGTCTGTGCGACCGCGTGACTGTGCTCGATTACGGCAAACAAATCGCAGAAGGCACACCGGCCGATGTGCAGCGCAACGACAAAGTGATTGAAGCCTATTTGGGCACCGGCGGGCACTAAGGCGGCTTGCGGCACAAGGAAAACAACATGGCAAATATTCTTCTCAAAGTTAAAAGTCTCAAGGTGGCCTATGGCGGCATTCAAGCCGTGAAAGGGGTCGATTTTGAAGTGCGCGAAGGCGAACTGGTGTCTCTGATTGGCTCCAACGGCGCTGGCAAAACCACCACCATGAAGGCCATCACCGGCTCACTGCCGATCAACGACGGCGACATTGAGTACCTGGGCAAAAGCATTCGCGGCCAGGGCCCATGGGACCTGGTCAAGCAAGGGCTGGCGATGGTGCCGGAAGGCCGCGGCGTGTTCACCCGCATGACCATTCTGGAAAACCTGCAAATGGGTGCCTACATTCGGGACGACAAGGCCGACATCCTGGCCGACATCGACAAAGTGTTCACGATCTTTCCGCGCCTGAAAGAGCGCAAAGACCAGTTGGCCGGCACCATGAGCGGCGGCGAGCAGCAAATGCTGGCGATGGGCCGCGCCCTGATGAGCCGCCCCAAGGTGCTGCTGCTTGATGAGCCGTCCATGGGCCTGTCGCCCATCATGGTGGACAAGATTTTTGAGGTGGTGCGCGATGTCTACGCGCAGGGCGTGACGGTGCTGCTGGTCGAGCAAAACGCCAGCCGCGCACTGGCCATTGCCGACCGCGGGTATGTGATGGACTCCGGCCTGATCACGATGACGGGCGATGCCAAAACCATGCTCACTGACCCCAAGGTGCGGGCTGCCTACCTAGGCGAGTAATTTATAGTGAAATAGGCTGTAGCCCTTATGAGTAAAGCGTAAGAAGCTATTTAAATGGTAGTGTTATTAACCTGCCTGTGTGTCGACAAAGCCCCGTTGGTTTCCGGCTGGATGATCAATGGTGGGCATGCAGGTGGGGCTTTACTTGCGCAAATGTTCGCACAGGCAATGCCCAGACCTGGGTTTTTGCAAATCTGTTGACATTGCTCAAGGTCTTGGCTGGTGCGGGGCGGCACAGTAGAGCGCATGTTCTCCATCAACACCATTGACCCCAGCGCCCAATCCCAATGTGTTTCTCGCGGGCAAATTTTGTTGCAACGCGGGGTAGACGCGCCGTGGGTCGGTTTCATCGAATCCGGCCGCGTGGCTTTGGGCGTGCTTGAGGGTGAGGTGCTGGAGCATCAAATTGGCGTGCTTGAAGGTCCTTGCTGGCTCGATGCCAGCTCGGTTGTGTTGGGTTTGCCGCATCTGGTAGACGCTGTGGCTGATTCGTCGGTGCAGTTGCGCCAAGTCAGCATTGAAGACTTTCGCAAAGGCATGGCCGACATGCCTGAATCGGCCCAGGCCGTGCTGGCCGATGTTGCGATGGCGCATCGCCGGCAAACCGAATTTGCCGTGAGCCGCCTGGCCAAAGACGCTGAGGCGCGCTGTGCCGAGTGGCTGCTGAGCCATGCGCGCGCCAGCGACCATGGTGTGATGGCGGTTGAGTTGCAGCAGCGAAAACGCAGCATTGCGGCCCAACTTGGCATTGCCCCTGAGACGTTTTCACGGGTGCTGCGCCACTTGCGCGAGCAGAGCCTGATCAGCGGCACGGGCCGAGTGCTTAATCTGGTGAACCCCAACGCGCTGCGCTCGCTGGCTGGCGTTTAAGCCTCGGGATGCCTGCAGATCGTCGTTCGGGGCAGGCTTATCGGGTCCGGTAAGGCAGCCTTTAACGGTCGTTCATTTCTTAAGTGCCCATAACACCCGCTCTGCCGTGGCGGGTGCATTCAACGACACCGCTTTGTCATCCCCCCGAGCTTGCGCCACCGCATCGCGCAAGGCTTCAAACACGCTGATGGCCAGCATGAAGGGCGGCTCACCAACGGCTTTTGAGCCGAACACGTTGTCCTCGGTGTTGGGCTGCTGCCATAAATCGACCTTGAAATGCGCCGGCACATCACCTGCGGTGGGAATCTTGTAGGTGCTGGGGGCGTGGGTGGCCAGCAGGCCTTGGTTGGTCCATACCAGTTCTTCGGTGGTGAGCCAGCCCATACCTTGCACAAAACCACCTTCGATTTGGCCGACGTCAATGGCCGGATTGATGGAGTGGCCCACGTCGTGCAAGATGTCTACTTTGAGCACCCGGCTCTCGCCAGTGAGGGTATCAATGGCTACCTCGGTACACGCGGCACCATAAGCAAAGTAGTAAAAAGGTCGCCCGGTGAGCGTGGTTTTGTCATAGTGGATTTTGGGTGTGCGATAAAAACCGTCGCTCCAGAGCTGGATGCGGTTGGCGTAGGCCAGTGCCACCACGGCCTCGAAATTGCGCGTGGCTTTGGGTGTGGTGACCTGGCCGCCTGCAAATTGCACTGCGCCAGCGCCCACGCCGTCGAGTCCGCAGACAAACGCCGCCAGGTTGTCGCGCACATGGCGCGCCGCAAACTGGGCTGCACGGCCATTCAGGTCGGTGCCGGCCGATGCAGCGGTGGCTGAGGCGTTGGGGATTTTGCTGGTGTCGCTGGCGCTGGACAGCACCCGGTGCAAGGGCACACCCAATTCATCGGCCACAATTTGTGCCACTTTGGTGTGCAGGCCTTGCCCCATCTCGGTGCCTCCGTGGTTCACCATGACGCTGCCGTCCAGGTACACATGCACCAAGGCCCCCGCCTGGTTGAACAGCGTGGCGGTGAAGCTGATGCCAAATTTGACAGGGGTGATGGCCAAGCCGCGCTTGACCACTGGCTGGCTTTTATTCCAAGAAAAAATCGCCTCACGCCGTTCCTGGTATTGCGCCGACAGCTCTAGTTTTGAGAGCAAAGGTTGCAGGATGTTGCCCTCCACCTGCATGCCGTAGTGGGTGGTGTTGCGGCTGGAGCCGTTACCAACCACTTCATCACTGTACAAATTGCGCAGCCTCACGGCCAGTGGGTCAAGCCCCAGGTGCCGCGCGATGTCGCCCAGAATGGCCTCGGTGACGATCATGCCCTGCGGCCCGCCAAAGCCACGAAACGCGGTGTGGCTTTGGGTGTTGAGCTTGCAGCGGTAGGAGGTGATGTCTACGTCTTCCAGAAAATAGGCGTTGTCAGCGTGAAAAATGGCGCGGTCGGCCACCGGGCCCGACAAATCGGCGCTGAAGCCGCAGGCCACCAACATTTGCAGTTGCAGGCCGCACAACCTGCCGGTGTCATCAAACCCCACGGTGTAGTCATAAGTAAACGGGTGACGCTTGCCAGTGACCAGAAAATCGTCGTCCCGATCCAGTCGAAGTTTGACCGGCCTTTTAAGCTTGTGTGCGGCCACGGCAGCCCACACAGCCAGATGCCCAGCTTGAGTTTCTTTGCCACCAAAACCACCACCCATGCGCCGACATTCGACCCGCACGGCGTGGTTGTCCAGCCCGAGCGCATGCGCCACCCAGTGTTGCACCTCGCCGGGGTGCTGCGTGCTGCTGTGAATCAGCCACTGGTTTTGCTCTTGCGGCAACGCGTAAGCCACCTGGCCTTCGAGGTAGAAGTGTTCCTGACCGCCCACTTCCAGCGTACCTTGCAGGGTGTGCGGTGCGCTTGCCAGGGCTTGCGCCGCATTGCCCCGGCGCACCGTCACTGGTGGCAGCACAAAATTTTGTACCTTGAGGGCCTCGCGCACATCCAGCACAGCGGGCAGCGGCTCGATGTGCGGCAGCACTTTGCGGGCCGCCTGGCGGGCCAGCATCATGCTGCTGGCCACCACGAGGCCAATGACCTGGCCCACATGCTGCACGGTATCGGTGGCAAACACCGGCTCGTCCCCGGCAAAGGCCGCCAGCATTTTGTGGCCTGGCACGTCTTCGGCCAGCAACACTGCGTGCACGCCGGGCAGGGCGAGCGCCGCTTGCGTGTCCACCCCCAGCAACTTGCCATGTGCCACTTTGGAAAGGATCGGCGCCGCATACAGCGTGCCGCGCACTTCCGCGATGTCGTCGATGTAAGTGGCGGCACCGGCAATCTGGGCGGCAGCGCTTTCGTGCGGGTGAGACTGACCGCTGGCTGGGCGGTTGTCAAGGCGTGTGGCCAACGTGGTCTGGGTGTTCATGCGTTTTTCCCTTCGGTGTTGAAGGTTGCCAAGTTGACCGATTCCAGGCTGACGTTGTGCTGTCCCTGGCTTTCCAGCCAAAAACGCTGCAGCAAATTGCCCAGCACTTCCAACCGGTAAGCGGCGCTGGCACGCATGTCTGAAATGGGTTGAAATTCACTGCGCAAAGTGCTGGTGGCTTGCAACACAGTGGCCTGTGTCCAGGGTTGGCCACACAGGGTTGCCTCGGTTTGCACAGCTCGCACCGGCGTGGCCGCAACACCGCCTGTGCCCAGAGAAGCTGCGATGACCTGGCCGTCTCGTAACTGCAAGTTGACGGCCAAACAAACGGCAGAGATGTCGCCTTCAAAACGCTTGGACACTTTGTAGACCCGCAGCAGTTCATCGGTTTGGGGCCGCGGCACATGCACAAAAGCCAGCACCTCGTCTGCCGCCATGATATTTTTTCGGTAGCCGGTGTAGAGGTTTTCCAGTGGCAACTCACGCGCGCCGCGCACACTCATCAGCACCACGCTGGCGCGCAAGGCAATCAGCAGCGGCATGCTGTCGCCAATCGGCGAGCCGTTGGCTATGTTGCCGCCCAGTGTGCCCGAGTTGCGCACCGGCAGGCCGGCAAAGCGACTGAAAAAGCTGTGCAGTTGCAGCCGGTCTGCCTCCAGTGCGGCAAAGGCATCAGTCAAGTTGACGGCTGCACCAATCAGGGTGTGGCTGTCATTCACCTCGATGGTCTTGAGCTCGGCCACGCGGGTCACGTCCAGTACCTGCGCAAAGTCCATGTGCAACTTGTTGACCCACAAGCCCACATCGGTGCAGCCCGCCACGATCTGCGCACCAGGATGTGCCACGCGCGCCGCCAGCAGCTCGCTTAAGCTGCTTGGGGAAATATATGAAAAATCAGGCTCTAGCCCTTGTTTATTATGTGCAAGCAGCTGCAATTTAGATAGCAGATCAGTGTCGTTCACCTGAACGCGGGGCAGTTCTGCCATGTGTTGTGCCGCGTCCAGAATGGGTCGGTAGCCGGTGCAGCGGCACAGGTTGCCGGACAGCGCCTCTTGTGCCAGCGTGCGCGTGACGGGTGTGTCTTTGAGTACCTGGTTTTGGTACACGCCAAACAGGCTCATGGCAAAACCGGGCGTACAAAAGCCGCACTGGCTGGCGTGGCACTGGTGCAGGGCAAGTTGTACCGGGTGCGGTGTGCCGTCCGGGGCGGCCAGGTCGGCGGCAGTCCAAAGCGCCATGCCATGAATTGAATGCGCCAGGCGAATGCAGCTGTTGACAGCGCTGAAGCTGATGTGGTCATCTTGTGCCTCGCCCAGCACCACGGTGCAGGCACCGCAGTCGCCTTCGTTACAGCCCTCTTTTGTGGCGCTGTGGTTCAGGTCTTCGCGTAGCAACTGCAACAGCGTTCGCGTCGGGGCAATGTTGGGCAGCGCGACGAGGTCGCCCCGCCAGAAAAATTCAAGCAATGGGTTGGTCATGGTCGGTAGGTGTTAAAAATCAGAAGCACTTTTGTGGACGAAACAAGGCATGGGCACAAGCATAGGACAAATCCTGGATGACGGGGGAGCGTGCGGCACCCGGCACGTTTGGTCAGCTTGCGGGCAAGCAAATGTCGCGCCTGTTGTTTGTCAAATAGAGCCTGGCATTGATCTTGCTCACCGTTTCGGTGACTTGCGTCTGCTCGCAAACCCTAAGACAGTCACTCACCCTTTCATACAAGTCCGGCATTTTTAAGACGTTTTGCCAGTCAAAATACGACACACACATTGAACCCTTCGTCGCCCATGCCCACGCCCCGCCTCCAACTTAACCGCATCACCAAGCGTTACCCCAGCGTGGTCGCCAACAGCGAGGTGTCGTTGACCGTCATGCCGGGGGAAACCCATGCAGTATTGGGCGAAAACGGTGCGGGCAAATCCACGCTGATGAAAATCATCTACGGCTCGGTTAAGCCTGACGAGGGCACGGTGCTGTTCAACGGGCAGGTGGTGCACATCAAGAACCCGCAAGAGGCGCGCGCATTAGGCATCAGCATGGTGTTTCAGCATTTCAGCCTGTTTGACACCATCACCGTGGCTGAGAACGTGTGGCTGGGCCTGAACAAAAGTTTGAGCCTGCAACAAGTCACCGAGAGCATTGTGGCCAAGGCCACCGAATACGGTCTTGACATTGACCCGCTGCGCCCGGTGCACACCTTGAGCGTGGGCGAGATGCAGCGGGTGGAAATCATCCGCGCCCTGCTGACCAACCCGCAGCTGTTGATTCTGGATGAACCCACTTCGGTGCTGACGCCGCAAGCGGTTGACAAACTCTTCGTGGTGCTGAAAAAACTCGCCTCTGAGGGTTGCAGCATTTTGTACATCAGCCACAAGCTGCATGAAATCCGCGAGCTTTGCAACGCCTGCACCGTGTTGCGCGGGGGCCGCGTGACGGGTGTGTGTGACCCGTCGCAGGAGAGCAATGCGTCCCTGTCCAAGCTGATGATCGGGGCCGAGCCGCCGCAGTTGACGCACCGTGCGCAAACGCCGGGTGCGCCTGTGTTGACGCTGCAAAACCTGATTTTGCCGCGTGAAGACCAGTTTGGCGTGGACATTGAAGGCATCAGCCTGCAGGTGCACGCCGGTGAGGTGGTGGGCATTGCCGGGGTGTCTGGCAACGGGCAAAAAGAACTGTTGTGTGCCCTGTCTGGCGAAGACGTACGCGCCAAACCGGGCGCGATTCGCATGAGTGAGGTGGACGTGTCCGGCCTGCACCCGGGGCAGCGGCGCAAACTTGGCCTGCATTTTGTGCCCGAGGAGCGCCTGGGGCGTGGGGCGGTGCCCACGCTCAGTCTGGCGCACAACCTGTTGTTGACGCGCCATGAAGCCATTGCCTGGCCAAAGTGGGGCGGCGGCTGGATTCGCGTCAAACAGCTTGAGCAGCAGGCCGCCAACATCATTGATCGTTTCAAGGTCAAGGCGGGTGGCCCGCGTTCCTTGGCCCGGTCACTGTCGGGTGGCAATTTGCAAAAATTCATTGTCGGTCGCGAGATGGATGCCAATCCCAAGCTGTTCATCGTGTCGCAGCCCACCTGGGGTGTCGATGTGGGCGCCGCAGCGCAAATTCGTGGTGAGATTTTGGCCCTGCGTGATGCCGGCTGTGCGGTGCTGGTGGTCAGTGAAGAGCTTGACGAGTTGTTTGAAGTGTGTGACCGCCTGCACGTGATCTCCCGTGGCCAGCTGTCGCCCTCGGTGCCAATCGCAGAGGCCACCATCGCGCAAATAGGCGAGTGGATGAGCGGCCTGTGGGACGACGATGTGCAGCAGCATCTGGCTGAGCTTGAAAGCGCTGGTCCGGTCGGTGTGGTCGTTCAGGCAGGGGGTCAGCATGCTCAAGCTTGAAGCTCGCCCTGAGCCGTCGAAAACCTGGACCTATGGCTCGCCGCTGCTGGCGCTGCTGATCACTGTGCTGATTGGTGCGCTGATGTTCACCGCCCTGGGCAAAGACCCGCTCAAAGGCCTGGAGATGTTTTTCTGGCAACCCATTCACAACGCTTACGCCCTGGGTGAACTGATGGTCAAGGCGACGCCGCTGCTGATCATTGCGCTGGGGCTGGCGGTGTGTTTCAGGTCGAACGTATGGAACATCGGGGCCGAGGGGCAGTACATCATTGGCGCCATCTTTGCCGGCGGCGTGGCGCTGCTGGCTGACCCGGGCGGTAGCCGCTGGATTGTGCTGCCCATTCTTTTAGCGGGCGTGTTGGGCGGCATGTTGTGGGCCAGCCTGACAGCGCTGCTGCGTGACCGTTTTCATGCCAACGAGATTTTGGTGAGCCTGATGCTGGTGTATGTGGCAGTGCAGGTGCTGAGTTACTTGGTGGGTGGCCCATGGAAAGACCCAGGTGGGTTCAACTTTCCGCAAACCAAAACCTTTGAGGCAGCCACGCGTATTCCCCGCCTGTTTGACGGCTCCCGCGTGAGCATTGGCGCGCTGCTGGCGCTGGTCAGTGTGGCGGGCTTGTGGGTGTTTTTGTTTCGCACACGCGCCGGTTTTGCCTTGCAGGTGGGCGGGCTGGCACCTGCGGCGGCGCGTTATGCCGGGTTTTCATCGCGCAAGGCGCTGTGGACGGCGTTGCTGATCTCGGGCGGCGCAGCGGGCCTGGCCGGTGCGCTTGAGGTGGCCGGGCCCATTGGCCAACTCACACCCTATGTGCCTGCGGGTTACGGCTTTGCCGCCATCATCGTGGCGTTTGTCGGCCGCTTGCACCCGGTGGGCATGGTGTTTTCAGCCATTTTGATGAGCATGTTTTACATTGGCGGCGAGATGGCGCAATCACGACTGGGGCTCACCAAGTCACTCACCGGGGTGTTTCAGGGGTTGTTGTTGTTCAGCCTGCTGGCCTGTGACACGCTGGTTAATTACCGCCTGAAGTGGCAGTCGAGGGGAGGGCGCTGATGGAATCTTATGCACTGCTGCTGGCCGCCACGCTGAACGCGGGTACGGTGTTGGCCATTGCCTCGCTGGGCTTGCTGATCAACGAGAAGGTGGGCATTGTCAATCTGGGCGCCGAGGGCATGATGCTGTGCGCAGCCATTGCCGGTTTTGCCACCGTGGTCAGCACCGGCAATGACTGGCTGGGGTTTGCCGCCGGTATGGGTGTGGGCGCGTTGCTGGCGGCAATTTTTGGTGTGCTGGTGATCTGGCTCAACACCAACCAGTACGCCACCGGCTTGGCACTTACCCTGTTTGGCACGGGTTTTTCGGCCTTTGTTGGCACCAGTTTTGTGCAGGCCAAAATTCCTGAGCGCAGCAGCTTCGCCGTGCCCTATTTGTCGGACATTCCCTGGTTTGGTCCGGCACTGTTTCGGCATCACCCGCTGGTTTATCTGACGGTGCTGCTGGCGCTGGCACTGATCTGGTTCATGTACCGCACGCGCAGCGGTCTGGTGATGCGCAGCGTGGGTGAAAGCCCCGAGTCTGCCCACGCGCTGGGCTATCCGGTGCGTCGTATCCGGCTGCTGGCGGTGGTGGCGGGTGGCGCGCTGTGTGGCCTGGCTGGGGCTTACCTGTCAGTCATTTACACGCCGCTGTGGGTGGAGGGCATGGTGGCGGGCAAGGGATGGATTGCGCTTGCCTTGACGACCTTTGCCACCTGGCGACCCGCGCGGGTGCTGTTGGGGGCTTATTTGTTTGGCGGTGTCACCATGCTGCAGTTTCATTTGCAGGGCGTTGGTGTGGATGTGCCGGCTCAGTTTTTGTCGATGCTGCCCTATGTGGCCACCATTGTGGTGCTGGCGTTGATCTCGCGCAACCCGCAGTGGATTCGCATCAACATGCCCACCAGCCTTGGTAAACCGTTTTACCCAGGTGCCTGATTTGTTCAGGCTTATCATTCGATTTTTCCCGTTGTCCAACCCATCCCTTGTGAAGGAATTGACTTATGACTGACTTGCAAAAACGCTCACTGCTTAAAGTGGCAGCCCTCACCGCCGTGGCCTCCGCTGCGCTGGTGGGCTGCGGTAAAAAAGAAGAGCCCGTACCTGCACCTGCGCCAGCCCCGGTGGCCTCTGCGCCTGCACCTGCACCCAAACCTGAGCCCTTGAAAATTGCCTTTGCCTATGTCGGCCCGGTGGGTGATGGCGGTTGGACATTTGCCCATGACAACGGCCGTAAAGCGCTTGAAAAAGAATTTGGCGAAAAAATCCAAACGTCTTTTGTAGAAAATGTGCCTGAGTCAGCGGACGCCGAGCGCGTGCTGCGCGACATGGCTGGCCAAGGCAACAAGCTGATTTTTGGCACCACCTTTGGCTACATGGAACCCATGCTCAAAGTGGCGGCGGACAACGCTGGTGTCAAGTTTGAACATGCCACCGGCTACAAACAGGCCGACAACATGCGCACCTACGACAGCCGCACCTACGAAGGTGCCTACATGGCGGGCGTGATTGCCGGCAAGATGACCAAGAGCAATACGCTGGGTGTGGTGGCCTCGGTGCCAATCCCTGAAGTGGTGCGCAACATCAACGCCTTCACCCTGGGCGCGCAGTCCAGCAACCCAAAGATCAAAACCAAAGTGGTGTGGGTGAACGGCTGGTTTGACCCACCGAAAGAAACTGAAGCAGCAACGAGCCTGATCAACGGCGGCGCAGACGTGTTGTTCCAGAACACCGACTCCCCAGCAGTTTTGAAAACTGCTGAAGCCAAGGGCAAACGCGCTTTTGGATGGGATTCCGACATGACTGCCTACGGTCCCAAAGCCCATCTGGCATCTGCCGTGATCAACTGGGGTCCGTACTACATCAAGGCCACAAAAGAGGCGCTGGAAGGCAATTGGAAAGCAGGCGCCGGAGCGCACTCATGGTGGGGTGTGAAAGAAGGTGCGATTGACATCGTGAGCATCGCAGAAGACGTGCCTGCCGAGACCAAAGCCAAGGTTGAAGAAGTCAAAAAAGGCCTGGCAGATGGCAGCTTTGTGATCTGGAAAGGCCCCATCACCGACAACACCGGCAAGGTGCAAGTGGCCAAAGATGCGGTGGCAGATGACAAGTTCCTGGGTGGCTTGAACTTCTTCGTGAAGGGTGTCGAGGGCAAGGTGCCTGGGGCGAAGTAAGCGTTTTTGTGTTTGAGTAAAAGCCGCCCTTGAGGCGGCTTTTCTCTTTCAGGCACAGCGTTTGGTGACCGATGACACCGGGGTGAATGCTACTGCGGCTGTAGCCGGTCTTTGGCCCCATCTTTGATGCCGCCACCCCAACCCATCCCCAGCCACCCACAACCGCCGCCGTACAGCCGCCAACATCTCCACTGAACCCGCGCACGGCTCAAGCTCGATTAAATATTTGATCAAAAAATAGGTAAATGGCAACAAATAAACCTATCATTTGAACTAATTTGATCACAAACAGGCAAATGCACCAAACCTTGCCACCCCGCCATGAACGACACCATCACCCAGTTTCTGCACCAGCACCGCATCCATGAGGTCGAATGTGTCATTCCCGACATGACCGGTATTGCCCGCGGCAAGATCCTGCCGAAAGACCTGTTTTTGAGTTCGGGCGAAATGCGCATTCCCAAAAGTGTGCTGCTCAACACCGTCAACGGCCAGCAACCCGACAACGGCCCCTACGTGGGCGAGACCGACCCCGACATGGTGTGCCTGCCCGACGTGTCCACCGCACGGGTGGTGCCGTGGGCGGCGGAACCGGTGGCGGTGGTGATTCATGACTGCCATGAGTTTGATGGCTCGCCGGTGCAACTGTCGCCGCGCAGTGTGTTGCGCCATGTGGTCTCGTTGTACGAAAAACAGGGCTGGAAGCCGGTGGTGGCGCCCGAGATGGAGTTTTATCTGGTGGCGCGCCAGCAAAACCCGCACGAACCCTTGCAGCCGCCGCTGGGGCGCACCGGTAAGTCCGAGGCCGGGCGGCAGTCGTATTCGATTGACGCGGTGAATGACTTTGACCCGTTTTTCATGGAGCTCTCGCAGTTTTGCAGCGTGCACCGGCTGGGTGTGGAAACACTGATTCATGAGGCGGGCGCGGGCCAGATGGAAATCAACTTCAGCCACGGCGACCCAATGGACCTGGCCGACCGGGTGTTCTTGTTCAAACGCACCGTGCGTGAAACGGCGCTGCGGCACGGCATTTTTGCCACCTTCATGGCCAAGCCGATGGAGATGGAACCCGGCAGCGCGATGCACATTCACCAAAGCGTGTTGGACATGGACACCGGGCTCAACATTTTTTCCAATGCCGATGGTTCGGGTAGTGACCACTTCAATCATTACATTGGCGGCTTGCAAAAGTACGTGCCGCAGGTAATGCCGATGCTGGCGCCTTACGTCAATTCGTACCGTCGCTTGTCACGTTTCATGTCGGCCCCGATCAATGTGCAATGGGGCCTGGACAACCGCACTTGCGGCATTCGCGTCCCCAAGTCATCGCCAGACAACCGGCGGGTGGAAAACCGTGTGCCTGGTGTCGATGTCAACCCCTACCTGGCGATGGCGGCCACGCTGGGCTGTGGTTATCTGGGCATGATGGAGCGCCTTAATCCCTCAGACCCGATGACCAGCAGCGCCTGGGATCTGGACTACGAATTGCCCCGCCACCTGGAAGACGCCATCACCCGCATGCGTGGCTGCGACGCCATGGCCGAGGTGTTGTGGCCGTCGTTTGTGAAAGCGTTTTGTGCGGTGAAAGAGCTGGAGTACGCCACTTACAGCCGGGTGATCAGTTCCTGGGAACGGGAGCATTTGCTGTTGCTGGTTTGAGTTTTATAAGCATTTTTGGCCTCTAGCGCTTGTGGCGTATGCGTGAGTAGCTCTTGTTTTTATAGTGTTGTTTGTTTTTCTTATTGGTTGAGGTTGAGATTGATATTTTTTATCGTTGATTCCCCCCCTATCCCCCAACCCCTTTCCACCCCCGCCGGGGCGGAAAGGGGAGCTAACAGCCGTATTTGGCCGCGTCACTTAAACCACGACGTACAACCCCACGGCCAACGAGGCGGTTGGGGTGGGTCGAACGTCAGCGTTCTTGCTGGCGTCAACAGCGCTCAAGCGCCAAAAATCCCCCAAACCTCATCAGGCCTCTACCGCCCACAAGCCAAAGGAGCGTGTACGTCGCCCCAAAAAACACACGCACAAATAGGCTGTTAGCTCCCTTTCTCGCCCGGCGGGGCGAGAAAGGGCGGGGGGATAGAGTGGGGAAATCAACGATAAAAAATCCCACCTTCGCATTCAAAAAAATACAAATAACATAGCTACTACCGCAATGAAATAAAGCGCTAGAGGCCAAAAATGCTTATAAAAAACAAAACCAATCACCAGCCTACCCGCCAGGCCATGGCGGAGCAGGAACGCGCCCGCTTCATCACCCAACACCCCAAATCCCAAGCCCTCGCGCAGCAAGCCCAGCAACACTGGCTGTTCGGTGTGCCGCTGCACTGGATGAGCGACTGGTCCACCCCGTTTGCGCTGCAGGTGGCCAGCGCACAGGGCGCCCACCTCACGGACGCCGATGGCCACAGCTATGTGGATTTTTGCCTGGGTGACACCGGTGCCATGTTTGGCCACGCACCACCGGCCGTGGTGCAGGCCGTGCAGCGCCAGGTGGCGCAAGGCTGCACCACCATGCTCAGCGGGGATGACGCCGCCTGGGTGGGGGCCGAGCTGGCGCGCCGCTTTGGTTTGCCGATGTGGCAAAGTGCGCTGTCGGCCAGCGACGCCAACCGCTTTTTGTTGCGCTGGGTGCGTGCCGCCACCGGGCGCAACAAGCTGCTGGTGTTCAACGGCTGTTACCACGGCACCGTGGACGACGTGTTTGTGGACCTGGTCGGTGGCCAACCCCGGCAGCGTGACAGCCTGCTGGGCCAGGTGTTTGACCCCACCCAACACACGGTGGTGGTCGAGTTCAATGACCTGCCTGCCCTGGAAGCGGCGCTGCAAGCGGGTGACGTGGCCTGTGTGCTGGCCGAGCCGGTCATGACCAACATTGGCATGGTGTTGCCGCAGCCTGGTTTTTGGGAAGCCGCACAAACCTTGATTCACCAGCATGGCGCATTGCTGATCCTGGATGAAACCCACACCTTCAGCAGTGGCCCCGGCGGCTACGCGCGCGCCCATGGCTTGCAGCCGGATGCGCTGGTGCTGGGCAAACCGATTGCCGGGGGTTTGCCGTGTGCTGTCTATGGCTTCAGTGCGGAACTGGCCGAACGCGCCATGCAGGCCAAACGCAGCGCACCGCCCGGCCACTCGGGCATTGGCACCACCCTGACTGGCAACATGCTGGCCATGGCCGCCATGCGCGCCACGCTGGCCGAGGTGGCCACCGACGCCGCCTTTGCGCACATGATGGACCGGGCGGGGGAGGTGGCTGAGGGTCTGCGCGCCAGTATTGCGCGCCACCAGTTGTCCTGGTGTGTCACGCAGGTGGGCGCACGTTGTGAATTTCAGTTTGGTCCGGTGCCCCCCGTCAACGGCAGCCAGGCCGAGGCGTTGTTTGACCCCGAGTTGGAATCCTTGCTCCACTTGGCGCTGCTCAACCGTGGTGTCATGATCACCCCGTTTCACAACATGCTGTTGTGCAGCCCGGCGACCACACAGGCCGATGTGCAACGCTTGTTGACGGCGTTTGACGAGGTGGTGGCGCAGTGGGTGGCAGGGGAACTTGTAAGCGGTGCGCCTAATGTCTGACACCCAACAAGACAGCACCTACGCCACGCTGCGGCAGTGGGTCACAGTGGGCCGCTTTTTGCCCGGCGAGCGGCTCAAGATTCGTGAGGTGGCACAGGCCCTGGGCATGGGCACCATGCCGGTGCGCGCGGCCTTGTTGCGTCTGGCCGCAGAAGGTGCCCTGACGCATAGCCCCAATTGCGGCGTCTCGGTGCCCCGGCTGTCCAAGGCCGAGTTTGACGATGTGTTGCAAAACCGCCTGCTGCTTGAAGGCGAGGCCGCAGAGCGCGGCGCACTCCGGTTGTCAGCCGGTGACAAAGACGTGTTGAGAGCCCTGCTGGCCGTGATGACGCAGGCGCTGGCGGCCAAAGATGCCAAGGCATACCTGGACGCCAACGAAGCATTTCACATGGTGTTGTACCGTGCGGCGGGTTCGCCGCTGCTGTTGAATTTGATCGAGACGGTTTGGCTCAAGGTGGGCCCGTTGTCCAACCAGCTCTTTGACGACAATGCCGCCTTGGGTGTACTCAATGACGCCCATGATGACCTGATGGGCGCGCTGGACGCTGGCGATGCGGCTGCGGCGCGGCGTGCGCTGGAGCGTGATTTGTTTGTGGCCGGGCAGTTTTTACGGCGAGTCTGTCAAAAGGGTGACGGCCCCGCGCTGCCCATGAAAAAGGAAAAAATCTCATGAAGTTGATGAAACCGGTCTCTTCCGAGCGTCTGCCCGAGTTGCTCAGGCGCATGCCCAAGGCCGAGCTGCACATGCACATTGAAGGCTCGCTGGAGCCTGAGCTGATGTTTGCCCTGGCGGCCCGCAACGGCTTGGCCGTGCCTTACCCGGACGTGGAAGCACTGCGGCGCGCCTACGTGTTCAATAACCTGCAGGAGTTTTTGGACATTTACCACGCGGGCACTTTGGTGCTGCGCACCGAGCAAGACTTTTACGACATGGCCTGGGCCTACCTGCAGCGCGCCGCAGCAGACAACGTGCTGCACACCGAGATCTTCTTTGACACCCAAACCCACACCGGCCATGGTGTCAGTGCCGATGTGGTCATCAACGGCCTGCACCGCGCGTGTGTCGATGCCCAAGTCAAACTGGGCCTGAGTGCCTCACTGATCCTGTGTTTTTTGCGCCATTTGAGCGAGGCCGAAGCCTTTGAAGCGCTGGAGCAAGCCTTGCCACACCGCGACAAATTGGTCGGCATTGGTCTGGCATCGAGCGAGCTTGGGCACCCGCCTGAGAAATTCGCCAAGGTGTTCGCCAAAGCGCGCGCACTTGATTTCAGGCTGGTTGCACATGCGGGTGAAGAGGGGCCACCGGCCTACATTTGGAGCGCCCTGGATGTTTTGAGAGTTGAGCGCATTGACCACGGCGTGCAGGCCCTGCGCGACCCCGCCCTGATCCAGCGCTTGGTACAAGACAAGGTGCCGCTCACGGTCTGCCCCTTGTCTAACCTGAAGTTGCGGGTGTTCCCCACCTTGGCGCAGCACAACCTGGGCGCCATGTTGGACGCTGGCTTGGTGGCCACGGTCAATTCAGATGACCCGGCGTATTTTGGTGGTTACATCAACGAAAACTTCGCCCAGACCTTTACCGCGCTCGGGCTCACCGCCCAACACGCCTGGCAACTGGCACACAACAGCTTCGAGGCCAGTTTCATTGACGCATCCGCCAAGCGGGTGTTGCATGACCGGTTGGAAGAGTTTTTCGAGACGTTTTAATCCTATTTTCCGCAGTTGAACAATCAATAGTTAGTGGCCTCACCGCAGGCCCAGGTGCAGACCCAGGTTCGGGCACAAGAGCAACTTCAGCTCAAGGCCAAAGGCTAGTTGAACGCCAAATAGCGTGATCAGGGTCGACCGGTAAGAGGCAGCGCGGCTCAGTCGCCACCCGGCAACACCACCCAGGCGGCCAGGCCGCCGCCCTCGCGCGCCTCGAGCCGGACCACCCAGCCGTTCGCGTGGGCGAGTTGCTGCACGATCGCCAGCCCCAGCCCGAAGCCACCCGTGGCCTGGCTGCGCGAAATCTCCAGGCGGTGAAACGGCCGCATGACGGCGTCAAGCTGATCGGCTGGAATGCCCGTACCGCGGTCGAGCACACCCACGCGCGCACCGGCCGGCCCTCCAGGTTTGGCGGGCGGCAATGCCTGACCGACCAACTCGACCGGACCAGGCGCATACCGCAACGCATTGCCCAGAAAATTGTCGATGATGCGGGCGAGCATGCCCGGCGGTGCCCGCACAAACAAACCATCCACGCAGTGCACCGACAGGACTGAGCCGGCTGCTTCAACGGCCGCGTGCTGCACTTGAGCACGCTCCCTGAGCCATGCAACCAGGTCGAACTCTTGGGCGGTCTCAACCTTCAGGCCGCGGGCAATGTCGAGCAATTGCCCGATCAACTGGTTCATCTCGTCAATGTCAAGCTTAAGTCGCTGCAACAGCCCGGGTTCGGGTTTGAGCGAGAGCATTTCCAGCGCCAGCCGCATGCGCGTCAGGGGCGTACGCAGGTCGTGGGAAATCCCGGCAAACAATGTTGCGCGGGCATCGCTGAGTTCACGCACTTGCAGCGCCATGTGGTTGAAGTGGCGCGCCAGCTCAGCCAGTTCGCGCGGTCCGGTTTCAGGTAACAGGGCCGGGTCGGCGCCCCGGGCCAGATGCGCTGCCGCCAGTTCTAGGCGGGCCACGGGCTTGGCGATGCGGCTCGCCAGCCACCAGGCAAGCAGGGGCACCAGCAGCATGCCCACAGCCAAGGCCGCCGTGAGCGCGCCAAGCGGGTTGGCCTGCATGCGGCTTCTGGCAAAGCCGACCACATCGTCCGGCCCTGTGAACGGCTGCCACGCGTGTCTTTAGCCGACCTTATTCACGGCATTGACACCCGTGGAGCAACAGTTACCAAACTTGAATTCAAAATTTCCTCGGGCCTAACGCCCAATTCTGGCGGACGGCTTTAGGTGGTGGCACCTGTGCCTGAGCCAGCAACCAAAAATGAAACTGTGGCAGCCAGCGCGAACCGGCTCAGTTTCACTTTTGGTGCTTTCATACGTGTCTCCTTGTTGAACAGTGGATCAAAGACTGAACTCACCCGTGTGCCGGATTTGACGACGTTTTGAGCCCACTAGGATGCCAAGCGCCAGAAGCATAAGCGCCACGCTAGATGGCTCTGGCACAACTTGTGTCAGGTACACACCAGCCCAGCCGAGAGCCTCGCCGTTGATGATGCCTTCCATGCTTGCATTGATCACCAGCCAGCCGTTGCGGAAGGAGTCGCGCTCAATCCCCAGCGAGGTGAGCGACAACCCAGCGGCGCGGGAGTCGGAGTCGAGCGCTTCACCAAACATTCTAGAAGTCAGCAGCGCGAACGGGTCGGTGAGGTCGCTGACATCGCGGTCGAGGTACAGGCCGAACGCATTGTCAGTCTCCAGGGCCTTAAAGACGACCTTCTGCCCGTCGGAGGCGATGAAGGCGCTGGAGCGCCAGCGTGCGCCTTCTTCCTCTTCCGTGACCACATTACCGTCCTGTCCGGCGTTGCCGGAGAAGTTCCAGAACAGGAAGTCCTCGTACTTCGAGTCGGTCTGTGCGACAAGCTTCAACTCACCAGTGAGGGTATCTTTCTGGAAGATGCCTTGGTGTACGGGCACCTCACGCGTCGTGACGCCAGTGTGATTGCTAGGTACAGAGGGGTCGAGTCCTGGTTCCTTCAGCGGCGTTTGAAGCGCACAGAAGTTGCGAACCGCCACATTGCCGTCGGCCGGGCAGTTCAGCGTGACGGTGCGCTTTTCGGCGCCCCAAGCACCCCAGAAGGACATGTAGCGACCGTCAAAGGACAGGCCTTCACCGATGAGGTTGAGCGCGTTGCCGGTGCCGTTCGTGACGCCCGGCACTGTGTCGCCAATCGCCACCAGCGTCGTCAGGCTTCTGTCCGTGCCGACCTTGCCCATGTAGATGCCGCCAGCGGTAGGTGCCTCTTCATTGTCAAGGCCGGTGAAGACGACCTTGCCCTTGGCTGCGCTGGGCGGTGAGGTCGAGCCGAAGACAATCGCTGCAGTGGTCGGGTCGTTGTCGGGCTGGTTCGGCAGCGCCATCCCGCGATAGGCGATCGGCACGGCAACCTCTTTGCCGTTATTGCTAAGAAGATCGCGGTAGAACACACCGGTCAGCGCGGTACCGTCGGCATCGGCGTAGTTGCCCTTGAACGCAATGTATTTACCGTCGAAGGCTGCAGGTGCACCCGGGAACTGCTCAAACGGCAGTTGATTCCCATTGACGGCTGGCTGCGGCACCTGGAATTGAGATTGTTCAAGCACCATGCCAAGCTTCTGCTCGCCAGTGGTCAACCCACCGCCAGTCGTGGTGTAGATGCCGGTAGTGCCGACGCGCGTTTCGGTGTTGTCAGGCAGTAGGTATGTGTACACCGGCTTTGTCTGGCCCCGCGTTGCGATTAGTGTCGAGCCGGCGTCTATGCGCGGGAGCGAAGGGAACTCGGTGAACGTCGCGGTGAGGTTGTTCGGCTCTGGCACTGTGCCACCCACCACGGCGATGGCTTGCACCGACGCTGCAGGCACGCTCATGTCGCGTGAGAACACGCCCGAGACCCGTCCGGTCTCGCCGCCCTGCGTGCGACCGCGGAACACGACCAGTGCGTCGTTGTTCACCGACGACCCGCTGTAGCTGTTGAACAGCTGCGCAGAAGTCGGATTTGTTGGATCCGGCGCCACAACGCCGTTGTTGACAACGGTCGTCCACGTCAATACAGGTTCAGCTGCCGCTGGGTAGATCCACGCAACCCCGGCGAGCGCAGCACACAGGGCGACCACTGAACGGGATGACCTTAGGTGGAAGCCACCAACGCTTAAATCAGCCCGGGGTCGATGGACGCCGGATTTCTTTTTGTCCTTGATGTCTGTGGTGGTGGGTGCTGGCCTGGACACGGTTAGTGCAACATTCTTTCTGTAATTTCCCCGAGCATTGAATCCGACGGATTGGTCGGTTTCTGGTTTTTGGGATTTTTAAAATCAGGCCCCTGCCAGGCCGCCGGAGGCGCCCCCCCGAAGTCTGGCGCTTGCCTTGACCATCCAGAAAGAATTTATCATGGCCCAAAGAGCCAATCTCGAAGACGTTTCCCAGCCATTGCACGATGCCTATGCCTGCTTACTTGCCAACGGTCTTGATGGTGCGGGCGAAGCGCTTCGCATCCTCGTCAACGAAGCCTCACGCATTGAGCGCGCCCAGCATCTGCAGGCCATGCCCTACGAACGCAGTGCCCAGCGTATCGACCAAGCCAACGGCTACAAGCCCAAGACGATGCTTACCCGCATGGGCGAAATCACCTTTGAGGTGCCACAGGTGAGGAGCGGTGGTTTTTACCCCAGCGCGCTGGAGCGCGGCAGCCGCTCTGAGCAGTCGGTCAATCTGGCGCTGGCTGAGATGTACGTGCAAGGCGTCTCCACACGCAAAGTCATCGAGGTCTTGCAAAAGCTCGTTGGCCCCGAGGTCAGTGTCTCATCGACGCAGATCAGCCGCTGTGCCGAGAAGCTCGATATCGGGCTTCAAGCCTGGCGCAACCGGCCTCTGGATGAGACACCCTACCTGTTACTCGATGCACGCTATGAACGTGTGCGCGAGGCAGGCCAAGTAGTGGACTGCGCCGTGTTGGTGGCTGTTGGCGTCACAGCAAGTGGCCACCGGCGAGTGCTGGGCGTGTCGGTTGCATTGTCCGAGGCAGAGGTGCACTGGCGGGCGTTTCTGGACAGCCTGATTCAGCGCGGCCTGCGTGGTGTCAAGTTCATTGCCAGTGATGACCACGGCGGACTCAAGGCGGCGCGCAAAGCCTTGTTTGCAGGTGTACCCTGGCAGCGCTGCCAGTTTCACCTGCAGCACAACGCTCAGGGTTATGTATCCAAGCTCGACCGCAGAGTGCCTGTGGCGCGCACCATTCGCGCCATCTTCAATGCGCCTGATGTGAACGAGGCCAACAGGTTGTTGGGTCAGGCGATTCAGAGTTGGAGAACAGAGCACCCCAAATTGGCCGTTTGGGCCGAGACGAATCTGACCGAAGGTTTTGCGGTGTTCGCACTGCCGCCAGAGCACCGGGTGCGCATGCGCACGACCAATGGGCTGGAGAGGCTCAACAAAGAGATCAAACGTCGAACGCGGGTAGCAACCCTGTTTCCCAACACCGCCAGTTGCCTACGACTGGTCACGGCCATCTTGGCTGAACAAGACGAGGAGTGGATGACCGCAAAGATCTATCTGACTATGAAACCCTGACCCCGCTTATTCACAACAGACCAAAACCAGATTCCGGTAATTTACAGAAAAGAAGTTGCTTTATCTGGACACGAGGTCTATGGCAGCATGTTTGTATGTTTTTAGCATGGCAATTCCCTAATAAAGTTGAGACTCAAACACGCTATTGCGGGGTGCATCACCTACTTCATGAGATATCGCCCCGTCAATCGCGTGGCTGAGTTCAGAGCATCAACTATGCCCATGACGGAAAAGGGTTGTAAGTCATTGATTAATCAATGACTTATAAATTGTGTAGTGATGTTGTGTCACAAATGACATCGAATATGTCAATATTTCCGACAAAACTTGGTCATCACATGTCGAACAATTTTGATACCGCAGCCTGTAATTGGTAGTCAATTGTTAATTCACAATTGGTCATCGCATCAATAGGTACTGACATTGAAAATGTCAGTACCTATTTCCAAGATCAGCCGAACAGACGTGCGAAATCCATCTTCAAAACGGTGATTTTTCTGTCATTTTTTTGTCGAGAAGAATAAAAAAATTTCCCCACTGTCATTTTTTCCGACACTTTTCGCTGCACGCTGGCAATTTTTCCTATTTTCCAAAGTTATTCCGTTGCAGTAGGAGCTGAGGTGTGGGGTTTAAAGCGAGAACTTTGTCGGCGATATAGCGTGCCAAGGCAAACCAGCGTTGTGATTCTTATAACTGCGGCGCAGTGTTCCTAATGTGCTCAATACCCGCACGGACAGTGGCGATCATGGCCTTGATCTACTTGACTGTGTCGTGGGTTAAGGTCAGCACGATCTTGTTGACTCGTCCATGAGTGCTCAGCTTTGTAGCAGCGTTCAAATAGGCCGCTGACTCCTAATAATTAAGTGAAGCGGGCCAGTTGCCCCATGGTGCAGATTTGCCTTGGGTGTGCCACTGAACGTCAAAAACATCGCCGGATGTCTTGACTCGCAGCACTTCCTGCGCGGCTCGCTCACTTTGTTTGATGGTCTCTTGACAGGCCCGCTGGCCTGGCTTGTCTGCGCGTTGACAAACACACTATTGAATTGCGAGATAGAACGGATGAAGCCGAGCGTGACCCTCACTCGGCTGCGCTGTGCAAGCACTGACAGATATGTGAGCACATGAGCGCATCTGGGTCGACTGACGCAGCCGAGAATCCAGCCTGTTGGCGGCCATTAGAAAACAGTGACAGGTAGTCTTGACACCCGTTCGCGCGTTGGCGCGAACGGGCTAGACAGCATCTCTAATAAAACGCAGGGCTACTTCTTGTTGCCAGCACTCGGGCCAGGACCTGTGCTGGTGCCCGTGTTCGCACTCGGGCCAGGGCCTGTGCTGGTGCCTGTGCTTGCACTCGGGCCAGGACCTGTGCTGGTGCCCGTGTTTGCACTCGGGCCAGGGCCTGCGCCGCTGCCGTAACCCGGCCCTCCTCCCTTTCCGGGACGCGGATTTGGCGGTGTTTCAGGCAATGTCACGCCCTGAAGCCTGGCCCGCTCCTGCATTTGTTGATGGTGCTCCAAGCGGAAGGCTTCGCGCTCTTGCTCGGTTTTTAGGGTCCGCATTTGGGCCTGATACTTCGTGCGCTCTTGCGACGTCATCAACTGGCTGCCGTAAATAGGATCACGCAACCGGTCTCGATCACGGGTCCTGTCCGGTGTTTGATCCCCGGTGTGGTCCCTGAGTTGGTCACGGGTTTGATCCTGCGCGAATGTGCTTGTGCTCATACCGGCAACCAACAGTGAAGCGGCGGCAGCCAGTACCCACCGTGAAACGCCAATTTTTCGTACTTTCATATGCTTCTCCCACGTTGCTAAAACTTGAATCCACACGTCAAGCGGACTGGCCACGTGTTGTGCGTGCCAGCGCTCTTACACGGGTTCTCATTTAAACAATGTCTCTGCCACGCGGCATGACAATTCGCATTTGCATCGGTGTGGCCGCAGAAGAGGCCAGCCTGGCCATGACCCCGGCTGGTGACACCCTGTACTCGGTGTGGGCCCAGCAGGCCGACGGCGTGCATGAGGCCAGGTTCGCCCGCGTCTGGTACGACGACACCAACTTCACAGCCACGACGCCGGCGTTCAGTTATGTCGCTCCGAAGAAGACTGTGCTGACCGCGGCGATGGTGAATGAGAAAGACGACGCCGGCGGTGGCTGCTCGGCCGCCACGGCTGAGCGCCCGGTCGACCCGATGCTGCCACTGCTGGCCGCACTTGGCCTGATTGGCTGGGGCGTGCGCCGCACCCGCCGCAGCTAAGGCCGCATCCATCGGGGCTTTGCCGCCCCGTTGACATCAAAACACCGCCTGTTGCCAGGCGGTGTTTTTGTTATCAGGTCTGAACCAGCAGCGCTGCCAGTCCAAAGCCGGCGTTGTAGTAAGCATGCACCAGCATGGCCGGCCAGACGCTTGCCATACGCTCGCGCAGGTGACCCAGCACCAGCGACGGCCCGGCCACAGCCAGCGCCCAGGCCAGCGGCTGGGCACGCAAGTGCAAGGCCACAAAACCCACCGTGACCAGCACATTGGCCAGCGTGACCGGGCCCAACCGCAGCGCCTGGCCCTGCCGGCTGCTGAGTCGCAGCGCCTGCCCCTGCAAGATGCCGCGAAACACAAGTTCTTCAAGCACGGGTTGAATCACTATGAATGAGACCCAGGCCAACACCCCGGCGGGATGGCGCATGGCTGGACCAACCCACAAGGCAAGGGCCAGCCAGATCGGCACGGCGGCCAGCAGCGCCAACATGCCATGAGGGTCCCGCAGCCACGCCCACCAGCCCTGGCCGGGGCGTTGCAGGCCGCATTCCTGGGCCAACGTTGGGGTTGAGGACGGATCGGGCAAAAGAGACATGCGGCATATCGTCGCACAGCGGCGCTTGGTGCTGGCGCAAGGTCAAGAAAAAGGGCGTCCGTCTGGACGCCCTTCAAGTGAAACAGTGCAGTTTTTCGAAGGCCTGCTACAACCGGGTATCTTCGGAAAATAGGTTGATTAAGCGTGTGGCTGCGCAGGCACCCAAAGCTGCAGGCGCGGCAGCATCAGGCGGTAGGGCGCCAGCAGCACGGCGGCCATCAGCCACTTGATGCCAAGGTCACCCGTGGCCAGCATCAGCCAGTTCATGTCGGAGCCGTAGAAGGCCAGAAAGAAGAAGATGCCGGTGTCGACTACAGACGCCACCACCGAGCCAATCAGTGGCGCTTTCCACCACGACATGGTGCGCAGCTTGTTGAAGGCCACGATGTCCAGCAACTGGCCCACGATGAACGCCACGCCAGAAGCCACGGCAATGCGCCAGGGCGCCAAGGCCAGCGACACCAGCACGGCAATGGCAAAGCCGGTCCAGGCGACGCGGCGCGCAGCGCTTGCCCCAACGGCGCGGTTGGTTAAATCTGTGACCAAAAAGGCCACCGGGAAGGTGAACGCACCCCAAGTCAACCAGTCGTTGATGGGAAATTGCACCAGGTAATTGGACGCGGTGATGACGATCAACATCGCCAAAATTGGGCGCCAAAGTGTCAAAAGTGAAGTTTGCAGGGTATTTTTCATGGCGGCATTATCGCAGCAGCCATGCAATTTGGAAGCAATGGACTGCCACGTTGCAGCGTGCCTGGTCATTGCTAATTTTTGGCCGTCATGGCGAGCGAAGCGCGGCAATCCATGCATGCGGCGGAAATTGGGTAAGCTCCAAACCCTATGAAAGCTTACCGCGCCGCCATTCTTCGTTTTGCACCTGAGGGTGACCCGCATCAATTGGCCGTGTTTGAGGACGACGGCCTGCTGGTGGTCGGACCCAACGCCCAGGGTACCCAGGTGGTGCTGGCTGTGGGGCCTTACCGCGCGCTGCAGCCCCGCTTTGCCGATGTGCCGGTAACGCACTGGCCGGGCCGCATCATCGCCCCCGGGTTCGTGGACTTGCACAGCCACTACCCACAAACCAACGTGATTGGCTCACCGGCTGAAGGCTTGCTGCCGTGGCTGGAAAATTACACGTTTCCTGAAGAAAAACGCTTCTCAAGCCCCGAATACTGTACGCAAGCAGCTACTTTTTTTATAGCTGAATTGCTGCGCAACGGGGTCACGACGGCGCTCACGTTTGCGACCTCGCATCCCACATCTGTCAACGCCTTGTTTACGGAGGCGCAAAAGCACAAGCTGCGCCTGATCACTGGCCTGTGTCTGATGGACCGCCATGCCCCAGTCGACCTGCTCAACCAGCCTTCGGTCAGGGGCGGCACAGATGCCACCGAGCAAAGCCTGCTCGACACGCAAGCTCTGATTGCACGCTGGCATGGTGTGGACCGCCTGGGCTACGCCATCACGCCGCGTTTTGCACCCACCAGCAGCGACGCCCAGTTGCGTGGGGCGGGCGAGTTGGCGGCGCGTTACCCGGATGTCTGGATTCAGTCCCACGTGGCAGAAAACCACGAGGAGATTGCCTGGGCGCGCGATCTTTTTCCGACATCCAGCAGTTACCTGGCCACCTATGCCGACTTTGGCCTGCTGCGCCAGCGCGCCATTTACGCGCACTGCATCCACTTTGACGACGCTGACCGGGCGCTGATGCGTGATGCCGGAGCTGCCGCTGCCGTCTGTCCGACCAGCAACTTGTTTCTGGGCAGTGGTTTTTTCGACTACGCCGGGGCTGACCGCGTGGGCTTTCAGTACGGGCTGGCCAATGACGTGGGCGGCGGCACCAGCTTCAGCCCGTTTCACACCATGCTGGCGGCCTATTACGTCGGGCGCGAAGGGCAGACCAAAGCGGGGTTGTCACTGTCGCCGCAACACCTGTGGTGGCAGCACACGGCCGGTGCTGCGCGGGCTTTGGGGCTGGAAGGTGTGGTGGGCAACCTGCAACCGGGTTGTGAGGCTGACTTCGTGGTGCTGAACCCGCAGGCCACGCCGCTGCTGGCGCGTAAAACGGCGCTGGCCAGCAGCCTGGACGAATTGCTGTTTTCGATGATTGTGTTGGGCGATGACCGGTTGGTGGAGCGAACCGTGATTTATCAAGCCTTTTAGGCATGTAGACCTTTATTTATAAGCGTAACCAGCTATTTAATATATAGCAATATTGGCTCTCCCTGCCAAGGGTGTGCCACCGAACAGACGGGTGACAGTTCTCGGCAGTATCTTTAGCTGAATGAATTGCATCTCTTTTGATGGTTCGCAAGCGTTCATCGGCGCGCTGAGTGCAAACTTTCACCCTACGCTGATCGCGCTGCGATGAACTCCCCAATTGTCCATGCCGAACCTGTTTTCATGGCCCGTAGCCTGACCAAGGTTTACGGCGAAGGTGATACCGCGGTCCATGCGCTGCGCGGGGTCGATCTGGACATTGTGCAGGGTGAGTTTGTCGTGTTGCTCGGCGCTTCCGGCAGCGGCAAATCAACCTTGCTCAACATTTTGGGCGGGCTGGATACCGCGACCAGCGGCTCGGCCTGCTGGACCCATGCGGGCCAGACGCATGAACTCATTGGTGCAGACGATGCCGAGCTGACCCGTTACCGGCGCGAGCATGTGGGTTTTGTGTTCCAGTTCTACAACCTGATCCCCAGCTTGACCGCACGCGAAAACGTGGCGCTGGTGACGGACTTGGCCGCCGACCCGATGAAACCCGAAGACGCGCTGGAACTGGTCGGCTTGGGGGCGCGGCTGAACCACTTTGTGGCGCAACTTTCGGGCGGCGAGCAGCAGCGCGTGGCCATCGCGCGCGCCATTGCCAAAAACCCTGCCGTGTTGTTGTGCGACGAGCCCACTGGCGCGCTGGACTGCGCCACCGGCGTGATGGTGCTGCAAGCCATTGAACATGTGAACCGTGAGCTCGGGACCACCACCGTGGTCATCACGCACAACGCCCCGATTGCCGAGATGGCCGACCGCGTGCTGCGCTTGGCCGATGGCCGCATTGTGGAAACCCGCGTCAATACCCGCAAGGTGGCGGCCTCCAGCCTGAACTGGTAGCACAAGCCACGAGCCACCCACGAGCCAGCCATGAAAGCCATCCACATCAAGCTCTGGCGCGACCTGACCCGCTTGCGGGCTCAGGTGGCCACGATTGCACTGGTGGTGGCGATTGGTGTCGCGGGGTTTGTCGGCATGTTCTCGGTGCACGAATCGCTCAAGGGCTCGCGAGATGCGTTTTACCGCGACAACCGTCTGGCAGAGGTGTTTGCAAGCGTCAAACGCGCGCCGGTGCACTTGCGCGAACGGCTGGCGGCCTTGCCGGGTGTGGCCGAGGTCAAGCTTGATGTGGTGTTTGACGCACAGGTTGATTTGCCCGGGGTTGAGCCGCCAGTGACTGGCCGCTTCATTGGCGTCGATCTGGCGCGCCTGCACGCCAACCGCCAGGGCATGAACGCCCTGACGCTCAAACGCGGGCGCTGGCCCGAGAGCGATGGCGTGCTGGAGGCCTTGGTCAGTGACCGTTTTGCCGCCGCCCGCAACCTGAACCCTGGCGACAGCGTGCACGCCGTCCTGAACGGCAAACGCGAACGCGTTTTTTTGGTGGGCACGGTGGCCTCGCCCGAATACGTGTTTGCCTCGCAAGGCGGCGCGCCCGATGACCAGTCGTTTGGCATTTGGTGGATAGCCGCCGCCCGGATGACTGATGCCTTTGACATGCAGGGCGCGTTCAACCAGGTGGCGCTGCGGCTGGATGCGGGCACTGCAGTGCAGCCGGTGATTGACGGCGTCGACCATCTGCTGGAACCCTATGGCGCGATTGGCGCGACCGGGCGCGACAAGCTGCTGTCGGCCAAGATTGTGGAAGACGAGCTGTCACAACTCAAGGTGATGGGCACCGTGCTGCCGTCGATCTTTTTGGCCGTGGCCATGTTCATCCTCAATGTGGTGCTGAGCCGCCAGGTCGCAACCCAGCGCAGTCAGATTGCCGCACTCAAGGCGCTGGGTTACAGCGACGGCGCCATTGCCTGGCACTACATTCAGCTGGCGCTGGCCATTGCCGGGCTGGGTGTGCTGGTGGGTCTGGGCTTGAGCCAGTTGATCGGGCGCGGCATGCTTGGCCTGTATGACGAGGTGTTTCGCTTCAATGGCCTGGCCTATGTGACCAATCCGTGGCTGATCATCACCTCGCTGTTGATCGCCGCCAGCGCCGCCGCACTGGGCACCTGGACCGCCATCCACGCGGTGGTGCGGCTCAAGCCCGCACAAGCCATGTTGCCCCCGGCACCACCAAGCTTCAAGCCGACATTGATCGAGCGACTGGGCCTGGGCCGCCTTGTGAGCACCGGCACCATGATGGTGATCCGAAATTTCGAGCGCCGCCCGCTGCGCGCCGCCCTGACCGTGACCGGCATTGCGCTGGCGGTGGCCCTGCAAATCTCGGGCGCGTTCTGGATGGATGCCATCGCGCACATTGTGGACGTGCAGTTTCGCCAGGTGCAGCAGGGCGATGTGCTGGTCACCTTTCAACGCTCGGTGCCGCTGGGTGTGGTGCAAGACCTGAACCGTTTGCCTGGCGTGATGGCCGCCGAGCCCTATCGCAGCGAGCCGGTGCGGGTGCGCCTGCATGGCCGCAGCGAGGACACGGCTTTGAGTGGCTTCCGCCCTGACGCCAGACTGATGCGCGTGGTGGACGAGCAGCGTGGCGCGGTGGCCATGCCGGCACACGGCGTGGTGCTGTCGGCCCTGCTGGCGCGCGCGCTGGATGCCCGCGTGGGTGACCATGTGGCGCTTGAATTCCGCCTGTGGAGTCAGGTGCAGACTGAGGTCGAGGTGGTCGACATCGTGCACACCATGTTTGGCAAACTGCTTTACATGAACCTGGACGCCATGAATGCCCTAGCACGCGACGGCTCTGGCGTGGCCAACGCGGTGCTGCAGGTGGATCCACAGGCCATAAGCGCCTTCTGGGCCGCAGTGAAAACCGCCCCGGTGATCAACGCCGTGTTTGACAAAGCCGGTGCCATGGCCAACTTCAACAAGACCACCTCGCGCAACATGGGCGTGTTCAGCGGCATCCTCACGCTGTTTGCGGTGGCCATGGCGGTGGGCATCATCTACAACGCCGCACGCATCTCGCTGTCCGAGCGCGCCTGGGAGCTAGCCAGCCTGCGCGTATTGGGCATGACGCGCGCCGAGGTCTCGGTGCTGCTGCTGGCCGAACTGGGTGCCGAACTGTTGCTGGCGCTGCCGATTGGCGCATTGCTGGGCTACGCGCTGGCCACGTTGATGATGCAGCTGATGTCGTCCGATGCGATTGATTTTTCTGTGGTGATCGAGCCGTCCACCTACGCGTCGGCCGCGCTGATTGTGCTGGCCGCAGGCATTGCAAGCGCGCTGCTGGTGCGCCGCCAGATCGACCGGCTGGACCTGGTTTCTGTTTTGAAAGTACGCGAATGAACGAGAAAACCTCTACCCAAAAAACCCGGCGCTGGCTCATTGGCGCGCTGCTGCTGGCCGCTGCTGCTGCCTTGGTTTACGCTATTTACCGGCCACGCCCGCTGCTGGTGGAGGTGGCCACGGTGGCCACCGGCACCTTCGAGCAAGCCATTGAAGAGGACGGTCGCCTGCGCATCAAAACCCGCTACATCATCACCGCGCCCACCCAGGCCGCTTTGCTGCGCCCAAGCCTCAAGGTGGGTGATGCGGTGAAGGCTGGCGATGTACTTGTCACCTTGGAGCCGGTGGCCCCGCAGATGATTGATGCCCGCACCCGCAGCGTGCTGCAGCAGCGTGTGGGCAGTGCCGATGCCGCCCGAAGCGCCGCAGCAGCGCAGGTGCAACGCGCCCAGACGGCGCTGGCCCAGGCCACGCTCGAAGCTGGTCGCGCCACCAAGCTAGCGCAAGAAAACTTCATTTCCCCAGCCGCCCGCGACCAAGCCACGCTGGCCCGTCAAGCTGCCCAGCAGGCTTTGAATGCCGCACAGGCCGAGCGGGGCGTGGCCGACTATGCCGTGGCCGAAGCCCGTGCCGCGCTGGCCCGTGCCGAACCCACAGCCGCAGGTCAATCCAGCGGCCGCTGGGACATCAAAAGCCCGGTGGACGGCCAAGTGCTCAAGCTGCACCAAGACAGTGCCGTGACGGTGACCGCTGGCCAGCCGTTGCTTGACATTGGCAACACTGGGGCCATGGAGGCGGTGATCGACGTGTTGTCAGGCGAGGTCACGCAGATTGAACCCGGCGCGCCGGTGCGGCTGTCACCGGGCGGCGGTGTGCCAGCCATGGCGGGAAAAGTCACACGCGTGGAGCCCGTGGCGTTTACCAAGGTGTCGGCGCTGGGCATTGAAGAGCAGCGCGTGAACGTGATCGTGGCCCTGGAGCCAGTAGCAGACGGGACGCAGGCCGCGGCGGCACAGCCCAGCATCGCCCAACTGGGCGACGGCTATCGGGTGGATGCGCGCATCACCGTGTCGTCCCACCCGCGTGCCTTGCTGGTGCCCACCGCAGCCTTGGTGCGCGATGGCCAGCAGTGGCGCGTGTTCGTCGTCGTCGACGGCCATGCGCGCGCCCGGCCGGTGCAGCTGCAAGATCGCAACGCGGATGTGGCTTGGCTCAAAGACGGGTTGCGCGAGGGGGAAGCGGTGGTGCTGTACCCGGGCAGCATGGTGACGGATGGGCAGGCGGTGAAAGTGCGGGGCGGGTAGGTAGGTCGATCAACCAATGGGGCAATGGGTGAGCCTGCGAGCCTGCATTTTGAGTAAATTTGGCCTGTATATCTGGAATCTTTTCAGTAGTTTGCAATTTTTATTGCAGTGCGTGCAGGTGCTGGCGAGTGAAGGGTGTCCCGCAACACATACTCTGCTGCTATCAAGTCGAGCGACGCAAACCCCACTGATTTGAAGACAGTGATGTCCTGCTCCGACATTCGCCCGACAACTTTGGGCGAGGGTGCTAGCAACTCTGCCAGCTCTCCCAGCACGTCAGTGTCCATGATCAGTCCGGCCCGCAAGGCTTGCAGGACCTCCCCCCCTTTTTGCATGACGGCTTCCCGTGAGTCGACAAAGAGCCGGACTTTCGATAGAAGTTGCGGTTCGGCCTCTGCCATCTGGGGGGTGAATGCGCCTATCAAGCTCAGGTGTGTCCCGGGTTTGACCCAGTCACTTTGAATGAACGGCTGGGTTGCCGTCGTCGCGGCCACCACAATGTCCGCGTTGGCCAAGGCACTTTGCAGGTCACTCGTGGCGCTGGCCGAAATCCCAATGAGGGCAAGTTTTTCGACCACGGTTTTGGCATTATCAAACGAGCGCCCCCAAATGGTGATCTCGGACAAATCAAACACGCTGCGGTGCGCCATGACCATGGCCATTGAAAGGGCTCCGGTGCCCAAAATCGCCAGTTTTTTACTGTCCGGTCGAGCCAGTAATTTAGCGCCCAGTGCAGCTGTGGCGGCTGTGCGCCGCAGAGTCAGTTCTGTGCCATCAATGACGGCCAATGTTTGGCCGTCATCACATGACGTGACCACGTACACCGCTGAAACTGCGGGCTTACCTTTGGCGTTGTTCCCGGGCCAGATGGAGACAATTTTGGTGCCCATGATGCCATGCGGTTTCCACGCGGGCATGATCAGGACCGCACTGGCATCATGGTTGGGATTTAAAAAAATGCGTGACGGAGACTCGATGGGTTCCAGCAGGCCCATGGCAAGTGCCTGGATCAGTGGTTCGTAGGGAGTTAGGCGGGTCACATCGTCTTTGGAGAAAAATTGCATGGTGAATCGGTCAGGTTGGAGAAAAACTGCGCTGGCAGCGTCAGACACTTTTTGTCGCACGTGGATTGGTCGTGCTGACCCACAACACTTCCGCATTCTCCGGGCTGACGCTGATGACCCGGTGCCCCATGCGGCTGTCTATGTACCAGGAGTCGCCCGTGCCCAGCCGCACGGGTTCGTAATATTCTGTAAAAAGCTCAATCTCACCAGTCAATACGTAGACGAATTCCTCCCCAGTATGACGGCTCCAATCTTCAAAATCATCAAAGGAACGTGCCAAAATTCGGGTTTTAAACGGGATCATGTCTTTGTTCGACATGTCATTGCACAGCAGGACGTGATCGTAATAAGGTGTGTGATGGCTCTGACCACAGCCCTTGCGCGAGATGCTGCGTCGTCCGCTGCCTGAAATTTTTTCTGTCGGTTCAAACAACTCACTGATGTCGATTTTCAGGCCGGTGGCCAATTTGATCAGTGCGTCGTATGTCGGCGACATCAAACCATTTTCTATTTTTGACAGGGTGGAGCGTGCCAAACCTGTGGCCTGACTGGCCTGCTCCAGAGTCCAGTCCAGTTTATTACGCTGCGTACGCACGCGTTGGCCAAGCATTGCCTCGCTGTTGATGGGGCCAGATGGTTCGCTCATTTCAATGTTCCGAATGTAGGGGTGGGGCTCAATGTCCGCCAAGGTAGGCTTGTCGAACTTCAGGGTTTGCCATCAATTCTGCCCCAGAGCCTTCCATTCGCACCGAACCATTCACCAGCACATAGGCGCGATCTGCCAAAGCAAGCGCCTGGTTGGCATTTTGTTCCACCAGAAAAATGGTCTTGCCACTCGCTGCAATGTGTTTGAGTGCATCAAACACGGTTGCGATAACCTTGGGTGCCAAACCGAGCGAGGGCTCATCAAGCAAGATCATGCGGGGGCGTCCCATGAGTGCGCGTGCAATCGCCAACATCTGTTGTTCGCCGCCGGACATGGTGCCAGCCCGTTGATTGCAACGCTCTTTCAGCCTGGGAAACAGCGTGAACATTGCGTCACGGTCGGCATCTACATGTTCAAGCCCCACTGGCACGGTGCCCATGATCAGGTTTTCCTCGACGGTCATGGCCGGGAAAATGTGGCGACCCTCTGGCACTTGTGCCAAACCCCGCTTCGCAATATGGTGTGAAGCCACCTGCGTGATGTCCTCGCCAGCAAAGTGAATGCTGCCCTGGCGTACCTGGGGTTGGCCAAAAATGCTCATGAGCAGCGTTGATTTACCGGCCCCGTTGGCCCCGATCAAGGACACAATTTCGCCCTCGTTGACTTCCAGCGACACATTGCGCAGGGCCTGGATTGGCCCGTAAAAGGCATCGACGTTTTTGACTTGAAGCATGGGAGTCATTGAGTTGTCGCCTTTTCGTCAGTCTTCTCGTCAACTCCCAGGTAGGCATGGATCACGGCGGGTGAACTGGCGACCATTTGCGGAGTACCCATCGCAATGACTTTTCCATGGTCCAGCACAACAATGTGGCCACTGATGCCCATGACCAGCCCCATGTCATGTTCAATGAGCAGCACGGTGACGCCGTGATCTTGTCGCAGTTGCTGAATGAGCGTTGCCAAGTCTTCGGTTTCGCGGGGGTTCAGTCCTGCGGCAGGTTCATCCAGGCAAATCAGCTTGGGGTGTGTACACATTGAGCGCGCAATTTCGAGCCGCCGCTGGTGGCCGTAGGGCAATGTGCCTGACAGGCGGTTGGCGCAGTCGCGCAGGCCAACCACATGGAGCCACCACATGGCGTGGTCGATCGCGGTTTGCTCTGACGAACGGTAACTGCGGGTGCGAAAAAAGCCAGCCAGCAAATTGTGGTTCAAATGGTGGTGCTGCGCCACCAGCAGGTTTTCCAGCACCGTCATTTCACGAAACAGGCGGATGTTCTGGAACGTGCGGGCAATGCCCTGTCGGGCGATGCGATGTGAACCGCCAAACAATCTGGACGCCAGCAGGTTGCCCAGGTCTATCGACTGACCGTCAACCGTCAATTCGATGTTGCCGACACTGGGCCGGTAAAAACCGGTAATGCAGTTGAATACGGTTGTCTTGCCAGCCCCGTTGGGGCCAATCAATGCCGAAATGGAGCCAACCGGAATGTTGAAGTTCACATCAGTCAAGGCTTGAATGCCGCCAAAGCGCATGCCTAAACTACGCACCGTGAGCAGGTTGTTGCCGGAGGTCATGATTTTGTTTCAGGCAGTGTGAATGTCGGGCGGCGCGTGCGAATCAAGCCGCGGGGTCGCCAAATCATCATGAGTACCATCAATATGCCAAACGCCAGAATCCGGAAATCTGCAAACTCACGCAGCATTTCCGGCAGCAAGGTCAGCACAAAGGCGGCCACAATGACACCGACGATCGAGCCCAGCCCACCCAGCACCACAATCGCCAGAATCAGCGCTGACTCAAAAAAAGTGAAAGAAGTCGGGTTGACAAAGCCCTGGTAGCTGGCGAAAAAGACCCCCGCCAAACCGCCTGTCATGGCCCCCATCATGAAGGCCGAAAGTTTGACCACCACCGGGTTGATGCCCAGTGAACGGCAGGCAATTTCATCTTCGCGCAATGCCTCCCAGGCCCGCCCCATGGGCATGATGCGCAGCCGGTAGATCCAGCTGATCATCAGCACGACCACCAGGAACAAAACAACATAGAGAAACAGGAATTTCATGTTGGGGTTGTAAGCCCAGCCCATGAATTCGTGGAACGGTGTGCCTCCGAATTTGGCGAGACGGGTGAATTCCAGACCGAACAATGTCGGGGCTGGCACCGGCAGACCATTCGGGCCACCCGTCACTTCCAGCCAGTTGGTCAGCACAAGGCGGATGATTTCACCAAACCCCAAAGTCACAATGGCCAGGTAGTCGCCGTGGGTTCTGAGCACGGTAAAGCCCAGCAGTCCTCCCAAGGCGGCGGCGAGCAAAGGCGACAAGGCCAGGGCACCCCAAAATCCCAGGCCCCAGTGTTGGGAGCCCAAGGCGAGAAAGTAGGCACCTACGGCGTAAAACGCGACAAAACCCAGATCAAGCAGCCCCGCCAGACCGACCACAATGTTCAGGCCCAGTCCCAGCAACACGTAGATCATGGCCAGCAACAAGGACTTCATCACGTAGCTGTTGTCAACAAAAACAAAGGGCAGGGCAAATGCGACCAGCCCGGCCACGGCGCTGATCCGCGCCCACTTCCGCCATTCATTGGCTGTCTGCACCGTTGCCGCCTGGGCCTTTTTGATGGCAGAACGGTCCATCTGTTTTTTGGCCCAGCCCGTGTTTAGTGTGGCCAGAAACAGCACGCGTCCCAGTGTGACGACGGTGGCCAACCACATTGGCCGCTGCCAGTTGGGAATGAAGTCAAGCCCGGCAAGTCGCAGCCCCGTGATGGGACCAAACACTATCCAGGCCAACACAAAAGTGAACAAGGCGTCACGTGGCAGATCGCGCCACGCGGCGGGTGTTTTTGCTGTGGCACCGGGCGCATTTTTTGGAAGCGAACTCATACTTTCTCCACCGCCGGACGGCCCAGCAGGCCACTGGGTTTGAAAATCAGCACAATGATGAGTACCGAAAATGAGAACACATCTTTGTAATCCGTGCTGACGTAGCCGGAAAAGAGTGACTCCAGCAGACCCAGCAAAACACCACCAAGCAGAGCACCTGGCAGCGAGCCAATGCCGCCCAGAACGGCGGCGGTAAATGCCTTGACGCCCACTACAAAGCCGATGTAAAAATCAAAGGAACCGTAGTTGAGCGTCACCAAAAAACCAGCGATGCTCGCCGATACGGCGCCAATCACAAACACGATGGAGATGACTTGATGGGTGTCAATGCCCAGCAAGGTCGCCATCTTGGGATCTTGTTGCGTGGCGCGACAGGATCGACCCAAGCTTGTGTATTTGATCATGTAGGCCAGCCCCGCCATGCTGGCCATCGCCACCAAGACGATCACTATCTGGATGTAGGTGATTTGAAAAAACTGATCCTCACCAGTCCCTAGCCAAATACGAAAAGCGCCGGCCAGGTAGGGCTTGATGCCCTGTGGATTGGGGCCTTGGGCAAGCTGAACATAGGCTTGTAAAAAGAGAGAAACGCCAATAGCCGAAATCAGAGGCGTTAATTTGGGTGCCCCCCGTAAGGGTCGGTAGGCAACCCGTTCGATCACCCAGCCATAGACGCCGGTGACCGCCATCACGAAAACCAGTGCAATCAACAGAGTTGGGGCAATCGCCTCGACCCCAAAGTAGGCCAGCACGCTCAGTGTGATGCCCGTGACGTAGGCCGAGACCATATACACGTCGCCATGGGCAAAGTTGATCATGCCAATGACCCCATACACCATGCTGTAGCCCACGGCGATCAAGCCATAAATCATGCCCAGCACCAGCCCATTGACTACTTGCTGGCCGAAGATATGTCCATCCATTGTGGATTCCTGTTCTGTGACGAGACGGAGGACTGACAGACCATTTCGTCAACCCCGTCACCCCTGTCTCGGCATTGCCAAGACGGGGCGTGAGCGGCGTGATGAATGATGGCTTAGGTCTATTTGGAGACGCGAACGTAAGTGCCGTCGTCTTTGTAGACGCTCACCACATAGGCTGCCGAGGTCAGGTCACCTTTGCTGTCCCATGATTTTTTGCCCAGAATGGTCTGAACCGGATTGGCCTTGATCCATTTGGCCATGGCTGCGCCCGAGGTGGAATTGCCGCTCTTCAATGCTGCAGCGGCTACTTGCACACCTGCATAGGTGTACAAAGTGAAGCCAGCGGGTTCGAAGCCACTTTTGCGGAATTTTTCAACCACAGCCTTGCCATCAGGAATCAGGCGTGGGTCTTCACCAAACGTCACCAGCACGCCCTTCAAGACAGCTTTGCCACCGGCTGCCACAGCAAAGGTGTCTTCAACCGCACCATCGGTCACCATGAACTGGGTGTTGATGCCTTGTTCACGCACCTGCCGCAGCAAAGTTCCTGCTTCTGAGGACAAACCGGCAAAATAAATCAAATCGGCTTTGGCTGATTTGATTTTGGTCACCAGAGCGTTGTAGTCTTTTTCACCCCGAGTCAAGCCCTCGTACATGACTTCCTTGATGCCCCGTTTGTTCAATTGCGACTGGGTCGCGTTGGCGACACCTTGCCCATAGGTGTCCTTGTCGTGAATCAGCACGATGGTTTTGGCTTTTAGGACGTCAACGATGTAGTTACCCGCCACCAAGCCTTGCTGGTCATCGCGCCCACAGGTCCGCAGGACGTTTGGCATGTTTCGTTCTGTGATTTTGGGATTGGTTGATGCCGGTGTGATCATGAGCATGTCGGCCTCTGCATAAGCTTCAGAGGCAGGGATGGTGCTGGACGAGCAAAAGTGTCCGACCACCACGTTGACTTTGTCGCGTTCGATCAAACGCGAGGCAACCGTCACCGCTTGTTTGGGTTCACAGGCATCGTCACCAATGACGATCTCCACCTTTTTGCCATTGATGCCGCCCGCGGCGTTGATGTCTTCTGCTGCGAGTTGTGCACCCTTGCGCATTTCTTCCCCATAGGCCGCTATACCACCGGTCATTGGGCCAGCCACGCCAATTTTGTACACCGCTTGCGCCATGGCACCTGTTGCGGCCAGCAGGCAAGCTGCTGCTACCGATGCATTGATCCATTTTTTCTTCAGAGAAAGTTTCATTCGTTCAACTCCAGTATCAAAAATGCTCATTGCCGGTGAGCGATTAGGCAGACAACAACCCAGCCCGCTGTGGGCACTACACATCAAATCGAACACCCTGCGCCAGCGGGAGTTCTTTTGAATAATTGATCGTATTGGTGGCTCGGCGCATGTAGGCACGCCAAGAGTCTGACCCAGACTCGCGCCCGCCGCCGGTTTCCTTCTCTCCACCAAAAGCCCCGCCGATTTCCGCGCCGGAGGTCCCAAGATTTACATTGGCAATGCCGCAGTCCGACCCGGCCACACTCAGGAAGGTCTCGGCCTCGCGCAAGTCGTTACTGAAAATGGCGGATGACAGGCCTTGCGGCACATCGTTTTGAATCGCCAGGGCATCGTCAAAGTGGTCGTAGCCAAGCACATACAAAATGGGCGCAAAGGTTTCATGGCGCACGGTGTCGGTTTGTGCGGGCATGTCGACCAAAGCTGGTTTTACAAAGTATGCATGGGGAAACTGCTCCTGCAGCACCCGTTCCCCACCAAACACCTCGCCACCTTCTGCACGGGCGTTGGCCAGCGCCTGTTGCATGGATTGAAAAGATGCCCGGTCAATCAGGGGGCCAACCAGTGTTCCGGCGGTCAATGGGTTGCCAATTGGCAAGGCCTGATAGCCTTTTTTCAGGCGTTCGAGCAGGCTTGTTTTGATGCTTGAATGCACGATAAGACGCCGCGTGCTCGTACAGCGTTGTCCGGCGGTGCCCACGGCGGCAAAAAGAATGCCACGCACCGCCAAATCCAGATCGGCACTTGGCGTGATGATGACGGCGTTGTTGCCCCCCAATTCCAGCAGGCTGCGGGCAAAACGCCGCGCGACATTCGGTCCGACTTCCCGTCCCATGCGGGTGCTTCCCGTGGCAGAAATCAGGGCCACCTTGGGATGGTTGACCAAGGCCTCTCCCACTTCCCGGGCACCTACCAGCAACTGTGACAAGGCCGCTGGCGCGTCGCCAAACCGTTTGGCTGCACGCTCAAACAGGGCTTGACTAGCCAGTGCCGTCAGCGGGGTCTTCTCTGAGGGTTTCCACACCACCGAGTTGCCACACACAATGGCCAGCGCAAAGTTCCAGGACCAGACCGCCGTGGGGAAATTGAACGCACTGATCACACCCACCACCCCCAGCGGATGCCAGGTTTCCATCATGCGGTGTCCAGGCCGCTCGGATGCGATGGTCAAGCCATAAAGCTGACGTGACAAGCCCACGGCAAAGTCGCAGACATCAATCATTTCCTGTACTTCGCCCAGTCCTTCGGAGAGAACTTTGCCCGCTTCCAGCGAGATCAACTGCCCCAAGTCGCTCTTGGCCAGGCGCAACTCTTCGCCCAGCAGGCGGATAAGCTCGCCGCGTCGCGGTGCGGGTATATGGCGCCAAGTCATGAATGCCTGCTGAGCGGCGTCGATGGTTTTCGTCACCTCTTCTTGTTCATGGATGTGGACGCGACCCAGTTCGCTGCCGTCAATTGGAGAACAAACGACGAGTGTCCCGCCTGTATAAGTAGACGAGGCAACCCCCATACGTTGCATGAGCGGAGAAAGGAGTTCATTCACTTTGGGCATAAAATTTTCTTTTAATAAAAAGGTTTCGTAAAGGAATTATATTGATAGATAATGAAATAAATCAACTAATTTGAACTTTTTATTTCTATGGAAAATTTCGATGTGATCATCGTCGGCGGTGCTGCCGTCGGTAGCTCTGCTGCGTACTTCCTGGCGGCCCAACCTGACTTCAAAGGCTCGGTGCTGGTGCTGGAAAAGGACTTCAGTTATGAAAAATGTGCGACCACGCTCTCCGCGGCGTCAATACGGCACCAGTACTCAACCGTCGGCAATATCCAGATGTCCCAGTTTGGGACGCAGTTCATCAAGCAGATCTGCGACTACCTGTCGGTTGGTGGTGAAAGCCCCGACATCGGTTTCCATGAAAAAGGCTATCTGTTCCTCGCCACAGAGGCCGGGAAAGACATCCTCGAATCCAACCACCAGGTGCAGCGCAGTTTGAACGCAGACGTGGTTTTGCTGGCCCCTGCCCAATTGCAGGCGCGTTACCCCTGGATGAACACCGATGATCTGTATGCCGGCTCGTTTGGCCAGTCCGGCGAAGGTTGGCTCGATGCCTACAGCCTGATGCAGGCGTTTCGGCGCAAAGCCATTTCCTTGGGCGTGCAGTACCGCCAAGCTGAGGTGGCAAGCATGGTGCGCACCGGTCGCCACATTCAATCGGTGCGCCTGACCGATGGGTCCACGGTGAGCTGCTCCACACTCATCAATGCATCCGGTACGGGTGGTCCTCAACTGGCCAAAACTGCTGGCATCACCCTGCCGGTGGAAGCGCACAAACGCTGTGTCTTTCATTTCACCTCGTCAGCACAGACGCCGAACTGTCCCATGGTGATTGACCACAGCGGTGCTTACTTCCGGCCCGAGGGCAACGGCTATATCTGTGGCATTTCCCCGCCCGCCGACCAGGACCCGGAATGTTTTGATTTTGATGTGCAGCACGGTTTGTTTGACGACGTGCTCTGGCCCTTGTTGGCCAACCGGGTACCGGGTTTTGAGGCGATCAAAGTGAAAAATTCTTGGGCTGGCCACTACGACATGAATATGTTTGACCACAATGTCATTCTGGGCGCGCACCCGGAGGTGGACAACCTGCTGTTTGCCAATGGCTTCAGCGGTCACGGCATGCAGCAAGCACCCGCCGTGGGCCGAGCCTTGTCGGAACTGGTGACCTATGGCGAATACCGCACGCTGAACTTGTCCGATTTCGGTTGGCAACGTGTTCTTGAAAACCGGCCCATGCTGGAAATCAACGTCGTTTGAGAAACCAACCACACCTACACAGCATGAGGAAGTACAGAGATGAACGAACAAGCTGATTTTTTGATAATTGGGGGTGGCATCGCTGCCGCATCGGTGGGGTACTGGCTGGCACCCCATGGCCGCGTGGTGTTGCTGGAGCGCGAGTCGCAGCCGGGCTACCACGCCACAGGACGTTCGGCGGCGCTGTTCATGGAAAGTTACGGTACACCCCAGGTCTGTGCGCTCAGCAAGTCCAGTCGCAGTTTCTTTCAGGCCCCGCCTGCAGGGTTCAGTGAGCGCCCCTTGGTTTCCCCGCGTGGGGCCGTCATGGTGGCGAGCCAAGGTCAGGAGGCCCTGCTGGCTGAGCATTGGGACACCCTGCGCGCCCTCTCACCCAATGTGACATTGCTGAGCAGTGCTGACACCTGCGCGCTGGTGCCGGTGCTGCGACCCGAGAAAGTGATAGGTGGCATCTACGATCCCGATGCTGTGGACATCGATGTCGATGCGCTGCTTCAGGCTTACCTGCGCGGCCTACGTCGGGCAGGAGGCACCGTGGTCTGCAACGCAGAAGTCACCGGGGTCAAGCGGGTCGGCTCGTTGTGGGAGGTGTTGGCAGGTGATGTCCGTTATGAAGCACCTATCGTCATCAATGCCGCCGGGGCCTGGGCAGATACCATCGCTGAACTGGCTGGTGTATCGCCCATCGGGTTGGAGTCGCGCCGTCGCTCGGCCTTCATCTTCGCCCCACCCGAGGGTTTTTCCTCCGCCCACTGGCCCATGGCCTTTGGTATTGCCGATGACTGGTACTTCAAGCCCGACGCGGGTATGTTGTTGGGCTCACCTTCCAATGCCGATCCGGTCACGCCGCAGGACATTCAGCCCGAAGAGCTGGACATCGCCCTCGGTATTTACCAGATCGAGGAAATGACCACGCTGACCATCCGCAGGCCAACCCGCACCTGGGCCGGTTTGCGTTCGTTTGTGGCCGACGGCGGGCACGTGGGTGGTTTCGACACCCAGAAGCCCGGTTTTTTCTGGGTGGCGGCACAAGGCGGCTCCGGCATCATGTCTTCGCCCGCCATGGGTGAAGCCTGTGCGTCACTGGTGCGCGGGCTGCCGTTGCCCGCGCACATCAAGGCCAACGGCTTGACGCCGCAAAATCTGGGCGCAGCCCGGTGCTGAGCGTGGCTGCCCCTGAGACACAAGCAACTATTGCAAACAGAGAAAGACGGAGAACATCATGACCCTGGTTGTCGCCTACGTACCACGTCCCGAAGGCCAAGCGGCCCTGGACAAAGGTATCGAAATTGCCAAACGTCGCAATGAACGCCTGATTGTGGTGAATGCCAGCCCTAACGGAAATACGGGGGACTCCGCCTATGTGGATGTACCGGATTTCGAACGTGTGCAGTCTTTGCTTGAACAAACCGGACTTGACGTGGATTTCAAGCAGTTTGTTAGGGGCAAAAATGCGGTGGAAGAAATTCAGGAACTGGTGGAATCCGTGCAGGCTTCCTTGCTCGTCATCGGGTTGCGAAAACGCACGTCCATTGGCAAGCTCATCATGGGCAGCGTCGCTCAGGAGCTTCTTCTAACGGTTTCTTGCCCTATTCTGGCTGTCAAGGCCCAGTGACGCGTCCAGTGCCATTTGGCGGCAAGTCGGGGTCGTGTTGTATTCTGTGTGGCCACGGGCCTCCAGCACCGCACTTCAACCGCATTGCGCCAGAAGCTAGTGGCGAAACGCCCGCACCAGAGGGGCCTGCGCGCGCGACTCGGGATAGACCAAATACCGACCTGTTCAAACCAATCCGCCCACTGGGTAGGGCGGGTGGTTTGTTGCAACACCACCACCGATGACAAGTCCTGAATCTGCCGGATGCCGTGCTGCTGCTGGTAGCCGGGGCTGCAAAGCGGCACCACTTGTTCATGCATCAGGTATTCACATACCGCACCGGCCCAATGGGGTGTGCCGAAATGGATGGCTGCATCCAGCGGCACCTGGGCGAAGTCGAAGGGTTCGTGGCGGGAGGCGATATTCACGGTCACATCCGGATAACGCGCCGAAAAAACCACCAGGCGGGGAATCAACCAGCGTGTGCACAAGGTGGGCAGCACCGCCAGGTTGAGCAGCCCGCCACCGTTTGACCATGCCATGGCTTTTTGTGTCGCTCCGAGAGTTGTTGCAGCACCGCGCGAACGTCGGCGGCGTAAACCCGGCCGGCATCGGTCAGCACCACGCGCTGGCGCACGCGGTGAAACAAGGCCATGCCGAGTTGCCCCTCCAGCTGGCGGTTCTGGCGCGAGACCGCGCTTTGCGTCAGGTGCAACTCTTCCGCCGCAAGCGAGATGCTAGCGTGGCGCGAGGCCGACTCAAAAGCCAGCAGGTCGGCGACTGGCGGCAAAAAACTTTTCCGAAACATGATCATGCACTTTTAGAATGAACTAGCAGTACGTCATCGCGCTATTTCAGGGCTATAGCGCAATGAATATGTGGGCTAGAGGCGGATGATGGCTTTTTTTGTTAATTAAGTTCTGTCTATATTTGCATGAAGTCTTTCCAAAAAGTCACTATACAAAAGCGCCGGAATCGGGGATATTTGCCTCTTTTCCATCCATGCGATCACGCCTGTTAACTCGACAAGCTCTATCCACGCCGTCTGTACGGCACTGCGCTGAACGTCACTTCTTCTCTTCATTTTCTGGAAACCTACCCATGACACTTTCTCGTACCGGCGGCCAGATCCTGGTTGACCAACTCATTGTTCACGGCGTAGAGCAGTTGTTTTGCGTCCCAGGCGAGAGCTTTCTGGCCGTGCTGGATGCGCTGCACGAAGCGTCGATTGCGGTCTCCGTGTGCCGCCAAGAAGGCGGCGCAGCCATGATGGCCGAAGCCCAAGGCAAGCTCACCGGGCGACCCGGCATCTGCTTTGTGACGCGTGGCCCCGGCGCCACCAACGCCACAGCGGGTGTGCACATTGCGCATCAGGATTCAACTCCGCTGCTGCTGTTTGTCGGCCAGGTGGCGCGCGGCGCGCTGGGCCGGGAGGCCTTTCAGGAACTGGACTACAGCGCGGTATTTGGCACCATGGCCAAGTGGGTGGTGCAGGTTGACGACGCCAAACGCCTGCCCGAATTGGTGTCGCGGGCCTTCCATGTGGCCACCTCAGGGCGACCCGGCCCGGTGGTGATTGCCCTGTCGGAAGACATGCTGACCGAGGCGGCAAGTGTGGCCGATGCCCTGCCGTATGCGGTGACCGAAACCCATCCCGGTGCCGCACAACTGGCTGAGCTGCAAGACCGTTTGGCCAAAGCGCAGCGCCCGGTCGTCATCCTGGGGGGCAGCCGCTGGTCAGAGGCGGCGGTGCAGCAGTTCACGGCTTTTGCCGAAGCCTTTTCACTGCCGGTGTATTGCTCGTTTCGTCGGCAGATGTTGTTCAGCGCCAAGCACACGTCTTATGCGGGTGACCTGGGGCTGGGTGCCAACCCGCGTTTGCTGGCGCGCATCCGCCAGTCTGACCTGGTGTTGCTGGTCGGCGGGCGCCTGTCCGAGGTGCCGTCGCAGGGGTACGAACTGCTGGGTATTCCCACGCCGCAGCAAGCGTTGGTGCATGTGCATGCCGATGCAGATGAGTTGGGCAAGCTGTACCGCGCCGCCCAGTCGATTCACGCCACACCGCAAGCCTTCGCCCAAGCCGTGTCCACGTTGCACCCCACGGCCCCGGTAGCCTGGACGGCCGAGACCCTCGCGGCGCGCGAAGACTACCTGCGCTGGAGCGACCCGGCCCCGATCCGCATTCCCGGCCCGCTGCAAATGGGCGAGGTGATGCAACACCTGCGTGAGGTGTTGCCTGCAGACACCATTTTTTGCAACGGTGCCGGTAACTTTGCCACCTGGGTGCACCGCTTCTGGCCGTTCACCACTTACGCCAGCCAGTTGGCCCCCACCAGCGGCTCCATGGGTTACGGCCTGCCCGCTGGTGTGGGGGCCAAGCGCCTGTGGCCGCAACGTGAGGTGGTGGTGTTTGCTGGCGACGGCGACTTCATGATGCACGGCCAGGAATTTGCCACTGCCGTGCAATACGGTCTGCCGATCATTGTGGTGCTGCTGGACAACGCCATGTTTGGCACCATCCGCATGCATCAGGAGCGCCATTACCCGGGACGTGTCAGCGCCACCCAGCTTAAAAACCCCGACTTCTGTGGTTACGCCCAGGTGTTTGGCGGGCATGGGGAACGCGTCACCACCACCGCAGAGTTTGCCCCGGCGCTGGCACGCGCCCGGGCCAGCGGCAAACCAGCCATCCTGCATTGCCTGCTGGACGCGCAAGCCATCACCCCGACCAGCACGTTGGATGGCATTCGCGACGCGGCTCTGGCGTTCATTATGAACAAGTGATTGCAGAAACCCATGCCGCCAACGCATGGGTCTTGGCACGTGTGACCAAACGATACCCGTTGCCCAAAAGAGGCGTGATCACTTTGTCACTGGCGCAATAGGCAGCGGCCAGATGTTCATCCCAATCCTTGACCGGATGTCGCTCAATGCGCAAGGCCACCAACTGCATCAGTTCAGTCGCAGTGCCATCACGCTGCCCTTCGGGTTGGTTAGCAAAAAAATACCATGCTGCAGAACCCCGGCTGCCGGTGCATGACCGGTTAACCCATGCGTTTGTGGAAATGCACCGATATAGTGCTACCTGTCGCGTGTGTTCGTTGAAACGTGCCATCCGCCCGGCGCGAATTTTGCGATCAATATTTTTTACCTTTGAAAGTCGAAAGATGCAAGCCAAGCCACCCACTACGCTTCGAATGAAGGTTCTGACGCTGACAGCAACCGTTGTTCTTGTCGCATTTGCGTTGACCATCGGGTTGCTGACCCAGCAGGCCACCACGCTGCAAAAAGAAGTCATCCTTCAATACACAGAACAACTTGCTTTGACCCATGCCGGTCAGGCTTCGGGACGCCTTGAGGTGGCACTGGACGCTGCGCGCACCATGGCCAATACGTTGCGAGGTATCAAGTCAGTTGAGCTCACCAGCCGCGCCGCTACGGATGCCCTGCTGAAAAGTGTGCTGGAAGGTGACCCCAATTTTCTCGGGGTCTGGACCTGTTGGGAGCCCAATGCGTTCGACGGCAAGGATGCCGAATTCGTCGGCAAACCAGCCCACGATGCCACTGGTCGGTTTATTCCGTACTGGAACCGGGGTGCCGGCAGTATTGATGTCGAAGCCCTGGTGGACTATGAAAAGCCAGGCGCGGGCGACTATTACCTGCTGGCTAAACAGTCAGGTGAGGAAACATTGATTGAGCCTTACGCTTACAAAGTCGGTGGCAAGGAGGTGCTGATGACATCGGTGGTGGTACCGATCACGGTCAATGGGAAATTTTTGGGCGTTGTGGGTATCGACTTGCCGTTGGATGGTTTTCAGAACGTGGTCAGCAAGATTCGCCCATACGAGACCGGCTTTGCCTCTTTGATCTCCCATGGAGGCCTATATGTGGGTGATGCTGATGAAAAAAATGTCGGTAAGGACATCGGTGCCTCCGAGTTGGCGGTGGCTGCCAAAGGCGCGATCAAGGCTGGTCAAAAGTACGAGGCGCACTATTTCAGCGATCAGCTGCAAACCCCGGTGACCAGTATTTATGTGCCGGTGCATGTCGGTGCCGTGAAGGCCCCTTGGTCGTTTGTTGCCACGGTGCCGGACGACAAAGCCCTGGCTGGGGTGACAAACCTGCGTTATGTCGCCGCCGCACTGGGGCTTTTGAGTGTCATCGTGGTGGTCTTGGGGTTGAATTTTCTGATCACCCGACTGGTGCTGCGCCCGCTGGGGGGGGAGCCCGCCGCCGCCGCTGCCATTGCCGTGCGGGTAGCTGCAGGCCACCTTGATGACCCCATTCAAGTGGCCAACAACGACACCAGCAGTGTGATGGCGCAACTCAAGCACATGCAGGAAAACCTCGCACGCATGGTTATGGCCGTGCGCCAGGGCTCGCATGGCGTGGCCACCGCCAGTGCAGAAATTGCACAAGGCAACCACGACCTCTCGGCCCGCACCGAAAGCCAGGCCAGCGCCCTAGAGCAAACGGCAGCCTCCATGGAAGAACTCAGCGCCACCGTGAAACAAAATGCAGACAGCGCACGCCAAGCCAATCAATTGGCCATGAATGCCTCTTCGGTTGCGGTTCAGGGTGGCGAGGTCATGGGCCGGGTGATCAACACCATGAAGGGCATCAACGATTCGTCACGCAAGATATCCGACATCATTGGTGTCATTGACGGCATCGCCTTTCAGACCAATATTCTGGCCCTCAATGCCGCTGTGGAAGCCGCTCGTGCCGGGGAGCAGGGCCGGGGTTTTGCGGTGGTTGCCAGTGAAGTCCGAAGCCTGGCTGGGCGTTCGGCCGAGGCCGCCAAAGAGATCAAACGACTCATTGGCGCCAGCGAGGAACAGGTCAATCAGGGGTCGGCGCTGGTGGATCAAGCCGGCAGCACCATGGTGGCGTTGGTGAGCGCCATCAAACGTGTGACTGACCTCATGGGCGAGATCAGCGCGGCCAGCAGCGAGCAGGCTCTGGGTGTGGCGCAGGTCGGTGACGCCGTGACTCAGATGGATCAGGTGACTCAGCAAAATGCGGCTCTGGTGGAGCAAATGGCGGCAGCTGCCAGCAGCTTGCAAAGTCAGGCCGATGAGTTGGTGAGCACCATGGCCGTCTTTACGGTCAGTGACGGCGCAGGTCAGACGTTGCCAGGGTTCATGGCCTCGACGCGCGCCCAGGTGCGTTTGCTGTCACGCAACGAATAGCCGCAAGTCACTGCCCGGTGCTCATGCTGAAGCTGCGGCTAAAAGGCGCGCCACTGATGGTGCCCGACAAGCTGACCTGGTAGTTGGTGTTGCTGCTCAGGGCGATGGTGGGGATGACAAACACCTCGTTGGCGCCAAGGTCCCGATTCGGGTCGTTGGCCGCCGTAAGCACCGTCGTCGGCACACTCACGCCGTTCTGGCTCACGCTGCTGGAGGTCACCCGAAGCACTTGCCCGGCATCCACTTTCAGGTAAATCGGTGGGCCAACCGTTTGGCTGGTGCTGGTCATGGCAGGAAACGGGTTGGGGCTTTCATTGGCGGGCACAAACGCGGAAGGAATGTCGGTGCTGCCCTGGCACGGGTAGGTAGCGACGTTGCCGCTGCCCAGATTGATGGTGGTGGTTTGGTAGCCATTGAGGGAGCCAAAGCGGTATTCTTCGCGCCGGCTGGTGGTGCCGGTGGCGATGGTTTGCACATCTGCCCCGAAGCCCACGTCTGCGCCTGCGTACATCGCACCAGTCAGGTGGTAAACGGTGTTAAGCAGGCTGCGCATGGAGTCTGCGCCGCGCTGCGCCAAGGCGGGAAACACCGGCGGGTTGCCGGTGTCGTAGTCCCATACTGTGGCTTCCAGAATTTCAGCCACCTGGTCACCGTAGCCTGTGGCCGTGGTGCGATCCCATGGGAAATACCCGGTGTAGTAGGGGTCAGTCGGGATGTCCTCATAGTGCGACAACACCGACGTGCCGCTGGCGCTGGAAATGCTGGTGAGGTAACGCGCGTGGTTTAGCGCAGCCGCATCAAGCCGCGTGTTTTGCCGTAGCGCACCAAAGCCGCACAGCACACGGGCTTGCTGCAACACCGTGTAGCCGCCAAGCTCTGCAGAGCCCGCCGCGTAGGTGGCCGTAGGAATGGTCACGGTGGTTGGGGGCAACACCGTGCCTGGCGCGACTACTGCGCTGTCGCCCCCACCGCCGCCGCCGCATGCCGCCAGGGCCAGGGAAAGGAGCAATGGTAAAGAAAAGGTGGTTGCTTTGGTCATTTTGTTTGAACCCTTGACATTCGTTGAATAAGCTTAGCTGCTTCGCTCAAGGCAGAATATGACTATTCTCACTCTTTTACACCTGTGCCATGACCTCTGATCTCACCCCAGCCCCAAACCTAACCCCAACCTCTGCTGATGCCAGCGCTGAAGTCGCCAATGCGGTGCTTGCGCCCGATGACTTTGACGAACTCGACACCATTCTGGACGACCTGCGTACGCGTTTTGATGAAACCCCGCAATGGGAGTTTTGTGAAGGCTTCATGGCGGCCCTGGCGTGCTGCCGCCGCGTGATCAGCCCGACCGATTATTTCTCGGTGTTGCTCGACCTGGAGGACGACAGCGAAACCCCCTTGTTTGCGGACGATGCACAGTTTCAGCGCTTTTTTGCCTTGTGGATGCGCCGGTGGAACGAGGTGACTGCAGCGCTTGACGCCAAAGTCGAGTCACTTGACGACGCGCGCGCCTACCAGCCTGAAGTGATGGACCTGCGCGGCGCCATTGCCGCCCTGCCAGAAGAACAGCGCGCTGAAATGGGTGACGCCCCGATTCCATCCTTCGGCCAGATTTGGGCCATTGGCTTCATGTATGCCGTAGAAAGTTGGCCTGAGGAATGGGCACCACCGCGCGACAAAGAGGCCGCCAAGGTACTTGACGCCGCACTGGAATGCGTCGTGGCCGTGACCGAAGACGACACCGAGCCAGCCACCATGGCGGCGTTTGAGGAAGACGGCGAGCCGACCATCAGCGAACAGCGCATGGATGATTTTGCCGATGCCCTCTGGGCGGTGTATGACTTGCATGAACTCTGGCGCACCCTCGGGCCGCGCGTCGAGACCGTTCACGTGGGCCCCAAGATTGGCCGCAATGACCCGTGTTCATGTGGCAGTGGCAAGAAATACAAGAAGTGTTGCGGTGCCAATTGATTTAAATGCTATCTAATAAATAGCTAGCTGCGCTTATTTTATAAGGGCTAGAGGTCTAAAACACATAAATTTCTAGTTGGTGGGCGCATGCCTTGCTTGGTACGCCGCCGTGCCAATGCCTGGCCGCGTCAAATCAAGGGTGCTTGGCCATGTAGTTTGCGAGTGCGGCCTGGGTCTGTTTGCGCATCTGTTTTTGAAAGAACGGAGCCCAGCCCAGCATCACACCACCCAGACCCAGCGCCTGGCGTGACCAGCGCCAAAAATCAAAATGGTCGCGCTGGATGTCAATCAAGCCTTCCGGCGTGAAGGTGAAGTCTGAGCCGATGATGTTGTGCACTTGTCTGCGGGTGGCACTGAACTGGTAATGTGCCTCCCAGACGGCCCGGCCGGTCTCTGCATTGGCGCTGATTTCGCGGAACTCAAGGCGCCAGTGCTCGCGCCCGTTGCCTTGTGCGGCCGCGCACAACATGTGCCACATGCCTGAGATGTCGTGGCGTCCGCTGAGCGAAAAGCCGGGGTCATCAAATACGGCGTCTTCGGCGTAACAGCTGGCCATGGTGTCGGCGTCGAGCGCGGCAAACGCGGTGAAAAAGCGGGTGAGGGTTTGTTCGTTGGCATGCATGGGGGGTGACTTTACCGTTAACTCAGCAGCAGGGTGCCGGCGAGCAGCCACATGGTCAGCGCAATCAGGCCGTCCAGCACGCGCCAGGCCAGCACCGACTCAAACAGCGGGGCCAAAAAGCGTGCGCCAAACCCGAGTGCGCCAAACCAGCACAGGCTGGCCGTGACGGCACCAGCGCCAAACACCCAGCGTCCGGCGCCTTGGCGCTGGTTGGCAATAGAACCCAGCAGCACCACGGTGTCAAGGTACACATGCGGGTTTAAAAAAGTGAAGCCAAAACAGGCCATCAAGGCAGTCGCCAGCGTCACGCTACCGTTGTTTTCGAGGTGCATTTGGTGGCCCTGCCAGGCGCGGTGCGCCGCAAGCAAACCATACGCAGCCAGAAACAACGTACCACCATAACGGGCCACAGCCAGCAGCGTGGTGCTGCCTTGAATCACCGCACCTGCGCCGCCAATGCCCGCCACGATCAGCAGCGCGTCAGACAGGGCGCAAAAAAGAACGATGGGTAGCACGTGTTCACGTCGAATGCCACAGCGCAGCACATAAGCGTTTTGTGAGCCAATGGCCACAATCAGCGCCAGGCCGGTGGCAAAACCACTGAAGTAATCAAGGTTCATGTCGCAGGGGCCACCGGTGCTGACCGATCACGTCGCCTGGATCAATGTCACCAGCCTTGTCAGTGCGTGGTGCACGGCGGCCTGACGAACGGCGCTGCGGTCGCCTTCAAAGTGCTGCACCTCTGTGCTCACCTGTGCGCCCAGGGCAAAACCAAAACACACGGTGCCGACTGGTTTGCTGGCACTGCCACCACCTGGGCCGGCGACACCCGTCACAGCAACGGCTACCTGTGCGTGGGAATGTTGCAATGCGCCGGCAGCCATGGCATGCGCCACAGGCTCGCTGACAGCACCGTGGGCCTCGATCAGCGCCGCGTCCACCCCCAGCAGTTCGATCTTGGCGGCGTTGGAGTAGGTTACAAAGCCGCGCTCAAACCAGTTGCTTGAACCAGCCAGGTCGGTGCACGCCGCCGCAATCAAACCTCCGGTGCAACTTTCAGCTGTGCTTAGAAGCCAGGCCTTTTCAAGGAGCAAATTAGCCAACAGCCCGCATTCATGCTGCATCAGATGCTCATTTATTGATGGTTTTGAGCGTGGCGTCTTCAATCAGCACTTTGTAGGTGTAGCCGGCGCCAAAGTCCTTGTTGTTACGCACCACGCCCGACGCGGTGACGACATCGCCAAGTTTGGCCGGTGCAGCCGAGGTCACCAGCACGTCATTGCTGTTGTCGGCTGCGGTGCCTGAGCCGTCTTGCAGGTGAATCCAGTTTTTGCCCATGATGCCGGCGTTGTACTTGACCACTTTGCCGCTGACTTGAACCGGCTTGTCTTTCAGCGCTGCGGCCTTGTTCACGACTTCAGCCACCGTGTGTGCATTGGCGCCACTGGCTTTGGCCACCTTGATGGGCCCGGCGTCTGCCGGCTTGTTCAGGCCAGCATGGGCGCTGGCAGCGTCTTTGGCGGCGCCAGTGCCAGCCAAGTTACCAAACACGATGGTTGGAAACGTTTTTTTCAGCGTTTTGCTTTCAAAATTGTCCATGACCGTGGCGTTTTCGATGCTCACCTTGGCACCTTTCTTAACCACCGATTTATTCACCGCAGCCCAGGTTTCGCCCTGACTGGTTTTCAGGCGCAGGTAGGTGTAGCTGTCCACATCCTTGACTTCAAGCACTTCGCCAGTAACCACGGAAGAAGTGGGCGCTGCCATGGGTGAATTTCCGGCGGCCAGGGCGGCTGTGGTGAACGAGCCAGAGATGAGCAGGCAAAGGGACAGGGTGCGAAAGTTTTTCATGGGGTAAACATTCTTTCTTGAAAATTCAAAAGCTTGAAATGACCACGGAGAACCGTGGGTTGATCGAACACATCAGTCTGGTGCAGCCATGGCCTCACCAAGCCCGCCACAGCGCAATCACCAGCAATGTGCAAAACGCGGCCACCAGATCGTCCAGCATGATGCCCCAGCCGGCCTTGCGCCAGGCAAACCGGTCGGTGATGGGGTCAACGTCGTGATACAACTGGTCTGCCCAGGCCACCGGGCCGGGTTTGGCGGCATCAAAATAGCGGAACAAGGCAAATGCCGCCAGCTGTCCCCAAAACCCGACTGGGCTGACCAGCCACAGCACCAGCCAGAAGGCCGCAATTTCGTCCCACACGATGCTGCTGGGGTCAAGCACCCGCATGTGTTTGGCAGTCAGCGTGCATACCCACCAACCCGCGACGATGCTGATGGCAATCAGGCCAGCCCATTGCATGTCAGTCAGGCGGTTTTGCAGCAGGGCAAACACGGCCCAAGCCCAAAGTGTGCCCATGGTGCCAGGCGCTTTTGGGCTCAAGCCTGAGCCAAAGCCAAGGGCCATGACGTGTGCCGGGTGCGCCATCATGAAATGGCCGGTGGGGGCGATGGGGCCAGTTGGCCGGGGGGCTGATTCGGGCATGGGGCAATTATCAGCCCGTCTATGGGGCGTGGCGCTGCATCCCGAATCTGGCTGTCAAAATGGCTTACTCGGTGCTCGTAGAGCCTTCAGCCACCTGCGACAAGACAAGACGCCGCAACCCCATCAATTTTTCCCATGCGCAACAACCCCGAATTTGACTGGCGAACCATTGGCGCGCTGAATACGGTTTCCGCCCTGTCGCAGGTGGGGCAGTTTGGCATTGCTTTTGTGATGCTTCCGGTGTGGCTGGCCGGGCAGGGGCTTGATGCCAAGCAATTGGGCCTGTTCGCCGCATCCCTCTGGCTTGGTCAATTGCCCGGTCTTGCACTGGCGCCCTGGTTAAGCCAGCGGTTTGGTTGCAAGCCGGTCATCGTGTCCGGGTTGTTTTGCACCATTTTGGCGCTGCTGGGCATGGCTGTGGCAGCCTGGCCCTTTTGGCTGCTGGGCGGGGTGTTGGCCGGGTTTGGTCTTGGGCTGCGCTGGATCGGCCTGGAGCCATGGCTTTACCACATCGCCCCGGCCCACGCGCGCGGCCGGCTGGTGGGTTTTCATGAAACGCTGATTGCCCTGGCGCCCATCGTGGCACCGGTGATGGCAAGCTACTTCGGGCTGCACGGCTTGGCAGTATTCTGGATAGGCATCGTCTTCACATTGGCATCGCTGGTGCCGCTGGCATTTGCGCGCAGCCCGGGCGCCGAAATGGCATTGCGGCCCACTCAGCACGCCAAGCCGAGCCCTGGAAAGCCTGGGCGTGATCGGATTTTTAAACTGGGCGTTGCAATCGCCTTGCTCGGCGGCATGATGGAAGCCGCAGTGTCCGGGCTTTTTGCGCTGTTTGCCCAAGGTCGCGGGATTCCAGTGAGTCAGGCTGCAGATTTACTTGCCGTGTTTGGGTTGGGTGGTTTGCTCATGCAGTACGGCGTGGGCTGGCTTGCCGACCACCGTGGCGTGGGCACCGCAGCGCTGGTTTGTGCCCTTGGCACCATCTTTGTCGCTGTCGGGCTGACACAGCCGCTGAACCACGTGTGGCTGGTGGTGGCGGTCTTCTTGCTCGGCGGTTTGATCACGGCGTTTCTGACCCTCGCCCTCATTGCCAGCACCATGACCTCCACCGGGAGTATTGCCAAAAATGTGAGCATGATGTCGATGCTGTACACCGTCAGTGCCATTGCCGGGCCTTTGATGGCCGGGGCAACCATGAAAGCCACCAACGCCGATGCGCTGATGTGGTTCACGGCCGCTGCCGCGCTGGCCATGGTGTGTGCGCTGGCTTGGTTGGTTATCACAAAGGTGCCGTCCGCTGTCAGGCTGCCATGACGCGTTGGACCACTGCTTACAATTCGTCAACCTTAGGAGTTGAGATCCCATGACCATCAAAAGCGACAAGTGGATCCGCCACATGGCCGAAACCACTGGCATGATCGAGCCGTTTGAGCCCAGACAGATTCGCCAGGACGCTGCCGGCAACAAAATCGTCAGTTACGGCACCAGCAGTTATGGCTATGACATTCGCTGTGCGCCTGAATTCAAGGTGTTCACCAACATCCACAGCACCGTGGTCGACCCAAAAAACTTTGATGAAAAAAGTTTTGTCGATTTTTATGGTGACAGTTGCATCATCCCGCCCAACAGTTTTGCGCTGGCACGAACCATGGAATACTTTCGTATCCCGCGCAATGTGCTGACCATTTGCCTGGGCAAAAGCACCTACGCGCGCTGCGGCATCATCGTCAACGTGACACCATTTGAGCCCGAGTGGGAAGGCTATGTGACGCTGGAGTTTTCCAACACAACACCACTGCCCGCCAAGATCTATGCTGGTGAAGGCTGCGCCCAGGTGCTGTTTTTTGAGAGCGACGAGGTGTGCGAGACCAGCTACAAAGACCGGGGTGGCAAATACCAGGGTCAGCGCGGTGTGACCTTGCCCAAGGCTTGAGCCGGCGGCGTTGTGATCGACATTTGAGTCAACAGACCGTCTAGGAAACATCGCTATGAAATGGGACGGAAACCGTCAGTCGGACAATGTCGAAGATCGTCGGGACGGCGGCGGCTCTTCGGGGGGCGGCGGTTTCGGTGGCCGGGGCATTGGCATTGGCTCCATTGCCATTGCACTGGTTGCCTCGTACTTTTTAGGCATCAACCCGATGACGGTGCTAAGTGTGCTCAGCGGCGGCAGTCCGCAGGCGCAAAGCCAATCAGCACCGGCGCGCAAACCGCCGGCCGACGACCGCATGGCGGCATTTGTATCCACCGTGCTGGCTGACACCGAAGACGTCTGGAAAGATGTGTTCACCAAGGGCGGGGCCACTTACAAAGAGCCCAAACTGGTGTTGTTTCGGGGCACAACAGCTACCGCATGCGGCCAGGGTCAAGCCGCTATGGGGCCGTTTTATTGCCCGCCGGATCAAAAGGTCTACATCGACTTGGGTTTTTACGAAACACTGAAGAATCAGTTGGGTGCGCCCGGTGATTTTGCGCAGGCCTATGTGATTGCCCATGAGGTGGGGCATCACGTACAAAACCTGCTGGGCATCACTGCCAAAATGGACAAAATGCGTGGTCGCGTCAGCCAGGTGGAGTACAACGCCCTGAGCGTGCGCTTGGAGTTGCAGGCGGATTGCTTTGCCGGCGTCTGGGCCAACCATGCCCAAGCGGCCCGCCAGCTGCTGGAACAAGGCGATGTGGAAGAGGCCATGAACGCCGCTGCCAAGATTGGCGATGACGCCCTGCAGCGCTCAAGCGGGGGTCAAGTGGTGCCCGACAGCTTCACCCATGGCACCAGTGCGCAGCGCCAGCGCTGGTTCAATCTGGGCTTGAACAATGGCAGTGTTAAGCGCTGCGATACCTTCTCGGCTAGCCAATTGTGAGCATTAGAGGATAATGTGGGTTTGCTCCAGCCCTTGGGGCGCCCCCGGCTATCGGATCGATAGCATCTGAACCCTGGCTTTGAATGACCGATTTGACCTCTGAAATTTCCGCTGAACTGAACTCTGACACGCCCCCGATGGCCTTTGCGCAACTGCAATTGGCCGCACCTCTGGCCCGCGCGGTGGCTGAGATGGGTTACGAGTCCATGACCCCAATCCAGGCCCAAGCCATTCCCGTGGTGTTGCAAGGCCGTGATGTGATGGGAGCCGCTCAAACCGGCACCGGCAAAACGGCAGCGTTTGCCTTACCGCTGATGCAGCGCATGCTCAAGCACGAAAACGCCTCGACCTCGCCAGCGCGTCACCCTGTGCGTGCGCTAGTGTTGTTGCCCACGCGTGAGTTGGCCGTGCAAGTGGCCGAGCAGGTGGAGTTGTATGGCAAATACACCAACCTGCGCAGCGCGGTGGTGTTTGGCGGCATGGACATGAAGCCGCAAACCCTGGAATTGAAAAAAGGTGTGGAGGTGCTGGTCGCGACGCCCGGGCGCTTGCTGGACCATATCGAAGCCAAAAATTGCGTGCTCAATCAGGTGGAATATGTGGTGCTGGATGAGGCCGACCGCATGCTCGACATAGGCTTCTTGCCTGACTTGCAGCGTATCTTGAGCTACCTGCCCAAGCAGCGCATCACCTTGCTGTTTTCCGCCACGTTTTCGCCCGAGATCAAGCGCCTGGCAAGCAGCTACCTGCAAGACCCGGTGACCATTGAAGTGGCACGCTCAAATGCGGCCGCCTCGACGGTGGAGCAACATTTTTACAGTGTGGAGGGTGAAGATAAACGCCACGCCCTGCACCAAGTGCTGAAAGACAGGGGCATCAAGCAGGCCTTTGTGTTTGTCAACAGCAAGCTTGGCTGTGCGCGGCTCGCCCGTTCGCTGGAGCAGGAGGGTCTGAAAACCACCGCCCTGCACGGTGACAAGAGTCAGGACGAGCGTTTGAAAGCGCTGGAGTCTTTCAAGAGTGGTCAGGTGGATTTGCTGGTGTGCACCGACGTAGCCGCACGGGGCCTTGACATCAAGGACGTGCCCGCTGTGTTCAACTTCGACATTCCGTTCCATGCTGAAGACTACGTGCACCGCATTGGCCGTACTGGGCGTGCCGGTGCCACTGGGTTGGCGGTCACGTTTGTTGCCAAGAGTGACATGCGTTTGGTGGCAGATGTTGAAAAGTTGCTCAAAACCAAAATTGAGCTCGAAGCGCTTGAATTCCCAGAAAATCTGCCAGATATCCGCAAACATGGCCACATCAACGATGGCCGCAGGATGTACCAGCAGGAGGCGGGTGACACGCGCCGCGAGGAATTTCCTGGGCGCGTGCCACGTGCGCCGCGCAATGATTACAAGCGGGAACCGCTGAGATCGCAAGACCCGTTTTTCTCGAAGCCCTACGAGCCAACGGTGCTGGCGCCTGATGCCGTGCCATCCTGGGAAGCTGCGGCGGCCCGTCCGGGTGTGCGTACCATTTCCAGCAACATCAAAACCAAACGCAAAGTCGCGGCGCTGTTCAAGTCAGCCTGAGTCGCTGAATTTGGCGGTTATTGACCAGGTTTTTGCGCCTGCTCGCATTTAACCTGAATGAGCTCATGAGGCGCTGATCCGGCGCTGAGTTTCAAGGCGCTCAAACAGCCGCCCCAAACGCAACCTGTATCCAGCGCCAGCACGTCATCGCGTCCCAGCCAACCCAGGGTTGACCAGTGGCCAAAGGCCACAGTGACATCAGCCGTTTTGCGACCGGGCACGTCATACCACGGCATGTAGCCCTTTGGCGCGGCATCGGAGCTGCCATTGGTGTCGAACTCCATAACGCCTTGCGCGGTGCAAAAACGCAAGCGCGTGAGCGCGTTAACAATCAAACGCAGGCGCGGCACGCCGCGCAGGCTTGCGTCCCATGCGTCGGGTTTGTTGTCGTACATCTTTTGCAAGAACTCGTTCAAGTCTGGGCCACGCAACAGGGCTTCAACCTCACTTGCAAGTGCTATTGTTTGTGTGGCTGTCCAAGACGGTAATACGCCTGCATGAACCATTAGATAGGGTTGGTTTTGGTGCTCAAGCAGGATGGCCATGCGCTGAGCACGCAGCCACGCCAGCATGGCCTCACGGTCAGGGGCTAGCAGCATGCTGGCCAGTGTGTCCTTGCGGCTGGGTTTTCGCGCACCCACAGACGCGGCCAGCAGGTGCAGATCGTGGTTACCCAGAAGGCATTGGGCAGACGCCCCATAACCCATGAGACGTCGTAACACGCCTGCAGAATCAGGCCCACGATTCACCAGATCGCCTAGAAAGTACAACGTATCTGTGCTGGGGGAAAAAGAAATTTCGGCTAATAACCGTTGCAAGGCGCTGTCGCAACCCTGAACGTCGCCAATCAAGTAAAGTGCCATGGTGTTTATTGTCGTTTGAGACCCATGGAATTTTTGCTGATTGTTTTTTTAACGTTGCTTAATGGCGTGTTTGCCATGACAGAACTGGCGTTGGCGGCCAGTCGGAAATCGCGGCTCAATGCCATGGCTGAGGCCGGCGATAAGGGTGCGCAGGCTGCATTGACACTGCTTGATAATCCGAACCAGTTTTTGTCCACCGTTCAGGTTGGTATCACCTCTATTGGCGTGCTCAACGGCATTGTGGGTGAGGCTGCCTTCAGCCACGGTGTGGCGAGCTGGTTGCAAAGCTGGGGTGTGGCAGAAAAAGCTGCGGCCATTTCAGCCACGGCGCTGGTGGTGACGATGATCACCTTCACGACCATTATTTTTGGCGAGCTTGTGCCCAAGCGCATTGGTCAGCTGTATCCTGAAGTTGTTTCGCGTTGGGTGTCGCGGCCAATGCTGTGGCTGGCCAAGGCTGCTGGTCCGTTTGTCAAGCTGCTGTCAGGCTCTACCGCAGCAGTACTGAAGTTGCTGCGTATCGATACCAATGCATCCCGCGCGATGACCGAAGAAGAAATCACCGCCAGCCTGGAGGAAGGTGTGGACGCCGGCGTGATTGAAGAACACGAACATCAAATGGTGCAAAACGTGTTTGGTCTGGATGACCGCCCCTTGACCTCGTTGATGGTGCCGCGTGCGGAAGTGGATTGGCTAGCCGCTGACTTCAGCGTAGCGGCGGGTTTGCTGCAGGTCGGTGCGAATGGCGCCGAGCGCGCGCATTCCTGGTACCCCGTGTGCCGCGGCTCGCTCGACGATGTGGTGGGAAAAATCAGTGTGGCGCACATGCTTGCGCTGGGTACCGGCGCACCCGGCAAACTGGAAGACTTTGTGATTCCAGCGGCGTTTGTGCCTGAAACCTTAAGTGGCATGGAGCTGCTGGAGCAGTTTCGCGCCAAGGTTGGCCGCCTGGTGCTGGTGGTGGATGAATATGGCGTGGTGCAAGGACTGCTGACGCCGCATGATTTGCTAGAGGCAATTACCGGTGAACTGCGGCCCAGTGCAGAAACCGAGGCTTGGGCGGTTGAACGCGATGATGGCAGTTGGCTGCTTGACGGCATGATGCCTGTGAGCGAACTCAAGGCGCGGCTTGATATGGACCAGCTACCGCTGGAGGAGCGTGGCCGATACAACACGCTGGCTGGGCTGTTGATGGCGGTCAGTGGCCATCTACCTGCGACTGGCGAAAAAATCACCTGCGAAGGATGGCTGTTTGAGGTGGTTGACCTGGACGGCAAGCGGGTTGACAAAGTGCTGGCCAGCCGAATCCCTGAGCCATCAGTTGTTGTGTGAAGCTAACCCTTGGTCACCCGAACCCCGCGTCTTTGTCTTTGTACATGTATGCGCGTGACCAGGGTGTCGGGTTGAGTTGTTCGCCAGAGCCCGCCTTGCAGGCCAATACTTGGTACAACGATACCCAGTTTTGGGAGAAGGCCTGCGCACAGCCTGCCAGATAAATGCGCCAGACTCGGTATGTCGTTTCGTTGACCACGGCGCGAATGGCATCACTGTGACGCTCGTAGTTGTCTGACCAGAAGGTCAGCGTGCGAGCGTAGTGGCGGCGCAGGCATTCCACGTCAAGGGTTTCCAGACCAGCAGTCTGCATTTCTTTAAGGGCCAGACTGAGGTGCGGCAACTCTCCGTTTGGAAAAACGTATTTTTCGATGAAGCTTGCGGCCCCCAAGGGCGTCACCCCGCTGCCGGGATCAGTGGAGGTGATGCCGTGGTTCAGCACCAGACCACCGTCTTTTAGCAAGGTATTGATCTTGTTGAAATAAGCAGCCAGATGGTTTAGTCCCACGTGCTCAAACATGCCGATCGAGGTGATCTTGTCAAATTGCCCGTCACGCGGGTCTGTATCACGGTAGTCCTGCATCCGAATCTCGACCTGGTTGTCCAGCTCGCTTAGCGCCACACGCTCACGCGCCAGTGCATGCTGGTTTCTGGACAGAGTGATGCCAACCACCTTGGCACCGTACTTTTGTGCAGCGCGCATGGCCAGTGCGCCCCAGCCACAACCGATGTCAAGCAAGCGTTCGCCAGGTTTGAGCATAAGTTTGTTCAGAATGTGATCAAGCTTGGCGTTTTGTGCTTCCTGGAGTGATTCGGTTTGGCTCGGAAAATAAGCGCATGAATAGACCATGGCATCATCGAGCCATAGGCGGTAGAAGTCATTTGATACATCGTAGTGGTGTTCAATGGCGTGAGCATCTTTGAGTCGGTCATGCCCTAATGCACTGAAAAGCCGTCCAAACTTGCCCTGCTTGGCGACGCCAATCTGGGCAAGATTCGCCGCAACTTCCACAATATCGACCGCCTGGCCCTGAATGTCAAAGTGGCCATTGACGTAGCCTTCAGCCATGTTGTCCAGGCTGGGCGGAACAAAATACCTGAGAGCGCCTGGACTCAGGATGCTCACTGTGACTTTGGGCAGAGTCCCAAAATCATATTGCATACCGTTCCATAGGGTCAGTCGCAATGGAATGTCTGAGTGGGAATGCAGTCCCGTCAAAACACGCGTCACTGGGTTGTGCTCGGCCCTACCTGCGAACGAGTCTGCTCTGGCATCCATTAGCCAGCCTCCGTTGATCCATTGGTGAGCTTGCACACCGTAGCGGCGGTCGTAACTGCCAACGCTGCTGCGATGAACGCCAGATCATGTATGTGTCGCTTCATGGTCACTCCCGTGCAACTGGAATGCTCTGCACCGTTGCCTTGGGTCTGGATGCTAGTGTGCTCGAATGGGTTTCCATTGAGGATTGTCATTCGCGCATCAAGTAGCTGCAAACCCAGTAGCGACTCGCCTCATGTACTTTGCCAGTACGCTGGCCAAGTCAGGGCCCCCCAATCAGTGTCGACGGCGAATGCCACAAAAAGTGGCTTACAGATTGCCTACAACCCAACCAGGGAAAAAGGGTTCACTGCTAAATTAAAAGCAATGAACCCTTTTCAATATTGGTGCCGGAGAGATGAATCGAACACCCGACCTTCTCATTACGAATGAGCTGCTCTACCGACTGAGCTACACCGGCTTGGTAAGCTGAGAATTATAGCGGTCGCCTCAGGCCTCGCTGTGGTAGCTGGTGACCCGTTCCACCTCGTTTTTGGAGCCCATGTAGACGCTCACGCGCTCATGTAGCTTGGTTGGTGTGATGTCCATGATGCGTTGCTTGCCGTTGGTGGATGCGCCACCGGCTTGCTCGATTAGCCAGCTCATTGGGTTGGCTTCGTACATCAGGCGCAGCTTGCCGGCTTTTTCGGGTTCGCGCTTGTCCCACGGGTACATGAAGATGCCGCCACGGGTCAGAATGCGATGCACGTCGGCCACCATGCTGCCGACCCAACGCATGTTGAAGTCTTTGCCGCGTGGCCCGTCTTTACCTTGCAGGCACTCGTCAATGTAGCGCGTCACCGGCGCGGCCCAATGGCGTTCGTTGCTCATGTTGATGGCGAATTCCTTGGTGTCATCAGGCACGCGCAGGTCTTCTTCGGTCAGTATGAACGAGCCTTGTTCGCGGTCCAGGGTGAACACTGCCACGCCGTCGCCCACGGTGAGCACCAGCGTGGTTTGCGGGCCATACACGCAGTAGCCAGCGGCGACCTGCTTGGTGCCTGCCTGCAAAAAATCCTGCTCCGACACGCCCATGCCTTCGGGCTTCACCAGCACACTGAAGATGGTGCCAATGCTGACATTCACGTCAATGTTGCTGGAGCCGTCCAGCGGGTCAAACATCAGCAGATATTCGCCCTGCGGGTAGCGGTTGGGCACCACATAGATGCCTTCCATTTCCTCGCTGGCCATGGCGGCCAGATGGCCACCCCATTCGTTGGCTTCGATCAACACTTCATTGGCGATGATGTCGAGCTTCTTTTGCATCTCGCCTTGCACATTTTCACTTTCGGCACTGCCCATCACATCGCCCAATGCGCCTTTGCTGACGGCCTGGCTGATGCGCTTGCAGGCACGCGCCACCACCTCAAGCAGCAGACGCAACTCGGGCGGAATGTGGCCTTCCAGGCGCTGCTGTTCAACCAGGTAGCGTGTCAGGGATATTCTTTTTGTCATGAAAATTCCTAATGAATAAGGGTTCTTGATGGCGTGTCAATCGGCTAGGGCGCGGCTGACTACTTCGCGCACATCGTTGCTTAGATCAGACTTGGCTGCGACGCGGGCCAAGGCCTCGCGGGCAGCATGCCGATACGGTTCGGCCAGTTTCCTCCAGCGGTCCAGGGCTCGCGCCAGGCGGGCAGCCACTTGCGGGTTGATGGCATCCAGCGCCAGCACATGCTCGGTCCAGAACACGTAACCGGCTCCATCGGCACGGTGAAACGCGCCAGGGTTGGCGCTGCAGTAGCTGAAGATTACGCTGCGGGCGCGGTTCGGGTTGCGCAGTGAAAAATCGGCGTGCTTGAGCAACTGGCGCACCGCAGGCAGCACGTTGCCGCCCCGGTCAGTGCAGCCGGCTTGCAGGGCAAACCATTTGTCCAGCACCAGGTCTTCGTACTTGAACAGGCTATGAAAGCGCTCCAGCGCCGGCTTGGCCAGCGTATGGCCGCTTTGCACCAAGGCGCTCAGGGCGTTGGCGCGGTCGGTCATGTTGTTGGCGTCCTTGAAGCACTGGTAGGCTTTGCCGGGCCAGACCGCGTCATTCGTGTGGCGGGCAGCCAGACAAAGCATGGACAAGGCCAGCCCTGCCAAGGCGCGGCGACCGCTTGACAACGTGTCAGGCGAATAACCGCCGTTTTGGCTGTGCGCCTCAAAGGCCCATTGCCAGTCGGCGGCGAGTTCAGTGGCGAGCTGTTCGCGCATGGCTTCCCGCACGGCGTGGATGCGCTGCGGGTCAACCTCGTCAAGCTGGTCGGCGATGTAGCTTTCTGCGGGTAAGGTGAGCACCATTTCCTTGAAAGCGGCGTCCAGCGTGGCGTGGCGAAGCACTGAGCGCATGGCTGAAATATATGCATCATTTAGGCCTCTAGCGCTTGTATTTCTTGCGTCACCAGCTATTAAAGAGATAGCGCTTCGCAAAGCCAGGCGTTGCCCGGCTTCCCACCGGTTGAACGGGTCGGGGTCATTCGCCAGCAGTGTCAGCAATTGGGCGTCGGTGTAGGCAAAGTCCACGATCACCGGGGCGCTAAAACCCCGCAGAATGGACGGCACGGGTTCTTCCTGCACGCCTTCAAAGGTGATGGACTCTTGCGCCTGGGTCATGACAAACAAGTGGCTGTTGTCAGCGCTGGCCGGCGCGCCTTGCAGTTGCAAGGGCAGGGTGGCGCCACTGCTTGCGCCGATCAGCCCCAGATTGACCGGTATGACAAACGGATCTTTGCTGTCCTGACCCGGCGTGGCGGGGCAGCTTTGGGAAAAGTTCAAGGTGTAGGTTTGCGCAGCCGCGTCATAGTGCGCGCTGGACGCCAAGCGGGGCGTGCCAGCCTGGCTGTACCAGCGCTTGAATTGCTGCAGCAGGCGGGTCAGGGCTGAGTCGGGGTTGGCATCGGCAATAGCTTGCGCGAAGTCGTCGCAGGTCACCGCGCTGCCATCGTGGCGCGCAAAGTACAGCGTCATGCCCTTGGCAAACCCTGATCTTCCAACCAGGGTCTGCATCATGCGCACCACCTCGGCGCCTTTTTCGTAAATGGTGACGGTGTAGAAGTTGTTGATCTCGATGTAGCTGTCAGGGCGCACCGGGTGTGCCATGGGGCCGTCATCTTCGGGGAACTGGGCAGTGCGCAACACACGCACGTCTTCGATGCGTTTCACAGCGCGAGCAGATGCGTCAGCACACAAATCCATGCTGAATTCCTGGTCGCGAAACACGGTCAGGCCTTCTTTTAATGACAGTTGGAACCAGTCGCGGCAGGTGATGCGGTTGCCGGTCCAGTTGTGAAAATATTCGTGGCCCACCACAGACTCGATGTTGGCAAAGTCGACATCGGTGGCGGTGGCCTGGTTGGCCAGCACGTACTTGGTGTTGAAGATGTTCAGGCCCTTGTTTTCCATGGCGCCCATGTTGAAGTCGCTGGTGGCCACAATCATGAAGCGCTCCAGGTCAAGCGCCAGGCCAAAGCGGGCTTCGTCCCAAATGACCGAATTGATCAGCGAATTCATGGCGTGCTCGGTTTTGTCCATATCGCCGGGGCGCACATACACCTGCAGCAGGTGGTCTTTCCCCCCGCGTGAGGTGATGCGCTGCTCACGCGCCACCAGCTTGCCGGCTACCAGGGCGAACAGGTAGCAGGGCTTCCTGTGTGGGTCAACCCAGGTGGCAAAGTGACGGCCGTCGTCCAGTGGGCCACTGTCCGTCAGGTTGCCATTGCTCAGCAAAACCGGGTATTTTTCTTTGTCTGCGCGCAGCGTCACGGTAAAGTTGGCCATGACATCGGGGCGGTCCATGAAGAAGGTGATGCGCCGGAACCCTTCAGCCTCGCACTGGGTGAAGAAAGAGTCGTTGCTGACGTAGAGGCCCATCAACTTGGTGTTTTTGACCGGCGCGCAGGTGGTGAAGATTTCCAGATCAAAACTGCCTTCAAGTGGCAGGTTTTCCAGCACCAGTTGACCAGCGTCCATTTTGAAGGATGTGCCTGCGCCGTTGACCAGCACTCGCGCCAGGTTCAGTTCGTCACCGTCCAGGCGCAGGGCTTGTGCCGCCACGTCCGGGTTGCGGCGCAGTGTCATTTTGTTCAGGACACGGGTTTTGGCCGGGTCCAGGTCAAAGCTCAGGTCAACGGTGTCGATCCAGTAGGCTGGGGCGGCATAGTCAGCGCGGCGAATCACCGTCGCTGGGCCGCTTGCGTCACGAAGTTGCAACATGAAGAGTCTCCAGGAAATTCGAATTTAAGAGTTCATGGTAATCGCGCACCGTGGCGATCACGTGGGGGCCCGCGAGTTGCGCGGGCGTATGGGAGCTGCAAATGGCCACAGCCTGCATGCCGGCGCGGCGCGCCGCTTCGATGCCAAAGGGTGCATCTTCAAAGACAATACAGCCGCTAGCCCTTGTATTCATTCGGCTAGCAACTTCTAAAAATATAGCGGGTTCGGGTTTTCCGGGCAACCCTTCGTCACCGCCCACAATGGCCTTGGGCGGCGTCGGCAGTGCCAGGTGACCCATGGCGAACGCGATGTTGTGTTTGTCGCCCGCTGTGCCTACGCCAAGCGTTAAGCCAAGCGTCAAGGCCTGCGCGTAAAACGCCTTGAAGCCAGCCACCTCGGCAAATACCGGGCCAAACATGTCGCGGTAGAGTCGCTCTTTTTCCGCAATCAGCATCCAGGCTTCGTCGTTGCTGATGTCCCTCTGAAACAGCTCGCGCATGCACTCGGCGCCAGTGCGCCCGGTGGTGCGGCGCATCAGGTCGTCCAGATCGATGCTCAGGCCGTGTTGCTCTGCAAAAAGCTGCCAGCTTTGCGCATGAAATCCCATGGAGTCGATCATGGTGCCGTCCATGTCGAAAATCAGAGCTTCCACCGGCCCAGCCAGGTTGACGCGCGTCATCACACGCCCTGCTTCAAGGAGGCTTCGATGAATTGGTCCAGGTCACCGTCCAGCACCTTTTGCGTGGCGGAGGTTTCGTAATTGGTGCGCAAATCCTTGATGCGGCTGTTGTCCAGCACGTAAGAGCGAATCTGGTGGCCCCAGCCGACGTCGGTCTTGCCGTCTTCAAGCTTTTGCTGTTCTTCTTGCTGCTTGCGCAACTCAAAGTCGTATAGCTTGGAGCGCAGGCGTTTCCAGGCGATGTCGCGGTTGCCGTGCTGGCTGCGGCCATCTTGACACTGCACCACGATGCCGGTGGGCAAGTGGGTCAGGCGAACCGCAGAGTCGGTTTTATTGATGTGCTGGCCGCCGGCGCCACTGGCGCGGTAGGTGTCGGTGCGCACGTCGCTGGGGTTGATATTGATCTCGATCGAGTCATCAATCTCAGGGTAAACAAACACGCTGGCAAAGCTGGTGTGGCGGCCACCTGACGAGTCAAACGGACTCTTGCGCACCAGGCGGTGCACGCCAGTCTCGGTGCGCAACAAGCCAAACGCGTACTCGCCTTCAACCTTGAACGACGCGCCCTTGATGCCGGCCGTGTCGCCCGGGGTTTCGTCTTCGATCTCGGTCTTGAAACCCTTGCGCTCGCAGTAGCGTAAGTATTGGCGCAGCAGCATGCTGGCCCAGTCGCAGGCTTCGGTGCCACCGGCGCCAGATTGAATGTCGACAAAACAGTTCAGCGGGTCAGCCGGGTTGTTGAACATGCGGCGGAATTCAAGGCCCTTGACGATCTCTTCCAGCTTGGCCGCTTCGGCCTCGATGGTGATCAGGCCGGTTTCGTCATTGTCTTCCTTGCTCATCTCGAACAACTCGGAGTTGTCAGAGAGGTCGCGCTCCAGGTCGCTGATGGTGACCACCACGCCGTCCAGCGCCTTTTTCTCGCGGCCCAACTCTTGGGCGCGCTTGGGGTCGTTCCAGACCGCGGGGTCTTCCAGGCTGGCGTTGACGGTTCTCAGGCGCTCAAATTTGGCATCGTAGTCAAAGATACCCCCGTAAATCGAGGGTCCGGGCAGACAAGCTGCTGAGTTGTGTGGCGATGGCGTTGATGCGTTCTGCTTCCATGATGCGTGTCCTGTGCGTTAAATGTGGCGAATAACCCGCCATTTTCTCACGGTCCGCATGCCACTGCCCCTTGGGGCAACTCAGCGCCCAAACAGGCCCTTAAGCGCCTTGCCAACATCCGGCAGTCCCGGAATGCCAATCGGCGGCTGGCTGCCCGATTCCTCGGGCGTGGACTCACCTGTTCGGCTTCGGGCAGGTTTGCTAGAGCCTGCGTTATCCCCTTCTTCGCCCAGCATGACCATGCTCAGGGCCTTGACACGAACCTTGGCGGTCCACTCAGGTTCCCACGCGATGCGTTTGTCGGCGGGGCGGGGCGGGTGCGCCAAGTTAAGTTCTTGTCCATAGGCAATGCCGCGCAACATGGCCCCTTCGGCCTTGGCAAAAATGCCCGCAGGCACAGCGCAATCTGTCTTGCTGGCTGGCAGCAGCACTTTTTCTTTCAGCCATTTGTCCACGCTGGCGTTGTTGGCGTAATCCATCAAGCCCCAGCCCGGCTCTGGCACCTCGGATGAGCTCCAGATCACCATCTCGGTGGCACCCGCGTTGTCACTGCCGCTCATGGCATTCAGAAAATAGGCTTGTGCCGTGGGCAGCCGCTGCCATGTGATGTGACTGGCCGCTGCACCGCCGCCCTGGCTGACCAGTGCCAGCTTGGGCATGAAATCCTGTTGCTGGCCGATGCTGAATTGCAAACTGGCAGGTAAGCCGTCGCCACTCAATGCGTGTGGCCCGGTCAAAGAGGCTTCAGGTGGCACTTTTTGACGGTGTGTCTCGTTGGGCCAAACGGCATGGCCGGGAATTGCTTTCGCACCGGTGTCGTGCGTGGCGCGGCCCATCATGAATTTGCCGTACTCATCAAAACCCATTTTTGCAAAGTCCAGAATCCGCGGCTGACCGGAACGCACGGTGTCGCTGCAGCCCCAGTAAAACAGAATCCGGCCTTTGGGGGGCTCAGGGACCTCATCGACGCTGCCACCCCGCTGGCTTGGCTTTTGGGCTTGTGCTTTGACAGGCAAAAGGGTCAGGCTTGGTCCCATCGCCTGGCTTGGCGGAATGGTTTGCACTGCCTCGGTGCCGGCCGGCTTGCGTTGAGTGCTCACGGCCAAGTCCAGCCAGCGCCCGGGCATCATGCCGCGGGTGGCCCCAAAGCTGACCCCACCCATGCCGGGCATGCCAGTCATGCCGCCCATCAAACCACCCAGTGCGCCCATGTCTGGCATGTCGTCCATGCCGGCCATGGAAATGGTGGCCACGTCCATCCAGTATTGCGCCACTGGCGACTTGACCATCTGGGTTTGCGCCAGACTTGCGCTGCAGGCCAGCAGCGCAGCGGCGGCCAGCGCGATGGGGGTTACGACTGGGCTGTGGTTGGTGAGTGGATTCAATGCGTGTGTCATGAAGCGCCTCCGCGTTGGGGTTGAGAAAAATCCCTACTACCCGTCAGCCTATCACTGGTCAAATCCGAGCGCCAGTGACTATTCGCAGGGGTAGCTCAATTTGTCGCCACAAACCGTTCTATCAATTGGGCCACGGCCTGTGGCTGGTCATGGTGCAGCATGTGGCCGCAGTCGGGCACCTGGGCAATCTCGACGTGGGCCACCGACGTCAGTCGCTGGTGGTGCTGCGCCAGCGTAAAGGCGCCTTTCCACCATTGGGCCATGCTGTCGTCCGAGGCTTCAAGCATCAAGGTCGGGGCGCTGATGTTGCGGAAAATGGCCAGCGTTTCGTCTTCTCGGTACAACTGCGCCGTGGTGATTTTGTGCGCTGCCTCACCCAAAATGGACCACTGCCCTGGCGCCAGTTCAGCCGACCAGTGGTTGGCCAGCCAGCGGGCTTTGTCGGCTTGAAGGCGCTTGTTGGTTTTCATCAGGCGTGCCGCTACCGCATCGAGCGAATCGTATGTTTTCAGGCTAATGGCCCCGCTGCCCAGTTGCTTTACCTCGTTCATCCATTGGGCAAATTTGCCTGCGGCTTGCTCGGGCTGAGTGGCTGGCATGCCAAACCCTTCCAGATTGATCAGCTTGGCGATGCGCTCGGGACGAACACCCGCGTAAATCATGGCCACGTTGCCGCCCATGCTGTGGCCCACCAGGTTCACGGTTTGGTCGGGCGCGTAGTGGTCCAGCAAGGCATCCAGGTCGGCCAAGTAGTCTGGGTACCAAAAGCAATCGGCACCACCGGATGCCGTCAGGCCAAAGCCGCGCCAGTCGGGGGCGATGATGAAGTGGTCCGCTGTGAGCGCGTCCACCACAAACTGAAAGCTCGCCGCCACATCCATCCAGCCGTGCAGCAGCACCAGCGGGGTCTTGCCCAGCCCGGGCTCACCCCAACGCCGCACGTGATATTGCAGGCTGCGAATAGGGACAAACTCGCTGTTAGAAATTCTTTTGATTGGGTACATTTGTTTAATCATACGAAAGACAAACCATGCCCGTCAGTCAATCCAGCGACACAGCAGCCAAGTCAACCCCCGCCAGCACATCACCCATTTGGGATTTTCCCCCAAGCTATGCCCAGTTGCACAGCGGCTTTGCGTGGCAAGTGCCAGAGTATTTCAACATGGCGCAGGCCTGTTGTGCGCGCTGGGCGGCCTTGCCTGATGCTTCTGAAAATATAGCTGTTCACGCATATACAACGGGGGCTAAGGCCACTTTTTATTCATATTTTCAATTGCAGCATGAGGCCAACCGTTTATGCAACGTGCTGCTTGGCATGGGTGTGCGCCAGGGCGACCGCGTGGCCATCGTGCTGCCGCAGTGTTTTGAGGTGGCGGTGGCCTACATGGCGGTGTTGCAAATCGGCGCGGTGGCCATGCCGCTGTCGCAATTGTTTGGGCCCGAGGCGCTGGAATTCCGCTTGCAGGACAGCGAATCGGTGGTGGCCATTGGCGACGCGCAAACCCTGGGCAACCTGCAAGCGGTGCGCGGCCATTGCCCGCATTTGCGTCAAACGGTGGGCGTAGGCTTGACGGCTGACAACGCTGCGCTGGCCGATGTGTCTTGGGCACAGGCGCTCGCCGCCGCCAGTGACGAGTTTGCTTTGGTCAACACCCGCGCCGATGCTCCGGCAATTCTGATTTACACCAGTGGTACCACCGGCAACCCCAAAGGGGCGCTGATTCCCCACCAGGCCCTGATTGGCAATCTGACCGGTTTTATCTGCAGCCAGAACTGGTTTGGTTTTGATGTGACCATCTGGCCCAACCCGACCGCGGCCTTGTGCCAGCTGGCCAGCTCAGCACAACGGCCCACCGGCTCACAAGCCGTGTTCTGGAGCCCAGCCGACTGGGCCTGGACCGGTGGGCTGATGGACGCGCTGCTGCCAACTTTGTTTTTTGGCCGCCCCATCGTCGCGTTCAATGGCCGCTTCAGCCCGCAAACCGCGCTGGAGTTGATGCGCGACTGCGCGGTGACGCACACTTTTTTGTTCCCCACCGCGCTCAAGGCCATGATGAAAGCCTACCCCGGCGCGCAAGGCGAGACGGTGCAGCAGCAATTCGGCTTGAAGCTGCTAGGCATCATGAGTGCCGGCGAGGCCGTGGGCGATGCGGTGTTTGACTACTGCCAGAGCCAGTTGGGCGTGGCGGTGAACGAAATGTTTGGCCAGACCGAGATCAACTACATCGTGGGCAATTGCGCCGCCCTGTGGCCACCCAAACCCGGCAGCATGGGCCTGGGCTACCCCGGCCACCGGCTGGCTGTGATTGATGACGCTGGCGTTGAGTGCGCAGCGGGCGAGGTGGGCGACGTGGCCGTGAACCGTTTTGACGTGCATGGCCAGCCGGACCCGATTTTCTTTTTGGGCTACTGGAAAAACGAGGCTTCCACACAGGCCAAATTCACGGGTGACTGGTGCCGCACGGGTGACCTGGCCAGTCGCGATGCCGATGGCTACTTGTGGTACCAGGGCCGTAGCGACGACGTTTTCAAAGCTGCGGGCTACCGCATTGGCCCTGGCGAGATTGAGAACTGTCTGATCAAACACCCGGCCGTGGCCAACGTGGCGGTGGTGCCCAAGCCAGACACCGCGCGTGGTGCCGTCGTTAAGGCGTATGTGGTGTTGGCTCCTGATTTTGTAGCTGCTCGCGCAATATATACGGGCGATAGAGTCCAATTTGATGCTGAACTTATTGAGCAGTTGCAAACTCACGTCAAAGGCAAACTGGCCCCGTACGAGTACCCAAAGGAAATCGAGTTTCTGGAGGCCTTGCCCATGACCACCACAGGAAAAGTGCAACGGCGCGTGTTGCGCTTGCAGGAAGTGGCGCGTGCGGCTACTGTGCTGCCTGGTGGCGAGGGCTGACCTACGCCGCTTGCAGAACCACATCAATCTGCGCCCCGCCCAAGGCCGCGCGTGAAATGGTCAACTCGCCTCCGTGACTTGCGATCAAATCCCTGACCACGGCCAAACCGATGCCGTGGCCGGGCACTTGTTCATCGAGCCGCACGCGGCGCTCAGGCAACGTTTGAGGGTCGGCAAAGCCGGGGCCATCGTCACAGATGCGCAGGTGCAGGCGCCTGTCTTCAAGCCAGATCCGCACAGTGACCTTAGCCTTGGCCCACTTGGCGGCGTTGTCCAGCAGATTGCCCAACATCTCAAAGGCATCACCTTCGTCCATGCGCCAGGTCAGCTCCGGTGGACAGTCCAACGCAAAAGTCAGGTCTTTTTCAAGGTAAACCTTGGCCAGCGTGTCGCGAATTCGGGTGAGGATGGGCGCCAGCGCCAAGTGGGGCGCAAAGCGCGCAGCGCCGCTGGCCCCAGCCCGGCCCAGTTGGTGCACCACGATGTCGTCCATGCGGGAAACTTGCTGCGCCACCATGGCGGGCAGACCGTTGGGTTCGTTGAGTGAGGCGCGCATGGCGGCCAGCGGTGTTTTCAGGCTATGGGCCAGGTCGTCCAGCGCGTCTTTGTAACGTGTTTGCCGGGCGCGTTCCTGTTCCATCAGACCGTTGAGGTTGTGGGTTAGTCCGGCGAGTTCAATCGGATAGTTGCCAGTCAGCCGGGTTTGCTGCCCGGACTCCATGCGTTTAACTTCCTGCGCGACCTGGTCCAGGGGCCTCAGCCCCCAGCGCAGCAGCAGCGTTTGGGTCAGCAGCAACAGCAAGCCTGCGGCTCCCAGCCAGCGCCACAGCGTGCGCCCGAAAGCCCGCAATTCGCGGTCAAATTCGGCCTTGTCTTCCAGTACTGAAAACACCAACGGGGTTACCCGGTCATTGGCTGACCATTTGACCGCATAGGTGGCTGCCAGAAAGGCTTGCGCCGAACCGACAGCGTTTTTTGCCGGCGCGCTGACGGTGTCAAACTGCCATTGCCCGGTGGCCTGGCTGCGCTGAAACGGCGGGTTCAGCCCCAACGTGGAGGCCGATTGCCACTCTTCACCTTTGTCTAGATTGGCAATGTTGGCGTACAGCCCTGATGACAGCAGTGACAGGCGGGGCTCAGCCAGCGCTGCCGGCATCTGCAGCGAACCCGTGGCGTTGAGCTCGGCACCCGCCATCAGCAGGTAAATGGTGGTTTGCAGGCGCGCAAAGCGTTGGGCACGCAGGCTGTCTGCATACGCCTGTTGCACCGCCCAACCCGCGCCAGCCAGAAACACCAGCAGCACCAGAAAAGCACCCCAAACCAGGCGAGCGCGCAAGGACAGGGGGGCTTTCACTGCAGCGTAAAGCGGTAGCCGCGACCACGCAGTGTTTCTATGGGCGCCAGCGTGCCGTCTGGGTCGAGTTTGCGACGCAGTCGCCCCACCAAGACTTCCAGCACGTTGCTGTCGCGGTCTTCATCGTGCGGGTACAGGTAGTCAGACAGCTCTTGCTTGCTCACCACCCTGGCGCGCTCGCGCACCAGGAAGGCAAGCACCCGGTACTCGAAGGTGGTCAGTTCCAGCGGTGTGCCGTTGAGCTGGGCTGTTTGGGCAGAAAAGTCGATGCTGACGGCGCCCAGCTTGAGCACGTCAGAGGTGGCTTTCAAGGCGCGCCGCAGCAGCGCCTTGACGCGGGCCGCCAGCTCCGGGTACTCAAACGGTTTCACCAAATAATCGTCAGCCCCGGTTTCCAGACCCTTGACCTTGTCTTGCCAACTGCCGCGAGCGGTCAGAATCAAAATTGGCAGGCTGCGCCCCTCGGCGCGCAGCGTTTGCACCACCGTTAGGCCATTCAGCTTGGGCAAACCCAAATCCACAATGGCCAGGTCAACCGGGTATTCGCGGGCCTGAAACAAGCCGTCTTCCCCGTCGGCGGCCATGTCAACGCGGTAGCCATCGGCCTCCAGTTGGCGCTTGATGCCAAGTCGCAGCACGGCATCGTCTTCAATTAACAGCACGCGCATGGGTTTACCGGGTTCAACCAGGCTTACAGGCCACGGCCCGTTGCGGCATCGATCAGCACCACCTTGACTTCACCCTGCGGCGTGAGCACCTTCACGCGCCAGACCGCGCGGCCATCACGCTCGGTTTTTTCTACCGCCAATACCCGCCCGCCACTGGCTTTCTGCACCGAGGCTGTTGCGTCATCACGGCTCACATCGGCCCAGGCAGGCACCACCCAGGTCAGCATGAGCGCACTGAGCAAGATGGCGATGTTTTTCATGGTGTGATGCGGTGTTTTTTAAGGGGTTCGGACAATGGTACTACGGCAGATTTGGGGTCGATTTGCTGTCGGCCCGAGCTTGGCTATTGTTCAATTGGGTCAACCGTCACGCGCACTGGCAGGCTGTTGCCAGGGTTGTTGCGCATGACCGTGGTGTAGCTCTGGCCCCGGTAGTCGTAGGTCACGCGGTAGCCGGTGATGCGGGTTTGCACGTCGTAGACGGTTCGGCAGCGCTTGACCTCGCGTTGGGCGGTTTCGTACTGGCGATCGTCATACTGGGCACGCGGGTTGCGGTTCTGGTTTTCCATGCGGTCACCGGTGATGGCACCCAGCACCACCCCCAGTGCGGTGGCCGCGTCTTTGCCCGCGCCGCCGCCAATCTGGTGGCCGATGACACCACCGGCCAGGCCGCCTACGATGGCACCGCCGTATTGGCGGTCTTGCCCAATCTGGCGCTCCGGCAGGCCACGGCCACCGTGGCCATCGCGTTCGTTGATCCACTGGCTGGTGCATTCGTTTCGCGGCACATTGGTGTTCTCGTACTGGGGTTCGGCGCTGCGAACGCGGGCGTGGTCGGTATAACTCTGGGCGTTGGCACCGATCAAAGCGGTGGCAGACAGGCTGGCAATCAGTAGGCGTTTCATGGAAAGCTCCTTGGGTTGGTATGGGGCATAGTTTGCAAGTGCCTGCATGAACCGAAGCTGAACGAAAGCGAGAAAAATGGCGAATACCTTGGCGTAGATGTCATCGGGCGCGCAGGCCCTGCCTGTGAAGGTGTGGCACATTAGCCCCCCATGTTTGCCAACCTCTTTCGCCAGATGCCCGCCTTGTGGTGGGGTGTCCTTCTATTTATCAGCGCCATTTTGGGCTGGGTGTTGACCGCACTGCATTTGCCGGCCGCTGTTTTGCTGGGCTGCATGCTGGCGGGCATCTGGCTCTCATCACACGAGGTCCGGCTGGGCATACCCGGTATTTTGTTTGCGCTGGCGCAGGGTGTGCTCGGCTGCCTGATGGCGCAAAGCCTGCAGCCAGCCACACTGGTCAAGGTGGCCGGTAGCTGGCCCATTTTTTTGGGTGCCACGGTGTCAATTCTGGCTGCCAGCGCAGGCTTGGGCTGGCTTTTGATGCGCCGCCAAGTGTTTCCGGGAACCACGGCGGTGTGGGGCCTGGCACCGGGCGCTGCGTCAGCCATGGTGCTGATGGCAGAAGCCTATGGCGCAGATGTGCGCTTGGTGGCCTTCATGCAGTATTTGCGCGTGGCGGTGGTCACGGCAGTGGCCGCGCTGGTGGCAGGGCTGTGGACGCATCACGCGGCAGCGGCGCCTGCTGCCGTGCCCTGGTTTTCCGTGATTAATCCGGTTCATGTGGGTTTGACGCTGCTGCTCGCGGTGGCCGGCTCTACCGTGGCGCGATGGCTGCACATTCCAGGCGGCGCCATGGTGATTCCATTGCTGCTGGGTGCGGCATTGCAAGCCATGGGCTGGCTGGTGATTGAATTGCCTGCGGCACTGCTGGCCGTGTCTTATGCCTTGATCGGCTGGAGCATTGGCTTGCGCTTTACCCGGGCCATTTTGCGGCACGCCTTTCGTGCCTTGCCTGCGGTGCTGGGGTCAATCTTTGCACTGATGGCGGTGGGTCTGGTGATTGCCGTGGCGCTGAACCAGTGGGCGGGCTACGACCCTTTGACAGCTTACCTGGCCAGCAGCCCTGGGGGCGCTGATTCGGTGGCCATCATTGCCGCTACCAGTGCCGTGGACGCCGGGTTTGTGATGGCGATGCAGCTGGCGCGGTTTCTGATGGTGCTGGTATGGGGGCCGCAGGTGTCAAAATTCATCGCCACGCGATCACGCGCCAAATAAAGCGCTTGTTTCAGTTCTAAACATTCTGACCCAAAAGACCATGCGAATCCTTCTGGCCGAAGACGAAAGCGAGCTTGCCAACTGGCTGATTCGAGCCTTGCAACAGGTCGATTTTCAGGTGGACTGGGTGAATGACGGGCGGCTGGTTCGCAGTGCCCTCAAAGGCACGCGCTACGACGCTTTGGTTCTTGACCTGGGGCTGCCCGGCCTGGGTGGCCATGACGTGCTGGCAGATTTGCGTGAAGCCGACCACCGCTTGCCGGTGTTGATCTTGACCGCGCGAGATTCCCTGATGGAGCGCGTTAGCACCTTGCGCGAAGGAGCCGATGATTTTCTGGCCAAACCGTTTGAGCTCGCCGAACTGGAAGCACGGCTGATTGCCCTGATTCGCCGCGCGCGCGGCAGCGAGCATCCACGTTTTGCCTGTGGGCCATTGGCTTTTGACACCACCTCCAAGCAGTTCACGCTGGGCCATGAATCCTTGACGCTCACCCCTCGTGAGCACGCCGCGTTGCGGGCGTTGATTCAGCACAGCGGTGAGCCCCTGTCCAAGCAAGACATCCTGGACCGGGTGTTCTCTGATGAGCAAGATGTGCACCCCGAGGCGATTGAAGTGCTGGTGCATCGCCTGCGCAAGCGCCTGGCCGCCAGCCCGGTGCGCATCACCACGCTGCGTGGCCTGGGTTATGTCTTGGAATGCAGCTTGTGAATTTGAATGTCTTGCACGCCTGGGGACTGCGCCGCACCTTGCTGCTGGTGCTGGTGCCCGGGCTGCTGCTGGTCGGTGCTGCAGTGGTGTGGCAAACCTGGCGCACGGCGGTGGATGCCGCCAATGCGGCCTACGACCGCTCGCTCTTTGGCGCCATCAAGTCCATGGATGCCAACATTTCCACTGCCAGCGGCGGCCTGGGTGTGGAGTTGCCTTATCGCATGCTGGAATTTTTTGAACTGACTGCCAGCGGGCGTGTTTACTACCGCGTGGCTACCGAAGACGGGTTGGTTGACATTGGCAACGCTGACTTGCCTCTGCCTGCGAACGCATTGTTCACCGGTCGGCCCCAATTCAGCGATGCTATTTATTTTGACGAACCGGTGCGCGTGGGCACCTACGCCCGCTTGCTGGACCCACCGCTGGCCGGGCAGGCGGCGGGACAACGTGTGGTGATTCAGGTGGCTGAAACCTTGGAGTCGCGCCAAGCCTTCACGCGCACGCTGGTGCTGGAGGCCGTGGCACGCGATCTGCTCTTGTTAATGGTGGCCATCGGCCTGATGACGCTCGCCGTGGGGTGGGCACTGCGGCCCCTGGCGCGTCTGCGCAATGAAGTTGAGGCTCGGTCAGATCTGGACTTGACCCCCATTGTGCACACGGGTATCCCGGCAGATGTACGGCCGCTGGTCGAGGCCATTAACCACCACATTGAGCGCAACCGCTTGCAAACCGAGGCGCGCCAGCGGTTTGTCGACGATGCCTCGCACCAGTTGCGCACACCGCTTGCCACGTTGACGACGCAAGTTGGCTTTGTCTTGCGTGAGACCGACCCCGCCCTGCAGCGCGAGGCCCTGCTGGCCATCAAGCTGCAGCTTGAAGAAACCGTGCGGCAAACCAACCAAATGCTGGCACTGGCGCGGGTGGACAGCGTTGGGCTCAAGCCTGAGACAGTTGATGCATCGCAAGTTGTGGAACAAATCACACGTCAGTGGTGGACGCAGGCGCGCGAACTGGGCATTGACCTGGGTTTTGAGTCAGACGCTGAGCCCCTGCGCCTGCTGGTGGATGCCGGCTTGTTGAAAGAAGCCGTGTCCAATTTGCTGCACAACGCCATTCGCTACACGCCGCGTGGTGGCAAGGTCACGGTAGTTTTGGGCCACAGCGCAGCCAAGGGCGTGATCACCGTGCTGGACAACGGCCCGGGCATGCCTTCGGACGAACGAGCACACGCTGGTGAGCGCTTTTTCAGGGGCAGTCACACCACCCAGCCCGGCACGGGTCTGGGTTTGGCCATCGTGCGGGCCATCGCTGAACGTCACGGCGGTGAACTGTGCCTTGACGCCGGTCTTGATGGTCAGGGGTTGGCTGTTTCCATCGTGTTGCCGCTGGCTGCCGATGCTGGTTAGCCCAAGGGTTTCCCCTAGTGTTTTCGGCATTTTTCTGAAAGCACGCTGAAAGCCCGGTTTCGGTACATTGCGCTCACTCCTCCTTATTGGCAAGCCATGTCAGGGGGTGTAACCCAAAACTACTGGAGACATCATGCAATTCAAATCACCTATCGTTTCACTGATTCTGGCCAGTGTCGCGGCCATGAGCTCAGCCGGCGCGCTTGACAAAACCGAATGTATCGCCGCAGCCAAACCAGGTGGCGGATTTGATCTGTCCTGCAAGCTGGTGCAGTCAGCGCTGCTGCAGGGCAAATACATTGCCGACCCGATGCGCATCACTTATATGCCGGGTGGCATTGGTGCGGTGGCCTACAACACCATCATCGCGCAGCGCCCGGCCGAGGCCAACACCATCGTGGCGTACTCGGGCGGCTCTTTGCTGAACATTGCGCAAGGCAAGTTTGGCCGCTACAACGAAAACGACGTGCGCTGGGTGGCTGCCGTGGGCAGTGACTTTGGTGCCGTCATCGTCGCAGAAAATTCGCCCTTCAAATCACTCAAGGACTTGGTGGCAGCCATCAAGGCCGACCCGACCAAGGTTGTCTTTGGCGCTGGCGGATCGGTTGGCAGCCAGGACTGGATGAAGGCCGCGCTAACGGCACGCGCTGCCGGTCTGGACCCTAAATCGATGCGTTTTGTGGCTTTTGAAGGCGGTGGCGAAGCCATCACAGCGCTGCAAGGTGGGCATGTGCAGGTTTATTCCGGTGATGCCTCCGAGGCTGAAGAGCAAATCAAAGCCGGTGCCAAGATTCGGGTGCTGGCGGTGATGTCCGACAAGCGTCTGGAAGGTAGCCTCTCAAACGTGCCCACAGCCAAAGAGCAGGGCATGAATGTCGAGTGGCCAATCATCCGTGGCTACTACGTTGGCCCCAAAGTGAGCGATGCCGACTACAAGGTCTGGGTTGACACCTTCAACAAAATGCTGGCCACACCCGAGTTCAATAAACTGCGCGCCGAGCGTGGCTTGTTTAAATTTGCCATGACTGGCACCGAGTTGACCAGCTACATCAAAGACCGCGTGGGTTTTTACCGCACCTTGGCCGCTGACTTCGGTCTCAATGTTGCCAAGTAATTCGTAGCAGGAGACAAAACAATGAGCGACCGCATTTTGGGCGCGGTATGTGTGGTCGTGGGCGCAGGCATGGCCTGGGCTGCGCAAGGCTACGCCGCCCCTATTTCTTACGAGCCGGTAGGCCCGCGCGCCTTTCCGTTGCTGATGGCCAGCCTGATGATTTTTGCCGGGGCCTGGCTGGTGGTGCGACCCGGTCCGCAGACTTTTGGTCTGGCACGTGCCAACTTCATTCCCATTGCGCTGGCGGTGGCCGCCGTGTTTATTTATGCCGCGCTGTATGAATGGCTGGGCTTTACGCTTGCCACAACGCTCATGTCGCTGCCGGTGGGCATGGCCTTTGGTGGCAGTTGGAAGCAGTCGCTGGTGGGCGGTGCTGGCTTGGGGCTGGTGCTGTTCTTGTTGTTTGACAAGCTGCTTGACGTGGTGTTGCCCAGCGGCCTGCTGTCGTTCATTCTTGGGGGTCGCTGATGGATACGCTGCAATATCTGATGAGCGGCTTCGCCGTCGCCCTGACCCCCAGCAACCTGATGGTGGCCGCAATTGGCGCCTTCATTGGCACCATCGTTGGCATGCTGCCGGGGCTGGGGCCCATCAACGGCGTGGCCATTTTGATGCCCTTGGCGTTTGCCCTCAAGCTGCCGCCAGAAACGGCCCTGATCCTGCTGGCTGCGGTCTACATGGGTTGTGAATATGGTGGTCGTATTTCGTCGATCTTGCTGAATGTGCCGGGCGATGCCGGCGCCATCATGACTGCGCTGGACGGCTACCCCATGGCCAAAAAAGGCATGGCTGGTGTGGCACTGTCGATCTCGGCCTGGGCGTCTTTCATTGGCTCACTGATTGCCACCATTGGCATCGTGTTGTTTGCGCCCCTGCTGGCACGCTGGGCGCTGGCTTTTGGCCCGGCCGAATACTTTGCGCTGATGTGTTTTGCCTTTGCGTGCATCACCGGGCTGATGGGCGACGCCCCCATGAAAGCGGTGTTGGCGGCGGTGATTGGCCTGTCGTTGTCCACCATTGGCCTGGACTCGAACTCGGGCGTTTACCGGTTCACGGGCGACAACCTGCATTTGTCTGACGGCATGCAGTTCATCGTGGTGGTGATTGGTGTGTTTTCCATCAGCGAAATCTTGTTGATGCTGGAGCAGCACCACAGCAGTTCAGGTGCCATCAAGGTGAGCGGACGCGCCCTGTTCAACATGAAGGAGATGGCACTCACCTGGTGGGGCACGGTGCGCTCGGCGGTGCTGGGTTTTGTTGTTGGTGTGCTGCCAGGTGCAGGGGCAACGATTGCCAGCGCCATGGCCTATTCGATGGAAAAGCGCATGGCAGGTGCCGACGCCCACTTCGGGCAAGGCGACATTCGTGGTGTGGCCGCTCCAGAGGCTGCCAACAACGCCTCGGCGGCGGGCTCTTTTGTGCCGATGCTGACGCTGGGCGTACCCGGCTCTGGCACCACTGCTGTCATGGTGGGGGCCCTGTCGCTGTACAACATCACACCGGGCCCGGCGCTGTTCACGCAAAACCCCACGCTGGTTTGGGGCTTGATTGCGTCGCTGTTTATTGCCAACGTCATGCTGCTGTTGATCAACATCCCGATGGTGGGGGTGTTCACGCGGGTGCTGCGTCTGCCTAATTGGGTGCTGGTGCCTGGCATTTTGGCCGTGAGCACGGTTGGCGTGTTCTCGGTGCATGCCACCACCTTTGACCTGATGCTGATGTCGGCCTTTGGTGTGGTGGGTTATTTGCTTCGCAAGCAGGGTGTGCCCATGGCGCCACTGATTCTGGGCTTTGTGCTGGGCGACATGATGGAGCAAAACCTGCGCCGGGCCTTGTCTATTACCAATGGTGAACTCGGTATTCTGGTGGCCAGCCCAATCTCCAAAGGGCTGTGGATTGTGGCTGTGGCGATGCTTGTGGTGCCACCGTTGTTGCGTTTGAGGGCAGGGCGAAAAGGCGCTGCGCCGGTGTAAGTTCAGTGGCTTGGGCGCAATGCCCAAGCCAGGTCGGGCCAGGCATCTGACAGAATGCCCGGTCAGCCAACACCGCGCAACTTACCTTGCCACTGCACCAACATGACTCGCTCGTTTCGTCAAATCCTCTTTTGTACTTGTCTAACCCTTTTTCTGCCCTTTAGCAGCCATGCCCAGGGGGATGAAAAATGCGTCTCCACAGTCACTGACCTGAAAGCAATGCTGAGCGACCAGGCATTCCCTTTGAAATGGGAAGAGACAACGATGGACGACGGCAAACCGTTGATGGTGTCGATTGCTGAAAAAAACGGGGCACTTTCTGTGGCATTCGTCAAGTCGACTAAAGGGCTTTGGGCAGATATTTCTGGTGTGATCTGTCAAACCGACAAAGACTTGGAGATCAGATTCACCGCCGGGCAGATTCGTTTTGGGCCTGCCGCCAGCTGGGTGCTGCGCTATGCGCTGAGTGACGGCGGCAAATTCACCCTGACAAGAATCGACGTCAAACAAATGCGGGTGGCGACGACTGGCTGGAGCGGAGTTTTTGCGCCCGTGAGTGACTGATCTTGCGCCTGTAATGGCTTTTTTGCCGTGAACCAGCTTCGGTTGCATCACGGCTTTCTACTCGGGTCATGCTCGGGATTCGACTTTGCCAAGCTCGCCAGCATCCGTCTTGGGGTGTTTTCACTTCGGCTGAATTGGTGGGCGACAATCAGAGCCTGCAAGAGAGCCTAGCAAAAAAGTTTTTCCGTAATGCCAAGGCGCAAGTGACGGCCATTGTGCTGGCGGTTGACATTGGTGATCTGGCTGCGGTGGCGGACTAGGCGCACTGGGCAGCGCCGAAAAATGCTACCAAACCCGCCCTGAGGCAAACGCCTGAAAGGCACGCCATGACGTCTACCCATGCCAACTCACCATTGGCTGACCTTCAGTCTGTAAAAAAGACCGACGACACGGTGATCAACACCCGGGCCTTGCAAAGCGCCATTTTCAACAGCGCCAACTTCTCCAGCATTGCCACCGATGCCAAGGGTGTGATTCAGATTTTTAACGTGGGAGCCGAGCGCATGCTGGGCTACGCTGCCACTGACGTGATGAACAAGATCACTCCGGCTGATATTTCTGACCCACATGAGTTGATCGCTCGCGCCAAGGCCTTGAGCCTTGAGCTTGAAACGCCCATCACGCCCGGATTTGAGGCCCTGGTGTTCAAAGCCTCACGCGGCATAGAAGACATTTACGAGCTGACCTACATCCGCAAAGACGGCAGCCGGTTTCCGGCCGTGGTATCTGTCACGGCGCTGCGCGACGCGCAAGACAGCATCATTGGTTACTTGCTGATTGGCACCGACAACACCGCGCGCAAGCAAGCCGAAGAGGCCTTGATTAAGGCCGGTGCGCTGCAAAAAGCCATTTTTGACAGTGCCAACTTCTCCAGCATTGCGACCGATGCCAAGGGTGTGATCCAGATTTTCAACGTTGGCGCCGAGCGCATGCTGGGCTGTCTGGCGGCTGATGTGGTGAACAAGATCACGCCAGCCGACATCTCGGACCCCCTGGAATTGATCGCTCGCGCCAAGACCTTGAGCCTGGAGCTTGATTCTGAAATCACGCCTGGCTTTGAGGCCCTGGTGTTCAAAGCCTCACGCGGCATTGAAGACATTTACGAGCTCACCTACATCCGCAAGGACGGCAGCCGGTTTCCGGCCGTGGTGTCGGTCACGGCACTTCGTGATGATGAAAAGACAATCATTGGGTACTTTCTGATTGGCACCGACAACACAGCCCGCAAACAGGCTGAAGATGCGTTACTCAAGGCCGGTGCTTTGCAAAACGCCATTTTTGACAGTGCCAACTTCTCCAGTATTGCCACCGATGCCAAGGGTGTGATCCAGATTTTCAACGTGGGCGCCGAGCGCATGCTGGGCTACACCGCCTTTGAAGTGATGAACCAACGCACCCCGGCTGACATTTCGGACCCGCAAGAAATCATTGCCCGGGCCAGAACATTGAGCCTTGAGCTCGATACCCCGATTGCCCCCGGTTTTGAGGCCCTGGTTTTCAAGGCCTCACGCGGCATTGAAGACATTTACGAACTGACTTACATCCGCAAAGACGGCAGCAGGTTTCCGGCTGTGGTGTCAGTGACAGCGCTGCGCGACGCCCAAGACAGCATCATTGGCTACTTGCTGATCGGCACCGACAACACCGCACGCAAGCAGGCCGAAGAGGCGCTGCTCAAGGCTGGCGCCCTGCAAAGCGCCATTTTCAACAGTGCTAATTTCTCCAGCATTGCCACCGATGCCAAGGGGGTGATTCAGATTTTTAACGTGGGTGCCGAGCGCATGCTGGGCTACGCTGCGGCTGATGTGATGAACAAAATCACGCCAGCCGACATTTCCGATCCCGAAGAGGTGATTGCCCGCGCCATGGCCTTGAGCGTTGAGCTGGACACGGCCATCACGCCGGGCTTTGAGGCGTTGGTGTTCAAGGCATCACGCGGTATTGAAGACATTTACGAGCTGACCTATATCCGCAAAGACGGCAGTCGGTTTCCGGCCGTGGTGTCCGTCACAGCGCTGCGCGATGCGCAAGGCGTCATCATCGGCTACCTGCTGATTGGTACCGACAACACCGCGCGCAAACAGGTTGAGGCCGACCAAAAGCTGTTGGCCCAGCGTCTGCGCGACCACCAGTTTTATACCCGCTCGCTGTTCGAGTCGAACATTGATGCGCTGATGACCACTGATTTGGCGGGCATCATCACAGACGTCAACAAGCAGATGGAAGCGCTCACTGGCTGTACCCGTGACGAGCTGATTGGGGCGCCCTTCAAGTCGCACTTTACCGACCCACATCGGGCCGAGATCAGCATCAAGCGCGTGTTGCTGGAGAAAAAGGTCAGCAACTACGAGCTGACGGTGCGTACCCGCGACGGCAAGGAAACCGTGGTGTCTTTCAATGCCACCACTTTTTATGACCGCGAGCGCACCCTGCAAGGTGTGTTTGCCGCGGCCCGCGATGTCACCGAGAGCAAGCGCCTGGACTTGGAGCTGAAAGAAAAAAACATCGAGCTGGAAAATGCCCGTTCGGTGGCAGAAAAGGCCAACCTTGCGAAGTCAGATTTTCTGTCGAGCATGAGCCATGAAATTCGTTCGCCCCTGAACGCCATTTTGGGGCTGGCCTACTTGCTGGAGCAAGCCAATCTGGAGCTGGAAGCCAACAACATGGTGCGCAAGATCAAGGCATCTGGGCGCATGCTGCTGCGCCTGATCAGTGATATTTTGGACGTTTCCAAAATCGAGGCCGGCCAAATGATGATTGAGCAAGCACCGTTCAGGCTGCCCGATGTGATCGACAACCTGGCCGTGATTTTGGGCGTGGCGGTGGGTGACAAAGACATCAAGCTGGTGATTCAGCCGCCACCGGCAGGCGTGTTTTCTGTGGTGGGAGACGCCTTGCGGCTGGAGCAAGTGCTATTGAACCTGAGCATCAACGCCATCAAGTTCACCAGTGTTGGTCAGGTGGAGTTGGTGACTGAACTGCTTTCGTCAGGCCATGATGAACTTGTGCTGCGGTTTTGTGTGCGCGACAGCGGCATTGGCATTGCTCCGGAATTGCAAAGCAGTGTGTTTGCGCCTTTTACCCAAGCTGACAGTTCAACCACACGCCGTTTTGGCGGTACCGGCCTGGGCCTGACGATATGCCGCCAACTGGTGCAACTGATGGGCGGCGAGATTGGCCTGAACAGTGTGGTGGGGCAGGGCAGCGAGTTTTGGTTCACCGTGCCTTTGAAGAAGCTGGCGGATACTGAGCTGTCGGAAAGCGACCAGTTGCGCATCGACGCCCTGATTGCCGACGACAGTCAGATTGCCTTGAAGTACATGAGCGGCATCACCGAGGGGTTGGGTTGGCATGTCAACACGCTTGACTCGGGCGAGGCCGTGCTGTCGTATTTGCAGGCCCGCACCGAGCGCAAATTGCCCGATGTGGTGGTGCTGGACTGGAAGATGCCGGGCCTGGACGGCTTGGCCACTGCACGGGCCATTCGCGACAGCATGCCGCAAGAAAAATGCCCGTTGATCATCATGACCACCGCGCATTCACTGACCAGCATGGCCGACCGCGCCGGCACGGAGCTGGTGGATGCCTTGCTTGAAAAACCGGTGTCGGCGTCCGGCATGTACAACGCCCTGATCGAAGCCCGGCGCAAGCGTGCGGCCACCGATGGCATGAAGTTTGGCCTGCACCGCTCTAGCGGCCAGGTGTTGGCCAGCATACGCGTGCTGGTGGTTGACGACAGCGAGATCAACTGCGAGGTGGCACGGCGCATTCTTCATGAAAAAGGCGCCGTGGTGTCGCTCGCGGCCAACGGCCAGGAGGCGCTGGACTGGTTGCTGGCGCACCCAAACGACATTGATCTGGTGCTGATGGATGTGCAAATGCCGGTGATGGATGGCATAGAGGCCACGCGCCAGTTGCGTCAAATGCCCGCGTTTGCCAAGCTGCCCATCGTGGCCTTGACCGCCGGGGCGTTCAAGTCGCAGCAAGATGCCGCCCAGGCCGCGGGCATGACGCACTTCATCAGCAAGCCGTTTGATGTGCCGTCCACCATCGCGCTGATCCAGCGCTTGACACGCCAACCCAAAATGTTGACGGCTGGTGCGCCGGCTCCTGTGAGCATGCTCGCTCCGGAGTCAGTTCCAGCAATGGAGCCGGTGCCGCCCAGACGCGTTTTCACGGGCAATGTGTCCGTGCTCGACATGGCCGCAGGTCTGGAAATATGGGGCGACATGCCTTCTTACCTGGATTATTTGCAGCGTTTTGCCACGATTTACAGCAACGCGGTGGCGCTGATGAACACCAGCCTGGCACAGGCTGACCAGCCCGCAGCCACCGCGCTGGCGCACAAGCTGGCCGGGGTGGCTGCCAACCTGGCCTTGCCTGAGGTGCGCCGCCTGGCAGCCGAGACCGAACGATTGCTGCGTGCCGACCTTGACCCCGCATTGGTTTTGGCAGACCTGGCGGCTGCAATCACCACAGCGCTGGTCGCAATTGACCGTGTGGAGCAGCAGGCGATTGACTAATTTTAAGTAAAATTGGCTTCTAGCCCTTGTGATACATGCGCAAGTAGCTATCTAATTAATAGTATTAAAGACAATCTCAGGGATTAAATATGAACATTACACCAGTGCAATTGGCTCTGCAAACCGCCTTGGTAATTGACGATGACGAGTTCAGTCGTGAAATTTTGCGCAAAAATTTGCAGCAATTTGGCATCGGCGATGTCACTTTGGCCGGCAACGGGCGCGAGGGTGTGGCGGCGTTGAATGGTATGTCGCGCGAACCAGATTTTTTAATTTGCGATATTTTCATGCCCGACATGGACGGCATTGAATTCATTGCCGAACTGGCGCGCCGGCACTACAAAGGTGGGTTGATCTTGGTGACCGGTGTTAATTTGGAGATGCTTGAAGTGGCGCGTGAAATTGCCAGCATGAACCAGCTGAACGTCTTGGGCTGCTTGATCAAGCCGCTGAAAAAAGAGTTGTTGGGTCAGGCAATGGGCTTGTCGCAGGCGTGAAGCCAGGGTCTGCGATTGCGGGCGGGGCGCTTACACCGCGAAAAACACAAGTAGCGGCCAGCCCGTAAACTAAAGGCATCGGCCGCAAGGCCTGTTTCTTTGGAGCCACATGAACACCATTCAACTCGGGTCAAGCGACCTGTTTGTTACCCCCATTTGCCTTGGCACCATGACCTTTGGCGAGCAGGTCGATGAGGCCACTGCCCACGACATTCTGGACCGCTCGCTGGAGCGCGGCGTGAATTTTGTCGACACCGCCGAAATGTACGCCGTGCCGCCGCGGGCTGAAACCTTTAACGCCACCGAGAAGATCATGGGCAACTGGTTTGCCAAGCGTCCCGGCGCTCGTGAAAAGCTGGTGGTGGCCACCAAGGTGGCTGGCCCGTCGCGCAACATGCCATGGATTCGCGGTGGCAGTCCCGATTTGACTGGTGACGACATCTTGCAGGCCTGCGACGGCAGCCTGAAGCGTTTGCAGATTGACGTGATTGACCTGTACCAGATTCACTGGCCGGTGCGCAGCGTGCCTGCGTTTGGCGCCCTGTACTACCAGCCCAAAGATGACGAGGGCACCCCTATTCATGCTCAGCTTGAGGCTTTGCACAAGCTGGTGCAAGCCGGCAAAGTGCGTGCCGTGGGCTTGTCGAACGAAACGCCATTTGGCGTACATGAATTCGTGCGGTTGGCGGAGCAGTATGGTTTGCCGCGTGTGGCCACCGTGCAAAACGGCTACAGCCTGCTGAATCGCAGTGTGGAAAATGGGCTGGATGAAACCATGCAGCGCCTGGGTGTGTCGCTGCTGGCCTATTCGCCGCTGTCGTTTGGTTTGCTTACTGGAAAGTATGACGACACCGGCCTGATCGGCCCGGGCGCACCGGCACAGGCCCGGTTGACCAAGTTCGAATCGTCGCGCAAGCAGCGTTGGGGCCGCCCGGAGGCTCTGGCGGCAGCCAAGCGCTACAGCGCACTGGCGCGTGAGCATGGCCTGACGCCGGTGCAACTGGCGCTGGCGTTTTGTTACACCAAATGGCAAGTCGCCAGCACCATCATTGGCGTGACATCGGTGGCGCAGCTTGACGAGTGTCTGAATGCCTGGGGCACGACGCTTTCAGAAGACCTGCTGACCCGGATTGACGCCATCCGCTGGGAGTCGCGCGACCCGGCGCAGTAAGGTGGGCCTTCGTCCGTCCCGCCATCTGCACAGGCCTTGAAATAAATCTATATTTGCAACTGGGAGCTTCTGATGAGTCCTGTTTTTTCCCGGCTGATCGCCGCACTTTTGCTGGGCCTGGGTATCGCCATTGCCGGTGTCGCGGTGAGCCACGGGCTGGAGCGCTTTCGCATGTCGGACCGTTCGGTCACGGTGAAGGGCCTGGCCGAAAAAGAAGTGCAGAGCGACTTTGCGGTTTGGACGCTGTCATTTCGTCGCGCGGGCAATGACTTTGGCGGCGTGCAGCAGGCGCTGTCGGCCGACCGCGACAAGGTCACGGCTTTCTTGAAAACACGTGGTTTCACCGATGCTGAGGTGGAGGCCAAACCACTGCAGGTGCAGGACCTGTTTGCGCGCGAGTACGCGCAGGGCAATCAGCCCTTGCGGTTCAATGGCACGGGTCAGGTGCTGGTGAAGTCCGCCCGGGTGGCTGAGGTGGAGGCTGCAGCGCGCGCGGTAGACCCCCTGATTCAGGCGGGCGTGCAGCTGGGTGGCGAGGGCGAGGGGCACAGCGGGCCGCGCTTTCAGTTGCGCGGCTTCAATGATGTCAAGGCGCCACTGCTGGCCGAGGCCACACGCAACGCCCGTGAGCAAGCCGACAAATTTGCTGCCGAAGCGGGTGCCCAACTCGGCCCCCTGAAAAATGCCAACCAGGGTGTGATCCGCATCACCGGCGACGATGGCAATGATTTTGACAACGGCAGCTCACGCCTGAAGCGGCTGCGGGTGGTGAGTACGTTTGAGTACGAGTTGAAGTAGTGGCCAACCCATACTGCTGAAAAATCAAAGCCCATGGCCAAAAAAGACCACGTTTCCGAGACGCCCGCCACCCAACTGCTCAAGGCAAACAAGGTGGCGTATACCGAGCACCCCTACGAGTATCTGGAACACGGTGGTGCCTTGCACAGCGCATCCACGCTGGGCTGGGACCCGTTTCATGTGGTCAAAACGCTCATCATGCAAGACCAGGACGCTAAGCCGCTGGTGGTACTGATGCACGGCAACCGTAAGGTGTCCACCAAAAATCTGGCGCGCCAGATTGGGGCCAAGTCGGTTGAGCCGTGCGCACCAGAGGTGGCCAACCGGCACAGTGGCTTTCTGGTGGGCGGCACGTCACCCTTTGGCACACGGCGCGACATGCCAGTGTTCATTGAATCAACTATTCTGGATTTGCCCAAAATTTTGATCAATGGTGGGCGGCGTGGTTATTTGGTTGGGATTGCTCCGCAGGTCTGTGTGGCCTTGCTGGGCGCCAAAGCAGTACAGTGCGCGCTGGTGGATTGAGCCACTTTGCCGAGCCGGTCAAATTTCAACAAAGCTGGAAAACCAGGAGGAAAAAGATGTTTGTTCGCGTGTCTTCACCGTGTCGGTCGTTGTTTGGTTCCTTGTTGCTGGTGCTTGTTGCCCATGGCCCTGTCGCCTTTGCGCAAGAGCAGGTCAAGTTTGCGGGTGCCAGCGCGCCGGGTTATGCCGCCATTGAGCAGGTTACGGCCACGTTGCAAATGCCAAAAAACGTGACAGGGCCGGTTCCGGCCGTGGCTATTTTTCATGGCAGCGGTGGTATCGATGGCCGGGGGGCTTTTCACGCCCAGGCACTCAATCAGGCGGGCATTGCTACTTTGGAAGTATTTATGTTCAACCGTGGTCAGCGTTTGCGCGAGGGGCACGCTGCAACATTGACGCACGCTTTTGGCGCGCTGAAATTTCTCGCGGAACGCCCCGATATTGACCCGCAGAAAATAGGTGCCATGGGCTTTTCTTGGGGCGGAAACCTGTCGTTGCGTGCGGCATCGAAACCAGTGCATGAAAAGTTTTTTCCTCAGGGGCAACCGCGTTTCGCAGCCCATGCACCCTTTTATGCTGTGTGGTGGTCTCACAGTCAACTGGTGACCGATGCCGCGGCCAAAGGCGTTGGTGACTACGCCAAGTTCACGGGTGCCCCCATCATGCTGTTCGCTGGCGGGCGTGACGACTATGGCGCGCCCGACGATGCCCAGACCTTCCTCTCAGGGCTGACCCCCGAAGCCCAAACTTTGTTTCGGCTTCAGTTTTACCCTGACGCCACCCATGGCTGGGACACACCGGGCAATAACGGGCGCACCCTGTTTGACCCGGTTGCCCATAAAGGCAAAGGTGGACAGGTCAGGTTTTACCCTGATGAAAAAGTGGCTGCAGACTCCCGGACCCGTGTTGTCCAGTTTTTTCAGGAATCGTTTGCAGCAGCTGCAAAATAACAATACCGTCGGCGTTTCTAATCGCTGGCGATGCACTGTCAAAATAACGACCTTGGGCTGAGTTTTGGCAGCTTTACAGGCAAAAAATCTTTTGGAATTTATGCAAACTTTTTTACCCTGGGTAGCCGTCTTGGCGGGTTACCTGATCGGATCCTTGTCATTCGCGGTGATTGTCAGCCGCGTCATGGGCTTGAATGACCCACGGACTTTTGGCAGCAAAAACCCTGGTGCCACCAACGTGCTGCGTTCGGGCAGCAAAGGCGCGGCCATCGCTACGCTGCTGCTAGATGCTGCCAAAGGTTGGCTGCCGGTGGTGTTGGTCAAGTGGTATGGGGCGGCCTATGGGCTGGGCGACGGCACGATGGCTATGGTTGGCCTGGCGGCATTTTTGGGCCATGTGTTTCCGGTGTTTTTCAGGTTTCAGGGCGGCAAGGGTGTGGCCACGGCCTTGGGCGTGTTGCTGGCCTTTAGCGGCTGGCTGGGCCTGGCCACAGCACTGATCTGGTTGGGCGTGGCGGTGGTGTTTCGCTACTCCTCGCTGGCATCCATCATGGCTGCGCTGATGGCGCCGGTGGTGTATGTGCTGGGGGATGGCGGCTTGTGGTTCATGAGCAAAAGTGTGGTGCTGGCGGTGGCCGTGATGTCGCTGTTTTTGTTGTACCGCCATGCCGAAAACATCAACCGCCTGATCAAGGGCACTGAATCAAAGCTGGGTAAAAAGACGGCCCCCGTGCCTGCGGAGAATTCGGCTTCGCATGGGCATGCCAAACACGGCCATCGGCATCCGCCCCATGCTGATCAAAAAGACCCATCCACAAAGTGACCCGCCATGAAACTCTGTATTCTTGAAAACGACTCGCTTGACCCTGCGGTAGAGCACCTCTACATCGGTTACGGTGCCATGTTTGAGCGTCTGCTGCGTGCGGCGGGGGCCACGGGCGAATTTGATATTTTCAACACCGTGAAGGGTGAGTACCCGGTCTCGTTTGATGCCTATGACGCGGTGCTGCTCACTGGCAGTAAGGCGGACTCGTTTTCACAAGAGCCTTGGGTCCTGGCGCTTAAAGACAAGGTGCAAGAGCTTCTGGTGGCCAAGAGGAAACTCATTGGCGTGTGTTTTGGCCACCAGTTGGTGGCCTTGTGCCTGGGTTCAAAGGTTGGCCGTGCGCCGCAGGGCTGGGGTGCCGGGCGCATGCAATACAAGTGGACGGCGCCAGAATTGTCACAAGCCGGTGGGCGCACAGAGGTGGCGATGCTGGCCAGCCACCAGGACCAGGTGTTTGACTTGCCCAGTGGTGCCAAGCTGTTGGCCACCAGCGAGTTTTGCCCGGTGGCCGCGTTTGGTGTTGATGAGCACGTGTTTTGCGTGCAGCCGCACCCCGAGTTTGTGGAAGATTACAGCGCCTTTTTACTCAACAAACGCCGCGCCATGCTGGGTGAGGAAAAATACATCGCCAGCACAGACAGCCTGGCGCATGGGCACGACGGCTTGGCTGTGGCCCGCATGATGGTGGCGTTCATCAACGGCAATTAGCCGCCGGTAGCGTCTGTTGGCCGGTTGGGCTCGGCGTTCGTCAAGCAACGTGGTCAGTCTTGGAGTGGTCTCAATAGCCCGGCCAAATCATCTTCCTCCAGTGGCCGGGCTGTGCCAAAGCCTGCCACCTGCCGGGCTGCCGTGGGGTAAACCGCCACAAAGCTGAAATCACCCAAGTGCGTCATGGGTTCAGCCTCAGGAAAACGTTCCAGATACACGCGCCGTGCCGCCAGCCAACTGGGGCTTTCAGGCATCAGCCTGGCGGCGGTGCAGTCCATCGACACCCGCGGCAAGGCGTGCACCGGTTCGCCCGCCACTTCAGGCTGCATCACCATCATAGACACGGCAGGGTTGGTGAGCAAATTGCGCGTGTGGGGCGCCAGCAAGCTCACGTGGATCACCAGGCAGGCTGCCGTGGGCTCAATGGCAAAGGGCACCATCGACACAAACGGCCCGCCCTCCGCATTGAGCGTGCCAAGGCTGGCAACACGTTGGGTGGTGAGCATGTCGCGCAGGGCACGGCTCAGACGGGGTTCGTGGGTTGTGGACATAACGGTAGGCCTTCGGCTATGAAAATACAAATTTTTGGGGTGTATTTTCCATGATGGGGCTTGAAGAGGTGCCGAGAAGTCCCAGGCGAGGGTTTCGTCTGGGTACTGGTTTGCGTGATCGGCCCTTGTGAGGCTGGCTTGCGCAACGTTGGGCGGTGGCCGGCTTGTTGCATGGTGCTGCGGGTAACAGTTGAAATAAGTGTAGGGTGAGGGCTGCCGCAGCCGATTGTGAAATAGTCTAAATTCAAGTGGATTTAAAATTAATCTGCTTAAAAATATGGACGTATTGGCAGATGCTGCCTAGATATAAACATACTGTGGAAATAAATGAAACTTGATAAATTTGATCAGCACATTCTTGAGGTGCTGCAGCAGGATGGCCGCATCAACAACCAGGACCTGGCTGACCGCATTGGCTTGTCACCTTCGCCCTGCCTGCGCCGGGTGCGTGCGCTTGAGGAGTCAGGGATGATTCGGGGCTACCGGGCACTGTTGGATGCAAAAAAGCTGGGCTTGACCCTGATGGCCCTCATCCATATTTCCATGGATGTCCACACGCCTGAGCGGTTTGCCAATTTTGAGGCGGCTGTGGCCGTGTTGCCTGAGGTGCTGGAGTGTTTGCTGATCACCGGGCAAGATGCCGATTACCAGCTCAAAGTGGTGGTGCGCGACATGGAGCACTATCAGTCGCTTCTGCTCAATCAGCTCACGCGCGTTGCGGGTGTGACAGGCGTACATTCAAGTTTTGTGCTGCGGCAGGTGGTGAGTAAAACGGCGCTGGCCGCCTGGGCGGCGTGAGCATGCACACCCTTGAACAACTGCGCCGTGGCGCACTTGCTGGCGCGCGCCGCCTGAACTTGTCTTGCGGGCTGCGCACCCTGCCGCCCGAGGTGTTTGACCTGGCTGACACGCTGGAGGTGCTTAACCTCTCAGGCAACTTGCTCACCAGCTTGCCGCAAGACCTGCCGAGCCTGCACCGGCTTAAAGTGATTTTTTGCTCCGACAACCCCTTTACCTGCTTGCCGGAGGTGCTGGGCGATTGTGCGGCGCTGCAGGTGGTGGGTTTCAAGGCATGCCGTATTGAGGACGTACCAGGCACCGCCCTGCCACCCGCGTTGCGCTGGCTGATATTGACTGACAACGCCATCAGCAGCTTGCCGCCCGAGCTGGGCCAGCGCCCGGCCTTGCAAAAGCTGATGCTGGCAGGTAATGCGTTGCGTGATTTGCCTGCGGGGCTGGCCGATGCGCAAGGCCTGGAGCTGATTCGCCTGGCAGCAAACCAGCTCACGCACTTGCCGGGCTGGTTGACCGAGTTGCCGCGTCTGAGCTGGCTGGCGCTTGCGGGTAACCCGCTGGGTTGGCATCGGCCACAGCCGTTGCCCCTTGACAGCGTGCCGTGGCACCAGTTGCTGTTGCATGAAAAGCTGGGTGAGGGCGCGTCTGGCCATATCTACCGGGTGCGGCAACAGGGTGATGACTGCGACATGGCCCTGAAACTGTTCAAGAGCGCAGTCACCAGCGACGGCTTGCCCGAGCACGAGTTGGCCGCCTGCATTGCTGCTGGACAGCACCCTGCGCTGTGCACGCCTAGCGCCGAGCTGGCAGGCCACCCGCAAGGCGCGCGCGGCCTGCTGCTGCCGCTGATTCCATCCAGCCATGTGAACCTTGCCGAGCCACCGAGTCTGGACAGTTGCACCCGTGACATCTATCCAGAAGGCTGGCGTATGACCCAGGGCAATGTGCTTCGGCTGGCGCAAGACGTGGCGAGCGCTGTCGCCCATTTGCACCAGCAAGGGGTGATGCATGGCGACCTGTATGCCCATAACATTTTGTGGAACCCTCGCCACGGTCAAGCGGTGTTGGGCGACTTTGGCGCTGCTACTTTGTTACCTATGAATCAGCCTGCGCTGAGCCTTGCCCTGCAAAGGCTAGAAGTGCGCGCTTTTGGCTGCCTGCTGGAAGAGCTTGTGGCTCATGCGCAGCCAGTCAGCGGTTACGTCAACGCGCTGGCGGGTGTGTCTGCGATGGCGCTTGAATGCATGAACCCGTGTCCCGCAGAGCGTCCAAGCATGGTGGCGCTGGCGCAGCAGCTTGCGGTTTGGTGAATGGCTGGCGCCGCAACGCTGGCCTTACCACAAGCTGACCAAGGGAAAACCCATGGCATCCGAGGTGCTTAAATATTAAGCAGCCTGGGCAGCGTCAAGGCTGACGCGGGTCTCAGGGCTTGTGAACACACTTATCCACAACAAAGCCCACAGAGCGCAGGGGTAACTTTATTCAAAGTTTATTCAAAGTTTTTTATTGACTTAGCACAATGCTGGCGATGATGCCCGTGGCGATGGCAATCAGCACGTAGTCGGCGCCCACCTGCACCCATTGGTGGTTGCGCGGCGGTGGTGGCAAGCGGTAGGGGCGGTAGTCGGTGATGAAGTAGGTGGGGTTGCGGTACTCGCGCGGAATGTAGCCACCGCGCCTGAACTCAGGCCCACGCGCGTTGTAGTAGGTGTGGCGGTCATTCCAGCGTTCTTGACGTTGGTCAAAACGCTGATCAAAGCGCTGGTCATGACGTTGTCCGGGGCGTTGGTCCATGCGACGCTGTGCCTGCTGAATGGGTCGCTGCTCCATATGGCGATCCATGCGTTGTTCGGTGCGTTGTTCGACCCGGTTGTCGTGGCGCTGCGGACCACGCTGACCCGCTTGGTGGGGTGCTTGTTGCTGCGCTCTGGGCAACTCGTCGTTTGGGCCGCGGCGGTCATGGCCCTGTGCCAGAGCCAGGCTGCCAAATCCGAAACTTGCAGCGATGGCAAACGCAATGGCGGTGGTTTTCATTAGAGTCTCCTTCAAGTGAATGAACCCTGATGGTGATCTGTCTGTGTGTCGTTTATGTAAAGATGGCGACTCGATATGCAAAGAGTGGTTGCAGCGTGTGTCGTCTACTTCAGGACGGATTTGGGTGCCATTTGTGAGGGCAGCACGGGCGGGCTCAGGGCCTCGTCAGCCAAGTCAATGTCAACCGTTTCACCTTGCGTGTTCACCAGCGGCAGCTCGTAGTCGTTCCAGCCGCGCACGCCGGTCTTCATGGAAAACACCTGCTCATAGCCCATTTGCTGCAGGGTCAGGGCCGCCAGGGCCGTGCGGTTGCCAGAGCGGCACACCAGCACCACTGGTTGGGTGCGTGCTTGCGCCAATGCGGGAAGCGTGTCGGAGTAGCCCCAATCGCAAGACGCCTCCAGAATGCCGCGTGGCACCAACAATGAACCCTGAATGTGGCCTGCTGCGTATTCATCTGGCTCGCGAATGTCCACAATCAGCAGTTCAGGTGTGGTCTGGCGCATGGCATCCACATCCCACGGCATGAGCTCTTTGATGTGTGGCAAGGCCGCTGCAACCAGATTGGCAAAGGTGACTTGCGACATAGGAATGACTCTGGTTTCTTTGATTATTTCGCCCGCAGCCCCTGTGCCAGTGCGCCCAGCGCAATGCCAGCCAGCACCCACAACAGATCCCAATTGCCCGTGCCCAAACCGGCAATGGCGGGGCCAGGGCACACGCCGCACAGACCCCAGCCGATGCCAAACAGCGCCGAGCCAAGCAAGGTGCTGCGGTTCCAGGCGCTGGGATGTGTTTGGAAATTGCGATCAAACAGCGGGTGTTTCAGCAGGCGCGGTGCAAGTTGGTAGGTGAGCAGCACCACCGCGATGGCGCCGGCCATGACCAGCAGCAAGCCAAAATCCTTGAAGCGCAAAAAGCTCAGCACCATCTCAGGCTGAACCATGGTTGACAGGGCCAGGCCAAAGCCAAACAGCGTACCCGCCGCCAATGTGGCCAAACCCCGGGCCAGACTCATGTTTGCCGCGCTCATGGCAGCCACCTTGCCGCCAGATTGGCGGTTAAAAACGCGGTGGACATGAACGTCAGCACCGCCAGGAACGAAGGTAACTTCAGTGAGCTCATGCCGCAAATGCCGTGGCCAGACGTGCAGCCATTGCCCAGTCGCGCCCCATAACCCACAAAAAGCCCGCCGACCAACAACTGCCAGGCCGGCAACGCCGTGGTCAGCCTGGCGCCGCCCGAAAAAAGCAGCCACCACACCAGCGCGCCCGCCACGAGCCCCGCCGTGTAAACCAGGCGCCAGCCACGTGAATCCACCAGCCGGGCTTGCTGAAAAAATGGCCTGCGCACCACAAACGACCAGGTGCTTGAGAACACTGTGCTGATGCCACCAATGCGCCCCGTGGTGACAAACAGCAGGGCAACGCCCGCACCAATCGACAGGCCGCCCAGCAAATAGTGTTGCCAGCCCAGGGGGAAAAGTGAATTAGTTAAGTTCATGGTGATGGATTATCGGGGATGCATTGTTCGCTTCCCTGGCTGAAGCACTGCGCTATCTTTTTTCTAGAATCACCAGCGCGATGCCGCCCAGAATCGCGCAAGAGGCCAGCACCAGGGGCAGGGTGATGGCTTCACCCAGTAAAAGCACGCCACCCAGAGCGGCGATAACTGGAACGCTCAATTGCACTGTGGCGGCCTGGGTGGCTTTGAGCGCGGGCAAGGCGTGGTACCAGATGGCATAGCCCAAACCCGAGGCCAGTGCGCCAGACACCCCGGCCAGCATGAGGCCCGTGCGGTCATCACTCAGATGGTTCAACATCAGAAGGCCCAAGCCAAGCGCCATGGGTACCGCGCGTAAAAAGTTGCCGGCTGTCACCTGTGTGGGATTGCTATTGGCTGGACCTTGCATGCGTTTGCCGCGCAACGAGTACACGCCCCAAGCCACACCGGCGGCCACCATGAACATTGCACTGGGCAAGGGCGGCGCAGCCAGCCCGGGCAACATCAGCGCCACCAGTCCGGCCAGGGCAAGGGCCATGCCGCCCATTTGGATGGTTTGCAAGCGCTCACCGCGAAACAGGCCGTAACCAATCATCGTGGCCTGCACCGAGCCAAACAGCAGCAGTGCGCCCGTAGCGGTTGACATGTTGACGTAGGCGAAAGAAAAAGCGGCTGCATACACAAACAAAGCGGAAGCCGACAGCCAGTTGCCTGCGCCCCACACGCCAGTTTTGGCCGCTGTCCGCTTGCCAAGCTGCAAGCGCACCACCAACCACAACATGCAGGCCCCGGATATCAATCGCACAGCAGTGAAGCTGGTGGGGTCAATGCTGGTGTGTTTGAGTGCCATGCGGCACAGCAGCGAATTGCCCGCAAACGCCAGCATGGCCACGCTGACCAAGGCAATGACGCGCAGCGGCTGCACCGTTGAATGGTCTTGTTTTGCGTGTCGGGCCAAGGTGTGTTCAGTGGGTGATGAATTCGTAAACCACTTCTTCGCTGTCAACCATGTCCAGAAAATCGTTCAAGGTGTCTTCGTCTTCGGTGCTGGCCCAGGTTTCTTCGGGGTTGCTGGTAAACAGCGGCTCAATGGCAATGTCCAAAAACTGGCCGTTGGGCAACTTCAGGACAGGTGTGCCTTCTGAGGTTTCGACCAGTTCCCAGTCTTCTGGCACGGACATGTCAAGTTTGATGGTGACGCTGAGTTTTTTCATGGGGGTTTCCTTAGGTTAGGGTGAGCGGCGATGATACGCACCTATGACGACACACCACAACACCCCCGACAAAGACGCCATTGCCTTGCTCCCTCCCTTTGAGCGGCTGGGGCTGGAGCGCATTACCCTGGTCAATACCGAGGCCCAGGCCATCGCCGCCTATGCCAAGCTGTCAGTTGCTAAGGCCTGGGGGTTCGATACCGAATCCAAGCCAACCTTCCGTGTTGGCGAAGAGTCTGACGGACCGCACATTTTGCAGCTGTCAACTCCCGAGCGGGCCTGGGTTTTTCAGCTGCACGACCTGGCTTGCCGCGCCGTGGCCGCCGAGCTTCTGGCCATGGAAGGCATTGCCAAGGCAGGCTTTGGCCTGGGTGATGACCGCAAACGCATCATTGCCAAACTGCGTATTGAGCCAAACGGCATTCTGGAGCTCAACACCGTGTTTCGCGAGCGTGGCTACCGCAAAGACATGGGCGTGAAAGGTGCTGTGGCGGTGCTGTTTAACCAGCGCTTCATCAAATCCAAGAAAGCTGCCACCAGCAACTGGGCCAACGCGCGCCTGACCGAGGCGCAACTGGTTTACGCCGCCAACGATGCGTATGCGGCTATGCGAGTGTTTGATGCATTGGGCTGTAACTAACGGAGGCCAGCTGTGCGGCTTCTTTGGCGTAAAGCTTGGCCGCAATGTATTCACCATGGGTCACGTGCAGCAGCCCGGCAATCTTGCTGATCAGGTGATTCTCATTGGCGTCAATGTGGCCGTCGGCATAAGCCACTTGCCACATCAACTCCACCACCTGGATTTTTTGGGGCTGTGTGAAATGGTCGTTCATCGTGCTGGTAAATTGAAAATAGTCGTTGCTGGTCTTGGCTGTTTTCTCGGCCTGCGCCATGAGTTTGGCCAACTCGCCGTCGCTCAAGCCAAACTGGCGGCGCAGCGCCGAAACGGTCGCGGCACGTTCCCTGGCGGTGACAGTGGTGTCGGAACGCATCATCTCAACCAGCAGTGCAGCCGTGGCCAGCTGCAAACTTCGCGCCTCATCAAGCTCGGACGTGCCGTCGTTGGGCATGAAAAACTGGGTCAGCAAGTCTTTGAATGGGCTGAACATGGGCTTGGATCCTGAATAAATATGTCGAAATTGCCTGCCCGGCGGAAATCCTTGCGGTCAGTGCGAATGCTCCTTCGAGCTTTGATGGCATCATAAGTTCACTATGACCACCACCCACTTGCTCTACTTGCACGGTTTTCGCTCTTCACCTGCCTCCACCAAGGCGCGCATGATGGCGGCGGCGGTTGCCAGTTGTCGTCCACAAGTGACCTGGCTGTGCCCGGCGCTGGCCCCTTCGCCCAGACAGGCGATGGCTGATGTGTTGCAGGCCATTGCCGATTGGCCCAAGGAAACCATGGCGGTGGTGGGCTCGTCACTTGGCGGGTTTTATGCCACCTGGCTGGCCGAGCGCCTGGGCTGCAAGGCAGCGTTGTTTAACCCCGCGGTGCACCCGGCGCGCGATCTGGCCGCTTACATTGGTGACAACGCCTTGTGGCACGACCCGCAGCAAAGCTTTCTGTTTGACCGGGCGTTTGTGGGTCAGCTACTGGCCCAGGAAGTGGCCTGCATCAGCCACCCCGAGCGCTACTTTGCCGTGATCGCCAAGGGCGACGAGGTGTTGAACTGGCGCGAAATGGCTGGTCATTACCCCGGTGCCACCATCAAGTTGCTGCCCGCAGGTGACCATGCCCTGAGCGATTTTGAACAGCACCTGGATGAGGTGCTGGGCTTTTTGGCACTGTCCTGAAACCGCCTTATTTGGTCGCTTTCTTGTCTTTAAGCCAGGTCTGCATCATGGCAATTTCTTTCTTTTGCGCGACCACAATGTCTTGCGCCAATTTTTTCACCTTGGGGTCTTTGCCGTACTTGAGCACAACCTCGGCCATGTCAATAGCGCCTTGGTGGTGAGGAATCATTCCGGCCAAAAAATCAACGTCAGCATCGCCCGTGAGCGGCACCGCCATGTCCTTGTGCATTTTGGCGTTGGCCTGCTCGTAAGCGGCGTTTGACGCAGACGTGCTCTTGCTTGACGGTGCCGCCATGGTGTGGCCAGCGTGTGGGTCGGCCGCCTGAGCGAATGCAGCGCCAGAGAGCAGGGTGCCCAGCACCAGGGCGGCGCTTAGTTTGGAGAGGTTTTGTTTCATTTGATGGCAATCCTTTGCGAATAAACAGTGGGAATGATTGGAGAAGCGGCGGCAGTCAACAGCATGCCATGCGCACGTGAGGTGTCAATCCATCTTGATGGCGTTGCCGAAGGCCACATAATTTTTACTCAGAGCGCTTTCGGCAACGAAGCAGTTGTTCCGGCTTGCTTTTTTGGCTTTGGGGTTCTCCGGGAAAGGAAAAATGTGCTGTACCTGAAGGTTCAAAGCCCGCGTTGCCAGCTTGCGCGGAGTTTGACCGACTCAGGATTTTGCATGGCTTGGGTGACCTGTGCCAACAAACGTTCTTTGTCTGCGCCCAGCGTGCCTTTCAACACCAGCCAGTTGGAGGCATGGTCGCTGCGAAACACGGTACGTTTAAGCTCCAATGCTTGCAAAAATTGCGACATTTCGGCAAACAGCGCTTGCTGGTCAAGTGGCTCCCACTCCGGGAAATTTTGGCGAAAACGCGCCTCGCCCTGAGGGAAACTCACCACCAGCGTGGCCAGAAATTCGGGTTGCGTCAGGTTGATCAGTCGTGCCGAGTTGAGCGCATGCTGCCTTGACAGCACCGCGCCACCCAGCCCGTTGAGTAACATGACGGACCGGGTGATGCCTGCCGCACCCAACTTGTCCAGTGCCTCGCGGGTCGATTCAAACGTCTCGCCCTTGTTGACCCGTTGCAGCACCTCGTCATCTCCCGACTCTGCGCCCACATAGGCCAACGACAAACCGGCCTCGCGCATTTCTTGCAGATCTGACACTGTTTTGTTGCGCAGGTTGCGCGGCAAGCAGTAGGTGGAGATGCGCCGAACGCGCGGCAAATGGGTTTGGATGGCTTCAAGAATTGTCATCAGCCGCCGTGTCGACAGCGCCATGGCGTCCCCATCGCCCAGAAACACGCGTTGCACCTGGTCGGCAAACTGCTCACCGCTACCCCGCAGCGCCGCCAGGGTTTCGTCTTCGTCGCGCACGGCAAACTTCTTTTGCGGCTCGGTGTACATCTCGCAATAGGTGCATTTGTTCCAAGAACAGCCATTGGTGACCGGCAGAATCAGCGACTCGGCCTCGCTGGGCGGGCGAAAAACGGGGTTGATGTAACGGATGGGGAAGACTTGGGTCATTGGGGCTTTCAGCTATTGCTGCCATCATTTCATCATGCCAGCACCCAGCTTCGCATTAACCTCATTCACATCTGGCGCAGACAGCAGCGTGTTGTGCAGGTGCGTCAACGACCCGCCGCCGGGCTCTACGCCGCCAGCATCGTCATAACCCACGGCCTTGAACTTCCAGACCGCGCCCACGCGCTTGAGGTTGCCTATATGCGCGCCGTCGGGCAGATGCACGCTGTGCACATTGGTGTTGACGCAGGTGAGGGTGAGTGTGCTCAAGGGGGGTCCTGAAATAATGCCGTGGTCAGTTTATATGAAAAATTAGCCTGTAGCCCTTGTATAGCAGGCGCAAGTAACTATTAAATATATAGCAAAAAAATTTGTACGATGACGCCAGCATGTCGCACACATGCATTCGTAATTTATCTGAACCGGGCAAACATCCCATGAACAACTCACATTTTTACCCCATCGGCACCGCAGGTCTTGCATGGGGGGCAGCAGAGTTGGCCCAATGGCGGGCGTGCCAAGTGCGCCAGCGCAGTTATGCAGACGATGTGCTGTGCCGCATTGAGCGCCTGCGCGAGCGATTTGACGTGTCAAGCTACGGCGAGCTGACCTATGCTGGCGAGCATTTCCCCTTGATGGCCGCCCGCAGCCGCGGTTGGCAGCCAGACCTGCCCACCATGCTGGTCACCGGTGGTGTGCACGGCTATGAAACCAGTGGCATACACGGCGCTCTGTGTTTTTTGGAAGACCATGCGCAAAGTTATGCGGGCCGGGTGAACTTGCTGGTGGTGCCGTGTGTGAGCCCTTGGGCATACGAGCGCATTCAGCGCTGGAACTTTGATGCCATCGACCCCAACCGCTCATTTTGCGAAGGCAGTCCAGTACAAGAATCTGCCGCCTTGATGCGCCTGGTGGCGCCCCTGCGTGGGCAATTCACTGCCCACCTTGACCTGCACGAAACCACCGACACGGATGAGTCCGAATACCGCCCGGCGGTGGCTGCGCGCGATGGCAAGCCGTTTGAGCCCTGCACCATCCCTGACGGCTTCTACTTGGTAGACGACACACAAAACCCCCAGCCGCAGTTTCAGCAGGCCATCATCGAGGCGGTGCAGCGCGTCACGCACATTGCACCGGCGGACGGACAGGGCGGCATCATCGGCTCCCCGCTGGTGGCGCACGGCGTGATTCACTACGACATGCAGGCGCTGGGCCTGTGCGCGGGCATTACCGGCGCGCGCTACACCAGCACCACCGAGGTTTACCCCGACAGCCCCCGCGCTACACCTGAGCAATGCATTGCCGCGCAAGTTGCGGCGGTGTGTGCGGCGTTGGATTTTTTATAACAAATTGACCTCTAGATCAATTAGATATTGCGCAAGTAGCTATATAAAAAATAGCAAATTCAACTCGTCTGACCTCGAACACGCCCGGTGCTATGCTGCCCGCCATGAATTTGACGCCCGCTTCCCGATTGATATGTTTTAACAAACCTTATGGTGTCTTGAGTCAGTTCACTGCTGAGGGGCGCTGGCGCGGTCTCAAAGATTTCATCGACATTCCCGGTGTGTACGTGGCCGGCAGGCTGGACGCGGACAGCGAAGGCCTGCTGTTGCTGACCAACGATGGCAAGCTACAAGCCCGCATCAGCGACCCGCGCCACAAAATGGAAAAAACCTACTGGGTGCAGGTAGAAGGCGTGCCAGACGAAGCTGCGCTGGTGGCGTTGCGCCAGGGGGTTCAATTGAACGATGGCCCTACCCGGCCAGCCCGCGCACGTGCCATACCGCAGCCCGAGCCGCTGTGGGCGCGTGAGCCCCCGGTGCGCGTGCGCCAGGCCATTCCCACAAGTTGGCTGGAGCTGGTGATCTCAGAGGGGCGCAACCGCCAGGTGCGCCGCATGACCGCCGCAGTGGGCTACCCCACGCTGCGGCTGATTCGCGCGGCGATTGGGCCTTATTCACTGGACGGCCTGGCGCCCGGCACGTGGCGGGACACTTGATGTTTTTCACGTATGAATTTTTCAGAAGTTTAATAGGCCTGTAGCCCCATACAAAACCTGCGCAACTAGCTATTAAGTTGGTAGCGATATGGAATCGAATCAAGGCTTTTTAGAATGCGATTTATAAATTCAAACAGCACGGCCCGCTTGCGAGCCAGTGTCACGGGAGCGAACAATGGGCGGTATGCGCTACGAGGGCAAGGTAAAGAAATGGAACGCTGAGCGGGGCTTTGGCTTCATTTTGGCGGACGACAGTGGGCAAGACATTTTTGTCCACATCACCGCTTTCCCGCGCAACGGCGGTTTGCCTGCGGAGGGCGAGGCGCTTAGCTTTGAAGTTGAACCCGATGGCAAGGGCAATAAGCACGCGGTGCGGGTTTTGCGCGGTGACGCTGCGCCGCCAGCCCACGCCATTCCGTCAAAACCCAGACCAAGACAACTGAGCCATGCCCCAAAAGAGTCCTCGTTTTTCGGCAAAGTAGTGGCGCTGATATTGGTGGCCGCCGTGGGATGGTATGGCTATAGCCGCTATGCGCAGCGGGTGGTGCAGACCAAGGCGGTGGCGCAAAGTGTGGACCGATCGCCAGCGCCTGTATCACTGTTTGAGCCCGCCCAGCAAGCCCAACCCGCCGAGCATGCCCAACCAGCACAGCCAGCACCCAGCCACTTCAGCTGTGATGGCCGCAAATACTGCTCGCAGATGACTTCATGCAAAGAAGCCAAGCTCTTTCTGCAAAACTGCCCAGGCATGGAGATGGACGGCAACCATGACGGCGTGCCGTGTGAACAGCAGTGGTGCACATCGCCTTTTTCGGATTGAGTGGGAAGTTTTCCAGTTAATGAGGAAAAAGGCCTCTAGCCCTTGCAGAATTTGCGCAAGAAGCTATCGTAAAAGTAGCAACTCTTATTGCAAAGCTGCCACCATCGGAAGCCTGGACTTGCAGCGCGGAAAGTTGCTACAGCCCCAAAACCTTGCCCCACCTTTGTTGGGTGTTCGCTCCAGCATCTTTACCCCGCAGCTCGCGCAGGTAGGCCGCCAGTACTCGCCCTCAAAAGCCACGTCCATCAGCGACTGCTGCTGCTCAGGTGCATATTCCGACTAAAAAGGCACTCTATCCGGCGCAAATACGCCACCCGATGCATCAATAGATTATTGAGGGGGCACCTGCAAGGCAGCGTTACCAGACAGCCACGAATACCATCTTCTGGGTAGTCCAGTGGTCTGCCTGCACCCCCTCCCTCCACCACACAGACATGGGAGCGCACATGCCGGTCTTGGCTGGTACTGAATCAAACTCTCTTGCAAGCAAAAAAACGGCACCCGAAGGTGCCGTTTTTAAGACGAGTCAACGGACAATCACGCGGATTTGCGACGGCGCACTGCCGCCAGCCCAGCGATACCTAGACCGATCAGCGCAAGTGAACCCGGCTCCGGAACTGCATTCACGGTTGCACCGATGTTGATGTCGTCAAAAATAGCACGGTTGTTGGCACCTATTGCAGTGAATGTGTACTGGGTTGCCGTGTGGCCTCCTGCCAAGGATAGCTCTGTCAGCGACGGGCCAAAGTCGAAGAAGTCCACATTGCTGGTGAAAGTCTGGCTGAAGGCCACGTCGCCACCAGTGCCGGACACGGTCAGCGAAGTCACCGGGGTATAACCAAGAACATAGCCACTGGCGAAAGCAAACGACGTGACAGCAAAAACAGAACTGTCGTTGGCGCTGAGAGTGAAGCCCGAAGTGCTACTGCCGTTGGTCCAGGACATCAAATGGGTGGTGCCATTGCTGGGCCAGAGGTCAGCATTGTTGGCGCCCAAACCATCGGAGATGGTGCTAACTGTATAGCCTTGCTCGACGATGGACGACACCCAGTACCCCTCAGGTTGAGAATTGAAGTTCAGTACGGTGGCGTTTGCCGACACGTTGGTCAACAGCGCGGACGCTATGGCCAATGCAACGAAAGCTGCCTTGCGAAATTGATTTAGTAAGGACATTACATTTTCCAAAGATGGTTTAAAAGGATGGCACATTAACAACCAAGCAAGATCCAAGCCAATTTCATACAGCATGCAAATCAACCACTTACAGACATTTTTTGGAAGAGACTATAGTAACTGTAAGTTTTTTCGACATGACCCTGTCGCATATTTCACAGAATTCGCTTGCCACCGTAGAAACGAAAGCACGGTCACTTCAAATCATGCTCAGTGTCGCAGCGCTGCAAAATCACCGATTCTCTGATTGACCAATTAATGCACTGATCGGCCACAAAGTCTGGTGCGGCTTATACAGGCAAGTCCCAATCCAGTTCAATTTTGACACCCTGAGCTATCTGCGCATCACAGCTATCACATAGAGTCCGGACCCGGCGCACAACTCTATGAAAGCGCGAACGGCTGGTTTAGGGGAGGCAAATCGCAAACCGCAACTACCGCTATCAGCCTCTATGTACATCTCTGCATAAAGACCCTTATGCACAGTTCCCAGTTATGAACAGTTTGATTTGGCATTTCGCGTGGAAGCCGCATGGATGTTGACTTTCTTCGGATGTCTGGAAGTTGCAACTCACCATAATTCTGCTGATTCTTACACCTCAAAATTTTCTAGTCGTGCGTTTCCGCTGTAGTGCGTACATGCCACGCATTTGTGTCAAAGTCACCCCCGCCCAATGGAGGCGAGTATCAAATAGTGCTCAGAACACGTAAAACCACGCTCATCATTGGCTCGCCGTTCCGAGGCTTAGTCAAATGCTGACCGATGAAATTATGTAGAGAAAGAAACCTTGCATTGGTATGAATTTGCCAATGACAGGCAACTCACTTCAAACGGCAATTGCCCATAACTGGGAACTGTGCATAACAGCCTGTTGAAGTCAGCCGCCCAAAATTTGTCCCGTTTTCACTCGACGGGCTTCAGTAGACCCGTTGCCGCGCTCTACAGCCGACTGTGCCATCTCGTTGGCTGCAAATACAGCTGCATCCATCCCAGCCGGGAATGACTGGATCGCCAACGCCGCCTAGCGGACGTCCCATAGAAAGGCGCGCGGATCACGCTGCATAGACGGCTTCGCGGTTGCGGTTGATGCTGGCCAGCACAAAGGGGTTGCGCACGGCGCCCGGTTCTATCAAATCCACGCCACGACCCAACAATTTTTCTAAATCAGCCTTGGCGTCGAAAAACGTATCAAGGCCGGGCAATGCGTCGGGTGCGAATTCCACCAAAAAGTCGGCGTCGCTGCTGGCTGGGTTGAAGTCGTCTGCCCGTGCGACCGAGCCAAACACCTCCAGCCGACTGATGCGGTAGCGCTGGCAGGGTGCATGGGTGAATTTTTGAGGGGATTGGATTAGGTTGGCATAACTTATATGCAAAATTAGCCTCTAGCCCACGTCTTATATGCGCAAGTAGCTATTTAAAAGATAGCGACTACCCGGCTTCCAAACTCACCGTCTGGCGCTTGGCGCTGTCCAAAGTCTGACCGTGATCTGTCTTCCACTCCAGCCAGCCGTTAGCCGAGCGGCCCATCACGACACATGCGGCCAAGCTGGGGCTGGTGAACAAGTAATCGCGCGTGAAAACGTAGGAGTCGCCGCTCTGCGTCAGCACGCCATCCGTCACCAATTGCTGGCGAAAGCGCACTTGCGGGGTGCCGTCAATGGACGCCACGTTGATGAGGCGAGTGGTCGAGCCCTTGTGAACCACGAAACCCTCGGAGGTGTATTCACCCACAGCGTTGGCCTGCGGCCCTTTGCAATAAAACAACTCTGGCGCCTGGGGCTTGCCATCCGTCTGCTGCGGCGCGCCGGTGAGCGGCTCAAAGATCGGCTGGCCCAGCGTGGCGACGAGTGTGGCAGCGGTCTCGAAAATCTCGTGGCAGTCCGCCTCCAGTGGCGCGGGCGTGTGAGGCCGAGCCCCGGCGTTGCCGTTCTCCAGGCTGTAGCGCCCGGCCTGGGTTGCCTGCTGAATGGCAAACCACTCCAGAAACAGCGCGTGCGTTTGCGTCAGGCTGTTGGTGAGCGAAATCACCACCAGCGCCCGGTTCCAGAAGTCTTTGTTTTGGTTGTGCTGCACCAGCCGGGTGCCAACGCAGCCGGACTGGCCGATGTACACGCGCGGCAAACCCGCCTCCGACAGCTCGCCCAGCAAGAAGTACACACCCACCTGCTGCGCCTCGGGCAGCTTGAGGAACTCAGCCAACTGGCTGCGCGGCACTTCGATCACGCGAACAATGCGCGTCGTGATCTCAGCCACCCGCATGCCGCGCGGGTCGCCTGTGGGGAGGTAGATTTGGATGGTTTGGGGGCGGGGCATTTAAAGAATCGATGGAGATATATAGCGCTAAACTGATATATATTCTAGATCTTCTAGTGCTGTGGAAATTATATTTGGTGTTATTTTAAGAAGAATTAAATCTTTTTTATGTAGTAAGTTCCAAATATAAATTATATTGTCTAGAGTGACGGGGATTCGTGGTTTTGCCTGCGAAAGTACTCTTATAACTTCAATTCTGTCAATTCTTGAAGCATCTTTAGCTGCATCATTGTTTTCATTAAGAAATGTTAATATTTCATGTGATAAATGAGGGGCAACACGCATGCGTAGTTTACTGTGAAGCATGGCGATCCAGTTTTTATTTTTATAATGTCGATATGCCAAGTCATCAAATATTCGGCGCATGCTCCATTCTGCTGTTTCAAGAGTTGCCACGATTCCATTTAGCATGCGACTAAGATCATCTTGTCCTTCCCAGTAAGATTTGCTCTTATACCGAAGGTCATGCTCTACTTCATGCCAACCTTCTGAAAGAATACTTCTGAGTTGGACCTCGAAACAATAATCAATAGGCATTTTTCCAATTGCAATTTTATGTTCATTAATGTAGTCAGATGGGGTTTTAAAAATAAGATTGTATCGGCTTACTGTAAATTGGTCAGTTTTTGGTGTGTCAATTACAGAGCTATTTTTATCAACCTCATATTTGTCACATAGCAACTGTTTTACAACCTCGATATCTTCTGAGAAATATAATGCAACACGTATTCCAATTGTGTCTTGAATTAATTTTCCTGTAATTGAGTATTTATTTGTTTCGCGGGTTAGTTTGTCATTTAATGATTTTTCATCTTTTCCTCGTGAAAAAACTCGACATAGAATTCCTACTCGGAAAAGAGTGTCTTCAATTTGACGTCGAAGAACATCTGCAAGGTATTTGTAATTACTTTGCATATCAGCGAGAAATTATGTCTTTTATTGCTTGAAGCTCATTGAAGTTAAGTTCAACGAAAGAAACACGCATTGGCGATAAAAGAATATTTTTTTTCTTTAGGGATGAAATAGCTTCGTATAGCTCAGTTGGGCGGTAGTCACCGCTGTTTGCACAAAGTCCTTTTATTGGACGATGTTTGTGCGTTATTGTTTCGCGACCGACAGGCCAAAACTTTTCTAAGATAAATTTTTCTAAACTTAGCTGTCTGTCAGGTTGTATTTCTTCTGGTGCTGGACCAAGTGCAGCTAGTAAATTTTGAATGAATTCTTGATCACCAATTGGTCCGAGTAAATGAACTGGACCGGTCGATATGTCTTCTAAAATTTTATTTTCATAGAATTTACAATTCAAAAATGTAACGTCTGAAAGATTATTAAGTTTAAATCCACAGTTTTTAAAAATGCATTCGTTAAATTGGAAATTTTTAATTGAAAGAGTTCCGATTTCAATTTTTTCAATTTCTAGGCCTTCGGCTTCTCCATCTTTTAACTCAAAATCAATGCAGTTTTTTAAGCGTAGGCTTATATCTATTTTGTTTGATATTGAGAGGAATTCAGTTGAAGCGGATAACTTGTTCCATAGCGTTGTCTTCATATCTGCTGTACGCGGCTGATAAGAAACTATTGCCGGCTCGATGAATCGAAGGTCGTCATTGATCCATTCTTTTGCTTTTATTATATTTTTGGCAATAAAATGGCCAAAAACAAATTCATTTATAAAGCCGATTTTATTTGGTTCCCTGCTACTACGATCTAGTAGTGCATGGCTTGCTAACTTGTTTGCAATTTCTTCCTTTGTCGGCCTTTCTGTGGCTGGGTAGGATAGCAACGACTCGTCAATTATTTTTGAGTTTACTTTCTGAATGTGATCAACTATATAGTCTCTCTGCTCTGAGGTATAGCTATATTCAATCATATCATCAGCAATTGATTCTAATATTTTCTCTTGGGATTCAATTCCAATTCGCAGGTCTTGACGTTTACGCTCGCGCTCTAACATGAACTCAAAATACTTGTCTATAAGTTCATGCGGTGATTCTATGGCGGAATAAAATTTATCATCGGAAATAAGTCTTAAGTAAGATAGTAGTACGGGATTGGCTAAATTTGAAATATTAAGATCAGATTTATTTAATGCTTCAAATCTACTTTGTGGCAGCCAGTCTGATACTCTTGGTTCATTAAGCCTTATACGAACAAAATCAAAGTCAGTAGAGTGCTTGTCTATCCATGTATGAAATGCATCACCTTCAAATAAAACGGTTCTTCTTGTTGTTAAAACAATTTTTGCATTGCCTGTCAAAAATTCACCAATTGTCTCAAGCATAGGCTCGCGACTTTCAAACTCATTCCCGTCATCTGTCTTTCGAAGTAATTCATCGAAGCCATCAAGGATTGTTATCACTCGCCCATTTGTCATTTCCGCTTGTACAAGTCTAGAACTCAAAGCGGGGAATGTTCTGTCTATTTCATCTAAAAGAATGTACCTAAATACACGTGCTTGACGATTTCTTGAGAGTTCAGAGAATAATGGTAGATATTCCCCTTTTTCTTTTAATGAATGAACAATTTCATATGCTGTACAAGTTTTTCCGAAACCAGCAGCGGCTTCTATTAAAAAAAGTGTTGGTTTATTTGATTTAAGCCGTGATAGTATTTCATTTGCCGGAGTTTCTACTCCAATCTTGCCGTTTACCTTATAAGGAGCATTTATGTACTCGTATTTTGCATCGTCTGCAATGGGTGAGACAATTGCTGTTGTGAAGCGAATGTAATCATTTTCAAGTCGATGAAGAATTGAGTCGACCGAAAAGAACCCTTTAAATAATTGACGCTCCGCCTCACTTGAATCTAGGAATTGACGTTTTGTACATGCATATCCAGTCGCAGAAAAGTCTTTGAATGCTTGATCTGTGCTAGATGTTTCAGATAATGGGACAATGTCTGCATTGTCAAAATATCCTGTTTTTAAAGTAAAAACTATTACTTTGTCTGATACGTAATTTTTTGCTAACTCAAATCCATATATTTTATATATATCTTCAAGTTTTCTTTTTAATTTTAGTTCCATTTATTTTCTCCCTGTATGTTTTTATTTTTTAATATAAGGTTTCATTTTTTTATTCCTTATATTGAAGCAATTAGACCTTGTGACTCCGGTGTTACTTCCCCCAACTATCCTTCAACCCCACCGCCAGATTAAACACCGGTTTGGTCCCCTGAACATGATCCACCCGATCCGCCACAAAGTACCCATGCCGCTCAAACTGGAAGTTCTGCCCCGGCAACGCATTGGCCAGTGAAGGCTCAACAATCGCGGTCACCACTTTCAGGCTGTTCGGGTTCAAACATTCCAAGAAGTCTTTGCCGCCCGCATCGGGTTGGGCGTCGCTGAACAGGCGGTCGTACAGGCGCACTTCGGCGTTGACGCCGTTGGCCACGCCGACCCAGGTGATGGCGGCTTTGACTTTGACCAGGTCGCTGCCGGGGGTGCCGCTCTTGGTGTCGGGCACCACGGTGGCCAGCACTTCGGTAATCTTGCCATCGGCGTCTTTGGTGCAGCCGGTGCATTCGATCACGTAGCCGCCTTTCAGGCGCACTTTGTTGCCGGGGAACAGGCGTTTGTAGCCTTTGGGTGGCACTTCTTCAAAGTCTTCGCGTTCAATCCACACTTCTTTGCCAATGGTGAAGTGGCGCGGGGGTGGTGGCTCCACACCTTCGGGCGGGTGGGGCAGGGCTGGCTGGGTGCAGGGCTCCAGGTGGTCGGCGCCCATCAGGTCGTCCCAGTTGGTCAGCACGAGTTTGACTGGGTTCAGCACGGCCATGCCACGGTGCGCTTTGACTTCCAGGTCTTCGCGCAGGCAACCTTCCAGCGTGCTGTAGTCGATCCAGCTGTCGCTTTTGGTCACGCCAATGCGCTCGGCAAACAAGCGCAAGCTCTCGGGTGTGTAGCCACGGCGGCGCAGGCCGACGATGGTTGGCATGCGCGGGTCGTCCCAGCCGTTGACCTTGTTCTCGTTCACCAGTTGCGCGAGTTTGCGTTTGCTGGTGATGACGTAGGTGAGGTTGAGGCGGGCAAATTCGTATTGCTTGGGCGGCGGGGCGCTCAGCAGGCCGCCTTCAATCAGGCGCTCCATCAGCCAGTCGTAAAACGGGCGTTGGTCTTCAAACTCAAGCGTGCAAATGCTGTGGGTGATTTGTTCCAGCGCATCTTCAATCGGGTGGGCAAAGGTGTACATCGGGTAGATGCACCATTTGTCGCCCGTGTTGTGGTGGGTGGCGCGGCGAATGCGGTAAATGGCCGGGTCACGCATGTTGATGTTGGGCGAGGCCATGTCGATTTTGGCGCGCAGCACCATCGATCCGTCTTCGTGCTTGCCGTCGCGCATTTCGCGGAAGCGGGCCAGGTTCTCGGCTGGCGTGCGGGTGCGGAACGGGCTGTCCACACCGGCTTTGCCGAAGTCGCCACGGTTGATGCGCATTTGCTCGGGCGTTTGTTCGTCCACATAGGCGTGGCCGGCTTCAATCAAATGCTCGGCGGCGCGGTACATGAAGTCGAAGTAGTCGCTGGCTTGGTAGGCGGGGGCGTCGGGCGCGCCGTTCCAGTCAAAGCCGAGCCATTTGACGGCGTCGATGATGCTGTTGACGTATTCGGTGTCTTCTTTTTCGGGGTTGGTGTCGTCAAAGCGCAGGTGGCACACGCCACCGTAGTCGCGTGCCAGGCCAAAGTTGAGGCAGATGCTTTTGGCGTGGCCAATGTGCAGGTAGCCGTTGGGCTCGGGCGGGAAGCGGGTGCGGATTTTGGCCGGGTCTGGCTGCCCTGCGGCGTGGTGCGCGGCATCGCCGGGGCTGCCAGCCCAGCGGCGGGTGGCGTAGGTGCCTTTTTCCAGGTCAGATTCGATGATCTGGCGCAGGAAATTGCTGGGTTTGACTGTGTCAGAGGCGTTGGCGGTGGCTGGGGCAGAGGATTTGGCGGGGGTGTTTTGACTCATGTAAACAATTTTAGTCGGCACCCCCGGTTTGCCACTGGATGAACTGCGGTATGGTGCGTACCAGTGAGCCCGTCAATCAGGAAAGCAAGCTGCCATGAGCAAAGATTTTGAAGACACCCGAGTCATCGGCGCCTCCCCCCGCCCGTCTGAGGCACCTGCGGTTGACGACATTTTTCAGCCCGGCGTGCGGCTCATCCTGGGTTGGAGCGACATTGAGGCGGCTGTGGCTGCGGGTGCCATTGCTGCGGCAGAGGCGCGACCGCTGTGGGCGCGTTGGGTGGCCGACGGCTGCGTGACACAGGCTCCTGCCGTTGCTGCGGCATCCTTGGTGAAGGCGCCATCTGCGCCGCAGGGCGGGCCGCGTTTCAGTTTCACCAACACCTTGTATTACTTTGGCGGCATGGTTGCGATTGGGGCCATGTCTCTTTTCATGACCTTGGGCTGGCAGTCTTTTGGCGCCTGGGGTCTGGCATTGATTGGCACGGGTTATTTGCTGGCCTGCTTGTTGGTAGCTGACCATTTGAAAAAACGCAGCCTGCCGGTTCCAGCCGGAATTTTGGCCACGCTGGCCGTGGTGCTGGTGCCACTGGTGGTGTGGTCGGTGCAGCACGGCTTGGGGTTGTGGCCGCCGGGGGGCTTGAGCAGTTTTTCGGCCTACCACACCCACGTCAACTGGCGTTGGCTGACGCTTGAATTTGCCACGCTGATTGCCGGGGTGGTGATGCTGTGGCGCTACCGCCTGCCGTTCATGGTGATGCCGATTGCGGTGACGCTGTGGTACATGAACATGGACGTGGCCCATGCCCTGTGGACCGACGTGGGTCTGTGGGACTGGAAGTTCATTCGCGACGTGTCTTTGGTGTTTGGCATTGCCACCGTGTTCATCGCCCTGTGGGTGGACGTGCGCTGCCGGCGCGCCACAGCGCCCGAGTGGCGCCAAGACTATGCCTTTTGGTTGTACCTTTTTGGCACGCTGATGTTTTGGGGCGGTTTGAACCTGCGCGACTCTGATTCAGAAATAGGCAAGGCGGTGTATTGCCTGATCAATGTGGTGCTGGTGTTTGTCGGCGCGGCCTTGGGCCGACGGGTGTTCACGGTGTTTGGTGGCCTGGGTGTGGCCATGTATTTGGGCTACCTGTCCTACAAGGTGTTTGGCGACAGCCTGATGTTTCCGTTTGCGCTGACCCTGTTGGGCCTGGGCGTGGTGGCCCTGGGGATTTGGTGGCAGCGCAATGAAGAGCGCATCAACGCCGCCTTTTCCTCATGGCTGCCCTTACACCAGCAGTGACTCGGCGAATGCGTTGATGGTGGTCACATCAGGTGGCAACACGGTGTAGGGCAGGTGCTCGCGGTCCAGAATTTCACGCAGGCCCTGGTCCACTTCACGCGCTTGTTCTTCGTCCTGAAAACGGCCGGTGCGCACGTAATTTTTGTCGCCGCGCTGCACCAGAATGTTGATGTTGTCGTTCTGGCGGTACCACTCCAGAATTTGCTCGCGGGTTTTGGCTATGTCGCAAATGTTGTCGGCGTAGTTTTCGTTGTAAAACAAAATCTGGGGCAGTGAGCATTCGGTGATCAAAAAATGCACCTGGCCGTCAATCAGCTTGAGCATTTCATATTGGCGCTGGGCAATGAAATACTGGTTTTTCAGCACCTCGAAATTTTGCTGCCAGACCAGTGACTTGGCGTAATCAGGAATGGTTTCCACCGTTTTGCCGCGCAGGCTCAAATACAAAACGATGGCCGCTGAAAACAGCGATTTGTCGCTGCCCGGCCCGCCAATGATGTTGATCACCTTGGTGGGGTAAAGACGCATTTTGGTCTCAGGCAGGTGGTTGATGACGTTGGTGTAACGAATGCTCATGGTGTGTTTCTCCGAAGTCAGCACTTTATTCTGTAACCACGTCGAAATACCGTTGCGCTCCAGCAAATCGCTCACCAGCTCCAGACGCACCAGCGGGTTGTCCAGCGCCATCAGGCGGTTTTTGAGCTCTGGTGTCATGGGCAGCAGCTCGCACCAGCGGTTGGCCACCCAAGCGCAGTCGTTCAGTAGGTAGGGCGGTTGCATGGGCATTTGCTCAGGGCTGGTGCCCTGCGCCTGCAAGGTGTTGATGACCCGCTCAAGCGTATTGGCCACGGGCTGCAGGTCATCAGGAATGGGCACGCGCTGGTCATCCGGGATCACGCTCACATTGGCCACCCACAAGCCGTGCTTGAGCAATTCGTGCTGGGTGACTTCAAAGCGCTGCAGCCCTGTGCATTGAATCAACATCAGCCCAGGCTGCGGCCGGCTCAGGCTGGTGATGCGTGCCAGTGTGCCCACGGGGTAAAAGATTTCCTGCGCAAAGCTGTCGCCGCCGGCCTCGCTGCAGGGGGCTTGACGCACCTCACTGCCTTGCTTGAGGGTGACGATGCCAAACGGTGCTTCGGCCTTGAAGCACTTGCCAACCATGTCAAGGTAACGCACCTCGAAAATCTGCAGCGGCAGGTAGCCGCCAGGGAACAGCACGGTGCCCAACGGGAACAGCGGGAGGGAGCTAAGTGTGAGGGCTTGCAACATGTCAGTGACTTCAATCTTGGTGCAGATCATCCCATGATTGCCCAGAGTTTGTCTGTGCGCTGTCCCGCCATAATCCACGGGTTCTAAATCAGGGAGTTTTTGTGGATATTGTGTTGCTGATCAAGGCCGCCATCATGGGGTTGGTAGAGGGGTTGACCGAGTTTTTGCCGATTTCAAGCACCGGGCATTTGATTTTGGCGGGTGCCTTGCTGGGCTTTGACGATGAAAAAGCCAAGGTGTTTGACATTGCCATCCAGACCGGGGCCATCTTTGCTGTGATTCTGGTCTACTGGCAAAAAATACGCGACACCGTGGTGGCGCTTCCTACCGAAAAACAGGCACAGCGGTTTGCCTTGAATGTCGCCATTGCGTTTTTTCCTGCGGTGATTTTGGGCCTTCTGTTTGGCAAAGCCATCAAGGCCAACTTGTTCACCCCGGTGGTGGTGGCCAGCACCTTCATCATCGGTGGTTTCATCATCCTCTGGGCGGAGCGACGTCAGGAGAAAAATCCTGCCGTGGCGCGCATCCAGGACGTAGACGCCATGACGGCGATGGATGCCCTGAAGGTTGGTCTGGTGCAGTGCCTGGCCATGATTCCGGGCACCAGCCGCAGCGGTGCCACCATCATTGGCGGCATGTTGCTGGGTCTGTCACGCAAGGCGGCCACTGATTTTTCGTTCTACCTGGCCATTCCAACGCTGATTGGTGCGGGAGCCTACAGCCTGTACAAAGAACGCGGGCTGCTGTCCATGGCTGACGTGCCGATGTTTACCGTGGGCTTGGTGGTGTCGTTTTTCAGCGCCTGGCTGTGCATTCGCTGGCTGTTGCGCTACATCGCCAACCACAGCTTTGTTGGTTTTGCGTATTACCGCATTGTCTTCGGCATCGTGGTGCTTGCCACGGCCTGGACCGGCACGGTAACCTGGGCGGCTTGATGAATGCCTGACGTCAGAGCTGGCGCGCCGCACAGGGCTGCGGTGTGCGCCGCAAAGTTTCAGCCTAGGCTTTGTAGGTTGAGCAAGGCCGCTTCAATGGCAGCAGCGGTCACCAACGGTTTTTCCATGGGAAACAGGTGGCTGCCATCGAGCATCATGATGCGGCCCTGGGTGATGCGCTGGGTCAGGGCCATTCCCACCTGACGGATTTCAGCAGAGTGGGTGCCGCCCATGAACGCCACCGGGCATTTGACCGGGTGGCGTTTGATGAGTGCCTCAAAGTTACTTGGCAAGGTGTTGTAAATAGCGGTTTCCACCTCACGCTCAAAGCTCAGCACACGCTGGGTGTGGCCATTGACCAACTCATCGTGGGTGCCATGGGCGATGTAATCCGCCAGCACTTGTGGGTGCCATTTAGAGAAGGCTTTTTTGCTCTTGAAATGCGCCAGCGCTGCGTCAGCATCGGGCCAATGCTTGCGCCGCTTGCGGCTCACCGCGCCGGGCGACACCGAGCCCACAAGTTGTGTGTGTTTGGCCAGCCCCAAGGCAGCGGCACGCCAGCCACCCACAATGGGCGAATCCAGCAGCAACACGCCGCGTACCAGCTTGGGGGCCTGGCTGGCAGCCATCAAACTCAGGAAGCCACCCAATGAGTGGCCCACCAGAAAGACAGGCTCTTTTGTTTCATCGACCGTGGCCTGCGTGAAATCCACCAATTGCTGCACCAGGTGCGGCCAGTTGTTGGTGACCGGGTAACGCGGGTCGTGGCCAAATTGGTCAATGGCCGACACAGCAAAGCCACGGGCCGTCAATTCCCCAAACAACATGCCATAGGTGGCCGCGCCGAAACTGTTGGCGTGGGAGAAAACGATGGGGGTAAGGGCTTTGCGGTGCATTTTGATCAGTTGGTAACAGAGCAAATTTGCTTCGCAAATCTTGGTCTGTCACGCAAAGTATCAGATTAACTTTTCTTGCGGCGTGCTGATTTTCTTTAGGGGCAGGTTGCGTCCAGAGGATTGCATCAGCGGCACGCTGGTTTGCTCGCCGTTCCACATGGGGTCTTCAATGCTGTCAAACACCTCGCGGAGTTTCACGCCCCAGCTGTTGTGCATCATTTTGAAGTAGGGGTTGTTTTCGTCAATGCAGACGATTTTGTCGGTGTGGAACTGGTTGGCCTCATACACCACCAAGTCCAGTGGCAGACCCACCGACAGGTTGGACTTAAGGGTTGAGTCCATCGACACCAGCGCGCACTTGGCAGCCTCATCCAGTGGGGTTGCGGGGGTAATGACGCGGTCAAGCACCGGCTTGCCGTATTTGGATTCACCGACCTGGAAGTAAGGCGTCTCAGGTGTGGCTTCAATGAAGTTACCAGCCGAATACACCTGGAACAGGCGCATGGCTTCGCCCTTGATCTGGCCACCAAAAATCAACGACACATTGAAGTCAACCCCGGCTTGCTTGAGCGATTCTGCATCGCGCTCGTACACATGGCGAATGGCCGCACCCAGCACGCGGGCCACATCAAACATGCTTTTGGCGTTCCAGATGGTGATGGGTTCGCTGTCAGGGTGTTCCTTGAGTTGCTCAACTTGCAAAATCTCGCGCACCGACTGCGAAATGCTCAGGTTGCCGGCCGACAACAACACCATGAAGCGGTCGTCTGGCTTCTCGTAGACGATCATTTTGCGGAAAGTGCTGATCTGGTCCAGGCCGGCGTTGGTGCGGGAGTCGGACAAGAAAACCAGTCCGGCATTGAGTTTGATGGCGACGCAGTAAGTCATATTTTGAAGTGTGGAAAAGTCTTTTTCAGGAACGAAGGATTGTCCGGCATATCAGGGCGCATCCTGGCTTCGACGCAAGTTCGATGCCAATTACTGGCTTGGTATCTGATTGTTTGGCCCACTGATCGGCCGGCGGGGTTGCCTCGCCCCAGCGCGAGAACCCAAACTGTGTTCAGCCCAACGGCTGGAAATCAGCGGGTTTTGATGCCATAAACGCCAAGAGCAACAGTCGTTGCACCTACGCCGAACTGCCAATCTTCTTCAACCGGTACAACGCCTCGAGCGCCTCACGCGGGCTTAATTCATCAGGATTAATGGCTGAAAGCGCCGTATCCAATGCGCTAGAAGCTACTGATTCGATAGCGGGTGGCTCGGCAAACAAATCGACCTGCGCCTGGGATTGGCTGGCCTGTGACTCAAGGGCCGCCAGCGTGTGGCGGGCGTGGTTAAGCACCGCGGCCGGCATGCCCGCCAGCCGTGCCACCTGAATGCCGTAGCTTTTGCTGGCCGGGCCAGGCTGAATTTCGTGCAGAAACACAATGTCGCGGCCAGACTCAGCGGCGCTCACATGCACGTTGACAGCGCCGTGGTGGGTGGCGGGAAACTCGGTGAGCTCAAAGTAGTGCGTGGCAAACAGCGTGTATGCCTGGGTTTTGTCATGCAGCTGTGTGGCAATCGCGCTGGCCAGCGCCAAGCCGTCAAAGGTGCTGGTGCCGCGGCCAATTTCGTCCATCAACACCAGCGAATTCGGTGTGGCTGCGTGCAGGATCTGGGCACCTTCGAGCATCTCCAGCATGAAGGTTGATCGCGCGTTGGCCAGGTCATCGGCGGCGCCAATGCGGGTGTGGATGGCATCAATGGGGCCCAGGCGGCAACTGGCCGCAGGCACATAACTGCCCATGCTGGACAGAAGGGTGATCACCGCAATTTGCCGCATGTAGGTTGATTTACCGCCCATGTTGGGGCCGGTGATGATTTGCATGCGCTGCTTTGGCCCTAAATGCGTGTCGTTGGCGATGAAGGCGCCCGAGCTGGTTTCGGCGAGGCGCGCCTGCACCACGGGGTGGCGGCCCTGGATGATGTCCAGACAGGGCTCTTTGGCAAACTGGGGGGCGCACCAGTCAAGTGTCAGGCTGCGCTCGGCCAGGGCACACAGGGCGTCCAGCGTGGCCAGCGCGCGGGCCAGCCGGGTCAGGGCGGGCACATGCGCTTGCAGGGCATCGAGCAGCTGCTCGTACAGCCATTTTTCACGCGCCAGGGCACGCTCTGAGGCACTTAAGGCTTTGTCTTCAAAGGCTTTGAGCTCGGGGGTGATGAAACGCTCGGCATTTTTCAGGGTTTGGCGGCGGCGGTAGTCGTCAGGCACTTTATCTAGCTGGCCTTGCGACACTTCGATGAAGAAGCCATGCACCCGGTTGAACTGCACACGCAAGTTGGCAATGCCGGTGCGGGCTTTTTCGCGCCCTTCCAGGTCCAGCAGAAAGCTGTCGCAGTTGGTCTGGATGGCGCGTAACTCGTCGAGTTCAGCATCAAAGCCCGTGGCGATCACACCGCCATCGCGCACCAGAGCGGCGGGTTCGGGCGCAATGGCGTGGGCCAACAATTCAGCGCAACCTTCCGGTGGCATTAGTTGCTCTGAAATATGAGTCAAATTGACCTCTAGCCCTTTAATAATGGGCGAAAGACGCTCTGTTTTTTGTAGTGTTTTCAACAGGCCTAGAAGCTCACGCGGACGTGCCTGGCGCAGCGCGATGCGGGCGGTGATGCGCTCCACATCGGTGCTGCCTTTGAGCTGATCGCGCAAGGCTTGCCACAAGCCGGTGGATGCACTGGGCTGGGAAGCTCGCAGCACGGCAATGGCGTTCAGGCGTTGTTGGGCTTGCGCGCGGTCACGTTTGGGCTGCAGCAGCCAGCTCTTAAGCAGGCGGCTGCCCATGCCGGTCATGCAGGTGTCCAGCAGCGAAAACAGGGTGGGTGACTCTTCGCCGCGCAGGGTTTGGGTGAGCTCCAGGTTGCGCCGGGTGGTTTGGGGCAGGTCGATGAGTTCGCCCGCGCGCTGCACCCGCACGCTGTGAATGTGGGTGAGGGGGCGGCCTTGCGTGTGTTGGGCATAAGCCAGCAGGGCGGCAGCAGCGGCGTGAGCTTGAGGCAGGTCTTGTGCACCCCAGGCACTCAAGGTGGCTGCGTTCAGGTGGGTGAGCAGGGTGCGTTGGCCCAGCCCGGCATCAAACTGCCAGTCGGGCCGCACGCTTACCGACACGCTGGTGCCGCAGGCAGTACGCAGCTTTGACTCAAACGCTGGCGTGGCCCCGGCGCTGAAGATTAATTCGCCAGCACCAATGCGCAGCACCCACTCCGCCAGCTCGTCGCTGGCGCATTCGGCCAGCATCACCTCGCCTTGCGTCACGCTTAGCCAGGCCAGTCCGCAGGTGTTGCGCGCGCCTTGGTACACCGCCAGCAGCAGCGATTCGGTCTTATCGGCCAGCAGTTCAATGTCAGTCAACGTGCCAGGGGTCACCACCCGAACCACCTTGCGCTCGACCGGTCCTTTGGACGTGGCTACGTCGCCCACCTGCTCGCAAATGGCTACTGATTCGCCCAGCTTGATCAGGCGCGCCAAGTAGGTGTCCACCGCGTGGAACGGCACGCCAGCCATCACCACAGGCTGCCCGGCAGACTGGCCGCGCTGTGTCAGGGTGATGTTGAGCAGTCGGGCGGCTTTTTCGGCATCGGCATAAAACAGCTCGTAAAAATCCCCCATTCGGTAAAACAGCAGGGTGTCGGGGTAGTCGGCTTTGAGGCCCCAGTACTGGGCCATCATGGGGGTGTGGGCGGGTGCGGTGTCGGTCATCGGGTGAAGTCTAGCAAGTTCATCTGCGACGCCGCTGCGCGTTGCGTGCCGGGCGGTCTCAAGTCCGAGTTCCAGCATCCATGGCGTCAAATTGTTGTAAGGACGCCTTGACGCTGACCATGGCGGCTTGAAGTTTCTCCAGTAAGGGCTGTATCGCTTGGGCGTCGCCGTTTCTCAGCGCTTCCTCTGCGGTCCTGGCCAAGCTTGCCAGTTCATGGGCCTGCAACAAACCGGCAATGCCACTCAGACCATGCAGCAAATGAAGAGCCGCTTCCGGGTTGTGACTGCTGATCTGGTGGTGGGCTGCATCGATGTCATCGCCATGCTGCAACATGAACCTGTGCAGGATATCCGCATATTTTTTGGCATCCCCGCCAAACGTAGCCAGGCCAGCGGCGATATCCAGCCCGGGCAGCTTGCTGACAGCGCTCATATTCCGTGGCGCGAAAGCTGTTTGATTGATCGATTGCCCAACAATAGACCGGCGTTCTGCCACCAGCAGGTCCAGCAGATCTTCAACGTCCAGCGGCTTGACGATATGCCCCACCATGCCGGCCAGCCGGGTTTTTTCATGGTCTTCGGGCTGGGCAAAGGCGGTGATGGCAATGATGGGCAAATCAACCAGGCCGAGCTCTTCGCGGATGATTCGGGTCGCGGTGTAGCCGTCCATCAGCGGCATCTGGATGTCCATCAGTACCGCGTCAAAATGATCAGCGCCCAAGCCAAGTGTCTGCACCGCGGCAATGCCGTCTCCAACCAGCACCACCTTGGCGCCGGCGCGGGTGAGGATTTGCTCAATCACCTCCTGATTGAGTGGGTTGTCTTCGGCCACCAGCAGGCGCAGGCCTGCCAGCCGCACATTGCTGATGGCGGCTGCTGGAAGAACTGAGGGGTAGTCCCCAGAGTACGCGCCTTCCACTGCTTCCAGCAGACTACTTGGCAACATGGGTTTGGTGACAATGCCGTCAAGTTCAATGTCATCGCTGGCGGCCACCGCCCGCTCCAGTTCAAAAAAAGGTGCCATCAAGACCACCAAAGGCAAACCAATGCCGGGTGTCAAATAGGCTTGGCGGAGCATCTCCAGTCCATTCATGTCCGGCATTTGCCAGTCCAGCAACATCAGGTCGTAGTCTTCACCTGCTGCAGCACTGCGATGCAACTCTTGCAAACCTTCGGCACCGGAATTGACTGCACTGGCGTGCCAGCCGAAGCCAGCGCAGGTTCGCATCAAGATATCGCGGCCAAGGGCTTGGTCATCCACAATCAAGATACTCAGGTTTGACGGGACACCTTCTGGTGCCGTTTGGGGCAGGTTGCAGCCCAGGGTCAATGGCACTTCCAGGTGAAATTCGCTGCCTTGTCCAAGGGTGCTTTCAACCCAGATTCGCCCACCCATCAAGGTAGCGAGCCGCGTGCTGATGGCCAAACCCAAGCCGGTGCCACCATACATGCGGCTGGTGGAGGCATCGGCTTGTGTGAATGCATCAAAAATTGCGCTGAGTTGATCGGGCGCAATGCCAATGCCGGTATCACGTACGCAGATTCGCAGATTGATTTCACCGCCTGGCGGCGACTCTGCACGGCGCACCGAGACCACGATTGCGCCCGTGCTGGTGAATTTGACTGCGTTGCTGGTCAGGTTCAGCAAAATCTGCTGCAAGCGCAAAGCGTCGCCAACCAGCGCGTCAGGAACGTCGGGTGCCAAGTCAAAAAAAGCCTCAAGAGGCTTGTGCGCCAGGCTGACACCGATAACCGTCGCCGCAGTGTGCAGGATGGCGTTCAAAGAAAAGGGGGCGTGCTCCAGTCGCAATTCGCCAGCTTCAATTTTAGAGTAATCAAGTATGTCGTCAATCAGGGTGCGCAGGGCCTGCGCCGATAGTTTGATTTTTTCAGCATAGTCGCGCTGACGACGGCTCATTGATGAGTCGGTCAACAGCCCGGCTAGCCCGACGACGGCATTGAGGGGCGTGCGCAGCTCATGGCTCATGGTGGCCAGGAAGGACCCCTTGGCGCGGCTGGCGGCCTCTGCATCACGGGCTTTGGTGGTCAGCTCAGCGTTGAGTGTTTCAATTTCTTGGGTTCGCTTTGCGACCAATTCTTCCAGGTGCTGGCGGTGTTGCTCCAGCTCCGCCTCGGCTGCCTTGCGTGCGGTGATGTCCAGGAACGATACCACCACAGTGGCAGGCAAGGGGTCTCCAGGATCGAACATGGGCACAGCATTGACCGAGACCCATGTCAGCTTGGCATTGGGTTTGTAAATTCCCATGATGACGTTCAATTGCGGCTTTCCCGTGCGCAACGCCGTCCGACTGGGACGGATTTCTGCCGGGAATTCAGAGCCGTCTTCATGAATGGTTCGCCATCGCGGATCAAGCGCCCGTCCGCTCGGCATCGCCTCGGGTGACAGGCCCAGAAGGCGTTCGGCTGCATCATTCCACGTTGTGACGGATCCGTCACGCGCAAGCGTGACAATGGCCTCGGTCAGTGCCGACACGACGCTGTAGTACCTGACTTCACTGGCTTGCAGTTTTTCTTGCGACTCGATTCTGTCCGTGATGTCCCGTGACAGCACAACAAAGCGTTCCTCACCCCGTTCTGCTGCTTTGCGAGAAACCGAAAGCTCAAACCATTTTTTGCCCTGTGGCAGGGCCAGCGGAAACTGTTTGCCATTGGAGAAGCCAAATTGATTCGCTTCCTGCAAGGCGGCCATGACGACAGCTGCTGAAGCGGCTGGCATCGTGTCGGCTACCAGCGTTGCCATCAGGTCTTGCGGCGGCGCAACCAGCAACTCGGTGCGTGGGCTGTAAAAGTCATAGTAACGACCATCCAGACCAAGTTCAAACATCAAATCAGGGATGGCTTCTAGCGTGGCACGGATCTTGGCCTCACTCAGACGCAGCGCTTCTTCGGCTTGTTTGCGCACGCTGATATCAGTCAGCACAATGCGCTGCGTTGGCAAACCTTCTTCATCCAGCACGACGCTGGCCACCAGCTGTGCCCAAAATTGGATGCCGTCCTTTTTGACCATCCGCAACTCGTCAGTTTGCGTTTTGCCAGTGTCGATGAGCCGCCTGCGTAACAAATAAAAGCTGTCTTGGTCGGTTTGGCGTATAAATTGAAATAACGAGCGATTAACCATTTCGCTTCGGGTCAGTCCCAACAGTGTGGCCACACTCAGATTGGCTTGCAGGATCAACCCGGTGGCGCTGATGGTGCAATAACCCACCGGGGCCAGGTCGTAGAGATCGAAATAGCGCGCATTGGCATTCGCCAACTGCACTTGTGCGCGGCGCAGTTCGTCGTTTTGCAGTTCCAGCTCAATCTGGTGCACGCTCAGTTCGTGGATGACTTGCCTGATGGACTCAATGGACATAGAATCCATTGGCCCCAACGATGGATCAATGCCTTCACTAAGGATAGCTTGCGCCCGTTGGCGAATGGCGGCTGCAGAGCTGGTCAATGCGGTGTCTCTGGCAGATCGGTTTGTTGGGGCAGTCATTGAATATTCTCCGTGAGCTCTATACCTATCTTTGGCACACTGTACAGTTCAGCCGAAAGACATGGGCAGATTTTTAAACGAGAGGCAGGTGTGATGACAAATGCGGAGATGCGGGCGGTCACCCATGATTGATTCCAACGACCGGCAGTTGTTGTTCAACCAGATTCCCATGGCGGTGTCGCTCAGTTTGGAGAGTGACGGTTTGTATGTGGATGTCAATGCCGAGTGGACGCGGCTCACGGGCATGAGTGCACAGCAGGTGCTGGGGCGCAACTCGGTGGATGTGGGCATGTGGCCCAGTGTGGCCCAGCGCAGCGAGGCCTTGGCGGCCTTGCGTGACACCGGCGAACTGCGCGATCTTCACCTGACGCTTGACAGGCACGGCCATGCCCCACTGGTGCTGCAGGTGAATGTGGTGCGTCTGGAATTGCGTGGCGTGCGCTACTTGCTGAGTTACCTGAAAGATGTCACTGACGCGCAGGCGGCCCAAGTGGCCTTGCGGGCCAGCGAGCAGTTGCTTCTGGTGACCAATGCACGTTTGAAGCAGCAACTTGCTATGTTTGAGGCCATGGAAAGTCTGGCCTCGGTGGGGTACTGGACATCTGCTGATGACCAGCAGCGTCTGGTTTGGTCCAAAGGACTGTACCAGTTGGCGGGCTTGCCGCCGGGGTCAGTCCAGACCAGCACGGACGCGCAAAGCCGCATTCATCCAGACGACCTGCCCGCGTTCGCCCAGGCGCAGCACGTTTTGGATGGCCAAATCCTGGAATACCGCTGGCAGCACCCGGATGGCAGCTTGCATTGGCACCGCACACGCATACAACGTTTGAACGACGACAGCTTTGGGGCATCGGCTCAGGCGTTTGGCATGGTGCAGGACATCACCCGTGAGCGCGAAGTTGCGCTGGACTTACGCGACAAGCTGGGGTTTATTCAGAAAATCACCAGCCGTTTCAGGGCCCTGACGGAGTTGTCGTCCGACTGGTACTGGGAGCAAGACGAACAGTTCAGGTTTGTACAGGTGGCAGGCAATCTGGAAGCATTGAACGTCTTGCCTCGCGGCAACTACGTCGGTAAGACCCGGTGGAACTCTGGTGTTGAGGGTGTCAGCCCGTCGCAGTGGGACGCGCACCGGGCAGCGCTTGCCGCACATGAGGTGTTTCATGACTTTGAAATGCAGCGGCTGCGGCCTGACGGCTCGCTGATGTGGGCTGCCATCAGCGGTGCCCCGATGTTTGATGCCGCTGGCAAATTTACGGGCTACCAAGGCATTGGGCGCGACATCACGGAGCGCAAACTGGCAGAGGAAAAAATTGAGCGTCTGGCGTTTTATGACGCGCTCACTGGTTTACCAAACCGACGCCTTTTGACCGAGCGTCTGCATGTGGCGCTGCTGGGCGCGGCCCGGCATGACCAGTGCGGCGCGGTGTTGTTCATTGATCTGGACAACTTCAAGGATCTGAACGACACCATGGGCCATGATGTCGGCGACATGCTGTTGTGCCAGGTGGCTGCGCGGCTGCAGAGCAGCGTGCGTGAAGTGGACACCGTGGCCCGGCTGGGCGGCGATGAATTTGTGGTGGTGCTGGAAGACCTTGGCAGCGACATTGAAGCCGTCACGGCGCGGGTTGAACAGGTGGGAAGAAAGATTCTTGCCAAACTCAACCAAGTCTACCTGCTGGGCATGCAGGAGCACCACAGCACGCCCAGTTTGGGCGTGGCCTTGTTATGCAAACAAGTGGAGTCGGTGGAAGAACTGCTCAAGCGGGCCGATTTGGCGATGTACGAGAGCAAGGCGGCCGGGCGCAACACCATGCGGTTTTTTGACCCGGCCATGCAGGCCATGGTGGCGCAGCGCACCGCAGTGGAGCGAGATTTGCGCTTGGCGCTTGAGCGCTCTGAGTGGGTGCTGCATTACCAGCCAGTGGTAGACCGCCATGGCGTGGTGGTGGGCGTTGAGGCGTTGGTGCGCTGGCAGCACCCCAAACGGGGACTTTTGGCACCGGGCGAATTCATTGCCCAAGCTGAACACACGGGGCTGATCGTGCCGCTGGGTCAATGGGTGCTGCGCACGGCCTGCGAGCAACTGGTGAGCTGGCGCGGCCAGCCAGACACCGCTGGGCTCACCATGGCTGTTAATGTGAGTGCGCGTCAGTTTCGGCACCCCGATTTTGTTGACCAGGTGCTCCATGTGCTGCGTTCTACCGGTGCCGACCCACACTTGCTCAAGCTTGAAATCACCGAGAGCCTGCTGGTTATCGACATGCCGGACGTGATTGACAAAATGCAAAACCTGCGCGATGCCCATGTGTCGTTTGCGCTGGATGATTTTGGTACCGGCTATTCCAGCCTGTCCTACCTCAAGCGCCTGCCACTGGACCAGCTCAAGATCGATCAGTCGTTTGTGCGCGATGTGTTGGCTGACCTGAGCGATGCCGCCATTGCCAACATGGTGCTGACATTGGGGCAAAGCCTGAATTTACGGGTGGTGGCGGAAGGTGTGGAAGAGCGGGGTCAATTTGAATTTTTACTTCAAAGTGGCTGCGCTTTCTTTCAGGGCTATTTGTTCAGCAAGCCCGTGCCGATTGAGCAACTGCGCCTGGGGCGCCTGGCGCCCCCACCTGATTAAAACGGTGCGTCTGGCAGACTGGGCGCGGGCGCTGTGGGCTCGGCTTCTTCTGCCGTCACGTTGGCCAACTCTGTCGCCTTGGCCATTTCAGCCACTGTTGCCCGTACCGTGGCCTTGTCGCCAGCCCCGGCAAACTTGCTGTACTTGCCAAGCAAAGCCACCATTTGGCCGTAAATACGCGGGTTGGCCGCCATGCATTCTTTTTGTTCCAGAAAATTGGCATCGCCTGAGAAATTGCCCACCAAGCCACCGGCTTCGGTGATCAGCAGTGAGCCCGCAGCCACGTCCCAGGGCTGCAGGCCTGTCTCGAAAAAACCATCGGTAAAGCCGGCGGCTACATAAGCCAAATCCAGCGCGGCAGACCCGGGGCGCCGCAAACCGGCAGTGCGCGGAATCATGTCGCCCATGATGCGCAGGTAGGTGTTGATGTCGTCTTCCTGACGGTACGGGAATCCGGTGGAAATCAGGCACTCTTGCAAGCGGGTGCGCTTGGCCACGCGAATGCGGCGGTTGTTCACGTAAGCACCCCGGCCTTTGGTAGCGGTGAAGAGGTCGTTGCGTGTTGGGTCGTAGATGACGGCTTGTTCAACCTTGCCCTTGACGGCCAGCGCAATGCTCACGCAGTACACCGGCAGGCCGTGGATGAAGTTGGTGGTGCCGTCCAGCGGGTCGATGATCCAGACAAAATCAGAGTCTTGCGCGCCATGCACGCGGCCAGATTCTTCGGCCCAGATGGCGTGGCCGGGGTAGGCGCCCAGCAGGGTTTCGATGATGAGTTCTTCAGAGGCCTGGTCCACTTCGGTCACGAAGTCGTTGACTTGTTTTTGCGACACGCGGACCGATTCCACGTCAAGTGCGGCGCGGTTGATGATGGCGCCAGCAGCGCGGGCGGCCTTCACGGCCACGTTGATCATGGGGTGCAAGTTTGAAGGATTCATAGATTTTGTTGTGGCGCCAAAGGTAAAACCCGGTGCCTGTGTAATGGATGAGCGTCTGTGCTGTTCGACGATGCGGGCAGCGACAATACGCCATTTTAACGGCCCCGACCATGCAGACCCGATTTATCCTGATCAACACCAGCCATGCCGGCAATGTCGGCGCTGCCGCGCGGGCCATGAAAACCATGGGTTTTGATGATCTGGTGCTGGTGGCGCCGCGTTGGGCCAACGTGCTCAATCGTGAGGAAACCATCCAGCGCGCCAGTGGTGCGCTGGATGTGCTTAAAAACGCCCGCATCGTCGACACCCTTGACGAGGCACTGGATGGCATGACCCACCTGTGTGCAACAGCCATGACCCCGCGTGACTTTGGCCCGCCCACCACCACGCCGCGCAAGCATTTTGATTTGCTATTAAAAAAAGAGCTATTAATGCAAGAGGAACAGGGGATGGAGCCTGAAAACGCTAAAAATATGGGCATCGCCTTCTTGTTTGGCTCAGAGCGCTTTGGCATGCGCAACGAAGACGTGTACCGCTGCCATGTGTGCCTGAGCATTCCCAGCAACCCCAAGTTTGGCTCCCTCAATCTGGGTGCCGCCCTGCAAGTGATTGCCTATGATTGGCGCGAGGCGCTTGCAGCGTACCCGGTGGAAGCCGCCACCAACGTGCCCGTGCTGGCTGATGCGGCCCAAGTGGCGGGCATGCTGGCGCACTTGGAGAAGGCGCTCACCCATATTGGCTTTCTGGACCCTGAGTCACCCAAAAAACTCATGCCCCGCCTGAATCAGCTCTTTAATCGGGCCGGGTTGACCCAGGAAGAAATTCACATTCTGCGCGGCATGGCCAAGATGATGATCAAACCGCAAACTTTGCCCCAACCCCTGCTGGCCTCAGAGGTTTGCACCAAAGATTAGACTCAAACGATGTTTTCAAGACTCAAATCCGACGTTCAATGCATCCTGGAGCGCGACCCGGCAGCGCGTAGCAACTGGGAGGTGCTGACCTGTTACCCGGGCCTGCACGCCGTCATGCTGCACCGCCTGGCGCACTACTTTTGGACGCGTGACTTCAAGTGGCTTGGGCGTTTCACTTCGCACATGGCCCGGTTTTTGACCGGCATTGAGATCCACCCCGGTGCCAAAATTGGTGAGCGGGTGTTTTTTGACCATGCCATGGGCGTGGTGGTCGGCGAAACCGCTGAAATTGGTGACGGCTGCACCATTTACCAGGGTGTGACGCTGGGCGGTACCTCGCTTTACAAGGGCACCAAGCGCCACCCCACGCTGGGCCGTGGCGTGGTGGTGGGGGCGGGTGCGCAGGTGCTGGGTGGTTTTACCGTGGGCGACGGCGCCAAGGTGGGCTCTAATGCGGTGGTCACCAAGCCGGTGCCGGCAGGGGCTACAGCGGTGGGCAACCCGGCACGCATCATCCAGGCCGATCAAGATGTCAAGCGTGAAGAAGTGGCGTCCAAAATGGGCTTTTCCGCCTACGGCGTCACGCAAAATGACGACCCGTTAAGCCAAGCCATGCGCGGCCTGATCGACAACGCTGCCACTCAGGAACATCAAATCGCCATGTTGTGGCACGCCATCGAGCAACTCAATTGCCCGCGCCAGGTGGCCACCATCGTCCCGCTAGATGCCGCGCTGCATGAGCATTTTGAGGCCGACAAACTCAATCAGCTGGTTGGCAAATAAGCTATGACACTGGACTCGCTGAAACGCCGCCTTTATGCCCGCTTTGATCTCAGGCACGACCAGGCCGAACTGGCCGATATTGATGCCACGTTCCGCAGCGGTGTGGAGTTTCGCGGCACCAATTTGTGGGTGCTGATTTTTGCGATTCTGATTGCCTCCATTGGCCTGAACGTCAATTCCACCGCCGTGGTGATTGGTGCCATGCTGATCTCGCCCTTGATGGGGCCCATCATGGCGCTGGGCTACGGCGCAGGCATCAACGACTCGGCCCTGATGCGCTCATCGCTGTTCAATCTGGGTCTGGCAGCACTCATCAGCTTGGTTGCCTCCACGCTTTATTTCTGGATCACACCGCTGACGCAGGCGCATTCAGAATTGCTGGCGCGCACCACACCGTCGATTTGGGACGTGCTGATTGCGCTTTTTGGTGGCCTTGCCGGGGTGATTGGCGTCACGCGCCAGGTTAAATCCAACCTGATTCCGGGCGTGGCCATTGCCACTGCCTTGATGCCGCCGTTGTGCACCGCTGGCTATGGGCTGGCCACCGGCAACCTGTCGTATTTTTTGGGCGCGTTTTACCTGTTTGCCATCAACTGCGTGTTCATTGCCATTGCCACCTTGATGATGGTGCGTGTGATGCGCCTGCCCAGTTTGTCCATTCTCGAAACCCGATCTTTGTTCAAGCGGCGCACCGTGGTCGGTGTAGTGGTGCTGTTGACCTTGGTTCCGAGTGTGTTTTTGGCCGTGAATCTGGTGCAGCGCGAGTGGTTTGACTCGCACGCTGCCCGATTCGTGCAGGAGGTGCTGCGCGCCAAACCCAATGTGCTGGTGGTCTCGCAAGAGCCCAACTTCAAGGCGCGGCAATTGCGCGTCAACTTGGTGGGTGACCGTCTGTCAGAGGCCGACATCAAGGCCGTTGAGCAGCGCTTGCCCGAGTACGGTTTGCCCGATGTCAAATTGGCGCTGGTGCAGTCTGGCCAGGCCATGTTGGACATGAACCTGGTCAAGAAAGACCTGCTCAATGAGTTTGTGCAGTCCAACCGTGTGGATATTGCCGAGCGTGAAGCCCGCATCGCCGCGCTGCAAGGCCAGTTGCAGGCGGAGCAAAAGGCAGCCGCCTCAGAGTTGCCGTTGCAGGCCATTTACCGCGAGGTGCAAGCGCAGTTTCCGCAGGCTTTGCAACTCAGTGTGAGTTCGGGATTGCAGTCGGTGGCTGCCAAGCCTGGCGCACCGCTTCAATCGCAGACCACTCGACCTTTGCTGCTGGTGCAGTTGCAATTGCGCAATGCCTTGGGCGACGATGAGCAAGAGCGCCTGCGCCAGGGGCTGCGAACCCGAGCCGGTTTGGCTGATGTACAGGACGTGCGGCTGGAGGTGTTGGTGGTTGCGCCGGCCAAGCCCGCACCGGTGGTCAAAAAGAAGCGTTAAGCGCGCTTTGCCGTTGCGATAAAGATCGGCCAATGGGATGGCATTTGACCGGTAGGGCGTGAAATAGCCAAAAAGTTGCTGCATTATTCGTAGCTGCTTACACAATATCTTAAAGGGCTAGAGGCTGATTTTCTTTAAGAAAATGTGCGCACGGCGGTTTTTGGTCGAAAGGCTTTGCACACGGCCTCATCAGCTTCCAGGTACGGCCCGCCAATCAGGTCAATGCAGTAAGGCACGGCGGCGAAGATACCAGGGACGACTGATTTGCCATCGGCGTCACGCAGGCCTTCCAGCGTTTCGGCAATCGATTTGGGCTGGCCGGGCAGGTTGATGATGAGGGTTTTGTCCCGGATCACCGCCACTTGCCTTGACAGGATGGCAGTGGGCACAAAGTTCAGGCTGATTTGGCGCATTTGCTCGCCAAAGCCCGGCATCTCTTTGTGGGACACGGCCAATGTGGCCTCAGGGGTGACGTCGCGCAGGGCCGGGCCGGTACCCCCGGTGGTCAAAACCAGGGCGCAACCGGCGTCCACCAGCTCAATCAACGCGGCTTGAATAGCGGCTTGTTCGTCGGGGATCAGGCGCGGCTCAAACTGCAGCGGGTTTTTCAGGGCGCGGGTCAGCCAGTCTTGCAGGGCGGGCAGTCCTTTGTCGACGTAGACCCCGCTTGAGGCGCGGTCGCTCACCGACACAATACCTATCTTGACCGGTGGGTAGGGGTTGGCGGCTGGCGTGTTCATGACGCCTCGTTGGCTGGGTTAAAGACAGGTGGCTCAGGCTCACGCGTGGGAATAGCGGTTAGGTGCTCGCGCACCAGTTGAAAAATGTCCCTGTACGCACGGCCATGGCGCGGGGCAGCGCCGGGTTTTTCAGGTTTGGCATCTTTGCGCGCCTGGCGAATCAGGGCGCGCAGTTGTTGTGTGTCGGTGCCAGGGTTCAGTGCAATCCATTGCTCGGCGGCGTCATCAACGGCAACCAGACGGTCACGCCAAACCTCGGCTTGGTGCAGCGCCAGGTTGTCTGACGCTGAGCCGTTGGCCTGCTCATCAATCGCCTTTTTGACCGCTTCCAGCACCTCAGGTTCGAGCTTGCGCATCATCTTGCCGATGTACTGCATCAGGCGGCGCTTGCCTTCAAAGTTGGTGATGCGCTTGGCCTCTGCAATGGCGTCCTGGAATTTTTCAGACAGGGCCAGGCGCGCCAGCAGATCAGCGCGCAGGGTCAACAACTCGGCCCCGATTTTTTGCAGCTCGGTGCTTTCGCGTTTCAGGTCGGTGCGGCTTTGGTCGTCGGTGCCTTTGAGCTCGGCTTTAAGCTCAATATCGCGTTCGCTGCCCTCGGCTACGAACTCACCGCGCACAAAATAGCCTTTTTTAAGTTTTCTTGACATAGCCAAGTATCATAGCCGCGCCATGAAAAAATCCAACACGACTTCGCGCGCAGCCCCTGCGCGCCGCGCTCTCCGCCCCATTGCAGCCCAGCCCGACAGCGGTTTTGCCTACAGCCGTGCCTTTTTTGAAGGTTTGGTCGACAGCGCCATCAGCCATGCCAAGAAACTTGGGGCTACCGACGCCGCCGCACACGCCTCCGAGGGCTGCGGCCTGAGCGTTTCGGTGCGCAAGGGTGAGCTGGAAAACGTCGAGCGAAACCGCGACAAATCCCTTGGCATCACGGTGCACATGGGGCAACGCCGCGGCAATGCCAGTACCTCTGATTTTTCGCTGGCTGCCATCAAGCAAACCGTGCAGGCCGCATTTGACATTGCCCGCTTCACGGCAGAAGACCCGTTTGCCGCGTTGCCCGACGAGGCAGACATTGCGCCGCCCCAAGAGCAGCGCACAGACCTTGAGTTATTTTTCCCCTGGGCCATCACCAGCGAGCAAGCCGCACTGATTGCGCTTGAGACCGAAGCGGCGGCGCTCAAGGTGGACAAACGCATCACCAACAGCGAAGGCGCTGGCGTGTCAGCCCAGCAGTCGCACTTTTTCAGTGCGCACACGCACGGGTTCAGGGGTGGTTATGCCAGTTCACGCCATTCGCTGTCGGTGTCGCCGATTGCGGGCAAGGGCGACGACATGCAGCGTGATGCCTGGTACAGCTCGCAGCGCGATGCGTTGGAGCTGGCTTCGCCTGAGGCCGTCGGCCGTTATGCCGCAGAGCGTGCATTGAGCCGGCTCAAGGCGCGCAAGATTGCCACCACCGAGTGCCCGGTGTTGTTTGAGTCGCCGCTGGCCGCTGGCCTGTTGGGGAGCTTTGTGCAGGCCATCAGCGGTGGTGCCCTTTACCGTAAAAGCACTTTTTTGATGGATTCGTTGGGCAAGTCTGTGTTTCCAAAACACATCGACATTTTGGAAGACCCGTTCATCAAGCGTGGCAAGGGCAGCTCACCGTTTGATGATGAAGGCGTGCGGGTGCAGGCGCGCAGCGTGGTTGAAGCCGGCAAAGTGCAGGGTTACTTTTTGGGCAGTTATTCCGCCCGCAAACTGGGCATGAAAACCACCGGCAATGCGGGTGGCTCGCACAACCTGGTGCTTAGCTCGCGCCAGACGCGTGCGGGCGACGACCTGGATGCCATGTTGCAGCGTTTGGGTACTGGCTTGTTCGTCACCGAACTAATGGGCAGTGGTGTCAATTACGTCACCGGTGATTATTCACGCGGCGCCAGTGGTTTTTGGGTGGAAAACGGCCGCATTGCTTACCCGGTGCATGAGATCACCATTGCCGGCAACATGAAGGCCATGCTCAAGGGCATCGTTGCGGTTGGTGCTGACACGTATAACTATGGCGCCAAAACTGTGGGGTCGATTTTGGTCAACAAGATGAAGGTGGCGGGGAGCTGAGGTGAATCAGCTGCCGCTGACCGATGCGGACATTTCCCGCATTGTTGAAATGGCTTGGGAAGATCGCACCACATTCGAGGCGATTGAGGTTCAGTTTTGCCTGAACGAGTCTGCGGTGGTGTCACTGATGCGGCTGCACATGAAACCGTCTTCTTTTCGCATGTGGCGCAAACGCATGGCCGGCCGCGCGACCAAACACGCGGCGCTGCGTGATGGCAATGTGCAGCGACACCGCGCAAGCCACACGCGTCAGTAGTCGCTCTGGCCAACGTCGACCTGAAGATTTAGCCTATGGGTGGCCCAGCCGGGGCAGTGGATGCTGGCAAAGCTCCGGCTGCGTGGCGCTTAATGCCCCAGAATCTTCGACAAGAAGTCTTTGCTGCGTTCGTTTTGCGGGTTGTTGAAAAAGTCGTGCGGGTTGTTTTGCTCGACGATTTGGCCCTGGTCCATGAAGATCACGCGGTCGGCCACGGCCTTGGCAAAGCCCATTTCGTGCGTAACACACAGCATGGTGATGCCTTCGTTGGCCATTTCGATCATCACGTCCAGCACTTCCTTGATCATTTCGGGGTCAAGCGCGCTGGTGGGTTCGTCAAACAGCATGATTTTTGGTTTCAGGCACAGGGCACGGGCAATGGCCACGCGCTGTTGCTGACCACCTGAGAGCTGCAACGGGTATTTGTTGGCCTGCTCGGCAATGCGCACGCGGTTGAGCTGGATCATGGCCTTTTCTTCGGCCTCTTTTTTGGGCAATTTGCCCACCCACATCGGTGACAAGGTCAGGTTTTCCAGCACGGTCAAGTGGGGGAACAGGTTGAACTGCTGGAACACCATGCCGACTTCTTTGCGAACTTTGTCGATGGACTTGACATCGTCAGTGAGTTCGGTGCCGTCCACCGTCAGGTGGCCTTGCTGGTGTTCTTCCAGGCGATTGATGCAGCGGATCAGGGTGGATTTGCCGGAGCCTGAGGGCCCGCAAATCACGATGCGTTCGCCTTTGGCCACAGTCAGGTCAATGTCGCGCAACACATGAAAGTTGTTGCCGTACCACTTGTTGACTTTGTCGAAGGTGATGATGGGGGAGGGGGTTGATGTATCAGCCATGATATTTTTTCAAAATAATGTTCAGCGAAGTTTGCTTTTGTTGACTTGCGTTTCAACCCAGTGGCTGTAGCGCGACATGGAGAAGCAAAACACAAAGTAAATCAGCGCAATAAAGATGTAGCCTTCAATGGTGAACGGCCGCCAGTTGGCGTCTGAATTGAGCGCCAGGCTCATGGCGCCGGTCAACTCATACAGGCTCACAATGGTCACCAATGAGGTATCTTTGAAGGTGGAAATGAAGTTGTTCATGATGCCCGGCACCACCATAGCCAGCGCTTGTGGCAGCACAATCTTGCGTTGCGTTTGCCAGTAGCTCAGGCCCAGCGTGGCGGCTGCCTCAACCTGGCCCTTGGGTACGGCCTGCAAGCCGCCGCGAATCACCTCAGCCGAATAGGCTGCTGCAAACAGGGTGATACCCACCAGAACCCGGATCAGCACATCAATCTTGACGCCCGGCGGCATGAACAAGGGGAACATGAACGACGCCATGAACAGCACCGAAATCAGCGGCACACCGCGAATCAGCTCCACATAAATGGTGCAAAAGCTGCGGATGGCGGGCAAGTTGGAGCGCCGCCCAAGCGCGATCAGCAACGCCAATGGGAACGACATCACCAAAGACAGTGAGGCCAGCAAAATGGTCAGCGGCAGCCCGCCCCAGCGGTCAGTGTCGACCTGGCTCAAGCCCAAGGTGTTGCCATACATCAACGCAAAGAAGACACCCAACACCGCAACCCACAACACGGGTAGCCATGCCTTCCAGAACATGCGCATGCAGCTGGCCACCAGCAGGCCAATCAGTAGCGTGGTGGCTACGAGTGGGCGCCATTGCTCTTCAAATGGGTAACGGCCAAAAATGATGATGCGGTATTTTTCCGTGATCACGCCCCAGCAGGCGCCCGCACCGTCAGCCCGGCAGGCTTCATAGTTGGGTGCCCAGACCGCCTTGACGATGGCCCAGTTGATGATTTGTGGCACCAGCCACAACAGGACTGCGGCAATGGTCACGGTGGCCAGCGACGTTTTCCAGTCGGCCAGCAAATTGGCTTTGACCCAGGCCACCGGGCCTTCGGTATTGACCGGGGCCGGACGTGCTGCAATCGGTTTAAAAGTAGTGGTGTTCATGGTGTAGCTCACTTCAACGTTCCTTGATTGCCGCACGGCTGTTGTACCAGTTCATCAAGAGCGACGTGCCCAGCGAGGTGATCAGGTACACCAGCATGACGATGGAAATACATTCCACGGCGCGGCCGGTCTGGTTTAGCGCAGTGTTGGCAATGGACACCACATCGGGGTAGCCAATGGCCACCGCCAGCGACGAGTTTTTGGTCAAATTCAGGTATTGGTTGGTGAGGGGGGGGATGATCACGCGCAAGGCTTGCGGCAGCATCACGAGCCGCATTTCCTGGTTGCGGTTGAGCCCCAGGGCAGAAGCCGCCTCGCCTTGGCCGCGTGCCACAGACGCAATACCACCGCGCACCACCTCGGCAATGAAGGATGCGGTGTAGAGCGTTAAGCCCATCAGCACGGCCAGAAATTCTGGGGTGAGTGCGCCGCCGTTCTCAATCGAAAAATCACCTTTGACCGGGCGGTTGAACTCTGTGGGGGCGCCGCCCAAGGCCCAACCTGCCAGACTAGCGACGAGCAACACGGCCAGGGGCAGCAAAACCATGCTGCGTGGCTTGCCCGTGGCTTCAAATTGCCGGATGGCCCAACGCCGGTAAGCCCAGGCCAGCAGCAGCCCTGGCAGCAAGCCGTAAGCCGCCCAGAGCTGCCCGGTGCCCCAAACGGGGATGGGGAAATTCAGCCCGCCCTTGCTTAAAAAGAAGGGGCCAGCGACCCAGGCATCAGCTGAAGTAGGCAGCACCTCGGTCAGGATCACGTACCACATGAGCAATTGCAGCAGCACGGGAATGTTGCGAAAAAATTCCACATAAGACAGGCAGATGCCGCGCACCAGGGCATTGCGTGAAAAGCGGCCAACGCCCAGCAAAGTGCCCAGCACTGTGGCCAGAATGATGCCCAGCACGGCCACGCGCAGTGTGTTGGTTACGCCGACCAAAAAGGCTTGCCAATAAGGCTCCGCTGAATCGAAGGGGTACAGGCTTTCACCAATGTCAAAGCCGGCGGCTTGGTTCAAAAAGTCAAAGCCGCTCTGGATGCCACGCACTCGCATATTGACAAGTGTGTTGTGGGCCAGGAACCAGACGACACCGGCGATGGCCGCAATGGCGATCACCTGGTAAATCAGGCCCCGGAAAGCCTGGCTGCGCCAGGACCAGTTATTTTTTTTGGGAGGAGTGTTTGAAGTCATTGTGCTTGGGGGGCCATGTGGCGGCTAAGTAAGACACATCGTCTGCATCTGGTCGGATGCTTTATAAAAAAAGCGCCGCTTGAATCGCTTGTGACGACATCAGGCGGCGCTTGTTGCGCAGGCTCGTTAAATTAACGAACCGGGTAGGCGTACATCAGACCGCCCTTGTTCCACTGGTTGTTGACGCCACGGGGCAAGCCCAAAGGTGATTTCGGGCCGACATTGCGCTCGAAAATTTCACCGTAGTTGCCGGTGGCCTTGATGGCGTTGCCCATCCAGTCTTTGCTCAGGCCCAACAATTTACCAGTGTCTTCAGAGGTGCCCAGAATGCGTTGCACCACGGGGTCTTTGCTGGTGGCTTTCAAGGCATCCACGTTGGCTTGGGTGATGCCGTACTCTTCCGCTTCCAGCAGGCCGTAAATGGTCCATTTCACAATGGCAAACCATTCGTCGTCGCCACGGCGCACCATTGGGCCAAGGGGTTCTTTGGAGATCAGTTCAGGCAAGATGATGTGTTCTTTGGGGTCTTTGGCAACCTTGTTACGGGTCGATGCCAGGCCGGACGCATCGGTGGTGTAAGCAATGCAGCGACCGGTGAAGTAGGCGTTTTCAGCGGCTTCAAGTTTCTCGAACACCACGGGTTTGATGTTCAGGCCAGCGGCCTTGGAGAAGTCGGTCAAATTCTTCTCGGTGGTGGTGCCGGACTGCACACACACGGTTTGACCTTTGAGCTGCTTGGCGCTCTTGATCTTGCTCTTGACTGGCACCATGAAGCCTTGGCCGTCGTAGTAGGTCACGGCGGTGGCGTTCATGCCCAGAGAAGCATCACGTGTCAGGGTAAACGTGGTGTTGCGCGACAGCACGTCGACTTCGCCAGATTGCAGTGCCGTAAAACGCTGCTGTGCGTTCAAGGGCACGTATTTCACCTTTTCAGCGTCGCCCAAGGTTGCAGCAGCAATGGCACGGCAGACATCCACATCCAGGCCAGACCATTTGCCGGCAGAGTCGGCTGCACCAAAACCAGCCAGGCCGGTGTTGACGCCGCACACCACTTGGCCGCGGGCCTTGATGCCGTCGAGGGTTTTGCCGGCATGGGCGGGGAGGGCGGCCAAGGTACCGAGAGCAGCTGCAACGACAGCCATTGTTTTTAGATTGCTATTACGCATGGGTTTTGACTCCAGTTGAAAAAATAAAACATTCAAATGTTGATGAAACAAACTGCAAATTCATCAAGAATGGCACTGTAACAGTGCACCAATGTGCACTTCATACGGGTTTACGCTTGAGCTTTATGCAATTTGTTTATAACTTCATTCAATTCGCTTGCCTCGAAAATGCTAGCAGTAAGCGTGCCATGATTGTGCGCAATCTTGCAACCCCATGATGGCAAGTCAACTTTAGGAAATGGATTGATGGCGAATACCAAAGCTGATGTGCTCGGCAAGCCGCTGACCGGCTGGCGCTTGCATTTTTACACCGTGATTTTTGAGGCCGACACACGTGCCGGCCGCCGCTTTGACCAAGCTTTGATTGCCGTCATTCTGGCCAGTGTGGCGGTGGTGGTGGCTGACAGCGTGCATGGCATCAGCCTGCGGTTTCACCGCGAGTTCACCGTGATGGAGTGGCTGTTTACCCTGGTGTTCACGCTTGAATATGTGGCGCGCCTGGCCTGCGTGCGCCACCCCATGCGGTATGCCCTGAGCTTTTACGGTGTGGTTGACCTGCTGGCCTTGCTGCCCACCTACCTGGCGCTGCTGGTGCCTGAGGTGGGCGCGTTGATTGACGTGCGTGTGCTGCGGCTGCTGCGGGTGTTCCGTATCTTTAAGCTCACCGCTTATGTTTCGGAATACCATGCCATTGGCCAAGCGCTGCGCTCCAGTCGCCGCAAGATCATGGTGTTTTTGGCCGCTGTGATGATGATTGTGCTGGTGATTGGCACGCTGATGTATGTGGTGGAAGGCCCGGAAAATGGTTTCACCAGCATTCCCATTGCGGTGTACTGGGCCATCACCACCATGACCACGGTGGGCTTTGGCGACATCACGCCAAAAACCGACTTTGGGCGGCTGATTGCGTCTGCCATGATGTTGCTCGGCTGGGGCACGCTGGCCGTGCCCACGGGCATTGTCACGGCCGAGATGGCCTTCGCCCGCCGCGCCCCCACCGCCACCATCACCACCACGCGCACCTGCCAGGAATGCCTGACCGAAGGCCACATGCCTGAAGCCAACTATTGCCTTCACTGTGGTGCCCGCTTGCCAGACTACGCCCAGGACGCGCCCCAAACCTCATAGGCGATGACACGCTGCGCTAGCATATGAAAAAATTTTAGGATGAGTTGCCATGCCTTTGAAACCCGTTGCCCCTGAAAAAGTGGGCCTGTGCCCACAGCGCCTGCAGCGTTTGATGGACGTTTTGCAAGCCGAGGTCGATAAAAAGCGCCTGCCCGGTGCAGTGGCCGTGATTGCGCGGCACGGCCAACTCGCCTTGTATGACAGCGTTGGCCAGCTCAACCCAGCCACTGGCAGCACCATGCACCGCGACGCGCGCTTTCGCATCTATTCCATGACCAAACCGATTGTCTCGGTGGCGGTCATGATGCTCATGGAAGAAGGCAAACTGCTGCTCAACGACCCGGTGGCGCGCCATTTGCCCGAGTTTGCCGCCCAGCAAGTGGCCACCTTGACCGATGGCGAGGTGCAGTTACAGCCGGCACGCCACGCCGCCACCTTGCATGACTTGCTGCGCCACACCGCTGGCATGACCTACGAATTTTTGGGCAGCACCCCGGTGCAGCGCCAGTACACCCAACTGCGCATAGGCTCACGCGAGCGCAGCTTGAGTGACTTCACCCAGCAACTCGCCAGCCTGCCCTTGATCTTTGAGCCCGGCACCGCGTTTGAATACAGCCGCGCCACCGACGTGCTGGGGCGCGTCATTGAAGTGGTGTCCGGCCAAACCCTGCAAGCCTTTTTGCGTGAGCGCATCTTCGAGCCGCTGGGCATGACAGACACCGCGTTTCATGTGCAAGAGCAGCACCACGAACTCATCGCCGAGCCGTTTGCGCGCGACCCCGATGGCGGTGTGCAAATGCGCGTGATTGATGTCCGCAGCGATGCGGCGCTGGCGTCGGGCGGCGGCGGGCTGACCTCAACTGCCATGGACTACGCACGCTTTTTGCAGTTCATGCTGAACCGTGGCGAGCTCTCTGGTGTGCGCCTGCTGGGCCCGCGCACCGTGGACTTCATGACCACCGACCACTTGGGCGACATTGGCGTGTTCAGCTCCGGCTCACGTTCGCTATTGCCTGCCGGGCACGGTTTTGGCTTGGGTTTTGCCGTGCGCAAACATCTGGGTGTGGCGCCGGTGCCGGGCTCGGTCGGCACTTATTTTTGGGGCGGCCTGGCCGGCACCACCTTTTTTGTCGACCCCGCGCTGGACCTGTTTGCCATTTTGATGCTGCAAGCGCCCAACCAGCGCGAGTATTACCGCATGCTGTTTCGTGACATGGTGTATGCCGCTGTGCTGGACTAATTTATAAGAAATACGGCTGTAGCCCTTATAAGATAAGAGCAACTAGCTATTAATAATATAGTATTTGGCTGGCTGCTGCCCAGCCCAGCCTCTGTCTTTTCTGTGATTTTGTTCGGCCTTGTCGGCACGCCCTACAGCTATGGCGTCAATACGCCGGAATCAGGCTTTTACTGCAGCGGGCTCATCGGCCTTGAGGGCGCGCCGCGGTAACCAGCCGGAAGGCCTGCCACAGATGAGCAAGAGGCGCATTGCGAATCCTCCATAATGCTTGAAAACAATCTCAGGGACGGGATAACAACAATGGCTACCTTGATACCGGCGCTTGGCGCTTGCGTATCGCGCATGACGTCGGGCGAAAAACGCCTGGCCGAACGGCTCGAACAAAAACTTGACGACGACTACCTCCTCTGGTACGACGTGCCCATCGGCCCCAAGCAAACGCACCCCGACTTTGTGCTGCTACACCCAAGGCGCGGCCTGCTAATTCTGGAAACCAAGGACTGGAAGCTGGAAACCATTCAGCGCGTCACCCGGCAGATGTGGGAGATCATTCCCGGCGGGCAAGTCAGAGTGGTGATGAACCCGCTGGCGCAGGCGCGGCACTGCGCCATTCAAGTGGTGAACGCGCTGGAGCGCGACCCGCAACTGGTGCAACCCGCTGGTGCCCACCAAGGCAAGCTCGCCTTTCCGTGGGGGCACGGCGTGGTCTTGACCCGCATCACTCGCAAACAGTTTGACGCCGCCGGACTGGGCGACGCCATCGAGCCGCATTACGTCATCTGCAAAGACGAAATGGAAGAGTCCGCTGACGTTGAGGAATTTCAGCAGCGGCTGTGGCACATGTTCCCTCATTCATTTGGCGGCGTCATGAGCCTGCCGCAACTCGACCGCGTGCGCTGGATCATGTTCCCCGAAGTGCGCGTGCAAACGCAAGGCGCGCTGTTTGACGACAGCGATGTGGACGCCGAGTTGCCCGACATCATGCGCGTGCTGGACCTGCAGCAAGAACAACTGGCGCGCAGCTTGGGCGACGGCCACCGCGTGATTCATGGCGTGGCCGGTTCCGGCAAAACCATGATCCTGGGCTACCGCGCCGAGTACCTGGCCAAGGCCCACACGCAGGCCAGCAAACCGATCCTGATCCTTTGCTACAACGAGCCGCTGGCCGTCAAGCTGGACTCGGTGATGCAGGCCAAAGGGCTGGCCGACCGAGTGCATGCGCAGCATTTTCATAAATGGTGCCGCGACCAACTGGTGGCCTTTGGGCAAACCCTGCCCGCACACAACATGCCGGTGGAAGCGAAGATGCATGACATGGTGCAGCGCGTCATCGGCGGCGTGGACCGCAAGCAAATTCCTAGCGGCCAATACCAAGCGGTGCTGATCGACGAAGGCCACGACTTTGCCCCCGAGTGGCTCAAACTGGTCACGCAAATGGTGGACCCCAGCACCAACAGCCTGCTGGTGCTGTACGACGATGCGCAAAGCATTTACGAGCGCAGCCGCAGCAAACAATTCAGCTTCAAAAGCGTGGGCATCCAGGCGCAAGGCCGCACCACCATTCTGAAAATCAACTACCGCAATACCCGCCAGATACTGCAAACCGCCAGCCTGATTGCGGCGGACCTGCTGACCGCCGATGACAAGGACGACGACGGTATTCCGCTGCTCAAGCCCATCAGCTGCGGGCGCGACGGCGAGGCGCCGCTGATCATCCGCTTGCCCACCCTGCGCGCTGAAGCCACCAAGATTGCCAACCTGCTGAATTCCGCACACCAAGAGGGCCACGCCTGGGTCGACATGGCCGTGCTGTGCCGCCACCACCACGAGATGGACGAATGCGCCCAGGCCCTGAGCCGCTGGCAACTGCCGCATGAGATGCGCAAAGGCTCCGGCAGCTTTCACCCGCATGAGGACACCATCAAGGTGATGACCATGCACGCCAGCAAAGGAATGAAGTTCCCCGTGGTAGCGCTGATGGGGGTGGGGCAGATGCCTGCTGCGGGGGAGGATGAGCGGGACGAGGCGAGGTTGTTTTATGTGGGGGCGACGCGGGCGACGCAGCGGTTGGTGATTGGGGCGAGTGGTGCGGGAGATTACGGAAAGTTTCTGAATCCCGTGCATGCGTTCCCCTCCAAAGTCGGCGACGCGTTTGGTTGTTAGACTTCAGTAAATATATTTAAAATTATCTTTGAAAGGAATCTATGTCAAAAGCTTCAGCATTTCCAGCTAAGCGGTTCTTTGTTGAAATGCTTACCCGCGATATTGACCTTGGCGATGCAATTCTTGACTTGCTAGACAATAGTGTTGATGGAGCAATCCGCACTGGGAAAGTCACAGATGAACAACCTTATAGCGGTTTTCATGCCCATATAAATCTCAGTTCGACAGAATTTCAAATAGCGGACAACTGCGGTGGTATGACAAGAGCAACCGCTGAGAAATATGCATTCCGATTCGGGAGAATGGAAAAGGACCGTGATTCAGATCTTGCTACGGTGGGTGTCTATGGCATCGGAATGAAGCGTGCTATTTTCAAGCTCGGTACGAATTGCATAATCGCAAGTCATCATAAAACTGGTCAATTCTCTGTAACCATAGATAGTGCATGGATGGAAGATGATGACAGATGGGAATTGGATCTTGTGGATGATTCTAGCCGTCAACAAGTGATTGGGACAACGATCAAACTTGACAAGCTACATCAGCCTGTTGCTATTGCCTTTTCAGAACAAAAAGGCGGCTTCATTGATGATTTCTACGAAGTAGTGCAAAAACACTACAGCTACATCATAGAAAAGGGATTTGAAATAAAGATCAATGGAAAAATTGTTCACGCGACAACTATACAAACGTTGCTTGATACAGCCGCATTTGACAGTAATTCCAAAGGCATACAGCCCTATATTTATGAGGTCGAGTCAGGGGGGGTAAGCGTTAAGTTAATGATGGGCCTTTATGAAAGGTTTCCTACTGATCAGGAGCAAGACGATAGCGAAAAGGGGTTGCGGAACAAAGAAAGTGCCGGATGGACGATTATCTGTAATGATCGCGTGGTGGTCGCGGCCGATAAAACCAGAATGACAGGTTGGGGTGAAGCAGGTGTCCCTGCTTATCACAGTCAGTTCACTGCACTTGCCGGAGTAGTTATTTTCAGAAGTAATGATGCATTGAAGCTTCCTGTTACGACGACTAAGCGAGGGGTAGATCAAAACTCAGAACTTTTTGGTCAGATTAAAGAAATCATGCGTGAGGCCCTAAAGCATTTCACAAACTTCACGAATAAATGGAAAGGTCAAACTCCAGAACGCGATGCAATTCAGAGTCAAGCTGCTTCAGTTGATATCCGTAAAGCAGCTCTTTCTATTCCGCCCGAGAAATGGAAGGATGTACGTAAAGGAATTGGTGGCAAGCGATTTGTACCAATTCTTCCAGATCCACCGAGTGAAAGTCGAAGTCGAAGAATTCAATTTTCTCGACCAATTGAGGAGGTTTCTTTCCTTGGTGATTGCTTGTTGGGTGATGCTAAAGCGAAGGCGGGCGATGTAGGTGTCGCGAGCTTTGAATGGGCTTTGAGGAAAGCGAAGGCAATATGAGCGGGGGCGCAATCGCATACCATCTTCGTGAAAATAAAGCCATTGAACGCAATCTATTCATCGAACTCCTTGTTCGGGTTGGTAGGGTGGAAAATATATCTGACTACACATACATTGGATTTGGCGGACCCTTCTTGGAGGACTTTAAAGCACTACACGCAGCGCTCCGCATTAGTAAGATGATCTCAATCGAAATGGATGAAAATGTTTGCAAACGGCAAGCGTTCAATAGTCCAGCAGATTTTATTGAGATAAGAAAATGTAAGAGTGGGGAGTTTTTGATTTCTCACGATTTCGACAAACACAATATCGTTTGGTTAGACTACACAACACCACGCGGTCTTTATGGCCAACTGGCCGAGTTTCGACTTCTGGTAAGTAAGCTAGGCAAGTTCGACATTGCCAAAATAACCTTAAATGCAAATCCCGAAACATTAGGTGGGAATGCAACGATTGAGGAAAAGCTTGAAAAGCTAAAAAGGTGTCTTGGCGATCTTTGTAAATTTAATTTGGATGAAGATGACATCCTACCTAAAAAATATCCAGCAACACTTTTAAAAGCTATCCATAGTGCTCTTGGTGGGTTGTCGGCAAGAGTATCTGGTGATTACTTTCAGCCACTTTCAGCGTTCGTTTATCAAGATGGTGGGCATCCAATGTTGACCGTTACTGGCGTCATACTGGACGCAAAGAATGATTTAGATAAGTCCCTTTTTTTGGAGAAGTCACGAATCGCTCACTGGGCCTTCAAAAATTTAGATTGGTCACCACCATTGGTAATCAGCGTACCTGCGTTATCAACAAAAGAGAGACTTACGCTCGATACAGCGTTGCCCATTGGTAGAACAGAAAATGCAGGTGAACTGTTGGTTGAAAAATTGGGATATTGCCCAAGTGAAAGTGGCGGGGAGTACGCGGCCAAGTTGCTGCTTGCTAATTATTCACAGTTCTATCGAGCTTACCCATTGTTTTCCCGCGTCGTTCTGTAGTTTCAACCAACTGAAGAAATTACAACCAAGGCCTTAGCGGTTAGCTTGGCCGCCAAGCTTCGCTGCAATGGCGGTCAAAATTCGTTCAGCGACTATTGGTGATACGCTATTTCCCAATTGACGAAAACTATGCCATTTCGTTGGATGCAGCAGAAACCAATCAGGAAACCCCTGTAATCTCGCCGCTTCCCGCGGTGTGATTACGCGGGCCTCCAAAGGATGAATTGGCCTGACGGCCTGATAGCTACCCTTATCGCGGCCTGTTCCAGCGCGCAATGTCGGGCAAAACCCATTGAAATCTAACCTGGTTGACTTTGATATTTGATCTTGCTCTTTCGGTTTTAAGTTTCTATAGCGTTCAGCAATTAGTGGGCCATGAACTGTGCCAAAACACCCTGACGTATATTTATGTTCATTAAAGGCATCAATTGCAAATTGATCACCAACACCTTCTGGAATAAGCGACTGCGCTCTGGTGTTAAAAAATGAAGGCGCTAACTCCTCAACAGGACGCCAGCTATCTTCATCCGATTGCCAATTTGGATTAATTTTTTCTGGCAGACCTGCCAAGGCATCTTTAACCGTTGTCAATTTTTGGTTTGGTAGGGGCTCAAAGATATCCGCGGTCAAGTCGCCACATCGCAACGGATCAAAACCAACAAAAAAAACCCGTGTTCTCGTTGTTGGTGCACCCAAAGTTGCCGCACTTACTTTGGTGGGTTTGAGAAGTACATAGTTGGCGGGAAGTAAGGCTAGTGCGGCAGCAAGCACTTCTTTATTTCTCTCTTGCAGAATGCCTGGGACGTTCTCTGCTACAAAAAATCGAGGTTGAGTCTCGCCAACTAGTCTCATAAAGTGACTGAAAAGTGAATTTCGCGCATCATCAGGATCGCGGCGACCAATCGTGCTAAAGCCTTGGCATGGCGGACCACCGATAAGACCGTCAAGCTCACCTAGCTGAAGCCCGCTTTCTTGCATCAAATTAGCGCCGCCAAGAGATGCGATATCGTGGCCTAAATGGTTGGTATTTGGGAAATTTCGATAGTGCGTTTCGTTGGCAAACGGGTCGATTTCCACTGATGAAACTACGCGCATTCCAGCCCTCGCGGCACCAAGTGAAAATCCCCCTGCACCAGCGAAGAGGTCGATTATTTTTATGGTTTTGCTCATCAGCGTTCAGTACTTGGCGATAAATTGATAACCTTAGAGCATACCAACTTCGCCCAAGTTTTAAACCACGGCGCGTTTACACCCCGCCCGTTGGGGCGGCGACGTTTATTTAGCTGCAAAATTTAAATAAAACACATCATTCTTTGTTCAAAAAGTTCTCCAATTTGGTTGTGACAGCATTCATATCGCGCAGTTCGCACTCCCACACTACGAGAACGCGCCACCCCATCTTTTCTAACAGCGCAACATTCATTTGATCGCGCGAACGGTTGTGTTCCAGCTTCGATTTCCAGAAGTCGAGTCGGGATTTTGGAATGCCAGCGTGCGAACATCCTTCATGCATGTGCCAAAAACAGCCATGTACGAAGATAACTTTACGCCGTCCAGCGAAAGTCAGGTCTGGTTTACCGGGCAGACGTTTATCGTGGAGACGATACCTAAAACCGCGCCCGTGCAGTAACCGGCGAACGATCATCTCTGGTTTTGTGTCTTTTGAGCGCACTCGTGACATGCATGCTGACCGTTGCGCCGGGGTGAGCGTATCCATCGGCTCATTTTATGAAATACCCAATTCTCAAATCCCCAATCTGGATTTGGCGTGGACAAATGGCGTGAACGATGCAGCACCCCTGACGATCACCGGGTTTGTCGAGGCGGGCCAGCATGATCCCCATTTGCAAGAAGGCAGCCTGGGGCAACTTATCGACCTGAATGGGCGCCTCAACGGCAACCTCAAAATTCGCCGGTCCAGTTTCTTCTAATGTCCGGGGTCCCTTGGATTTCTGATTGCTATTTTATTAGTAGCTGCCAACGCAGGTAATACATTGGCTATAGCCTGATTTGATCAATAACTTTGCAGGTGCATCACTTGCTGATCCAGCCAAGTGGGCACGGTGTCCCTCGGCAGCTGCGGCGCTGGTGCGGATCGCCTACCATGCACCCGGTCCACTTTCGCCCAATCAAGGGCTCCAACGGAGAAAGCTATGTTTAATCATGTGATGCTGGGTGTGAATGATCTTGAGGTCTCAAAGAAGTTTTACGACGCGCTCTTGGGAACGCTTGGCATCGGCCCGGGGGTTGCCAACAAGAGCCGGTATTTCTACCGCAGCCCCACAGGCACCTTTGGCATCACCACGCCCATCAACGGCGAGCCCGCTACGCACGGCAATGGCAGCACCATCGGGTTTGCCATGCAGTCACCCGAGCAAGCGAACGCTTTCCATGCGGCGGGCGTTGCCAACGGCGGCACCACTTGTGAAGAGCCGCCGGGGTTTCGTGAGCTCGCGGCGGGCCAGGTCTACTTGGCGTATGTGCGTGACCCGGACGGCAACAAGATTTGCGCGGTACACCGGCCCGCCAATTAAGTCAGGCCGCAGCGCCCAGGGGGGTACCTGATGCACTTCTTTGATTAGCGTTCGATATCTATTTAATAGCTGCTTACGCATGTAATACGGTGGCTAGAGCCTGATTTGACCAACAAAGTCAACTGCCAAACTCTCCACCATCTCATCAAACAGGCATCAGTAAATAGATATCCATATTGGCAGTATCCATGTGCAATTTCTGCTGGCTGTTATTTCGGGTCTTCTTTGAGAAGCTGCATGCACTGGACAAGGTATGCCACTCATGAAGTTACGCGGCTTTCTTGTGCTTGTCATCGCCGTTGCGGTGCTGTATTTCAGTGCAGCAGCATATTTGCTGCATTTTGAAATTGACCGATTCCTCTTCCCTTCAACCCCATCCCCCAACAAGCCGACAGGATCCGTCATACACAAAGTAATCGGACGGACTGGCAACGTCATGCTCATTCGACGTTACGGTGCGCCACAGCTTGGCTGCGTTGTTTTCTTTCCTGGGCAACATGGCGGGATTTCGTCGTACGAGAAGAATCTATTCCCGAGCTTCATGGCAAAAGGCATTGCAGTTTTCGCATTGACCTATCCTGGTCAAGATGACGCGTCGGGTCGTTCCGAGTTGAGCGAGGTCCAAAACCTCACTCAGCAGGCACTTAGCATCGTGGGTCAAACCTGCACACCAGGAAGAACCGTTTTCGTTGGCCGCTCGCTCGGGGCCATGCTCGCCGCCTACGCTGCAGGTGTTGCGCATCCCGCTGGTCTGGTTCTTGATGCTGCGACGCCGTCGCTGTCGTCAGCCCTTGTTGCTCGTCTCCGCTCGCGCTGGTACTTGGCGCCCATCGCGCAACTTCCGGTGTCCCGCTTACTCTCGCACGACTACACCCTGATGGAAGCCTTGTCCGCATCGACACCCTTCCCGGTCATTGTGTTTCAGGGCACAGCCGATGAGCAAACCCCCATCGAAGCCTTGCGTGCAACCGGCGCCATTCCTGAAGGCTCACGCCTTTTGGTTGTGCAAGGCGGTACGCATTCCAACACGTATCTTCTGGCGCTTGATGCCTATGTCCAATCCGTGCTGGACATGTTTCAGCACACTCCATAGGAATTTTTTTCGCAGTGAGTTGTATCCGCTTGGTCTTGGCTATGGGCGCCGCATTGACGCGGTTGCCTAAAATTTCAGCGTATTTCCAATCCCGACAATTCACAATTCGTCGGCGTTTCCGCTGGTGTCAAAGGTGGCGAGCCTGTAGGCCACCATCGAGTTCGCGCTCAGCATGGCGCCCGAGGCCCTTGTTTTGGTGCGGGGCCGAGCGCTGTGCGTTTTGGCATCAGACCCTTGGTGTTTGCCGCGTGGATGTAAAGGTATGGGGGGTGATGTATGTCGCCACGTTAGCGCGGATGTGCAAGGGATTGCCCGCCATCTACTCCATATTTAATAGCTGGTTGCGCAGTTAGCACGGGGGCTAGAGGCTTGTTTGATTTATAAATAGGGCCTGCACGCGTGCCAAATCCACCAGCTTCCCGGCCGATAGGTCTATAAAGTAGGCGGCTTGCCAGGTCTGCGTGTTGTGCGCCTGGCGGCTGGTCGCGCTGGCCCACGGCGGGTAGACGCGAATGGCCCGTTTGTCGCCCTGGCCGCTTTTGGCCACCACATCCTTGGCCGCCAACACCGCTTTGGGAAATACAAACTGTCCAAAATTCGGCCCGCTGCGGGTGCTGACCACAAAAGTATCCACTGGATCAGACAGCTCAAACGGCTGGATGGGACCCCCGCCTACGCGCTTCCACAGTGTGACAAATTGGCCCGTTTTGGTGGGCGTGGTTTTGGCCACCCGAAAGCGGATGCGCAAACCGTTCAGCACCAAGGCGCACGCGCCATAGTCTGCACTCTCGGGTTCGGCCGCCAGGGCGCTCAAGGTGAAACCGCAGGGGGCGTAGGCCAAAGCGTGGGCGGCCATGAGGTCTGTCGCAGGGGTGTTTTGCATGGGGATATTTTGCCGGGTGAACACGGTAGTATTCCCGCATACCCACTTTTCCCGCTTTGGGCCCAACTGTGAAATCTATGTTCAATCATGTGATGCTGGGTGTGGATGAACGTGAGCACCATCGGGTTTGCCATGCAGTCACCCGAACAAGCGAGCGCTTTCCATGCGGCGGGCGTTGCCAACGGCGGCACCTCTTGTGAAGACCCGCCGGGGTTTCGTGAGCTCTCGGTGGGTCAGGTCTATCTGGCGTATGGGCGTGACCCGGACGGCAACAAGATTTGCGCGGTACACCGGCCCGCCAATTAAGTCAGGCCACAGCGCGCAGGGGGGTCACTTGATGCGTTTATTTGATTTGCGTTCGCTCTGTATTTAATAGCTTCTAACGCATGTAATACGGGGGTTGTAGCCTTATTTGACCAATTAAATTAGCGTAACGGCCTCACGCAACAAGTCAGCCGTCATAGGCAAGCCTCGTTTCTCAAACGCTGTAATCAGCTCTTGCGCTGGCCGCGCCGGGTTGGTCCAGCGGGCACGCATTTTTTTGATGGCGCTCAACGCTGGTATGGCCTGCAACTGCAATTGATTCATCAGGAACTCATCGGGGTGTTGCACTTCAATGCCGTAGGGCTCCAGTACAGCTGCCGGAAAGTCTTTGGTGTTGAAGGTGACGATGGCGTCTGCGTGACCAACAATGGCGGCGGCAACGACATGGCGGTCGTCAGGGTCTGGCAATTCGATGGTGTCAGCCAGTTTTTCGTAATTCGTTACCAAACAGTCCGGCACGCTGGCGTTCATCCGTTTAACGACTAATGGTAATTTGGCGGCGAGTTCTGGTCGGTCTTTGGCCAGGTTACGCGTCCATTCGTCATGAATCGTGGCACTCCAGCGCGCATGGTAGAGGCGCTCAACGGCCAGACTCAGAAGGGTGTCGCGGATCAATTGCGGATAGAGGACATTGGCGTCCAGAATCGCGGTGTAGCGCGCTGAGCCTGCCACTTAAAACTCCAACCCCAGCTCTTCAGACAGTTGGGTCAGGTCTTGCAGGGCCTGCTCAGATTGCTGTTGCTGCGCGGTCTGGTAGCGGCGCAGTTCTTCAAATTCAATTCGGCGGTGGCGGTTGACCTTTCGGCACTTGAGCCGATTGGCTTCGATTTCCTTGATTACAAAAGGCCGTGATACGTTCAGAAAATTGGCCGCCTCCTGGGTCGTGAGTTCGTGCTTTTGCGGAACCAGCAGCATGGGCTCTTGTTTGGCCATTTGCCGCAGCACGTCGGCAAAAAAGCGCAAGGCGCGGGGCGGCAGCTTCAGCACAGGTGTTTCGTGTTTGGGGTCGCCATCCGAACCGACATCAAGAATGACGTCGATGTGATCCGCCTTGGAATGGTCCAGCGCCGTCATCAGGCATTGATGGGCCACCGCTGCCATTTCAGCTTCGGCTTCGTTGGCAGGGTCGAGTACTTCTTGATCTTTCATGGGATTTTCCTTCGTGCAGTTGCCTTGGGTAAGGCTTAGCGAACTTGAGAATATTAGCATTTATTCGAAGTAAACGAAACATTCGAATTAAACAAATCAAGTCGTGTGTGTGCTTCGTACTCGATCCGGCGACATGTCTGATTCAAGACCAGCAAATCATCCCGGTGAACGTGGGCGACCATGACGCGGTTTACTGATTTGTTCATGCTTCACACACTCAGAGTCGTGACAGGTACTTCTCCATCAAGGTTTGAACCGTACCAGCCCTGCAACACAAGGTGGCGGTGTTTCAGCGGTCGGCTTGCTGCGCCGCCGCTTTTTGCACTTCGTCCCATCGGTGTTGGGGAATATGGCCGGTTAGGCGCTCCACCACCAAGTCCATCACTTTTTCATTGATCTCATGGCCTAAAAAAGGTATGACGTCAGCAGTGACATCACCCCCCAAGCCCACCAAACGCTCTGCCGCAGACACGCAGTGACCGTAATGAATGACGGGGTCTGACTTGCCATGAATGAGGTGCAGGGTGGTTTTCTCTGGCGCATGGGTGGGGAGTTGGGCATAGCGCCCGGACAGGGCGACGATGCGCGCTGCCAGCCCTGCTTGCGCCTGCGCGGCCTCCAGCGCCATGATGGCACCTTGCGAAAACCCCACAACGGCCGTGGCGCTGGCCGACACGCCGCTGGTTTGCTGCCAATACCGCAGGTTGTGAATGAAGGCAGGCATCACCTCGGCCACCCGCGCGGGGCGGTTCTCTTCGGTAATGTCTTGAACCGAAAACCACTGGGCACCCGTGGCGGTATCGGCTGCATAGGGGGCGTGCACACTGACGATGAAGGCGTTGGGAAAAAGCGCCGCCAGATGTTGCTCCAGGGGGCTTAAGTGCTGTGCGTTCGCACCCACGCCATGGTGCAAAACCATGAGTTGCTGCGCCGCTTGAGCGGGTTGTTGAATGATGATGGATTCAGACACGGTAAGGCCTTGCGCGGTAGAAAAAAATGATCGGTTCCTAAGGCGTGCATATCGGTGCACCTGCCAAGCGTACAAGATAGTGGGGCCATGCGTGCAACACTGGAACCGGCGCTGGGGCAAGCTGCTTGTTGGTGGCTGTTGCCTTTGGCGCGGGCCAACGCCATGTCCGCCCACGGCACGGCTGATGCGGCCAGGTGCGACTGGCTGCGCTGCGTCAGGACTGCGGTGCGAGGATGGCCGCGATCAGCAGCATCCAAATGGCCGACGTCCAACTCCGGTGGCGTTTATCTTGATCTGGGGCTTGCGCGCAGATTGGGCGGTTCCAGTCTTGAAGTCTGCCCCCAATGTTTTGCAGTCAAGGGAAACCTGCTTGAACTGCGCACTGGCTGGGGCCGTTTCGCCGTACTCTGCCTCGCATAGCTGGCTGGGTCAACGGAAAGTGTGGGGGGCCAGGCTGCTTTCGTTTATCCTCTGGCGCTTTATTCACGCAAGCTAGACAGGATTATTTATGGATTTGAAGGTTTTATTTGAGCAGTATTGGCCATTCTTGGCGCTGGCGCTTTGGTTTGGGTACAAGTGGTGGAATTCCAGGCGCGTGCTGGCCTTGTTGCCCGATCTGAAAAAAGAAGGCGCTGTGCTGGTGGACGTGCGCTCGGCGGCAGAGTTTGCCAGTGGCAGTGCCCCCGGAACCATCAACATTCCCTTGCCGGAGTTGGGCAGCCGGCTGGCAGAGTTGCCCAAATCCGCCCCGGTGGTTTTGTGTTGTGCCAGCGGCACACGCAGTGGCATGGCCAAAATGGTGCTGAAGAAGAATGGCTACCTGCGGGTTTACAACGTGGGCACCTGGCGCAAGTTTTTGCCCTGAATATTTTGATTGAGTCCGCGGTTTGAAGATCGACACCCTGCATTCCTCCACCATCCTGGTGCTGTCATTTTTGGCCGTGATCTTGCTGGGAACCGGCTTGCTGATGTTGCCGCTGGCCCATGCCAAAGGGGAGGTTGCGCCGTTTTTGACGGCGCTGTTCACCGCCACCTCTGCCGTGTGTGTGACCGGGCTGGTGGTGGTGGATACCGGCACTTACTGGAGCGGCGCTGGCCAGGGCATTATCATGGCCCTGTTTCAGCTGGGGGGGTTTGGCATGATGACCTCCGCCACCCTGATGGGCCTGCTGGTCAGCGGGTCGATGCGGCTGCGCACCCAGCGTTTGCTGCAGGCAGAAACGCATTCGCTGGCTCTGGGCGATGTCAAGAGTGTGGCCAAGGTGGTGTTCTGGGTCACGTTGGTCACAGAACTGGTCATGGCGGCGGTCTTGACGCTGCGTTTTGCCCTGGGTTACGGCATGCCTTGGACCGAGGCGCTGTGGCAGGGCGTGTTTCACTCGGTGTCAGCTTTCAATAATGCTGGTTTCTCCACTTGGAGCGACAGTGTGATGCGTTTTGTGGGCGACGCTTTTGTGCTGGTGCCGCTGATGCTGGCCATTGTCATTGGCGGCCTTGGTTTTCCGGTGCTGCAGGAGCTGATGGTGGCGCGCGAGCGGCGCAAGCCGAAATGGTCAATGCACACCATGCTGACCGTTTGGGGCTCTATTGCCCTGATTCTGGGCGGTGCGGTGCTTATTTTTCTGACGGAAATGGACAACCCCAAAACGCTTGGCCCGATGGCTTGGGCAACCAAAGGCCTAGCGGCCATGTTCACATCGGTATCCGCGCGTACCGCTGGTTTTAATGCTGTCGACATTGGCGGTCTGACCAACGAGTCGCTGGCACTGCATTTCGCCCTGATGTTCATCGGTGGTGGCAGCGCAGGTACCGCAGGAGGCGTCAAGGTCACCACATTTTTTGTGTTGGTGCTGGTGGTGTGGAACGAGATTCGTGGCAACCCGGACGTGGAGTTTCGCGGGCGGCGTATTGCCACGTCAGTGCAGCGCCAGGCTTTGACGGTGGTGGCGCTGGGCTCAGCGACGATCGCACTGGCCATGTTGATGATTTTGCCGCTGACCACGCTGCCTTATGAAAAGGTGCTGTTTGAGGTCATCTCGGCGTTTGCCACCGTGGGGCTGTCCACTGGCATCACGGCTGAGCTGGCGCCCGGCGCCCAATTCATTTTGATCGCGCTGATGTTCATCGGGCGCGTGGGTGTAGTGACACTGGCGGTGGCCATTGCTACCAACCAGTCGCGCCGCAATTACCGTTACCCTGAGGAGAAACCCATTGTTGGATAAACAAGTTAAATCGCTCGCTGGTAGCGTGGTGGTGATCGGCCTGGGCCGCTTTGGCACCGGTGTGGCCACTTCGCTGGTTCAGCTTGGACACGATGTGCTGGCTATTGAAAGCAATGCAGAAACCGTGCAAAACCTCTCAGGCATCTTGCCCCACGTGGTGCAGGCAGATTCCACCGATATCGAAACCCTGCGCCAGCTTGGGGTGCAGGATTTTGCGCATGCTGTGGTGAGCATTGGCAGCGATCTTGAGGCCAGCGTGCTCACGGTGTTGAACCTGAGCCAACTGAGCCTGAAAGACATCTGGGTCAAGGCCAATAACCCGCAGCATGGGCGTATTGCTGAGCGCGTGGGCGCGCACCATGTGGTTTACCCAGAGACAGACATGGGGGAACGCGTGGCGCATTTGGTGACCGGCAAGATGATTGACTTCATTGAGTTTGACGATGGTTTTGCAATTGCCAAGACGCGCTCACCGATGGAAACGCACAAAAAAACGCTGTCGCAGTCAGATGTGCGTAAACGCCATGGCATCACCGTGGTGGGCATCAAACGCCGGCATCAGGACTTTATTTACGCAAAACCCGACACTGAGATAAAGCCCGGCGACCATCTGATCGTCGCTGGCCCAACCCGCCAGGTAGAGCGGTTTGCCGCGCTGTATTGAGATCTACGAGAAATCAGGACCAAGCTTGGCAAGGCCGTCTTTCTGGCAGTTATCGTTTCGGGTAATGGGTTCTCAGTCAAACGGGTCAATGCATGAATGAGTTAGACTGAACCAAAGGAATCATCACTATGGCAGGCGTATTCGGTAAAGACCCCAACATGAAGAAAAGCAACCACGCGGAGCTCGAAAGGCTCAACCTGGAGCGCAAACGCAAGTTGGCAGAAGCAGCGGCTAAGTTCATTCAAACGCGTCCAGTTGCCCCAAGCAGCAAAGCCGCGGTGAAATAACGCTTGATCAGATAAAAAAAGGCCCCTTGCTTGGGGCCTTTTTTTGTTTGATTTTTACGTCTCGATAGTCAATGTGGGGCGCCTTCGGTTGCGCAGCTTGATCCGCCACAGCCGTGAATGGCCTCGGCAGGCAGGGCTTTCGGCATGCTGACTTGGTCAGTCAGTGGGTCGTAGCCGACGTTGCGCAGGTGCAGTGCCAGGGCGGCGTCCATGGCCTGCGCGTGCATGGGAAACCAGGTGCCCAATTCGTCCGCCATTTGCCGCACAACGGCCAATTCGCCCGCAGTGCCGCGTTTGTCGCCCTCACGCATCACTTGCAGCACCACTTGGTGTTGCGTTGTGTGGCAGTTGGTGCTGGAGAAACCAGTAGTCTTCATCCATCGGTCTTCGCGGGCAAAGTGCTCGTCGGTGTGGGCCACCAACTTGCGCCACAACGGCAGCAGCGTGTCATCACTAGCGTTGACAACTTGCGCCAACAGGTCTACAAATTCATGGTGGGTGTCATCCATCTCAGGCAAGCCAAGAGCCAGCGTGTCAGACCATTGCAGCGTGGGCATTCCGAAATCCTTAGAAAAATAAAGCGCGAAGCATACTTAAGCTGGGCATTAGCCGAGTTGATCCAAGTCATGGATTTGTGATGTCGAGCCCCGGTAAGCCTTGATGAGTCTATAAGTTGATTTACATCAAAACTGGCTCCTTTTTATGGGTTCACTATTCGGCCTGTTGCAAAAAGAGGGCCGCAGACGCATTGCCTGCCTGTCCCACCAACATTTGAGGAGACACACATGTTTCAGGTTCGTATTCACGGACGTGGCGGCCAAGGGGTTGTCACGGGTGCAGAGATGATGTCCATCGCTGCGTTTTTGGGAGGCCGCCATGCGCAGGCTTTTCCCAGTTTTGGCTCTGAGCGCACCGGGGCTCCGGTGGTGGCTTTTTGCCGCATGGACGATCGTGAGATTCGCCTGCGTGAACCCATCATGCAGCCCGATGCCATCATCATTCAGGACCCCACGCTGCTGCATCAGGTGGATGTGCTGGGCGGGCTTAAAAAAGACGGCTTTATTCTGATCAACACCACCCGCAGCTTTGAGGAAATGGGGCTGGGCGATTTTGTCAAAGATTTCAAGCCAGCGCATTTGCTGACCGTGCCTGCGTCCGAGTTAGCCATTAAACATGTGAACCGCGCCGTTCCCAATGTGCCGTTGCTCGCCGCGTTTGCTGCCCTGACTGGCTTGATTTCACTGGAAGCGGTCGAGCGCGCCATTGACGACAAATTCAAAGGAGCCGTAGCTGTTGGCAACAAGGCCGCAGCCATTGAGGCCTTCAATCTTGTCATGCAACAGGCCGCCGAGGAGACACAACATGCTTGAACAATGCGAAGGCTCGCATGCCGTAGCCAAAGCCGTGGCGCTGAGCCGCCCAGAAGTCATTTGTGCCTACCCGATTTCGCCGCAAACCCACATCGTGGAAGGCTTGGGGGAGATGGTGAAGTCGGGCGAGTTGACGCCGTGCGAGTTCATCAATGTCGAATCCGAATTTGCCGCCCTGAGTGTGGCCATTGGCGCATCAGCCGCTGGTGCACGTTCTTACACGGCCACCGCCAGCCAGGGCTTGCTGTTCATGGCAGAAGCTGTGTACAACGCGTCCGGCCTTGGGTTGCCGATTGTGATGACGGTGGCGAACCGGGCCATTGGCGCGCCCATCAACATCTGGAACGACCACACTGACAGCATGAGCATGCGCGATGCCGGCTGGCTGCAGATTTTTGCCGAGACCAACCAGGAGGCGCTGGATCTGCACATTCAGGCTTTCAAGATTGCCGAAGAGTTGTCATTGCCGGTGATGGTGTGTATGGACGGCTTCATCCTGACCCATGCCTATGAACGGGTTGACATGCCTGATCAGGCACAGGTGGACCGCTTTTTACCGCCTTACGAGCCGCGCCAGGTGCTGGACCCGAATGACCCGGTGACGATTGGCGCCATGGTCGGCCCCGAGGCCTTTACCGAGGTGCGTTACCTGGCCCATGCCAAACAGATGCAGGCGCTGGACCTAATTCCGCAAATCGCCGCCGAGTTCAAAAAAGAGTTTGGCCGCGATTCAGGTGGGCTGATCAAAACCTACCAGACCGAAGATGCCGAAACTATCGTGATTGCGCTGGGCTCGGTGCTGGGCACCATCAAGGACACGGTGGATGATTTGCGTGCCGAGGGCATCAAGGTTGGGGTGCTCGGCATCACGTCTTATAGGCCGTTCCCGATTTCTGCCATTCGTGACGCCACGGCCAATGCCAAACGCATTGTGGTCATCGAGAAATGCTTCGCGGTGGGTATTGGCGGCATTGTGTCGCGTGATGTGCGCAGCGCCGTGCGCAACCGCCCGCAACCGGTCCTGACTGTGGTGGCAGGTTTGGGTGGGCGGCCCATCACAAAAACGTCGGTTCATAAATTGCTGCTGGATGCGATTGCCGACAAGCTGGAGTTGCTGACCTTTCTGGACCTGGACTGGGCTGTGGTCAACCGGGTGTTGGAGCGCGAGAAAACACAACGTCGCTCTGGCCCGATTGCCGAGGGTATCTTGCGTGACATGGGCAATGCCGGAACGCAAGTTGTTTAAAACCCAACTCACAGAACACACATCATGGAACAGTCATTGGTCAAGTTTTACCAAACCGGCACGTTCACTGTCGGTAACCGCCTGCTCGCCCCCGAGCAGCGCAGCGTGCAGTCGGGTGCGGCGCGCAGCAATTCGCTCAACTCAGGTCACCGCGCCTGCCAGGGCTGCGGCGAGGCGCTAGGCGCGCGCTATGCCATTGATGCCGCCATGGCGGCCACCAACGGCCAGCTGATTGCGGCCAACGCCACCGGTTGCCTGGAGGTGTTTTCCACCCCGTACCCAGAAACCTCGTGGCAAATGCCCTGGATTCACTCGCTGTTTGGCAACACGGCAGCCGTGGCCACGGGCATAGCTGCGGCCATGAAGGCCAAAGGCCGCAGCGATGTGCGCGTGGTGGCCCAGGGTGGCGACGGGGGCACCACCGACATTGGCTTTGGCTGCCTTTCAGGTATGTTTGAGCGCAACGACGATGTGCTCTACATCTGCTACGACAACGAGGCCTACATGAACACCGGCGTGCAACGCTCCAGCGCTACGCCGCCAGCGGCCCGCACGGCCACCACCATGACGGTCGGGCCACATCCGGGCAATGAGTTCGGCCAGGGCAAAAACCTGCCGCAAATCGCCATGGCCCATGAAATTCCCTATGTGGCCACCGCCACCGTGGCGGATTTGCGTGACCTGGAATACAAGGTGACCAAAGCCATGACGATGCACGGCGCGCGTTACATCCACATCTTTGTGCCTTGCCCGCTGGGCTGGGGTGCTGCTTCGCATGACACCATCAAGCTCTCAAGGCTGGCGGTTGAAAGCGGCGTGTTTCCGGTGTTTGAAGCCGAGCGCGGCGAGGTGACTGGTGTGCTGAAAATTCGGCGCCAGGTGCCCGTGGAAGACTATTTGAAGCCGCAAAAACGCTTTGCCCACCTGTTTGGAAAAAGCCCTGACGTGGCCACCCTGGCGCGCTTGCAAGACCGGGCCGACCGTAACATTCGCCGTTTTGGCCTGCTGGAGGAATGACCATGCAAAAACCATTTGCCATCACGCTCGATGTCGGCAGTTCTTTGGCCAACCATACCGGTTCATGGCGCACTGAGCGCCCGGTGTACCTGAGCCGCAAGCCACCCTGCAACCACCAATGCCCCGCCGGTGAAAACATCCAGGGCTGGCTGTTTCATGCCGAATCCGGCAACTACCGGGAGGCCTGGAACACGCTGGTGGAAGACAACCCGTTTCCGGCCATCATGGGGCGAGTGTGTTACCACACCTGCGAAGGCGCCTGCAACCGGGGTCAGTTGGATTCGCCGGTGGGCATCAATTCGGTCGAGCACTTCTTGGGCGATGAGGCCATTGCCCAGGGCTGGACGTTGCCACAGCCCGCCACCCCGTCAGGCAAGAAAGTCATGGTCGTGGGTGCCGGGCCGTCGGGCTTGTCTGCTGCGTATCACTTGGCGCGCCTCGGCCATGCCGTGACGGTGATTGAGGCCGGGCCGCTGCCGGGCGGCATGATGCGTTTTGGCATTCCGCAATACCGCTTGCCGCGCCAGGTGCTTGATGCCGAAGTGCAACGCATTGTGGACATGGGTGTACGCATTGAATACAACACCAAGGTCACGGATGTGCTGCAGGCCAAGCTGGACGGCGGCTTTGACGCGGTGTTTCTGGCGGTGGGTGCGCACATTGCCAAGCGTGCCTACATTCCAGCCGGTGACTCGGCCAAGGTGCTCGATGCGGTGTCGGTGCTGCGCTCCATGGAGGGTGAAGACAAACCGCTGCTGGGGCGGCGCGTGGTGATATATGGGGGCGGTAACACCGCCATTGACGTGGCCCGCACCGCCAAGCGGCTCGGAGCCACCGAGTCGATCATCGTTTACCGCCGCAACCGCGAAAAGATGCCGGCGCATGATTTTGAGGTGGAAGAAGCGCTGCAAGAGGGTGTGATGATCAAGTGGCTGTCGACCATCAAACAGGCGGGTGAGTCGTCCATCACCGTTGAAAAAATGGCGCTCGATGACAAGGGTTTTCCGCAGCCCACCGGTGAGTTTGAAACCCTGGAAGCCGATTCCGTGGTGCTGGCGCTGGGTCAGGACGTGGATTTGTCACTGATTGAAGGTGTGCCAGGCTTGGCGGTGCAAGATGGTGTGGTTCAGGTCAACGCGCAGATGATGACGGGTCACGACGGTATTTTTGCCGGTGGCGACATGGTGCCTGCCGAGCGCAACGTGACCGTGGCGATTGGCCATGGCAAAAAAGCCGCGCGCAACATGGATGCTTGGTTGCGCGGCCAAGCCTATGTGCCGCCAGCCAAGAGCGAAGTCGCCAGTTTCGATTTGCTCAACACCTGGTACTACAGCGATGCGCCTAAAACGGTGCGGCCTATTCTGGACATCATTCGCCGTCAATCCACCTTTGAAGAAGTGCAGGGCGGTCTGGATGAGAGCAACGCCCTGTTTGAAGCCCGGCGCTGTTTGTCATGCGGCAACTGCTTTGAGTGCGACAACTGCTATGGCGTGTGCCCCGACAACGCCGTCATCAAGCTCGGCCCCGGCAAAGGCTTTGATTTCAATTACGACTACTGCAAAGGCTGCGGCATTTGTGTTGCGGAGTGCCCATGTGGCGCGATCAAGATGGTGCCTGAAGAAATATAGGGCCAGTGGGACCTGACGGCGTTTTCCAGGCGCTAAAGTTGGGGCATGACTCAATATTTTTCTTCTGCGCCGGTTGTTGAGCCGGCGGCCTGTGCGACCTCGCTGCAACGTCAGGGCTATGCCGTTTTGGGGTCTGATGGTGTGAGCGCCTTAAGCGGTTGCTCTGCACAGGCGCTGCAGGCCTTGGGCAGCGCGTGGTCTGATTTGCCACCCGATAATTTCCTTAAAGACGGTGGCCATTACCGGCGACGTCGGCATTCGTGTTTTGTCGTTACTGGTGGCGCTGTGACGCAGGTACCGCATCGCGCGCATTGGCAGCCGCTTGAATACAACGCGCTGCACGGTGGCATGCAGCGCCTGTTTGAACCCATTGCGCCCGCGGTAACGGCACAGCCGGCGTGGACGCAGTTGTTGCTGTGGCTGGGCAGCGTGTGTTCTGCGCTCAAGGGCACTCAGCCCTGGTTTGTCGAGGCGCACCAATTTCGCATTGACACCACCGACGGCATTGGCCGCCCCACGCCCGAGGGCGCGCATCGCGATGGCGTCGACATGGTGGCGGTGTTTCTGGTAAACCGGCAGAATATCAAAGGCGGCGAAACCCGTGTGTTTGATGTGGAAGGCCCCAATGGGCAACGTTTTACCCTGATCGAGCCGTGGTCGGTGCTGCTGCTGGACGATGTCCGGGTGATCCATGAATCCACGCCGATCCAGCCGCTTTTCCAGACAGGCTTGTCGCCACAGGATTGTTTTCGTGACACCTTGGTGGTGACGCTGCGTGCCCAAAGTTTTCAGGCTGATGGGGTATGAAGTTTGCGAATTCTGCACATCCCGGCAAACGTCTGATTCACAATCTGTTCATCACTAATTTTGAGGAGTAAATCATGTTCAAACACATCCTGGTGCCTGTCGATGGGTCTGATACGGCGCAAATGGCGGTTGGCAAGGCCATCACTTTGGCTCAGGCGTTCGGTAGCCGGGTCACGGTGATCTATGTGATTGACCCGTACCCGTTCACTGGGGTCGGCACTGATTTTGCCTACGGACAGGCCGAGTACCTGAGTGCTGCCACGGCTGAAGCCAATGCGGCCGTGAAAGCCGCCAAAGATGCGTTTTCGGGTGCCAGCGTCACGGTTGACACGTCGGTGGTTGAGTCACACACAGCGTGGCGTGGCATTGTCGAGGCCGGTGTTTCGCTGGACGCTGATTTGATCGTTATGGGTTCACATGGCCGCAGCGGGCTGGAAAAATTTGTGCTGGGCAGCGTGGCCCAAGCGGTGCTGTCGCACACCAAGCTGCCTGTGCTGGTGGTGCGCGACTAAAGGGAGATGGGTCACCCCGTCATTCAGTTGCTTTAAATGCTATGTAATTAGTAGCTTCTAGCGCTTATTTTATAAGGGCTAGAAGCTATTTTATTGTAAATTATCGTAACTACTCAGCTCCCAACGGAGATTAATTTGAGTTCGCTATGAAATAGTGAGTGAGAATCGGTTTTGATGCCAACCCTGCCCGACCTCACCGAACTCAGCCATGCACAAAAGGATGAGCTGATCAGGATGTTGTGGCCCTTGCAGCAACAGGTGCAAGACCTCATGGCGCAAATGGCGGCGATGCAA
>NZ_JAQTXM010000077.1 GCF_028688795.1 Rhodoferax sp. | reverse complement strand
TGCCACCCGCAGAGACGCTGGCCTCGGCATTGGCCAGATCAGTCAGCAGGCGCTGGCAGTCTTCCAGAAACGCCGAGCCTTCCTGGGTCAGCGTGACGCTGCGGGTGGTGCGCACCAGCAGCTTGACACCCAGGCGCTCTTCCAGCGCATCCAGCCGCCGCCCGATGATGGCGGGGGCCACCCCTTCGGCCTTCGCAGCCGCCGTCAAACCACCCCGGGTGGCAATATTGACAAAGGTTTCGAGTTGTTTGAGGCGGCTCATGCACCAGACGTTACCACCTTAATGGGCAGTCAAACCGGCCAGAATCTGCTCCGCTCCTGCATGGCCCGCTTTCAAGGCTTTTTGAAACCATTCAATAGCATGAGCTTTGGCATTGTCAGAGCCCAAAAAACCATTCGCGTACAACTCACCCATGTTGAACAAAGCCCCCGCATCACCGGCTGCTGCTGCACGTTCGGTCTGGGTGATGCCTTTTTTGACATCCTTGACACCGGCCTGCCCGGTGATCAGCAGCAAGCCTTGCATACCCTGCGCCACGGTACTACCTTGGGCTGCCGCTTTGCCATACCACGCCAGCGCCTGCACCAAGTCGGCAGCCACGCCAATACCGTCAGCATAACGATCAGCCAGGCGCAGCATGGCCTGCGTGTGACCTGCTTGCGCGTCTTGTTGATCCCTGGCCACTGCACCGGCCTCAGGGTCAATCTGCGCGGTGCGCAACAAGGCCGGGGTTAGGTCAAACCGCGCCTGCGGATAACCATTGGCCACAGCCTGTTGATAAGCCTGCGCCGCTTTGGCCGGGCTTTTGGGCAGCAAACCGTCCTGATGAAAACCGCCGATCAGCGACCAGGCAAAACCATCACCCTGATTGGCTGCCTCCTGAACCAGTTTCACCCCGGTGCTCACATCCTTGGACAGGTCTTTGCCTTGCACCAGCATCAGACCCAGATTGGCCTGCGCCTCAGGGTGGCCCAACTCGGCGGCCTTGGCTGTCCAGGCCAGAAATTGCTGGAAGTCTTTACCAACACCGTCGCCCTGGTAATACATTTTGGCCAGGTCTCGTGCGGCAAACCGGTCACCGCGCTCGGCAGCCAGTGAATACCAGCGCACCGCCTCATTGATGTCTTTGTCAACCCCGGTGCCGCTGCGGTAAAAATCTCCCAGCAGCCCGGCCATCAGGGCCTGGGCCTCGCGGATATCGGGGTCGCTGCTGAGTGTCATGTTGCGCGCCACCAGGCTTTTCATCATCGGCACAGCCAGTGCTTCGTTACGGGCAATGCCATTGCCGGCAATCAGGGCGCTGGCGTAGCTCAGTTCACCACGGGCACTGCCAGCCTCGGCTGCGCGCTTGTACCAGCCCACGGCATCGACCGGATCAGCCGTCACACCGTGACCGTACATGCGCATGTAGCCGTAGTGGTAGGCGCCATCGGGGTTGCCCAGTTCGGCAGCACGTTTGAACCATTGGGTGGCTTGCACGTCATCACGCGGGGTGCCAAAGCCCGAGTAATACATCTGCCCCAGCCACACCGCTGCCACCGAATTACCGCCCTTGGCATCGGCCATGAAGCGTTGCAACACGTCCTGATCGGTCTCGGCTTTTTGTTTGATGCTGAACGTGACGGGCTTGTTCATGCGGTCGCGAATGCTGCCCAGCGTGCTGCTGAGTTGCCCGACCGCGTTGTAGGCCGGCATCGAACTGCTGTATGAACTTTGATGCCCACCCGACATATCGACTCTGGCAGCCGCACTGTTGCGCGCCCAGTCTCGCTGCATGTTTTGCATCATGCGGGCCTGGTTTAACTCAAACTGGGCGGTGTTTACCCGCATGGAGGCCATCGAACGCTGGCGGTTGCGCTCGTCGTCAGCGGCGTTCCAGGCGTGGCTGGTGTTGGCAATGAACAGTCCGGCACTGAGCAAAAGCAGAAGAGGTTTACGCATGATGAACCTTACCAATCTTGCACAAACATGGTGCTGTTGCCGTCAAAGGCACTGCGCAAATTACCGAATTTGCTTTCCAATGCCGCCACCATGCGCTTGCGTAACGGGTCATGCACGCGGCGGTCGTCTGAGGTGAAATACATGAATAATTTGGGCTTCATGCCTTCGAAAATCAACAGTTCGCAGCTAAACCCCACTTTGATACTGCCATTGATCGTCATGCTTCCCTGGCCAAGATACTTGTAGCCTTCGGCCCGCGCGTCGGACACCCGCACGCCGATACTCTTGGCAGCTTCCATCACCTTGACAAACACCTCCTCGGAACCTGCAGTAGGGTCAAGCTCCTTGATTTTTTTGGCAATCTCGGGCTTCATGCTGTAGTTGGCATTCCACTTGTAGTTTTTGAAGATCGACAAGGCCTTGTCTTTGTTCTTGGGCAAACCACCCCAGCCGTTCTGGTGGGCACGCGCCAACTCGTAGGCGCAGTCGTTGAAATAGTCATAGCAGGCTTGCAGGTATTTCACGCCCAGCGCTTCGTCACGCTCAAAGCCCCATTGCGCAAACAACAGCCCACGCCCGGCATTGGATTCGGCAGCGTGCATACCGGCTGCGGCGGCTTTGAGCCAGTATTGCGTCCCCAGCTTTTCGTTTTGCACCACACCACGGCCATTGGAGTGCATCAAGCCGACATAGAACGCCCCCACGGCCGAGCCTTTTTCATCCAGCGCGGTCGCCAAACGCATCACGTCGGCATACTTTTTCTTGACTTGCAACGCACTCAGTGTCTGGTCTTGCTGCTCGGAGCTCATGGCCAGCAGCTCCGCGACCGTGGGCACAGGTTTGAGCTCTTCTTCCAGCACGGCAATCACCGGCTTGATCTTGGCCAAGTACTTCGGGTCTTGCACTGACTTGTACAAAGCCAGCGCCCTGGGCAGGTTGACTGGTTGGCCAAAATCACCTTTGGCATTGATTTCTGCCAGCATGATGGCAGATTCGGGAAACTCGGGCAGACTGGCTTCCAGCAGTTTGAGCCCGCGTGGCACATCCAGCAGTTTTTCGTCTTTGGTATAGACCAGGCCTGCCCCGGCAAACATTTGGGCACGCTTGAAACCGGCATCAGCGGCCTCCAGCACCAAGGTCTGGCCCTGGATTTTGTCCTGTGTCAGACCTTCGCCTTTCAGGTAAGCCAGCGCCAGGTAATACTTGGCCACGGGCGAGCCACTGGGCAGCAGCGCGTTGGCCAGTTTGACCACATCGGTGTGGTCGCCGCTGGCCTGCAAATCAAGCAGCGTCTTGTCTTGCTGCTGCGGGGTTTGGGCCAAGAAAGCTGCTTCGGTGGGAATGGCTTTGAGTTGAGCTTCGAGCTGGCTGATTTTGCTTTGCCAGCGTGTCGCATCAGCCCATTTGTGCTCTTTGTACACGGCCAGGGCTTTGGCGCGGTCTTTGGGGATACCTTGCAAGCCTTTTTCATACAGCTCAGCCAGCAATTGAGCAGACCAATCGAATTTTTCGGCTCCGGCCTGCAGGTAGTGCATGTTCTGTGCGTTGTCGAGCTGCGCATCTTTCACGCCATTGGCAAACAGGTTGCCCAACGTGGACTGGGCACGCACATCACCGGCTTGTGCCGCCTGTTTGATGAGTTCGATGCCCTTGGCTTTGTCTAACGCCAGCCCCTCCCCCATATAAGTGCACAGTCCAAAAAAATAGGTGCCCACCACCAAGCCCTTGGTGTGTAACGCATTGGCCAGCCGCACCACGTTATCAAAATCCTTGGCTTCATAGAGTTGAATCAGCGTCTGATCTTGCTGCGCTGGTGTTTGTGCCAGCACGGTCTCTTCGCTCGGGCCACGGTTAAGGGCTTTGCCCACGCCTTTGACCAGATCCGTGCCTTTGTTCACCAGGTCATCCAAAAACCCGGCGTGGGCGGGCAGAACACTCATCGCCAACACCAGATGCACACCGATTAACCTCACCTGGTTCACAAGACTTGATCCCATGTCAGACTTTCAAAATTGTGTAGAGGGGTCTGCCCGGATACGGGCTATTTGGGCAAAGCCTGGGCATACAACTGCAGTACCAGCGCCAGGTCTTTGCCGACTTTTTCTTCGTAGTCGGGATCGGCGGTGACCTCAAATTTGCCGGAGTTGGCTGCGGAATAGACGGTTTGGCCGACGCTGGCTGCGGTGTCAACTTGGGTCATGGTGCTGCCGGCCACAAAGCGGGCAGCGCCGCCATTGCTGCTGGCTCCAAATCCCAACAAACTGTTGGCCGCACCAAACAAACCTTTGGCGACCACCGCGGCCTTTTCACCAGTGCTCATGTCGAGTTCGGTGATTTTCTCGGCCACGCCACCAGGCAACACCACGGGGACTTTCAGGGCAAACTGGGCCGATTTTGAAGTGGGCCAAAACACCTCAATGCGCGAGTCTTTGCTGGCCAGGGTGTTGCGGGGTTTGCCTTCAATCTTGGCAAAGCCGAAACCGCCGCCTTCATCAAATTGCATGAAATTGAGTTTCAGGCGAACTTGCATCACGGCCATGCCCGCTTCGTTGGCGGCGTTCCGGGCCACCGGCAAAACCAGAAATTTGCGCTCAAAAACATTCGGGGCGGTGCCCTTGGCTGTGGCCGTGACGCTGGCCATGTGGGTTTCCCCTTTTTGGCTGATCAGCCCGGCGGTATTGGCCAGGTCGGTGATGGAGCCCGTGTCATCCACCACCACCGGGCCTTCGTTGGGCACGGCCAGTTCGGTTTTGAAAGAGGTGCTTTGCAACACACTGGCAGGCAGCACCTCGTAACCACGCTGGGTCAGCAGTGCGGCAAATTCACGGTGCATTTTTTCGGTGATGTTTTGCATCTGCACCGGGGTAATGCCTTTGAGGGTGTAGGTTTTTTCAGCTTTGGTTTCACCCGAATCTGAAGCACCCCGATGCGAGGTGACAAACTCAATCTGAAACGCACCAATGGCAATTTTTCGTGGCCTGATCTCCTCCGGAACAGCGGTATCAGAAAACGCTTGCTTGAAAGCATCGGCCTGGTTGGTGTTGTCGTTCAACTCGACAAAACCGGGCTTTCCGCTACCCGTGAGCTTGTCAAAAAGACCAGCCTGTGAAGACCATGCACTGGCCAACAACAACAGCCCGACACCCCATTTTGGCCAATATTCTTGCCCCGGTGTACCCATTCAAATTCTCCAGAAGATATGACTTCTGATTTTGTGGATTAGGCACACTTCTGCCTACCCCTCCAACGGGGGGAAAGAACAGGACTCACCTTATGGAACCTGGCTAATGTGTCGATGCATGTGAGAGCTTGAGCACCAGTTCCAGTCGGTTGGCGACGCCATGAAACGCCAGGATGGACGACACATATTCCTTGACCGTGTGGTCTGACAGCCCCAGTTCACGCGCAATCACCTTGTTAGCCGCACCACGCAGCAACTGTTCCTGAACCTGCTGCAAACGCGGTGACAGGCTTCGGCTGGTCTCGTCTGCGGTGCTGGTGTCGCGCAGCGTGGCCGCCAGCACCGGTGGCAGATAAAACTCACCGGCAAGGATACGGGAGAAGCCGTCAAGCACCAGCTCGGGGTCGGCTGTTTTGGGAATGAAACCACGTGCACCAGCTGCCATGGCGGTACGTATCAGGCGGTGCTCAGGCTCAGCTGAGATCAGCACGGTGTGGTCAATCCACGGCGAGTCGCACAGCTGCTTGAACAGCAGGTGCTGCGGGTCATCGGGCAGCTTGATGTCCAAAAAAATCCATTCAGGTGCGGGCAGCTTTTGCAGCGCCAGGCGCGCCTGCTGGGCCGAATAGGCGCTCTGGATCCGGGCCTGTGGCCGGGTGGCCGCCAACAAGGCAGCCAGCCCCTGACAGGTCAGCGGATGGTCATCCACAATCAGAATATTCATGGGTTCCTTTCTTCATGACGACGCTCCAGCAAGGCCCCGAGCGTGAACGCCAACACCTCGGCATCCACCGGTTTGGACAGCAGCAGATAACCGGCGTCTTCCGCGTCCTGCTGCACGGTCTG
>NZ_JAQTXM010000041.1 GCF_028688795.1 Rhodoferax sp. | reverse complement strand
TAAAAAAGCCATACGTTTATATGGTTCAAATTAGCTGTTAACGGTTTATGAATTGCACCAGGTGCGCCACATGTCGCGGTAAGCGGCTTCTAGTTGGCGGGTGATGGCGGCGGGGTCGCATTCCGCGGCGGTCATGCGCTGGCGCAGTGACTGGCGTACCTCGTTGAGTTTGGGCAAATCATTGGCAAAGCTGATGGCGCACTGCAGGTATTCGTCTTCGCTGTGCGTGATGAACTCGGGCAAGCCGACGCGCGACAGGTGGGCGGCGCACAGGCGCGACACCGCATGGTCGCCAGCCAACGTGATCACCGGCACGCCCATCCACAGCGAATGCATAGTGGTGGTGCCGCCGTTGTACGGAAAGGGGTCGAGTGCCAAGTCGATTTGGCCGTGCAGCGCCAGGTATTCCGGCACCGACACGCGCGTCTGCAATAGCAATCGCTCAGGGCCAATGCCCGCTGCGCCGAACAAATCGGTCAGGCGCTGCTGGATGCCGCTTTCGGTCACATTGCCCAGCAGCAGCCGGGCTTGCGGCAGGGCCTGCAAAATGCGCGCCCACAAGGCGATGACCGCCGGATTCACCTTGCTCAGGTTGTTGAGGCAGGCCAAGGTGAGTTTGCCGGATGTCAGCGCAGGCAGTGCGTTGACCGCGGGTGCAGCGGGATCGGGCTGGTAAGCCATGCCGCCGGGAATACGCACCAGCTTCTCGCTGTGGTAGCGCTCGGTCAGGCCCACGGGGTCTTGCCAGGGGTCGCTGATGCGGTAGTCCATCGCACTCAAACCCGTGGTGCCGGGGTAGCCGATGTAATTGACCTGCACCGGCGCGGGCTTGCGGGCGAACACCAGCAGGCGATTGGCTGCGGTGTGGCCTGACAGATCGACCAGGATGTCGATGGCATCAAGACGGATGCGCTGCGCCAATTGCTCGTCGCTCAGGGTGTTGCAGACCACAAAATGGTCCATGTGGGCGGCAATCCACTCGGTATGGCTGTCATGCTGGATGTTGTTGTAGTAGCCATAAAGCTCAACTACTGTCTTGTCGTGACAGGCCAGGATAGGCTCAAAGAAAAAGGCCACCACATGGTTGCAAAAATCGCCCGAGACATAGCCCACCTTAATGCGCCGTTCAGGCTCGCGGCTGTTGGTGTGCGGCTGCCAGCCGCGTTTGAGCGGCGCCTCGAAGCGCTCGGCAAAGCGCAAATGCTCGCTGAACAGTTCGGCGGGTGAGCAGGTGCTGAGGCTTTGCATGCCGAACAACAGATTGCTGTAGGCGCGGGCATTGTTCGGCTGCAGCAGCAGCGCCTTGCGGTAGTTGGCGTTGGCCTCGTCTGGTTTGCCTTGCGTCAGCAGCGCCGTTGCCAGGTCGAGCCGGGCATCAAAGTATGTCGGGTTGAGCACCAGCGCCTGCTGGTAGTTGGCCACGGCCTCGTCCAGTTGGCCTTGAAGGATGAGCGCATGGGCCGCGGTGTAGTGCGCCTCGTCCACCCGGCCCCGGGCGAACAGTGCATTGGCCAGGTTGAGAAGCACGTGGTAGGTGACCGGCCGCAGTGAAATGGCCTGCCGGTAGCTGGCGATTGCCTCGTCCAACCGTCCGTGGGCGCTAAACGCCGTGCCCAGCGCCACCAGCGCATCGATATAACCCGGCTGGCGCGTCAGCACCTGCTGAAAACACGCGATGGCTTCGTCCAGCTGGCCCAGGTCCTGGTGCAGATTGCCCAGGTTGAATTGATAAGTGGTGTCGGCGGGGTTGAGCGCGATGGCCTTTTTGATGAGCGGAATAGCCAGCTTGCTTTGGCCCTGCTGGTGGTAAACCAAGCCAAGCAAATGCAGGGCGTCAGCGTGATGGGGATCAGCTTGCACTATTTGCTGATAAATCACCTCGGCCTGACGAAAATTGCCGCTTTGGTGAAGCGCGATGGCCGTTTGCAGCGCCTGCGCATTAGAAGCGGCACCGGCGCCGGGTTGATTGCGGTCAGGGTTCGTCATGGGCAGGATAAGGCGTGAGTGGCAGCCCAGCGAGCTTATCATTTTTGGGTGGCAAAATCGGGCACTCTGCACCACTCCTGTCCAAGCTTGCCCATCGCCAGTTTCGAGCCCATCTACCTATGAAAATGACTTTGCCCAAAGCCTGGCTGATCCTGTTCGGCTTGCAGATCGTGCTGATCGGGGTGATATTTTTCAGCTTCCTGTCGGGCCAGTTCTATTTTGCCTACATGGACATCGGCAGCGACACCTTTGGGCAGTTTGCGCCCTCGGCCATGAACCTGGCCCGTACCCTGGCGCGCGAGGGTTTTACGGGTTGGTCGTTTGTAAGCGGGCTTGGTAGCTCTACTGCGCTTTGGCTGGGCGACGTGTTCAGCCTCTTGGGTCTGCTGGGCGGCCCCGACGGTGTACTGCCGCTGCGCATCTGGGTACATGTGCTCAAGATGGTGCTGGGCGGTGCTGCTTTTTTTGTGCTGATCCGCTGTTATGTGACGCGATGGGAAACCATGGTGATCAGCGCCCTGGCCTATTCGTTTTGCGGCTTCATCGTTATCAACGGCCAATGGGACTCCGAAGGCACGGGGCTCATTTTATTTCCACTGATCCTGTGGGCCATCACCCGGACGCTGCGCAGCGGCAATGTGCTTGCGCTGCCAGTGGTGTTGGCGATATCGCTTGTGTCGGGTGTGTTTTTTGTGTCCCTGGCTATCTTTTTGATGCTGGCATGCCTGGCATTTGTGCTGACCAGCCCAGAGCCCAAAGTGATGTTCAAGCTCTGGCTGCTCAGAATCTTGCCGCTGACCGTATTGGGTTTCCTGCTGGCGGCGCCGGTTCTTTTGCCGATCATGTTCCAGCTCATGGATGGCTCGCGCGTTGGTGGTGGACAGAATCTTTTCAAGGATTCTGTGGCGCAAAGCCTTCGGTTTAATGAGTGGTCTCTGATTGCTGCGGAAATTGGCGGACTTTTTCATAAGGACATTTTTGGCATTGGCAGCAATTACAGGGGCTACTGGAATTACCTGGAAGGGCCAGGTTTTTACATTGGCATTTTTCTATTTTTGGTGATCCCTCAGCTTTGGCAAGGCACGGCCGCTGAGCGCAAAGCCATGCTGCTGGGGCTCGCGGCGGTGGCGGCATATTTTGTGTTCCCGGTGTTTCGCATCGCCGCCATGGGCTTTGCGGCGCCGTATTTCAGAATATCCACGCTCTGGGTCTCGCTGCTGCTCTTGATGCTTGCCGCCAAAGCGCTTGACCAGGTGCTGTCCAAGGGGGTGAACGGGCGGCTCCTGGTGATTGGCGCAGGTGTCTTCGGCTTGCTGCTGGCGCTGGTCTTGATGAGCCTGGGTGCCAAGGTGTGGCAGCCCCATGTTTATAAAGTCATCGGTCTGGCGCTGCTGGCACTGGTGCTGCTGCTGCTGGCCCAGCGCCAGGTGTTGTCTGCGCGGGTCTTGCCGTTTTTATTGATGGGGCTGGTGGCGGTGGAAACCGTGCTGATCGCCCAACCCTCGTACCTGAATGGCCGCGCCATCATCACACCGCAACAGAATCCCTACAAAAACGATGGCACGCTGCAAGCGCTGCGTGACATTCGCAACATCGACAAGGGGGTTTTTCGCATCGAAAAGACCTACCACTCTGTGTCACTGGCCGATGCGCTGGCGCAAGACTACATGGGCGTCAAGTCGTACTTTTTTCATAGCCGCGGTGTGGTCGATTTTTATGTCGGCCTGGGTCTGATCCCGCCGCCTCAAGCGGCCGGCGCCGTGAACTACACCAACTGGCTGCCCAACATGGGGCAGCGGTTCATGTTGAATTCACTGCTGGGCGTCAAGTACCTTGTTTCCAGGGCGGTGTTGCAATGGCCGGGCTATGTTGCCGTGGGCCAGGGCAGCAACTACATCATCTACCGCAACGACATGGCGCTGCCGCTGGGCGTTGTGCATACGCGACAAATCACGCCAAGCACCTTTGCCAAACTGGCCACACGGCCAGAGCAGGAGGCCAACATTTACCGCGACATCGTCATGATGAATGCGGTGGTGCTTGACCAGCCTGTGCCAAACCATGGCGAGCTGTTCGACCTGGACGGCCTGGTCAGTTCAAACGCGCTCACGCTTCAAGACAATTACTACCAACCCGCGCTGGCGTTGCAGGCGACCGGGTTGCGCCTGGAGCAGTTTGCCAGCAACCACCTCAAGGGCAGCATCAGTCCAGAAAAGAATGGCGTGCTGGTTTTCTCGATCCCGTTCAACCAGGGCTGGTCTTTGCAGATAGACGGCCAGCCCACGCCTTTGATGCGCGCCAATTTCGGCATGCTGGCGGCTCCCGTGGCGGCTGGCACACACACGGTGGCGCTTGATTTCCGCATGCCGGGGCAGCGCGTGGGGGCCATGCTGGGGCTGCTGGGCTTGGGGTTGCTGCTGTTGCTCGGAGTCAAGAGGTGGCGCCATTAATTTCCTGGCTGTTGCCTTGCTCGCCCTGATCACGCACCTGAGCGTGGTCTTCGGCTTGCTCGTGCTCCTGCCGATCTGGCTGGCCCCGCTGCTGACAGGCGGCATTGCGGCGCTGGCTTCCAGCGCTGACTGGAAGCACGCCGCTGGCGGGACTTTTGTCGGTTTGGGTGCTGGCGTCCTGCTGGCCCGACCCTGGTTTGGCGGCGGGGGCGGTGCGTTGGCAAGCCCGGTCGAATCCATAATTTTCATCGTGCTGGGCGCCATCGCCGCCGGCGTTGTCGCCTTGGCATTACGCAAGGCAAGCAAGCGCAACAAGGCCGAGTGGCGGGTTGCCATCGGGGCTGTGGCCGTTGTGATTGCCCTGATGTGGGCCACCACGGCAGCGTCAAACCGGGGCGACTTTGTGCCCAACGAGCCCACCGTCAACCAATGGCTGTCCACCAAACCCGCGCTGGGCGCCACACCCGGCGACCGCGACTATTTTTTGCGCGTTTTTTACGACATGCACGATGGCGTGCCCTACTACGAAGCCTACATCAACGTGTACCGCGCCGACCCGCTGGGCGAGTTTCGCCTGCCCAACGGCGTGCCAGGCTATCGCCTGCCCACCTTGTTTTATCTGTGGCTTTTGCTGCCTGCAGACGGGTCTGCCATCCCGTGGTTGTTTCTGGTTTTTGCCACGCTGGCGGTGGGTTCGGCCTTTGCCATTGGCGCCCAACTGGGGCCGCCGCGGCTGGCCGTGCTGGGCGCGCTGATGGTGGCCACGGCCTACCTGTCCATTGCCACCAGCTCGTTTGTGGTGTTTGTGGACGGCTGGGCGATGGCGCTCACGCTGGCAGGTATTGCGCTGTTCATCGCCTCGGTTCGCAGCGCGTCAGCCAAGCTGCTGTGGGCCGCCATGTGTGTGATGCTGCTGGCCGCGGTGTTCAGGGAAATCTTGATCTACCCCATGTTGCTGGCAGCCGCCAGCGTGGTCACGCTGCCCATGGGCCAAAGACTCAAAGCACTCTGGCCCTGGCTGGCTGGGTTTGGTATTTTTGGCGCAATCTACGCGGCGCACGCTTCGGCCATAGACGGGCGCGTCGATCAGGCGGGCTCGGTTGGCTTCTGGATCCACGGCGGCTTGGCACACCTCGCGGCAACGCTCAGGTTCTTCGATCAATTGTTTGCCGGAGCGCCATGGTTTGTGCCGATGCTGGTTCTGGCCGGCTTGGCCGGTGCCGTGACCCTGCTGCTTGGCCAGCGGCGGCTGGGCGCTTTTTTGGTGGCGGTGATTGCCGTGCCGCACATGGCCTTTCTATTCTTCGGCGGCACGGGCCGCGACCTGATCACCGGGTCGGTAGGAGGCTACTGGGCCATGCTGGTGGTGCCCATTGCGCTTGCATTGGCGCCCGTGGCGATTGGCCGGATGCTTGGGCTTGAAGACTCGGCCATCAACGACAAGGCAGCTTCTTGAACATCAATTTCCAACGCGCGGTTGATCGCCTGGCGGGCGTGCCTATTTGTGCGGGCTTGTCGCTTTTTGAAAAACTGCGCGTGTTCTTTTTGGGCGAAGCAAAGGCGCAGCCGCCACAACGCATCCTCATCGTGTTGCTGTCCGAAATGGGCAGCCTGGTACTGGCGCAGCCGATGTTTGCCGAGCTGCGGCGCCGTTATCCCACTGCCGAACTGCACATGCTGATGTTCCGCAAAAACCGCGAGCTGCTGGAGCTGCTCAACGTCATGCCGGCCGACCACATCATCACGCTCAACGACCAGGCGCTTGGCGAGTTTGCAAGCGACAGCATCAAGGCCCTGCGCCAGATGCGCGCGCTGCGGTTCGATGTGGTCATCGACTGCGAACTGTTCTCGCGCGTGAGCAGCATCTTTGCGTATCTGTCGGGGGCGGCGGTGCGCGTGGGCTTTCATGCGCACACCCAGGAGGGGCTGTATCGCGGCTCGTTTATGAACCGCAAGCTCATGTACAACCCCTACCGGCACCTGTCGCAACAGCTCCTCACCATGGTGGATGCCATCGAGTCGCGTGGCCGCCCATTGGCCAAGGCGGTGGCGCACGCGGTGACCGCGCCGCCGCTGCTGCAATTTGCCGAGGGCGAAGTGGCTGGCGTGGCCGAGCAGTTGCACCAAGACTTTCCCGCCGTCAAAGACCAAAAGCTGGTGCTGGTCTATCCCGATGGCGGCTTGCTGCCCATCCGGGCCTGGCCGCCGGCCTATTACAAACAACTGTGCAGCCAACTTTTGACAGACGGCTACGCGGTGGCGCTCATCGGCCTGCCCGACGCCAAGCCGCTGGCGCAGGAGATTGCGGCGCATTGCCAGCACGCGCTGTGCATCGACCTCACGGGCTACACCAGGTCGATCCGGCATTTGCTGGCGCTGTTCCACCGGGCCTCGCTGCTGGTGACCAATGACGGCGGGCCGGGGCAGTTTGCCGCGCTCACGCCGCTGCCAACGCTGGTGTTCTTTGGCCCGGAGACGCCTGCGCTGTACAGCCCGCTGGCGCCCAACATCCACACGCTTTTCATGGGCCTGTCGTGTTCGCCCTGCCTGACGGCCTACAACCATCGCAATTCGCCATGCGACGGCAACAACCAGTGCCTGCAACAGATCACACCCGAGCAGGTGCTGGCGCAGGCCCGCGCGCTGCTGCAAGGTGGCCACTAGCATGGCGAGCCCTTTCAGGCTACGCATGCGGTCGGCGTCGCTGCTGCGCCGTATTTTCTCCAGGCGCTTCTTGAAGTTCGGCACGGTCGGCGCCTCTGGCACGGTGGTGAACATAGGCGTGTTGTACCTGGCGCAGGAGTTCCTGTTCAATACCGTGCAGATGCCCGAGATACGGCTCAACCTGTCATTGGCACTGGCCATCTTCTTGGCCACGCTCAATAACTTTAGCTGGAATCGGCTATGGACCTGGGCCGACCGCAAGCCCTATCTGCAAGTGCCATGGCCCGCGCAGTTCGGCCAGTATGCGCTGGCCTGCAGCCTGAGCATCGTCTTGCAGATTGTGTTTACCAACCTGCTGGCGCCGCATTTTTACTACCAGATCGCCAACCTCATCGCCATCGGCGTGACCAGCGTGCTGAACTTTTTGCTCAACGACATCTGGACGTTTGGGCGCACCAGGCTGGTGGTTGCTGCCAAACAGGGGCGGCACTGACTCAGGCAAACGCCAATATGCGCGTCCCTTTGTCTGTAGAACCTACATTAATAACAAAATTCGGCTCGTTGCACCAACAGTGTCACGTAAGCCCGCTTCACCGGCGTACCCTCTTTGGCGCACATTTCAAGCAAGGTGGTTTTACCCACCTGCCGTGGGCCGGTCACCATCAAAACAGGAAAGCTGTCGCTGATGGTCGTCAGCGTGTGCCGCCTAATTCTTTGCGAGCCTGACCCCGTCACTGCGAGCCCCTCCCGTCACTGCGAGCGAAGCGTGGCAGTCCATGCAGCTTGGGGCATGGCTTCATGCGGTTGAATTTCCTATCTTTTGAGCCATATCAAGTAAAAGTCAGAGCAACAATGCTTCAATGCGACGGCTGTGGCGTGGCTGGCAGACATGATTGAATAAAGAAAAGGTCAAAAACGGACAGCCGTGATCTGCAACAAAAGGTGAACAACCACGGGTTTGTTGCAACGATGACCTCGGTCGAGGTTTACCCGTTTGATTGGCGCTGGCTAAATGGCTTTTTTACACAAAGGATGGGCAATGTCTGCGATACGCTATATTTTTTCTGTATCACTCGCCTGGGCAGTGGCGTTTTCAACGGTGCTATTCGCCCAAACTGCACAAGCGGCCATACCGGTGTCGCCCACCTTCGCCGTGCGCGGCCTGCCACCCGGGGTGCTAGCCCCACTGACGGGCAAACCAGTCTCAGCCCATGCGCCTTTTGAAGCAGGCGAATGCAATCTCTGCCATGTCAATAGCGACCCCAAGCAACCCGGGCCGTTGATCAAACCAGTGACGGAACTGTGCCTGGGCTGCCATGAAGAATTCCCGGGTGTGCTCAAGCGCGCCCACGCACACCCCCCGGCGCAAACCGCCTGCACCAATTGCCATAACCCACACAACGCCAATTACCCCAAAATGCTGCTGCAAGAAACCGGCCAGTTGTGCACCGGTTGCCACAAGAAGATTGCTGAAATCCATGCCACCGCCAGCGTGCCGCATAAAGCACTGAGCAACGGCGCCAAGTGCCTCAATTGCCACAACCCGCACGCCAGCGAGGTGGAGGCGCTGCTGCGCCAGCAACCCTTCGACCTGTGCCTGGGCTGCCACAACGTCGATACCATGATCGGCGCCGACGGCAAAAAACTGCAAAACATGAAAGCCTGGCTCGACAACAACCCAGACTGGCATGGCCCGGTGAAACACAAAGACTGCGTGGCATGCCATCAGCCGCACGGCGGCAATAAATTCCGGATGCTTGATGGCAACTATCCAAAAGAGTTTTATGCCCCTTACAACCCGGACGCCTACGACCTGTGCTTTGGTTGCCACAAAGAAAAGGCCTTCTCTACCGCCCAGACCACCACGCTGACCCGTTTTCGCGATGGCGAGAAGAACCTGCATTTTGTCCACTTGCAGCAACCCGGCCGGGGCCGTACCTGCCGCGCCTGCCATGAAGTACATGCTTCCAAGCAAGACAAACATATCCGCGACGGCGTTCCTTATGGCTCGGGCGGCTGGGTGCTGAAACTCAACTACCAGCAAACGCCGACCGGTGGCTCGTGCGCGAAAACTTGCCATCAAGAGCGCAGCTACGAGAACCGCAAGGCACCTTAAATGCCGCTGCCAGCCATCAGGCGCCTGATCTTTTTGCTGGTCGTGTTCCAGGCGCTCGCGGGCATGGGTCTGGCGGCCAGCGCCCATGCTGACATCGGCACGCCCGTGGCCAACCTCGAGATGACAACACTACAGGGCGGCAAACTGCCGCTGTTGGCCGAGAGCGGCAACACCGCGCTGTTTTTCTTTCGGCCGCAGCAGGCGCGCTCACGCGCGGCGATGCAATCGCTGGTGCCTTGCCTGAGCGAATTTGCTGACAAATCAGTGCACCTGGTGGGTGTGGTCTCGGACGCAGTAGCGCTGCCTGAAGTCAGCGCGCTGGTGCAAGAAACCGGTTTTACGGCTGCGGTGCTGGTGGACCCCGGCGACGCGCTTTATGGCAGTCTGGAGCTGGCCATGCACCCCGTAGTGGCGGTGATCGGGCCAGACCACAAGCTGGCCGCGTTTGAACCCTACCGGACAATTGATTTTTGTGCGGTGTTGCGCTCGCGCCTGCACCTTCTGTTGGGTGACATCTCCGAGTCGCAGATGCAGCAAACGCTGAACCCCGAGCGCGCCAGCGAGGGCGGCCAGACGCAACTAGCACGCCGCTACCAATCCATGGCTGCCATGCTGTTCAAAAGCAAGAGCTACGACAAAGCGCTGGCAAGCGTGCGCCAGTGCCTCGCGCAAGACCCCAAGCTGGCGAGTGCGCACATGCTGCTGGGGAAGATTCTGGCCGCCCAGGGCCATTGCGATGAGGCCAAGACGGCCTTCGCGCAGGCGCTGGCGCTGGACGCCAGCCTGAGTTCGGCCAGCCAGTCCGCATCGGGCTGTCCGGTGGCGGGCTAAAGCCTTGTAAATGCAACTCAGAAATGCCGCTTCGGCGACCGTGTTCGCGCTACTGCTGGCGGCCACTGAGCTCGCGGCGGCGGAATCTTGTCAGTACTGCCACCGCTCGATGACAAACAACAAGACGGTTCACGCGGCCGTTCACATGGGCTGCAGACTCTGCCACGACAAGCTGGATGTCAGCAAAGTGCCGCACTTGAACAAGGGACCTTTCCCCAAAGGCCTGCGTGCTGAGGTGCCAGCGCTGTGCATCAGTTGCCATGAACAGGCCCTGTTTGAGGGCAATATGGTGCATGCCCCGGTCAACACCGGCTTTTGCCTGGAATGCCACAACCCTCACGCCAGCAACTACCCCGGCCTGCTCAAGATGAAACCGGCCTCACTCTGCCTGAACTGCCACCCCGACATCGAGAACAGCGTGCATGTGGTCCAGGGTATCAGCACCAAAGGGCATCCACTGGGCAACATAAAAGAAGATGTACCAGACCCCAAGCGGCCAGGCAAAACGTTTTATTGCGCCAGTTGCCACGAGCCACATCGCTCCACCCTGCCCAAGCTCACCCGCTATGGTGTCGGCATGACTTCTTGCCAAACTTGCCACGACAAATAGTGGCAGGCCAGGGAAATTAATTGGAATCTGACCCCAATTAATTCGTTTTCATCCCGAAGGCGGTGACGACAATGGCCTCAATGCCATCGACTTGGCCAGGCTTCAGAAGAACCAGTTCTTTCGCGTTCTTACGCCGTTCTGGCATTTGGCCATTGTTGGTGTGAATCCATTGAATCAGCAGATTAATTGTCTTGTCTGGAAGGTCATAATTTTTGTCGATCTGCGCAAATGCGCGGTCATATCCGTGCAGGTATAGCGCTTCGTCAATGACGGTTTGAGCCAAAGCTGCATCAGCACAAGCTGTGACGTATTTGGCTGCTTGTTGGCCAGACCAGTGCGCATAGATTAGCGGTGTCGATTTGAAGTCAAAAACAAAGTCGCTGTCGCTGATGTGCATGACGTTCCACAACTTGCGTGCGGGCAGGCTAAAGGACTCGAGCGTGCTTAAGTAGTCCTTTTCATTTTTCTTCATCGCCACGGACAACGGCAGGATTGCCGGACTGCCGTTCACATCAGGCAGCACACCCTTGAAGTTGAGCGTGTGATGTGCGAGAAGGCGAGAGATCCGTCCATTTCCGTCCATGAAGGGGTGGATGAAGACGAAACCAAAGCTCACCAAGGCTGCCTTGATAAATGGTGGGACTTCGTCCTGTGCATTTGCCATGCGCATGAAGCCGTCCATCAACATCACCATGCTGTCCGGATCTGGCGGCACGTAACGAATTCCCGCAGCTCCTCGGCCACCGCGTTGCAGCCAGTTCTGGGAGGTCCGAAACTGCACTTCGGCTTTCATCGGGTTGCTTATTACCAAGTTTTGCAGCTCAGTCAGGTAATCCTCCGTCAGGGGTGTCTTGTCACGCAGGCGCGTCATTGCTTGCAGGAAGGACTGTTCTTTGTCAGGGGAGGGCACTTCATTTTCGATGGCGTAAGAGTCACGTGTCTCACTCAGGTAAGCCCAACTCATAACGCGGTCCAACAATTCGGCATTCTTGGGGTCACCCGCCCATTCACGAAGCCGCTCCAGGGTCTGGATACCTGCCTGCTCCAGTTCCTCGTCGCGCTTGACGACCGGGCAGTATTCGTAGGGACCGATGCCATTGAAGATCACACGGTATTTCTGGTTGCGCTCCCAGATTTGACCGGTGTAGTACACAGCCGGATCAAAAATCTCCAGGTAGTTGCCGCCGGTTGTTTCCTGTGGCAACGGCAGGGCTTGGTGATTAGCCTTTTCCCAAAAGTAAGCGGCCCGGCGCAGGTAGCCGCCTTTGGGCTGGCGAGCCAGGCCGGCCAGGAGCCCAGCCGCCGGCACCAGTCGCAGTGCCTGTTCGAGGATAGGAATTTGAATGGTTTCGTAGCGCAGAGCGAACAGCACATGGCTCAATATGCTGTCATCATCCGGTGCAACCTGTCGCGGGATCGCGAGCAGGTCTGGCATGGATTCCACCCGAGTCACGGGTTTGATCCGGGCAGGCTGCTGAAGCGGCATCATGGGGATACCGATCTTGGAGAGAAGAAATTCGTAACCGATCACGGCAACCTCATTTTTTTGCTAGCAGACGAAGATTTTATGTATTTGTGCTAGTTATTACAGGTTTTTTTGTATTGACTGCTGATGTTGGGATGATGAGGCAAGACGGTATCACAAAGATGGGGGTCAGGTCTCGCACTATTACAAACCCCGCTCGTGTTGCATGATTGCAAGACCTGACCCCATTTCCTCCCGAATCAGGCAACCGCCAATTGGTCCAGCGGTTGCATTTGGATCAATTCATTGTGCAATTTGGCTTCGGCCTGCCATAAGTCGTATTTGCTCTGCATATCCAGCCAAAGCTGGGCACCATTGCCAAGCAAGGTTCCCAAACGCAATGCCATTTCAGCAGAAACACCACTGCGCTCTGCCAAGACGGCGTGCAGTGTTTGACGGGACACGCCCAAGTTGCGGGCAAAGGCACTGACGGACATGCCCACCAAACTTGGCAGCACGTCTTCGCGCAGGATGGCGCCGGGATGTGTGGGGCTACGTTTACGCATCGTCAACGAGCTAAGAGGCGAGCAAATCAACAACCCTTTGCTGCTGCGCCTCGGTGAGCCCCACCCAAAGTGGTAGCCGGATCAGTCGTTCGGACTGGCGGTTCGTTACGCTCAGTTCGCCGTGCGCCCTGCCGTAGTGTTGACCAGCTGGTGACGAGTGCAGTGGCACGTAATGGAACACCGACGAGATATCGTGGCGCCTGAACCTGTCCAGCACTGCCTGGCGATCAGTTTGCGGGGCAAGCAGCACGTAGTACATATGCGCGTTGTGCTGGCAGTCGTCCGGTACGATCGGTCGGCGCAAGATGCCCCTGGCTTCGAGCGGTTCCAGCAACTCGTGATAGTGCTGCCAGCTTGCCAGGCGCTTTTGCGTGATCCGGTCAGCCTCTTCCAGTTGCGCCCATAAAAAAGCGGCAATCAACTCGCCTGGCAAGAACGATGACCCCGCCTCTTGCCAGGTGTACTTGTCCACCTCACCCCGGAAGAAGCGGCTGCGATCAGTGCCTTTTTCCCGGATGATTTCAGCGCGCAACGCCAGCGCGGGGTCATTGACCAGCAAGGCACCCCCTTCACCGGCAATCACATTCTTGGTTTCGTGAAAACTGTAAGCACCCAGGTCACCGATGCTGCCCAGCGCGCGCCCCTTGTAAGTGGACATGATCCCCTGCGCCGCGTCCTCCACCACTTTTAATTGATGGCGCTGGGCGATGGCCATGATGGTGTCCATCTCGCACGCAACACCCGCGTAATGGACGGGCGCAATGGCACGCGTGCGGGGCGTGATGGCGGATTCGATCAGCCGCTCATCCAGGTTAAGCGTATCTTCACGAATATCGACAAAAACCGGTATGCCGCCGCGCAGCACAAAGGCATTGGCGGTGGACACAAACGTGTAGGACGGCATGATGATCTCATCACCCGGCTTGATATCAAGCAACAGGGCCGACATTTCAAGCGCAGCCGTGCAAGAGTTTGTCAGCAGTGCTTTGCTGCAACCAGTGCGCTCTTCCAGCCAGGCGTGGCAGCGTTTGGTGAACGGCCCGTCGCCCGCCAGGCGGCCGTTGAAATGCGCCTCGGCGATGTAATACAACTCCTTGCCCGTCATGTGGGGCCAGTTGAAGGGGATAAAGTTGTTTTGTCTAGGGTTCATGCGGGGTATTCTCGTTGGGCAACCACGAGCCGGGAGCCACCGATGGGCAGGGAAAGCCCCAGCTTGAGCAACAGGTGTTCGAAACGCATGACGTTCGCCAATACGCCATCGAGTAACGGATTCAGTTTCAGGGCTTCACTGCCACCGCTCGTTCCGGAACGCCGCGCGGCGAGGCGCGACGCCAACATGAGCGGCAACAAAAAGGTAACAAAAGAGGTGCTTCGCACGATTTTGAATCCTGCGGCTTCAATTTTTGCATGGAGTTCCCGCGCGCTATATCGCCTTTGATGGCAAGCCTCTTCGTCCACGGGGCTCCATAGCCATTGGTGCTGCGGCACAGTGATGAGGCACCCGCCGCCCGGCTTGACGGCGCGAAAAAGGTTATTCAAGACCAGCTCATCTTCGGCAATGTGCTCGATGACATCGAACGCGGCCACCACATCGAACTCTTCTGCATAGGGTAGTTTCCGGGCATCCATCTGGATGAGCTCTGCGCTTGGCAGACGCCTGGCCGCAAAGGCCAGGCCCGCAGTGTATATCTCGCTGCCCGCGACACGCACGGCTGGAAACGCATTGGCAATGCCAGTGAGCACAAAACCAGTGCCGCAGCCAACCTCAAGCAAAGACTTGAACCCCGGAAAGTATTTGCGCAAAGACCACAGAATCAAAGCGTTTCTGGTGCGGAACCAGAAATGGCCTGCCTCGGCCTGCGCCAGCCCTTCGAAGCTTTCCGGGAGAAAACCATCATTGCTCTTGGCCAATTCGGGCGCCCAGGCCAGAAAGCCGTCCAGCCGCTCGGGCTTGAAGCCGCAGTTGGCGCAGCCCGTTGTCCGATCGATGTTACCGGCGCCACAAGATGGACATAAGATCATGGCAAATTCAAGTGGCAGGTGAATGGTTTGGAAAAACAAAATAACGGAACAAAAGAAACAGTACGCCGGCAACTACCACGATGGCCAAGGCCTGAATGATCTGGTGGGGGAACAACAACCGGTCTGAGAGTACATACAACATCAGCACGTTCACACTGTATCCGATCAGATGCGCGATCACGTAGCGCAACACACCATGGGGGGTAGAGCCGCTGTATGAAAACGAATACTTTGCGTGACCAAAGTAGGCTGTCAGGGCACCCACCGGGTAAAGCAGCGTGACCGCCACCTTGGGATCAAGCCACAACCAGGTTACCAGCAGGTAAATCAGGTAGCCCAGCAGGTTATTGAGCACTCCGACCACGCCGTAGCGGGCCACCTGGGTCAATACCGCCATGAACCGTCCTTTGGCGACCACGCTAGTCGTCCAGCAGGGCGCGCAGGTGCTGTCGATCCACCTTGCCGTTGGGATTTTTGGGCAACTCGGACATGACGATGAGTTTGTTGGGAACCATGTAATCCGGCAGAAGGTCGGCCAGTGCCTTGAGCAATACCCTGTCGTCGGGTTGTCCCGGGCAGGCGACATAGGCGACCAGCTTGCCATAGGCCGCATTGGTTCGATGGTAAACAACCGCGGCTTGCGATACCTCGGGCAGTTTCGCGAGGGCGTGTTCAATTTCTTCCAGCTCAATGCGGTAGCCCATGTGTTTGATCTGATTGTCCTTGCGCCCGATAAAGTGGAGCATGCCAGCCTCTTCCCGCACCAGGTCGCCAGTTCGGTACATGCGTTTCATGTAACGGTTGGATTCGGTCAGCGTGTGGAACGAGGCCGCCGTGCGCTCCAGGTCGTTGAAGTAACCGGCGGCCACGTTGGGGCCGATCAGGCACAGTTCACCGCTGGACGCATCGTGTTCTTCTTCATCCAGAATGCGGTAGTCAAAGTTGGGATTGAGATGACCCAGGGTGGGCAAACCCGTCAGATCAAGAAAATCTGCATCTCCGAGTGTGTGGCCACTGCAAATGCAGGTGCATTCTGTCGGGCCATAAACGTTGACCAGGCTCGCCTGGCCTGAAAACCGGTCATAGAGTTTTTTCAACTCGATCTTTGGATAACCCTCGCCACCAAATACGATGGCCCGCAAACTGGCCAGGCCCTGCGGCGTCATCGCCTTCATGGCCATGAGATAGATCAGCAGGGAGGGAACCGAGAACCAGATGGTGCAAGCCATACGGCCGATGTACTGCACAAGTTCGTAAGGGTTGGTCAGCAGTTCCCGGTACACCGGCGTCAGTGCGGCGCCTGAAAACAGCCCGACGTAAAAATCAAAAACCGAGTTGTCGAAATACATCGGACTCAGGTTGGCGAAATTGTCCTGATCGGTAATGCCAAAGCGTTGCTGACCCCAGGTGATGAAGTGCAGCACGTTCTGGTGGGTGACCGCGACGCCTTTGGGCACGCCTGTGGATCCTGATGTGAACATGATGTAGGCGATGCAGGCGCCGTCCACCCCCCGCGCGAGGCGCTGTTGCAGCGCCAGGTCGGCATCAGTGACCACGGGCAATGTTTTTTCGTCCAGCATCAGCAGGCGACAACCCTTGGTTGCTGCCAGTTCAGTCATTGCGTCCTGGTAGGTGGGATCATCGAAAAAAAGCAGCGCGGCATCGCTGACCTGAAGAATGCGGCCGGTGCGCGCTGTTGGGGAGGCGACATCAATATTGACATAGGCAATTCCCAGGCGGATCGCTGCCAGCATCAGGGCGTAGGACAGGGGCCGCTTGTTGTGACCAATGGCGATGACATCGCCCCGATGGCATCCCTGGGCGAGCAGCAGTGCTGCCAGGGCGTTCACCCATCCGCTTAACTCGCTGTAGCGGTATTCGCGGTCGGCATAACGCAATGCCGGCCGCATGGCATAGGTAGCCAGGACTTCATTGAACAGCAGGGCGAGGTTGAAATGGTAGTTAGGCACAATAAATACGACTCAATGCGCTATTTGTTGAGGGTAAAAAAAGGGTAGGCAGCCTGGGACGGGACGAAGCCGGTGGATTCACACAGGGCCATGGAGCCCGCGTTATTGGTGAAACAGTCCCAGAGCGGGCGCACCCCCTGCGCAAGGCAGTGCCTGTTGAACAGGGTGACGACCCGTTTGCCCAATCCCAGATGCCGGTACTCTGGCAAGGTGAGGACGTCAATTTCTGCCCGGCCATCCGCGACGGCAGCAGCGTAGCAGATGGCCGCAGGTTTTTCACTGACCCAGGCCACAACAGCGAGTGCCTTGCGGATGAAGTCCTCGGGGCTGCGCCAGAATCGGCCAACCACACCGAACCGGCTTTCGATTGCCGCCACATTGCCCTGATGGACTGTTGTGATTTTGATATCCGAGACCATGGGTTCGAGGCTATTGCCAGCCCAGTCGCTGGCGGGATCAAGAATGAACCGCTGGCGCTCTGAGCGCAGGGCGTCACACTGCGTTGACTGCAAAAATTCAGGAAGATGGGGCGTATATAACCGAACCTTGGCTGGCGCAAACCCTTTGTCCACCAACAGATATTCCTGCAAGGCCGCCTCGAAGGGTGGAACCGGTGAACCGAATATCTGGGCGAATCCAAACTTGTGCTCTACATAAAACTGGGTTGGAGCGTCTGAATTGCTGCCATAGACCATGCCGTCCTGCTCGTCTAGCAGCACGGCGCCAATGAGTGGAAAAAATTCTTCCAGCGTGCGGTACAGCAAATAAACGGCAGGATAGGCTGCCTTTTTCAGCTCGACCATATCAAATCTTCAGCCCACCATTTACGTCCAAAACGACGCCATTGATAAAGTCGTTTTGAATGGTGGCGGCTACCGCCTGGGCAACTTCGCTGGCCTCTCCAAGGCGGCGAAGCGGCGTGTTGGTCTGGATGTGTTTCAGGGCTGATTCACTCAAGGCCCGATGCGTGGACTCGGTGCCAATGAAACCCGGCGCCACGGCATTGCAGCGGATGCCCCAGCGGCCCAATTCTTTGGACCATGTGACAGTCAAGGCGTTCACCCCTGCCTTGGCGGCAGAATAGGCGGTCTGACCCTCGTTGCCTCCAGCGCTGATGGAACTGATGTTGACAATGGCCCCCTTGGTTCTGCGCTTGACCATGTGCTCCACCACCGCTGAGGAAACAATGAAAACCGAATCCAGGTTAACAGTCAGTGAATCACGGAAACGGGTGTAGTCATGCATCATCCCCGCTGGATTCATGATATTGACGAAGGGCTCGCTGAAGATCACACCGGCGTTGTTGACCAGGATGTCCAGGCGGCCATGACGCACCACCACGTCTGCCACCACGGCCTTGACCTGCTCGGGATGGGTGACGTCCATTTGGACGCCCTCAAGGGGCGCAGGGAGATTTGCCAGGGTTTCAGCATTCCTGTCGGCAACCACCACCGTCGCCCCCAACTCGGCGAGATGGGCGGCAATGGCCAACCCGAGCCCCTGTGCGCCGCCGGTGACCAGCGCCACCGTTCCTTTAATTTCCAAGTGCTACTCCCTTTTCTTCCAGTACGGCCAGGATCCCCGCTACCGACATCATGCGCAGAATATCGGGGATTTCCAGTGCGATGCCATATTCCTTTTCAAGGGAAACGACCAGATCCATTTGCTTCAGGGAATCCCAGGTTCCAACATCGGCCTTTTCGAGCCCCGGATGTATCTCCGACTCGCGCAGACCAAATACCTCAGCAAGAATAGCCACCAAACGTTTGTTCATTTCAAACCCCAAAATATTTCACATAATCTTCCGACGAATAGCGGAAGGGCTCGGCCGAACGGGCCAGATTGACAGCGTGGGATTTGGTGCACCTGGAAATCAAGGCATTGGCGCCCACGATGTTGTACTCCCCAACGGTGACATCGTTCACCACCGTTGCGTTCACCCCCACGAAACTGTTTCGCTGCACCTTTGCCTGCCCTGAGATCACCGTGCCCGCAGCGATCCAGCAATTCTCGGCAATACTGCTGTGGTGCGCCAAAGTGACGTTGCACCAAACCATGGTGTTGGCGCCGACGCACGCATGGGGTTCGATGACCGCAGCAGGCAGCACGATGCAGCCTTCGCCCAGCGGTGTTGTTGTGTAGACCCGGGCATCCGGATGGACATAGGTTTCGATCTCATACCCCATGCCTTTCAGTCGGGTGAACAACGATTCGCGCACCCGGTTGAGATCGCTATAGCCTGCCGCCATGATCACCCGGCAGCGCTGGGGCGGAAAGACTCCGCTAACCTGAGACAGCCCCACTGCCGTGAGCCCCTCGACACCCGGCTGGCTCAGGAAGTCATCATCAACCGTGAGACCAAGTACTTCATACCGCGCATCGTTGCGCAAGTATGCGTAAAGGATATCGGCTGTAATCGCATTACCCGCCAGAATTACCTGTTTTTTCGTGTTCATTTCCAATTCTCCATTACCGCCAAACCAAAGCCAGTTTTGCCGTAGTCATTACCGTTGTAAAGCATGTACATCAAACCCTGATGTTCGAACACGCAGGGATAACAGATCATTTCGCTATCCCAGCCTGTGGTGGCAACATCAATACCAGACAAGTCATCATTTCTGTCCCAGTGCCTGCCATCTGTGGAAGAAGCAAAACCGATGCGGTAGGTATCAATGAACCTGGTGGCACGATGGGCGTACCACATGAAGTAAGTGTCCCCGATTTTGATGACGCTCGGCCGGCCAAAAGCATATTCGTACTCATCGGCAAACGGCAGACACATGCCTGGGTGGCATGTCCAATCCACGCCGTTTGTGGACTCGGCGTAATGGATGCCGTAAAAATGCTTCCAGCCTTGGGGGGTCTTTTCCCAGCGGATGCCGGAGTTGTACCAAGTCTGCCAGAGATCATCCGACACGTGGAATGCGGTGGCTGCTGCAAAAAGAGGATTGGTCTTGTCGCGGCCAAGTACCGGTCCTTGGTACTCTCTCGTGAGGGTGAGTTGGTCTGGGTCAAGCACCGCCCGTCCCGTGTCGCAGATCCACAGGCTTTCGGGAAGGTTCTGCCAGCCCACGTAATACAAATAGATGGATTCCTTATGCTTGACCAAACAAACGCTGATGACCCCATCGCAATCGAAACAACAGGGTTCCCCGGGCAACAATGCGAGCTTCGGACTACCCTCAAGCACGACCTGCCCATTCGAAACCGTGGCGTAGGACAGGAATATATGGGAGCGTTGCCGGGCATCCCTGCGGGTAAACGCAATGACGTAGAGATCATCCTTTAAATGAACCGCGCAAGGATGGGAACCATGGGAATATTCGTTGCCAACAGGCTCAAAGAGCAGCCCTTTTTTTTGCCATGGGAAGGGTTTGTGGCGAGTCAGATAGCGCTTCATCCTGATCAATCCGACCTGTCGCTGTTGGTGAGTGAATCGCGGAGCGCCGACTCGATATATTCAACCCGGCTTAAACCGCGACGCTCAGCCTCCCGATAAATGCGTTCACGCAGCGCGGGCGTCACACCTTCCAGTTGACCAAAATATCGGCTTCGGATAGTGCCACCCCGCTTGCCCAAGTGGGGGATATCAATATTGAGGGGTAGCGGATCATTGGAGACGCAGAACTCGATAACGTAGAAGCAGTTACTCAGTTCCCAGGTAAGCTTTACCGACCGTACCGTATCGGGCAGCAGCGACATTGGCGGGGTACAGGCATACAGCGGGTTGTTGTTCACGAGCATCTTGCCAAACTCGGTATTCGTAAGCCAAGGCGCAAGGCCCTCATCACCAATCACAACAGCCCCGCCTGGCCTTACGACACGGTTCATCTCGGAGATGCCCTTGGCAATGTCCGGGAACAAATTGATGCCGCCAAAATGATAGGCTGCGTCAAAAACGTCGTCGCAAAAAGGGAGATCCGTGGCGTCACTGATGGAAAAATGAAGCCTAACCCCAGAGCTGGATAACTCGCCTTGGTAACGGGCAACGCCAGCGAGCAGCATTTCCTTGGCAATGTCCTGCACAAAAATTTCCCCCGAGCCCGACAAAGCACGAACCAGATAAGGCAGATCGTTACCAGCCCCAGCCCCGGTGATCAGTATCCGTGCCCCTTTGGTTAGCCCAAGACGGGCAATGAGGCGCTCCCTGAGACCGGCTTCGTCGGTTTCAAATGTCGAAAACACCCAGCGCAGTGCGTTGTCATGCAGTTCAGCTGCATTTACCTTGGCATATTCATTGGCATCCTCGGGTTCGCTGGCGAAAACAGGAACATTGGTACCAGAGGCAAAAGGGAATAAATGTCCATTTGAGCATCGAAGCCCTTCCGGAGACTCATTTAGGGGTGCCCGGTGACATCCGGGCTCGGTGCAACAATAGGAGGAATAGTTGGACATAGATTATTTTTTTTGACAAACGACCCAGAACACGCGTTCGGAGATACCGTAGTAATCGTTATCCGCGAAGCCGAAGGAAAAATTGGTAAACCAGCGGGAAAAATAGACCTCAATCTGTTCCTTGGTGGCAAACGCGTGCAAGCGATAACCGTCACGGTTGCCATAAGGATCTGACTTGATGACGTACGAACCGTCTTCAAGCGCCACTGCATTGTTGAATATGTAGGATGACCGGCAGGCAACGGATGCAACAAGGTAGGCGCCGGGTTTCATGACACGGGCATACTCCATCAGATTGTCGGCAAAGGAATCGCCCTCGTCACAGTAGTAGCAACAATGACATGCGAGGATATAGTCAAAATACTGGTCGTCGAACGGTATGCTGCTGTTTCTGCCAACCCGCAAATCAGCCTCATAACCCAGCTTCTGCAGTCTGTCGTTGGTCTGATCAACGATGCCTTGGGTAATTTCTATGCCGCTGACGGCAAGACCTTGATCACACAGGAAAACAGTATTCCTGCCGTCACCGAAGGCAACATCGAGTACCCGGTCTCCGGCCAGTGGCTTTCGAAAGGACAGTGCTGGGTAGTTGGCCAGGAAGGTGCGGACCACGAACTCTGTCGGGTAAACCTTGGCTCCAGTTTTTTTGGCGTAGAACTGCTCGTAACTGGTATTAATGTTTTGAGATGGATCGTCCATAGACCTCCCTGATGATTGTGTAAGGCCGCTGCTTGGTTTCCGAGAAAATCTTGGCAAGGTATATCCCTATCACGCCGACAAAAGAGATGACCATGCCGCCGAGCAACCATATTGAAACCATCACCGAAGTCCAGCCATCAATGGCACGGGACAGCGCCAGTTTGTTGAATATGAGGAACAGGGCAAAAGGCAGCGAGCAGGCAAAGATGAACATGCCCATGTAGAAAATGAGTTTGAGCGGTACCGCACTGAAGGAGGTAATGGAATTGGTTGCATGCTCAATTTTCTTCGACAGACTGTAAGTGGTGGCGCTTGATTGGTGTTTGTTCACCACCGTCGGGCACTGCTTGAAGCCAGTGATCACCCAGAGGCAGGAAATAACCATTTCCCGCTCACGAAACCGAAGGAGTTCATTCACGTAGCGTCGCGACATCAACCTTGCGGTGACGATATTGCGCGGATGGTTGATATTGCACAGCCAATTGAATACAGAGTAATACAGCTCGCCGCTCCAGCGCTCGAACCAGTTGCCCTTGCGCGTTTGCTGGACGCCGTAAACCACATCGGCTGATTCTGCCGCCATGATCGAGGAAAAATCCAACAGCCATTCCGGTTCTTCCTCAAGATCAGTGTCTATGAGGAATAGACGCTCACCTTGGGCGTGTTCCAGGCCGGCGACCATTGCCTTGTGGTGGCCAAAATTACGCGAAAGGTCAACCACGACAACGTGCTCATCGCTCTGGGTGAGTTGCACGGCAAGGTCGAGGCTGTTGTCGGGTGAGCCGTCGTTGACCAGCACGATCTCAAAGTCTTCCCCGACGAGCTGTCTGGCCGCGGCACTGGCCCTTTGATGAAACTCGGTGATGTAGGGCGCAGATTGGTAGAGGGTGGCAACAATGGAAAGCTTCATGGGCTGACATTCCTCATATAGCGGTGCGACTCTTTGCCGCAGTTGAACAATAGGTCGAGGATGCTGACGCCATGGGTGAATTCGCCCCAAAGTTGCGAGTATTCAGGAAAGCCAGTGTAGTCAAACCAGGTCAGCTTGATGTCCATGTCGCTGAACACCTGCTCTTCGATGTAATCCCTGGCCGCAGGGCCGGAAATATATTCGGTGCCGCGCGCCTGTGTGCAGAGGTCGGCGAGGCGCTCCGTCTTGCCGTCAAGCAGCGTGTAATCCCATGAATTGGTCAGGGTTGTCCTGATGCCCAGGTAATTGCAGATGGCTTCGATGAAACGGCGATTCAGTTGTGAGAGATGGCTGTACGACTCGCCCATATAGAGCGGCTCCAGCCAGCCAGCGATCTCTGCAAAACAAGGCGCGCGGCGATAGTTCTGCGCCAATGCTTTCCAATGTGCAGCGGCCCAGTCGGCGCCATCTATCTCGGTGTCACGGATTTTCTGGTGATATTTGCCCTTGACCAACACAGGGACGGTTAGCCACTGCACACCTTGCGCGGTCTTGATCTGATTGCGGTTGCGCCAGTCGCGCCGGGTGTACTGCATGTCGTCGTAGAGAATGAACTCGTCCACCGCCGCGATCATGTCGAAGTAGCCCTTCCACGGGATGTAGTTGGACTGGAGTATGGCGACCTTTTTCAGTTCAATTCTCCTGCCCAGAAACTATCCCCGTTGGCTGCAAAACGTGCTGCGCTGGCCCGCCATTGCTGCGAGTCTGATCGCAGTCTGGCAAGTTCATCGGGCATCAGTGCGTACATCGTCGGTTGGCGGTCAAGAAGGTGGGCGCATCTTAACGGATAGAGGAGCGCTCAGACCTTGACCTACGGCAGTGATATCCCAATTGTCCCGTTTATGGCCACCACTGTCTCGACTGTTGTGTACACGGTGTTTCATTACATTCCGCTGCATTCATCGCCGCGCGGCCAGGTGGTGGGGCGCGCAGCGGGGAGCATGGCAAATACTGACAGCATTTCTGACCGCCTGGTGCGCCTGCCCATGTGGCTGGGGCTGGAAGAGCACTTGGCCGAGGTGATTGCGGAGGTGGTGGCGGCTGTTTGAAAGGGGACGCTACCCTTTTTCCCTGCGCCCTTTTCACGAAATTTTGTGGGTTCCTTCCAGTTTTGCCAGCGCGCTGTCAAACGTGCCCAGCGGCACATGACAGGCTTTTCTGGCAATTTCGAGCACCAAGCAATCCGAAAAACCCAAAGCCGCCTTGGCCCGGAACTGTGCCACCACTTCCCAGAGTTCAATCTCGCTTCTTGGTTTCATCGCGTCAACCCCTTACGATCCCGCCCCGCATTCCCTAGCCTTCGCCCGCTTGACGCAGCACGGCTTGCAGCAGCCGCTCACTCAAGAAATACTCTTGCAACTGCAGCGCCAACAGCAAGGGTTGCACGGCAGGCAGCAGCCCCAGGTTTTTCGCCAGCACCAGCAGACCCGCCGTGCCGGTGACGGCGATATGCGCGTGCGCTGCTGCCATGCGTCCACGCGCCTCGTCCACGATCACCAAGACTTCATCGCCTTGGGCCATACTTTGGCGCGCCAGAACCAGTGCGCTGGCTTCGCCCATGTCGATCTGGTGCAAGTTGACCCAGTCGCTGCATTGCGCCAGCAAGAGTTCTGTCATGGGCACCGTTTCAAGCCAGGGCTGCTGCAAGGCCTGAAGCAGGCTGGCCGTATCAGGGAAAACCCCGCCCAGGGTGATCTCGTTGACCACCAGTTCAGTTACCGACACCTTGCCGAATAAGCCGGGCAAGAGCTCGAGCTGCCCGATGCGAGCCAACGCAATCAATGGCCCGGCATCGGAGATGACGATCCGCTGCATGGCAGTCAAGCCGGTGCTCAGCGCCGGGCTGGTGCCGAGCTTGTGTCGCGCAACGCTGGCTTGACCCATGCTGCCGCCGTTGCAACCTCTTGTGCCAGGGCTTGGTCGTCGTAGTCCACCACGGGCAGGCCCAAACGCGCCAGGCGCGTCAGCATGGTGGCGAGGGATTCGCCTGCAATTTTGGCTGCCGAACCCACTGAAACCTCTCGATTCTTGAACAGGTTGACAGCCATGGCTTGGCGCGCATGGACAAGATCGGGGACGCCGGCCAGTTGTTCAAAGCCGATCAGCATGGCATCGGGCTTGTCACGATTCATGACGATCACCATGTCGTCGCGCGCCTCACGCAGCGCGGTGGACGGATTGGACTTGAGCTGGCGCACATTAACCACATGCATGTTGTTCTCCTTTGATGTAGGAACAATTAAATTATAAGTTACACAGGCCGGGACTGTTCATGAGTGGTGCGCCTGCCCATGTGGCTCGTGGATTAATTGGGGTCAGACTCCAATTAACCTGCCAGAGCGTTGCGCGCGGCCTGTGCCGCTTCGTGTTCGAACGCAGGCGCGAAATCGTCAAGCTCTTTGCGCGTCAACCCTGCCTCCGGGGACATCGCGAGAGCTTTCCAGTTTGAGAAAGCCGCCATCACCTCGCTCAAAACCTGCAGCGCCGCACCAGGCGCACCCAGCTCGGTCAACGCCGCAAGGTTCGGGTTGTTTTTGCGTTCCTTGGCATGGGGGCGTGCAATAACGCGCCGCCCCCAGGCATCTGGCGCGGTGTCCGCCAGCGCGAGGTGAAAGATCGAATCGGCTCGATACCGCGCACGGACCTTGAACAGCGACCTCGTCACTGAGCCGGCAACCATGCCACCGATTCGGCAAAGCCACGGCGCGTCACGCCCGGTGCCAGGGGGTCAATGCCCGGCCCCTGGTCGATGATGGTGGCACTGGCCGCAGCGGTGTCTTGCATGATGGCACGCAGGCCACGGGCCAGGTAGGGCGAAGTGGCGCGTGCGGTTTTGATTTCGACTGCATGCAGTGCGCCGCCGCGCTCCAGCAGCAAGTCCACCTCGGCACCACCCGCCGTGCGCCAGAAGTGCGCAACACCATGCGGATGGGTCAGAGCTTCGCGGCGCAGCAGGTCTTCGATGACAAAGGTTTCCCAACTTGCGCCGCGAATGGGGTGGCTGTCGAGCACGTCCAGCGAATCGATATTAAGCAAGTGATGCAGCAGGCCGGTATCGCGCAGGTACAGCTTGGGTGCCTTCACCAGCCGCTTGCCCACGTTGCGAAAATACGGCGGCAGTCGGCGCAGCAGAAAGCTTTGTTCCAGAATGTCCACGTAGCGCGCAATGGTGGGCTGCGAATGGCCCAGCGACGCGGCAAACTGGCTCAAGTTTGCCAACCCGCCTTGCGCGTGTGCCAGCATGGTGAGGAGTTTGCGCAGCAACAATGGGTCTGCCGCCACGCCCATGGCGGGCAAGTCACGCTCGGCGTAGGTGCGCAAATAAGCCTCCCACCAGTCCCGAAAATTCCCGCCGCGCCCGGCTGCACCCAGGGCATCTGGGAAACCGCCGCATAGCCAAAGCGCGCGGTAGTCGGCCACGGGTGCGTCGCCCGTGCCGGCCTCTTGCACGGTGAGGGGGCCAAGCTCCAGAATACCCACCCTGCCCGCCAGACTCTCGGCCACCTGGCGCACCAGAGTAGGCTGTGCCGAGCCCAGAATGACAAAGCGGCCCATGCGCTGGCGGTCGGCATCAATGGCGCCGCGCAGTGCATCAAACACGATGGGTAGACGCTGTGCTTCGTCCAGAATCAGGCCCTTGCCCGCGCGTGCGTCCAACTGGAAACGCGGGTCTTCGGCAAAGAGAGCCCGGGTTGCCGGGTCTTCCAGGTCAAGGTAAGCGAAGTCAGAAAACACCTGCCGTGCCAAGGTGGTCTTGCCCACTTGGCGCGCGCCAAGGATCAATACCGCCGGGAACTGACCGGCCAGTTGTGCCAAACGCGTGGAACTTTGTCGGAGGTACATATCGAGTTTATTCTAAATGTTAATTTAATAATGCACGATATCATCCGACGACAGGTGTTCATTGTCAAGCGCAAGAGGAATTTTGCAGGGCAAAGCTATGGTCTTTTGCGTGGTCACGCAAACCTGACCATTGCACTCAACTGAAGAAAGTAGTCGCGGTGCTCATTGCATCGCCTCCACGCATTTTTGCAGCGCTTGCAAATGCCTCGGCTTGTGCCCGGTTGCAAAGCAGTCCCGGATCACGGCTTGGTCCAGCGCACGCACGGCCTCTGGCTCCAGGCGGAGGTCTTCTAACAAAAACACACGCATGCTTTTCACGCTGACCGCCTGAAGCCGACGGGTCAGCACCAGCTTGTCGCAAATGGCTTTGGCCGGGCTGGCCATCAAAAACGACACGCCGTCTTGGCCAGACTCCATCCGCACCCCGATCGCAAACCACGCAAGCGGCACATGCGCGTAAGAAAAACGGCCCAGGGGCGTATCAAAAAGCCGCCCCCGTCGCGACGTGACCGAACTCACCTCCTGCACACCCTCCGGGATGAGCCCATGCCAACCCAAGGCAAACTCCAGCGACACATAAGACGGCCCCATCAGCGCATTGGCTAGCAGCGGCAAAGAAACCGGCGCTGAGCGCCAGCCGTTGCCCAGCACATATAAGCCCCTTCGCAACTGCACCAACTGCCCGTCGGCCAGCCAGCGGGCAATCTTGTCGTTGGGGCGCTTGTAATCGTGCAGTAGCGGCATCAGCGAACCGTGGCTGAACGGCACGCTACCAAACGCGCGGACTTGTTGGTCGAGAGTCATAGCGACCTATTTGTGCATGGATAATCGGTATTTATTCGATTATCTATGCAAATATTAGCCTTTAACCCATGGATTAATTGTGTAATTGGGGGCTTTATGCAGTGACAACCGGAGTCGTCACCAAACTATTAACTTGAGCCATATAAAAATATGGCTTTTTG